>NZ_JAGF01000001.1:2996821-4495232 GCF_000526515.1 Cellulomonas sp. KRMCY2
ACCCGCGCCATGGTCGCTGAGGTGCTCCCGGCCGAGCTGCGCGAGGAGTTCGACCGGACCCACGAGGCGGACTTCGCGTACTCGCTCAGCGGTGTCGGACGGTTCCGCGTCAACACCTACCAGGCACGCGGCACGCTCGCCCTGGTCTTCCGGCGCGTCTCCGTCGGCGCGCAGACCATCGAGGAGCTCGGCCTGCCGGGCGTCGTCGGCGAGCTGGCGCTCGAGCCGCGTGGCCTCGTGCTGGTCACCGGCCCGACGGGATCCGGCAAGACGACGAGCCTCGCCTCGATGGTCGACCTCATCAACACCTACAAAGAGGTCAACATCGTCACGATCGAGGACCCGATCGAGATCCTGCACCGCGACAAGAAGTCGATCATCTCCCAGCGCGAGGTCCGCTACGACACGGCTGACTTCACCGCCGCGCTGCGTGCTGTGATGCGGCAGGACCCGGACGTCATCCTGGTCGGCGAGATGCGCGACGTCGAGACCGTCCGTGCGGCGCTGTCGGCGGCCGAGACCGGCCACCTGGTGCTGTCCACACTGCACACGATCGACGCCCAGGAGACGATCAACCGCATCGTCGACTTCTTCCCGCCGCACGAGCAGAAGCAGATCCGCGGTGCGCTCGCCCAGGCGCTGCGCGGCGTCATCTCCCAGCGCCTGGTCCGCCGGCACGACGGCTCGGGCCGGGTCGCGGTCGTCGAGGTCCTGGTCAACACCGGTCGCACCGCCGAGGCGATCCTCGACCCGTACAACTCCCCGCCGCTCGCGGACCTCATCGCCGAGGGCGAGTACTACAAGATGCAGACCTTCGACCAGCACCTGTTCCAGCTGGTCCGGGACGGGATCGTGACCTACGAGGACGCCTGCTCGGTCGCGAGCAACCCGCAGGACCTGACGGTCGAGCTGCGCGGCGCGGGGATCGCGCACTGAGCGCCTGAGCCGTCGCCTGAGCACCGTGCGGCGCCGAAGCCGTGCACGTGCGCGGGTCCGCCGGCCTGCGGCACACCCGCCCTTGCGTCGGCTCAACTCGAGATATATCGTGTTCTAGGACGCGATATATCTCGACTTGTGGAGGCTGTTGTGGAAGGTGAGTCCTGGGTCGTCGCCGGCCCGCAGATCATCGAGGTCGACGATGTCCGTGACGTCCGGGTCGCACTCATCGGCGGCCGGGTCGACGTCGTCGGCCGGGACGAGCCGGGTGCCCGGATCGAGGTGCACCGGGTCGACGGACGGCCGCTCGAGGTAGGCCTCGAGAACGGCGAGCTGCGGGTGGGCTACAGCTTCACCCTCAGCGGCTGGGAGGGGTTCCTCGACAAGTTCCGCAACGTCCAGGCCAAGGACGCCGCCGACGTGCACATCGCCGTGCACCGGGACGTCGCCGTCAAGCTCGCGACGCTCAGCGCCGAGGGCCTGCTGGCGAACATCGTGCAGAGCGCATCGGTCTCGACGGTCTCCGGCTCCGTCGTCACGGACGGGACCTGCGGCACGCTCACGACCAACGCGGTGTCCGGTGACGTCGCTGCCCGCAACCACACCGGTGACCTGCGGTCGAACTCCGTCTCGGGTGCCGTGACCGCGCACGGGGCCTTCACCCAGGCCGCCGTGACCACCGTCGCCGGCACCGTGACCCTCGACGCGACGAGAGCTGTGGGCGTGACCGCGCAGACCGTGTCCGGAGACGTCACCGTGCGGCTGCCGGCCGATCTCGGCGTCACGGTGTCCGCCCGCAGCGTCTCGGGCCGGGTCGTCGTGGACGGTCTGGAGCGCAGGGGTGAGGGTCCGATCCGCGGTTCGGTCGACATGGTCACCGGGGACGGCGCGTGCCGGATCGCGGTCAAGACCGTCTCGGGTCATCTCACGGTGCTCCGCGACGCGGTCCACGCAGGCGGGGTCGCCTGATGTCGCCGGTCTTCGCCCACGGACAGCTGCGGCTGTACCTGCTGTCGCTGCTCGACTCGGGCCCCAAGCACGGCTACGAGCTGATCACTGCGCTGTCGGACCGCTTCGGTGGCACCTACCGGCCGAGTCCCGGGACGGTCTACCCGCGCCTGGCGCGGCTCGAGGAGGAGGGGCTGGTCCGGCGCTCCGACGACGGCCGCAAGGGCACCTACGCGCTGACCGACGCCGGACGTCTCGAGCTCGCGGCGCGCAGCGACGACCTCGCCGCCCTGGAGGAAGGGCTCGCAGAGACGGTACGGAGCCTCGCAGCGGCGGTGCGCGACGACGTCCGCGGTTCCATGGCCGGGCTGCGGGCCGACCTTGCTGCGGCCGCCCAGCAGGCACGGGCCTCCGCGGTGCCGACGACGTCACCGGCGGCCGAGGCACGCGGACAGGCGCACCTGCGCCGGGCCGAGGCGGAGGTGCTGCTGCACCGGTTCCGGGACGAGCTGCGGGCCGACCTTCGCCGGGCCGAGGCGCAGGGTGCGATCGAGCAGCTCACCGTCGACACGGTGCGGACGGTGCTGGACAGCGCGCTCACGGCCGTTCGCGCGACGCTGCGGCCCTGACGCTCCGATCGCGTCGTGGGCGCGGCGCTCAGACGGCGTCGTCCGGCAGGCCGAGCCAGCGCTGCCAGCCGGTGTGCAGCACGAGCCACGCCATCAGGCCGTAGCCGGCTTGACCCGGGGTGTGCCCGTCCCCGCTCGCGAGGTCGGCGAGCCACTGCTCGTGGCGGGCCAGCGGTGCGTAGGTCTCGACGTAGGGCACCCGTCGGCGCTGGGCGACGTCGGCGAAGGCCGCGGACAGCTCCGCCTGCTGGTCCGGGTCGCCCCGGTCGCCCGGCGGCGGCCCGACCACGAAGGTGGCGAGCCGCAGGGACTCCGCGACGTCGAGGATGTTGGCCAGGTTGAGCCGACTGCGGGCCAGGGACATCCCCACCTCGAGGTCCGCGCTGCCCAGTCCGATGACGAGGTGGTGCTCGCCGTCGGCTGCCTGGGGGCCGAAGCGCGGGGAGGTCTCGGCCTCCCAGCGTGCGCTGAGTGCCGTGGTCGTCTCCTGCGGCACCGCGAGGGTCATCACGAGCGGGGCCGGGGTGAGGGGAGTACGTGCGGTCACCCGGCCGACCCAGCCGAGGGCCTTGGGGTCGCCGACGCCGGCGACGAGCTCGTCGCCGATGACGCAGATGCGCAGTGCGCGGTCCGTCACCAGGTCCTCCTGCAGTTCAGCGGGTTGCTGACTGCCAGTCTCCCTGACGGTGGGCTCTTGCTGCGGCACCGACGCGCGTCGCGGCCCGCGCGGGGTGCGACCGGTCAGCGCTCGAGCGGCTCGAACGGCGTCCCGCTGGACCAGGGCAGGTGCGAGGGCGGCGGGGACCGGTGCCCGCGGCCGTCGGCCCGGACGGACCGCACGACGACGAGGACCAGTGCCGCCAGAGCGATCACGGGGAGCGTCAGGAGGGCCAGGTCGACGACGGGCATGGCACAAAGTCTCGGACCGTTGCCTCTCCGCCACCATTGGCTGATGTGCCAGTATCCATCGACTTCCTGCCAGTCGCGTGCGAGACTCCTCGGATGCTCGACTCCGTCGCTGTGATCGTGCTGCCTGGTGTCGCCCCCTTCGAGCTCGGGGTGGTCTGCGAGGTGTTCGGTATCGACCGCCGGGACACCGGTGGGCCGGTGTTCGACTTCCGGGTGTGCACCGAGGTGCCGGGCGTCGTCGCGGCCAAGGCGGACTTCGACCTGGTGGTCCACCGCGGGCTGGACGCCGCTGCCGGCGTCGACCTCGTCGTGGTCCCCGCCTACGGGGACGACGTCGAGGTGTCCGAGGTGGTCCTCGACATCCTGCGCGACGCCGAGGCGCGGGGCGCCTGGCTGCTCAGCGTGTGCAGCGGCGCGTTCGCGCTCGGTCGGGCCGGGCTGCTCGACGGGCGGCGGTGCACGACGCACTGGATGCACACCGACGCGCTCGCCCGTCGGCACCCGCAGGCCGACGTCGACCCGGCCGTGCTGTACGTGGAGGACCGCGGCGTCGTGACCAGCGCCGGGACGGCGGCGGGGATCGATGCGTGCCTGCACCTGGTCCGGCGCGAGCTCGGCGCGGTCGCGGCGGCGGCCATCGCCCGCCGGATGGTGGTCCCGCCGCATCGCGACGGGGGTCAGGCCCAGTACATCGACCTGCCCATGCCCAGCGGCGACGGCGAGCTCGCACCGGTGCTGGCCTGGATCGGGGCGAACCTCGAGGCCGAGATCACCGTCCCCGTCCTGGCACGCCGGGCCAGGATGTCCGAGCGCACGTTCGCGCGGCGGTTCCGCGCCGAGACCGGCACGACGCCCGCCGGCTGGACGGCCCGTCAGCGCCTGCTGCGTGCCCAGGAGCTGCTCGAACGCACCGACCTGCCCGTGGAGGAGGTCGGTCGTCGGTCCGGCTTCGGCGGAGCCGCGGCGCTGCGGCACCACTTCGCGCGGGTCCTGGACACCAGCCCGCAGGCTTACCGCAGGCGGTTCGCCTGCGTGGACGAGGCGAGCGCGGACGTCGGCGGCGCGAACGACGCTGCGTCCTGACCGCGTCTCGTACCGACCGGTCCCGACCCGTCCCGACCGGTCCGGACCCCGACGCCCTGGCCCTCAGCGGGCGAAAGCCTCCTCGACCAGCGCGATCTGCTCGGCAGCGTGCTTCTTGCTCGAGCCCGCCGCGGGCGACGCCGACGCGTGCCGGGAGACCCGGCGCAGCTCCCGGCCCAGCGCCGCCGGCAGGTTGAGCCGCACGAAGGTCCACGCACCCTGGTTGGCAGGCTCCTCCTGGACCCACACCAGCTCGGCGTCACCGTGCTGCGCGATCGCATCGGCCACGTCGGCCGGGTCGAGCGGGTACAGCTGTTCCAGGCGGACGATGGCCGTCCGGGTCTCGGCAGTCGCGGCGCGGTACGCCAGCAGGTCGTAGTAGACCTTGCCCGAGCACAGCAGCACCCGGTCCACGGCCGCGGGGTCGGGCAGCGACGTGTCGGCGATCACCGGCTGGAAGGTCCCGGTGGTGAACTCCTCGACCGACGAGGCAGCGGCCTTCAGGCGCAGCATCGACTTGGGCGTCGCGACGATCAGCGGCCGGCGCGGGCGGGCGTAGGCCTGCCGGCGCAGCAGGTGGAAGTACGACGCCGGGCTGCTCGGTGCGGCGACGGTCATGTTCTCCTCGGCGCACATCTGCAGGAACCGCTCGACGCGGGCGGAGGAGTGGTCCGGACCCTGGCCCTCGAAGCCGTGCGGCAGCAGGAGGACGACCGATGAGCGCTGCGCCCACTTCTGCTCGGCCGAGGAGATGAACTCGTCGATGATCGTCTGGGCGCCGTTGACGAAGTCCCCGAACTGCGCCTCCCAGAGCACGAGCGCATCCGGCCGCTCGACCGAGTAGCCGTACTCGAAGCCCAGCGCGGCGAACTCGGACAGCGACGAGTCGTAGATCCAGAACTTGGCCTGGTCGCTCGACAGGTACACCAGCGGGGTCCACTCGGCGCCGGTGTCCCGGTCGTGCAGGACGGCGTGCCGCTGGACGAACGTGCCGCGCCGCGAGTCCTGGCCGGCAAGGCGGACGGGGGTGCCCTCCAGGAGCAGCGAGCCGAACGCGAGCAGCTCGCCGTAGCCCCAGTCGATCCCACCGTCGCGGGACATCTGCTCGCGCTTCTCGAGCAGCTGCTGGAGCTTGGGGTGCACGGTGAAGCCGACCGGCGGGCGGACGTGGGAGCGGCCGATCCGCTCGAGCACCTCGGTGTCGACCGCGGTCCGCCAGCCGACCATGATGCCGGCGTCCTCGAGCTGGGACTCCGGCTTCTCGAGGCCCGCGATCGGCTCGCTCGTCGGGGGCGGCGTGTAGGTGTCCTCGCGGGTCTCGGTGAACACGCGTTCGAGCTGGGTCTGGTAGTCCTGCAGGACCTGTGACGCCTCGTCGACGGTGATGTCGCCGCGGCTGACCAGCGCCTCGGTGTACAGCTTGCGCGCGGAGCGCTTGGCCTCGATCAGGTTGTACATCAGCGGTTGCGTCATCGACGGGTCGTCGCCCTCGTTGTGCCCGCGACGGCGGTAGCAGATCATGTCGATGATGACGTCGCGGTCGAACTGCTCGCGGAACTCGAAGGCGAGCTCGGCGACCCGGACGCACGCCTCCGGGTCGTCCCGTTGACGTGGAAGATCGGGACCTGGAGCCCCTTGGCGACGTCCGTGCAGTAGTACGTCGACCGTGACGAGGACGGGCCGGTCGTGAAGCCGACCTGGTTGTTGACGATCACGTGCACCGTGCCGCCCGTGCGGTAGCCGCGCAGCTGGGACAGGTTGAGGGTCTCGACGACCACACCCTGCCCAGCGAACGCCGCGTCGCCGTGGATCAGGATGGGCAGCACGGAGAAGCCGTCGCCACCCAGGTCGATCCGGTCCTGCTTGGCCCGGACGATGCCCTCGAGCACCGGATCGACGGCCTCGAGGTGGGACGGGTTGGCGGCGAGGTAGACCTGGGTCGTGGCCCCGGACTCGGAGGTGAACGTGCCCTCGGTTCCGAGGTGGTACTTGACGTCACCCGAGCCCTGGACGCTCTTGGGGTCGAGGTTGCCCTCGAACTCGGCGAAGATCTGGCCGTAGCTCTTGCCTGCGAGGTTGGCCAGGACGTTGAGCCGGCCACGGTGGCTCATCCCGACGCAGACCTCGTCCAGGCCGTTCTCGGCAGCCTTGGACAGCACGGCGTCGAGCAGCGGGATCAGTGACTCGCCGCCCTCGAGCGAGAAGCGCTTCTGACCGACGAACTTGGTCTGCAGGAAGGTCTCGAACGCCTCCGCCGCGTTGAGGCGGCGCAGGATCCGGAGCTGGTCCTCACGGGGTGTCCTGGCGTACCCCGACTCCAGGCGCTCCTGCAGCCAGCGCCGCTGGCGCGGGTCCTGCAGGTGCATGTACTCGACGCCGATGGTGCGGCAGTAGGAGTCCCGGAGCAGGCCGAGGACCTCGCGCAGCTTAGCCTTCGGCTTGCCGGTGAAGCCTGCGGTGGGGAACACCCGGTCCAGGTCCCACAGGGTCAGACCGTGGTTCTGGATGTCCAGGTCGGGGTGCTTGCGCTGGCGGTACGCCAACGGGTCCGTCTCGGCCATCAGGTGGCCGCGTGAGCGGTAGGCGTGGATCAGCTCGGCGATCCGGGCCGGCTTGGCCAGCTCGGTGTCCTGGTCGACGGTGTTGTCCCGCACCCAGCGCACCGGCTCGTAGGGGATCCGCAGGGAGGTGAAGACGCGGTCGTAGAACCCGCCCTCACCGAGCAGCTTCGCGCCGACGATCCGCAGGAAGTCGCCGGACTGCGCGCCCTGGATGATCCGGTGGTCGTAGGTCGAGGTCAGGGTCAGGACCTTCGAGACGCCGAGGCGGGCCAGCTGCTCGTCCGACGCCCCCTGGAACTCGGCCGGGTAGTCCATCGCGCCCACGCCGACGATCGTGCCCTGGCCCGCCATCAGCCGCGGCACCGAGTGCACCGTGCCGATCGTGCCTGGGTTGGTCAGGGAGATCGTCGTCCCCGCGAAGTCGTCGACGGTGAGCTTGTTGCTGCGGGTCCGGCGGACCAGGTCCTCGTAGGCGGCCACGAACTGGCCGAAGTCCATCGAGTCCGCACCCTTGATGTTCGGCACGAGCAGCTGGCGGCTGCCGTCGGGCTTGGCCAGGTCGATCGCCAGCCCGAAGTTGACCTGCCCCGGCTGGGACACGGCGGGCTTGCCGTCCAGCATCGTGTAGCCCGCGTTCATCACGGGCATGTCGGCCAGGGCCTCGACGACCGCGTAGCCGATCACGTGGGTGAAGGAGATCTTGCCGCCACGGCTGCGCGCGAGGTGGTTGTTCACGATGATGCGGTTGTCGACCATGAGCTTGGCGGGCACGGCCCGGACCGAGGTCGCGGTCGGGACCTCGAGGCTCGCCTCCATGTTCGCCACGACGCGGGCGGCCGGTCCGCGCAGCCGCTCGACGGACGGCTCGGAACGGGGCTCGGCGCGCATCTGGCGGGTCGCCGCGACCTCGGCGTACGGGGCGGTGGCCGGCTGGGCGACCGACACGGGGGCCGTGATGGACGCGTCGGGCTCACGCGGTGTGCGCGGGGTGGCCTGGGCCGGTGAGCGCTGGGCCTGCGCGTCGGGTGCCGGTCGTTCGGCCGGGTCGGTCGGCGCGGGGCTCGGGATGGCCGGCGATGCCACTGTCGGGGTGTGGAAGGCGGCACCTGCCGGCTCGGTGCCGGCGGGGATCGGACCGGTCGCCGGTCGCGGTGCCGCCGGGGCGGGCGACGCGTCGGCAAGGGCCTGGGGCCTGGTCCGAGCGGAGGACGGTGGCTCGGACCGCGAACGGTAGTCCTCGAAGAAGTCCCACCATGCGGGGTCGACCGAGTCCTTGTCCGTCAGGTACTGCTCGTACAGCTCGTCGACGAGCCATTGGTTGGCACCGAACGCTGCACGCGCTGCGTCGTGCTCAGCCTTCTGGGACACGCGAGGATCGCCCACTTCCACCCCGGACCTTGGACCGTTGTCACGGACCTTTCCGTGTCTCACCCTAGGCCACCTGCCGTGGTCCGCAGCGCGGTGCGCCGCAGGTCGTGGGCGTGGCACGGCTTCGGCCTGGATCGGGTCGACCGGCGGCAATGGCGACGCAAACCGGAGCCCGGCCGCACCTCAAGAAGGCCATGGGACGGTCTGCTGCCGATGGTTCAGCGGTCAGGTGCGGTCCCGGTCAGGTGACGTCCCGCCGGAGCCTCGTGAACCGGCCGATGGCCGAGAGGACCGCCGCATAGGCGAGGAGCACGAGGAGGCCCTGCCACCACTCGAGCAGCTGCACCCCGCCGGCGCTCATCATCGAGTAGATGCTCCCGCCCGCGATCGCGTCACCGGCTGCCCCGGGGAGGTAGCGGGCGATCCCCTCGGTCACCGGCCACACGGCGAGCACCAGGCGAGCGACGGGCTCGACGAGCTGGGTGAAGCCGAGGATGACGACGATCGCGGCGACCTGGTTCGGCAGGACGGCCCCGAAGCCGACGCCGACGACCGTCCAGACCGCGAGCGCGACCACGGACAGCACGATGCCGCGTCGGATCTCCGGGTCGCCGAGCAGCGTGTCGCCGCCGGCGACGGCGATCGCGCCGGCGCCGGTCGCGACGGTCGCGACGACGCCGACGACGCCGAAGACGAGCCCGATGACGAACGAGGCCCCGAGCTTCGCGAGGAGCATGATCGTGCGCGACGGCCCGGCGAGGAAGGTCGGCGTGAGGGTCTGGTACCGGAACTCGTTGGTCACGAGCAGCGTCCCGACGATGAGCGGGAAGGCGTAGCCGATCGACGTCGCGACCCCGTAGGTCGACGAGGCGATGACGGCGTCGGTGAGCAGCAGGGGGTCGGCGCCCTGTCCGGCGCCGGTGTCCCTGGCCGTGTGCATCGAGAAGCCGAAGGCCGCCGCCGTGAACGCCACGTACCCCGCGAAGGAGATGAGCAGGATCCACCACATCCGGGTCGTGACGATCTTGCGGTACTCGCTGAGCAGGGCCGCCTTCATGCCGCACCTCCGGTGACGTCGGTGCTCGCGGTGAGGCGAAGGAAGATCTCCTCGAGGCCGATGTCCCGGGTGGCGAGCTCATGCAGCTCGAGACCGTCCCGGAACGCCGCTGCGCCGACCGATGCCGTGTCGACGTCGTGGACGACCAGCGCACCGGGTCGTCCCGGCGCAGGGACCGACCGGCCGGGCCAGCTCGCCTCGACCAGCGCGGCGAGCCGTCCGGGGTCCGGGGAGGCGACGAGCACCTCACGCCGGGTGAGCGCGGCCAGGTCCGCGAGCGACGACGCGTGCACGAGACGTCCGTCGGCGATGATGATCACGTCGTCCACCGTCTGCTGCACCTCGGAGAGCACGTGGCTCGAGATGAGCACCGTCCGTCCCTCGCTCGCCAGGAAGCGCAGGAACGCGCGCAGCCAGGCGATCCCCCCGGGGTCGAGGCCGTTGGCCGGTTCGTCGAGCATCAGGACCCGGGGATCGCCCAGGAGGGTCGTCGCGAGCCCCAGCCGCTGCCGCATCCCGAGCGAGAAGCCGCCGGCGCGCCGGTTCGCGACGTCGGTGAGCCCGACCAGCTCCAGGACCTCGTCGCAGCGGCTGTCCGACACCCCGGCCTGCGGTGCGTAGACGCGCAGGTGGTCACGGGCGGACCGGCCGGGGTGGAAGCTCGCGGCCTCGAGCGCGGCGCCGACGATCCGTTGCGGGCGCGGCAGGTCCCCGTAGCGGTGGCCGCCGATCGTGGCCGTGCCGGCGGTCGGGTGCACGAGGCCGAGCAGCATCCGCAGGGTGGTCGTCTTGCCGGCGCCGTTGGGGCCGAGGAAGCCCGTCACGCGGCCCGGCTGGACCGTGAAGGACAGGTCGTCGACGGCCTGGACCTCGCCGAAGCGCTTGGCGAGGTGATCGACCCTGACCACGCCGTCCGTCTCGTGCCCGGCCGAGTGCCGGGCCGACCGGGACGCTGCGGGTGGGTTCGGGGAGGCTGGATCCACCGGGCTCGGCCCTGTCTGCTCGCTCACCCGCCCACCGTAGCGGCGGGCGACGGTCCGCGTGGGTGGTCCAGCGGAAGGGTCACGCGCATGATGCACCCGGTCCGCGAGTCGGCGACGTGCACGGTGCCGCCGTGCAGCTGCACCGCCCACCGGACGATCGCCAGCCCGAGGCCGGTCCCGCCGGTGCTGACCTGGCCCGTCTGCGCCGGTGCGTTGCCGCGGGTGAACCGTTCGAAGACCCTGCGCCGGTCCGCCGGGGCGATGCCGGGCCCTTGGTCGACGACGTCGATCACGACGCCCCCGCCTGCGCGTCGGGCCTCGAGCCGCACCGTCGCCCCCGACGGCGAGTGTCGCACCGCGTTGTGCAGGAGGTTCGCCACGACCTGGTGCAGGCGCTCGGCGTCGGCCGGGACGGTCAGGTCGGTCGGCTCGACGTGCACCTCGAAGGTCAGGGCTTTGTCCGCGGCGACGGGTGCCGCCGCGGCGGCAGCGTCCTGGAGGAACGCGCCGAGCGGCACCTCGGTGATGTCGAGGCCGACAGCGCCGGCCTCGATCCGGGAGAGGTCGAGCAGGTAGCCGACCAGGCGGCCCAGCCGCTCGGTCTGGTCGAGGGCCGCCTGGAGCGTCGCCTGGTCCGGCGCGCTCACGCCGTCGACCATGTTCTCGAGCTGGGCGCGGAGCGCTGTGACCGGGGTACGCAGCTCGTGGGAGACGTTCGCGACCATCTCGCGGCGCAGCAGGTCGACGTGCTCGAGGTCGTCGGCCATCGTGTTGAACGCCTCGGCGAGCTGACCCACCTCGTCGCGGCTCGTCGCACGGACCCGCTGGGAGTAGTCACCGCCCGCCATCGCGCGGGCAGCCGCCGTCATCTCGCGCAGGGGTGAGGTCATGCCGCGGGCCAGGAACTGCACGGCGATCACCGAGACGACCACCGCGAGCGGGAGGGTACGGCTCGGCCCCAGGTGGTAGTGCAGGCCCAGCCAGGTGATGAACGCGGCGAGCGTGACCGTCGCGGTCACGAGCACACCGAGCTTGATCTTGATGGACGAGAGGCGGTCGAGCGGGCGGACGTCGGGCAGCCGCCCCCTGACCGCGTGCCGGGGGCTGGTCACCTCAGTCGTCGGCCGGCTCGAACGCGTAGCCCACGCCGTGCACGGTCCGGATCAGGTCGGCGCCCAGCTTGCGGCGCAGCGCCTTGACGTGGGAGTCGACGGTGCGGGTACCGCTCGCGTCGACCCAGTCCCAGACGTCGGCCAGCAGGCGCTCGCGGGTGAGCACCGTGCGGGGGCTCTGGGCGAGGGTCACCAGGAGGTCGAACTCGGTCGGCGTCAGGTGCACCGTCTGCCCGTCGCGGGCGACGCGTCGTTGCGCGCGGTCGATCACGACGTCGCCGAGGCTCATCGCGGGCTCGGCCGTCGCCTGCTCGGCCAGCCGGGCCGAGCGCTCGACCCGCCGCAGCAGGGCCTTGGTCCGGGCGAGCAGCTCGCGCATCGAGAACGGCTTGGTCATGTAGTCGTCCGCGCCGACGCCGAGGCCCACGAGCATGTCCGTCTCGTCGTCGCGGGCGGTCAGCATGATCACGGGCACCGGACGGTCGAGCTGGATGCGCCGGCAGACCTCCAGGCCGTCGATCCCCGGGAGCATGACGTCGAGGACGACGACGTCCGGCGCCAGGCGCGCCGCAGCGGCGACCCCGCTCAGCCCGTCGGACGCGATCTCGACGCGCCACCCCTCGGCGGCCATCCGGTGGGCGATCGCCGTGGCGATCGCCGGCTCGTCCTCGACGACGAGGACCGTGACGGGCACCGCGTCCAGGCCGTTGTCGGAGGATGACGGGGCTCTGCCGGCGGAGGGGCTCTGGCTGGGGGTCGCTGCCATGACCCCAAGCGTGGCACACGACTCCGTTATGCTCGGTGAACGATGACCAGCTCAAGTCCGGGCCGGTGCGCGCTCGACGCCACCGGCTCACCCCAGCTCCTGACAGACGACCGGCCCCGCAGGGCGGCCACCACCCCCGCTCCGGCCCGCACGTACCGTCTCGCCGTGCGCCCGCGTCCTTCGACCAGGACGATGGCCCCATGCTGAGCGACTGGCTCATGGTCCTGCTCGGCGTCGTCCTGACGATCGGCACGGCGATCTTCGTCGCTGCCGAGTTCGCGCTGGTCACGCTCGACCCGGGCCTGGTGGAGCGTGCGACGGGTCGCGACCCGGACCGCAGGTCGCTCTCGGTGCGCAAGGCGCTGTCCCACCTGTCGACGCAGCTCTCCGGCGCGCAGGTCGGCATCACGCTGACCACGATCCTGCTCGGCTACACGACGCAGCCTGCGCTCGCAGCACTCCTCGGCGACTGGCTGGGGTCGACGGCCCTGGCGCGCGGCGCCGTCGCGGGAGTGGCCGGCGTCCTGTCCCTCGTCCTGGTCAACGGCTTCTCGATGCTCTTCGGCGAGCTCGTGCCGAAGAACATGGCACTGAGCGCGCCGCTGCCGACCGCCCGGGCCGTCGCCCCGATCCAGCGCGGGTTCACCGCCGCCCTGCACCCGGTCATCTCGGTGCTCAACGGCAGCGCCAACGCGTTGCTGCGCCGGGTCGGCGTCGAGCCGCGCGAGGAGCTGTCCGGCGGGCGGTCCGCCCAGGAGCTGATCGCCCTGGTGCGCCGCTCGGCCGAGATCGGCACCCTCGATCGCGGCACCGCGACCCTGCTGACCAACTCGATCGAGCTCGACACGCTGACCGCTGTGGACGTGATGACCGACCGGACGCGCCTCGAGGTCGTCCGGCGTGACGACACCGCGGCGGACGTCATCGCGCTGGCCCGGTCGACCGGGCACTCGCGGTTCCCGGTCATCGACACGTCGCACGACGACATCGTCGGGCTCGTGCACCTGCGCCGGGCCATCGCCGTGCCGTACGACCGACGACCCGACGTGCCGGCCGCGGCCCTGATGGACGACGCGCCCCGGGTCCCGGAGACCGTTCGGCTCGGCCCGCTGCTCGTCGAGCTGCGTGAGCACGGCATGCAGATGGCTGTCGTCGTCGACGAGTACGGCGGGACGGCCGGCGTCGTGACGCTCGAGGACGTCATCGAGGAGCTCGTCGGTGAGGTCGCCGACGAGCACGACCCACGCCGTGCCGGGGTGCACCGGACGGCCGACGGCTCGTGGAGCGTGCCAGGGCTGCTGCGTCCCGACGAGCTCGCCGAGGCGACCACCCTGGTGGTGCCGGACGACGGCGCGTACGAGACGCTCGGTGGCCTGGTGATGGCGGGGCTCGGCCGGCTCCCGCATGCGGGGGACGAGGTCGTGGTGCCCGGCGTGGTGCTGCGGGTCGAGCAGATGGACGGCCGGCGGGTGGACCGGTTGCGGGTGCGTCCCGCCCACGTCGACGTCGGCACCGACGACGCCGGGACGGAGGGCAGGTCATGAGCACCGGCCTGGCGATCGCCCTCGGCATCGTCCTGCTCGCGGCCAACGCGTTCTTCGTCGGCGCCGAGTTCGCGATCATCTCCGCCCGACGCAGCTCGATCGAGCCCCTGGCGGCGGCCGGCTCGCTGCGCGCCAAGGTGGTCCTGTGGGCCATGGAGCACGTCTCGCTGATGCTCGCCTGCGCCCAGCTCGGGATCACCGTGTGCTCGACGTCGCTCGGTGTGGTTGCCGAGCCGGCGATCGCGCACCTGATCGAGGACCCGCTGGTCGCGGTCGGCCTGCCGGCCGAGGCGAGTCATCCGGTGGCGTTCGTGGTCGCGCTCGGCATCGTCGTGTACCTGCACGTCGTGCTCGGTGAGATGGTCCCCAAGAACCTCGCTGTGGCCGGCCCCGACAAGGCAGTGCTCTGGTTCGGCCCACCGCTGGTCTGGATCGCGCGGGCGGTCAGCCCGGTGATCACCGCGCTCAACTGGCTGGCGAACCACATCCTGCGCTCGGTGGGGATCGACCCGAAGGACGAGGTGGCCTCGGCGTTCACCGCCCAGGAGGTGCAGTCGATCGTCGAGCGGTCCCAGGCCGAGGGGCTGCTCGACGACGCCCAGGGTCTGCTGGCAGGTGCGATCGAGTTCTCCGACCGGACGGCGGTCGACGTGATGATCGCGGTGCAGGACCTCGTGTCCGTCCCGCTGGGGTGCAGCGTCGCCGACGTCGAGCGTCTCGTGGCCCGGACCGGGTTCAGCCGGTTCCCGGTGACGGACCCGACCGGTGCGCCGGTCGGGTACCTGCACCTCAAGGACGTCCTGTACGCGACGGCCGACGAGCGGGACGAGGCGGTTCCGGCCTGGCGGGTGCGCGCGCTCGCGCAGGTGCAGCCGGACGACGAGGTCGAGGAGACCCTGGCGGCGATGCAGCGGACCGGCACGCACTGCGCTCGCGTGGTCGTCGACGGCGCAGCCGTCGGGGTCGTGTTCCTCGAGGACATCCTCGAGGAGCTGGTCGGCGAGGTTCGGGACGCCATGCAGCGCGGGCAGCTGCACTGATGGGCCTGAACAACGCCTGGCGCGCCTCGAACCGGGGCGGTGCCCGTTCTCCACACAACCTTGACAGCGTTCCCACGATCAGGACCTTGGACTACTTGGAACCTGAGCGCTGGTCCGTTACTGTTTCGTAATCACCGTATGGCGTGCGTCGGGAATCCCCCTGTGCCGATGACGCCTGCGGAGCGCTCCCACGGCCGCCGTGGTGGTGCACGGTCGTTGGCAGGCCCCGCGCAGGCGGGCAGCAGTCCGGAGGTCTCGTGGAGCAAGGTCAGGTGCGGTCACCGGAGTCATCGGTGACCTCGTTGACCTCTCGTCGAGCCCTGCGCGACCCCCAGAGCTCACGCCTCCGTTCGGGCTGGCTGGCCCGTTGGGTCCCACGGACCGCAGTGCTCGTGGCGCTGGCCTCCGCGACGATCGCGGTTCCCCTCGCCGACACGGCCTCGTCCCAGACCGACGCCTTCGCCGCGGCCGGCCCCGTCGGCTATCCCTCGGCGGTCGACGTGCTCTCCTCCGCGCAGCCGACCTCGACACCGACCTCGTTGCTCGCCGCCGTCCGCGGCGCGACGCTCGTGTCGGACACGTCGAGCCGGTCCTTCGAGCGCAACCCGCTGCCCGGCTGCGACGGCGAGGCCCGCGAGGCAGGGTCCAACGGGCAGGTTCCCGCATCGGACCTGTGCACGCTGTGGGACGGTCGCCAGATGCTGCGCGGGGACGCCGCCGTGGCGCTCGCCGAGCTGAACAAGAACTTCAACGCAGCCTTCGGCCGCGACATGTGCATCACGGACACGTACCGCACGTTGTCCGAGCAGCGACGGGTCGCTGCCACCAAGCCCGGCCTGGCGGCAACCCCGGGGACGTCCAACCACGGCTGGGGCCTGGCGATCGACCTGTGCACCTCGGAGAACCGGCTCACCTCGGTGATGTCGTGGCTCGCCGACAACGGACCGACCTACGGCTGGGACAACCCCGACTGGGCTCGGCGTGGCGGTTCGGGCGCCTACGAGCCCTGGCACTGGGAGTACGTGCCGGGCACGACGGCCCTCGGCACCAACTACTGAGCCGCCAGCGCTGCTGAGCTGCCCGAACACTGAGCGGCCCGAGCTACTGAGCGGCCGGCTCCCGCGCCGCAGCCCCGCCCGGCGTCACAGGAGCGTCGCGCCCCAGGTGACCTCGTGCCGCTGCCCCGGTGCGAGCATGACGAGGCGCTCGCCGGTGCGGAACGCGTCGGCGATGCAGCTCATCGGCTCTGCTGCCACCCCGGTCCGCCGGTAGTCCACCGCGCCGATGTGGTCGCCGGTGCAGATCTGCCAGGTGTCCATCGACTCGTCCATCCACACGGCGGCCGTCCTGCCGTCGGGTGCGGCGACCTGGATCCAGGACAGCCCCTGCTCGTCCCGCACGACGTCGACGTACGCGTCGTCGAGATCGAGACCCCGCAGCGAGCGCGGTTCGCGCAGGTCGTACGAGCCGGTCGCCGGCGTCGTCCCGGTGGGCAGCAGTCGCTCGTCCACGGTGACCCTGGTTGCGGCGTCCAGGCGCACGGTGCAGTCGTCGAGCGAGGCGTCACCGGGGGAGAGCCACGGGTGGAAGCCGATGCCGTACGGAGCAGACCGCGTCCCGAGGTTCGTCGCGGTCGCCTGCACGTGCAGTCCCGCGGCCGTGAGCCGGTAGGTGATCCCCAGGAGGAGGTCGAACGGGTAGCCGCCGCTCGGCGCGAGCCGCAGCTCGAGGCTGACCGCCTGGTCGGCGGCGTGCGCGGCGTCGGTCGGACCGGGGTCGACGACGCTCCAGCGCTGCCACATGGCCAGTCCGTGCAGCGCCGTGCCGAGCGCAGGCTCGCTGATGTCCAGCTGGTGCTCGACGCCGTCGACGGTGTACCGGCCGTCGGTGATCCGGTTGGGCCAGGGGGCCAGCACGGCACCGTGGCCGGCCGGCGCCGTCTCCTCCTCGCCGAACGGCGTGAACACGTCCCGACCGCCGACGGCGTACCGCCGCACCTTGGCGCCGACGTCGGTGACCGTCAGCTCCTGGTCGTCGAGCCGCAGGTTGATCTGGTGCCCGGACAGCGGGGCAGGGGTCGTCGATGACGTCAGGGGAGAACTCACGGCCGACACGCTATCGTCCGTGCGGACGCCGGCGCCCGCCGAACGACCCAGGCACGCCGACCCGGCACTCAGCCGACCGCGTCGAGCTCGCCGGCGAGCCGGTCGATCTGGTCGGCAAGGGCCTCGAGAGCGCTCTTGACGGCTCCCTCGGTACCGGCAGCGGCGTCGGCCAACCCGGTCCGGGCCTGGTCGAGGGATGCGCGCGCGTCGGCCACCGCTGCGTCGGCGTCGGGCCCAGCCGTCTGCGCGCTCGCCTCGACGGCCGCGCGCGCCTCGTCCAGCGCACCCGACGCGGTCGCAACGGCCTGCTCGACGGCCGCCCGTGCCTCGGCACTGAGCCCCGTGGCGTCATCGATCGTGGTCTCGGCGTCCTCGAGCGTGCCACGCGCCTGGTCGACGCCCTCCTGGACCTCCTGGGTCAGGCGGCTGAGGTCGACGTCCGGGACGTCGTCGGCCAGGCCGCACCCGGCCAGGAGCCAGATGGTCGCAGCGGCCAGGACGGCACGGGCAGGTGTGGTGGCGGTAGGTCGGGGTCGCATGACGCTCCTCGGAGATCGTGGGGGAGTCACAGTGTCTCCTGCTTCGTCGGCTGCTCGTCTCCTGCGCAGGGCGGCCGCGCGGCCCGGACGCAGATGTGCCCGCTCGCGCGACCGAGCGGGCACACCCGGTGCGTCAGGACGCGGAGTCAGTCTCCTGGGCGGACTGCTCCGCCACACCTGCCGCCGTGCGCCGGTAGCGCACGTCCTCCAGCGACGTCCCGTAGTACGCCGCGGTCATGAGGTCCTTCATGTCGTCGAGCATCGGCATCCGGGGGTTGGCCGGCGCGCACTGGTCCTCGTACGAACGCATCGCGAGGTCGTCGAGCTTGCCGATGAAGGCCTGCTCGGAGACACCCTGGGCTGCGAACGACTGCGGGATCCCGACGGCGTCCCGCAGCTTCTCGACGGCGAGGGCGTAGGACTCCACGCCCTCCTCGGGCGTCGAGCACGGCAGGCCGAGCATCTTGGCGATCTCGGCGAAGCGCTCGGGAGCGACGTAGTGCTCGTACTTGGGCCAGCTGGTGAGCTTCGTCGGCACGGTGCCGTTGTAGCGGATCACGTGCGGCAGGAGCGTGGCGTTGGTCCGGCCGTGCACCAGGTGGAAGGCCGAGCCGATGGTGTGCGCCATCGCGTGCACGATCCCCAGGAACGCGTTGCCGAACGCCATGCCGGCGATCGTGCCCGCGTTGTGCATCTTCTCGCGGGCGTCGACGGCGGCCTCGCCGCCCTTCACCGACTCCTCCAGGTTCTGGAAGATCAGCCGGATGGCCTGGAGAGCCATCCCGTCGGTGAAGTCGTTGGCGTAGACCGAGACGTAGGCCTCGGTGGCGTGGGTCAGCGCGTCGAAGCCTGAGTCGGCTGCGAGCGAGGCGGGCATCTTGCCGGTCAGCGCCGGGTCGATGATCGCGACGGTCGGGGTCAGGGCGTAGTCCGCGAGCGGGTACTTCACGCCGGTCTTCTGGTCCGTGATGACCGCGAACGGCGTGACCTCGGCACCGGTGCCCGAGGTGGTCGGGATGCAGACGAGCTGCGCCTTCTCACCGAGGACCGGGAACTTGAACGCCCGCTTGCGCACGTCGAAGAACTTCTCGCGCATGTCGGCGAAGACGATCTCCGGGTGCTCGTAGCGCAGCCACATCACCTTGGCGGCGTCCATCGGGGAGCCACCACCCAGGGCGATGATCGTGTCCGGGTTGAACTCCCGCATGAGCTCCGCGCCACGGTCGACGGTGGCGATGGACGGCTCCGGCTCGACCGAGTCGATGATCTGCAGGGCGATCTTGTTGGGGCGGCGGGACAGCACGTCGAGGATCTTGTCGACGAAGCCCAGCTTGGTCATGGTCGCGTCGGTGACGATCGTGACCCGGTTGATCCCGGCCATGTCCTCGAGGTAGCGGATCGCGTTCGGCTCGAAGTACGTCTTCGCCGGAACCTTGAACCACTGCAGGTTGTTGTTCCGCCGGCCGATCCGCTTGATGTTCACGAGGTTGACCGCCGAGACGTTGTTCGAGACCGAGTTCGCACCGTACGAGCCGCAGCCCAGGGTCAGCGAGGGGATGAACGCGTTGTAGATGTTGCCGATGCCACCGAGGGAGGCCGGCGAGTTCCAGATCACCCGGATCGCCTTGACGCGACCGCCGAACTCCTCGACCAGCTCTGCGTCCTCGGAGTGGATCGCTGCGCTGTGCCCCATGCCGTCGAACTCGACCATCTGCTCGGCGAGCTTGATGCCGTGCTCGCGAGACTCGGCCCGCAGGACGGCGAGCACGGGTGCGAGCTTCTCGCGGGTCAGCGGCTCGGCCGGTCCGACCTTGGAGACCTCGGCGAGGATGATCGACGTGTCGGCGGGGACGGAGAAGCCCGCGTGCTCGGCGATCCACTGCGGGCTCTGCCCGACAACCGAGGCGTTCAGCTTGGCACCGGCGCAGTTCGCGGACTCGGCCGTGACGCCGAAGATGAACTCCTCGAGCTGGGCCTTCTCGGTCGGGCTGCAGCGGTAGGCGTGCAGGCGGTCGAACTCGGCCATCGCCGCGTCGTAGATCTCGGTGTCGAGGATCACGGCCTGCTCGGACGCGCAGACCATGCCGTTGTCGAAGGCCTTCGAGAGCGTCACGTCGTTGACCGCGCGCTTGAGCTTCGCGGTCTTCTCGATGTAGGCCGGGACGTTCCCCGCACCGACGCCGAGGGCGGGCTTGCCGCAGGAGTACGCGGCCTTGACCATCGCGTTGCCGCCGGTCGCCAGGATCAGCGCGACGCCGGGGTGGTTCATCAGCTCGTTGGTCGCACCGATCGACGGCGCACCGACCCACTGGATGCAGTGCTCGGGGGCGCCCGCTGCGATGGCTGCGTCGCGGACGATCTTCGCTGCGGCCACCGAGCTCTGCTGGGCCGAGGGGTGGAACGCGAAGATGATCGGGTTGCGGGTCTTGAGGGCGATCAAGGACTTGAAGATCGCTGTCGACGTCGGGTTGGTCACCGGCGTCACGCCACAGATCACGCCGACCGGCTCGGCGATCTCGATGATGCCGTGCAGGTCGTCCCGGGCGATGATGCCGACGGTCTTGAGGTCGCGCATCGAGTTCGTCACGTGCTCGCACGCGAAGATGTTCTTGACGGCCTTGTCCTCGAACACGCCGCGGTGGGTCTCGGCGACCGCGAGCTTGGCGAGCTGACCGTGCTGGTTCAGCGCCGCGACGGACGCCTTCTTGACGATGTGGTCGACGTCCTCCTGGGTGAAGGACGCGTAGGCGGCCAGCGCCTTCGTCGCGCCGGCGACCAGTGCGTCGATCGCTGAGGACGGCGTTGCCGGGGTCACCCGCTCGGCGACGGTCGCGGTCTCGGGGGTCTTCGTACGGACGGTTCGTGCGCTCACGGGGATCTCCCGGTCATGGTCGGTGATGGAGGGGATCGCCCTTGACCCACCTACGACGGTAGGTGGCTGACGTGTCCGGATCGCGTGCCAAAGGTCCTTGGGTGGCGGTGCCACGAATCGCGGTGGCTGTGCTCCCGGCTGGGCTCTGGACACCGTCGGGGGCTGGCACTCTCGGTAGCAGAGTGCTAAGAAAGGAGTGTAGCCGCCTGGTGCGGAGGCAGTCCCTCCGCCCGGGCTGACGCCGTGCCCCGGAGGGTCCGGGGCACCTTGTGGGAGGTGATCTGCGTGGCTACCCGTTACGACCCGTTCGCCGACACCGCGCGCTGGATGGACGAGATCCTCGGGTCCGTCCGGCAGGCAGCGACACCGGCTCTGCCCGGGATGCCGATGGACCTGTACCGGTCCGGCGACCACTACGTGCTGCACATCGACCTGCCGGGCGCGGACCCGGGCAGCGTCGACGTCAACGTGGAGGACCGCACCCTGACGATCAGGGCGGAGCGGACGGCACACACCGACGCGGACGTCCAGTGGCTGGCGCGCGAGCGGCCGTCCGGCACCTACGTCCGGCAGCTGACGCTGGGCCGAGGCCTCGCTCTCGACGTGATCGAGGCCAGCTACGCCGATGGCGTCCTGACCTTGACGATCCCGGTCGCCGAGGAGGCCAAGCCGCGGCGGATCGAGATCCAGCACGCGCCGTCCCGGACCGTGATCGGCTCGGCCGGCACGCCGGCACCGGCGCTGGGTGAGCAGCCGACGACCTGACCAGGCCGTCGCGACCGGAGGTCAGGCTGAAGGGTCGAGGCAGGCGGCGATCCGCCGTCCGGCCTCGACCACCAGCGGGCGGGGCATCGCGAGGTTGAACCGGACGAAGCCCCGCCCGGCCCGACCGCAGGCCGCGCCGTCGGTCAGCGCCACCCCGGTGCGTTCGCCGATCCATCGCGCGAGGTGGTCGTGCGGCGCGTCGGGCGACGCCGCCAGTGCCGCCCGCAGGTCGAGCCAGGCCAGGTAGGTGCCCTCCGGCGGGACGTGACCGATCTGTGGTGCCCGCTCGGCCAGGACGTCGGCCAGCGCGGCACGGTTGCCGTCGAGGTGCTCGACGAGCGCGCCGAGCCAGGGCCGGCCGTCGCGGTACGCCGCTGTGTTGGCGACCACGCCGAGCGTCGAGGCGCCATGCGTCGCGAGCATGTCGAACGACGCCCATCTCGCCTCGTCCGCGTCGTTGCTCAGCAGGATCTGCGCGCACTTGAGCCCGGGGATGTTCCACGCCTTCGACGCTGAGGTCGCGGTCACGGTGTGGGCGGCGGCAGCTGGTGAGATCGAGGCGTAGGGGATGTGCCGCGCGCCCGGGTAGACCAGCGGCGCGTGGATCTCGTCGGAGAAGACCCGCGCACCGTGCCGGTCGACGACCTCGGCCAGCGCGGTGAGCTCGCTGCGCGGGTAGACCCGACCGGTCGGGTTGTGCGGGTTCGTGAGGAGGACGAGGTGCCCGCCGGCACGGATCGCATCGGCCAGGGCGTCCAGGTCGAGAGTCGTCCGCCGGCCGTCCGGTACCAGCGGCACCTCGATGACCTCGCGGCCCCACTCCTGCGGAGCGGTGACGAACGGCATGTAGGCCGGTGTGGGCACGATCACGGGCGAACCCGGTCGGGAGAAGTGCTCGATCGTGATGCGCAACGCCTCGAGCACGTCGGCGACCGGCTTGACCCACCGTGGTGGCACGTCCCACCCGTACCGCTCGCTGTGCCATCGCGCGCAGGCGTCGGCCAGCTCGGCGCGCAGGGCCGGGGGGAGGTAGCCGAACGCGCCGGCCTCGGTCGCGGCGTGCAGCGCAGCGGTGACGGCCGGCGCCGTGCCGAAGTCCGACTCGGCCACCCACGCGGCGATCTCGGTCGGGAAGGCCGTCCACTTCAGGCTGCCCCGCCGACGCAGCGCACCGGCGTCGAGCCGGTCGAGGTGATCGAGCAGCGCGAGCGGGTCGAGCGGCGCCCGTCGGTCGAACCCGTCCGGTACCTGGTCCAGCTCGGCGGATCGACTCATCCCCGCAACCTAGCCCGGCGGACGTGGTGTGCTCGAACCTCTCCGATGGGTCGAGGGCACCACAATCGACCCCGAATCACGCGCGAACGGGTGAAAAACCCGGGAAACGCCGTCCTGGCTTTGCGTGGATGTCCGGATTGTGTGACCCTGTCCGTGTCAGCGACAAGGGCAAACCCACCGCGAGGTGGGGACGCAGAGCCAACGGGACCCCATGGGTCGGCCGGGCACACCGAACGACAGGAGCGCACATCATGTCCTCACAGACCGCGCAGTCCGCAAACCGCACCGCCGCCCCCGGCGCTCTTCTCACTCCTTCCGAGGTCGCGAGCATGTTCCGCGTCGACCCGAAGACCGTGACGCGGTGGGCCAAGGCCGGCAAGCTCTCGGCCATCCGGACGCTCGGTGGCCACCGCCGCTACAGCGAGGCCGAGGTCCGCGGCCTGCTGACCGGCGTCCCGCAGCCCCGGGCCAGCGAGGACTGACAGGCTTGACGAGGGCCCCACCCGACTCGACGGGTGGGGCCCTCGTCATGTCCGCGCAACCGCTACGTTCGGGATGCGTCCGACGACGGAGCCGCTGCGCGCTCGCGCAGGTGCGTCGGCGCACGGACTCGCACAGGTACGCCGGCGCACGGAAGGGACGCACATCTGATGCCTCGTTGCCCATCGTGTGGCGCGCATGCCGAGCCGGACGCCCGCTCCTGCGCGTCGTGCGGGTCCCGTCTGCCCGAACCGTCGGAGCCGCGCGTGGCTCCGCCTTCGCCGCTGCCGCCGGGAGCCACGCCCCGCAGCCGGGGACTGCGTCCCGCGATCGTCGTCCCGGTGCTCGTGCTCGGGGTCGCGGTGGTGGCCGCGATCGGGTTCTCGATCGCCACGGCGAACGTCCAGACGGCCAAGCAGGACCGGTCCGACCCGTCGACCGGACCCGGGACGACGCAGGGGGCCGAGCAGCGCGGCCCCGGAGTGACGTTGCGGCCGGTCGCCGGGGACGGGACGCAGGTCACGGGCGAGACACTCGCCCAGGCGGCGGCGGTGGTCCGACAGCGGCTGGGCGTCGCGGGCGTGACCGACGCGCAGGTCGTGGAGACGAGCGACGGCACGATCGTCGTGAGTCTGCCGAAGGAGCCCGACCAGGCGACGATCGACATGGTGAGCAGACCGGTGCAGCTCGCCTTCCGGCCGGTGCTGGCACTGGGGTCCCCTGAGCCGGCCGAGCCAGGAGCCGAAACCGTCGAGGTGGAGCCGAAGGCGGGCCCGGACTCGCCCAGTGACGCCGCGTACTACGTCACGGGAAGCGTCCTCGCGTCGTACGACGCGCTGGACTGCACGGACCCCGCGAACCGCCTGCCCGCCGGCGGTACGGACAGCGAGGCGCTCGTCTCCTGCGACGGCGACGGCTCGGCGAAGTACGTCCTCGGTCCCGTGGAGATCCCTGGTTCGGCGATCGAGAGCGCGAGCGCGGGGCTGCGGGAGGGGCCGAACGGTGACCAGACCAACCAGTGGGTGGTGACGCTCCAGCTCGGCCCAGCAGGCACGGACGCCTTCCGCGACGCAACGACCCGGCTGCAGGGACTCGTCCCACCGCAGAACCAGATCGCGATGGTTCTTGACGGCGTGGTCGTCACCGCGCCGTCGGTCGGCACCGTCATCGCGGACGGACGGGTGGAGATGTCCGGGTCCTTCACGCGGGACAGCGCCGAGGCGCTCGCCGGCCAGATGGGCCTCGCCGCGCACGCCGTGACCTTCGAGGTGGATGACGTGACCGGCTCACGCTGACGGGCCTTGACCGGCACGGCCGTCCGCCGCGCGCGACGAGACGGATCCCAGCCGTCAACCTGGGCCTGCCGATGAGGTTCCGGACGGGTCGGGGCAGCGAACCCTGCGACATCACGTCGATGTCGATGCCCTGCGACATCACATGGTGCCCGCGACAGGATTCGAACCTGCGGCCTTCCGCTCCGGAGGCGGACGCTCTATCCCCTGAGCTACGCGGGCGGGGTGCTGCAGAAGATTACCAGTCCTGGGCCACGCCTCAGATGACGTCCCCGATGAGATCGGTCAGGTAGCGGTCGATCTCCTCGACGGCCGCCTTGGCGTCGCCGGCGGCGACGGCCTCGACCAGGGCGTGGTGCGAGTCGTCGTCGTGCACCGGGTGCTCGAAGTTGAACCGGATGTTCTCGCTGATCGCATCCTGCAGGTTCTCGTACAGGGCCAGGAGCACCGGGTTGTGCGCCGCCTGGGCGATCGTGCGGTGGAGCACGAGGTCGGCCTCGACCATGCGGTCGAGCTCGCCGCTGGCGTACGCAGCGGAGCGGGTGTCGCGCAGGGCCCGGAGCTCGGCGATCTGCTCGTCGGTGCGGCGCATCGCCGCGAGCCGGGCGGCCTCGACCTCGAGGCTGCGGCGCACCTCCAGGACGTCGCGCTGGTGGGCGCCGGCGAGCTGGCGGCCCATTGCGTTGCCCAGCTCCGAGTCGGAGATCACGTAGGTGCCTGATCCCTGCCGCCGCTCGAGCATCCCGGCATGGACGAGGGACTGGACCGCCTCACGCACGGTGTTGCGCCCGACCCCGATGAGCTCGGTCAACGACGGCTCGGCCGGGATGCGGGTACCCACCGCCCACGCGCCGGACGTGATCTGCTGGCGCAGACGTCCGACGGCGAGGTCGATCAGGTTCGTGCGGCGAGTCATCCCATCTCCGGGGTGTAGGCGTGAGACGCAGTCAACACCGCCGGGGACCCTCGGCGCATCTCCCCAGGTCCGAGTTCACCCGATTCAGTCGCATCTCGTGCTCGGTAGGCTTGCGCGGTGACCCCTGCTGAGTTGTCCCTGGCGCTGAGCGCCGTCCTGGCCCAGGCCGTCGCCGACGGTGCTCTTCCCCTGCAGGTGAGTGATCTGCCGGCGGTCGTGACAGTCGATCGACCACGCTCACGCGAGCACGGCGACTGGGCGACGAACGTGGCGATGCAGCTCGCGAAGAAGGCCGGCCTGGCGCCCCGCGCGGTGGCCGAGATCCTCGCGGCACGGATCGCAGCGGTCCCCGGCGTCGCCACGGCGGACGTCGCGGGCCCCGGCTTCCTCAACATCACCCTCGAGACCGCTGCGGCCGGTGAGCTCGCGCGCACCATCGTCGAGGCGGGCACGACCTACGGCCGCACGCAGGTGCTGGCCGGCGAGCGGATCAACCTCGAGTTCGTCTCGGCGAACCCGACCGGACCCTTGCACATCGGCTCGGTGCGCTGGGCAGCCGTCGGCGACTCGCTCGCCAGGATGCTCGAGGCGTCCGGCGCCCAGGTGACCCGCGAGTACTACTTCAACGACGCCGGGTCCCAGATCGACCGGTTCGCCCGCTCGCTCCTGGCCCGCGCCAAGGGCCAGGACGCTCCGGAGGACGGGTACGGCGGCCAGTACATCGCCGAGATCGCCGACCAGGTGATCCTCGACGCGACCACCGCCGGCGAGCCCGATCCGCTGACCCTGCCGGACGCGCAGGCGCAGGAGGTCTTCAGGGTCCGCGGCGTCGACCTGATGTTCGCCGAGATCAAGGCCAAGCTCAGCGCGTTCCGGGTCCAGTTCGACGTGTACTTCCACGAGGACGCCCTGCACGAGTCGGGGGCCGTCGACCGGGCCGTCGCACGGCTGCGCGAGCTCGGGCACATCTTCGAGGCCGACGGCGCGACCTGGCTGCGCACGACGGACTTCGGCGACGACAAGGACCGCGTCATCGTCAAGTCCGACGGCGAGGCCGCCTACATCGCCGGCGACCTGGCTTACTACCTGGACAAGCGGGAGCGCGGCTTCAACCGGGTCGTGATCATGCTCGGCGCCGACCACCACGGGTACATCGGCCGGATGATGGCGATGTGCGCGGCCTTCGGTGACACGCCCTGGGTCAACCTGGAGATCCTCATCGGCCAGATGGTCAACCTGGTCAAGGGCGGCGTGCCGATGAAGATGAGCAAGCGCGCCGGCACGATCGTGACGATCGACGACCTGGTCGACGCGGTCGGCGTCGACGCCGCGCGGTACTCGCTCGCACGTTCGTCGGCCGACCAGAGCATCGACCTGGACCTCGACCTGCTCGCCAGGGCCACCAACGAGAACCCGGTCTACTACGTGCAGTACGCCCACGCCCGGACGGTCAACGTCGGGCGCAACGCCCTCGAGCTCGGGGTCCGGCGCGAGGACGGCTTCGACCCGTCGCTGCTGGACCACGTCAGCGAGTCGACGCTGCTGGCCAAGCTCGGCGAGCTGGGCCGGGTCATCGCGCAGGCGGCCGAGCTGAGGGAGCCGCACCGGGTCGCCAGGTACCTCGAGGAGCTTGCCGGGGCCTACCACAAGTGGTACGACCAGCGCCGGGTCAGCCCGTTCGGCGACGAGGAGGTCACCGACGTGCACCGGACCCGGCTGTGGCTCAACGACGCGACCCGCACGGTGCTCGCGAACGGTCTCGAGCTGCTCGGCGTGAGCGCGCCGGAGCGCATGTGAGTCCCGACGGCCTCGACCCTCAGGTCTGGCCGGCGAGCACAGTCGTCGGTCCGGACGGCGCGGTGAGCGTCGCCGGGGTGGACCTGCGCGCCGTCGCGGCCGAGCACGGCACACCGGTCTACGTCCTGGACGAGGACGACTTCCGGGCCCGCGCCCGGACGTTCCGGGCGGCCTTCACCGAGGCCTTCGCCGCGATCGGCACCGAGGTCGACGTCTACTACGCCGGCAAGGCGTTCCTGTGCACCGCTGTCGCGCGGTGGGCCGTCGAGGAGGGCCTGCGCATCGACACGGCCACCGGCGGCGAGCTCGCGGTCGCGCTCCGCGCGGGGGTCCCGGGCCCCGACATCGGCCTGCACGGGAACAACAAGTCCGATGCCGAGATCGACCGGGCGCTGGAAGCCGGTGTCGGGCGCGTCGTGATCGACTCGCTGCCGGAGGTCGCCCGGGTCGCCGAGGCCGTCCGGCGGTACCGCGCGAGGCACCCGGAGGCGATGCTCCGCCGCGCGCCGGTCATGGTCCGGGTGACCACGGGTGTGCACGCCGGCGGGCACGAGTACATCTCGACCGCGCACGAGGACCAGAAGTTCGGGCTGTCCGTCGCCGGCGGCCAGGCGCTCGCCGGGCTGCGGGCCGTCCTGGACCACCCGGAGCTCGAGCTCCTCGGCGTGCACTCCCACATCGGTTCGCAGATCCTCGACCCGTCCGGGTTCGAGGTCGCAGCGCGCACCATCCTGGACCTGCGCGCCGAGCTGGCCGCAGTGACCGGGCACCTCGTCGCCGAGGTCGACCTCGGCGGCGGTTACGGCGTCGCCTACCTGCCGGGTGAGGTGCCGCTCGACCCGTCGCGGATCGCCAAGGACGTCGCACGCGTGGTCCAGGACGCGTGCGCCGACCTGCACACCCCGGTGCCGAGGATCTCGGTCGAGCCCGGTCGCGCGATCGTCGGGCCGACGACCCTGACCCTCTACACGGTCGGCACCGTCAAGCCGGTCACCGTCGACGCCGCCGGTCCGGACGGGACCGGCAGCTTCACCCGCACGTACGTCTCGGTGGACGGCGGGATGAGCGACAACCTGCGGCCGGCCCTCTATGGCGCGCACTACACCGCCGCCGTGGTCTCGCGCCGTGGCAGTCCCGGCACCGTCCGGGCGCGGGTCGTCGGCAAGCACTGCGAGAGCGGCGACATCCTGGTGCACGACGTGGCCCTGCCGGCCGACGTCGCGGCCGGTGACCTGCTCGCGGTCCCCGTCACGGGTGCCTACGGTCGGTCCATGGCCTCCAACTACAACCACGTCCCGCGGCCGCCCGTCGTGGCCGTCCGCGCCGGTGGGACGCGCGTCATCGTGCGGCGCGAGACCGAGGACGACCTGCTCGCACTCGACGTCGGCTGACCACCCGCCCAGGTGGACGACCTCGCCGACCGGACGGCGTGGTCGCCGCCGCCGAGGGTGCGCCGGACGTCCGCCGCGGACACCCGTCCCGGCCGAGGGGTCGCACCCGTATCCTGGGCGCGGCCTGGGGTCCTGCACGCAGACGCACGACCTGAGCAGTGCCGCACGAGCACGACGACGAGAGGCGGACCACCCGTGGGAGCCCATGACGGCGCAGTGCGCGTCGCCCTGCTCGGATGCGGCGTCGTCGGTACCGAGGTCGCACGACTGATGACCAGCCAGGCCACGGATCTCGCCGCCCGCGTCGGTGCGCCGCTCGAGCTCGTCGGCATCGCGGTGCGCAACCTCGACGCGCAGCGGGACCCGGTGATCGACCGTGCGCTGCTCACCAGTGACGCGGCGTCGCTGGTCGACCGCGCCGACGTCGTCGTCGAGGTGCTCGGTGGCATCGAGCCGGCCCGTTCGCTGCTGCTGCGTGCCATCGCCGGGGGAGCGGCCGTCGTGACCGCGAACAAGGCGCTCCTCGGGCAGGACGGGCCGACGCTCTATGCCGCTGCCGACGCTGCCGGGGTCGACCTCTACTTCGAGGCGGCGGTCGCCGGTGCCATCCCCCTGGTGCGGCCGGTCCGCGAGTCCCTCGCCGGTGATCGGGTGACGCGGGTCCTGGGCATCGTCAACGGCACCACCAACTACGTGCTGGACCAGATGGCGACGGTCGGGCTCGAGCTCGCGCAGGCCGTCAAGCAGGCGCAGGAGCTCGGGTACGCCGAGGCGGACCCCACCGCCGACGTCGAGGGCTACGACGCCGCCGCCAAGGCCGCCATCCTCGCCTCGCTCGCCTTCCACACCCGGGTGAGCGTCGACGACGTCCACCGCGAAGGGATCCTCGGCATCACGGCGGACGACGTCGCGTGGGCTGCCGAGACGGGGCACGTGATCAAGCTGCTCGCGATCGCCGAACGGGTCGGCTCGCCCGGGCACGACGACGAGCGGGACACCCGCGGGATCGTCGTGCGGGTGCACCCCGCGCTGGTTCCGCTCGGCCACCCGCTCGCGGGCGTCCGGGGGGCGTTCAACGCGGTGTTCGTCGAGGCTGAGGCCGCCGGTGAGCTGATGTTCTACGGGCGCGGTGCGGGCGGCGCGCCGACGGCGAGCGCGATCCTCGGTGACCTGGTGACCGTGGCCCGGCACCGGGTCCTCGGCGGCAAGGGTCCGGTCGAGTCGAGCTACGCCGAGCTTCCCGTGCACAGCATCGCCGAGGCGGTGACCCGCTACCAGATCCACCTGCGGGTGGCGGACCGGTCGGGTGTCCTGGCCCAGGTCGCCCAGGTGTTCGCCGGGCACGACGTGTCGATCGAGGTCGTCCGTCAGGGTCAGGCGACCGTCGCGGGCGGCGGCCAGGCCGATCTGCTCGTCGTGACGCACGCCGCACGCGACGCCGCACTGTCCGCAACCGTCGCCGACCTCGCCGGGCTGCCTGTCGTGGCCGCGGTGGTCTCCGTCCTGAGAGTCGAAGGAGCCTAGGTGGCCCACCAGTGGCGTGGCGTGATCGCCGAGTACGCCGACCGTCTGCCCGCACACGTGCTCGCGCACGTGGTGACCCTCGGCGAGGGTGGCACGCCCCTGGTGCCGGCGCCGTACCTGTCGGACCTGACCGGCGCCCAGGTGTACCTGAAGGTCGAGGGGATGAACCCGACGGGCTCCTTCAAGGACCGCGGGATGACGACGGCGATCTCCGCTGCCGCCGGGCGTGGTGCGCGCGTCGTGGTGTGCGCCTCGACCGGCAACACCTCGGCGTCGGCCGCCGCCTATGCCACCGCCGCGGGCATGACCTGCGCCGTCCTGGTGCCGGACGGCAAGATCGCGATGGGCAAGCTGAGCCAGGCCGTGGCGCACGGTGCTCGTCTGCTGCAGGTCGACGGCAACTTCGACGACTGCCTGGTCGCGGCCCGCAAGCTCGCCGAGGCGTACCCGGTCGAGCTCGTCAACTCGGTCAACCCCGACCGGATCGAGGGGCAGAAGACCGGCGCGTTCGAGATCGTCGACGCGCTGGGCGACGCCCCGGACATCCACGTGCTCCCGGTGGGGAACGCCGGCAACATCACCGCGTACTGGAAGGGCTTCACGGAGTACGCCGCCGACGGGCCGGCCACCAGGACACCGGTGATGTGGGGCTTCCAGGCGGCCGGCGCGGCGCCGATCGTCGTCGGCCACCCGATCACCGAGCCGGAGACGATCGCCACCGCCATCCGGATCGGCAACCCGGCGTCCTGGACCCAGGCGCTCGCGGCGCGTGACGAGTCCGGTGGGCTGATCGAGGCCGTGACGGACGAGCAGATCCTCGCCGCGCACCGGATCCTGGCGGGCAAGGTCGGCGTCTTCGTCGAGCCGGCGTCGGCCGCCGGGGTCGCCGGCCTGCTCGCGCTCGCGCGGGAGGGTCGGGTACCCGCCGGCGCACGCATCACGATCACGGTCACGGGTCACGGCCTGAAGGACCCGCAGTGGGCCCTGCGCACGGCGGACGGGTCCGAGGTCCAGCCGGTCCGGGTGCCGGCGGACGTCGTGTCCATCGCCGATGCGCTCGAGCTCGACTGAGCCGGCCACGACGATGCGACTCGGCAGCGACCACGTCCGGGTGCGGGTCCCGGCGACCAGCGCCAACCTCGGCCCGGGCTTCGACGCGCTCGGTCTGGCCCTCGCCCACTTCGACACCGTGGAGGTCAGGGCGCTGGGCAACCCCGACGTGACCGTCGAGGTGTTCGGCGAGGGCGCGACGGAGCTGCCGACGGGCGAGGACCACCTGATCGTCCGCGCCATCCGGGCGACCCTCGACGACGTCGGCGCGCCCCAGGTGGGTCTGCACCTGATCTGCCACAACACCATCCCGCACGGCCGGGGGATGGGTTCGTCCGCGGCCGCCGTCGTCGCGGGGATCCTCGCGGTGCGGATGCTCATCGGTGACCCCGAGGCGCTGAGCAACACGGCGGCGTTCCGGATCGCCTCGGCGTTCGAGGGCCACCCGGACAATGCCGCCCCGGCCATCCTCGGTGGGGCGACGATCGCGTGGACCAGCCCGGACGGACCGCATGCGACGGCCCTGCCGGTGCACGCCGACGTCGTGCCGGTCGTGCTCGTCCCGTCGGTTCGGTGCGCGACCAAGACCGCCCGCGGAGTCCTGCCGGCGACCGTCCCGCACGCCGACGCCGCGTTCAACGCCGGGCGTGCCGCGCTCCTCGTGCAGGCCCTGTGCCATCGGCCCGAGCTGCTCTTCGACGCCACCGTCGACCGGCTGCACCAGGAGTACCGGTCGGCCGTGATGCCGACCACGCTCGAGCTGGTCCGGGCGCTGCGCGCGGCGGGCCAGGCGGCGGTGGTCTCGGGGGCCGGGCCGTCGGTGCTCGTCCTCGAACGCGCGAGCGACGGCGACGCGGCAGCCCGGGTGCGGGCCGAGCTGCTCGGTGCGCCGGGCCCGGACGGGATGACCGAGTCCGGCTGGCAGGTCCTGATGCCGGGGATCGCAGCGGACGGCGCGCTGGCAGAGCGGCTCTGACGCTCGCAGCGGGCGGGTGTGAGCGGGTGCGGACCGGCAGTGATAGCCTTGCGTCATCTCCCCGGTTCCCCGAGCGGAAAACGCGCTGTCATCGTTGCGCGGATCCCCGACGGTCGGAGGGGACCAAGCCACCTCAAGGTCGACCCTTTCGCGTACGACCTGACTGTGGCTTGACCAACGATCCGGGCACGGCCCGGACGTCTTCCACGCGGCCCCACCTCAGGTGAGCGGGCCGACGACGAGGGGGAAGGATCCTTCGTGTCAGACACCATCCAGGCTGCGACAGGCAGCCCTGCGGCATCCGCGGGCGCCTCGGACAGCACAGCCCGGAGCGGCGCACTGTCGACGCTCCGGCTGCCTGAGCTCCAGGCCCTCGCGGCCGAGCTCGGCGTCCCCAAGAACTCAGCGATGCGCAAGGGTGACCTGGTCACCGCGATCCGCGAGCACCGCTCCGGCGCAACACGTGCCGTGGCCGGTGGCCGGGTGGACGGCGAGTCCCGGGTGCAGGCATCCCCTCCGGTCCGGACCGCCGAGCGCGCCGTGACGAACGGCGCGCGTGAGCAGGCCGAGCACACCGTGACGACCGGCGCGCGTGAGCACACCGAGCGCCACGTGGAGCGCGGCGACCGGACGGAACGGACCGTCGGTGGCGAGAGCCCCGACGACCGCGCTGCCCGGGCCGCAGCGGCCGCACGCGCGGTGACCGTCGAGGGTGGTCGGCGCTCGCGCCGTGCAGGGCGTCCCGAGGGCGCCCCTGGCGTCGGCGAGGGCGAGCAGCAGACCGAGTCCACCGAGCCCGTCCGCGCTCGCGACGGTGGCCAGAACCGCGACGGTGGTCAGGGCCGTGACGGTGGTCAGGCGCGTGACGGTGGTCAGGCCCGCGACGGGGGCCAGAGCCGCGACGGGGGCCAGAGCCGCGAGGGTGGTCAGGCTCGCGACGGCGGCCAGAGCCGCCAGGGCGCCCAGGGCAATCCCCGTCAGGGCCGGAACGCCGAGGCGTTCGAGGACGAGCCGGGCGGCGCCGCCGCCGCGGTCGCTACCGTGACCGTGACCGCAACAAGCGCGGGCGTGAGCGCACCGGCCCCGGCGACCTCGCCGGGTACGACGAGGTCGAGGTCAGCGACGACGACGTGCTGCTGCCCGTCGCCGGGATCCTCGACATCAAGGACAACTACGCCTTCGTGCGGACCTCGGGCTACCTGCCGGGGGACAACGACGTCTACGTGTCGATGAACCAGGTCAAGAAGAACGGCATGCGCAAGGGTGACGCCATCATCGGCGCCGTCCGCCAGCCGCGTGAGGGCGAGCAGCTGCCCCAGGGCCGCAACAGCAAGGTCAACGCCCTGGTCCGGCTGGACTCCATCAACGGGATGACCATCGAGGAGTCCCGCAACCGGCCCGACTTCGGCAAGCTGACCCCGCTGTACCCGCAGGAGCGCCTGCGCCTCGAGACCGCCCAGAACATCATGACCACGCGGGTCATCGACCTGGTCGCCCCGATCGGCAAGGGCCAGCGCGGTCTGATCGTCTCCCCGCCCAAGGCGGGCAAGACCCTCGTGCTGCAGGCGATCGCCAACGCGATCACCACGAACAACCCCGAGGTCCACCTGATGGTCGTGCTCGTCGACGAGCGCCCCGAAGAGGTCACGGACATGCAGCGCACGGTCAAGGGTGAGGTCATCGCCTCGACCTTCGACCGGCCGGCCGACGACCACACGACAGTCGCGGAGCTCGCCATCGAGCGGGCCAAGCGGCTCGTGGAGCTGGGCCAGGACGTCGTCGTGCTGCTCGACTCGATCACCCGACTGGGTCGTGCCTACAACATCGCGGCGCCGGCATCGGGCCGCATCCTGTCCGGTGGTGTCGACTCCAGCGCCCTGTACCCGCCCAAGCGGTTCTTCGGTGCGGCGCGCAACATCGAGCACGGAGGGTCGCTGACCATCCTGGCCACGGCCCTGGTCGAGACGGGCTCCAAGGCCGACGAGGTCATCTTCGAGGAGTTCAAGGGCACCGGGAACATGGAGCTCAAGCTCTCCCGGATGCTCGCGGACAAGCGGATCTTCCCGGCAGTCGACGTGGACGCCTCCGGCACGCGCCGCGAGGAGATCCTCATCCCGGCGGACGAGCTGAAGATCAACTGGAAGCTGCGTCGGGTGATGAGCGCACTCGACCAGCAGCAGGCGATCGAGCTGCTGCTCGGCAAGCTGCGCGAGACGCAGTCGAACGTCGAGTTCCTGCTCCAGGTGCAGAAGACGACGCCCGGCATGGGCAAGGACTGACCCGTTCGACCGCCGGTCCGCCCGGGAAGGTTTCGACCTCACCAGGCGTTCTGGCAGACTGTCCCCTTGGTCCCCGGTTCACGTGTGCGAACCCGCCCACGACCCGGCGACTTCCAGATGAGGAGTAGCCCCAGTGAAGAAGGACATCCACCCGGCGTACGTCACCACCACGGTGACCTGCACCTGTGGCAACACGTTCACGACGCGCAGCACCGCGACGTCCGGCCAGATCCACGCCGACGTCTGCAGCGCGTGCCACCCGTTCTACACGGGCAAGCAGAAGATCCTCGACACCGGCGGCCGCGTCGCCCGCTTCGAGGCGCGGTACGGCAAGAAGGCCGACGCCGCCAAGTAGCTCCTCGACGCCGGTGGGTCACGCCGCCGTCCGCCTGCGCAGCACCGCGCAGCGCCCGGACGGCACGTCCCACCGGCGTCGTCGTCTGTCCGGAGGGCTCGGCCGCCGTGCGGGGGTCGTCGGTCTGACAGCTGGGGTGGCGGAACGGGAGGTGGGCGATGGGCGAGGCGTTCGATGCGGTCATCCCGCTGCTCTCCGAGCACGGTGAGATCGAGGCCCGTCTGGCCGACCCCGCCGTGCACGGCGACGCCGGTCGGGCCCGCGCCCTCGGGCGGCGGTACGCCGAGCTGGGTCGCGTGGTCGCCGCCTATCGCGCGTGGCAGCAGGCCACCGGCGACGCCGACGCGGCCGCGGAGCTCGCACAGTCCGATGCGGGTTTCGCCGCGGAGCTTCCGACCCTGCGCCGCGCGGCCGACGACGCCGCCGCGGACCTGCGCCGGGTGCTCGTCCCGCGTGACCCGGACGACTCCCGGGACGTCCTGCTCGAGATCAAGGCGGGCGAGGGTGGCGAGGAGTCTGCCCTCTTCGCCGGGGACCTGCTCCGGATGTACCTGCGCTATGCCGAGCGCCGCGGCTGGAAGACCGAGGTGCTCGAGGCGACGCAGTCGGACCTGGGCGGCTACAAGGACGTGACGATCGCCGTGAAGGCGCGCGGCACAGTCGCGCCGGAGGACGGCGTGTGGGCGCACCTGAAGTACGAGGGCGGTGTGCACCGCGTCCAGCGGGTCCCGGTCACCGAGTCCCAGGGCCGGATCCACACGTCTGCCGCCGGGGTGGTGGCCCTGCCGGAGGCCGACGACGCGGCCGAGGTCGGGATCGACCCGAACGACCTGCGCATCGACGTGTACCGCTCGTCCGGTCCGGGCGGGCAGTCCGTCAACACCACCGACTCGGCGGTCCGGATCACGCACCTGCCCAGCGGGCTCGTCGTGTCCTGCCAGAACGAGAAGTCGCAGCTGCAGAACAAGGAGCAGGCGATGCGCATCCTGCGTGCGCGCCTGCTCGCCGCCCAGCAGGAGCAGGCCGCCGCAGCGGCGTCCCAGGCGCGCAGGTCCCAGGTACGCACCGTCGACCGCTCCGAGCGCATCCGCACGTACAACTTCCCCGAGAACCGGATCGCCGACCATCGGACCGGGTTCAAGGCCTACAACCTCGACCAGGTGCTCGACGGAGACCTCGACCCCGTGGTCCGCTCGGCGATCGACGCCGACGACGCCGCGCGGCTCGCCGAGGCGGGGGCCGGGTTGTGAGCGCGCCGCCGGACGGCTCCCCGGACTCGCCCTCGCTCGACAGCGCCCTGCGCTCCGGGGCGCGCGTGCTCGCCGACGCAGGCATCGACTCCGCCCGCGCCGACGTCGAGCTGCTCGCCGCGCACGTGCTCGGCGTCTCGCGGGGTGAGGTCCGCACCGCCGCCGTTCTCGGCCGGCCCGCGCCGGCCGGGCTCGGGACGCTCGTCGCCCGGCGTGCCGCTCGGGTACCGCTGCAGCACCTGACCGGGACCGCGCCGTTCCGCACCATCGAGCTCGCCGTCGGGCCCGGCGTGTTCGTCCCCCGGCCGGAGACCGAGCAGGTCGCCCAGGCGGCGGTCGACGAGGCGGCGGCCGTCCTCGCCCGGCGGCCCGGCGTCGTCGTCGTCGACCTGTGCACGGGCTCGGGTGCGATCGCGCTCGCCGTGGCGCACGAGGTCCCGGGCGCGCAGGTCCATGCGGTCGAGCTCGACGCCGAGGCGTACCGCTGGGCTCTGCGCAACGTCGAGGCGGCGCAGGACGCCGCCGTCCACCTCGTGCGCGGCGACGCCAGGACGGCTCTGCGGACCCTGGACGGGACGGTCGACGTCGTGGTCGCCAACCCGCCGTACATCCCGCCCGATGCCGTCCCGGTCGACCCCGAGGTGCGCGAGCACGACCCCGCCGTCGCGCTGTACGGCCTGGGCCGCGACGGGCTGACCGTGCCGGCCGGCGTCGTCGAGGCGGCGGCGAGGCTCCTGGTACCCGGCGGGTTGTTCGTCATGGAGCACGCCGAGGTGCAGGCCGAGGCGGTCCGTGAGCTCGTCCGCGCCGGCGGCGCCTTCGAGCAGGTCGAGACGCGTCAGGACCTGACCGGTCGCGACCGCATGGTCGTGGCACGGCGGAGCGGGCCCGACGTGGAAGACTCGCGGCCGTGACCACCTCCGTCATGGACTGCACCGACCCGGGCTCGTGGGGCCCGGCGATCGACGAGGCCGTCAACGCGGTCGCCCGCGGTGCGCTGGTCGTGCTGCCCACCGACACCGTCTACGGCATCGGCGCCGATGCGTTCAACCCGCAGGCGGTCGCGGCGCTCCTCGCGGCCAAGGGGCGGGGGCGCCAGATGCCACCGCCCGTGCTGGTCCCCGAGCTACGCACCCTCGACGGGCTGTGCGCCGACCTCCCGCCGCTCGCCCGGGACATGGTCGAGGCGTTCTGGCCCGGCGGGCTGACGGTCATCTGCCGCGCCCAGCCGTCACTCGCGTGGGACCTCGGCGAGACGCGCGGGACGGTCGCCGTGCGGATGCCGGACCACCCCGCGGCCCTGGCGCTGCTGCGCCGGACCGGTCCGCTCGCGGTCTCGAGCGCGAACCTCACCGGTCGCCCGGCGGCGCGGACGGCCGTGGCGGCGGCCGAACAGCTCGGGGCATCGGTGGCGGTCTACCTCGAGGCAGGTCGGAGCCCTGGCGGGGTCGCCTCGACGATCGTCGACGCGACCGGCCCGTTGCGCCTGGTCCGGACCGGCGCGATCAGCCTCGCCGAGCTCCGTCGGGTCGCAGACGTGCTGGACGTCGACGACGCCCGAGACGGCGCTGATGCCCCGTGAGGGTCTATCTGCTCCTGATGCTCGTCGCCGCAGCGGTGACCTACCTGACCACGCCGCTCGCCCGGTGGCTCGCGCTGCGCACCGGGGCGATCACCGCGGTGCGGGAGCGCGACGTCCATGTGGTGCCCATCCCGCGGCTCGGTGGGGTCGCGATGCTGCTGGGCATGGCCGTCGCGCTGGTGCTCGCCGCGCGGATGCCGTTCCTCCAGGGTGTGTTCACGTCGTCGAGCGCGGCGTGGGCGATCCTCGGGTCGGCGGCCCTGGTGTGCGTGCTGGGGGCCGCGGACGACATCTGGGACCTCGACTGGTTCACCAAGCTCATCGGGCAGATCCTTGCCGCCGGGCTCCTGGCGTGGGGTGGCAAGGTCCAGCTGTACGCCGTGCCGATCGCCGGCTCGACCATCGGGTCGAGCCAGCTCTCGCTCGTCGTCACGGTGCTCGTGGTGGTGGTCGCGATGAACGCCGTCAACTTCGTGGACGGTCTGGACGGCCTCGCGGCGGGCCTGATCGCCATCGGCGGCGCAGCCTTCTTCGTGTACACGTACCTGCTCTCACGTGACGCAGCGCCCGGCGAGAGCTACTCGAACCTCGCGAGCATGGTCGTGGTGGTCCTGGTCGGGGCGTGCGTCGGCTTCCTGCCGCACAACTTCTACCCCGCCCGGATCTTCATGGGGGACTCCGGCGCGATGCTCATCGGCCTGACCATCGCTGCGGCGGCGATCGTGGTGACCGGCCAGGTGAGCGCCGTCGACGTCACGGCGAGGCAGCAGTTCCCGGCCTTCCTGCCGATCGTCCTGCCGGTGGCGGTGCTGATCCTGCCCCTGCTCGACATGGTGCTCGCCGTGATCCGCCGCGTCGGAGCCGGACGGTCCCCGTTCCAGGCCGATCGCCACCATCTGCACCACCGCCTGCTGCAGCTGGGCCACTCGCACCGCCGGGCTGTGGTGATCATGTATCTGTGGACCACCGTGTTCGCCTTCGGCGCGGCCGGCCTCGCGGTGTGGACGACGACGACGGCGCTGTGGGCGGTCGGCGTCGGCGCCGTGGTCGCCCTCGTCCTGACGCTCGGCCCGCTGCGGGGCAAGGTCCTTCGCTCACCCACCGCACGAGGAGCCTGACGATGGCCGACCCGAGGACCACGGGCCCCGACGGGCCGCACACGACGCCCGATCCGGTGCGGGACGTCTTCCGGCGCGCGCTGCGCGACATGCTCGTCCTGGTGGGCCTCGTCGCGGTGCTGGGGACCGGCATCGGTGCCCTGGTCGGCGGTCTGCCCGGCGTGTGGGGTGCCGTGATCGGCGTCGCCATCGTCCTGGTGTTCAGCGGGACCACCGTGCTGGCCATGGTCCGGACGGCCGGCTCGTCGATCACGGTGGCCAGCGGGGTGCTCGTCGGGACGTGGATCCTGAAGATGGTCGTGGTGCTCGTCGTGGTTGCCGTGCTCCGCGACCAGGAGTTCTACCACCGGGGGGTCCTGGTGGCCGTCGTGGCCGTCGCGGTCCTGGGGTCCGCATTCGTCGACTTCCGCGCGGCGAGCTCCGGTCGCGTGCCCTACACCGAGCCGCGAGCCTGATCGGGGACGACGGACCGTTGGCCCGGTCGTGAACCTCTGCACAAGCGTGGACGGACCGTCGGTGGGTGGGCCTCGATGGGATAAGATTCCGGCGATCCACCATGACCTGCTCCGAGGGCGCGCCTGTCCGCCGATGACTCGGACCACACGACCTCGGGGAGTGCGCTCTGATCACCGCAGCGACGAACCTCCTGCTCGCCGCATCCGGTGACGAGGGTGGGTTCCATGTTCCCTCCATCGGCGAGTTCTTCCCGCCGGCGCTGGCCTTCGAGGGCACGATCTTCGAGTTCAACCGGATCTCGATCGTCCGGCTCATCGCCGCGGTCGTGCTCTCGCTGGCCTTCTGGCTGGTCGCACGTCGCGCGACCCTCGTCCCGGGACGAGCCCAGAACATCGCCGAGATGGGCCTCGACTTCGTCCGGGTCAACATCGCCGAAGAGGTCCTGGGCAAGGTCAAGGCCCGGCCGTTCGTCCCCCTGCTGACCATGATGTTCTTCGCGATCTTCGCGATGAACATCACCGGCGTGCTGCCGTTGCTCAACATCGCCTCGACCTCGGTCGTGGCCGTCCCGCTGCTGCTCGCGGTGGTGGCCTGGGTCGCCTTCATCTATGCCGGGGTCAAGGCCCACGGTCCCGTGGGGTTCGTGCGGGGCAGCCTCTTCCCGGCCGGGGTGCCGTGGCCGATCTACATCGTGCTGGCGCCGATCGAGCTGATCTCCACCTTCATCCTGCGGCCGGCCACGCTCACCATCCGTCTCATGGCCAACATGCTCGCCGGCCACCTGCTGCTCGTGCTGTTCTTCGGCCTGACGAACTACCTGTTCGTCGAGGCCAGCGGAGCCCTCAAGGCCGTGAGCGTGCTGACCTTCGGTGCCGCCTTCGCGTTCACGCTCTTCGAGATCTTCATCGCGGCGCTGCAGGCCTACATCTTCACGCTGCTGACTGCGGTGTACATCAACCTCTCGCAGGAGGCGCACTGATCCCGCCGGTTGCACCCGCGACCGTTGATCGACCGACGTGACAACGCCCCCGCTCTCGCGGGGGGACCATGGAAGGAAGCACTGTGGACAGCACCATCCTCGCCGAGGTGACCGGCAACATCGCGACCGTCGGCTACGGCCTCGCCACGCTCGGCCCGGGTATCGGCATCGGCCTGCTCGTCGCCAAGACGCAGGAGAGCGTCGCGCGCCAGCCCGAGGTCGCCGGCCAGCTGCGCATCAACATGTTCATCGGTATGGCACTGGTCGAGGCCCTCGGCCTCATCGGTCTGGTCGCGGGCCTGATGTTCTGATGAACCCCATCATCAGGCTGGCGGCCGAAGGCGGTGACGTCCCCGAGGGATTCGGTCTCTTCATCCCGCCCATCTCGGAGGTCATCTGGTCGACGCTCGCGCTGGTGATCATCGCGGTCGTGTTCCAGCGGAGCGTCCTGCCGGTCTTCACCCGGGTGCTCGACGAGCGCACCGAGAAGATCCAGGGTGGGCTCGCGCACGCCGCCAAGGCACAGGCCGAGGCCGCCGCCGCGCTCGCCTCGTACCAGGCGCAGCTCTCGGAGGCACGTTCCGAAGCGGGACGGATCCGCGAGGCTGCGCGCACCGAGGGCGCGGCGATCATCGCCGAGCTGCGCGCCAAGGCGAGCGAGGACGCCACCCGCATCCTCGAGTCGGCCCAGCGCCAGATCGCCGCGGAGCACCAGCAGGCGACCGTCGCGCTGCGGGCCGACGTGGCCGGGCTCGCCACCGAGCTCGCGTCGCGGATCGTCGGCGAGGCCCTGGCCGACTCGGCACGGCAGTCCCGGGTCATCGACCGGTTCCTCGACGAGCTCGAGGCGACGGCCGCGTCCCCGACGACGGCGGGCCGGGAGGGCTGATGCGGGGCATCAGCGCAGCGTCGCTCGACGCGGTAGCCCGCGAGTTCGAGCCCGTCCTGGTCGCGGCCGGGACGCAGGGCACCGTCCTGGGCGAGCAGCTGTTCGCCGTGGTGGACGCCCTGGACTCGTCCACGTCGCTGCGCGGTGCACTGAGCGACCCGGCACGCACCGGTGACGCGAAGGCGGGGCTCGTCGTCGGGCTGCTGTCCGGCAAGGTGGACGATCGGGTCGTCGGCGTGCTCAGCGCGTTCGCCCGGGCACGCTGGGCCTCCGAGAACGACCTGCCCGAGGCCGTCGAGCAGGTTGCCGCGGACGCTGTGCTCGCGGCTGCGCAGTCGACCGGCACGCTCGAGCTGGTCGAGCACGAGATCTTCCGGCTCGGTCGGTTGCTCGTCGGCCAGCGGGACCTGCGCAGGGCGCTCACGGACCGTGGTGCGCCGGCGGCGTCGCGCGCCGAGCTCGTGCACGGGCTGCTCGTCGGGAAGGTCCAGCCGATCACGCTGCAGCTCGTCGAGCGTGCGGCGTTCGCACCCCGCGGCCGCACGATGGCCGCGATGCTCGGGATGCTCGGCCGGCTGGCAGCCCGCAGGCGACAGCTGATGATCGCCCTGATCACCGCCGCCTCGGCGTTCTCGCCGGAGCAGGTGGACCGGCTCACCGCCCTCCTGGAGCGCACCTACGGGCGCCCGGTACAGCTGAACGTGCTGATCGACCCCACGGTCGTCGGCGGACTGCGGATGGAGGTGGGCTCGGAGGTGGTCGACGCGACCCTGCTGGCCCGCCTGGACGAGGCACGACGCAGGATGGCCGGCTGAGACCGGCCGCAGGACACCTGGGCCGCCCACCGCGCGCGGCCCACGCATGACGTAGACGACAGCACCGACCGGTGCTGTCACGACAGGAGAGAGACCATGGCTGAGCTGACGATCAAGCCCGAGGAGATCCGGGCTGCGCTGGACAGCTTCGTGAAGTCCTACGAACCGCACGGCGCGATCCGTGAGGAGGTCGGGCGGGTCACGCTGGCCGGCGACGGCATCGCGCAGGTCGAGGGCCTTCCGGGGGCGATGGCCAACGAGCTGCTCGAGTTCGAGGACGGCACCCTCGGCCTGGCGCTGAACCTCGACGTCCGCGAGATCGGCGTCGTCGTGCTCGGCGAGTTCCGGGGCATCGAGGAGGGCCAGGTCGTCCGACGGACCGGCGAGGTCCTCTCGGTGCCGGTCGGCGACGGGTACCTGGGTCGCGTCGTCGACGCGCTGGGCACCCCGATCGACGGGCTGGGCCCGGTCGCGACCGAGATGCGCCGCGCACTGGAGCTCCAGGCTCCCGGCGTGATGGCCCGCAAGTCGGTGCACGAGCCGCTGCAGACCGGCCTCAAGGCGATCGACGCGATGATCCCGATCGGCCGCGGCCAGCGTCAGCTGATCATCGGCGACCGGCAGACCGGCAAGACCGCGATCGCGATCGACACGATCATCAACCAGCGGTCCAACTGGGAGACCGGCGACCCGAAGAAGCAGGTCCGCTGCATCTACGTCGCGATCGGCCAGAAGGGTTCGACGATCGCCGCGGTCCGTGGCGCACTCGAGGAGGCCGGAGCGCTCGCCTACACGACGATCGTCGCGGCGCCCGCGTCGGACTCGGCCGGGTTCAAGTACATCGCGCCGTACACCGGATCGGCGATCGGCCAGCACTGGATGTACGAGGGCAAGCACGTCCTGATCGTCTTCGACGACCTGTCGAAGCAGGCCGAGGCCTACCGTGCCGTCTCGCTGCTGCTGCGGCGTCCGCCGGGCCGCGAGGCGTACCCCGGCGACGTCTTCTACCTGCACTCCCGCCTGCTCGAGCGTTGCGCCAAGCTGAACGACGAGCTCGGCGGCGGCTCGATGACCGGTCTGCCGATGATCGAGACGAAGGCCAACGACGTCTCCGCGTACATCCCGACCAACGTCATCTCGATCACCGACGGCCAGATCTTCCTGCAGTCCGACCTCTTCAACGCCGACCAGCGGCCGGCCGTCGACGTCGGCATCTCGGTCTCGCGGGTCGGCGGCGCAGCCCAGGTGAAGGCGATGAAGAAGGTCTCCGGGACGCTCAAGATCGACCTCGCCCAGTACCGGTCGCTCGAGGCGTTCGCGATGTTCGCCTCGGACCTCGACGCGGCGTCGCGCCAGCAGCTGACCCGGGGTGCGCGCCTGATGGAGCTGCTCAAGCAGCCCCAGTACTCGCCGTACCCGGTCGAGGACCAGGTCGCCTCGATCTGGGCCGGCACGAAGGGCAAGCTGGACAAGGTCGCCCTGGCCGACGTCCGGCGCTTCGAGGCCGAGATGCTCGAGCACCTGCGCCGCACCTCGACGGTCCTGACGACCATCGCCGAGACCGGCCTGCTGTCGGACGAGGTCGAGGTGGCCCTCGGGCAGGCCGTCGACGAGTTCGCCGCGCGGTTCATCGCGGGTCGTGACGTCCCGGTCGCCGAGCTGAGCGTCGAGGTCGACGATGCTGCCGATGTCGAGCAGGAGCAGATCGTCAAGCAGAAGCGGGGCTGAGCGTGGCGGGTCAGCAACGCGTCTACCGGGAGCGGATCCGGTCGACCCAGTCGTTGAAGAAGATCTTCCGCGCGATGGAGCTCATCGCTGCCTCGCGCATCGGCAAGGCACGCGAGCGGGTCACTGCGGCGGCGCCGTACGCCCGCGCCATCACGCGCGCCGTGTCGGCTGTCGCGACCCACGCCGGCGTCGAGCACCCGCTGACGACGGAGCGACCGGAGAAGGGCCGCGTCGCGGTGCTCCTGGTGACCTCCGACCGCGGGATGGCAGGCGCGTACTCGGCCTCCGTGCTCCGCGAGGGTGAGCGGCGGCTGCAGCTCCTGGCCGACGAGGGCAAGGAGGTCTCGCTGTACCTGACCGGTCGGCGTGGGGTGTCCTTCTACTCGTTCCGCAACCGCCCGGTCACCAGGTCCTGGACCGGCTCGTCGGACTCGCCGACCGCCGAGCTCGCCCACGAGATCGCCGACACCCTGCTCGAGGCCTTCATGGCCGCCGACGAGGAGGGCGGGGTCGGCGAGCTGCACATCGTCTACACGCAGTTCGTCAACATGGTCACCCAGACCCCGCGCGTGATCAGGATGCTCCCGCTCGAGGTCGTCGAGGGCGTCGCCGACCCGGGCGAGGAGGCGTTGCCGCTCTACGAGTTCGAGCCCTCGGCCGAGGTCGTCCTCGATGCGCTCCTGCCGCGGTACGTCCAGAGCAGGATCCACAGCTGCCTGCTCCAGGCGGCTGCGTCCGAGCTCGCCGCGCGCCAGCGCGCCATGCACACGGCGACCGAGAACGCCGAGGAGCTCATCCGCACGTACACCCGGTTGGCCAACCAGGCCCGCCAGTCCGAGATCACCCAGGAGATCAGCGAGATCGTGTCCGGCGCCGACGCGCTGTCCGCCTCGTGAGACCTGCACCGAGCACTGCACTGACGCACAACACCACGGAGAGACCATGACTGCCACCAGCACCGACGCCGCGGCCACGAGCAAGGACCGCGCGGGTTCGGGCCGCGTCGCCCGGGTGATCGGCCCGGTCGTCGACATCGAGTTCCCGACCGACGCGATCCCCGAGATCTACAACCTGCTCGAGGTCAACATCGATCTCTCGGCGCAGGGTGAGGACGAGGCCAGCTTCACGCTGCGTCTGGAGGTCGCCCAGCACCTCGGCGACTCGATGGTCCGCGCGATCGCCCTCAAGCCGACCGACGGCCTGGTGCGTGGTTCGGTCGTGCGTGACACCGGCGCGCCGATCAGCGTACCGGTCGGCGACATCACCAAGGGCCACGTCTTCGACGTGACCGGTGAGGTGCTCAACCTCAAGCCGGGCGAGAAGCTCGAGATCACCGAGCGCTGGCCGATCCACCGCAAGCCGCCGGCCTTCGACCAGCTCGAGTCCAAGACCACGATGTTCGAGACCGGCATCAAGGTCATCGACCTGCTGACCCCGTACGTCCAGGGTGGCAAGATCGGCCTGTTCGGCGGGGCCGGCGTCGGCAAGACGGTCCTGATCCAGGAGATGATCTACCGCGTGGCGAACAACCACAGCGGTGTCTCGGTCTTCGCCGGGGTGGGCGAGCGCACGCGTGAGGGCAACGACCTGATCGAGGAGATGACCGAGTCCGGCGTCATCAAGCAGACCGCACTGGTCTTCGGTCAGATGGACGAGCCGCCGGGCACGCGCCTGCGGGTCGCGCTCTCGGCGCTGACGATGGCGGAGTACTTCCGCGACGTGCAGAAGCAGGACGTCCTGCTGTTCATCGACAACATCTTCCGGTTCACGCAGGCCGGCTCGGAGGTCTCGACGCTGCTCGGCCGGATGCCGTCCGCCGTCGGCTACCAGCCGAACCTCGCCGACGAGATGGGTCAGCTGCAGGAGCGCATCACCTCGACCCGCGGGCACTCGATCACGTCGCTGCAGGCCATCTACGTCCCGGCCGACGACTACACCGACCCGGCGCCGGCCACGACGTTCGCCCACCTGGACGCCACCACGGAGCTCTCCCGCGAGATCGCGTCGCGTGGGCTGTACCCGGCGGTCGACCCGCTGGCCTCGACCTCGCGCATCCTGGACCGGCGGTACGTCGGTGAGGACCACTACAACGCGGCGGTGCGGGTCAAGCAGATCCTGCAGCGCAACAAGGAGCTGCAGGACATCATCGCGATCCTCGGCGTCGACGAGCTGTCCGAGGAGGACAAGATCGTCGTCTCGCGGGCGCGTCGCATCCAGCAGTTCCTGTCCCAGAACACGTACATGGCCGAGCAGTTCACCGGAGTCCCGGGTTCTACCGTCCCGATGACCGAGACGATCGAGGCGTTCACCAGGATCGCCGACGGCGACTTCGACCACATCGCCGAGCAGGCGTTCTTCAACATCGGTGGCCTCGAGGACCTCGAGCGCAACTGGGCCCGCATCCAGTCCGAGATCAGCTGAGGAGCTCACCTGTGGCACATCTCGAGGTCGATCTCGTCGCGGCGGACCGCAGGGTCTGGGCGGGCGAGGCCACGGCCGTCAGCGCGCCCGCGGCCGACGGCGAGATCGGCATCCTGCCCGGTCATGCCCCGGTCCTGACGCTGCTCCGTCCGGGGACCGTCCGGATCACGGCGGTCGGTGGCGAGCATCGCGCCGTGCGGGTCGACTCCGGGTTCCTCTCGGTCGACAGCAACCAGGTCACCCTGGTGGTGCACCGTGCGGAGGTCGCCGACGACGTCGTGACCCCGACTGCCGGGTACTGAGAACGTCACGACCGTGGAGCTGCTCGCGGTGTCGCTGGGGATCGGCGCACTGCTGCTCGCCGTCGTACTGGTCGTGATCCTGTTCGTCTCCCGCCAGCGGACCCTGTCCCTCCGGGTCGGGGCGTTCACCTGCCTCGTCCGCGCCGACCCGGCGTCGGATGCGACGTGGACCGCCGGGACGGCCCAGTACGGCGTCGACCAGCTCGTGTGGTGGCGGACGCTGTCGTTGTCCCCCCGGCCGGCCCGCTGCTGGTCGCGCAGCCGGCTCACCCTGCTCGAGCGCGAGCCGCTCGACGAGACGGACGACGCCGGCCGACCGATGCTGCGCGTCCACTGCCGCCATGACCAGGAGGTGTTCGAGCTGAGGATGTCCGTGCCGGCCTTCGCCGGGCTCGTCTCGTGGCTCGAGGCAGCGCCGCGCAGCGGGCGGGTGGTCTGAGTGCGCCTCGTCGTCGCGCGCTGTGCGGCCCGCTACACCGGCCGGTTGTCGGCCCATCTGCCGCTCGCCACCCGGCTGCTGGTCGTCAAGGCCGACGGGAGCGTGCTGCTGCACTCCGACGGCGGTTCGTACAAGCCGCTGAACTGGATGAGCCCGCCGTGCACGCTCGCGGTGCAGGAACCCGACGACGACTCCGCCGCGCGTGGTGTCCGGGTCGTCTGGTGCGTCCAGCACGCGAAGTCCGACGACCGCCTCGAGATCGAGCTGCACGAGATCCTGCACGACTCGGCCCACGAGCTGGGCGTCGACCCCGGTCTGGTCAAGGACGGTGTCGAGGCCCACCTGCAGGTGCTCCTGGCCGAGCAGATCGAGCTGCTCGGCGCCGGGCACCTGCTGGTGCGGCGGGAGTACCCCACAGCCATCGGCCCGGTGGACATCCTTGCGCGGGACGCCTCCGGCGGGACGGTCGCGGTCGAGATCAAGCGCCGGGGTGACATCGACGGCGTCGAGCAGCTGACCCGCTACCTCGAGCTGCTCAACCGTGACCCGCACCTGACACCCGTGCGTGGGGTCTTCGCGGCGCAGGAGATCAAGCCGCAGGCGCGGGTGCTCGCTCTCGACCGGGGCATCGCCTGCATGGTCCTGGACTACGACGCGATGCGTGGCGTCGACGACGTCGGCTCCCGCCTGTTCTGACACGGTCGTGATCCGCCTGCCGACCGGCCTGCCTGCCGACCGGCCTGCCGGCCGACGGATCGGGCCCGACGGGGGAGGATCACAGGGTGGGAACCGCCGATGAGACAGTGCCTGCCGATCCCGCCCGCGGCCTGCCGACCGCCGACGAGGTCACGGCCCAGCGACGAGCCCGTCTGGCGGCTCTGCGGCGCAGCTATGCGCGCGCGACGCTGCGGGAGGTGGATCTCGCGGCGGAGCCGATCGCCCAGTTCCAGCGCTGGTTCGAGGACGCCGTCGCGGGGGGGCTGACCGAGCCGAACGCGATGGTGCTGGCGACCGCGGCGGCCGACGGCACGCCATCGGCCCGGACCGTGCTGCTCAAGGGCGTCGACCAGCGTGGCTTCGTCCTGTTCACCAACCACGGCTCCCGCAAGGGCCGGGAGATGCTGGCGAACCCGCGTGCCTCGCTCGTCTTCCCGTGGTTCGAGATCGACCGGCAGGTCGTCGTGGTCGGTGACGTCGAGCCGGTCGACCGCGAGGCCAGCGCCGCCTACTTCGGCAGCCGCCCGCACGACTCGCGGATCGGCGCCTGGGCCAGTCCCCAGTCCACGGTCCTGCCGGACCGGGCCACGCTCGACCAGCGGTTCGCCGAGCTGACCCTGCGCTGGCCGGAGGGCACCGACGTCCCGCTGCCCGACCACTGGGGCGGCTTCCGCGTCGTGCCGGTGACAGTGGAGTTCTGGCAGGGCCGCACCTCCCGGCTGCACGACCGTCTGCGGTACCGCCGGGACGCCGGTGGCTGGGTCGTGGAGCGCCTCGCGCCGTGACGGCTCACGGGCCCGGCTGAGGCCCGTCCGCGTCCGATCGACACCAGTTCCGCGTCCGATCGATACCACTTCGTGATGTGGGCACCTTGACCGTATCGATGCGTTTGTCGCATACTCGCCATGCGTCGAAGCGCTTCGACGAAGCGCTTCGACGGCGATGAGGCCGCGCGGACCGCGTCACACCGAGGCTGCCCGACCCGAACGCCCGACCCGAACGCCCGAACGCCCGAACGCCCGACCGTCGACGGAGACCGGACATGGCAACGATGCACGACGTCGCGCAGCTCGCGAACGTCTCGTTGAGCACCGTCTCCTATGCCCTGAGCGGGTCACGGCCGGTCTCCCAGGCGACCAAGGCGCGTGTCCGTGCGGCGATGACCGAGCTCGGCTACCGGCCGAACGCGCTGGCGCGAGGGTTGGCGAGCCGCCGCAGCCGCACCCTGGCGCTGATCTTCCCGGCGATGGAGAGCGGGATCGGCGGCACGGTCGCCGAGTTCGTCAGGAGTGCTGCGAGCACGGCGCACCTGCATGGCTACCACCTCGTCCTGTGGCCGTTCGGTGCGGACCAGCCTGAGGAGATCCGTGACCTCGTGCACCAGGGGATGGCTGACGGCGTGCTCCTGATGGAGGTCTGCCTCGCCGACGCCCGGGTCGACGCCCTGCATGCCGCCGGGCTGCCCTTCACCATGATCGGCCGCACCGAGGACGTGGTGGGGCTGACCTACGTGGACATCGACTTCGACCGGACCACCGAGGATGCCGTCGCGCACCTCGCGGAGCTCGGGCACCGGCACATCGGATTCCTCAACCACTCCGCGCAGAGCCACGCGGCGGGGTACGGGCCGACCCTGCGGGCGGAACAGGGGTTCCGAGCCGCGATGGAGCGTCGCGGGCTGACGGCGTGCACGGTGCTCTCGCACGAGAGCCCGGGCGCGGGCCGTTCGGCGATGGCCGACCTGCTCGATCGTGACCCGGCGATGACGGCAGTGGTGACGATGAACGAGATGGCCACCTTCGGTGCCACCGTCGAGCTCCAGAGCCGCGGGCTGCGGATCCCGGACGACTTCTCGGTGCTCTCGATCGTGACCTCACCGGGCGTCGGCCAGATGAGCAACCCGCCGTTGACCACCATGCACGCACCCGGCGCGGAGCTCGGTCGACTCGGCGTCGAGGCGCTGCTCGGCCTCATCGAGGCGGCCGGTCCTGCACCGATGGACCCCGTCCTGCTCGGCTGCCCGCTTGAGCCGGGCGGGAGCACGGCCATGGCGCCGCGACGCCCCACGGACCAGAACGATCATCCAGCACCCGGCACGACCACTCAATGAGGAGAAGAACATGACTCGACGCAGGCACGGCCGGCTGGTCGCCGGCCTCCTGGTGCTCCCGCTCGCGCTTGCCGCGTGCAGCGGTGGCACCGACGACACCGACGGCGGTGACGAGGGCACTGGCGGTGAGACCGCCGCGACGGAGGGCGGCACCCTCAAGCTCTGGCACTACGAGAGCGCTGACGGTGCGATGGGCATCGCCTGGGACGAGGCGATCAAGGTCTTCGAGGAGGAGACGGGAGCGACGGTCGAGTTCGAGCGGAAGGCGTTCGAGCAGATCCAGCAGACCGCAGGCATGGTCCTGAGCTCCGACGAGGGCCCGGACATCATGGAGTACAACAAGGGCAACGCGACAGCGGGCCTGCTGTCCTCCCAGGGCCTGCTGACGGATCTCACCGACGTCGCCGAGGAGCGTGGGTGGACCGACATGCTGCCGGAGAGCATCCAGACCACCGCCCGGTACGAGAACGGCGTGATGGGTTCCGGGCCCTGGTTCGGTGTCCCCAACTACGGCGAGTTCGTCACCGTCTACTACAACAAGGCGATGTTCGAGGAGTACGGCGTCGAGGTGCCGACGACTCTCACGGAGATGGAGGACGTCATGGACACCTTCGTCGCCGCCGGCGTCGTCCCGCTCGGCATGGCCGGAGCGGAGTACCCCGCGGGCCAGCTGTTCTACGAGCTCGCGCTGAGCAAGGCCGACCGCGACTTCGTCTCGGCGTACCAGACGTACACCGACGACGTGGACTTCCAGGCCGACCCGCTCAAGTACGGCGCCGAGACCTTCGACGCCTGGGTCAAGGCCGGCTACGTCGCGCAGGACTCGGCGAGCATCAAGGCCGAGGACATGGGTGTGGCGTTCATCAACGGCACGACACCGATGATCGTCTCCGGGTCGTGGTGGTACGGCCGGTTCGTCTCGGAGATCACGGGCTTCGACTGGGGGATCTTCAACTTCCCCGGTAACACCCTCAACGCAGGGTCGAGCGGCAACATCTGGGTCGTGCCGGAGAACTCGGCGAACAAGGAGCTCGCCTACGAGTTCATCGACATCACGATGCGCCCGGAGATCCAGGCCCTGCTGGGCAACAACGGTGGCCTCCCGCTCAACGCCGACCCGGCAGACCTCACCGACCCGAAGAGCCAGGAGCTCATCACGGCCTTCAACGAGGTGCTCGACAACGACGGGCTCGCGTTCTACCCGGACTGGCCGGTTCCCGGCTACTACGACGTGCTGGTCGCGGCCTTCCAGTCCCTGATCAACCAGAGCAAGACCCCGGAAGAGGTGCTGACCGAGATCGGCACCGCCTACGACGACGGCGTCGCGAACATCGGCTGACACCGCCGGCGGATCCGGCCGCAGCCTGCGGCCGGATCCGCCGGACGGCCGGTGACCACCTGCGACAGGGAGACCCATGACCACCGTGACCCATCCGCCCGCCAGGGCGACGACGACACCGACCAGGCGCCGCGCGCGGCCCCGGTCCGGGCAGGGGACCTACTGGCTGTACCTCGTCCCGGGCGCCGTGCTGTTCATCGGCGTGATCGTCGTGCCGTTCTTCATGAACCTGTACTACTCGATGACCCGCTGGCCCGGGATCGGGGAGCCCCGGTGGATCGGCTTCGACAACTACACGCGGCTCTTCGCCGACGACACGTTCTGGCTCTCCTTCCGCAACTCCGTGGCGATGATCGTCGCGATGGTGGTCGTACCGACGCTCGTCGGTCTGCTGCTGGCCGCGGTGCTCTTCGACTATCTGGGCAAGCGGTTCGACGGGCGGGTGGCCAGTGGCCTGCGCGCGACGTACTACCTGCCGCAGATCCTGCCGGTGGCCGTCGCAGGCATCCTGTGGGGCTGGGTCCTCAACCCGCAGACCGGGGCTCTGAACGTGATCCTGAGGAACCTCGGGCTCGAGTCGTGGGCCCTGAACTGGCTCGGTGACACCGGCACGGCGCTGCCCACCGTGATGCTGGTGATGATCTGGGTGCAGGTCGGCTATCCCGTCGTCATCTTCATGGCGGCCCTGCAGCGCGTCGACCCCGAGCTCTACGAGGCCGCCGAGCTCGACGGTGCGGGCTGGTTCCGACGGTTCCGGGCGATCACGCTGCCGCAGATCAAGCCGGAGACCTTCGTCGTGACGCTCACCTGCACGATCGCCGCTCTCAAGGTGTTCGGCCCGATCTACGTGCTGACCAAGGGCGGTCCGGAGAACAGCACCAACGTGCCGTCGTACTTCGCGTACCAGAACTTCTTCCCGAAGTCGCAGGTCGGCTACGGCGCAGCGATCGCGATGGTGCTGACCGTCATCGTGATCATCGTCTCGATCATCTTCATGCGGGTCCAGGCAGCCAGCGAGCGCAAGGAGGGCATCTGATGAGCACCGACCTTGCTGTCGCCGATCGCGTCGGCCCGGCTCGCGGTGGCCGGACGGGCGGGGCGACGGCCCCGCACGAGCGGCTGCGCCGCGGCCCGGGACGCTGGCTCGTGCTCACCGCGGCGGTGCTGCTCGCCGTCGCGATGATGGTGCCGTTCGCGATCATGCTGCTCAACGCGTTCAAGTCACCGACCGACTACTCGACCAACGGCCCGCTCAGCCTGCCGACGAGCCTGTACACCGACGGCCTGGTGAACTTCTGGAACCGCGTCGACTACCCGGGCAAGCTCGTGAACTCGATCGTGATCAGCGGTTCCGTCGCGTTCCTCGCCACTGTCGTCTCGTTGCTCAACGCCTATGCGCTGGGCATCGGGCGGATCAAGGGCCGGCTGTGGATCGTCATGCTCTTCCTGCTCGCGAACATGCTGCCGCAGGAGGCGTTGATCTACCCGCTGTACTACCTGGCCAAGCAGACCGGCCTCTACAACACCCAGCTGTCCGTGATCATCATCTTCACCGTCATCCAGAGCGCATTCGGGACCTACCTGCTCGCGTCGGTGTTCTCCACCTTCCCGCCGTCCGTCCTGGAGGCGGCCGCGCTCGACGGGGCGAGCAGGTGGCAGGTGCTCTGGCGGGTGGTCTTCCCGATCTCGCGCCCGACCCTCGCCGTCCTGGTGATCTTCTTCTTCATCTGGACCTGGAACGAGTTCTTCATCCCGTTGGTGATGCTCATCGACAACGCCACGCAGACGATCCCGGTCGCGATCGCCTCGCTCCAGGGCGACCGTCTGATGGATGCCCCGACGATCAACGCGGGGTCCCTGATCAGCCTGCTGCCCGCGGTGATCTTCTTCCTGATCTTCCAGCGCACGCTCACCCGCGGGATCACCGCCGGTGCCGTGAAGTGAGCCGGCCCACCGAGATGTCTGAGAGCAGCAACCGATGAAGTTCAGCGACGGGTACTGGATGGTTCGCGAGGGCATGCACCCGATGCACCCCGCGGAGGCGTACGACATCTGGTCGACCGACGACGCGATGACCGTCTACGCGCCGACGGCGCCGATCGCGGTGCGCGGGGACACGCTCAACCGGCCGGTCATCACCGTGACCTACAGCTCGCCGATGCCCGACGTGATCCGGGTGCGGATCGAGCACCACCAGGGCGCCCTGGAGCCGGGTCCGTCGTTCGCGCTGCACGGCGCCGAGCGGATCCCGGTCCAGGTCGTCCTCGATGATGCGACGGGGGTCCTGACCTCGGGCGGTCTGTCCGTGCGGGTGCATCGCGGCCCGCAGTGGCGGGTGGACTTCGTCGCGGACGGCCGGGTCCTGACCTCGAGCCTGCACAAGGGCATCGGGGTCGTCGACGCCGACGACGGTGCGCACTACGTCCACGAGCAGCTGAGTCTCGGGGTGGGGGAATACGTCTACGGCCTCGGCGAGCGCTTCGGTGCGTTCGTCAAGAACGGCCAGACCGTCGACGTCTGGAACGCCGACGGCGGCACGTCGAGCGAGCAGGCCTACAAGAACGTGCCGTTCTACCTGACCACCGGCGGCTACGGCGTCTTCGTCAACCAGCCCGAGCTGGTGTCCTTCGAGGTGGGGTCGGAGATCACCTCGCGGACGCAGTTCAGCGTGCAGGGCCAGGCGCTGGAGTACTTCGTCATCCACGGGCCGGAGCCGAAGGAGATCCTGCGGCGGTACACCGCACTGACCGGTCGCCCGGCGGCGGTGCCGCGCTGGTCGCACGGGCTGTGGATGTCGACCTCGTTCACCACGGACTACGACGAGAAGACGGTCAACGAGTTCGTCCAGGGCATGGCGGACCGCGAGGTCCCCTTGAGCGTCGTGCACTTCGACTGCTTCTGGATGCGTGAGCTCAACTGGTGCGACTTCGAGTGGGACCCGCGCACGTTCCCCGACCCGGAGGGCATGCTCGCCCGGCTCAAGGAGCGCGGGCTCAAGGTGTGCCTGTGGATCAACCCGTACGTCGCCCAGCGGTCCCCGCTCTTCGCCGAGGGCGCGGCCAAGGGCTATCTCGTCCGGCGGCCCGACGGGTCGGTGTGGCAGTGGGACCGGTGGCAGGCCGGCATGGGTGTCGTCGACTTCACCAACCCCGAGGCGACGGCGTGGTTCGTCGGCCATCTCGACCGGTTGCTCGCGATGGGTGTCGACGCCTTCAAGACCGACTTCGGTGAGCGCATCCCGACCGACGTCGTGTGGCACGACGGCTCGGACCCCGAGCGCATGCACAACTACTACGCCCACCTCTACAACAAGGCGGTCTTCGACCTGCTGACCGAGCGGCGGGGGCCGGGCGAGGCGGTCGTGTTCGCGCGGTCGGCCACGGCCGGCGGTCAGCAGTTCCCGGTGCACTGGGGCGGCGACTGCTGGTCGACCTACGAGGCGATGGCCGAGTCGCTGCGTGGCGGGCTGTCCCTGTCGATGTCCGGCTTCGGCTACTGGAGCCACGACATCGGCGGCTTCGAGGGCACCCCGGACCCGTCCGTCTTCAAGCGGTGGACGGCGTTCGGCCTGCTCTCCTCGCACTCGCGGCTGCACGGCTCGGACTCCTACCGGGTGCCCTGGGCCTTCGACGACGAGGCCGTCGAGATCACGCGCCGGTTCACCCGGCTCAAGCTCACGCTGATGCCCTACCTCGCGCGGATCGCGGACGAGGCCCACACCGACGGTCTGCCGATGATGCGACCGATGGTGCTGGAGTTCCCGCACGACCGTGGGGCGGCGACCGTGGACACCCAGTACATGTTGGGCGACTCGCTGCTCGTCGCCCCGGTGTTCAGTGCCGACGGCACCGTCGAGTACTACGTGCCCGAGGGGACGTGGACGCATCTGGAGACGGGCGCCCAGGTGAGCGGTCCGCGGTGGATCCGTGAGCAGCATGCGCTCGACTCCCTGCCGCTCATGGTCCGGCCGGGCACCGTGGTCGCCATCGGCGCGCGTGACGACGTTCCCGACTACGACTACGCCGACGGCGTCCTGCTGCGCGTCGTCGAGCCGGCGGACGGCGTGCTGACCGAGGTGGTTGTCCCACGCGGCGGTGCCTGCGCCGATCAGTCCGCTGCCCGCTTCACCGTCCAGCGATCGGGCGGTGGCGTGCGCGTGACGGCGCAGGGGGCGCCGGGGACCTGGGGGGTCGCGGTCGTGCTCGCCGGTCGCCCCTGGCCCGCGACCTGGGCCGCGTCGGGGCAGCAGGACCTGGCGGTGGTCGCGCCCGACTAGGTGCGGGGCAGGGCCGTGCTGTCCCGAGGTGCTGTGCTGTCCCGATCGGTGACCTGCGGCGCGAACAGCCTCGTCTGCACGGCCCCGGAGCCGGCGAGCCGCTCCATGACCATGTCCACCGCGGCTGCGCCGATCTGCTGTGCGGGGATGTCGATCGAGGTCAGTGCGACGGACTGGCTGAGCGCCACGTCCGCGGGACACACCGCGAGCAGGGAGACGTCGTCGGGGATCCTCCGCCCGGCGGTCCGCAGCGCGCTGACGACCGTGGGCAGCGCCGACTCGTTGTGCACGACGACGGCTGTCACGTCCGGCATGTGCTCGAGAACGGCGGCGACGGCCCGCCTGGCACCGGCGCTGGTGCTCTCGCACGGCTCGACGAGGACCTCGACGTCGTCCACCAGCGCCTGGGCGCGATAGCCGCGCAGCATGCGGTCCGCGTAGGACGTGTGTCGATCGAGCACGGACGGCGGCGGCCCGATGAGCGCGATCCGGCGGTGGCCCAGCGCCGTGAGGTGGCTCAGTGCGAGGCGCCCGACCTCCTCGAAGTCGAGGTCCACGCAGCTCAGGGGCTGGGTGTGCCCCGGCAGGCCGATCAGGACCGCCGGCTGGCGCAGCCCGACGAGCGTGGGGATGCGCGCGTCCTGCGCCTCGACGTCCATCACGATGACGGCGTCCACCATCGAGCCGTTCGAGACGCGCTCGATGCCGACGACGTCGTCCTGGGTCAGCAGGAGCACGTCGTGCTCGAACTCGCGCGCCCTGGTCACCACTCCGGTGACGAACTGCATGATGACGTTGACGTCGACGCCGACCCGCAGGGGTGCCATCAGCGCGATCACGTTCGTCCGGCTCGAGGCCAGCGCACGCGCGCCGGCGTGCGGCCGGTAGCCGAGCTGGGCGATCGCCCGCTTGACCCGTTCCCGCGTCGGGCCGCTGATCGAGCGCTTGCCCGAGAGCACGTAGGAGACGGTCGAGGCGGAGACCCCGGCAGCGCGGGCGACGTCGTCGATCGTCGGCATCCGGCGCTCTGCACGGACGTCGCCCGGGGGTGGTGTGCTCATCGTCGCGCCGCCGGGCCGCCCGCGTGCACAGCACGTCGCATCTCGGTAGGGCCCAGCACGGAGAACGCTCCTTGATCATGAGGCTCGCGCAAGCCTACAGGGTGGCTCGGCGAGTGCTTCGGACGTGCAGCGCCCCGACGGGGGGTACCTGTCCAGGATGGTGCCCACGCCCGGCGTGGCCGCGCTCCCACTATGTGGACCGGGCCGACCGAATCGGTTCGATCGAGGCAGGATATGGCCCCATGACGACGACGCCATCGGCCGGCCGCACCTTCCCCCATGACTTCGTGTGGGGCGCCGCGACCGCTTCGTACCAGATCGAGGGCGCGGTGGACGAGGACGGGCGGGGCCCATCCATCTGGGACACCTTCGCTGCCACCCCCGGTCGGGTCCTCGACGGGCACACCGGCACCGTGGCGGCCGACCACTACCACCGGACCGCCGCCGACATCGCGATGATGCGGGAGCTCGGTCTCGACGCCTACCGCTTCTCGCTCGCCTGGCCGCGCATCCAGCCCATCGGCTCCGGTGCGTTCAACCAGAAGGGGCTCGACTTCTACTCGACGTTGATCGACGACCTCCTCGAGGCCGGGATCGACCCCGTCGTGACGATGTACCACTGGGACCTGCCTCAGGCCCTCGAGGACGCGGGTGGCTGGCCCAACCGCGAGACCGCCCTGCGCTTCGGCGACTACGCCGCGAAGATCGTCGAGACGTACGCCGACCGGGTCACGGTCTGGACGACGCTCAACGAGCCGTGGTGCTCCGCCTACCTCGGCTACGGCTCCGGCGTGCACGCGCCCGGCCGGACCGACGGCGCGGACGCCCTGGCCGCACTGCACCACCTGAACCTGGCGCACGGCCTCGGCGGTCGCGCGGTCCGGGACATCCTCGGTGACACCTCGCAGCTCTCGCTGACCCTGAACCTGCACGTCGCCCGCCCGGACGACCCGGAGTCGGCAGGCGACCTCAACGCTGCCCGCAAGATCGACGCGCTGGCGAACCGGGGGTTCCTCAACCCCGTCCTGGACGGGTACTACCCGCCGGACCTCATCGAGGACACGAAGGAAGTCACCGACTGGTCCTTCGTCAAGCCGGGTGACCTCGAGATCACCCACACCGGCCTCGACGTGCTCGGGGTGAACTTCTACTCCACCCAGCGGGTGCGCACCTACACGGGCGACCACGCGCGGGTGATGGCTGACGGTCACGGGAACGCCGCCGCGTCGCCGTGGATCGCCGCCGACGACGTGGAGTTCCTCGTCCAGCCGGGCCCGTACACCCAGATGGGCTGGAACGTCGACCCGACCGGCATGACCGAGCTCCTGGTGCGGCTCTCCCGGACCTACCCGGACCTGCCGATGATGATCACCGAGAACGGCGCGTCCTTCGCCGACGAGGTGGCACCGGACGGCAGGGTGCACGACGTGGAGCGCGTCTCCTACCTCGCCCGCCACCTGGACGCCGTCGGGCAGGCGATGGACGCCGGCGCCGACGTGCGCGGCTACTTCGTGTGGTCGCTGATGGACAACTTCGAGTGGGCCTACGGGTTCCACCGTCGGTTCGGGATCGTGCGCGTCGACTACGAGACCCTCGAGCGCACCTGGAAGGACTCGGCGTACTGGTACCGCGAGCTCCTGCGCACCGACGTGCTGCCCCCGGTGGAGCAGGCCGCGCAGCTGGCCTGAGCCGGACCACGACGGCGCGGGGGGAGAATGCCTCATGCCGTCGGGACGTAGATCAGGCAAGCGGCCCTGGGCGCAGGAGCACCCGGAGCTCGACGTCGACCGTGCCATGGGTGGTCGACGCGTCGAGGCTGCCCCCGACGGTCGATGGACCGTGCAGGCCGTTCCCGGCACGGGTTCGAAGACCTACCGGTGCCCCGGGTGCCACCAGGGGATCGGCCCCGGTACGGCGCACGTCGTCGCCTGGGCGAACGACTCCCTGCTCGGCGCCCAGACCGCTCTGGACGACCGCAGGCACTGGCACACCGCCTGCTGGCAGACCCGCGGCCGGCGCCGGTGAACGAGGCGCTGCCGCGGCCCCGGCTGATCGCGTCGGACCTCGACGGGACCCTGCTGCGCGATGACGGCCGGATGTCGGCGCGCACCGTGGCCGCCCTGCTGGCGATGCAGGCTGCCGGCATCGAGGTGGTCTTCGTCACCGCCCGACCGCCTCGCTGGGTCGACGAGGTCGCGCACGCCGTCGGCGACCACGGGGTCGTGATCTGCCTCAACGGTGCCTTCGTGTACGACGCGACGCAGCGCAGCGTCCTGGCCGAGCAGGCCATGTCCGACGGCCTGGTCCGTCAGCTCACCGCGGACCTGCGCTCGGCCCTGCCGACGATCGCCTTCGCGGCCGAGCGGCGCGGCGGGTTCGCCACCGAGCACCGCTTCTCCGGGCCGCACCCGGTCCCCGACGGGTCGCCCGCCGCATCGATGATCGAGGACCTGCTCGACGGCGCGACCGGCAAGCTCCTCGCGCGGTGCGTCGAGGTCCCCGACGCCGACCTCGTCGGGCTGGTCGCCGAGGTGCTCGCCGACCGCGCGATCGTGGCGTACTCCGGTGCCGTGGGCCTCGCCGAGATCAGCGGACCGGGGGTGACCAAGGCGTCGACCCTGGCCCGCTGGGCGGCTGAGCGGGGTTTCTGCCCGGGTGAGGTCTGGGCGTTCGGGGACATGCCGAACGACCTGCCGATGCTGCGCTGGGCGGGTCGATCCTTCGCCGTGGACAACGCCCACCCCGCGGTCCGGGCCATGGCCGACCACGTGTGCGGCTCCAACCAGGACGACGGCGTCGCTGCCGTCCTGGAGTCGATCCTCTCGGCAACCACCGGCAGCCACCGACAACCACCGACAGCCCCAGGCAGGGCCCGATAGGCTTCGGGTGATGAGCAGCGACAGCGCGGGCGGCACCGAGATCCGTGCCCTGAGCATCCTGCCCGCGCGTCGGACGGACATCGAGCTGCACACGGCGGACGGTCTGACCCTCGTCGGCGAGCTGGCTCTGCCCGCGGTCCGGCCACCGGTGGCGACCCTCGTCACGCTGCACCCGCTGCCGACGCACGGCGGCTTCATGGACTCCCACATCCTGCGCAAGGCCGCGTGGCGGCTGCCTGCGCTCGCCGACCTGGCCGTGCTGCGCTTCAACACCCGGGGCACCTCCAGCGCACGGGGGCGCAGCGAGGGCACCTTCGACGGCGGCCGCGGCGAGCACTTCGACGTCGTGGCGGCGATGGAGTACGCCGAGTTCCACGACCTGCCCCGCCGGTGGCTCGTCGGCTGGTCGTTCGGGACCGAGCTGGCCCTGATGCACGGCGCCGACCCGTCGGTCGAGGGTGCGATCCTGCTCTCGCCGCCGCTGCACCAGGCGTCCGACGCCGACCTCGCCGCATGGGACGAGCTCGGCAAGCCCCTGGTCGTCCTGGTCCCTGAGCTGGACGACTACCTGCGTCCGGACGAGGCCAGAGCCCGGTTCGCGGCCGTGCGGCAGGCCGAGGTGATCGGCGTCGAGGGCGCCAAGCACCTGTGGGTGGGGGAGGCAGCCGTGCGGCGCGTGCTCGACGAGATCGTCCAGCACGTCCTGCCGGGTCACCCTCCGTTGCCCACGACCTGGGCCGGCCCGGTGGACATCGCGGGCGAGGACGACGAGACACGCTGAGACACTGGTGCCTGACGGGTACCGGACGACGACACGGAGGGTCTGATGACGACGGACGGCATGGTGCGGCTGCACACACTCCGGCGGGGTGTCCCAGCGACGTTGCCGCTGGTGCTCATCCACGGCTTCCCGCTCGACCACCGGATGTGGCTGGACGTCACGGACCTGCTCGCCGGCGACCGCACGGTGATCGCGCCGGACCTGCCCGGCTTCGGCTCGTCGCCGACGGGTCCGGATGTCGCCAAGGCCCTGGGGGCGGACCCGGCCGTCGCATCGATCGACGTGATGGCCGACGGGGTCGCGGCCGCGCTCCGGGCAGCGGGCGTGGATCGGGCGGTCATCGCCGGGCTGTCGATGGGTGGCTACGTCGCGATGGCGATCACCGAGCGGCACCCCGACCTCGTCGCAGGCCTCGGCCTGATCGACACGAAGTCCACGGCCGACGACGAGGGGGTCCGGGCGATGCGTCGGGCGATCGCCGACACGGTCGTCGCCGAGATGCTCGTCGACGCGGTCTTCGGGATGCGCACGTCCGTGCTCGGCGCCACGAACCGGGTGGCGCGACCGGACCTGGCCGAGCGGATCGAAGGGTGGATCCGTGACCAGGGTCCGCACGCGGTCGCCTGGGCGCAGCGTGCGATGGCGGCTCGTCCCGACCGGACCGCCGTGCTGGCCGCCTACCGCGGCCCGTCGGTCGTCGTGGTGGGCGACGAGGACGAGCTGTCTCCAGTTCCCACCGCGCAGCACATGGTCGACGTGCTGACCGACACCGAGCTCGTCGTGGTCCCGCGTGCGGGTCACATGACGAGCAACGAGAGCCCGGAGCCGGTGGCGTCGGCGCTGGCGCTGCTGCTCCGGCGAGCCGAGCGCGCCCAGCCGGACCTGACGTCGTTGTCGGGCGTCACCGTCTGACGCCACAGTCGGCCGTCTCGGCCCGGTCCGGTTCGCGGCCGGGCTGGGTGGTCCGGGCGGGCGGGCGCGGGCGGGCTGGGCGGGCTGGACGGGCGCGGGCGGTCAGGTACGACGCGGGGCGTCGCCCAGGGCGATCGCCAGGGCGTCGACGAGGTCGATCGACTCGCCGTCCCGCCCACCCTTGCCCAGCACGAGCGGAGGCTCGCTGGGCACCGGCGTCGCACCGGTGACCAGCGATCGCAGGCGGGGCGGGACGCTCAGGACGTAGAACTCGCCATCGGTGCCCACCGCGACGCTCTCGTTGCGGCGTAGGTACCAGCCCTGCAGCAGCGTCCGGTAGCGGCTCTGCCCGTCGTAGCTGCGCGCACGCAGGTGGACCGGCTCCAGGCCGCGCTCGGTGGCGGTGCGGACGAAGTCGGCAATCAGCGCGCGCGCCTGCGCCGACTCGCCCGTCTGTCGTTGTTCGAGGGCCTTGGCGTGCGCCGCCGCAGCCTCGCTGCGATGGTCGCGCCAGGCCTGCGAGCCGTCGTCAGGCACCCCTGCGGGCCCCCTTGCGCCGGTTGTCCGCTGCGGTGGTCAGCGCGTCGTCGTCGGACGGGTCCTCGGTGACGCCCTGGTCGTCGGCGGTGCCCTGATCCGCCTCCGGTTCGCCGTCGGCCGGGTCCGGTTCGAGGTCGGGGACGACGAAGCCGGCGGCAGCCTCGTCGGACGGCACGTCGCCGGCCGCGGCTGCCTCGACCTCGGACGCCTCGGCCGCGGCTACGTCGACCTCGGACGCCTCGACCTCGGATGCGTCCGCCTCGTCGTCGGCTGGCTCGGCCCCGGCCTCGGGAGTCTCGACCTCGGAGGCGCCCGCCTCGTCGTCGGCGACCGTCTCGTCAGCCACCGTGTCATCAGCAACCGCCTCGTCGTCACCGACGTCGTGACCACCGGAATCCTGCTCGTGCACGCCGTTCTCGTCGGACACCGGGGCACCCTCGACCGTCACGGCGGTCGCTGCGAAGCGTGCCTCGACGTCGTTGGCGCGCTCGAGCGTGAGTCGTGACGGCACCGGGTCGTGGCCGAGCAGGTTGCGCAGCTCGTCCAGGTAGGACGTGATCGACTCGCGCTGACGGTTGAGGTCCTCGACCTGGCGCTGGGCGCTGGTGCGCTCGCGCTCGGCCTCGATCATCGCCTCCGAGAGCGTCTTCTCGGCGTGCTCGCGAGCCTCCGCGACGACGCGATCGGCGTTCCGGCGTGCGTTGGAGAGCAGGTCCTTGGCGTGCGAGTCGGCATCCTTCCGGACCTTCTCGGCCTGCTCGAGCGCGTTCGCGACGCGCAGCTCGGCCTCGGCGGCGTGCGCCTCGGCGTCGGCGACGAGCCGCTCGGTCTCGACCCGGGCCGCCTCGTGGCGCTCGGCGTCGGAGCGCTCGGCTGCCTCGCGACGGGTCGCGATGGCGATCTCCGCCTCGGCGAGCGCCGCGCGCACCTCCTCGCGGCGTGCGTCGGCCTCGGCTGTCGCGCTCGTGGTCACGTCCGCCGCCGTGCGACGGGCTTCGGTGAGCTGGCGGTCGACCTCGAGCCGCGTCAGCTCGCGCAGCTCGGTGGTCTCGCGCTCCGTGGTCGTGAGCAGCTCGGTGGTCTCCCGCTCGGCCAGCGCCCGCAGCTCGGTGGTCTCGCGTTCCGTCGTGGTCCGCAGGTGACCGGCCTCACGCACGGTGGTCTCGCGCAGCTCGGTGGTCTCCCGCTCGGCGGTCGCGCGGAGCTCGAGGGCGTACTGCTCCGCCTCGGCTCGCACCTCGGTGACCTCCTGGGTGAGCGCGTTGCGGGTCATCGTGAGCTCGTCGGCGACGGCGGACCGCTGCTCGGCGACCTCGCGGTCGGCGGTCGCCTTCACGAAGCCGGCGTACTGGTCCGCCTCGGTGCGCAGCGCGGTGGCACCGACCTCGGCGCGACGGAGCACCGCTCGCGCCTCGCGCTCCGCGGCGCCACGAACGTTGTCGGCGTATTCCTGGGCCTCGGTGCGCAGGGCGGCTGCGGCCGACTCGGCGCGCTGGTAGAGCTCGGCCGAGCCGGTCTCGGCGCCTGTGCGCAGGGCCGCGGCGTACTGCTCGGCGTCTGCGCGCAGGGCCGCGGACTCCGCCTCGGTGCGCTGGCGCAGCTCGGTCGTGTCGACGTCGGCCGACGCGCGAAGGTCCTGGGCGTACCGCTCCGCCTCGTCACGGGCCCGGCTCGTCTCCGCCTGGCTCGTCGACCGCAGCTCGGCGGCGGCCTGCTCGGTGGACACGCGCAGCTCGGTGGTCTCGAGCTCGACGGTTGCTCGCAGGGTGCCGAGCTCGCGCTCCAGACCGGTGCGGCGCTCGTTCTCCTCGGTCGTGATCGCGCTCGAGATCCGAGCGGCCTCACGCTCGGCCGAGCCGACCAGCTCTTCGGCCCGCCGCTGGGCGGCGGTCAGGGTGCTCTCGGCCTCCGACGCTGCCGTGCTGCGCAGCTCCTCGGCCTCGCGGCGTGCCGTCGCCAGGAGCTCGGCGACCTCGTTCTCGGCGCGCGCCCGCAGCTGACCCGACGCGAGCTTCGCCCGCGCCAGGGAATCGGCTGCCTGCGCGTTGGCCTGCGAGACGACGTCGGAGGACTGCTCCTCCGCCGACCGCAGCAGCTGCTCGATCCGGGTGCCGAGCCCGGAGTAGGTGGGGCGCTCGGCCTCGCGGAGCTGGCGGTGCGCCTCGGAGAGCTCCCCGGACACCTGCATTGCCTTGTTGTCCATCTGCTCGACCTGCGCGCGTGCGTCGGTGAGCTGCTGTTCGAGCTGCTGGAGTCGCTGCTCGACCTGGGCGCGCTCGTAGCCGCGCATCACCACCGGGAAGAGCGATCGCTCGTCGGGCACAGGAAACCTCCTGGGAGAGCCGCCCTGGCGCCTCTGGATGGCGTCAGGCACGCCGGCCAGGACCCCGACCTGTGACGGTCGTGGTCAGCACCGGTTCACCACGGGCAGCCGATCGGCAGGCCCGGCGCCCAGCCTAACGGTCGACGCCGCGGGGCCCCAGCCGAACGGTCGACCTGCCTCGACAGGGGTGCGCGGTCGTGACTCACCGTGCCCGGAACGTGCCTCTCGCCTAAGGTGGACCGTCACGTCTGAAGGGACGGCCTGTGCTCCAACGTGTTCTCGCGTCGCTGTTGTGCGTGCTCGGCGCTGCTGCCATCGGCCTCGGGATCGCCTCGGCGACCCTCTGGCGGTCGTCCGACACCCTGGTCGCCACGGGGTCGGCCGCACCCGGCACGACGCTGCTGATGACCGAGCCCGGCGTGCTCGATCTCGCCGCCGACGAGGTGACCGTCACGGCGTCGGCGGAGTCCGGTGAGCAGATCGTGATCGCCCTGGGACGCACCGCGGACGTCGAGGCGTGGATCGGCGACGACGCGCACACCCGGGTCACCGGCCTGGCGAGCTGGGATGCCCTGAGCACGGTGGACGTCGCGGCGGTCGAGCAGCCTGCGGAGGGTGAGGCGGCCCCTGCGGAGGGCGAGGCAGCGCCCGCGGAGACTGAGGCAGCGCCCGCAGAGACTGAGGCAGCGCCCGCAGAGACTGAGGCAGCGCCCGCGGAGGCCGAGGCGGCGCCCGCTGAAGGTGAGGCGGCACCTGCCGAGGGCGAGGTCGTGCCCGGTGCCCCGGATCCGTCCGGGTCCGACCTCTGGCTGACGGAGGTCGCCGGCGCGGACGAGGCGACCCTGGAGTGGACCCGCCAGGACGGCAGGTGGAGCGTCCTGGTCGCGACCACGGGCGAGGACGCGGGCCCGGCGACGATCACCCTGACCTGGCCGCAGGTCGTCACGACACCATGGCTCACGCCTGCTGTCGGCGGCGGCTCGGCCCTCCTGCTCGCCGGTCTGATCTGGTGGGTCCTGCTGCTGATCCGTCGTCGGCGGCCGGCTCCCGTCCTGGTCACCGCCGGCCGGGTACGGACCGCTGCGCACGCGGCGCCGGAACCGGCACCGGAGAGCCCGGCCGATGTCGTGACGGTGCCGCTCACGCGTCGTGCCATCCGCGAGCTCGAAGAGGCACAGAGCCGCCGCCACGAGCGCGAGCGGACCCGCTCGGCGTTCCCGGTGCGGATCGCCGGCCCGGATCACGGTGCTGACGACCGTCACGGTGCTGGTGTCAGCGGGACGCCGGGCGCCGCACCGCTGGGGAGCGGGAACGACACTGCTTCCCGGAGCGCGAGCCATCGGTCGACGGTGCCGGAGCCGGAGCCGGAGCCGGTGTCGCACGAGCCGGTGTCGCACGAGCCGGTGCCCGACGGGCTGGTGTCCGACGAGTCGGTCGACGGACGTGCACGCCGCGAGTCCGCGGTCCGGTGGGGCAGACGTCCGATCCTCAACCCGCGGCTGCGTCGTTCCCGCCGTGATGCGACAGGTCCGGACGCGACCGGTGACGCCGTCGTCGCGTCGACCGCAGCCGTCTTCACCCCTGGCGGGACGCCGACCGGCGCACCACCGGTGCAGGCGCCACCGACGTCGAGCACGTGGGGCCATGCGGTCTCCGGGCCGACGGCCGCCCATCAGGCGTCGGCATCGGCCGACGCCTGGCGACGCGCCTGGGGCTTCCCGAACGCGGGCTCGGCCCCCGATCCGGACGGCAGGCCGGCTGCCGGGACACCCGAGGGCAACGACGACCAGACCGGCACCACCCAGGGAGGCCACCGATGACCGGTCGGCGTGTCACCGTCGCGAGCACCCTCACCGTCGCCGCCCTGCTCCTGGCGGCGTGCACCCCGCCACTGCCCGTACCGGCTCCCGACGCCGTGCCGGCCGCCATGCCGCCGGCGATCTCCACGGAGCAGGTCGAGCGCATCCTCGCCGACCTCGACGTGACGGTCGAGGAGGCGGACGTGGCCTACAGCGCCGACCTGCTCGATCCTCGGCTGACCGGCCCGGCCCGCGCGATGCGGGCCACCGAGTACGCACTGCGCCTGGCGGGCGACACCGAGGCGATCACCGCCGTGCCGCCCGTGGCGCAGACGATCGTCGCGCCGACGACGGACACCTGGCCGCGCACCGTGATGGTGATCACCGAGCCGCCCGAGGACCTCCAGGCCCCGCTGCTGCTGACCCTCGTGCAGGAGGGCCCGCGCGACCCCTATCGGCTGTGGTCGTGGGCGCGGCTCTTCCCCGGTGTCGCCGTCCCGGCGATCGCCCAGCCCGAGGTCGGCAGCCTGCCGGTCGAGCCCGACGCGGAGTCGCTCGCGGTGTCGCCGAAGGCGGTCGTCGAGCAGTACGTCGACGTGCTGACGAGCGGCGCGGGGTCGCAGTACGCCGCATCGTTCAGCGACGACCCGTTGCGCGCCGGGATCGTCGCGACCCGGGAGGCCTACGCCGGTCTCGTCGTCGACAAGGGCAGCCTGACCGAGACCTACCAGCCGTACGAGTCGGGCCCGTACTCGATCGCGACGGCCGACGGTGGTGCGATCGTCGTCGGGGCCGTCCAGACCGTCACGACGATCACCCTCGACGACAGCACCCTGACGATCGGCGACCAGACGGCAGCCCTCCTCGGCAAGCAGACCGTGGCGAGCAACCTCGCCATCACCTGGTTGAGCGTCGTCGCCTTCGCCGTCCCGCCGGCCGGCTCGACCGACCCCATCACGGTGCTCGGCGCCGAGCACTCCCGCATGCAGGTGACGGGCGAGTAACCTCCCCCCGTCACGACCAGCCGGACCGCGAAATGAGAGCAGGACGATGACCCAGCCAGCCGGACCCCAGCCGCGCCTCGACGTGCGCGGTGCAGTCGACCTCTCGAACCTCGGTCGCCCGCCCGCCCCGGCGCCCGGTGGCCCGGCGGCCGGCGGTCCTGGCGCTGACTCGGCCGGTGTCGTGGTCGACGTGACCGAGGCGAGCTTCGCCGACGTCGTCCAGCGGTCCGTCCAGGTGCCTGTCGTCTTCGTCCTGTGGGCGGCGTGGAGCGAGGCGAGCACGGCCGTCACCGAGACGCTTGTCGCACTGGCCGGCGAGTACGGCGGCCGCTTCCTGCTGGCCCGCGTCGATGCCGACGGGAGCCCGCAGATCGCCCAGGCCTTCGGTGCGCAGACCGTGCCGGCCGTCGTGGCCGTGCTCCGCGGGCAGCCGCTCCCACTGTTCCAGGGGCAGGCCGGCCGCGAGGAGATCCGGGCCGTCCTCGACCAGCTCCTGCAGGCGGCCGCCGCGAACGGGGTCACCGGGACGGTGACCGGCCCCGGCGAGGAGCCGCAGGAGGTCGCTGAGCCCGAGGAGCCGCCGCTGCCGCCGCTGCACCAGGCTGCTTTCGACGCGATCGAGCGGGACGACCTCGACGCCGCCGTCGTGGCCTACGAGCAGGCGCTGCGACAGGACCCGCGCGACTCGATGGCGGCCGTCGGCCTCGCACAGGTCGGGCTGCTCCGCAGGACCCATGACGTCGACCCGGCCGCGGCGCGCGAGGCCGCCGCGGCAGCACCGAAGGACGTCGACGCCCAGCTCGTGGTCGCGGACCTCGACCTGCTCGGTGGGCACATCGAGGATGCCTTCGCGCGTCTGGTCGACCTCGTGCGGGTGACCGCCGGGCCGGACCGCGAGGCGGTGCGGCTGCGGCTGATCGATCTCTTCGCCGTTGTCGGCGACACCGACCCGCGCGTGCTCGCGGCCCGGCGTGCGCTCGCCAGCGCGCTGTACTGACTCGCCGGCGCTACAGACTCGCCGGCGCTGCAGACCTCGCCGGCGAGCTGTCCTGAGCTGCCCTACTGCCCCTCGGGCACCAGCATCAGCGTGCCGAGCGGCGGGAGCTGCAGGGTGACCGAGTACGGCCGGCCGTGCACCGAGTCCGCGACGGCATGGGCCTGGCCGAGGTTGCCGACCCCTGAGCCGCCGTACGGCTCGGCGTCGGTGTTCAGGGCCTCCCGCCAGGTGCCACCGCTCGGCAGGCCGAGGCGGAAGTCGTGGTGCGCGGTCCCGGCGAAGTTGACCACCACGACGACGACCCGGCCGCTGCCGTCGCGCCGGAGGTAGCTCAGCACGTTGTGCCCGGCGTCCTGGGAGTCGATCCACTCGAACCCGGCCGGGTCGTTGTCGAGGGCCCAGAGGGCGGGCTCGCCGCGGTAGAGCCGGTTGAGGTCCGTCACGAGACGCGAGACGCCTGCGTGCTCGGGGTAGGCGAGGAGGTGCCAGTCGAGGCCGAGGCCCTCGGCCCACTCGTTCGACTGGCCGAACTCGCCGCCCATGAACAGGAGCTGCTTGCCCGGGTGCGACCACTGGTAGGCGAGCAGGGACCGGAGCCCGGCGGCCTGCTGCCAGTGGTCGCCCGGCAGCTTGCGCAGCAACGAACCCTTGCCGTGCACGACCTCGTCGTGGCTCAGCGGCAGCACGAAGTGCTCCGAGAACGCGTAGACCAGCGAGAACGTGACCTCGTGGTGGTGGTAGCGCCGGTTGATCGGCTCCTCCGCGAGGTAGCGCAGGGTGTCGTTCATCCAGCCCATGTTCCACTTGAGCCCGTACCCGAGGCCGCCGGCATCGGTCGGTGCCGTGACACCCGGCCAGGCGGTCGACTCCTCGGCGATCATCAGGATGCCCGGCGTGCGACGGTAGGCCGTCGCATTCGTCTCCTGGATGAACCGGATCGCCTCGAGGTTCTCCCGCCCGCCGTGGATGTTGGGCCGCCACTGCCCGTGGCTGCGCGAGTAGTCCAGGTAGAGCATCGAGGCGACCGCGTCGACCCGCAGGCCGTCGATGTGGAACTCCTCGAACCAGTAGGTGGCGTTGGCGACCAGGAAGTTGCGCACCTCGTTGCGACCGAAGTTGAACACGTACGTGCCCCAGTCGGGCTGCTCGCCGAGCAGCGGGTCCGGGTGCTCGTACAGCGGGGTGCCGTCGAAGCGGCCGAGCGACCACTCGTCCTTGGGGAAGTGCGCCGGGACCCAGTCGAGCAGGACGCCGATACCTGCCTGGTGCAGGCGGTCGACCAGGTAGCGGAAGTCGTCGGGGTGGCCGAAGCGTGCGGTGGGCGCGTAGTAGGAGCTGACCTGGTAGCCCCAGGAGCCACCGAACGGGTGCTCGGCGACCGGCATCAGCTCGATGTGCGTGAAGCCGAGACTCTGGACGTACTCGGTCAGCTGGTCGGCGAGCTCGCGGTAGCCGAGGCCCGGCCGCCACGAACCGAGGTGGACCTCGTAGATGCTCATCGGGCCGGTGTGCGGGTTGCTCGCCGCGCGGTGGGCGAGCCACTGCGCATCGCCCCAGGTGTGGCCCGACGCGATGACGACCGACGCCGTCGCCGGTGGCACCTCGGTGCCCTTGGACAGCGGGTCGGCCTTCTGGCGCCACGACCCGTCGTTGCCGAGGATCTCGAACTTGTAGCGGTCACCGGCGACGACCTCCGGGACGAAGAGCTCCCAGATGCCGCTGCCGCCCAGGCCCCGCATGGCGTGCGCCGCACCCTGCCAGTGGTTGAAGTCGCCGACGACCCGCACGGCCCGCGCGTTCGGCGCCCACACGGCGAAGGCCGTCCCGGTGACCTCGCCCAGGACGCTCGGGTAGGTGCGCACGTTGGCGCCGAGGACCGTCCACAGCTCCTCGTGCCGACCCTCGCTGATCAGGTGGAGGTCCACCTCGCCGACGCTGGGCAGGAACCGGTAGGGATCGTCGGCCACCGTCGTCACGTCGCCGTAGGTGACGCGCAGGCGGTAGTCGGGTACCCCGGCTGCACGGATCGCGCAGACCCACACCCCGCCGTGCTCGTGCCGGGCGACGTGGTCGCCGTCCGGCGTGACGACGACGACCGCGTCGGCGAGCGGCCGCAGGACGCGGATCGTCACGATGCCGCCGTCCTGGTGGCCGCCGAGGATGCGGTGCGGGTCCTGGTGGACGCCGCCCGCAATCGCGTCGAGCTCGGCGGTGAGCACCTCACGTGCTTCGGGTGCTGGCAGAGAGCTCGGCGACGTGGTCATGGGTTCACCCTGCCACGGGCGGAGCCTCCTCGCACGGGTCCGAGCACGTGGCGGGGCAGCAGCGCGACCGGATGCGCCGTCCGGTCAGGGGAGGAGGCCGAGCAGACGGTCGACGGCGTCCAGCGGGATGGCGACCCAGTCCGGCCGGTTGCGGAACTCGTAGACGACCTCGTACAGCGCCTTGTCGAGCTCGAGGGCTGCGAGCAGCAGGTCCTCAGCGGCGTCCTGGTCGATGGCAGGGCCCTGGTCCGCCTCCTGGTGGTAGCCGGTGACCAGCTGGGTGCGCGCGGTGGCGGCCCACTGCGATGAGGACGCGTGCCCGACGGCGGCCGCGTAGTCGATCGAGCGGAGCATCCCCGCGAGGTCGCGCAGGGCGAGATCCGGCCGGATCTTCTCGGCGGCGGCCGCCTGCGGCTCACCCTCGAAGTCGAGCACCGACCAGCCGCGCGCCTCGGAGCGGAGCACCTGGCCGAGGTGGTAGTCGCCGTGCACCCGCTGGAGTGGTGGGAGGCCTTCGACGCGTTCGACGGCGGTGAAGGCCCGGTCGATCGCCGGCACGCGTCCGAGCAGCACCGGGGCGGCCTCGACGGCTGCGGCGGCGCGGCTGCGCAGGGTCGCGACGACGGCATGGGTCGCCGCGGCCCGTGCTGTCGGGCTGCGGGGTCCCCGCTCGTCCGAGCGGACCGGCAGGGCCGTCCGCAGGGCGCGGTGCATCTGCGCCGTGGTCCGCCCGAGGTCATGGGCGAGGGCCCCGAAGTCGACACCGTCGCGCGCGCACCGGCACGCGAGCTCGAAGCCGTCCTCGGCGTCGGGCACGAGCTCGCTGAGCACGCCGAGGTGCCCGACGTCGTCCCGGCTCGGGTCGGCGCCCGGCCACGAGCCGGTCAGCCAGGCCAGCGGGCGCGGTACGCCGGGCCAGCCGACGCGGCTCAGGGCGAGCGGGACCTCGACGTCGGGGTTCGGCCCGGCGCTGAGCCCGCGGAAGACCTTGAGGATGGCGGGTGTGGGGGTCGCCGGGACCAGGACCGACGTGTTGGACTGCTCGCCGGTGAGCACCCGGGCCCCGGTGAGGTCGGCCCCGGCGATCGGCTCCGGCGGGTCCGCAGGTTCGGCAGCGGCGAACCAGGCACGCAGGAAGGCGGCGTCGTGCGGGCCGTCGACGACCAGCCGCGATGCGCCGTGCCGGCCACCGGGCAGGGTGCCGATCACCCCGGGCCGGTCGAGGCCGTCGTCGTCCCGGACCACGACCGGGACCTGGAGGGTCCCACCCTGGGGCAGCCGGAACAGGTGGACGAGCACCTGGGCCTCGGCCGACGGATCGACGAGGTCGATGACGGCGACGGGGTGCACCGTGGTGCCGCTGCCCTTCGCCGGGAACCAGCGCTGCCGTGGCGCCCAGTCCTGCAGGAGCGCGAGCATCTCGTCGGACGGTTGGGCGCGCCCGACGAGCGGGTGGTCGGTCGTGCTCGGTGTCCTCGCGTCCATCGCGCTCCGCCCCCCTTCCTCGTCGACGTGCTCGTGCGGGTCGTCCCGGTCCGGCCGGACCGCGCCCGGCCTCAGCTGCCCTCGGGCGCGGGCGCGACGGTCAGCCAGAAGAAGTCCCTCGACCCGAGCGTCACGGTGAGCTCACCGTGCGGGCTGACCGACGGGAACGAGGCCCCGCCGAAGACGTCGTGCAGCTGCTGGCCGGCGTTGTCCGGCAGGCGTACCACCGCCGACCGCGGTGTCGAGGCGAGGTTCGCGACGCACAGCACCGTCTCGTGGCCCGAGCGACGCAGGTACGCGAGCACGGCGTCGTTGTCCGTCGCCAGGGCGATGAAGTCGCCGGTCCCGAAGACGGGGTGCTGGCGGCGGATGCTGAGCATCCCGTGCACCCAGTGCAGCAGGGACGTCGGCTGCGCGAGCTGGACCTCGACGTTCGTCGTCGTGAAGTGGTGCACGAGCGACTGGACGACCGGCAGGTAGAGCTTGCCCGGGTCCGCGGTGGAGAAGCCCGAGTTGCGGTCGGGGGTCCACTGCATCGGTGTGCGCACCGCGTCACGGTCGGCGAGCCAGATGTTGTCGCCCATGCCGATCTCGTCGCCGTAGTAGAGGCACGGGCTGCCGGGCAGGGAGAACAGCAGCGCGTGCGCGAGCTCCATCTCCGCGCGGGAGTTGTCCAGCAGGGGAGCGAGCCTGCGCCGGATCCCGACGTTCGCACGCATCCGCGGGTCCGGTGCGTACCAGCCGTACATCGAGGCGCGCTCCTCGGTGGAGACCATCTCGAGGGTGAGCTCGTCGTGGTTGCGCAGGAACGTGCTCCACTGCGCCCCGACCGGGATGCGCGGGGTGTCGGCGAGGATGTCGAGGATCTGGGTGGCCCGCTGGTCCTTGATCGCGTAGAAGATCCGCGGCATCACCGGGAAGTGGAAGCACATGTGGCACTCGGGCTCGGCGGTCGTGCCGAAGTACGGCGCGACGTCCTCCGGCCACTGGTTCGCCTCGGCGAGGATGATCCGGCCCGGGAACTCGTCGTCGACCAGCTGCCGCATCTCCCGCAGGAACGCGTGGGTCCGCGGCAGGTTCTCGCAGTTGGTGCCCTCCTCCTCGAAGAGGTACGGCACCGCGTCGAGGCGGAAGCCGTCGACCCCGAGGCGCAGCCAGAACCGCGCGACGTCCTTCATCGCGTCCTGCACGTAGGCGTTCTCGAAGTTGAGGTCCGGCTGGTGGCTGAAGAAGCGGTGCCAGAAGTACTGGCGGCGGACCGGGTCGAAGGTCCAGTTCGACGTCTCGGTGTCGACGAAGATGATGCGGGCGTCCTCGTAGCGGGTCGGGTCGTCGCTCCACACGTAGAAGTCGCCGTACGGTCCGTCCGGGTCGGAGCGCGAGGCCTGGAACCACGGGTGCGCATCGCTCGTGTGGTTCATCACGAGGTCGACGACCAGGCGCATCCCACGCGCGTGCGCCGCCTCCACCAGCTCGGCGAAGTCGCTGATCGTGCCGTACTGCGGTGCGATCGCGGTGTAGTCCGAGACGTCGTAGCCACCGTCGCGCAGCGGCGAGGGGTAGAACGGCGGGAGCCACAGGCAGTCGATGCCGAGCCACTGCAGGTAGTCGAGCCGGTCGATCAGCCCGCGCAGGTCGCCGGACCCGGCACCCGTCGAGTCGGCGAAGGATCGGAGCATCACCTCGTAGAACACCGCCGTGCGGTGCCACTGCGGGTCCTCCCGCAGCCCTTGCGGCGCCTGGATGGGCAGGTGCGCGGTGGGTTGCGGGCGCGGCGGCAGGGCGCGGATCGGGTCGATCGCGCGGAGCGTCCCGGTGTCGACCGGGACCGGGGCCGGCTGGCTGTCGGTCGTCACAGGGTCCTCACACCGATGATGTGGGCACACTGTGTCCAGGGGTCGAGGCGGACGAACGGCTGGGCGCCCCAGGCGTGGACCGCGCCGGTGAACAGGTCGTGCGCGGCGAAGCACGGGGCGTCCGGGTCCGTCGGTGGCTGCACGCCGATCGCCTCGAGGTCGAGGTCGATCAGGCCCTCGCGGGTGCTGTGCGGGTCGGTGTTGACCACGACGATGACGGTGTCCGCCCGGCCGTCGGGGGACTGTGCGGCGGTCACCCGGCGGCTGAAGCACAGGATCGCGTCGTCGGTCGTGGGGTGCACCGTCAGACCGCGCAGGCGGCGCAGGGCGGGGTGCTCGCGGCGGATCGAGTTGAGCAGCGTGAGCAGGTCGCTGATGCCGGACTCGGCGGTCGTGGACCAGTCGCGCGGCTTGTACTCGTACTTCTCGTTGTCGATCTGCTCCTCGACGCCCGGCCGCGCCACGTTCTCGACCAGCTCGTAGCCGGAGTAGATGCCCCAGGTGGGTGCTCCGGTGGCGGCGAGGACGGCCCGGATCGCGAACGCCGGGGCGCCACCGTGCTGCATGTACGGCGTCAGGATGTCGTGCGTCGTCGGCCAGAGGCTGGGCCGCATGTACGCGGAGCCCGGACCGGAGAGCTCGGTCAGGTACGTCGCCAGCTCCTTCTTGGTGTTGCGCCAGGCGAAGTACGTGTACGACTGGTGGAAGCCGATCTGCGCGAGCGTGTGCATCATCGCCGGACGGGTGAACGCCTCGGCCAGGAAGATCACGTCCGGGTGGTCGGTCGCGACGTCGGCGAGCATGCGCTCCCAGAAGTCCAGCGGCTTGGTGTGCGGGTTGTCCACCCGGAACGCCGTCACGCCGTGGTCGATCCAGACCTGGAGCACCCGCCGGATCTCGGTGTAGATGCCGTCCGGGTCGTTGTCGAAGTTCAGCGGGTAGATGTCCTGGTACTTCTTCGGCGGGTTCTCGGCGTAGGCGATGGTGCCGTCGACCCTGGTCGTGAACCACTCGGGGTGCTCGGTGACCCACGGGTGGTCGGGGGAGCACTGCAGGGCGAGGTCGAGCGCGACCTCCAGGCCGTTGCTGCGGGCGGTCGCGACGAACGCGTCGAAGTCGTCGAACGTGCCCAGCTCGCGGTGGATCGCGTCGTGACCGCCGTCCGCCGAGCCGATCGCGTAGGGGGAGCCCGGATCGCCGGGCTCGGTCTTCAGCGAGTTGTTGCGGCCCTTGCGGTAGGTCGACCCGATCGGGTGCACCGGGGTGAGGTAGACGACGTCGAAGCCCATCGCCGCGATCGCCGGCAGCCGTGCGGCAGCCGTGGTCAGCGTGCCCGAGCGCCACATCCTGGTCGCAGCGTCGTAGGTCGCACCCTCCGACCGCGGGAACATCTCGTACCAGGCGCCGACGAGCGCGAGCTCGCGCTCGACCGTCAGCGGGTACGTCGGCGAGCTCGAGACGTGCTCGCGCAGCGGGTGGGCCGCCAGCGCCTCGGCGACCTCCTCCGACAGCCCGGCGGCGAGCCGGGCCTGCGGTGGCCGACGGGTGTCCCGCAGCCCCAGCACGGCGTCGTGCAGGGTCCGCACGGCCGCCGCGGACTGGCCGCGGCGGGTTGCCGCACCCGTGAGCAGGGCGGCGCCCTCGGCGAGCATGAGCTCGATGTCGACGCCGGCAGCGACCTTGATCGCCGCGTCGTGGCACCAGGTGCCGTACGGGTCCGACCAGCCCTCGACGCGGAAGGTCCACCGGCCGGTCGCGTCCGGGACCAGATCGGCGCGGTAGGTGTCGAGGCCGGCGTTGACGACGTCCATCCGGACCGCCCGGCGGTCGACGCCGTCCGGACCGATCAGGACGGCGGTCGCGGCGACGGCGTCGTGGCCATCGCGGAAGACGGTCGCGGTGACCTCGACGGCCTCGCCGACCACGGCCTTGGCCGGCCAGCGACCGCACCCGACGACAGGCCCGACGTCGACGACCGGGATGCGACCGATGCCAGGGATCATCGGGCCCTTGGCCGGCTTCCGGGCGGCACGGCTGCGCGCTGCGGGGCGCGGGGCGGGGTTTGTCGCGGCGGATCGGGGCGAGGGGGTTCGCGGCGAGCGGGGCGGCGGGGGCGGCGTCACACCACGAACCTACCCAGCCGGATGCCCCTACGGCATCCGGGAGATCGGTGCGTCGCGGTTCATCCGCCGTGCGGCCCCGCGGGCGTCCACGGCCCGTCAGGGGCCCGAAGGTGGACTCCGCGCTCGCGGCGGGCCGCGCGCGCAGCGACTGCGGGCCGTTGACCTGCGCGATCACCCGATCAGCGATGTAAGCGCTTGCACAGGCTCTGGATACCGGCGGGTCCGACCGCGTAGTGTCGCCGTGGTGAGAGCCATCCGCAGATTCACCGTCCGAACCGTCCTGCCGGCCGAGCTCGCCGAGCTCGACGAGCTGGCCCACAACCTCCGGTGGTCGTGGCACGCCCCGACGCGCGATCTGTTCGCGGACGTGGACCCCCAGCTCTGGCACGAGGTCGCCGGTGACCCGGTGGCCCTGCTCGGCTCGCTGGACCCGGCGCGCCTCGCCGACCTGGCTGCCGACTCCGCGTTCGTCGGCAAGGTCGAGGCGGCGGCGGCGGATCTCCGCGCCTACCTGACCGAACCGCGGTGGTACCAGACGGCGGCCGGTCCGGACGAGCAGCTGCCGCGGGCGATCGCCTACTTCTCCCCGGAGTTCGGCATCACGTCCGTGCTGCCGCAGTACTCCGGTGGCCTCGGCATCCTCGCCGGTGACCACCTCAAGAGCGCATCGGACCTCGGCGTCCCGATCGTGGGCGTCGGCCTGCTCTACGGCTCGGGGTACTTCAAGCAGGCGCTCACGCGGGACGGCTGGCAGGTCGAGACGTACCCGGTGATCGACCCCGACGGGCTGCCGCTGCTGCTCCTGCGCGAGGCCGACGGTGCACCGGCCCGGATCTCGCTGCCGCTGCCGGGCGGGCGGACGCTGCACGCGCACGTCTGGAAGGCCGCGGTCGGCCGCGTACCGCTGCTGCTGCTCGACTCGAACATCCTCGAGAACGACGAGCAGGCCCGCAAGGTCACCGACCGGCTGTACGGCGGCACGGGCGAGCACCGTCTCCAGCAGGAGCTCCTGCTCGGCGTCGGTGGGGTCCGCGCGCTGCGCCTGTGGTCGCGGCTGACCGGCGCCCCGGCGCCGGAGGTCTTCCACACCAACGAGGGGCACGCGGGCTTCCTGGGCGTCGAGCGCATCCGCGAGCTCGTCGCTGAGGTCGGCCTCGACTTCGACGCGGCGCTCGAGGCCGTGCGTGCGGCCACCGTCTTCACCACGCACACGCCCGTCCCGGCCGGCATCGACCGCTTCGACGCGGCGCTCGTCGGGCACTACTTCGGTGGCGACAACGCCTACCAGGGCGTCCCGGTCGAGAAGGTGCTCGCACTGGGCGTCGAGGACTACGACGGCGGCGACCTGACCATGTTCAACATGGCAGTCATGGGGCTCCGCCTGGGTGGTCGCGCGAACGGCGTCTCGCTGCTGCACGGCGAGGTGTCCCGCGGGATGTTCAAGGGCCTGTGGTCCGGCTTCGACCGGTCGGAGGTGCCGATCGGCTCGATCACCAACGGCGTGCACACCCCGAGCTGGGTCGACCGCAAGCTCGACGACCTCGCTGTCTCGCGGCTGACCGCCGAGGAGATCGAGGACGGCACGGGCTGGCTGCGCCCGGACGGCGTGACCGATGCCGAGCTGTGGGACATGCGGCACACGCTGCGTGCACAGCTCGTCGTGGAGGCCCGGAACCGGGTCCGTGCGTCCTGGCGGCAGCGCGGCGCGAGCCCGGCCGAGCTCGGCTGGGTCGACGACGTGCTCGACCCCGACGTGCTGACGATCGGGTTCGCGCGCCGCGTGCCGACCTACAAGCGGCTGACCCTGATGCTCAGCGACCCGGTGCGGCTGACGAGCCTGCTGCTGGACCCGGACCGTCCGATCCAGATCGTCATCGCCGGCAAGTCGCACCCCGCCGACGAGCAGGGCAAGCGGCTCATCCAGCAGCTCGTCCGGTTCGCCGACGACGTGGGGGTGCGGCACCGGATCGTCTTCCTGCCGAACTACGACATCGCGATGGCGCAGACGCTGTACCCCGGCTGCGACGTGTGGCTCAACAACCCGCTGCGCCCGCTCGAGGCCTGCGGCACGTCGGGCATGAAGGCGGCGCTCAACGGCGGTCTGAACCTGTCGATCCTCGACGGGTGGTGGGACGAGTGGTACGACGGCGAGAACGGCTGGGCGATCCCGACGGCCGACGGCGTCGACGACCCGGACCGGCGGGACGACCTCGAGGCCGCCGCGCTGTACGACCTGATCGAGAACCAGGTCGCTGCCCGCTTCTACGACCGCGACGTCCGGGGTCTGCCGGTCACCTGGCTCGGGATGGTCCGGCACACGCTGGCGACGCTCGGCCCCAAGGTGCGGGCCAAGCGGATGGTCTCCGAGTACGTCCGCAGGCTCTACGCGCCCGCCGCGACGGCCGGCCGGGACCTGGACGGCGTCGGCTACCCGGGCGCTCGCGAGCTCGCTGCGTGGAAGGCGACGGTGCGTGCCGCCTGGCCGCACGTGCGCGTCGACCACGTGGAGTCCGTCGGGGTCGAGGAGGTCGCACAGGTCGGTGACGTGCTGCAGGTGCGCGCCTACGTCTCGCTCGGCACGCTGCGTCCGGAGGACGTCGCTGTCCAGGTGGTGCACGGCCGGGTGTCCGAGGCGGACGAGCTCAGTGACGTCCGGTACTCCGAGCTCGTCTGGGCAGACGCCTACGAGGCCGGCCGGCACGCCTTCGCCGGGGACGTGCGGCTCGAGACCTCCGGTCCGTTCGGCTACACCGTGCGGATCGTGCCCAAGAACGCGCGCCTCATGTCGTACGCCGACACGGGTCTGGTCGCGCACGCCAGCTGAGATCGCACCCTCGCGCGAGTGGAGCGTTGCGCTCGCGAGTGGAGCGTTGGGTTCGGGAGTGGAGCGTTGGGTTCGCGACTCGCGGGGGCGTCGAGGTGCGGACGCTCCACTTGAGGTGCGAACGCTCCACTCGAGGGCCGAACGCTCCAGTCGAGGGCCTCAGGTCGCGACGTACACCCGGACGCTCAGCGGGTCGAGGACCAGGCGCTCGTCGGCCGGCGGGTGCAGCGCGCCGATCATCGCGGCAGTGTGCAGGTCGTCGGGCCGCTCCCAGACGGAGTCCCACAGGTACTTCCACGGGCCCGGCGCCGGGTCGTCGACGTCCGCACCGTCGATGTCCGCACCGGCACCGTCCGCACCGGCGCCGGCACCCGCACCGGCACCGTCAACACCGGCACCGTCCTCGGCCACCGCTCCGCCCTGTCGCGGCGCAGGGGCGAGCACCACCTCGACCGGGTCGAGCGATCCGTTGATGACCAGCAGCACGCACGAGCCGTCCTTGGCCGTCCGCACCATCTGCAGGGTTCGCATGGCGGGGTCGTTCCACTGCCCGTGGCTGACCGGCTCGCCGTTCGCGCCCCGCCAGTCCAGGTCGGGCTGGTCGGTCGCGCCGCGTGGCTTGCCGAGGTAGAAGCCGTTCGATCGGAGGGCCGGGTGCTCTCGGCGCAGCCACAGCAGGTAGCGGCTCGTGGCCAGAAGGTTCTCGCGCCAGGGCTCCAGCTCCCAGCGCAGCCATGAGGTCTCGTCGTCCAGGGTGTAGGCGTTGTTGTTGCCGCGCTGGGTCCGCCCCAGCTCGTCGCCGGCGGTGATCATCGGCGTGCCGGCAGACAGCAGCAGGGTCGCGAGCAGGTTCCGGATCGACCGGCGCCGCAGCGGCAGGATCTCAGTGCCGATGACGAGGTCCCGGACCGAGCCCTCGATGCCGTGGTTCCACGAGCGGTTGTCGTCGGAGCCGTCGCGGTTCTCCTCGCCGTTGGCCCAGTTCTGCTTGTGCTCGTAGGCGACGAGGTCCGCGAGCGTGAACCCGTCGTGCGCGGTGACGTAGTTGATCGACGAGACCGCGCCCCGCATCAGCGGTGGGTCGGAGTAGCCGAAGAGGTCAGCCGACCCGGCCAGACGGGTGGCGAGCTCGCGCACGCCGTGCCCCGGTCGACCGTGGGCCGCCTGCGCCGGGTCGCCGAGCCAGAACGTCCGCACCGCGTTGCGGAAGCGGTCGTTCCACTCAGCCATCGGCGCCGGGAACGCGCCGGTGCGCCAGCCGCCCGGGCCGACGTCCCAGGGCTCGGCGATCAGCTTGCGGTGAGCCAGGACCGGGTCGGTCTGCAGGGCCACCAGGAACGGGTGGTTGGGCGTGAAGCCGTCGTCGTCCCGGCCGAGGGTCACCGCCAGGTCGAAGCGGAAGCCGTCGATGTCGACCTCCTGCGCCCAGTAGCGCAGCGAGTCGAGCGCCATCTGGACGACGCGCGGCCGGCGGAAGTCCAGCGAGTTGCCGCAGCCGGTCACGTCGGCGAACCGCGCCGGCATCCCGCCGTCGTGCAGGTAGTAGACGGTGGGGTCCAGGCCGCGCCAGCTCAGCTGTGGTCCGTGGGTGCCGCCCTCGCAGGTGTGGTTGTAGACGACGTCGAGGACCACCTCGATGCCGGCGGCGTGCAGCAGCCGGACCATGCCCTTGACCTCGATGAGCACGGCCTGCGCGCCGGCCTGCTGCGCGGCCGCTGTCGCGTAGTCGGGGTTCGGGGCGAAGAAGCCGAGGGTGCTGTAGCCCCAGTAGTTCGTCCGCCCGCGGCGCAGCAGGTGCGGCTCGCTGACCATGGCGTGGATCGGCAGCAGCTCGAGCGTCGTGACGCCGAGCGAGTGCAGGTGCGCGACGGTCACCGGGTGCGCGAGCCCGGCGTAGGTGCCGCGCAGCTCGGCCGGCAGCCCCTGCAGCTGCTGCGTCAGGCCGCGCACGTGCGCCTCGTAGATCACGGTGTCCGACCACGGCACGTCCGGACGCCCGACCGGCGTCCCGTGGAACTGGTCGTCGATGACCACGGCGTGCGGCACGGCCGCGCGCGAGTCGGTCGGATCGAGCTCGGGTGCGTCCCCGACCACGTTCCCCGCCTCGTCGACCCGGTGGCCGTAGACGGCCTGGCCGGGCACGACCGAACCTTCGGTGCCGCGCGCGTACGGGTCGACGAGCAGCTTGGCGGGGTTGTAGCGCGTGCCCGCGGCGGGGTCCCAACGCCCGTGGGCGCGGAAGCCGTAGTGCTGGCCGGCGCGGACCCCGGTGGCGTGGGTGAACCAGACACCGTGCACCGGCCCGCTCAGCGGGATCCTCCGCTCGGCCCAGCCGTCGTCGCTCGTCGCGTCGGGATCGAGCAGACAGAGCTCGACGGCGTCGGCGTGGGACGCGAGCACAGCGACGTCGACCCCGTCGCCCGCCAGGTGCACGCCCAGGCGGTGAGGGGGTCGCCCCGTCGGTCCGGTTGCGCCCATGGGGAGAAGTCTGGACCAGAGAGACGGGTGCTCGGGCATCGGGAGGCTCGGCAAGGGGGGTGATTCCCTGTCCTCGTGGTCGTTTTCGCCCGGTGTCCGGCACCTGGCGCCGTCGTCGTGGCCGGAGCAGGCCCGGGGTAGCCTTCCTGGGGGCCGAGCGCTCCGGGGCCCGGCGGTTCCGGCGTGACGGGGCCCGCAGCGAACCGTACGGAGCCAGGAGAGCTGAGCCGATGAAGATCGTCGTCTGCGTCAAGCACGTGCCCGACCTGCAGGCCGAACGCCAGTTCACCGACACCGGCCGGGTGGACCGGACCGGCGGGGACGGCACCCTCAACGAGCTCGACGAGAACGCGGTCGAGGCCGCGGTCACCCTCGTCGAGCAGCACGGTGGCGAGGTCACGGTGCTCACTGTCGGCCCGGACGACGCCGTGGACGCGGTGCGCCGCGGTCTGCAGATGGGCGCGGACCACGCGGTGCACGTGATCGACGACGCGATCGCCGGCTCGGACGCGTTCGGCACGGCGCTCGTGCTCGCCGCCGCGCTGCGCGAGCTCGGCAAGGATGAGCCGATCGACCTGGTCGTCACGGGCATGGCGGCCCTCGACGGGCTGATGTCCGTCATGCCGACGCTCCTGGCCGCCCACCTCGGCCTGCCACAGGCGACCCTCGCGGCCGAGCTCACCGTGACCGACGGCGTCGTGCGGGTACGTCGCGAGCTCGACCTCGTGACCGAGGTGCTCGAGGCGCCGCTGCCCGCCGTGGTGAGCGTGACGGACCAGGCGAACGAGCCGCGCTACCCGTCGTTCAAGGGGATCATGGCGGCCCGCAAGAAGGCTGTGACCACCTGGTCCCTCGCGGACCTGGGCATCGACGCCGCGGACGTCGGCGAGGCGGCGGCCCGCACGCGCGTCCTCGAGGCCGTGCCGCGCCCGCCGCGGGAGAACCGCGTGCTCATCACCGACGAGGGAGATGCCGGCCTGCGCCTGGCCGCCTACCTCGCCGAGAACAACCTCGTCTGAAGGAGACCCGATGACCGGCAGCACCGTCCTCGTCCTGGTCGACCACCACGACGGCACGCTCCGCGGGCCCGCCCTCGAGCTGCTCACCGCCGCCCGCGGGCTGGGCGAGGTGCACGTCGCGTGGCTCGGCGACGGGCTCGACGGGGCCCTCGGGCTGCTCGGCGAGCACGGTGCGGCAGTCGTGCACCAGGTCCGGCTCGACGGCCCCGAGGCGCGGCTCGCACCCGGCGTGGCCCAGATCCTCGAGCAGGTCGCCGGCGCGGTCGGGGCCACGACGGTCCTGCTGTCCTCGACGTTCGAGAACAAGGAGGTCGCCGCCCGGCTCGCGCTGGCCACCGGCGCCGGCTTGGTCGTGGACGCCGCGGGTGTCGAGCGTGGCGTGGACGGCAGGGTGGTCACCGTCCAGCAGGCGTTCGCCGCGACCTGGACCCTGCGTGGTGAGGTGACCGTCGAGAAGGCCGTCGTCGCGCTCAAGCCCAACGCGGTGCCGGTCGTGCCGGCCCCGACGCCGACGACGCCCCAGGTGCAGGTGCACGACGTCGCCGTCCCCGCCGATCTGCTCGGCGTACGCGTCGTGGGACGCACCGAACGGGCCGGGTCCGACCGGCCCGAGCTCGGCGAGGCGCAGATCGTGGTGACCGGCGGGCGGGGGACCGACGGCGACTTCAGCGTCGTCGAGGACCTTGCCGACGCGCTCGGCGGGGCGGTGGGTGCGACGCGCGTCGCGACCGACGAGGGCTGGATCAGCCACGACGCCCAGATCGGCCAGACCGGGGTGACGATCTCCCCGAAGCTCTACATCGGCGCCGGGGTCTCCGGCGCGGTGCACCATCGCGGTGGGATGCAGTCGTCCGGCACGATCGTCGCGGTCAACTCCGACCCGGAGGCGCCGATCTTCGAGATCGCCGACTTCGGCGTCGTGGGGGACCTGTTCACGGTGCTGCCGCAGGCCGCTGCCGAGATCCGTCGGCTGCGCGCGGCTGACGCCTGAGCGCGTCCGGCCCGACCGGCCGACGTCGTCGCGCAGGTGGGCGAGCTCTCAGAGCGGGCCCGGGAGCCCACAGCGCAGGTCCGGAAGCCCTCAGCTCAGGTCCGGAAGCTCAGAGCTCGCGCAGCCAGCTCAGCGCGGCGATGCCCTGCCCCAGCTGGAACGCTCGCAGGTTCGCGATGCCCAGCGGTGGGGGCTGGACCGCACCGTGCACGAAGTAGCCGGTGAGCGCGGCCAGGACCGCCCGGACGGCGTCCCGATCGGCGCCGACCGCATTCGGGTGGGCCCAGAAGAGCGGGTCCGGGTCGCCGCCGTTCTGCATCGCGACGCTGGGCAGCATGCCAAGCAGGTCGAACCAGCGGGCGCCGACCGTCGCGTGCGGCCAGTCGATGAGCCACACCCGGTCGGGGCCGAGCATCACGTTGTCGGCTCGCAGATCACCGTGCACGAGGGTCGTGCCGGCGCTCGCGGCCGGCGCCTGGTCGCACCACCCGATGATCTCCGGTAGGTGCGCACGCAGCCACGCACCGTGCGGCCCGACAGCTGCCACGGCGCGGTCCAGCGCGGCGTCGTCGGCTGCGAGGCTCGCCCATCCGGTCGCGTACGCCTCGACGTCGCCGGACACCGAGCGGAGCCCGTCCGGGGCCGGGGTGCCGGCCGCTGCAAGATCGGTCAGCGCGGCCAGGACGCGATCGAGGTCCTCGGGCCGCCAGGGCTGCTCGGGCGACCGACCCTCGACCGCCTCGAAGGCGAGGATCACCCACGTCCCGTCGTCGTCCCACCAGCGCAGCGCCGGGGCGCTCACGGCGGGCGGAAGGAGCGCGGCGACCCGGGCCTCGGCCCGCGCGAGCACGGGGGACTCGGGGTTCTGCTCGGCGGAGACGGCCTTGACGAACAGCCGCGTTCCGCTGCCGAGCTCGAGCAGGGACGCGTAGCCGGGGCTGAACCCGCTGGTCGCACTCGTCTCGGAGATCACATCCGAGCCGGCCAGGGTCGCGATGCGTGTCCGTACGGTACGCGGCAGGTCCGCCCAGGCGAGCCGTGAGCCGCTGAAGGCACGCGGTGGCGGGCTCGGCTCAGAGGTCACGGGAGGATTGTGCCAGTCCCTTCGTAGACTTCTGCCTCGTGACGGCCTACCTCGACCACGCGGCGACGACTCCGATGCACCCGCGTGCCGTGGAGGCACTGGTCGCGGAGCTCGCCCGCACGGGCAACGCCTCGTCCCTGCACGACGCCGGACGCGCCGCCCGGCGGGTCGTCGAGGAGTCGCGCGAGCTCGTGGCTGCGCGGCTGGGCGCCAGGCCGAGCGACGTGATCTGGACCGCCGGCGGCACCGAGGCGGACAACCTCGCGGTCAAGGGCCTGTTCTGGTCCCGCACCACCGCCGAGCCGGCTCGACGTCGGGTCCTGGTCTCGGCCGTGGAGCACCACGCCGTGCTGGACCCCGCGTTCTGGCTCGCCTCGCAGGCCGGTGCCGAGATCGTCCTGCTGCCCGTCGACCCGGCCGGGCGGCTGGACCTCGGCGCGCTGCGCGCCGAGCTCGACGAGCGCGGCGACCAGGTGGCCCTGATCAGCGTGATGTGGGCGAACAACGAGATCGGGACCGTGCAGCCGGTGGCCGACGTGGTCGCACTGGCCCGGCGGTACGGGATCCCGGTGCACTCCGACGCCGTCCAGGCCGCCGGGCAGCTCGAGATCGACTTCGCGTCGAGCGGTCTGGACGCGATGACGGTCTCCGCGCACAAGCTCGGCGGGCCGGTGGGTGTCGGTGCACTCCTCGCGCGGCGCGGGCTGGAGCTCACGGCGGTGCTGCACGGTGGCGGTCAGGAGCGCGGCGTGCGGTCCGGGACGTTGCCGGTCGCGCCCATCCGGTCCTTCGCCGTCGCCGTGGACCTCGCGGTGACGGCCCGTCCGGACGAGGCGGTGCGGCTCGCCGGGTTGCGCGACCGCTTGGTGGCCGGGGTCCGTGCCGCCGTCCCGCAGGCCGAGCTGCGCGGACCGGAGCCCGGTGACGGGCGGCTGCCCGCGAACGCGCACTTCACCTTCCCGGGCTGCGAGGGGGACTCGCTGCTCTACCTGCTCGACAGCCGCGGCATCCAGTGCTCGACGGGCTCGGCGTGCCAGGCCGGCGTGCCGCAGCCCTCGCACGTGCTGCTCGCCTCGGGCGTGTCGGAGACCAGTGCCCGCGGCGCCCTGCGGTTCTCACTCGGCCGGACGTCGACGCAGGCGGACGTCGACGCACTGCTCGCGGCCCTGCCCGAGGTGGTCGAGCGCGCGACGGCGGCGGGGCTCGCGGCGAGTCCGTGAGCGGGGTCGGTGCACCGGGTCGGTCTCCCCGTGCCCCGCGGCTCTCGCTCGCCGGGATGTCGGGTCGCTGAGCGTTGCGCTGGTTGTCCACAGGTCGTCGATCCGGCCGTGCGGCGTGGTTCGCGTTGCTAGGGTCGCCGCATGGCGCGGGGGGCGATTTCGGTAGGTCTGTCCATGGTCGGTGTGCTGCTGCTCGGTGGCTGCACCGGGCCGGCGGAGGCGGGGCCGACGCCGAGCGTGGTGGCGCAGGAGACGGGGACGCCGGAGCCGGGCCCGACGGCGACGCCGGGTGTCGCCCCGGTGACGGCGCCGGTGCGGCCGGCGGAGATGGAGCGGTCGGACGAGGTCGGCGCTGCGGCGGCGGCGGAGTACTTCCTGCGGCTGTTCCCCTACGTGATGCAGTCGGGTGATCTCGAAGAGTGGGCGCTGATCAGCACCACCGACTGTGAGTTCTGTTCGACGGTGCGCGGATGGGTTGAGGACTTCGCGGCGGCGGATGAGGACTACGCAGGTGGTGACGTCACGGTGGCGGGCGTGCACGTGTTTCCGCAGGACGCGGTGCTGGGTGGGTACACCGTCCAGCTGGAGTTCACGCAGGCTGATGCCCGAGTCGCGGGCCCCGATGGCGTCGTCACTCGGTCGGTCGAGGCCTATGGCGAGTATGCATTCGTCGACGTGATCAGGTCCCAGACCGGTTGGGTGCTCGTTGAGCTCGTGACCAGGGAAGAGCCCTTGGCATGAACGCGATCTCCGCGAGGGTGTGCATCTGCGTCGCCGTGAGCCTGTTCCTTGGTGCAGGGAGCGCAAGCGCCACGTCGGTCGACGTCCGTCGCGACGAGCCGGCGACGTCGACGGAAGTCGACGAGCCGAGCATCCGGGGTGCGGGTGACGGCGATGGGATGACGTTCGCCGGAGCGGAGACGACCGAGACGGACCCGTCGGTGACCGATGTGGCCACGTCGCCAACGATCGTCCCGACCTTCGTCGAGCGCCGGATTCCGGTGGTTGTGTGCGGTACCGAGTCGGACCTGGCCGCCTCCGGGGCGCCGTGTGTCGACGGAGCGGAGACGTTCGCTCGGGCGCGCGTCTGCGCGGATGGCTCCGAGGCGCTGCCGCCCTTGTGGCGTCGTGACGTCGATCCGGCCACCGGGCTGGGAGTGGGCCCGTGGGTTCGGGTCGACGAGGGGTACTGCCCGGAGGATGACGCCGCCGTCGTCCTGACGGTCGAGGAGTTCCGTCGTCTGCCGCTGGTCGCGTCGGTCCCGACGTTCCAGCCTGCTGGTGGTCGGGCGTTGGTCAACAAGGATCTGATCGTGTTCACCGACCCGGCCCCGCAGGAGCTTTCGACCGTGATCCTCGGCACGCCGGTCCTGGTCCGCGCGACGCCGGTCGGGTACGCGTGGGACTTCGGTGACGGGTCGGCGCCGCTGGTCACGACCGACCCTGGTCGGCCCTACCCGGACTACTCGGTGGCCCACCTGTATGGGTCGCTCGGCACGTTCGAGGTGCGGCTGGTCACGACCTGGCAGGGGGTCTACCAGGTCGCCGGTGCCGGTCCGTGGCTCGCCGTGGCCGGGACCGCGCAGACGACGTCGGCGCCGTATGGGGTGGGCATCGAGGAGGCCCGCACCTACCTGGTCCAGGACTCCCAGGGCTAGTGCGGGCTCTCGAGAAGGGGTCGTTCCGGTCGCGGCGTGCGGGCGAGCGCTGCTACTCCGGCCGTGTGGGTTCGGCGTCGTTGATCACCGTGCCGTCCTTCAAGGTGACGGTGTACGTGAGGTCAGGAGCGGGGCCGCCGTTGCCTTCGAGTTCGTCGCCGAACGCGAGGCCGGGCCACCAGGCGAGGTAGCGCCCGTCACCGACGGTGGCGTACACGGTCTGGCCGTCCGCGGTCCCGATGGTCACCGCAGTGACGTCGTCACCGACGTCACCCAGGGTGAAGGAGACGGTCGGGCGCTGGCGCAGGTCGAAGGTTCCGGGACCGTGCTGGAAGATCGGGCCCTGCGTGAACTGGCCGTCGACCGGCACGGCGCCCTGGCCGCCGGCCGCAGCGATGTCGAGCTGATCGGCGTGGTCGCCGCCGGCAGGCAGGTGAGCCAGGCAGGTCGCGGCCATGGGCTCGTCGCTCGTGTAGAGCAGCCCCACCCAGTCGCCGCGGCGTTCGACGAGCGCCAACGCCGGTGAGTCCATCTCCAGTCCGGCATCACGGCAGGCGGCGTCGGCGACGGCGCTGTCGGCAGCGCTGATCGCCTCCGGCTCCGGAGTCCAGGAGGCGTAGGCGGCGTCGGTGACCGTGAGCTCGGGGATCACCCAGGTGACGGCCACCGCTGCGACGGCGACGGGGATCGCCACCCAGCGCAGGCGTCGGGCTCGGCCGGTGGGCGCCGGGGCAGGGCGCGGGCCCGGGCTGCCGGGTTCGCCGGCGAGGATCTGGTGCAGCCTCGCGGCGGCGTGTCGTCGGGCGGTGTCGTCGGGCTCGACGTGGGGTGCTGCGTCGAGTGCGCGCAGGGCGGTCAGGTCGGTGTCGTTGTTCATGTCGATCACTCCGTTGCTGGGATCTCGGTGAGCTGGACCGAGGAGGTGGTGGTCTCGACCTGTCGGCGCAGCGACAGGCGCGCGCGATGGAGCCTGATCCGGTAGGCGGTCGATGAGATGCCGAGCACCCGGCCGGCCTGTGGCGAGGGCAGGTCCTCCCAGATCGCCAGGGACAGGACCTCCTGGTCTTCGGGGCGCAGTCGCCGCCAGGCTGCTGCGAGGTCGACGCGCCGGGAGATCAGGTCGTCCTCGGCGTCGGTGGACGAACTGGTCGTGGCGGCGAGCCGCACCTCGAGGGCGCCGCGCCGGACCTGCCCGCGCTGGTCGTTGAGCAGGCAGTTCCGGGCAGTGCCGAACAGCCACGCCCGCGCGTCATCGGCCCTCTCGGGGACGTCGTCGAACCGTCGCCAGGTGATCAGGAATGCCTCGTGGACGATGTCCTCGGCGCGCTCCGGGCCGGCCCTCCGCTGCACGAACCGCAGCACGTCGGTGTAGGCCCGGTCGTACAGGTCCGCGAACCGTTGCTCGCGGGTCTGCTCTGGTGAGTGCATACCTGTACTTGTCCGGATCCCGTCATCTGTTTCGCGGCCGGGCCAAGGCGGCACGTCCATCACAGTGAACCGTCTCGTGCGCGTCCTCGGCACGCATCCATCGACCGAGCCCCTGCGCGGCGGACGCGGCAGTAACGTGATCGTCGACGCAGGCCGGGATCCGGCGGACGCCGACGTGACAACGACTCGGACGAGTGGGGACGCACATGCCGGGATGGCGACTCAGGGAGTTCCACGCCGATGACCTCGACGGCATCCTGCGGCTGTGGGAGGTCGCCACGCGCGACAATGCCGAGCCCGTGTACGGGCTCGCCGAGGTCCTCGCGTCCTGCCAGAAGGACCACGCGCTGGTGGCCGTGCACGGCGAGGAGATCGTCGGTGCCGTCGTCGGCCGCGCGGCGCACGCACAGGGCTGGATCGTCTTCCTCGCCACCGCCGAGCAGTGGCGCGACCGCGGCATCGGGACGGCCCTGCTGGCCGCGCTGGAGAAGCGGATGGAGCCGCACGGCCTGACCAAGCTCTCCGCGCTGCTGCCCGAGTCCGAGACCCGGGTCGACGACTTCCTGGGGCAGGGCTTCGAGGTCAAGAGCCGCCTGCGCTACTTCGAGCGCCGGCTCCCGGTGCAGCGCGAAGAGCTCGGTGCGCTCAGCGAGCTCGGCGGACGCATCCTGCCGAGGGGCCTGTGGGACGCCGTCGGCGGGATGCAGCGTGAGAAGGACCTGCTCGAACGCAGGCTCGTGCTTCCGCTGGCCAAGCCGGACCTCGCCGAGCAGTACGGGATCGTCCCGCCGCGTGCGGTCATGCTCTTCGGCCCTCCGGGGACCGGCAAGACGACGTTCGCCAAGGCGATCGCGTCGCGGCTCGAGTGGTCGTTCGTCGAGGTGTTCCCGTCACGGCTCGCCGCCGATCCGCGGGGGCTTGCCGGCGCGCTGCGGGAGACCTTCGACAAGATCGCCGACCTCGAGCACGCGGTCGTCTTCATCGACGAGGTCGAGGAGATCGCCGCCCGGCGCAAGGGCGAACCGCCGTCGCCCATGCAGGGCGTGACCAACGAGCTGCTCAAGATCATCCCGGTGTTCCGCGAGCAGCCCGACCGGCTCCTGGTGTGTGCGACCAACTTCATCCGGATCCTCGACTCCGCGTTCCTGCGCCACGGCCGGTTCGACTACGTCATCCCGATCGGCCTGCCCGACGACGCCGCGCGTCGCGCCATCTGGGACCGCTACATCCCGCCGTCGGTGTCCGGGAGCGTCGACCTCGACCTGCTCGTCCAGAACAGCGAGGGCTTCTCGCCGGCGGACATCGAGTACGCCGCTCGCAAGGCCTCCCAGCAGGCGCTCGAGACCTCGCTCGACACCGACGACGAGTCCGCCCGTGCGATCGGACCGTCCACGACGGACTACCTCGATGCGATCGGTGGGACCAAGGCGACCGTCTCGGTCGAGGTCGCTGCGGAGTTCCTCGACGACATCGCGTCGATCGCGCGCCTCTGAGCCCGACCTCTGAAGGAGACGACGATGTCTGCACGCCGCCGCGCCGTTGTCGTGGTGCTCGTCGCACTGTTCGCGTTCGGGGCCGGTCTCGGCGTCTACGCCCTGCTGAGCCCGGCCGACGGCCCGGGCCCCGAGTTCGTGACCCGCGACGGCGACCAGTTCATGCTCGACGGCGAGCCGTTCTACGCCGCCGGATCGAACAACTACCGGCCGATGTTCCTCGACCCGACAGTCGTCGACCAGATCATGGCTGCGGTCGCGGACAACGACCACCGGGTGCTGCGCGCCTGGGCGTTCAACGACATCGGCGACCCCGCGGACCCGACCACGTCGATCGACCCGCAGAACACCACGACCTACTTCCACTCCTGGGATCCCGCGGCCGAGGCCCCCGCCTTCAACGACGGCGAGACCGGCCTGGAGCAGCTCGACTACATGGTGGCCTCGGCCAAGGAGCACGGCGTCCGGCTCGTCCTGCCCTTCGTGAACAACTGGGGCCCCTACGGCGGGATGGACCAGTACGTCAGGTGGGCCGGCGCCGAGTTCCACTCCGACTTCTACACCGACGCGACGATCCGCCAGTGGTACAAGGACTGGGTCGAGCACCTGCTCAACCGGGTCAACACGATCACCGGCGTCGCGTACAAGGACGAGCCGACGATCATGGCCTGGGAGCTCGCGAACGAGCCGCGCTGCGTCGCCTCGGGGAGCTACGAGGCGGGCCCCGACTGCACGACCGACACGCTGACCGCGTGGGCCACCGAGATGGCCGCCTTCGTGAAGTCCGTCGACGGCAACCACCTGGTCGGCCTCGGCGACGAGGGCTTCTGGTGCGAGCCGGACGGTGAGCACTGGACCGACGACTGCAGCCAGGGCGTCGACGCGCGCGCCATCGCGCAGCTCGAGGACATCGACATGGTCGGCCTGCACCTGTACCCGGACCACTGGGACACGACGGTCGACTGGTCCGAGCAGTACGTCATCGAGCACGTCGCGCTGGCCGCCGACGTGGACAAGCCGGTCTTCATCGGCGAGTACGGCTGGCGCGGCGACGCCCCCCGCAGCATCGTCTTCCACCAGTGGATGAGCGCGTACTTCGAGCAGGGCGGCGACGTCGCGCTCTACTGGCTGATGCAGCCGAGGGACCAGTTCACGACCCCGCCGGACTCCGACGGGTTCACCGCCTACTGCCCGTCGGCGGTCTGCACCCAGGTGGGCCAGTGGACACGTGCCGTGGCCGACGGCGACCGCGACCAGCCACCCGTGGCCGAGGTCGACGTCCTGGTCGCGACCGAAGGAGTCAGAGGCCTGGCCGACCTGCTGGCCAACGACGTGTCCCTATTCTCCGAGCTCGACCCGACGAGTGTGGACCTCGACCCGGAGGCTTCGGGTGTGCAGGACGAGGTGACGTCGTCCGACGGCGTGGCTCGGGTGGCCGATGGCGTGCTGACGTACGAACCGGCGGAGGGGTTCGTCGGTCGCAGCGAGGTCTCGTACACGGTGGCCGATGTCGACGGGCTGGTCAGTGAGCCGGTTGACGTGACTGTGCGGGTGAACGCTGCGGAGTAGGGGTGGGTGCTGGTGGTGTCGGGTGGGACGCGGGCGGGCAACCCCACGTTCGTCAGCACCCTCGAGTCTACGGCCCGTGCGGCACGGGATGCAGGGCCCTCATCAGGCGTACGCCGGATCGCCCGCCGGCCGACTCGGCCGCGAAACCGTCGTGCGGCGGTGCGGGGTGTTCGAGGGGGCGGAGCTTGTGGCTCGCGTGGCCGGTGGCGTCTGGGGTGCCAATCAGGGACCCCAAGCCTCACTCCAGTCCCATGATCCGCGCGGTGTGGCGCCCGTCTGCCACGCGAGTGCGGTGCCGGGCACCGCCGCCCGTCAGCCGAGAGTGCAGCTCCCCGCGCCGAGTGCGCGGAGGCGGTTGTCGAGATGGTCGACGAGCGCGCCGGCCCCGTCGAGCGCCTCGAGGAACTCGCTGAGGAGCGGTTCGGCAAGGAAGGCCTGCGGATCCATCTGCACAACGATGTCGACGACGTGCAGGTACGCCGCGTCAACCGTGTCGGCATCGCTGAACAGCTGCTTCACTGCGGCGGCATCCCGAGCAGGCAACTCCAGGCTCCGCAGCTGTCCGACGAGCTCTCGCTGAGCGTCCGCCGTGTCTTCAAGGGCGCGTGCCACTACCTCGGTGTCCACCACTGTGGGATCGCCGAGTGCCCAGTCCATGGCGTCGATGGCCTCCCTGTACCGGTGGGTGAGGTCGCCTCGGGTGATGTCGCACTGTGCGGAGGCTTCCCGCGCCCAGTCGTCGAGGGTGCGTGGGGCGGGCCGGTCCTGGAGGGCGAGCACGGTCGTGACGACGCCGGCGACCAGTGCCACGAGGGTCCCTGCCACGGTCAGGGTCGTCCGCATGACGCCCCACCCCGTCTTCGGTTGGTCGGTTGTCGTCATGTCGAACCCCCTGGGTAGGCACCTGCTGCGAGGCCAGCGCTACCCGACAATTCTGACACCGGGACGGCGTCCGTGACCGGCGAATCCGCTCCTTGGGTCGCGCGGCAGGCGGGCTGACGGGCCGGGCGCCCACGGTCCCGCAACCCACCCGTCACCCGTCGAGCGACCGCCACGTACCCTTGCCCCATGCGTGTGCTGGCAGCCCTCTCCGGGGGCGTGGACTCCGCTGTGGCCGCCGCCCGTGCGGTCGACGCGGGGCACGACGTCGTCGGCGTGCACATGGCCCTGTCGCGCAACCGTCAGGAGTACCGGACCGGCTCGCGCGGCTGCTGCTCGATCGAGGACGCCGGTGATGCGCGCCGCGCCGCGGACGTGCTCGGCATCCCCTACTACGTGTGGGACCTGTCCGAGAAGTTCGAGCAGACAGTGGTCGCGGACTTCCTGGCCGAGTACGAGGCCGGCCGCACCCCCAACCCGTGCGTCCGCTGCAACGAGCACATCAAGTTCGAGGCGCTCCTGGACAAGGGTGTCGCGCTCGGCTTCGACGCCGTCTGCACCGGCCACTACGCCCGCATCGAGCTGCACGAGGACGGCACCCGCGAGCTGCACCGGGCCGTCGACCTGGCCAAGGACCAGTCCTACGTGCTGGCGGTGATGGGCCCGGACCGGCTCGCCCGCGCCATGTTCCCGCTCGGCGAGGTCGCCTCGAAGGACGACGTCCGGGCGGAGGCGGCGGTGCGCGGCCTCGGGGTCTCGGCCAAGCCGGACTCCTACGACATCTGCTTCGTGGCCGACGGCGACACCCAGGGGTTCCTGCACGAGCACCTCGGGATCCGGCCCGGTGAGGTGCTCGACACCGACGGGAACGTGGTCGGGCGGCACGAGGGCGCCTACGCGTTCACGGTCGGCCAACGGAAGGGTCTGGCCCTCGGCCGGCCGGCTCCGGACGGCCGTCCGCGCTACGTCCTGGACGTGCAGCCGGTTACCAACACGGTCGTCGTCGGGCCCGCCGAGCTGCTCACGGTGACCGGCATCGCCGCCGACCAGGCCGTGTGGTTCGTGTCGCCCGAGCCGGGCGCGTGGTTCGACTGCGCCGTGCAGGTCCGCGCCCACGGCGCACCCGTCCCGGGTCGCGCGACGGCCACCATCGACGACGCCGGGAAGCCTTCCGGCGTCGTGATCCAGCTGCACGAGGGTCTGCGGGGCGTCGCCCCGGGCCAGTCCGTCGTGCTCTACGACGGGACGCGCGTGCTCGGCCAGGCGACTGTGGGGTCCACGACACGATGAGCGACCGATGACCGGGGCCGGCGTGCTCGGACCCCTGCCGGGCACCAACGTGCTCGAGGCCCAGCGCACGATGTTCGGCGACCTCAGCGACCTGCCCGAGGGCGTCCTGGGCATGCCGTCCCTCGTCCAGCTGCCGCAGCGCGGCCCGGGCGGGGACTCGGTCGCACGCACCGCGGCGCTGCTCACCGAGATGCCGGTCGAGCTCGGGACGCACGGCTGGAAGCTCGCCGACCGGCCGGGGCGCGACCTCGAGCGCAGCCGCGCCATGCTCCGCGAGGACGTCGACACCCTCGCGATCACCGGCCACGACTGGACCGGGCCGCTCGTCGTGGCGATCCGCGGCCCGTGGACGCTCGCGGCGATCCTCTACCTGGCCCGCGGCGACCGGGTGCTCAGCGACCAGGGCGCCGTGCGCGAGCTGGTGTCCTCGCTCGCCGACGGGCTGGGCGTCTACCTCGCAGCCGTCCGGGCCTCCGTCCCGGGTGCGGAGATCACCGTCGTGCTGCGCGAGCCGATGCTGCCCGACGTCCTCGGCGGGGCGGTCGCGAGCTTCGCGGGCAACGGACGGCTCCGGACGGTCCGTGGTGAGGACGCCGCCGTCGCCCTGGGCGAGGTCGTCGCCGCCGCCCGGGCGGGCGGCGCGCACAGCGTCGTGGCGCACGGCGGGGCGCGGTTCGCGTCGCGCTCCCTGCGGACCCTCGCGGCGAGCGGGGCGGACGCCGTCGGGGTGGACGCCGTCGCGGTGCGCGGACCGCAGTGGGACCAGGTGGCCGAGCTCGTCGAGGGCGGGCAGCGGATCTGGTTCGGGCTGCCGCAGGACCGGCAGGGCAAGCCTGCGGACGTCGTCGCCCTCGCCGATCTGGTCTCCCGGCCGTGGACGGCCGTCGGCCTTCCGGCGAAGGGGCTCGACGACGTCGTCGTGCACGTCGAGACGTCCCGGAGCGTGGCCGGGGGAGACCTCGTGCTGCGCAAGCTGCAGGCCGTCCGGACGGCCATGGCGGCAACCGTGCGGGTCGCCGCCGAGCTCGCCGAGCGGGCCGACGCGGGCTGACGCCGGCTGACGCCGGCTGACGCGGGCTGACGCCGGCCCGCACGGGCTGACGCCACCCGGGGGCGGACGACGGCGCCGGGGGCGTCGTGTGGGTGCGGCACGCCATGATGTCCGGGTGAGCGAGCAGCCCCGGGACAGCCATGACATCGCCGACGCGGGCCTCGACGAGGCCGCCGCGCGCCACCGGTGGACCGAGCTCGCCGAGCAGGTCCGCGACCACCAGTTCGCGTACTACGTGCGGGACGCGCCCACGGTCAGCGACGCCGAGTACGACATCCTGCTGCGTCGCCTGAACGCGCTGGAGGACGCGCACCCGGAGCTGCGCACCCCCGACTCACCCACCCAGCTGGTCGGCGGCACGTTCTCGACCGACTTCGCCGCCGTCGACCACGTCGAGCGGATGCTGAGCCTCGACAACGCCTTCTCCGACGACGACGTCGCGGCCTGGGCCGAGCGGGTCCGGCGCGACATCACCGGGGCCGCGGGTGCCCCGGACCTGCACTACCTGTGCGAGCTGAAGATCGACGGTCTGGCCATCGCGCTCCTGTACGAGAACGGCCGCCTCGTCCGCGCCGCCACCCGCGGCGACGGGCGGACCGGTGAGGACGTCACGCTCAACGTCCGGACCATCCAGGGCATCCCGCACACGCTGGCCGGCGACGACCACCCCGAGCTGATCGAGGTGCGCGGCGAGGTGTTCCTGCCGGTCGAGGGCTTCGCGGAGCTCAACGCCGCCCAGGTGGCGGCCGGCAAGGCGCCGTTCGCCAACCCACGGAACTCGGCCGCCGGGTCGCTGCGCCAGAAGGATCCCAAGGTCACCGCCGCCCGTCCGCTGCGGATGCTGTGCCACGGCGTCGGCGCGCTGCGCTGGGCGGGTCACGAGCAGGCGACCGCCCGCCAGTCGGAGACCTACGACCTGCTCGCCACCTGGGGGCTGCCGGTCTCGACCCACACCCGGGTCGTCGAGGACCTCGCGGGCATCCAGACGATGATCGCGTACTACGGCGAGCACCGGCACGACGTCGAGCACGAGATCGACGGCATCGTGATCAAGGTCGACGAGACAGTGCTCCAGCGGCGGCTCGGCGCGACCAGCCGGGCGCCGCGCTGGGCCATCGCCTTCAAGTACCCGCCCGAGGAGGTCAACACCAAGCTCCTCGACATCCGGGTCAACGTCGGCCGGACCGGCCGGGTCACGCCCTACGGCGTCATGCAGCCCGTGCTCGTCGCGGGGTCGACCGTCGAGATGGCGACCTTGCACAACGCGAGCGAGGTCGAGCGCAAGGGCGTCCTGATCGGCGACACCGTCGTGCTGCGCAAGGCGGGCGACGTGATCCCCGAGATCGTCGGGCCGGTGGTCGAGCTGCGCGACGGCTCCGAGCACCCGTTCGTCATGCCGACGCACTGCCCCTCGTGCGGGACGCCGCTGGCGCCGTCCAAGGAGGGCGACGTCGACATCCGCTGCCCGAACGCCCGCTCGTGCCCGGCCCAGCTGCGCGAGCGGGTCGCGGCCCTCGCCGGGCGGGGCGCGCTGGACATCGAGGCGATGGGCGGGGAGGCGGCGATCGCCCTGACCGACCCCGAGCTGGGCCGGCCGACCGACCCGGCGCTCTACCGGCCCGGCGGCGAGGTCACCGCACCGCCGCCCGACGCGCTGCCGCCGAGGCAGGACGGCGTCCTGGTCGACGAGGGCGGCCTGTTCGACCTACGGGCCGCCGACCTGGCCGACGTCCGCGTCTGGCGCGAGATCAAGAAGGGCGGCGAGGGGACCGGGCTGTGGGAGGACCGGCTCTTCTTCTGGACCAAGCCGACCGCCAAGGTGCCGTCGAAGCCGTCGCAGAACACCGAGAAGCTCTTCGAGCAGCTCGAGCTCGCCAAGCAGCGGCCGCTGTGGCGCGTCCTGGTGGCGCTGTCGATCCGGCACGTGGGCCCGACGGCGGCGCGTGCGCTGGCCACGGCCTTCGGCTCGCTCGACGCGATCCGCGCCGCGGACGAGGCCGAGCTCGCCGCGGTCGAAGGCGTCGGCCCGACGATCGCGGCCGCCCTGCGCGACTGGTTCGCCGAGAAGTGGCACGTCGACATCGTCAACCGGTGGGCGGCCGCCGGGATGCGGATGGCCGACGAGCGCGACGCCACGGTCCCGCGCACCCTGGAGGACCTGACGGTCGTGGTGACCGGGTCGCTCGAGGGCTTCTCGCGGGACGGCGCCAAGGAGGCGATCATCGCCCGCGGTGGCAAGGCGGCCGGCAGCGTCTCGAAGAAGACCGACTACGTCGTCGTCGGGGAGAACGCGGGATCCAAGGAGGCCAAGGCCCGTGAGCTCGGGCTGCGGATCCTCGACGAGCAGGCCTTCGTCACGCTCCTCGACCGGGGACCGGAGGGTCTGGCTGACGAACCTGCGACCTGATGCTGCTCACCGGCCGACCTCGGAGGACAATGGGTGTCCATGACGATCATCGTGCGTCCCGTCGAGCCAGGCGACCTGATCCGGGTCGGAGAGCTGACTGCCCATGCCTACCTCGCGGACGGCCTGATCAGCGAGCAGGACGACTACTTCCAGGAGCTGCGGGACGCGCGGCGCCGGGCCGACGAGGCGAAGGTTCTGGTCGCGGTCGAGGACGAGCACGTCGTCGGCACCATCACCCTCGCCGGCCACGGCTCGCCGTACGCGGAGATCGCCGGACCGGGTGAGCTCGAGATCAGGATGCTCGCCGTCGACCCGGCCTTCCGGGGCAAGGGGGTCGGTGAGAAGCTCGTCCGGGCGGGCCTCGCGCTCGGTCTCGCCGAGGGCGCCCGGTCGATCATCCTGTCGACCATGCCGGGGATGCGCACGGCACGGCGGATGTACGAGCGGATCGGGCTGTACCGGGCCGCCGAACGGGACTGGCCGATCGGCGGCCAGACGATGCTCGTGTTCTCCACGAGCCGCGGTCCGACCGACGACGACTGACCGCTGGCTGACCGCCGACCGACACCGACGGACGACCGTCCCTCGGCGGCCGGTGTGGCGCCGGGCGACGACGGGCGCAGACTGGGGGCATGATCTCCCAGCACCTGGCCGAGGCACTGCGTGACGCAGGGGTCCGGTGGCAGCCCGCCGCCGGCGACCGATTCGTCATCCCGCAACCGGAGCTCGCCGGCGAGCTCTTCACGTTGAGCGAGATGACCATCGAGGCGCGGGACTACCCGACCGGCACGATCCTCGGCTTCAACGGCACCACGGAGTGGGCGATGGACTCCGTCGCGCAGGACGACACCCTGTGGATGCCACGCGAGGACCAGCTCCGCGAGCTCCTGGGCGGCGCCTTCATCGGCCTGACCCGTTCCGCCGTCGACCCGCTCGACGGCGACGAGGCCGTCCGGTACACCGTGACCCTGCAGACGCCCTCGGGCGGGGTCACGGAGCACGTCGCACAGGCGGCAGCCGACGCCTACGCCCTCGCGGTGCTCGCCCTGGTCGACCTGGCGGTGGGGGAGCGCAGCACCTGAGGGCCGGCTACGACCCCACGCCGCGCAGCCAGGCCAGGACAGCCAGCACGCGACGGTGGTGCCCCTGCGACGGCGGCAGGCCCAGCTTGGCGAAGACGTTGCCGACATGCTTCTCGACGGCGCCAGGACTGACGACGAGCGCGGTGGCGATCGCGGCGTTGGACCGTCCCTCGGCCATCAGCGCCAGCACCTCGCGCTCGCGCGGCGTGAGCGTCCCCAGCGGATCGACCGCGAGCCGGCCGACGAGCAGCTGGGCGACCACCTCGGGGTCCAGGGCCGAGCCACCCGCCGCGACCCGCGTGAGGGCGTCGTCGAGGGCCTCGAGATCCTGGACCCGATCCTTGAGCAGGTAGCCGACGCCACCGCGCCCGTCGGCGAGCAGGTCACGGGCGTAGGACCCCTCGACGTACTGCGAGAGCACCAGCACACCGAGGCCCGGAACCGCCTGCCGGGCCTGGACCGCTGCGCGCAGCCCGTCGTCGGTGAAGGTCGGTGGCATGCGCACGTCGATCACGGCGACGTCGGGCCGGTGCTCCACGACGGCCGGCACGATCGCGTCGGCGTGGTCCACCGCCGCGACGACCGCGTGGCCGGCCTCCTGAAGCAGCCGGACGAGCCCTTCCCTGAGCAGGACCGAGTCCTCCGCGAGCACGATGCGCATGGGCACACTATGGCGGTCCCCGGGGACGCGCCGCCGCGGGCGCGACGGTCGGGTCGCGTGCGCGACGGTCGGGTCGCGTGCGCGACGGTCAGGTCAGGGGCAGCTCGGCCACGACCGACGTCGGGCCCCCGACCGGGCTCACGAGGTCCAGCGTGCCGCCGAGTCCCGCGACCCGGTCGGCGAGGCCCGCCAGACCGTGCCCCTTGCCGAGCGCCGCGCCGCCGCGGCCGTCGTCGTGCACCTCGATGCGGAGCACCCCCGCGCCGGTCGGTAGATACCTGACCCGGACGGTCGCCGACGTCGCGGCGGCGTGCTTGGCGGTGTTGGCCAGAGCCTCGCTCGCGACGAAGTAGGCGGCGTTCTCGATCGCGGGCGTCGGGCGCTCGGCCGGCAGGTCGACCTCGACCGAGGTCGGCACGCTCGACCTGGCCGCGACAGCGGTCAGCGCGGCGGCAAGCCCACGGTCGGCCAGGATCGGTGGCGCGATCCCGCGGGACAGCGCCCGGAGCTCGGTGAGCGTCTCAGCGGCGAGGGCGCGCGCCCCGGCGAGCAGCTCCCGCGCAGCGGCCGGGTCGTCCTCGAGCGTCCGCTCTGCCGAGGACAGATCCATCCCGAGCCGGACCAGGCGCTGCTGGGGACCGTCGTGGATGTCGCGCTCGAGACGCCGCAGGGACTGCGCCTCGGCGGCCGCCGCCGCTGACCGGCGCGCGTTGAGCTCGTCGACCTGGGCCGCCAGGGCCTGGCGCGAGGCGCCGGTGAGCAGGAGCCGTGCCCATCCCGCATGGGCGGCCACGCAGCTGCGCAGCACGGGGACGAGCGTCGCGGCGAAGAACAGGCCGATCAGGAGGTTCAGGGCGGAGTCGCTGAGCGGCAGGTCGAGCAGGTCGACCAGGGTCGTGCTCGTGTCGGGGCTCGGCAGCCAGCGCTCCCAGAACCAGTAGGTCAGGCCGCCGAGGGCCCCGGCCCACCAGGTCACCGCGATGCTCCACGTCGCGACGGACAGCGGCAGGGCGCCGACGCCGTGCAGCACCGCGGCCCACCGGCGTGGGTCCCTGAGCACGCCGACCATGCGACGCAGCCCGGTGCCCTCCGGCGGCGCGTAGACCACAGGTTCCAGGGTGGTGCCGCGGGCGCCGAGCCGGGCTCGCTCGGCGCGCTCGAAGCCGACGGCGAGGGCGAGGGTCGCGACCGCCACCGGGATCCCGATCACGGTGACCAGGAGGCCCGCCGCGAGCGAGATCCCCGTGATGAGCAGGGTGAACGACACGATGGCCACCGGCAGCGTCGCCAACAGGTAGGCGCTGTCCCGGCCCAGCTGCTGCAGGGCGGAAGGGTCGGCCGGGTCGGGGGAGGAGGCGGACGGGTCCGAGCCGGCGATGTCGTCGGCTCCGGGGTACGGGAGGTGGCTCATGACTCGATCCTGGTGACGGCGGCGCGTCCGCACGATCCTGCTGCCTGGCCGGTCCAGGGTAGGGCTCACCCCACCCCCCACTAGACTCGGCGCCATGTCCACCATCTCCCGCGAGGAGGTCGCACGCCTTGCGGCCCTTGCCAGGATCGACCTGACCGATGCCGAGCTGACGCGCTTGGCCGGCGAGCTCGACGTGATCGTCGAGTCCGTCGCCCGGGTCAGCGAGATCGCCACCGCCGACGTGCCCGCCACGAGCCATCCGCTGCCGCTGACCAACGTCTACCGCGAGGACCTCGCCGAGGAGCCGCTGCCGGTCGCCGACGTGCTCGCCGGTGCGCCCGCGACCGAAGGCACCCGGTTCGCCGTGCCGCAGATCCTCGAGGAGGACTGATGACCGACAGCACCGGGCGCGCCCCGAGCGCCGACCTCACCCGCCGCACCGCGGCCGAGCTCGCGACGGCCCTGCGCTCCCGTGAGGTGAGCAGCGTGGAGGTCACGCAGGCCCACCTGGACCGGATCGCCGCGGTCGACGGCGCCGTGCACGCCTTCCTGCACATCGCGTCCGACGAGGCGCTGGCCACGGCCCGCGACGTCGACGCGCGTCGCGCGGCGGGCGAGGACCTGCACCCGCTCGCCGGGGTGCCGATCGCCGTCAAGGACATCGTCGTGACCAAGGGCCTGCCGACGACGGCGGGCTCCAAGATCCTGGAGGGCTGGATCCCGCCCTACGACGCGACGATCGTCGAGCGCCTGCACGCCGCCGGGCTGCCGATCCTCGGCAAGACGAACATGGACGAGTTCGCGATGGGCTCGTCGACCGAGCACTCCGCGTACGGCAACACGCACAACCCGTGGGACCTGGACCGGATCCCCGGTGGCTCGGGCGGCGGCAGCGCAGCAGCCGTCGGTGCGTACGAGGCGCCGCTGGCGATCGGCACCGACACCGGTGGCTCGATCCGTCAGCCGGCCGCCGTGACCGGGACCGTCGGGGTCAAGCCCACCTACGGCGGGGTCTCCCGGTACGGCCTCATCGCGCTCGCCTCGAGCCTCGACCAGGCGGGCCCGGTCACCCGGTCCGTGCTCGACTCCGCGCTGCTGCACGAGGTCATCGGTGGGCACGACCGACGCGACTCGACGTCGCTGCCGGACGCCCTGCCGGCGCTCGTCGAGGCGGCACGGACCGGCGCCGGCGGTGACCTCACCGGGGTGCGGGTCGGCGTCGTGCACGAGCTCAACGGCGAGGGCTACCAGGCCGGCGTGCGCGCGCGCTTCGAGGAGTCCCTGGACCTGCTCCGCAGCGCGGGCGCCGACGTCGTCGAGGTCTCGTGCCCGCACTTCACCTACGCCTTGGCGGCCTACTACCTGATCCTGCCGGCCGAGGCGTCGAGCAACCTCGCCAAGTTCGACGGCATGCGCTTCGGCCTGCGCGTCGAGCCGACCGACGGACCGATCACCGCCGAGCACGTGATGGGTGCGACCCGTGGGCAGGGCTTCGGCGACGAGGTCAAGCGCCGCATCATCCTGGGCACCTACGCGCTGTCCGCCGGCTACTACGACGCCTACTACGGCAGTGCGCAGAAGGTCCGCACCCTGATCCAGCGGGACTTCGCGGCCGCCTTCGAGCAGGCCGACGTCCTGGTCTCGCCGACCGCACCGACCACCGCGTTCAGGCTCGGCGAGAAGCTCGACGACCCGCTCGCGATGTACCTCAACGACGTCGCGACCATCCCGGCGAACCTCGCCGGCGTCCCCGGGATGTCCCTGCCGAGCGGCCTGTCGGACGACGGCCTGCCGGTCGGCTTCCAGATCCTGGCACCGGCGCGGGCCGACGACCGGCTCTACCGGGTCGGCGCCGCGCTCGAGATGCTGCTCGAGCGCCGCTGGGGCGGGCCGCTGCTGAGCCTGGCCCCCGAGCTTCCGACCGGTGTGCCGCTGACCGGTGTGCCGCTGACCGAGGGGACGACCCGATGAGCACCGTGACCACCCCCCTCGTCGACTACGACGACGCCGTCGCGCGCTACGACCCCGTCATCGGGATCGAGGTGCACGTCGAGCTGGGCACCGTGAGCAAGATGTTCTGCACCGCGCCGACCGTGTTCGGTGCCGAGCCCAACACGCAGGTCTCGCCGGTGTCCCTCGGGCTGCCGGGCGCCCTGCCGGTGCTCAACCGGACCGCCGTCGAGTCCGCCATCAAGATCGGTCTCGCGCTCAACTGCCAGATCGCCGAGGTGTGCCGCTTCGCGCGGAAGAACTACTTCTACCCCGACGTCCCGAAGAACTTCCAGACCTCGCAGTACGACGAGCCGATCGCCTACGAGGGCTACCTGGACATCGAGCTCGACGACGGCACCGAGTTCCGCGTCGAGATCGAGCGCGCCCACATGGAGGAGGACGCCGGCAAGAACCTCCACGTGGGAGGGGCGACCGGCCGGATCCACGGCGCGGAGTACTCGCTGGTCGACTACAACCGGGCCGGCATCCCGCTCGTGGAGATCGTCACCAAGCCGATCACCGGGGTGGGGGACCGCGCGCCGGAGATCGCCCGCGCGTACGTGCTGGCGCTGCGGGACATCTTCCGCGCGCTCGAGGTCTCCGAGGCCAGGATGGAGCGCGGGAACGTCCGCGCCGACGTCAACGTGTCCCTGCGACCGACGTCGGAGTCCCCGCTGGGCACCAGGACCGAGACCAAGAACGTCAACAGCTTCCGCTCGGTCGAGCGCGCGGTCCGCTTCGAGATCTCCCGGCAGGCCGGGATCCTCGACGCGGGCGGCAGCATCGTCCAGGAGACGCGGCACTGGCACGAGGACACCGGCGTGACCACGCCCGGGCGGATCAAGTCCGACGCCGACGACTACCGGTACTTCCCCGAGCCGGACCTGGTGCCGGTCGCACCGAGCCGTGAGTGGGTCGAGCAGATCCGTGCGACCCTGCCCGAGGCGCCGGCGCTCCGCCGTCGCCGGCTGCAGGTCGAGTGGGGCTACGCCGACGCCGAGATGCGCGACGTGGTCAACGCCGGCGCGATCGAGCTGATCGAGGCCACGATCGTCGCCGGTGCGGCGCCGGCCGCAGCCCGCAAGTGGTGGATGGGTGAGCTCGCCAGGACGGCGAACACCGACGGCATCGACCTCGCCGAGCTGCCGGTCACCCCCGAGCAGATCGGCGAGCTGCAGCGTCTGGTCGACTCCGGCCGGCTCAACGACAAGCTCGCCCGGCAGGTGCTCTCCGGGGTGCTCGCCGGCGAGGGTTCGCCCGAGCAGGTCGTCGTCGCGCGCGGCCTGGGCGTCGTCTCGGACGACGGTGCGCTGATCGCCGCCGTCGACGACGCACTGGCCGCGCAGCCGGACATCGCGGCGAAGGTGCGCGGCGGGAACCTCGGACCGATCGGCTCGATCATCGGTGCCGTCATGAAGGCGACCCGGGGGCAGGCCGACGCCGGTCGGGTCCGCGAGATCGTGCTCGAGCGGATCAGCCAGAGCTGACCCGCGCAGGGGCCCGACCGACGACCGGAGGAACCGATGGACAAGCCGGTGCTGCGCGGCGAGATGGTCGTGCTGCGACCCATCCGCGCCGATGACGCCGACGCCATGTGGGAGATGGTCAACGACCCGGAGGGCATGCGCCTGACCGGGACGACGACCGTCTTCAGCAGGGACCAGGTGGACCGGTGGTGCGCCGGGGTCTCCGCGCGGGAAGACCGGCTCGACCTGGCCATCACGCACGGCACCGACGAGTACCTCGGCGAGATCGTGCTCAACGAGATGGATGCGTACGCCCGCAGCGCGAACCTGCGCCTGGTGCTGCGACCGGGACAGCGGGGCCGGGGCTTCGGCGGTGAGGCGATCTCGCTCGTCCTGGGTCATGCCTTCGCCGAGCCCCCCGAAGGTCTCGGGCTGCACCGGGTGTCCCTCGACGTCCTGAGCATCAACCCCCGTGCCCGGATGCTCTACGAGAGCCTCGGCTTCGTGGTCGAGGGCCGGCTCCGCGAGAGCCACCGCGACGGCGACTTCTGGTGCGACAGCATCGTCATGGCCGTCCTCGAGGACGACTTCCGTGCGGCCCAGGCCACCTCCGCGTGAGCGCCGGAGGCCCGGCTCGGCTGACGGTGACCCTTGCCCATGCCGACCTGCTCGAGGCCGTCGGCCACCGGCTCGCCGGCCAGGGCGACCAGGCGGCGGTCCGGCTCGTGCCCTGGGACATGCGCGGACCGCTGCCGGGCGGGACCGACCCGGCGGAGGTCGACGTCGTCGTCGTCCCGAACTACTTCGTCACTCCCGATGGGCTGCGCCGCCTGCGTGACCTGCCGAACCTGCGCGTGATCCAGCTGCCCAGCGCGGGCTACGAGCACGCCGTGGCGTACGTCCCGGCCGGGGTCACGCTGTGCAACGGGCGCGGGGTGCACGATGCCGGGACCGCGGAGCTCGCCGTGGCACTGACGCTCGCCTCCCAGCGCGGGGTCGACGACGCGGTCCGGGCCATGGCGCAGGGCCGGTGGGCGCCGGTGCACCGGTCGTCGCTCGCCGACCGTCGGGTCATGGTGCTGGGCGCCGGGTCGATCGGCGGGGCGATCGCCCGACGGCTCGAGGCGTTCGAGGTCGACGTCGTCCTGGTCGGCCGAAAGGCCCGCGACGAGGCGATCGGCCACGTGCACGGACGTGACGAGCTCGCCACCTTGGTGCCCACGGTCGACGTCGTCATCGTGATCGTGCCGCTCTCGCCGGAGACCGCCGGCCTCGTCGACGTGGAGTTCCTGGCGCGGATGCGCGACGGCGCCCTGCTGGTCAACGTCGCCCGCGGCAAGATCGTCGACACCGCGGCCCTGCTGGCCGAGGTGCGGTCCGGGCGGCTGCGCGCCGCGCTCGACGTCACCGACCCCGAGCCGCTGCCCGCCGACCATCCGCTGTGGCGGGCACCCGGTGTGATCATCACGCCGCACGTGGGCGGCTTCACCGACGCGACCACACCGCGGCTGGTCGGCCTGGTGCTCCGTCAGATCGGGCACCTGCTCGCCGGACGCGAGCCGGTCAACGTCGTCCTGCGGGCCTGAGGGTCCCGGCCCGACCTGCCGGGTCTGAGGGTTCGCTCTGACCGGCCGGGTCTGAGGGTCCCGCTCCGACCGGCCGGGTCAGATCGGCCGGCAGGACCGCCGCTCGACGAGCTCGGTGGGCAGGGTGATGTGGGTGCTGCCCTGCGTGGTCCCGTTCATCAGGCCGATCAGGAGCATGATCGCCTCCGAGCCCATCTGGCGGATCGGCTGGTTGATCGTCGTCAGGGGCGGCCGGGTCAGTGCCGACTCGGGGACGTTGTCGAACCCGATGATCGACACGTCCTGCGGCACGGACAGGCCGAGGGAGTACGCGACGTCCATGGTGCGGATCGCCGAGAGGTCGTTGGCCGCGAAGATCGCCGTCGGCCGCTCCCGCATGGTCAGCAGCTCGTGCGCGGGCTGGTCGGCGGTCTCCGGGCGGTAGCCGCCGACCCGCATCAGCGAGGGGTCGACAGCGATGCCGGCGTTGGCCAGCGCCTTGCGGTAGCCCTCCTCGCGCAGGCGGGCCGACTCGAGGTCCGACCGGCCGCCGAGGAAGCCGATCCGGCGGTGGCCGAGCGCCAGCAGGTGCTCGGTCGCCAGGACGGCGCCGCGCATGTTGTCCGAGTCGACCGTCGGGAGGCCGGTGGGGCCGGTGTGCGGGTCGACCGCGACCACCGGGATCCCGGGGTGCGCATCGACGACCGTCGGCGTGACGAGGATGGCGCCGTCGATCAGGGTGCCGCTGAGCCGGGAGAGGTAGCGCCGCTCCCAGCCCACGTTGCTGCCGTGCCGTCCGCCGCCGGAGTAGGCCAGGAGCTCGTAGCCCGTCCCGCCGACCGCTGCCGAGGTGCCCTTGAGCAGCTCGGTGCTGAACGGCTCGAACTCCGCGACGAGGATCCCGATCACGTTGGTGCGGTGGCTGCGCAGGCTGCGGGCGACCAGGCTCGACTCGTAGCCGAGCCTGTCGATGACCTCCTGGACCCTGACGGAGGTCGAGACGGCCACGCCGTAGCGGCCGTTCACCACCTTCGAGACGGTCGCCACGGAGACACCAGCGGTACGTGCCACATCGCTGATGGTCACTCTGCCCTGAGGTTCCACGCCTCGGAGCGTACCGTGTCGAAATCGATATCGAAAACGATTGACACTCCCAATTTCAGCGTGCCAGACTCGCCCCGTCCGAGCGTCGACGATGACTAAGGAACCGAATCATGGCGAGATTCCGAGCGCGATCAGCCGTCGCGCTGATCGCGAGTGCTGCTCTCCTGGCCGCATGCAGCGGCGGCACCACCGACGAGTCGGCTGCCGAAGGCGACGGCGGCGAGGACGGCGGCGGCAGCGACGTCACCATCACCTGGTGGCACAACTCCAACACCGACCCCGGCATGGGGTACTACGCGGAGGTGGCCGACAAGTTCGAGACCGACAACCCCGGCGTGACCATCGAGATCGAGGCCATGCCCCACGAGGACATGACCACCCAGCTGGAGGCCGCGTTCCAGTCCGGCAACATGCCCGACATCTACATGGAGCGTGGCGGTGGCGAGCTCCGTGCCCACGTCGCCGCGGGCCTGACCAAGGACATCTCCGAGGCGGCCGCCGAGACGATCGAGACCATCGGCGCGTCGGCCAACGGCTGGCAGGTCGACGGCAAGACCTACGGCCTGCCGTTCTCCCTGGGCGTCGTCGGCTTCTGGTACAACACCCAGATCTGGGCGGACAACGGCCTCGAGGCGCCGGCCACGTGGGACGACTTCTACGCGGCGATCGAGACCCTCAAGGCGGCCGGCGTCGCGCCGCTGTCCGTGGGTGCGGCCTCGTCCTGGCCGCTGGCCCACTACTACTACTACTTCGCGCTGCGCGAGTGCTCGCAGGAGACCGTCGAGACCGGTCTGGCCGAGTTCGACTTCTCCGACGGGTGCTGGACCAAGGCTGCGGACGACCTGAAGGTGTTCGTCGACTCCGAGCCGTTCAACGACGGCTTCCTCGCGACCGTCGCCCAGGAGGGCCCGACCTCGGCGTCCGGCCTGCTGGCCAACGGCCAGGTGTCCGCGGAGATGCAGGGACACTGGGAGCCCGGCGTCATGCAGGGCCTCAACGACGGTGAGCCCGTCGAGAACATCGACTGGTTCCCGTTCCCCGCGATCGAGGGTGGCGAGGGTGACGCCGCAGCCGCCATCGGTGGCGGCGACGCCTGGGCCGCTTCGGCGGACGCCCCGGACGAGGCGGTGGACTTCATGATCTACCTGCTCTCGGACGAGGTCCAGACCGGCTTCGCCGAGCTCAACATGGGCCTGCCGACCAACCCGAACGCCACGGGTGCCGTCGCCGACATGACGCTGGCCTCGCTGCTCGAGTTCCGTGAGGCCTCGCCGTACATCCAGCTGTACTTCGACACGGCGCTCGGCACGAACGTCGGCAACGCCATGAACGCGGCGGTCGTCAACGTGTTCGCGGGGGCAGACCCGGCGAGCATCATTGCCGACACGCAGGCGGCAGCTGAGCTGGAGTGACAGAAGTGGCAGACGAAGCGCCCGCCCGTAGCGGCGGAACCGCCTCGACTGCGACGCCGATCCCGACCGAGGCCGCTGGCAGCGCTCATGCGCTGCCGGCGGCCCCGGCACGGGCGGGGCGGCGCGGGACGAGACCAGGCCTGCGCAAGGGCCTCGAGATTGCCTTCTTCGTGACGCCGGCCCTGGTGGTCTTCTTCGGGTTCGTCATCTGGCCCGTCGGCAAAGCGATCCAGTACTCGATGTACAACTGGAAGGGCTACGGCCCGATGGTCGACTTCGTCGGCCTGAAGAACTTCGTGTACGTCCTGGGAAGCGAGGTGTTCCAGGCAGCGCTCGTCCACAACCTGGTCATCATCGTCGCGTCCATCGTGATCCAGCTGCCGCTGGGTCTGGCGCTCGCGCTGCTGCTCAACCGCAAGATCCGGGGCCGGAACCTGCTCCGGACGATCGTCTTCGTGCCGTATGTGCTGGCCGAGGTCGTCGCGGGCGTCATCTGGCGTCAGATGCTGCAGGCCGACTACGGGCTGCTCGAGACGATCTTCAACTTCGTCGGGATCCCGACCCCTCAGCAGGGCTTCATCGGCGACCCGGACTTCGCCCTGGGCGCCGTCATGGTGGTGCTCACCTGGAAGTACCTCGGGCTCGCCGTGGTGCTCTTCCTCGCCGGTCTCTCCGGTGTTCCCGAGGAGCTCAACGAAGCGGCGCAGATCGACGGCGCCACCTGGTGGCAGATCCAGCGCGGCATCACGCTCCCGCTGCTGGGTCCCACGGTCCGCCTGTGGGGCTTCCTGTCCATGATCGGTTCGATCCAGGTCTTCGACATGGTGTGGATCCTCACCCGCGGCGGCCCCGCCGAGTCGACGGCCACGATGGCCACGTTCCTGTATGGGTTCGGCGTCGACCGCAACCTCATCGGCGTCGCGTCCGCGGCCTCGGTCGTCCTGTTTGTCATCGCGCTCATCTTCGCCCTGACCTACCAGCGATTCATCCTGCGCAACGACCTCCGGGGTACGGACCTCGCGGCGCCGGGCAAGGGGAGGAAGCGATGAGCACGTCCACGCTCGAGAAGCAGGCCGTGCGCACCAGGCGGCCACGCCGCACCGAGGGATCCCGCCGGAGCAACCTCTTCGTCTACGCGATCGCCGCCGTCGTGGTGGCCGTCACGCTCGGTCCGGTGCTCTACGGGGTCCTGTCCGGCTTCCGCACCAACACGGACCTGTCGCGCAACCCGTCGGGGTGGCCGGAGGTCTTCACGCTCGCCAACTACACGAACATCCTCACCGGTGACCGCTTCTGGGGTTACGCCTTCAACTCCACCATGATCGCCCTCATCACGACCGCGATCGTGGTGGTGACCGGGATCATGGCCGCGTACCCGCTGGCTCGCTATCAGTTCCGGCTCCGCGAACCGCTGTACATGGTCTTCGTCCTCGGCCTCCTCTTCCCGGTCGCCGTGGCGGTGATCCCCCTGTTCATCATGATCACGAACGACCTGGGCTGGGGCGACACGTGGTGGGGGGTGGCGCTCCCGCAGGCGGCGTTCGCCCTGCCGACGACGGTCATCATCATGCGACCGTTCCTCGCGGCGCTGCCCAAGGAGCTGGAGGAGGCGGCCCTCATCGACGGCGCCTCCCGCATCGGCTTCTTCTGGCGGATCCTGCTCCCGCTGTCGGGGCCGGGCATGGTCACCGTCGGCGTCCTGGCGTTCGTCGGTTCGTGGAACGCCTACCTGTTGCCGCTGCTGCTGCTGCGGGACGACACCATGAAGACCCTCCCGCTGGGCGTTGCCGACTTCTCCACCCGCTACGCGAGCGACATGGTCGGCATCTTCGCCTACACCTCGCTGGCGATGATCCCGGCGCTGGTGTTCTTCCTCGCCCTGCAGAACCGGATCGTCAACGGCCTGCAGGGCGCCGTGAAGGGCTGAGCCCGGCGCGCGCGTCCCGCCGCCGCTGCTCGGGTCCCGCCGAGCACGGCGGATCCCGGCCGGTCGCTTCCCCCTGCGGGGGAGCGACCGGCCGGAGGTCCGTCAGGCGAGCACCCGTCAGGCCATCCGGGTCGAGGCGTGGTGCTCGATCGCGTCACGCAGGTACACCGCGAGTCCCGGCGCCACGGCGTCGTAGGTCGCCGCGAACCGCTCGTCGTCGACGTACATCTGCCCCAGCCCGCGGTAGGCCTCCGCGGTCGGCGTCCAGAAGACGTCGATCTGCGCCCGGTGCCGGGCGACCATGTCCTGGACCCGGTCGTCGCTCACCGGCACGCCGTCGGCCATGAACGCGGCCAGCCCGGCGTTGACCGCGCGGCCCTCCTCGGCGAACGCGGCCTGCCCGTCTGGGCCGAGCCGCTCCCAGGCGCCGTTGCCGCGGTCGACGGCGTCGTCGCCCCAGCGGTCGCGCGCCTCGGCCTCGTACTGGCTGTTGTCGAACCCTGCGTAGAGGTCCTTCGCTGCCATGTCGTGCCCCCCTTCCAGGGACTCGATGGTGGAGGCGACGGTGGCCGCGAGCCGGTCGAACCGGTCCCGCTCGGCCACCAGGCGCTCGTGGTGCTCCCGGAGCAGCGCGACCCGGCGCGGGCCCGCGGACGGGCTCGACGCGGGTGACCCGTTCCCCGAGCCGTCGAGGATCTCCGCGACGGTCGGCAGGTCGACGTCGAGCTCCCGCAGGACGAGGATCTGCTGCAGTCGCAACAGCTCGTCGTGCCCGTAGAGCCGACGCCCCCCTGCGGCCACGTCGACCGGAGCCAGGAGCCCGATCGCGTCGTAGTGCCGCAGGGTGCGTGAGGTGACACCGGAGAGCCGTGCGAGGTCCCCGATGGTCCAGGTCCGCCTGCCGGCGGGGGTGCAGGCAGGGCTGCCGGCCGGCCTGCCGGCAGGTGTCGGAACCTGCTGGGACATCGGGATCACCTCGGTCTCTCGCGCCTCCTGGCGGCGGTCTCTCCGCCGTCCCGGCCGACTGTAGAAGTTGACGGTACGTCAACCGCAAGCCCGATGGCGAGAACTGCCTGGCGGGTGTCGGCCCCCGGTGCGACAGTGTCCCGATGACAGACCGCGCCCCGATGACAGACGGTGTCCCGATGACAGACGGTGTCCGATGATCACGCTCGATGCCGCAACGATCAGCGCCCGGGTCGACGAGCGGCACTGGCGTGTCCTGCTCGACAAGATCCACGCCACCTTCCGCACCGGGACCTTCGTGCGGGGTCTGGAGCTGGTCGATCGGGTCGCCGAGGCGGCTGAGCGGGCCGGTCACCATCCCGACGTCGACCTGCGCTACCCGACCGTGCACCTGGTCCTGGTCTCGCACGAAGACGGCGGGATGACCGAGCGGGACGTCGCGCTCGCGGCGGAGATCACTGCGATCGCCGACGAGCTCGGCATCGAGGCCGACCCTGCGGCACCCATGGCGCTCGAGATCGCGATCGACGCCCTGGACATCGCGTCGATCGCGCCGTTCTGGCACGCCGTCCTCGGGTACGAGGTCGAGCGGATCGATGCGGAGGACCCCTCGCCGGCCCTGGTCGACCCCGGCGGCATCGGGCCGGCCGTGTGGTTCCAGCAGATGGATGTCCCGCGGCCGCAGCGCAACCGGATCCACCTGGACGTGACCGTCCCGCACGACGTCGCGGTCGCGCGCGTAGCGGCCGCCATCGCCGCCGGCGGCCACCTCGTCAGCGACCGGCGCGCCCCGGCGTTCTGGGTCCTGGCAGACGCCGAGGGCAACGAGGCGTGCGTGTGCACCTGGCAGAGCAGGGGTTGAGGATCGGTGGGCGGCGGCCGTCCTGGAAGCCAGCCGTCCTAGACTCCGGATCATGAGCGAAGCCACCGCGCCGGAGCCCGTTGTCGACATCAAGCCCCGCAGCCGCACGGTCACCGACGGCCTGGAGGCCACGGCCGCGCGGGGCATGCTGCGGGCCGTCGGCCTCGGTGACGACGACTTCGCCAAACCGCAGATCGGCGTCGCCTCGTCCTGGAACGAGATCACCCCGTGCAACCTGTCGCTCGACCGGCTGGCCAAGGCAGCCAAGGCCGGGGTGCACGCGGCGGGCGGCTACCCGCTCGAGTTCGGCACCATCTCGGTCTCCGACGGCATCTCGATGGGCCATGAGGGGATGCACTTCTCGTTGGTCAGCCGCGACATCATCGCCGACTCCGTCGAGACGGTCATGCAGGCCGAGCGTCTGGACGGCTCCGTCCTGCTGGCCGGCTGTGACAAGTCGCTGCCTGGCATGCTCATGGCCGCCGCACGACTCGACCTGGCGAGCGTGTTCCTCTACGCCGGCTCGATCATGCCGGGCTTCGTGAGGCTCACCGACGGCACCGAGAAGGACGTCACGATCATCGACGCCTTCGAGGCGGTCGGCGCGTGCGCGCGGGGTCTGATGAGCCGCGAGGACGTCGACCTCATCGAGCGTGCGATCTGCCCGGGGGAGGGCGCCTGCGGTGGCATGTACACCGCGAACACGATGGCGTCCGTCGCCGAGGCGATCGGCATGTCGATCCCGGGGTCTGCAGCGCCGCCGTCCGCGGACCGTCGCCGCGACGTGTTCGCGCACAAGTCCGGCGAGGCGGTCGTCGGGCTGCTGCGCCAGGGGATCACGGCCCGCCAGATCATGACGAAGGAGGCGTTCGAGAACGCCATCGCCGTGGTGATGGCCTTCGGCGGGTCGACGAACGCCGTGCTGCACCTCCTGGCGATCGCGTACGAGGCGGAGGTCGACCTGACACTCGACGACTTCACGCGCGTGGCGGCACGCGTGCCGCACCTCGGCGACCTCAAGCCGTTCGGGCGGTACGTGATGAACGACGTCGACCGCATCGGCGGCGTGCCCGTCGTGATGAAGGCGCTGCTCGACGCCGGCCTGCTGCACGGGGACTGCCTGACGGTGACCGGCAAGACCGTCGCCGAGAACCTCGCCGACATCGCGCCGCCGGACCCGGACGGCAAGATCCTGCGGGCCATGGACAACCCCATCCACCGAACCGGCGGGATCACGATCCTGCGCGGATCGCTCGCACCGGACGGCGCAGTGGTCAAGTCCGCCGGCTTCGACTCCGACGTGTTCGAGGGGACCGCGCGTGTCTTCGACCGTGAGCGGGCCGCGATGGACGCGCTCGAGGACGGCACCATCGTGGCCGGCGACGTCGTGGTGATCCGCTACGAGGGCCCCAAGGGCGGCCCGGGCATGCGCGAGATGCTCGCCATCACCGGGGCGATCAAGGGCGCCGGCCTCGGCAAGGACGTCCTGCTGCTCACGGACGGGCGGTTCTCCGGCGGTACGACCGGTCTGTGCGTCGGGCACGTGGCGCCCGAGGCTGTCGACGCCGGCCCGATCGCCTTCGTCCGGAGCGGTGACCGGATCCGGCTCGACGTCGCCAACGCCACGCTCGACCTGCTGGTGGACGAGGACGAGCTGGCGCGCCGCAAGGTCGGCTGGACCCCGCTCGCACACGCCTACACGCGGGGCGTCCTCGCCCGGTACGCCAAGCTCGTCCAGTCGGCGTCCACGGGTGCCGTGCTCGCCTGAGGGTGGTGCTCGCCTGATAGTGGGGCTCGCCTGAGGATGGGGCCGAGCGACCGTGCCCACAAGGGACGTCTGTCCCATATGGCGGATCCGTGAACCACGATGTGAGACGCAGGAGGTGTCGCGTGACAAGTCGACCTGCGCGGGCGTAGTGTGCCGAGCGTGCAGATGATCGTCGTAGTACCCACCTAGCGCCGGCAGGCCGCCACGCCAGGTCTCGTCCGCGCGCACCCCTCGAGAGCCCCCTGACGGGCCGAGGGGTTTTTTCATGTCAGGACGACGGGGTCGGCGACACCGCACCGCACAGCAGGACCGCACAGCAGGACCGCACAGCAGGACCGCGCAGCACGACCGCACGAACCAGCTCGACACGAGCCAGACCGAAGCCAGGGAGAGCAACGATGGTCCAGGGCCCGAGCCCGGCGCCCCCGCCGGGGGCAGCCGTCCGACGCCGGAGCAGCACGCTCCGCGACCGCACGCGCCGGGCGTCACGCCCGCCGACGCCGCACGCCCCGCGCCGGTGACGGTCCAGGGTGAGCCGATGAATGGTGCGCAGTCGATCGTCCGTTCCCTCGAGGCCGCCGGTGCGGAGGTCGTCTTCGGCATCCCGGGCGGCGCCATCCTGCCGACCTACGACCCGCTGATGGACTCCAAGCTGCTCCGCCACATCCTGGTGCGGCACGAGCAGGGCGCCGGTCACGCAGCGTCCGGCTACGCCTACACCAGCGGCAAGGTCGGCGTGTGCATGGCCACCTCGGGTCCCGGTGCGACGAACCTGGTCACGCCGCTCGCGGACGCCAACATGGACTCCGTCGCCGTCGTCGCGATCACCGGGCAGGTCGGCGCCGCCATGATCGGGACCGACGCCTTCCAGGAGGCCGACATCGTCGGCATCACCCTGCCGGTCACCAAGCACAACTTCCTCGTGACCAACGCGGACGACATCCCGCGGGTGATCGCCGAGGCCTTCCACATCGCCGCCACCGGCCGGCCGGGTCCGGTGCTCGTCGACATCGCGAAGTCCGCGATGCAGGCCCGCACGACCTTCTCGTGGCCGCCGGCGATCGAGCTGCCGGGCTACCACCCGGTCACCAAGCCGCACGCCAAGCAGATCCGTGAGGCCGCCAGGCTGCTGGCCACCGCCCGCCGTCCGGTGCTCTACGTCGGCGGTGGTGCGATCCGTTCGGGCGCCAGCGCCGAGCTCCGCGCACTGGCCGACGCGTCCGGGGCGCCGGTCGTGACGACCCTGATGGCCCGCGGCGCGCTGCCGGACTCCCACCCGCAGAACCTCGGCATGCCCGGCATGCACGGGACGGTGCCGGCCGTGGCCGCCCTGCAGAAGGCGGACCTGATCGTCGCCCTCGGCACCCGCTTCGACGACCGCGTGACCGGCAAGCTGTCGTCCTTCGCGCCGCACGCGACGATCGTGCACGCGGACATCGACCCGGCCGAGATCGGCAAGAACCGCCGGGTGGACGTGCCGATCGTCGGCGACCTCAAGGAGGTCATCGCCGACCTGCTGCCCGAGCTCGCCCGCGAGCACGCGCAGCACGGCAAGCCGGACCTCGAACGCTGGTGGCGGCAGATCGACGACTGGCGCGAGACCTTCCCGCTCGGCTACACCGAGACCGACGACGGGCACCTGGCCCCGCAGTACGTGATCCAGCGGATCGGCGAGATCGCGGGCCCGGAGGCGGTGTACGTCTCGGGCGTCGGCCAGCACCAGATGTGGGCGGCGCAGTTCATCCGCTACGAGCGGCCCAACGCGTGGCTCAACTCGGGTGGCCTGGGCACCATGGGCTACTCGGTGCCCGCAGCGATGGGCGCCAAGGTCGGCGACCCGAGCCGCACGGTCTGGTCCATCGACGGCGACGGCTGCTTCCAGATGACCAACCAGGAGCTCGCGACCTGCGCGATCAACGACATCCCGATCAAGGTCGCGGTGATCAACAACTCGTCGCTCGGCATGGTGCGGCAGTGGCAGACGCTCTTCTACGAGTCGCGCTACTCGAACACCGATCTGCACACCGGCCACGGCACGGTCCGGATCCCGGACTTCGTCAAGCTCGCCGACGCGTACGGCTGCGTCGGGCTGCGGTGCGAGACGAAGGCCGACGTCGACGCGACGATCAAGCGCGCGATGGAGATCAACGACCAGCCCGTCGTGATCGACTTCACCGTCTCGCGCGACGCGATGGTCTGGCCGATGGTCGCCGCGGGGGTCAGCAACGACGAGATCCAGTACGCCCGCGGCATCAGCCCGGCCTGGGACCGGGAGGAGTAGTGCGCCGCATCGGACTGCTCGGCGGGACGTCCTGGGAGTCCACGGTCGGGTACTACCGCCTGCTCAACGAGGGCGTCCGGGATCGGCTCGGCGGCAAGCACTCCGCCGACCTCCTGCTGCGCTCGTTCGAGTTCGCCGAGATCTGCGAGCTGCAGGAGGCGGACGACTGGGCGGCTCTCGGAGCGATCTACGCCACCGAGGCGGCGGTGCTGCGCGACGGCGGCGCTCGGGTGCTGGGCATCTGCGCCAACACGATGCACCTGGTGTACGACGACGTCGTCCAGGGCTCCGGACTGCCGGTGGTCCACGTCGTCGAGGCGGTGGCCGATGCCGCCCAGGCAGCGGGGATCGAGCGGCTGGCGCTGCTCGGGACGCGCTACACGATGGGCAGCGACCTCTACCCGTCCCGGCTCGCGCCCCGCGGCATCGAGGTCCTCGTCCCCGACACCGAGGACGCGGCCGAGGTCAACCGGTTGATCCACGACGAGCTCGTCCTCGGGCAGGTCGGGGAGCTCTCGGCGCGGCGCCTGCGGGGGATCGTCGACCGGCTCGTCGCACGTGGCGCCCAGGGCGTCGTCCTGGGGTGCACGGAGCTCGGCATGGTCATCGACCCGGCCGACCCGACGCTCCCGGTGCCGGCTCTGGACAGCCTGACCCTTCACGTCAACGCCCTCCTCGACGCGGCTCTCGAGCCGCTGACCACGTCACTGGAAGAAGGTGCAGCATGAGCAGGCACACGCTGTCCGTGCTCGTCGAGAACAAGCCAGGTGTGCTCACCCGCGTTGCCGGGCTGTTCGCCCGGCGCGCGTTCAACATCCACTCGCTCGCCGTGGGTCCGACCGAGCACGACGACATCTCGCGGATCACGGTCGTGGTCGATGTCGAGGAGCTGCCGCTCGAGCAGGTGACCAAGCAGCTCAACAAGCTGATCAACGTGATCAAGATCGTCGAGCTCGAGGCGGACTCCTCGGTCCAGCGTGAGCTGATCCTGATCAAGGTCCGCGCCGACGTGTCGATCCGGTCGCACGTGCTCGAGGTGGTCGAGCTGTTCCGCGCGCACATCGTCGACGTCGTGCCCGACGCCGTGACGGTCGAGGCCACCGGTGGCCCCGGCAAGCTCGGCGCGCTGCTCGCTGCCCTGGAGCCCTTCGGGATCCGTGAGATCGTCCAGTCCGGGACGGTGGCGATCGGCCGCGGCTCGCGCTCGATCACCGACCGCGCACTGGAACGGGTGTCCCGCTCGGCGTGAGATCCGCAAGACTTCGCACCACACCCGTCGACCACCCGACGACCACCCGACGACCACCCGACGACCACCCGACGCAACCACCGACGCACATCCGACGTTCGACCGACGTACACCCGACCCACAAGGAGATAGTCCCGTGGCTGAGCTGTTCTACGACGACGATGCCGACCTGTCCATCATCGCCGGCCGCAAGGTCGCGGTCATCGGCTACGGCAGCCAGGGGCACGCCCATGCGCTGAACCTGCGTGACTCCGGGGTCGACGTCCGCGTCGGCCTGCGCGAGGGCTCTCCGTCGCGCGCCAAGGCGCAGGACCAGGGCCTGCGCGTCGTGTCGGTGCCCGAGGCGGTGCAGGAGGCGGACGTCGTGGTCGTCCTGGCGCCCGACCAGGTCCAGCGCCACGTGTACCGCGACGACATCGCGCCCTACCTGAAGCCGGGCGCAGCCCTGGTCTTCGGCCACGGCTTCAACATCCGGTTCGGCTACATCACCCCGCCGGAAGGGGTCGACGTCGTCATGGTCGCGCCCAAGGGGCCCGGTCACCTGGTCCGCCGCGAGTACGAGGCCGGCCGCGGCGTGCCGGTCATCGTCGCCGTCGAGCAGGACGCGACGGGTGGGGCGTGGGAGCTCGCGCTGTCCTACGCCAAGGCCATCGGCGGCCTGCGTGCGGGTGGCATCAAGACCACCTTCACCGAGGAGACCGAGACCGACCTGTTCGGCGAGCAGGCTGTGCTCTGCGGCGGCGCCTCGCAGCTGGTCCAGTACGGCTTCGAGGTCCTGACGGAGGCGGGCTACCAGCCCGAGGTCGCGTACTTCGAGGTGCTGCACGAGCTCAAGCTCATCGTCGACCTGATGGTCGAGGGCGGCATCGCCAAGCAGCGCTGGAGCGTCTCGGACACAGCCGAGTACGGCGACTACGTCTCCGGGCCGCGGGTCATCGATCCGCGGGTCAAGCAGAACATGCAGGACGTGCTCGCCGACATCCAGTCCGGTGCGTTCGCGGCGCGGTTCATCGCCGACCAGGACGCCGGTGCGCCGGAGTTCAAGGCCCTGCGCGCCAAGGGCGAGGCGCACCCGATCGAGGCCACTGGCCGCGAGCTGCGCAAGATGTTCTCCTGGGTCAAGAACACCGAGGGCGACTACGTCGAGGGATCCGCCGCACGCTGAGGAGGCAGGGACCGTGATCCGTGGGGTTGTGCTCGCCGAGAGCCTGCGTGTCGGCAGCGAGCTCAGGCTCGACGGCCTCACGGTCACGGTCCGCCGGCAGGACGTGAGCCCCGGCGCGGTGGCCGGCCAGCCCGCGGTGTGGACGTTCCTCGAGATCGAGGGACCGGACGACCGCGCCGAGGAGCTGGCCGGCTCGCTCGCGCGGTGCCTGCTCGCGGAGGGTGGCTGGTACGCCGACTTCGCCCTCGGGCAGGACCACGTCGTGGTCTTCGCCGGCCGGGTCTTCCGCTACCGCGCAGGGGACGCGGCCCGGCGTGCCGAGGCCCAGGACTACGCCAGGAGCGTCGGGGTCCCCGAGCACCAGCTCGACTGGCCGGGCTAGGCCCGCTCCTGGCGCGGCCCGCACGGTTCGGCGCGGATCAGACTGACCGGAGGATGAGACAATGCGTCCCGCTGGATGGGATGCGGATTAGGTTGGGATCATGACACGCAGCGTCAGACTCGCAGTCGTCGCCGGGGACGGCATCGGTACCGAGGTCGTCGAACAGGGTCTGAGGGTCCTGGACGCGGCACTTGCGGGCTCCGACGTGGCGGTCACCACCACGGACTTCGACCTCGGGGCGCGACGATGGCACGCGACGGGGGAGACCCTGACGGACGCCGACCTCGCAGCCATCCGCGAGCACGACGTCATCCTGCTCGGCGCGATCGGTGACCCCGGCGTGCCGTCGGGCGTGCTCGAGCGCGGACTGCTGCTCCGGCTGCGCTTCGAGCTCGACCACCACGTCAACCTGCGGCCGGCGCGGCTGTACCCCGGAGTCCGCTCGCCGCTCGCCGACCCCGGCGAGATCGATTTCGTGGTCGTGCGCGAGGGCACCGAGGGGCCCTACGTCGGCAACGGCGGTGCGATCCGGGTGGGCACCCCGCACGAGGTCGCGACCGAGGTCAGCATCAACACCGCGTTCGGCGTCGAGCGCGTCGTCCGGGACGCCTTCGCCCGGGCGGCCGCCCGTCCGCGCAAGCACCTGACCCTCGTGCACAAGCACAACGTGCTGGTGCACGCCGGCCACCTGTGGCGGCGGACGGTCGAGGCGGTCAATGCCGACTTCCCCGACGTGACCACCGACTACCTGCATGTCGACGCGGCGACGATCTTCATGACCACCAAGCCGTCACGCTTCGACGTCATGGTCACCGACAACCTCTTCGGCGACATCCTCACCGATCAGGCTGCCGCCATCACCGGCGGCATCGGCCTCGCGGCGTCGGGCAACATCAACCCGGACCGGACGACACCGTCGATGTTCGAGCCCGTGCACGGCTCGGCCCCGGACATCGCCGGCCAGGGCAAGGCCGACCCGACGGCGACAGTGATGAGCGTGAGCATGATGCTGGCGCACCTCGGGCTGGACGACGCCGCCGCACGGGTCGAGGCAGCGGTCGCGGCGGACCTGGCCGAGCGTGGGGACCGAGTACGGTCGACGGCCGAGGTGGGCGCGGATCTCGCGGCGCGGGTCGCCGGCTGAGCGTCCGCACCCCGTCGGCCGTCACCGCAGGTACCGTCAGACCGAGCTCCTCGGTCACCACCTGGTGAAAGGATCCCCGACATGAGCACCACGCACGCCCCCGAGCTGTCCTCCGCAGCGGCCGCGTTCGACATCCGGCGCACCGACGCGCCGCGCGACGACGTCGAGCGCGCCGCGCTGCTCGAGTCACCGGCCTTCGGGACGGTCTTCACCGACCACATGGCACGCATCACCTGGACCGCCGACGGTGGCTGGCAGGACCGCCGCGTCGAGAAGCACGGACCGCTGCTGCTCGACCCCGCTGCCGCCGTCCTGCACTACGGCCAGGAGATCTTCGAGGGCCTCAAGGCGTACCGGCACGCCGACGCGTCGGTGTGGACCTTCCGCGCGCACGCCAACGCCGCGCGCTTCGCCGCCTCCGCCCGGCGGCTCGCGCTGCCGGAGCTGCCGGCCGAGGACTTCCTCGGCTCGATCGAGGCCCTCGTCGCGACGGACGCAGCCTGGGTTCCCGACGGGGACGAGACCAGCCTGTACCTGCGGCCCTTCATGTACGCCTCGGAGTCCTTCCTCGGGGTCCGCCCGGCCCGCGCCGTGGAGTACCTCGTCATCGCCTCGCCGGTGGGCCCCTACTTCGCCAGCGGTGTGCACCCCGTGGCGATCTGGGTCGCCGAGGACTTCCACCGCGCCGGCCCGGGCGGCACGGGCGCCGCCAAGTGCGGCGGCAACTACGCCGCGAGCCTGCTCCCGCAGCAGGAGGCGTACGAGAAGGGCTGTGAGCAGGTCTGCTTCCTCGACGCCGCCACGAACACCCAGCTCGAGGAGCTCGGTGGGATGAACGTCTTCTTGGTCGGCGCGTCGGGCACCGTGACGACGCCGGCGCTGAGCGGCACGATCCTCGAGGGCGTGACGCGCTCCTCGGTGATCGCGCTGCTGCGTGCGGCGGGGCGCGAGGTCGTCGAGCGTTCGATCCCCCTCGCCGAGCTGCGTACCGGGCTGCAGGACGGCTCGGTCGCCGAGGTGTTCGCCTGCGGCACCGCGGCCGTCGTCACGCCGATCGGCCGGCTCGCCGGCGAGGACTTCGACCTGACGGTCGGCGACGGGGCCACCGGGACCGTGACGGCTGCGGTCCGCCGCGAGCTCACCGACATCCAGTACGGCCGCGTCCCCGACCCGCACGGCTGGATGCACCGCCTGGTCTGACCCGGCCGCGGTGGGGGTGGGACGGTGGTTCTCAGGTCGGGGGACGTGTGGCATGATGCGCACGTGGCTCGCTTCACCCTCATTATCGAGTAGCGCGTTCGGAACACCACCGAACGCGCAGACCTCCCGTACCCCGGGGGGTCTTTTTGTTGGTCGGGCACCACCCCCGCCCCGCCGACACCGTCGTCCGCAGCCCGGCACCACCCCGCCGGCGCCCCGCCAACCGGAGCGTGGATGACGCAGGTCCAGCACGATGCGCAGCAGGAGAGCCAGCAGGTCCACCAGCAGTCCCGCCCGGCGGCGCCGCCGGGCGGCTCGACCGAGGAGAGCATCCCGTGGCATCCACGACCTTCGACGTCTACGACACGACCCTGCGCGACGGGGCGCAGCAGGAGGGCATGAACCTGTCCGTCATGGACAAGCTCGCCATCGCCCCGCTGCTCGACGAGCTCGGTGTCGGTTTCATCGAGGGCGGCTGGCCCGGCGCGATCCCGAAGGACACCGAGTTCTTCAAGCGCGCCGCCAAGGAGCTCGACTTCCGCAACGCCGAGCTCGCGGCGTTCGGCTCGACCCGCAAGGCCGGCGCCCGGGCGCACGACGACGCCCAGGTCCGCGCGCTGATGGACTCCGAGGCGCCGGTGGTCACGCTGGTGGCCAAGAGCGACATCCGGCACGTGGAGCGGGCGCTGCGCACCACCGGCGAGGAGAACCTCGCGATGATCTCGGACACGGTGGCCTACCTGCGAGGCGAGGGGCGCCGGGTGATCCTGGACGCCGAGCACTTCTTCGACGGGTTCCGCTTCGACCCGGAGTACGCCCTGCGCGCCGCCGTCGCCGCGTTCGCGGCCGGCGCTGAGGTCGTCACCCTGTGCGACACGAACGGCGGCATGCTGCCGGACTGGGTGCACGAGGTCGTCGCCAGGGTCCGGGCCGAGACCGACGGGCGGATCGGCATGCACGCCCACAACGACACCGGGTGCGCCGTGGCGAACACGCTCGCCGCCGTCGCGGCCGGTGCGATGCACGTCCAGGGCACCGTCAACGGGTACGGGGAGCGCACCGGCAACGCGGACCTCGGCGCGGTCGTCGCGAACCTCCAGATCAAGCTGGGCCGGTCGGTGCTGCTCGGCGACGGACTGCGTGAGCTGACGCGCATCTCGCACGCCATCAGTGAGATCACCAACATCGCGCCGTTCGCGCGGCAGCCGTACGTCGGCGCGAGCGCGTTCGCGCACAAGGGCGGTCTGCACGCCAGCGCCATCAAGGTCGACCCGAACATGTACCAGCACACCGACCCGATGGTCGTCGGCAACGACATGCGCATGCTGGTCTCGGACATGGCGGGCCGCGCGTCCATCGAGCTCAAGGGCCGCGAGTTCGGCATCGACCTCTCCGGTCAGGGCGAGCTGCTGACGAGGGTCACCAACCGGGTCAAGGACGCCGAGGCGCAGGGCTACACCTACGACGCCGCCGACGCGTCCTTCGAGCTGCTGCTGCGCGAGGAGCTCGACGGCTCCAGGCCGTCGTTCTTCTGCACCGAGAGCTGGCGCGTGATCGTCGAGACGGTGCCGGGCAGGCCGTCCGAGGCCGGCGCCGAGGGGACCGTCAAGATGCACGTCGGCGGGGAGCGGATGGTCGCGACGGCGGAGGGCAACGGCCCGGTCAACGCCCTGGACGCCGCGCTGCGCAAGGCCGTCGCCCCCACCTACCCGGAGATCGAGCGGTTCGAGCTGATCGACTTCAAGGTGCGGATCCTGGACACCGAGCACGGCACCGATGCCGTCACGCGGGTGCTCGTCGAGACCATGGACACCGGTGCGGAGACCACTTGGATGACCGTCGGGGTCGGGCCGAACATCGTCGAGGCGTCCTGGGAGGCGCTGGTCGACGCCATCGTCTACGGGTTGCTCCGTGCCGGTGTGGAGAACCGTTCCGAGACGCCCGAGGGTGTCGACACCGACTGCCACTAGCCTCACCTCGACGCGTCCCGATCGGGGTGCGGCCCACGGAAGGAGCACGACATGCCCGCGCTGCGGTCCCGGACGGTCACCCACGGGCGGAACATGGCGGGGGCGAGGGCGCTGCTGCGGGCCGCCGGCGTGGACGCTGCGGACTTCGGCAAGCCGATCATCGCCGTCGCGAACAGCTTCACCGAGTTCGTCCCGGGGCACACCCACCTGCAGCCCGTCGGTCGCATCGTCTCCGAGGCGATCCACGCGGCCGGGGGCATCGCGCGGGAGTTCAACACGATCGCGGTCGACGACGGGATCGCGATGGGCCACAGCGGCATGCTCTACTCGCTGCCCTCCCGGGACCTGATCGCCGACAGCGTCGAGTACATGGTCAACGCGCACTGCGCCGACGCCCTGGTCTGCATCTCCAACTGCGACAAGATCACCCCCGGGATGCTCATGGCCGCGCTGCGCCTGAACATCCCGACGGTCTTCGTCTCCGGGGGGCCGATGGAGGGCGGCACCGCCGTGCTCGTGGACGGGACCGTGCGTCGCCGGCTCCACCTGGTCGACGCGATGTCGGACGCCGTCTCGGACACGGTCTCCGACGAGGACCTGCTCCGGGTCGAGGAGGCGGCCTGCCCGACCTGCGGCTCGTGCTCCGGCATGTTCACCGCGAACTCGATGAACTGCCTGGTCGAGGCGCTGGGGCTGGCCCTGCCCGGCAACGGCTCGGTGCTGGCCACCCACACGGCGCGCAAGGACCTGTACGAGGCGGCCGGGGCGACGGTCGTCGAGCTGACCCGGCGGTACTACGGCACCGACGACCCGAGCGTGCTGCCGCGGGCGATCGCCACCCGCGCGGCGTTCGAGAACGCGATGGCCCTGGACGTCGCGATGGGCGGGTCGACCAACACCGTCCTGCACCTGCTGGCCGCCGCGCACGAGGCTGAGGTCGACTTCACGATGCCGGACATCGACGCCCTCTCGCGCCGCGTCCCGTGCCTGTCCAAGGTCGCCCCGAACGGCACCTACCTGATGGAGGACGTGCACCGCGCCGGCGGGGTGCCGGCGATCCTCGGTGAGCTGGACCGGGCGGGGCTGCTGCGTCAGGACGTGCACGCCGTGCACGCCGACTCGCTGGCCGCCTGGCTCAAGGAGTGGGACATCCGGGGCGGGTCACCGGCCCCGGCGGCCGTCGAGCTGTTCCACGCGGCGCCCGGCTGCGTACGGTCGGCGACGGCGTTCTCCCAGTCGGAGCGGTGGGCGACGCTCGACGACGACGCCGCGGGCGGCTGCATCCGCGACGTCGCGCACGCCTACACGGCCGACGGCGGACTCGCCGTCCTGCGCGGGAACCTCGCCGCGGACGGCTGCGTCGTCAAGACGGCGGGGGTCGACGCCTCGGTGCTGGTCTTCAGCGGACCGGCAGTCGTCGTGGAGTCCCAGGAGGAGGCCTGCGAAGCCATCCTGGCCGACCGCGTGGTCGCCGGGGACGTCGTCGTGGTCCGGTACGAGGGCCCGAGCGGCGGACCGGGGATGCAGGAGATGCTCTACCCGACGGCCTACCTCAAGGGTCGGCGCCTGGGTGCCGTGTGCGCCCTGGTGACCGACGGCCGGTTCTCCGGGGGGACGTCCGGCCTGTCGATCGGCCACGTGTCGCCCGAGGCGGCCGCCGGCGGGGTCATCGCCCTGGTCCAGGACGGCGACCTGATCGAGATCGACATCCCCGGCCGCCGGATCGAGGTCAAGGTCGACGAGGCCGAGCTCGCCCGGCGGCGGGCCGCGGTCGAGGCGTCGGGGGGCTACCGCCCGCGGACCCGGCAGCGGGTCGTCTCGCCGGCGCTCCGGGCCTATGCCGCGATGGCGACGTCGGCCGACCGGGGCGCCGTGCGCGACGTGGACCGGCTCCCGCTGGTCTGACACCGTCCTGCAGGCAGCTGCTCCGCTTCGCGGCGAGACATAGGATGACTGGATGCGCGGTGAGTACAAGGTGCCCGGTGGCAAGCTCGTGGCGGTCGACCTCGAGGTCACCGACGGGCGGGTGAGCAGGGCTGCGGTCAGCGGGGACTTCTTCCTCGAACCCGACGAGGCGCTCGAGAGCATCGACGGTGCGCTGCTCGGGATGCCGGAGACGGCCACCGTCGCCCAGCTGACCCATGTGGTCGACAGCGTCCTGGGCGAGGGCGTGACGATGGTCGGGTTCTCGGCCGAGTCGGTGGCCATCGCAGTGCGACGTGCCCTCGGTCACGCGACCCGCTGGGAGGACCACACCTTCGAGATCGTGCACGAGGGCCCGCAGTCGCCGGCGATGCACATGGCCCTGGACCAGGCGCTCGCCGAGGCTGTCGGCGCCGGGACCCGCGGCCCGACGCTGCGGATCTGGGAGTGGGGTGCGCCGGCGGTCGTGATCGGCTCGTTCCAGTCCCTGCGCAACGAGGTCGACCCCGAGGGGGCCGAGCGGCACGGCATCACCGTCGTCCGCCGGATCTCCGGCGGCGGCGCGATGTTCATCGAGCCGGGCAACACGATCACCTACTCGCTGACCGTTCCCGGATCGCTGGTCGAGGGTCTGAGCTTCGAGCGGTCCTACGCGTTCCTGGACGACTGGGTGCTCGGCGCGCTGCGCGAGCTGGGCATCGACGCGACCTACGTCCCGCTGAACGACATCGCCTCGCCGACCGGGAAGATCGCCGGCGCCGCCCAGAAGCGTCTGTCGAACGGCACGGTCCTGCACCACGTGACCATGGCCTACGACATCGACGCCGACACGATGCTCGAGGTGCTGCGCATCGGCCGCGAGAAGATGTCGGACAAGGGCACGAAGAGCGCCAACAAGCGCGTCGACCCGCTCCGTTCGCAGACCGGCCTGCCCCGCGCCGACGTCATCGAGGCGTTCAAGAACCACTTCCGCTCCCGGTACGCGACTGTCGACGGCGGCGTCACGCCGGCCGAGCAGGCCAGGGCCGACGAGCTCGTCTCGACCAAGTTCGGCACGCCGGAGTGGACCGCCCGGGTGCCCTGAGCCGATCCGGCATCCGACCGGGCTCCTAGGAGTCCGGCCGGGTCGCGGCCCGCGCCACGACGTGGAAGACGTGCCAGTGCTTGGGGCCCGAGAACGAGCCGCCCTCGGCGTCCTCCTCCCGCCAGTGCACGATCTCGAGCCCGGCCAGCAGCGCACGGACCTCAGGCTCGGCGTGGAAGGTCATCCCGGCGGTGCCGGCCATGCCGTCGCGCGGGCCGAACAGCTGGCACGCGATGACGCCACCCGGGACCAGCGCCCGCCGGGCGAGCTGCCAGACCCGGTCGAAGGCCTCCGGCGGGCAGTAGGGGAGCGCGTAGGACGAGTGCACCAGCGCCGCCGCCGGCAGCTCCTCGAGGTCCTGGTAGGCGCTGTGGTGCGGGTGCAGGCGGGTGGTCCCGACGTCGGACCGCTGGGCCAGCCGTCGGAGGCCCGCCGCGTCGCCGTCGACCGCGTGCACCGTCCACCCGTCGGCGAGCAGGGCCGCGACCTCGACACCCTCGCCGCAACCGAGGTCGATCGCCACGCGCTGGTCCGGGAGCAGGTCGGGCTCGACGGCGTCGAGCGCCCGCCCGAGCAGGGGCCGCACCTGTCGGCCCCACTGGCTGGCGTTGTACTCGTCCCAGGTGAAGGTCTCCGGCACGGGCGCAACACTAGACCGCCACCGGGGGTGGGTCAGATCCGGCGGTCGACGGCGACGAAGGACAGGACGGCGGTGGCCAGCAGGAGGAACGGAAGCGCCCGGACGATCACGTCCCCCGAGGCGCCGAGGTAGGTCGCGGCGCTGCCGAACGCGCTGAGCATGATCGCGACGAGTCCCACCCAGGCGAGGCTGGCGGTGTGGACCCTATGGTCCCGTTCGTCGCCCTGATGGGCGAGCAGCCGCTGTGCGGTCCCGGCGCGATCCGGTCGGCGTGCGATCCGCAGCGCGGCGACGACCGCGGCGACGATGACGGTCAGGCCACCTGTGGCGATGCCCGCGGCCGTGTCCGTCTCGCCGGTGCCCGCGACGGCGGCCGCCAGGCCGAGCACCACGACGGTGGCGACCAGGAGAGAGAGCCACACGCTCCTGCGGGTACGGGTGCGGGTCGGGCGGTCAGTCGTCGACATGGAAGATCTCCTCGATGGTGAGCCCGAAGTACCGAGCGATGGTGAAGGCGAGCGGGAGGGACGGGTCGTAGCGGCCGTTCTCCAAGGAGTTGACCGTCTGGCGCGAGACGCCGAGATCGGTGCCGAGCGTCGCCTGGGACAGCGCGCGCTCCTCACGGAGGTGCCGGATCTCGTTCTTCATCGGCGGGCTCTCATGTGCTCACCGGATCGTGGCCAGGGACGACCGACCGTGAGCCCGGTGACGCGGGAACGGCCTCCGGGTCGTCGGTCGGCGGGGCGACGACCGACGGGATGAGCAGCGCACGCAGATCGATCAGGCAGTGGACCAGGATCGGCAGCAGGAGGCTCCCGGTGACCAGGTACAGGCCGGTCAGCAGCGCGCCGGCCAGCCCGGTCGACAGCATCCCGGCGCGCCCCTGGTACCAGTGCGCCAGGCCGAAGAGCACCGCGAGGCCGAGAACGAGCAGTCCGGGTGGGAGGTCCGGCGCGAGAGCGGTGACGACCAGGACGAGCAGCCCGCGGTACAGGATCTCCTCGGTGATGCCCGCGGTCACGCTCACGCCGGCCCATCCCCAGCGGCCACGACGCGTCGTCGGGAGCATGGGCCGGACCGCCTCGAGGTTGGGTGGATCCTGCGACCGTCCGCGGCGCACGGCGACGGCGAGCAGCACGACGCCGAGGACCAGGCCGATCGCGAAGCCGGACAGCATCGAGGGGCTCAGGGTGATGCCCAGCCCGGTCAGTGGCCGGTTCAGGTCCTGCCGGCGCAGGCCGAGCTCGGCGAGCCCGACCTCCGGCAGGACCACGACTGCACCGGTCACGAGGACCGCCCAGGCCCAGCCCTGCGCGATCCATCGGGCGTAGTGGCGCAGACGTGCCGGCTCGCCCCGGTCGGCGACCTCGGCCAGGAAGTGGCGGTACTGAGCCCTGCCGACCACCGGCTCGCTCAGGACGAGGGCGACGGCGAGCACGACGAGGACGACGATCGTGACCGGCGGGAGGTCGGACGGCAGGCGCGGCATGTGTCAAGGATGCTTGTCATGCCGCTCGGATGTCAAGTGTCCTTGTCACGCGGGTCGCATCGGCGGGCCCAGGCCGGCGGGCTCAGGCCGGCGGCCTGCTGCCGAAGACGGCCGAGCCGACCCGGACGATCGTCGCGCCCTCCGCGATCGCGTCCTCGAGGTCGCCGCTCATGCCCATCGACAGCTCGCGTGCCGTCGCCGCGCCCGGGGCGTCCGAGGCCACCAGCTCGTCCCGCACCTCGCGCAGGCGGGAGAAGCCCGCCAGGACGAGCCCGGTGTCGCGCGTGTTGGCCCCGATGGTCATGAAGCCGACGAGCTGCAGCCCGGGCAGGGCGGCCACCTGGGTCGCGAGGTCGACGGCGGCCTCGGGCGGCACGCCCGACTTCGTCGGCTCACCCGAGACGTTGACCTGGACCATCACGTCCAGGACGCGGTCGGTCGTGGCGCAGCGCAGGGACAGGCGCCCGGCCAGGTCGAGCGTCGCGACGGTCTGCACGCAGTCCACGGCCCGGAGCGCGTGGTTGATCTTGTTCGACTGCAGCGGCCCGATCAGGTGGATCTGCGGGTGCAGGTCCGCGAGCCCGGTCGCCGTGGTGACGGCCTCCTGGACGCGGTTCTCACCGAGCAGGACGGGGACGAGCCCGGACGCCACGCAGGCCACCGTGTCCGCGAGCAGGGCGGCGCGGATGACGGCCGCCGACTGCGTCTTCGTGGCGAGCATGAGGCGGACCTCGCCCGGTGGACGTCCGGCGGTCTGCTCGGCACGCGCGACCCTGGCGCGCACGGTCGACAGTCGCGCCGCGATCGCGGCGTCCTCGCTCATGGCTCGCACCCTAGCGCCGGACCCGGGGCGGATCAGGGGTGTCCCGGATACCGGCGCGGGCCGCCGTCCGGCACAGTGGCATGCGTGAACACTCTGCTCAACGTCATCTGGCTGGTCTTCGCGGGACTCTGGCTCGCGGTCGGCTACGTCGTCGCCGGCATCCTGTGCTGCGTGCTGATCGTGACGATCCCGTTCGGCATCGCGTCCTTCCGGATCGCCGGCTACGTCCTGTGGCCGTTCGGGCGGACGGTCGTCGACAAGCCCGGGGCCGGCGCGTGGTCGACGATCGGCAACGTCATCTGGGTGGTCGTCGCCGGCATCTGGCTCGCGATCGGGCACGTCGTCACCGCGATCCCGCTCTTCATCTCGATCATCGGCATCCCGATGGGCATCGCGAACCTCAAGCTCGTCCCGGTGTCGCTGCTGCCGCTCGGCAAGGAGATCGTGCCGACCAACCGGGCCTTCGGCAGGTGAGCCGGCGGGCGGGCCGCGAGCTCAGCCGCGTGCGACGTCCGCGACGACGGCCCTGGTCAGTGCGATGAGGTCGGCCGGCGCGAGGCCGACGTCCAGCCCGCGTCGACCGCCCGAGACGTAGACGGTGTCGAACAGATCGACGGTCTCGTCGACCACGGTCGGGTGGGCGGCCTTCTGACCCAGCGGTGAGATGCCGCCCACCACGTACCCGGTAGCACGCTCCGCTGCGGCCCGCTCGGCCATGGCCGCCTTCTTGCCGCCGACGGCCGCGGCGAGCGCCTTGAGGTCGAGCTTGCCCGTGACCGGCACGACGGCGACAGTCAGGGTGCCGTCGACGACGGTCATCAGGGTCTTGAAGACCTGCTCGGCGGGGATGCCCAGCACCTGGGCCGCTTCCAGCCCGTAGCCCACGTCGTTGCCCGCGTCGTGGTCGTACGCGTGCACCGTGTGCGCGACGCCGGCCACCTCGAGCGCGACGACCGCCGGCGTGCCGCCCCGTCCGCCCCTCTTCGCTGCCACGCCAGCACTGTACGAGGTGCGGCCACCACGGAGCGGACGGGGTCAGTGGACGGTGCGGCAGTGTCGGGACGACCAGGTGGAACGGGTCACAGACGTCCCGCAGCCGTGATGGTCAGGACCACCTCGCCGCGGGCGTCGCTCGCGGCCAGGTCGACCAAGGCATCTATCCGCCAGTCGTGGTCGCCGGCGGGATCGTCGAACACCTGCCGGACGTCCCAGAGCTCGCCGCCCGTGGGGACCGGTCGCACGGTCACCATGTGCAGGGCAGGACCGCGTGCGGCCGGACCGGTGCCCAGATCCTCGTGGTCGTCGAAGTACGGGTCGAGCGCGTCGCGCCACCGGGCGGTGTCCCAGGCCTCGCCGTCGGCGTCCAGGTCGCCCAGCGCACCCAGCTCGGCCCAGCGTTCCCGCGAGACGAGCTCGACCCGGCGGAACAGGGCGTTGCGGACCAGCACCCGGAACGCCCGTGCGTTCGCCGTGATCGACGGCGGACCCTCGTCGTGCGCGTGGCCGCCCGCCGCGGCGGCGTCGACGGCGTCGGGGTTGCTCAGCCGCTCCCACTCGTCCAGCAGGCTCGAGTCGGTGCTCCGGACGAGCTCGCCGAGCCACTCGACGACGTCCTCGAGCTCGTCGTTGCGTCGCTCGGCCGGGACGGTCTGGCGCAGGGCTCGGTAGGCGTCGGCCAGGTACCGCAGCAGGACGCCCTCGGTGCGCTCCAGCGCGTAGTAGGAGATGTACTCGGTGAAGGTCATCGCGCGCTCGTGCAGGTCACGGACGACCGACTTGGGGGAGAGCTCGTGATCGGCGACCCACGGGTTGGTGCGACGGTAGATCGCGAACGTCGCGGCGAGCAGCTCGGCGAGCGGCTTCGGGTAGCTGATGTCGTCCAGCGCCGCCATCCGCTCGTCGTAGTCGTAGCCCTCGGCCTTCATCGCACCGATGGCTTCACCGCGCGCCTTCTTCTCCTGGGCGTAGAGCACCTGCCGCGGGTCGTCGAGGGTCGACTCGATCACCGACAGGACGTCCACGGCGTACGACGGCGACTCGGGGTCGAGCACGTCGAGCGCCGCGTAGGCGAACGGCGACAGCGCCTGGTTGAGCGCGAAGTCGGCCGGCAGGTCGACGGTCAGGCGCACCGTCCTGCCGCGACCGTCGGGCCGCGGGACGCGCTCGATCACGCCGGAGGCGCGCAGCGAGCGGTAGACGGCCACGGCCTTGCGGACATGACGGCCGCGGGACGCCTCAGGCTCGTGGTTGTCGGTGAGCAGGTGGGTCATCGCCTCGATCGGGTCGCCCGGCCGGGCCAGCACGTTGAGCACCATGGCGTGGCTGACGGCAAAGCTCGAGGTCAGCGGCTCGGGTGGGGCGTCGCGGAGCCGCTCGAAGGTCTTGTCCGTCCAGTTGACCGCACCCTCCGGTGCCTTCTTCCGGACGATCTTCCGGATCTTCTTCGGGTCGTCGCCCGCCTTGGCGAGCAGCTTGCGGTTCTCGATCACGTGGTCGGGGGCCATCACGATGACCTCGCCGACCGTGTCGAAGCCGGCTCGGCCGGCCCGCCCGGCGATCTGGTGGAACTCGCGCGCGGACAGGTGGCGCATCCGCACGCCGTCGTACTTGACCAGCGACGTCAGCACCACGGTCCGGATCGGCACGTTGATGCCCACCCCGAGCGTGTCGGTGCCGCACACCACCGTCAGCAGACCGCGCTGGGTGAGCCGTTCGACGACCCGCCGGTAGCGCGGCAGCATCCCCGCGTGGTGCACGCCGACGCCGTGCCGCAGCAGCCGGGAGAGCGTCCTGCCGAAGCCCGTGCCGAACCGGAACCCGCCGATCTCCGTGGCGATGGCGTCACGCTGCTCGCGCGAGGCCACGGTGCTGGACATCAGCGCCTGTGCCTGGTCGACCGCGTCCTTCTGGGTGAAGTGCACCAGGTACACCGGGGCCCGCCGGGTGTGGACCAGGTCCTCGACCACCTCATGCAGCGGCTCGACCACGTAGTTGAAGATCAACGGGACGGGACGCTCGGTGTGGGTCACCGTCGCCACCGGACGGGTGCTGCGACGCTCGAGGTCCTCGGCGAAGAAGTCGACCTCGCCGAGCGTCGCGGACATCAGCAGGAACTGGGTGCGGGGCAGCTCGATCAGGGGCACCTGCCAGGCCCAGCCGCGCTGCGGGTCCGCGTAGAAGTGGAACTCGTCCATCACGACCTGGCCGACGGCGTCCTCGCCCGGCACGGCCGGATCGTCGGGGTGGCCCGGCTGCTCGGCCGTCCCGCCACCCGTGCGCAGCGCGATGTTGGCCAGGATCTCCGCGGTGCAGCAGATGATCGGCGCACCGGCGTTGACGCTGCTGTCGCCGGTCATCATCCCGACGTTCTGCGACCCGAAGGCCTTGACGAGGTCGAAGAACTTCTCGCTGACCAGGGCCTTGAGCGGCGCCGTGTAGTACGTCCGTCGGCCCTCGGCCAGGGCGACGAAGTGCGCCGCGACCGCCACCAGCGACTTCCCCGAACCGGTCGGGGTGGACAGGATCACGTGCGAGCCCGTGACGAGCTCGAGCAGAGCCTCCTGCTGGGCGGGGTACAGCTCGAAGCCCTGGTCGTGCGCCCAGCCGAGGAACGCCTCGTGCAGGGCGTCGGGGTCGGTGCGCAGATCGCCGGCGGGCATGCGGTCGGCGAGGTTGCGGCGGCGGTCCAGCGGCTGGGGGCTCATTGTGCCCCATCCTCCCAGGCTCACGGCCCTTGGCGGAGCCCGTGCCGGGACAAGCGGCAGGTGAGTCTCGGGGAGGTCGCTCGGGCGCCGCTGCACCAGGCCGATCCGTCGGTCGTGCACGCGATCCCTCCGATTCCCCGGACCACTGACGACCTCGTCGCGCTCGAGGCCTGGACAGCAGCCACCGCCGACTCGCTCGAGGAAGCCGCGACGCAGGCGAGTCGACGGGCGGACCCGCGCCGCCCGTGGCGGCGGCGGGCTGGGGCGTATTGTCACCCAGACGGAGCCGCCGCGGTTCCCCTTCGAGGGAGCGACCGTGAATGCGAAGACCCTGGGGATCCTGTCCTCGTGCCGCAAGGCCGACGAGCTACGGCTGCCGCTCCACCCCGACCATCTGGACCGGATCGACCCCGCATTGCGGGCCCGGATCACCCTCGAAGAGGGGTACGGCGAGCGTTTCGGTCTCACCGACGAGCAGCTCGGCCCACAGGTCGGCCGGATCGCGTCGCGTCGTGAGGTGCTCGCCGGGTCCGACGTGATCCTGCTGCCCAAGCCGCAGGCGGCGGACCTCGCCGAGCTGCACGAGGGGCAGGTCCTGTGGGGCTGGCCGCACTGCGTGCAGGATCGCGCCGTGACGCAGGTGGCGATCGACCGCCGGCTGACGTTGATCGCTTTCGAGTCGATGCACCACTGGTCGAGCGACGGTTCGTTCGGCCTCCACGTGTTCCACAAGAACAACGAGCTCGCCGGTTACTGCTCCGTGCTGCACGCGCTCCAGCTCGCGGGCTCGACGGGGGACTACGGCCGTCGGCTGCGGGCCGTGGTGATCGGCTTCGGCGCGACCGCGCGCGGCGCCGTCACGGCCCTCAATGCTCACGGCGTCCACGACGTGCACGTCCTGACCAGTCGGAGCGTGGCAGCTGTCGCCGCGCCGATCCACTCGGTCACGATGGCGCACTTCGACCAGGACGACACGGCGCCGCTGAGCGAGGTGGTGGTCGACGGCCGGCGCGTGCCGATCGCGCCGTACCTCGGTGAGCACGACATCGTGGTGAACTGCACGCTGCAGGACACGGACGCACCCCTGACGTACCTGCACGATGTCGACCTTGGCGCCTTCCGCCCCGGCAGCCTGCTCATCGACGTGTCATGCGACGCGGGCATGGGCTTCAGCTGGGCGCGACCGACCTCGTTCCGCTCTCCTACCTTCGAGGTCGGTGACCACCTGCGCTACTACGCGGTGGACCACAGCCCTTCCTACCTCTGGGCCTCGGCCTCGTGGGAGATCAGCGAGGCCCTGCTGCCCTTCATGGAGTCCGTCATGGCGGGGCCTGCAGGTTGGGCCGCCGACGAGACGGTGCGGCGGGCGATCGAGATCCGGGACGGTCAGGTGGTCAACCCGCGCATCCTGTCGTTCCAGGACCGTGCCTCCGACTACCCCTACCCGCCGCGCCCCGCCGACGTCGCGCCGATGACCGCCTGACACACCACCAGCGGGCGTGCCCGCAGGGGCCGCCGGTGAGGGGGGCGCGGCAGGACCGGAGCGGCTCGCTCTTGCCGGACGGGACGCCGACGAGTGGGATGGTCGTGTGACCGCTGACCTGGACGTGACCCTCGAGCAGATCCGCTACATCGACCGCCTCCTGCTGTGGGCTCTGCACGGCCTGACGGACGAGCTGGTGGTCGGACCCTCCGGCCTGCCCGACTGGACCCGCGGGCACGTCCTGGCCCACATCGTCGGCGTGGGATCGGCCGGCGCCCGTCAGATCGAGACGGCGGCAGCCGGCGGGCTCGTCGACTTCTACGACGGCGGCCGCCCGGCGCGCGACGCAGCGATCGACGCGGGTGCGGGTGCCGCAGCGGCCGAGCACGTCCGCCTGGTCGGCGCGACGGTTGCGCGGATGGAGGCGGCGCTCGACCGGCTGACCCCGGAGGTGCTCGACCGGCCGACCGGCTACCGCGATCGCCCCGCCGCGTCGATCGCGCTGCTGTGGTGGCGCGAGGCCGGCATCCACCTGACCGACCTGGACCTCGGGGTCGACAACACCGCCTGGGACCTGGCGCTGCGCAACCACCTCGCGGACTACCTGGTCGACCGGGTGCCGGACGGGACGCGGCTCGAGCTCGAGCCGACCGACGTCGACGAGCCGCGGTCGCTCGGCACGGGGGAGTCGGTCACGGTGCGTGGCGCCGCCGGCGACGTCATCGCGTGGCTGGCCGGCCGCGAGCCGCTCGCCCCGGTCGTCGGCGAGCGCGGTGGACGCCCGTGCCCGCTGCCCGAGCTGCGTCCCTGGCCCTGAGCCGCCAGCCGCCTGAGCTGCCTGAGCTGCCTGGGCCCGCTCGGCGCCTGGACGCGCGGCGACGCGCACCGGGCCGGGTGCCGGCCGTAAGGTGTGCGCCATGCCCACGGCCGACCTGACCTCCACCGCGGACCCGTCGGAGGTCGCGATCTGGACCGACGGCGCCTGCAAGGGCAACCCGGGACTTGGTGGCTGGGGCGCCTGGTTGCGGTCCGGCGACCACGAGCGCGAGCTGTTCGGCGGTGAGGTCCTGACGACCAACAACCGGATGGAGCTGACGGCCGTCATCGAGGCCCTGCGCGCTCTCAAGCGGCCCTGCGCCGTGACCCTGCACGTGGACTCGACCTACGTCATGAACGGCATGGGCCGGTGGCTCGCAGGCTGGAAGCGCAACGGCTGGAAGACCGGGGACAAGAAGCCGGTGAAGAACAAGGAGCTCTGGCAGGCGCTCGATGCCGAGATCGCGCGGCACGACGTCACCTGGGTCTGGGTCAAGGGCCACTCGGGAGATCCGGGCAACGAGCGGGCCGACGAGCTCGCCAACCGCGGGGTCGACTCCGTCCGGCCCTGAGGTCCGCCATGCGAGACGTGTCGTCTTAGGACTTGATACCACGGGTTGACGTGGTGGTTACTGAGCAGGTGACCATCCAGGACGTCTACACGCACGGCCACCACGAGAGCGTGCTGCGCTCGCACCGCTGGCGCACGGCGCAGAACTCCGCGGGCTACCTGCTGCCGCTGCTCGAGCCGGGGCTGCGGCTGCTCGACGTCGGGTGCGGTCCTGGGACCGTCACGGCCGACCTCGCGGCGCTCGTCGCACCCGGCGAGGTCGTCGGGCTGGACACCTCGGCCGCCGTCCTCGACCTCGCCCGGGCGACCGCCGCGCAGGCCGGGGTCATGAACGTCACGTTCCGCACCGCCGACGCGACGGCGCTGCCGTTCGAGGACGCGAGCTTCGACGTCGTGCACGCCCACCAGGTCCTCCAGCACCTGACGGATCCGGTCGCGGCGCTGCGGGAGATGCGTCGCGTGACCCGTCCCGGAGGCGTCGTCGCGGTGCGCGACGCCGACTACGCCGCCATGACCTGGTACCCGCCGTCGAGCGGGCTCGACGAGTGGCTGGCGCTCTACCACGAGGTCACTGTCGCGAACCGTGCCGAGGCCGATGCCGGACGGCGCCTGCTGAGCTGGACCCGTGCGGCCGGCTTCGACCCGGCCGGGATCACACCGAGCGCCGGTGTCTGGTGCTACGCCACGCCGGAGGACCGCACCTGGTGGGCCGACGTCTGGGCCGAGCGGGTGACCTCCTCGGCCTTCGCCCAGCAGGCGGTCGGCTACGGCCTGGCGGACGACGTCGCGCTCGAGCTCCTGGCCGAGGCGTGGCGCGCCTGGGGCCAGGCCGACGACGGCTGGTTCGCGATCCTGCACGGGCAGGTGCTGGCGCGCGTCTGAGCGTCGGGCTGCGCGTCGTCCTCAGTCGACCGGCACCGGCTCGGCGACCGGTGCGACCCGGTCACCGACCCATGACGACACCCGGTGCAGCAGCCGTTCGAGCGGTCCGCGTCCCCACCGCAGGCGCCATGCCGTCGTCGCCACCAGGGTGACCACCACGAACGCCAGCCACACGCTCGTGCGCGGCGCGTAGACCACGCCGGGTCCGAGGGTGGCCAGCACGACGATGTGCGTGGCGTAGGCGGTCAGGGCGAGGGCGCCCGTCGCGGCGACAGGTGTGACGAGCCGCGGGGCGCGTTCGGCGATCGCCAGGCAGGCGACGAGCACGACCAGCACGACGCCGGTGTTCCCCACGACCTCGGTGGCGGTGTCGGCGTGCGGCTCCGCCGTCAGCAGGGCCCTCAGGGCCGGCTCGTGCACGAGCCGCATCGCTGCCGCCGACGTGCCGTAGCCGACCAGGACGCACGCCGCACCCGCGCCGAGCAGGACCCGTCGCACGACCGGTGCCGACAGGTCGCTGCGACCGACGGCGAGCCCGACGAGCAGGTAGGCGAACCAGACCAGGGCCGGGTAGTACTCACCGACGACCAGCTCGGCCATGAAGGAGCGCTCCGGCAGGCCGGCCAGCCGCGCGGCCTGGACGACGGGCGGCCCGAGGAGGACCACGACGAGGGCGGCACCGACCAGCACCCGACGTGGCCAGCGCAGTGCACCGGTGAGCAGGACGAACATGAGCGCGTAGCCGGGCAGGATGACCGCGACGGGCGTACCCAGAGCCATCAGGGCCAGGCCGATCAGGCCGATCAGTGCCGCGCGCGCGACGATCCGCGCACGTGCCCTGCGCAGCGGGACCGAGGGTGTCCGGCCCCCGCTCAGGAGTGCGGCGGACACCCCGGCGAGCAGGGCGAACGTCGCCGCCGACCTGCCGTCGGCGACCTGGAGCCAGCCGGTCGGCGACCAGAAGTCGTCTGCCGCCGGGCCGACGTGCGCCGTGAACATCCCGAGGACCGCGAGGCCTCGCGCCACGTCGATGCCGACGACTCGCTGCACGTGCGCAGCGTAGTCACATGGCAGCGGTCATCTGGTGCGGGACGGTGGTCCTGAACGCGGCCACCGGCGCCGGAGCGGCCCATGCGGACGCACCGAGCGCGACCTCCGCGACCGCGACGGGCCGGGCGAGCAGGAAGCCCGATGCGGCATCGCAGCCGGTGAGCCGCAGCTGGCTCAGCTGCTGCGCCGTCTCGACCCCTTCGGCGATCACGTCCGCCCCGAGCCCCTTGGCGAGGGTCACGATGCCGTTGACGACCGCGTCGCCGGTGATCGAGCCGAGCGCGTTGACGAAGGACCGGTCGATCTTGATCACGTCGACCGGGAACCGGACGAGCCGGGCCAGCGAGCTGTAGCCGGTGCCGAAGTCGTCGATCGCGACCTGGACGCCCAGCGCCTCGACCCGCCGGAGCTCGGCCGTGGCGTCGTTCTTGTGCGCCAGCGCCGACTCGGTCACCTCGATGCCGAAGCGGTGCGCCGGGAGCCCGACCCGGTCGAGCTCCGATCGGAGCATCACCGCGAGCCCCTCGTGCGAGAGCTGGCGGGGCGAGACGTTGACCCACACGGTGAAGCCCTCGAGGTCGGACCAGAGGGCTGCCTGGTCCATCGCCGTGCGGATGACCCACGCGCCGAGCGGCTCGATGAGGCCGCACTCCTCGGCCATCTCGATGACCTCGAGCGGCGGGATCACCCCGCGGACGGGGTGGTGCCAGCGCAGCAGGGCCTCGACGCCGATCACCTTGCCGGTGCCGAGGTCGAAGGCGGTCTGGTAGTGCAGCTGGAGCTGGGTGGTCTGCAGGGCGATGACCAGGTCCCGCTCGAGGGATGCCATGTGCATCCGCTCGGCGAGGTCGGCGTCCTGCTGCTCGCCGAACCAGGCGGCCTGATCACGTCCGGAGGCCTTGGCGCTCTGCAGCGCGAGGTCGGCCCGCCGCAGCACGGTGTCGGCCTGGGAGCCGTGCTCGACGGTGGCCAGGCCGATGCTCGCGGTGACCCGGAGCTCCTTGTCGGCGACCGGCACGGGTTCACGAACGAGGGCGAGCACCGCGCGGGCCAGCTCGTCGACCGCTGCGGGGTCGGTGCTCTGCAGGGCCAGGAGGAACTCGTCGCCGCCGAAGCGACCCACGAGCAGCCCGGGGCGCGCCAGCGTGCTGAGCCGCGCGCCGAGCGTCGCGAGCACGCGGTCCCCGGCGGAGTGCCCGGCCGTGTCGTTGAGGAGGGTGAAGTGATCGATGTCGACGGTCAGGAGACTCACGCCGGCCGTCCGGTCCGCTGCGAGTCCTGCGTCGAGCAGCGTCGTCATGTGCTGTCGCCCCAGGAGACCGGTCAGAGGATCGCGCACCGCTCGGGCTCGCCGGGTGTCCTTCGGCATGCGTTCCCCTCGTCCTCGCGCCGTCCTGGCACGACAGCTTCCGGCACGTCCTGTGCTCGTCTGTTCTCTCGGCAGGTCCCGGTCGTACATGAGAGATCTTGTGCAGCGAATACGCTGCGAGCATGCGCATCGCCAGGTTCAGCACCGGAGACGACCCCCGCTACGCCATGGTCGACGGCGAGCCCGGCGCCGAGGAGCTGGTCGTGCTGCGTGGCGACCCGATCTTCATGCCGGTGCAGCAGACGGGGGAGACCATCCCGCTGAATCGGGACGACGTCCGGCTGCTCGCCCCCGTGATCCCGCGCTCCAAGGTCATCGGGGTGGGCCGCAACTACGCGGACCATGCGGCCGAGATGGGCAACGAGCTGCCGGCCGTGCCGATCCTCTTCCTCAAGCCGAACACGAGCGTGATCGGCCCCGACGACCCGATCGTCCTGCCGCGCTGGTCGCACGAGGTGCACCACGAGGCCGAGCTCGCGGTCGTGATCGGCAAGGTCACCAAGGACGTCTCGCCCGAGCACGCCCTCGAGCGGGTCTTCGGCTTCACCGTGGCCAACGACGTCACCGCCCGTGACCTGCAGCGTGCCGAACCCCAGTGGACGCGGGCCAAGGGCTTCGACTCCTCGTGCCCGCTCGGGCCCTGGGTCGTCCCGGGGCTCGACGTCGACGACCTCGCCGTCCTGGCGCGGGTCAACGGCACGACGAGGCAGGACGGCAACACGTCCCAGATGGTCTTCGACGTCGCGCAGCTCATCGCGTTCGCCTCGCAGGTGTTCACGCTGCTGCCCGGCGACGTGATCCTGACCGGCACCCCGGCCGGCGTCGGACCGATCGTGCACGGGGACGTCGTCGAGGTCGAGGTCGAGGAGATCGGCGTGCTGCGCAACCCCGTCGTCCGACGGGACTGAGCACCCCGAACGGCCCAGGTCGCCCCGGCTAGGCTGGGTCCACCATGACTGAGAACCTCCCTGCTGCCCCCGTGCGCTCCGCCGAGGGCTCCGCGATCCGTGTCCGTTTCTGCCCCTCGCCGACCGGGACCCCGCACGTCGGGCTGATCCGCACGGCCCTGTTCAACTGGGCCTATGCCCGCCACGTCGGGGGCACCTACGTCTTCCGGATCGAGGACACCGACGCAGCGCGCGACAGCCAGGAGAGCTACCTGCAGCTGCTCGACGCCCTGCGCTGGCTCGGGCTCGACTGGGACGAGGGTGTCGAGGTCGGTGGCCCGCACGAGCCGTACCGCCAGTCCGAGCGGCTGGACATCTACCGGGACGTCGCGGCGCGGCTGCTCGAGGCGGGGTTCGCCTACGAGTCCTTCTCGACGCCCGAGGAGGTCGAGGCCCGCCACCGCGCCGCCGGCCGTGACCCCAAGCTCGGCTATGACGGCTTCGACCGTGACCTGACGCCGGAGCAGATGGCTGCCTACCGCGACCAGGGCCGTGAGGCCGTGCTGCGGATCCGGATGCCGGCCGGTGACGTGGTCTTCACCGATCTGATCCGCGGCGAGCTGTCGTTCAAGGCCGGTTCGGTCCCGGACTTCGTCATCGTGCGGGGCAACGGCCAGCCGCTCTACACGCTCACCAACCCGGTCGACGACGCCCTGATGGGGATCACCCACGTGCTGCGCGGTGAGGACCTGCTGTCCTCGACGCCGCGTCAGGTGGTGCTGTACCGGGCCCTGATGGCGATCGGGGTCGCGCAGGTCGAGCCGGTCTACGGTCACCTGCCGTACGTCCTGGGCGAGGGCAACAAGAAGCTGTCCAAGCGTGACCCCGAGTCGAGCCTCTTCCTGCACCGCGAGCGGGGCTTCACGCCTGAAGGCCTGCTCAACTACCTCGCCCTGCTCGGCTGGGGGATCGCACCGGACAACGACATCTTCACCGTCGAGGAGATGGTCGCCGCCTTCGACGTCGCCGACGTCAACCCGAGCCCGGCGCGCTTCGACCTCAAGAAGGCCGAGGCGATCAACGCCGTGCACGTGCGCATGCTCGCCCCCGCGGTGTTCCGCGAGCGCCTGGTGCCCTACCTGCACGCGGCCGGTGTCGTCTCGGCCGCAACCTACGCCGGGCTGCGCGACGGCGAGCGCACCGTGCTGGACGCCGGCGCGCCTCTGGTCCAGGAGCGGATGACGCTGCTGGGTGAGGCCGTCGGGATGCTCGGCTTCCTGTTCGTCGCCGACGACGCCCTCGTGGTCGAGGACGACGCCCGCTCCGCCCTGCGCGAGGATGCCGGCCGGGTCCTCGACGCCGCCATCGGCGCGCTCGGGCCGATCCCGGCGGAGGCGTTCACGACGGGCGCGACCCAGGACGCGCTCGCGGCCGCGCTGGTCGAGGGCATGGGCCTCAAGCCCCGGCTCGCGTTCACCCCGTTGCGCACGGCGGTCTCCGGTCGCCGGGTCTCGCCGCCGCTCTTCGAGTCGATGGAGATCCTCGGCAAGGCGTCGACGCTGGCGCGGCTCGACGCACTGCGTTCGAGCCTGTGAGCGGTTCGACGCCGCCGTCGAGCACCGCGCGTGCGGATGCCGGGGGCCGGCTCATCGACGGTGTCCTGTTCGACGTCGACGACACGCTGATCGACACCCGGGGCGCCTTCGGGGTGGCCCTCGACCAGATCGTCCGCGCCTACCTGCCGGACGTCGACGGCACCCGGCGCGACGAGGTCGTCGCGGTGTGGCGTGCCGATGCCACGGGCCACTACGCCCGGTACGCAAGGGGCGAGATGGGCTACCAGGAGCAGCGGATGGCCCGGGCCAACGAGCTGCAGGCGACCTTCGGCGGCGCCCTCCTCGACGACGAGGCGTACGGGGCCTGGAACGCGGTCTTCGAGGACGGCTTCACCCGCGCGTGGGCCGCGCACCCCGACGCGCACGACACCGTCGACCTCCTGCTCGCGGCGGGCGTCGCCGTCGGTGCGCTGTCCAACGCCGCGGTGGCGTACCAGACGAGCAAGCTCGACCGGGTGGGGCTCAGCGGCCGGGTGCCCATGCTGGTCGGTGTCGACACCCTCGGCGTCGGCAAGCCGGACCCGCGGGTGTTCCTCGAGGCCTGCCGTCGACTGGGCACCGAACCGGCGCGCACCGCCTATGTCGGCGACGAGCTCGACGTCGACGCGCGTGCGGCCGTTGCGGCGGGGCTGTCGGGCGTCTGGGTCGACCGACCTGGCCCGCGTCGCGTCGAGGTCCCCGATGACGACATCGCGGCCGCCCGCGAGGCCGGGATCCTGGTCGTCACCTCGCTCACCGACCTGCCAGCGGCGCTGGGGCTCGTCGGGCCTCAGCAGGTGAACTGGCCGACGAGCTGTTGAAGGTCGGACGCCATCCGGGCCAGCTCGGTCGCCGCCTCCGAGGTGCTACCGGCCGCGGTCTGGGTGTCTGAGGCAGTCAGTGCGATACCTGTGATGTTCGAGGCGATCTCGGTCGACCCGGTCGCGGCCTCGCTCACGTTGCGGGCCATCTCGTTCGTGGTCGCCGTCTGCTCCTCGATCGCCGAGGCGATCGTCGACTGGGTGTCGTTGATCTGCCCGATGATCTCCGAGATCTGGTTGATCGCCGCCACGGCGGCCTTGGTGTCGGTCTGGATCGCGTCGATCCGACTCCCGATGACCTCGGTCGCCTTCGACGTCTCCTGAGCCAGCTCCTTGACCTCGCCGGCCACCACCGCGAACCCCTTGCCCGCCTCACCGGCACGCGCGGCCTCGATCGTCGCGTTCAGCGCCAACAGGTTGGTCTGCTCGGCGATCTGGTTGATCACCTTGATCACGTTGCCGATCTCCTCGGAGGACGCACCGAGCTTGGCCACCGTCACACTCGCGCTGTGCGCCACCTGCACAGCCTGCGCCGCAACGTCCGCGGCGCTGGTGGTGTTCTTGGCGATCTCCCGGATCGAGGCCGACATCTCCTCCGTCGCGGCCGCAACGGTCTGCACGTTGGTCGACACCTGCTCCGCGGCCGCCGACACGATTCCGGCCTGGGCCGCCGAGTCCTCCGCCGATCCCTTCATCTGCGCCGACACGGCCGAGAGCTCCTCGGAGGATGACGCGAGGCCCTGCGCGTTGTCGCCCATGGCGCCGATCGCCGCTCGCAGCTTGACCATCGCGCGGTTGAGCGCCGAGGCCATCTGGCCGACCTCGTCCCTGGTGCTCACGTCCAGCTGCTGGTCCAGGCGACCCTCTGCCAGGCCCTCCAGGATCTCCACCGTCTTGCGCAGCGGACGAGCGATCATCCGCCCGATCCCGACGGCGAGCCCGATCGACAGGGCGAGGGCGGCGAGGATGACTCCGATGATCAGGGCGCGGGCGCTCTGGTACTCGGCCTGCGAGTCGGCCAGGGCCTGCGCCGCGGCGGTGTCCTCGACCTCGGCGAGGCCCTCGAGGTTCGTGGCGACCCGGTTGATCAGCGGGACGATCTGCTCATCGCGCAGCTCGATGAACTCGGCTGTCTTGCCGGCCTCGATCAGCGGGATGATCTGCCCTTCGCGGATCTCGCGGTAGTCGGCCATCGCCGCGACGTAGTCGTCGCGGAACGCCTCGCGACCGGTCATGTCGGTGGCCGTGTACTTGGCCCAGTTCTCGTCGATCCGGCCGTCCAGCTCGACGATCTTCGCCTTGATGGCGGCCTGCGCCGTGGGGTCGGCCGCCAGCGCCAGCTCCAGGACCTGACGGCGCACCGACTCGAAGTCGCTCTCGACGCTGCCGAGCCACGCGATCGCCTGCAGGCTGTCGCGGTACATCGCGTCGAGGTGCGCCTGGGCGGTCGCGAGCTTCGAGATGCCGATGGCGCCCACGCCGACCATCAGCATGGACACGGCGAGGAATCCGACCAGGAGCTTCTGCGCCGTCTTCATGTTGCGGAAGAAGGCGAGCGGACCCGTACGCGTTCGGTTCTGCGACATGGGATGTCCCTTCGCCGTTGCCGGCATGAGTGAACTGCTCGAGGGGTGGGTGCTCCTGCCCTGCCATCGGCCCACGTGCCGCATTCATGAAGGTTCGGACGCCCTTGGGGGTTCTGGCGCGCAGCGAGAGTGGTAGGCAACGGACCCGTCGCGAACCGCTGTCAGCGGTTGACGGCGATCGCGACGGCGGCCGCGAGAGCCACGACCACGATCAGGGTGCGCAGCACCGGTGCCGGGATCCGGCGGCCCACGCGTGCGCCGAGCACGCCACCGACGGCCGAACCCACCGCGATGAGCGCCGCCAGCTGCCAGTCGACGACCCCGCCGACGACGAAGACCGTTGCCGAGACCAGGTTGGCGACCCCGGCGAGGACGTTCTTGGCACCGTTGGCCCGCTGCAGGTCGGTCGTCCAGGCGATCCCGAGCAGCGCGACCAGGACGACGCCCTGCGCCGCGCCGAAGTAGCCGCCGTAGACGCCGGTCGCGGCGATGCCGACGCCGAGCCCCACGGTCAACGGCAGGGTCGAGATGTCCGCGTGGTGGGTCTGTGTGACGTTCGCGCCGACGCCCTGGGCGTGTCGCCGGAGGTGTGCCGCCACCCGGGGCTGGACAGCGGCGAGGACGGCGGCCAGGACCAGGAGCCACGGGACGACAGCGGTGAAGGACTCGGCCGGGGCGGCCAGCAGGAGCAGCCCACCGCCGACGCCACCGAGCGCCGAGAGCGTCGCCATCCTGGCCACCGTCGGCCAGTGCCCGCGGAGCTCGCGTCGGTAGCCCCAGGCCCCTGTCACGGCTGCAGGGACCAGGCCGACGGTGTTGGAGACGTTGGCGGTCAGCGGCGGGACGCCGAGGGCGACCAGCAGCGGGAAGGTGATCAGGGTCCCGGCGCCGACGACGGTGTTGATCGTCCCGGCCAGGATCCCTGCCAGCAGCACGATCCCGAGCTCGAACGGCTCCATCTCAGCGGCCCGCCGCGTAGGCCTGCATGCTGCGTGGCGTCGCGGCCGCGTGCAGCATGCCGTCCGGGCGGACCCCGACAGCGGTCAGGCGCCCCAGCGACCACGGGCCGGTCTCGGTGACGGCGTGCCCCCGGCGTCGCAGGTCGGCGAGGACGTCGGGGCCCAGCCGGACCTCGGCGTGCAGACCACGGAGCTCCACGTCCCGGGGGTCGAACGACGAGACCAGGTGCGTCGTGTGCCAGGTCGGTGCGTCGACGGACTCCTGCAGGTCCATCCCGTACACGAGGTGGTTGAGCAGGAACGGGACCTGCCACTGGTCCTGCTGGTCGCCGCCCGGCGTGCCGCACGCCAGCTCGGGCACCCCGTCGCGCAGGACGAGCGTCGGGCTCAGCGTCGTGCGGGGACGTCGTCGGGGGCCGAGCGAGCCGGGCAGGCCGCGTTCCAGCCAGAACATCTGCGCCCGGGTGGGCAGCGCGAAGCCGAGCGCCGGGATCACCGGTGAGCTCTGCAACCAGCCGCCGCTCGGGGTGACGGAGACGATGTTGCCGGCCCGGTCGACCACGTCGAGGTGGCAGGTGTCACCCCGGGTCGTCCCGTCCGCCGCGGTCTCACCGGAGGGTGCGGGTGCGAACGTCGGCTCACCGGCGCCGACGGCGGGCTGCTGCGGATCCGTGGTCCGGCCGGCTGTCGCCAGGAACCGGGCCCGGGCGACCTGGGCGACGACCCGCCGCGGGAGTCGTGGCCAGGCTCCCGCGTAGCCGGGGCGCAGCAGGTCGGAGGCGTCCGGCCCGATCAGCCGACGTCGCTCGTCGGCGTACGGCTCGGACAGCAGGATCCCCAGCGGCACGTCGGTGTGGTCCGGGTCGCCGTACCACGCGTCGCGGTCGGCGAAGGCGAGCTTGGCGGTCTCGACGACGGTGTGGACCAGCTCGGCGGAGCCGGGCCGCGTGTCGGCCAGGTCCATCCCCGCCAGCACGGTGAGCTGCTGGAGCATGGCCGGTCCCTGTCCCCACGGCCCGGTCTTCGCGATGGTCCGGCCGGCGAACTCGACAGTGACCGGCGCCTCCTCGCGCACGCGCCACGTCGCGAGGTCGTCGAAGGTGAGCAGCCCCGTGTGCGGGCGACCGGAGGAGTCCATGACGGCCGTCGTGCAGAACCGGGCGATCTCCTCGGCGACGAAGCCCTCGTAGAACGCGACCCGGGCGGCCTCGATCCCCGCCTCACGGTCCGGTCCCGCCGCCTCGGCCGCCGCGGCTAGGCGTTCGAGCGTGCCGGCCAGGGCCTCGTTGCGGAACCGGGCCATCGGTGCCGGTGCCCGCCCGCCCTCGAGGTACACCGCGGCCGACGTCGGCCAGTGCTCGGTGAACAGGTCGGCGACCCGGGCGATCGTCGCCGCAGCCTGGGCCAGGAGCGGGTAGCCGTCCCGTGCGTAGCCGATGGCGTAGGCGAGCACATCGGCGGCCGGCCAGGTCCCGTAGCGGGCCAGCAGGTCCATCCAGGTGCCGAAGGCACCCGGCACCACGGCGGCGAGCAGCCCGGTCCCGGGCACGACGTCGAGCCCGAGGTCCTCGAACGCCTCGGGGGTCGCGGCGGCGGGGGAGCTGCCTTGTCCGCACAGGACGAAGGGCTCGCCCGAGCCGGCCGTGCAGCCGATCACCGGGACGTCGCCGCCGAGCCCGTTGAGGTGCGGCTCGACGACGTGCAGGACGAGCCCGGCGGCCACCGCGGCGTCGAAGGCGTTGCCGCCCCGCTCGAGCACGGCCGCACCGGTCTGCGAGGCGAGCCAGTGCGTCGAGGCCACCATCCCGTGCGTCCCGACGAGCTCGGGTCGGGTGGTGAAGGGTGGGGCGCCGGAGGTCACGACGGGCATGGTCGCACGGTCGGGCCGGTCCGGGCTGCAGGACGTCCCTGCCGGGCCACCGGACGGCCGTCGCAGGGGCCTCGACGGATGGTTCGCGGGTCCGTCACCGCGCACCACGTTTGGTGCCACCCCTCGCCTCGGGTAGAGTTCCCCGCCGGTACGACGTCCGGTTCTCGAGGTGTCCCGTCCCGTCCCGGGGCAGGTGCTCAGAGGGCCGCGTTATACCCCATGGGGTATGGTGTAATTGGCAGCACGACTGGTTCTGGTCCAGTTAGTCTAGGTTCGAGTCCTGGTACCCCAGCGCATGTCACCCGGTGCCGACCGACTCGTCGACCGGGCTGAGGACGCGCATGATGTAGAGTTTCCGCGGTCGATCCCCCCAGTGGGGAGAGATCGTCCAGGCCCCCATCGTCTAGAGGCCTAGGACGCCGCCCTCTCACGGCGGTAACAGGGGTTCGAATCCCCTTGGGGGTACGTACGAAGCCCGGTCACCTTGCGGTGACCGGGCTTCTTTCGTCGGTGCGGCCGTGCGGGTCGGTCAGCCGTGCGGGTCGGTCAGTCCGCCGTGCGGCGAAGGACCTCGGTGAGGCGGTTGGCCGCCGCCACCACGGCGCCGGCGTGCAGGCGGCCGGGCTGGCGGCTGAGCCGCTCGACCGGACCGGAGATCGAGACCGCCGCGACGACGCGCCCCGACGGGCCGCGCACCGGCGCGGAGACCGACGCGACGCCGGCCTCCCGCTCCGAGACCGACTGGGCCCAGCCGCGCCGTCGGACACCGGACAGGATCGTCGCGGTGAACTTCGCACCCTGCAGACCGCGGTGCAGGCGGTCCGGCTCCTCCCAGGCGAGCAGGATCTGGGCGGCGGAGCCGGCCTGCATCGTCAGGGTCGCACCGACCGGGATCGAGTCGCGCAGACCGATCGGGCGTTCGGCTGCCGCGACGCAGATCCGCTGGTCACCCTGGCGGCGGTACAGCTGGGCGCTCTCGCTGCAGTGGTCGCGCAGCGCGATCAGGACGGGGTTGGCGGCCGCCAGCAGACGGTCCTCTCCGGCGGCGGTGCTGAGCTCGGACAGACGCGGCCCGAGGACGAAGCGTCCCTGCATGTCGCGGGCGACGAGCCGGTGGTGCTCGAGGGCGACAGCGAGCCGATGTGCCGTCGGTCGGGCAAGATGGGTGGCGGCCACCAGCTGTGCAAGGGTCGCCGGACCCGCCTCGAGGGCGCTGAGTACCGAAGCGGCCTTGTCCAGCACGCCGACTCCGCTAGAGTTGTCCATAGGTCGATACTGTCGTCTCGCGGGCTGAGACGCAAGTCTTTCGGCCGGATTGGTTCCAGGGCCACCCGTCCGGGTGCAGAACGCGAGAGGACAGCACATGGCCGGCACGCTGGCGGAGAAGGTCTGGGACGCACACATCGTGCGTCGGGGGAGCGACGGGGCGCCCGACCTGCTCTACATCGACCTGCACCTCGTGCACGAGGTCACCAGTCCGCAGGCCTTCGAGGGCCTGCGGCTCGCGGGCCGCCCGGTACGCCGACCGGACCTGACGATAGCCACCGAGGACCACAACACGCCCACCCTGGACATCGACCGGCCGATCGCCGACCTGACCAGTCGCACCCAGATCCAGACCCTGCGCAACAACGCGGCCGAGTTCGGTGTCCGGCTGCACTCGCTCGGCGACGCCGACCAGGGGATCGTCCACCAGGTCGGGCCGCAGCTGGGTCTGACGATGCCGGGTCTGACGGTCGTGTGCGGCGACTCGCACACCTCGACCCACGGCGCGTTCGGCGCGCTGGCCTTCGGGATCGGCACGAGCGAGGTCGAGCACGTCCTGGCGACCCAGACCCTGCCGCTGGCCCCCTTCAAGACCATGGCGATCACCGTGGACGGGATCCTTCCGGTCGGGACGACCTCCAAGGACATCATCCTGGCGATCATCGCCAAGATCGGCACCGGCGGCGGCCAGGGCTACGTGCTCGAGTACCGCGGCGAGGCGATCCGGGCGCTGTCGATGGAGGCCCGCATGACGGTCTGCAACATGTCGATCGAGGCGGGTGCGCGCGCGGGGATGATCGCGCCGGACGAGACCACCTTCGAGTACCTCAAGGGTCGCCCGCACGCCCCGGAGGGCGCCGACTGGGACGCCGCCGTCGAGTACTGGCGCACGCTGCGCACCGAGGACGACGCGGTCTTCGACGCCGAGGTGGTCCTCGGCGCCGCCGACCTCGAGCCCTTCGTGACGTGGGGGACCAACCCCGGGCAGGGCCTCCCGCTGTCGGCCAACGTCCCGGTGCCCGCCGAGATCGCCGACGAGCACGAGCGCGTTGCCGCCGAGCGAGCACTCGAGTACATGGGCCTGCGGCCCGGCATGCCGCTGCGCGAGATCGCCGTGGACACGGTCTTCATCGGCTCGTGCACCAACGGTCGGATCGAGGACCTGCGATCGGTCGCCAAGCTGGTCAAGGGACGCAAGAAGGCCGACTCCCTGCGCGTCCTGGTGGTCCCCTCGTCCGCGCGGGTCCGCCTGCAGGCCGAGGCCGAGGGCCTCGACACGATCTTCCTGGACTTCGGGGCCGAGTGGCGCAACGCAGGATGCTCGATGTGTCTGGGGATGAACCCCGACCAGCTCGCGCCGGGGGAGCGGAGCGCCTCGACGTCGAACCGCAACTTCGAGGGCCGCCAGGGCAAGGGCGGACGGACCCACCTGGTCTCCCCGCTCGTGGCCGCCGCCACGGCGATCCGGGGGACGTTGTCCTCGGTCGCCGACCTCGGCGCCGACGTCGTCGTGCCCGACGGCAGCCCGTTGACCGACCAGTCCGCCTGAGCCCACGCACGAAGAGAGTGTGAGAAGCACGATGGAGAAGTTCAGCCAGCACACCGGTGTCGGGGTCCCGCTGCGGCGCAGCAACGTCGACACCGACCAGATCATCCCTGCGGTCTACCTCAAGCGGGTGACCCGTACGGGCTTCGAGGACGCGCTGTTCGCCGCATGGCGCAGCGACCCGGCGTTCGTCCTCAACCAGGACGCGTACGCAGCAGGTTCGGTGCTGGTCGCCGGACCGGACTTCGGCACCGGCTCCTCGCGTGAGCACGCCGTGTGGGCGCTCAAGGACTACGGCTTCCGCGCCGTGCTCTCGGCCCGGTTCGCCGACATCTTCCGCGGCAACTCCGGCAAGCAGGGGCTGCTCGCGGCCCAGCTGGCCCAGGAGGACATCGAGCTGATCTGGAAGATGCTCGAGACCCGGCCCGGCACCGCGGTCACCGTCGACCTGGTGGCCAAGCAGGTCCGCTGTGCCGACGTCATCGTGCCGTTCGAGGTGGACGGCTACACCCGGTGGCGCCTGATGGAGGGCCTCGACGACATCGGTCTGACCCTCAAGCACGAGGCGGAGATCACCGAGTTCGAGACGACACGTGCCTCGTGGCGCCCGCGGACCCTGCCGGCCAAGCACCTGCCGCCGGTCGAGATCGTGGCCGCACGCCCCGTCACACCGAGGATCCCGACCGGCGACGACGCCCTGGCCTGACGAGCGGGCCCGGCCCGATCGATGCCGGCGGGACCGGCCCGATCGGCGCCGACGTGCTCGCGCGGCGCGATGGACCGCGCGAACGCTTGCCCGTAGCGTTCAGGGGTGCTGCGCGCCGGACGCGTGTCCTTGCGCACACCCGACCCGGAGGTGTCTGGATGAACAAGACCGAGCTCCTTGCGATGCTGGAGGTCCGGCTGGGGAGCCGCGGAGCCGCTGTCGCCGCGCTCGACACGGTCCTCGACGAGATCCAACAGGCGATCGCGGCCGGCGAGCGGGTGACCCTCACCGGGTTCGGCACCTTCGAGCGGGTCGAACGCCCGGCCCGGATCGGACGCAACCCACGCACCGGTGCGGCCCTCGAGATCGCCGCGTCCGCCGGCGCCAGGTTCCACGCCGGATCGGCGCTGAAGGCGGCTGTCGCCGGTGGCGCGCCGGCGACGCGCACCGCCGTGGTCGTCGCATCGTCGGGCCCGAGCGCGTCGGTCGCCGCGAAGGGCACCGTCACCACGAAGGGCACCGCCGCGAAGGGCACAGTCACGAAGAGCACCGCCGCCAAGCCGACGGCTGCGGCCTCGACGAAGAAGCCCAAGGTCAAGAAGGCCGAGAAGCCGGGCAAGAAGTCGAGCTCAGGCAAAGCTGCCGGCGCCAAGAAGGCGAAGAAGAAGAAGTAGCCCGCCCCGGCCTGAGCGCGTTCAGGGACCTGGGCGACGTCCGCGAGCTGCTCGACACCGATCGCGTCACAGGACCGGCGGCCCTTGGCGGATCCGAGCCAGGAGCGACTCGGGCGTGTCCCGGTCGTCCCAGCGCGACTCGACCCACCACGTCGCGCCGGCTCGGGCGTAGGGACGCAGGTGCTCTGCCGCAGCATCGGCGTCGTCCGACAGGCGTCCCTGCAGCACGACGTCGAACACCGCGCCGGTCGGCGGAGACACGGCGTCGACCGAGCCCTCGGCGCGGCGGCGGCCGAGCCACTCGACCGCCGCCGCGACGTCGTCGGGCGGGAACTCCGCCTCCGTGCCGCGCTGCTGCAGGACGATCCCGTCCCAGCGGGCCGCCCGGGCCATCGACCGCTCGTAGGGCCACACCCCGACCGTCCAGACCGGGATCCGCGGCCGTTGCACGGGCCGCGGCGCGATGACCAGGTCGGTCACCGTGTGGTGGGTGCCGGCATACGAGAACGGCTCGCCGGTCCACGCCAGGTCGAGGATCGCGAGCGCCTCGTCGAGCCTCGCCGCGCGCTCGCGGTAGGTGCCGGCCTCGCCGCCGACGTGGGAGAAGCCGCCGTCCTCGGTCGCGCCGAGACCCACCGGCAGCACGAGGCGGCCGCCGGAGAGGTGGTCGACGGTCAGTGCCTCCCGCGCGACCTTCCACGGCCGCCGCCGGGCCAGCGGGAAGACCATCGCGCCGAGCCGGATGCGCTCGGTGCGCACCGCGACGGCCGCGAGCACCGCCCACGGGTCCCAGGTGTCCATCGGGCCGATGCTGATCCCGTCCCAGGTGAAGAAGCCGTCCCAGCCGCAGGCCTCGGCCTCCTGCGCCATCGCGACCACCTCGTGGGCGCTGCCGTGGCTTGCGACGAACCCGAACCTCATGGTCGACCTCCTGTGCCGGCTCGATCCTGGCCCGATGCCCGTGCGGGTGCTCGCCCGGCGCTCACCCGATCGGCCCAGCCGCATCCGAGCGTAGGTGAGACGACCGACACGCCCCCCGGGCCTGCTGCGATGTGACGTACCGCGTTCCGTAGGCGACCATGGGGTCCATGCAGGATGTCCTTCACGTCAACGGCGGCACTCCCTTGCACGGCGAGATCACCGTCCGGGGCGCCAAGAACTTCGTCTCCAAGGCCATGGTCGCCGCACTCCTGGGCGACGGGCCGAGCGTCCTCCGCAACGTCCCGGTGATCCGGGACGTCGGCGTCGTCACCGGGCTGCTCGAGCTCCACGGTGTCGATGTCGTCGCCGACACGCAGGCCGGCGTGCTGACCCTCGACCCGAGCAAGGTCGAGTCGGCGCACGTCGCGGACATCGACGCGCACGCCGGCTCGAGCCGGATCCCGATCCTGTTCTGTGGTCCGCTCCTGCACCGCCTCGGTGAGGCGTTCATCCCCGACCTGGGTGGTTGCCGGATCGGCGACCGGCCGATCAACTACCACCTCGACATCCTGCGGCAGTTCGGCGCGATCGTGGAGAAGCGCGAGCAGGGGATCCACATCCATGCTCCGCGCGGCCTGTTCGGGACGAAGGTCGAGCTGCCCTACCCGAGCGTCGGCGCGACCGAGCAGCTCTTGCTCACCGCCGTCCGCGCCGACGGCATCACCGAGCTGACCAACGCCGCGATCGAGCCGGAGATCCTCGACCTGATCAACGTGCTGCAGAAGATGGGCGCGGTGATCTCGGTCGACACCGACCGGGTGATCCGGATCGAGGGTGTCCCTCGGCTCAGCGGCTACCGGCACACGGCGCTCTCGGACCGCATCGAGGCGGCGTCGTGGGCGTCCGCGGCGCTCGCCACCCACGGCGACGTCATGGTGCGCGGGGCGAGCCAGCCGGAGATGACCGCCTTCCTCAACACCTTCCGCAAGGTCGGTGGCGAGTTCGAGGTCGAGGACGAGGGCATCCGGTTCTTCCACCCGGGTGGCGACCTGAGGTCGATCGTCCTGGAGACCGACGTCCACCCCGGCTTCATGACCGACTGGCAGCAGCCGCTCGTCGTGGCACTGACCCAGGCCAAGGGGCTGTCGATCGTGCACGAGACGGTCTACGAGAACCGCTTCGGCTTCACCGATGCGCTGCGGGGCATGGGGGCCACGATCCAGGTCTACCGCGAGTGCCTCGGCGGCCACCCGTGCCGGTTCGGGCAGCGGAACTTCTACCACTCCGCCGTCATCTCGGGCCCGACGCCGCTGGCCGGGGCCGACATCGAGGTCCCTGACCTGCGCGGCGGCTTCAGCCACCTCATCGCGGCGCTGACCGCCAAGGGCTCGTCCTCGGTACGCGGCATCGGCCTGATCGACCGTGGCTACGAGTTCTTCACCGAGAAGCTCACGGCGCTCGGGGCCGAGTTCTCCCGGGACTGAACCCGGACCGGGGCCGACCGGTAGCATCGGCTCCCGTGCCAGCCCCCGAGCGTTCGAACCGCGCGTACCGCAACGTCGCCCGCGTCGTGCGGCCCGTGCTCCTGGCCTGCACGCTGCGTGACTGGCGTGGTGCGGAGCACCTGCCGAAGGACACCGGCTTCATCGCCACGGCCAACCACATGTCGAACATCGACCCGCTCACGTTCGCCCACTTCCTGTACGACAACGGCTTCGCCCCGAAGGTCCTGGCCAAGGCCTCGCTCTTCTCGGTCCCGATCGTCGGTCGCGTCCTGCGGGCGAGCGGCCAGATCCCGGTCGACCGCGACACCGCTGCGGCCGGCAGGTCCCTGGACGCGGCGATCGTGGCGATCGAGGCCGGTGAGTGCGTCGCGGTCTTCCCCGAGGGCACCCTGACCCGCGAGCCCGACCTGTGGCCGATGGCCGGCAAGACGGGGGTCGCGCGTCTCGCCCTGTCGACCCGTGCCCCGGTGATCCCGTGCGCGCAGTGGGGGCCGCAGAACCTGCTCGGCCGCTACAAGAAGCTCTTCAAGCCCATCCCGCGCAAGAAGGTCACGATCGTGGCCGGCCCACCCGTCGACCTGTCGGACCTGTACGACCGGCCCCAGGACACGGCGGTGCTGCGCGAGGCGACCGAGCGGGTGATGGCAGCCATCACGACCCTCCTCGAGGAGATCCGCGGTGAGACCGCACCGGCGGAGCGATTCGTCTGGCGTCGCCCCAAGCCGGGAGGTCCGGCGTGAGCGCGCCGATCACCCGCGCGACAGTCCTGGGCACCGGGAGCTGGGGGACGACGTTCGCCGCGGTCCTGGCCGACGCCGGCCGTGAGGTCACCCTGTGGGGGCGCCGCGCGGCGGTCTGCGAGCAGATCACGAACGAGCACCGCAACGAGGAGTACCTGCCCGGTCTCCGGCTGCCGGAGAGCATCCGCGCGACGACCGACGCCGCTGCGGCGCTGCGCGGTGCGGACCTCGTCGCCGTCGCTGTCCCGTCGCAGTCCGCGCGCGCGACGCTCGAGCCCCTCGCCGGACTGATCGAGCCGCACACCGTCGTCGTGTCCTTGATGAAGGGCGTCGAGCTGAGCTCGGACCGACGGATGAGCGAGCTGATCGGCGAGGCGCTCGGAGTACCCGTCGAGCGCATCGCCGTGGTCTCGGGGCCGAACCTGGCCCGTGAGATCGCCGCGCACCAGCCGACCGCGACGGTCGTGGCCTCGACCAGCGAGTCCACCGCGCAGCGGGTGGCCATGGCGTGCGCCTCGCAGTACTTCCGGCCCTACACGAACACCGACGTGGTCGGTGTCGAGCTGTGCGGGGCGGTCAAGAACGTCATCGCCGTGGCCGTCGGGATCGCCCAGGGCAGCGGCTTCGGGCACAACACCATGGCGACGGTGATCACCCGCGGCCTGGTCGAGATCACCCGGCTCGGGCTGGCGCTCGGGGCCGATGCCGAGACCTTCGCCGGCCTCGCCGGCATGGGTGACCTCGTGGCGACGTGCGTCTCGCCGTTGTCGCGCAACCACACGCTCGGCGTGCACATCGGCGAGGGGATGACGCTCGACCAGGCCATCGCCGCCACCGGCGGCACGGCTGAGGGCGTCAAGTCCTCGGCGTCGGTGCTCGAGCTGGCCGGCAAGGTCGGCGTGGAGATGCCGATCACCGCCGCCGTGGTGGCGCTGCTGCACCAGGGCCTCCCGGTCGAGGACATGGCCCAGCTGCTGCTGGCCCGGCCGCGCAAGGCCGAGGGCGTCTGAGGAACGAGCAGCCGGGCGCTCCGTCCGGGCCGTCCGGCTAGCGCTCGGTGTCGAGCGCCTGCTCGAGATCCGCCCAGAGGTCCTCGACGTCCTCGATGCCGACGGACAGCCGGAGCAGGTCCGCCGGGACCGTGGGCGACTCGGTGGGGAAGCGCCGACGACGCTCGAGGCTCGACTCCACCCCGCCCAGGCTCGTCGCGGGGAGCCACAGGCGCACGGCGTCGACGACGGCGTCGGCCGCGGCCGGGCCGCCCCGGGGGCGGATGCCGATGATCGAGCCGTAGCCACGCAGCAGGCGCGACGCGCGGACGTGCCCAGGGTCGTCGGGCAGGCTCGGGTGGCGGACCTCGGCGACCCGAGGGTGACGCGACAGCCGCCAGGCCAGCACCGCCGCGTTGTCCTGGGCCCGCTCGACCCGCAGGGCGAGGGTGCGAAGGCCGCGCAGCGCCAGCCAGACCTCCCACGGCCCCGCGATCGCGCCGTGCACCGTCCGGTAGGTGGCCATCCGCTCGCGCAGCGCGGGGTTGTCGGTCACCGCCGCTCCGAGCACGACGTCGGAGTGCCCCGCCAGGTACTTGGTCACCGAGTGAACGACCACGTCCGCGCCCATCCGCAAGGGCTGCTGCCCGAGGGGCGTCGAGAACGTGTTGTCGACCACGACGAGCGCGCCGGCGGCGCGGGCACCGGCTGCCAGGGCCGGCAGGTCGGCGATCTCGAGCATCGGGTTCGTCGGTGACTCGATCCAGAGCAGGTCCGCTGCCGGTCGGCCGTCCGTGCCGCGCACGGCGGCGAGCGTGGCGTCGGTGTCGGCGATGTCGACGGTCTCGACCTGCAGGCCGGTGCGGGTGGTCAGATCGGCCATGAGCGCAAGGCTCATCTGGTACGAGTGGCGCGGCAGCACCAGGCGCCCACCCGCGGGGACCAGCGAGACGGCGGCGGCGATGGCAGCCATGCCGGAGCCGAACACCAGGGCCGGTAGACGGGCGTCCTCGAGCGCGCTGAGGGCTTCCTCGAACGGCTGCCAGGTCTCGGTGCCGTTGCGCGTGTACAGCAGCTCACCCGGTCCGGGGACGCCCGACGAGACGTAGGTGGAGGAGAGCACGACCGGCGGGTTGACCGGCCCGCCCTGGGTGCGCGTCGGACGGCCCGCCGTGACGGCGATGGTTGCGGGGGAGTGGTCGGTCGTCGGTCCGGTCGCGGAGGGGTCGTTCACGCGGGCCAGCCTAGTTGCGCGCGCGAGGTCCCGACATGAGCGCCCGCAGTCCGGCTGGTAGCCTCGACGCGTGCTGACGGTCTTGGCGGGGGACGTGCTCGCCGACCGGATCGGCGCTGCTCCGCCACGCGTCCTCGCGCTGCACGGCTGGTTCCGGTCCGGCGCGGACTTCTCCCGGATCCTCGAGGGAACCGACGCTCTCGCGGTCCACCTGCACGGCTTCGGCACGACTGCCCCGCCGCCGACGGCCTGGGGGAGTGCCGACTACGCCGAGCACCTCGCCGCTGGGCTCGACGAGGCCTACGGTCCGCCGGACCAGGCCGTCGCCGCTGCACCTGATCGGCCTGGTCGCCCGGGTCGCTACGTCGTCGTCGGTCACTCCTTCGGTGGCCGGGTGGCGGTCCGGCTGGCCGCGTCCCGCCCGGACCTCGTGCACAGCCTCGTGCTCAGCGGCGTCCCGCTGGTGCGCGCGACCCCACCACCGCGCCCGAGGCTCCTGCTGCGGGTCGCCAAGCGACTGCGGACGGCGCACCTGCTGCCGGGCTCGGCGATCGAGCGAATCCGCCGCAGCTCCGGGTCCGCCGACTACCGCGCGGCGCAGGGCGTCATGCGCGACGTGCTCGTGCGGGTCGTCTCGGAGGACTACCGGGAGCAGCTGCGCACGTTGACGGTGCCCGTGCACATGGTCTGGGGCGAGCTCGACGACGCGGCACCGCTCGCCGGGGCCCGGCTGGCGGCCGAGATGCTGCCCGACGCCCGGCTCGACGTCGTCCCCGGTGCCGGGCACCTGCTCGACGGTGCGCTCGAGGCGAAGGTCCGCTCCGCGGTGCTCGAGGCGCTCGCACGGCTGGAGCCGACGGAGCCGACGGTGCCGACGGAGCAATCGGTGCCGACGGAGCCGCTCGGTCAGGACGGCCGGTGAACGCCGCGCTGGTCGCCGTGGTCGTCGCATGCAGCGTCGCGGCCGTCGCGCTCGCCGGCGTGCGCTGGCTGCGGGTCGCCCAGCGCGAGCACTACCTCGCCGGCCGGGTCAGCCGGATCGCGGTGCTCTGGCTCTCGCGGTCGCGGCTCGACCTGCTGCTCGCCGTCGTGGCCGGGCTGCTGGCCGGTGCCGCCTGCGTGCGGTCGCTGGCGATCCTGGCCGTCCCGGCTGCGGTCCTCGTGGTCGTCCTGCCGCGTGGTCTGGGCGTCCGGGGCAGCACCTCGGCCCTGGGCTGGACGGCCCGGCTCCGCCGGCTCGTCGCCGTGTGGGCCGTGCTCGAGCTGGGCATCGGCACCCTGCTCGTCTGGCTCCTGGGGCCCGGTGCGCTCGCGCTGCTCGCCGTGGCGACCCCGGTGACCCTCGACGCGGCGCTGGCCCTGATGGAGATCGTCGAGCGCAGGCTCTCGGCACCCTTCGTCGCCCAGGCGCAACGGCGTCTGGCGCGGGTGCGCCCCCAGGTGGTCGCCGTGACCGGCTCGTACGGCAAGACGTCGACCAAGGGCTACATCGCGCACCTGCTCAGCGCGAGCACGGCCGTCGTCGCGTCGCCGGCCAGCTTCAACAACCGGCTCGGCCTGTCGCGTGCGGTCAACGACGGCCTGGTCGACGGGACCGAGGTGTTCGTCGCGGAGATGGGCACCTACGGCCCGGGCGAGATCCGCGAGCTGTGCCGGCTGTTCCCGCCGGACATCGCCGTGATCACGACGATCGGCGAGGCGCACCTCGAACGGATGCGCACGACAGCGACAGTGCTGGCCGCGAAGTCGGAGATCACCGAACGGGCCGGGACGGTGGTGCTGCCGGTGGACGCGCCTGAGCTCGCCGCGCTCGCCGAGCGGTGCCGCGCGGCGGGCAAGCGCGTGGTGACCTGCACGGTGGCCGGTGTGCTGGCGGACGTCAGCGTCGATCTGGCCGGCGGCCTCGTGACGCTCGTCGCGCCGGACGGCACGACGACGACCCATCCGGTCGGCGCCGGTGTCGCGCACGCGGTGAACCTCGCCGTCGCGCTCGGGGTCGTCCTGGCGGTCGGGGCCGACCGGGGGTCCCTCACGTCCCGGCTGCGGTCGTTGCCGCGCGCCGCGCACCGCGCCGAGCTCCAGGACACGGGCACCGGCCTGCTCGTCATCGACGACACGTACAACGCCAACCCGATCGGTGCCCGGGCGGCGCTCGCCGAGGCTGGCGCGCTGGCGAAGGACCGCGACGGCACCCTCGTGGTCGTGACGCCGGGGATCGTCGAGCTCGGCCCCGTCCAGGCGGAGCGGAACGCCGAGTTCGCGCGGGCCGCCGCGCAGGCCGGTGCACACCTGGTCGTGGTGGGCCGGACGAACCGCGCCGCGCTCGTCGCCGGTGCGCAGCAGGGTGACGGGACGTTCGACGTCGTCGACCAGCGGGCCCAGGCCGTGCCGCTGGCCACCGCGAAGGCGGGCCCGGCGGGCGTCATACTCTACGAGAACGATCTCCCGGACCACTATCCGTGACAGGTGGCCGGTGGCAGCTACCGACGAGGCGAAGGTTGGCGATGTCCGAACGCTCGAGCTGGGCCGTGGTGTTCGGGGGACCTTCCCCGGAGCACGAGATATCGATCCTCACGGGTCTGCAGAGCGAGCGGGTCCTGACCCGCGCGGGGGAGTCGGTGATCCCGCTGTACTGGTCACCGACGGGCGCCTGGTTCGTCGTGCCGTCCGGCACCGAGGCCCGTGACTACCTCGAGGGCGCGCCGTCCGGCTCGCGGCCGGTCGAGATCCGGCTCGGCGCCGACCCCGGTCTGTTCGTCAAGGGCCGCATGCGGTCCGAGCGCCTGGACATCGACGCGGCCCTGAGCTGCCTGCACGGCGGCATCGGCGAGGGCGGCGGCTTCGCCGGCCTGTTCGCCCTGCTCGGCGTCCCGGCCACCGGCTCGAGCCTCTACGCGTCGGCGCTCGGCATGGACAAGCTGGCCTTCGGTGCGGTCATGGTTGCCGCCGGCGTCCCGTCCCTCGAGCGTGCCCCGCTGGACGCCGTGAGCGAGCCCGCCTTCGACGGCCCCTACATCGTCAAGCCGCGGTTCGGCGGCTCCTCGATCGGGATCGAGATCGTCGACGACCTCGCGGCCGCCCGCGTGCTGCTGCGGACGAGCACCCACCTGCGCGCCGGCGCCGTCGTCGAGCCGTTCCGGTCGGACCTCGTCGACCTCAACATCTCGTTCCGCACCGCGCCGACGCTGGAGGTCTCCGACCTCGAGCGGCCGCTGCGGGGCACCGAAGGCGGCGTCTACTCCTACGCGGAGAAGTACCTGGCCGGTCAGGCCGGCGAGCAGGCGGGCCTGGCCACCGCACCGCGCGAGCTGCCGGCGCAGGTCCCGGCCGAGGTGACGACCCTCTCCGGGGACCTCGCCCGGCGGGTGGCGGCCGTGACGCGGCTGACCGGCGTCGTGCGGGTCGACCTCCTGTACAACCCGACGACCCTGGATCTGTACGTCAACGAGGTCAACTCGGTGCCCGGCGCGATGGCCCTGTACCTGTGGGCACCGAAGCACGGCGCGGGCGAGATCCTGCTGGACGCTCTCGTCGAGGCACGGGACGCAGGCGTGCCGACGGTGGCCAGTGGGTTCGGCTCCGGGGCAGCGCTGCGCGCAGCAGGAGGGATCAGCGGCAAGCTGGTCGGCCTGGAGGGCCCGCGCGGCTGAGGCCGGACTCGTCGGCCGGGCGTCCGCGCGCGCTCAGACGGTCCGGGCGTGCTCAGACTCGGTCGCGCCTGCTCAGACCCGGCCGCGTGCTCAGACGCAGGGTCCTCAGGCGCCGGCGCGCTGGTGGGCCTTGCGCAGCAGGTCGGCCAGCAGGTGACCGAGCGGGCGACCGACCTCGGCCGCGGCCAGCGGCAGGACGGACGTCTCGGTCAGGCCCGGGGAGGTCGACGCCTCGAGGAACCATGGCGTGCCGGCCTCGTCGACGATGAGGTCGGTGCGCGAGAGGTCGCGAAGTCCCAGCACCCGGTGGGCCAGCTCGGCTGCACGGGCCGAGGCGTCCAGGGCGGCGTCGGGCAGCGGTGCGGGCAGCGAGATCGTGATGAGGTCGGCTGCGTAGCGGGCCTCGAACGAGAACGGGGACGTCCCGGGATTGTCGAAGGCAGCGGGCGGCAGCGCGGTCGGCACCTCGTCCTCGACCACGACGACCTCGATCGTTCGTCCCACGACGTACTGCTCGATCAAGGCGACCTCACCGAAGGTGAAGCACCGCACCAGGGCCGACGGGAGGTCGGCAGCGTCCTCGACGAGGCTCATCCCGAGGGTCGAGCCGCTGGTCGCAGGCTTGACCACGACCGGAAGGCCCAGCTTCTCGGCGATCGAGCGGACGATCTGCGGCGGTGCGAGCTCGCGGAAGGAGCGGGACGAGATCGCGACCCAGGCCGGCGTCGCGAGGTCCGCCCGCGACATGAGCTCCTTCGACACGACCTTGTCCCAGGCGAGGTGGCATGCGCCGGGCGGGGAGCCGACGTACGGCATGCCGATCAGCTCGAGTGCCGTCTGGAGGGAGCCGTCCTCGCCACTGGCTCCGTGCACGGCGATGTAGGCCGCGTCGATGTGGTCGCTGACGAGCCGGTCCAGCAAGGACTCGTCGGCGTCGTACAGCGCCGCGTCGAGACCTGCCTGGCCGAGGGCGTACAGAGCTCGTCGCCCCGAGCGCATGGAGACCTCGCGCTCGTTCGACAGCCCTCCGGCGATCACTGCGACCCGTTCGAGCTCGGTTGTCACGCCGGGACTCCCTTCGTCGTCACGTCTGGCGCGATCCTATCGGCGCGCGACCCGTCGGTGGCCGCACCGGCAGGTCCGTGTCACCGGCAGGCTCGTGGCACAGCAGGTCCGTGTCACAGGCAGGTCCGGGTCTGGTCGACCCGCGAGACGGCCTCGCCCAGGTCGAGCAGGAAGGACGTCGAGCGGGACGCGGTGACGGACGCGGGCACGCGCACCTCGACGGCCGGCGACCTGCCGTACGTCGTGAAGGTCCACGGGGCGTTGCCGTCCTCGTCGGCCGGACCGGAGACTGCCACCCAGTCCACGCTCGTCCGGCCGTCGTCGGCCACGACGCACGGGTCCGTCGTCGGCCCCGGTGGCTCGACGCCGCAGCGCAGGACGATCGGGTCGAGCCGGTCGCCCCACGCGACGGTCGCCTGGCTGCCGGTCTCCAGACGCCCCAGGTCACCGAGATCCCGCGGCAGGGCCAGGACGACCTCCGCGCACAGCGGGTCGCCCGCGTAGGGCGCGACCGGCACCGGGACCGGCTGCGAGCATCCGGTCATGAGGGTGGCGGTGAGCCCGAGCACGGTCAGTGGTCCGAGACGTCCGAGATCACAGCGCACGACGCAACGCTAGCCCCGGACGCGTGGTCGGTGGGCGCGGGTGTCGCTCGGTAGCGTGGCAGCCGTGGAACACCTGCGCAGCAGCGCGCCCGGACCGACCGTTGCCGACCTGGGCGAGGACGCGCTCCTCGCGCAGGTCTTCCCCCTGCTGCCGACCGGCGACGCGACGCTGCTCGGTCCCGGCGACGACGCCGCCGTGCTCGCGGCACCCGACGGTCGCGTCGTGATCTCGACCGATGTCCTGGTCTCAGGTCGGCACTTCCGCCTGGACTGGTCGTCCGGGTACGACGTCGGCTGGCGGGCCGCGGTGCAGAACCTGTCCGACATCGCCGCGATGGGGGCTGCACCCACGGCGCTGGTCGTCGGCCTCGTCCTGCCCACCGACCTTCCGGTCCGGTGGGTGCTCGACCTCGCAGGCGGCCTCGCTGCGGCGTGCCGCCCGCACGGGGTCGGCGTCGTGGGCGGTGACCTCTCGGGCGGCACCGAGGTCGTCGTGGCGGTCACGGTCCTCGGCGACCTCGGCGGCCGGGCGGCTGTCCTGCGCCGCGGTGCCAGGCCGGGAGACGTCGTCGCCCATGCGGGCACGTGCGGTCGCTCGGCCGCGGGTCTCGCGCTGCTGACGGCGGGTGCCGGCGGAGGTGACGGCGGCGCTGACGGGACCCACGGCTCCGGCGGTGCCGACGAGCAGCTTCTGGCGGCCTACCGCCGCCCGGTCGCCCCGGTGCGGGCCGGGCTGCTCGCAGCGGAGCACGGTGCCACGGCGATGCTGGACGTGTCGGACGGCCTCCTGCGGGATGCGGCGCGCCTGGCCCGCGCCGGCGGCGTCGTCGTCGACCTGGTCGAGCCGCGGCGGGCTTTCGGCGAGGATCTCGGCGTGCTCGAGCCCGTCGCACGCCGGCTCGGCGCCGACGCGCTCGCGTGGGTCCTGGCCGGCGGCGAGGACCACGGTCTGCTCGCGACCTTCCCGCCGGACGCCGTGCTGCCGCCGCCGTTCCGTCCCGTCGGTCGGGTGCGGGCGGTGGACGGCGGGTCGGTCGCGGGCGTGCTGGTCGACGGTGGCCCCTCCCCGGTCGCGGCAACCGGCTGGGACCACTTCCGGGCCTGACGACCCTCGGTCAGCCGCGGCGGTAGCGGACCTCGCGGTGCCGTTCGCCGCCGATCTCCTCGAGCCGCTCGACCCCGTCGGCGGTGAACCCGTTGCGGCGGTAGAAGTGGCGCGCCCGTTCGTTGGCGGCCAGGACCCACAGGGTCACCGGCGCGCCGTCCGGCACGCTCGACAGGACCGTGCGCATGAGCTCGCGGGCCACGCCGTGCCCCCAGAAGGTCGGCTCGAGGTAGATCGTGTAGATCTGCAGCGTGTTCCGCTCGGCGTCCTCGTCGATGCTCGGGCCCAGGGACGAGAACCCGACGACACGTCCCTCGTCCTGAGCGACCCACACGCGCAGGCCGCGGGTGGCTCCACCGAGGTGCTCCCGCCACCAGGCTGCGCGGCTCGTCACGTCCAGACCGGCGAGGTAGTCCTCCGCCACGACACCCGTGTAGGCCTGCCGCCAGGAGGCGACGTGAACCTGGGCGATCGCCTCTGCGTCGTCGACCGTCGCCGGTCGGATGGTCACGTCGATCAGGTCCTCCACCATGACGGACACCCTGCCATCGGAATCCGATGCGGGCCAGTCCTTGCCTCGTTCTTGGTCGTCTCTTGGACGGGCAGGGCGGCCCCGGACAGCACGACGCCCGCGGAGGATCTCCGCGGGCGTCGAGAGCTGTTCGGGGTGCGGCCGGTACCCGGGCGTGCGAGCCCGGCGCGGCCGAACGGTCAGGCGGGGCGCTGGACCTTGCCGGCCTTGAGGCACGAGGTGCACACGTGCAGGCGCTTCGGCGAGCCGGCGACCACAGCGCGCACCCGCTGGATGTTGGGGTTCCAGCGACGCTTGGTGCGGCGGTGGGAGTGCGAGATGCTGTGCCCGAAGCCCGGGCCCTTGCCGCAGACGTCGCAGTTGGCAGCCACGTTCTCTCCTGATCGTCATGCAGGCCACGCGCTCATGACGAGGGCGGCGAGGTATCTGTCTGGTTGCGCGAGCGGCTCGGCACCAGATCGGTACAGCCCCTCGCGGTGCCCAGGCGTGGCCGGGCAACCTCGATAGGGTATCCGATCGCAGGCGCGGTCCCAAACGGAACCGCCGGCTCGACTGCTCGACGCGGAGGAGGCAGGGTCGGTGAACGCTCAGCCCACCGGACCGGTGCACGTCGACGCCGCCACCGCGCGTCGCTGGGCCCGGCTGGCTGCGACGTCGGTCCAGGCTCATCGGGCCGAGCTCGACTGGCTCAACGTCTTCCCGGTGGCGGACTCCGACACCGGCACCAACCTGTACCTCACCCTGGCCGAGGCGCGCGACGCCGTGGCACGCCTTCCGCAGGCGGCCGGGCTCGGCGACGTCGTCCGGGCGATCGCCCGCGGCGCGCTGATCGGGGCGCGCGGCAACTCCGGCGTGATCGTCAGCCAGTACCTGGGAGCCTTCCTGCGCGGTGTGGTCGCCGCATCGGGCGCCGCCGCTGCCGGCGGGGGGTCGACGGTCGCAGGCGCCACGAGCGTCGAGGTCTCCGCGCGCGCCGTCGTCGCGGGCCTCCGGAACGCGACCGACGCCGCCTACCAGGCCGTCGCGCAGCCGGTCGAGGGCACCGTGCTGACGATCGCCCGTGCCGTCAGCGAGGGCGCCCAGGCGGCGCAGGACGCCGCGCTGCCCGGCGCGGACGACACCCTCGTCGTGCTCGAGGCCGGCATCAGCCGCGGGTACGAGGCCCTGCGCAGGACGCCGTCCCAGCTCCCCGCGTTGCGCGCGGCAGGTGTGCTCGACGCCGGGGCATGGGGGCTGCTCGTCGTGCTCGACGCCCTCGCTCAGGCGCTCGGTCGGCCGGTGTCGTCGGCGCCGTGCGCCGGCCACGAGGGCTGCGGGACGCACGACGGTGCCACCCACGACGGCGCCACTCACGGTGCCACCGACGACGGTGCCACCAGCGGGGACCGGCGCGGTGACCGGGTGGGTCAGGTCGAGGCGGCGACTACGGCGTCGACGGGGGGTGTCGGCGAGTTCGAGGTCATGTACCTCGTCGTCGCCGAGCCGGCCGACCACCCTGGAGCCGACGACGCCGTCGCGGCCGCCCTGCGCGCGGCGCTGTCCGGTGTGGGGCAGTCGGTCGCCGTCGTCGGTGGGGACGGTCTGTGGCAGGCCCACGTGCACACCGACCGACCGGTCGAGGCGATCGGTGCGCCGTCGGTCGTCGGGGCGGCGCCGAGCCAGATCAGGGTGCGGCACCTGGCCAGCCAGTCCGGCGTGCACGGCCGGCACCGGCCGACGCTCGGGCTGGTCACCGTCACGGGTTCGCCGGGACTCGTACCCGACCTGGCGCGCGCGGGAGCGGTCGTCGTCCTGGTGCCCCCTGGTGGGACGGCCGGTGCCGAGCTGTGGCGCGCGGTCGACGACACGGGCGCCGACCGCGTCCTCCTGCTGGCGGCCGCCGATCTGCTGCCGGCCACCGAGGACGCGATGACACGGATGGGCCAGTCCGACGGGCGACCCGCCCGACCCGTCGTCGACGTCCTGGACCGGCTCGACGAGATCCAGGTCGTCGTCGGCGCGGCAACCCTCGCGAGCAGGGCCGACGCCCCCGTGCCGGAGCTCCTGGCCGAGGTCACGGGTGCGGTCGTCGCGGTCCGCACCGCCGCCGTGCCGGCCCCGGCCGAGGCGGATGTCAGCGGGGACCTGCACGCTGAGCAGATGCTCGCCGTCGCCCTGTCGATGCTGGCCGCCGGTGGTTCGCTGGTCACCGTCCTGGCGGCGGAGGGCACCGTGCCGCAGGCGCTCGACCGTCTGCGTGCCGCTCTCGCGACCGCCCGGGCCGACGTCGAGATCGTCGTGCTGAGCGGTGGTGGTCCCGGCGGTGCGGTCGCGCTGGGGGTCGAGTGACGACGGACCGCCTGATGGGCTCCGATCGGCTCGGCGAGTCGCTCGACCGGCTCCTCGGTCCACGAACCGCCGGCCCGCTGGCCAAGCTCGGCCTGCACACGAGCTCGGACCTGCTGCGGCACTACCCGCGTCGGTACTCCGAGCCGGGTCGGCTGACCGACCTCTCGTCGATCGCCGTCGGCGAGCACGTCACGGTGATGGCCGAGGTCCGGCAGGCCACGGTGCGGGACATGCGCTCACGTGGCGGCGCGATGCTGCAGGCGACAGTCACCGACGGTCGGCGTGAGCTCTCGCTGACCTTCTTCGCCAAGCGGCGTGGATCGCTCGGCGGTCACGAGGCCAAGCTCCGGCCCGGCCGGGTCGGCCTGTTCACCGGCACGGTCGGCGCCTACCGCGGCGAGCTGCAGCTGACCCACCCGGACTACCAGATCGTCGGGGTGGACGCCGAGGACGAGGAGGCTGCGCTGGTCGAGGTGAGCCGTCCGATCCCGATCTACCCGGCGAGCGCCGCGGTGCCCACCTGGCGGATCCAGCGGGCCGTGCGCACCGTCCTCGACCCGCTGACGCCCGGTGACCTGCCCGACCCGATCCCGGCGTCGGTCCGCGAGCGTCGCGGTCTGATCGGCCTGCACCAGGCGCTCAAGGACGTGCACGAGCCGTTCACCGCAGCCGACTGGCGCGGGGCGCGGCGGCGTCTGCGCTACGAGGAGGCCTTCGTCCTGCAGGCCGCACTGGCCCGACGGCGCGCCGAGGTCGCCGGCCAGGACGCCGTGGCCCGGACCGGTGCCGCGCCGGGTGCGCCGAGCCTGCTCGCGGCCTTCGACGCGCGGCTGCCGTTCACGCTGACCGGCGGGCAGCGGGAGGTCGGCGGCCAGATCGCCGAGGACCTGGCCCGGCCGCGGCCGATGCAGCGCCTGCTCCAGGGCGAGGTCGGCTCCGGCAAGACGGTCGTCGCGCTGCGCGCCATGCTCCAGGTGGTCGACTCCGGTGGCCAGACCGCCCTGCTGGCGCCCACCGAGGTGCTCGCGTCCCAGCACCTGCGCACGTTGCGGTCGCTGCTCGGACCCCTGGCCGAGCAGGGCATGCTCGGCGGTGCGGAGAACGCCACCCGGATCGCGCTGCTGACCGGGTCGCAGTCGACGGCGGCCCGCCGCGAGGCGCTGCTGGACGCCGCCTCGGGCCGTGCCGGCATCGTCGTCGGCACCCATGCGCTGCTCGGTGAGAAGGTCCAGTTCGCCGACCTCGGCCTCGTGGTGGTCGACGAGCAGCACCGGTTCGGGGTCGAGCAGCGCGACGAGCTGCGGACCCGTGGCGCGACGGTCGTGCACCTGCTGGTGATGACGGCGACGCCGATCCCGCGCACGGTCGCGATGACTGTCTTCGGTGACCTCGAGGTGTCGACCCTCGCCGAGGTCCCCGCCGGACGACCGGGTGTGACGACCCATGTCGTCCCGTCCGGCAACGTCGCGTGGACGGCGCGGACGTGGCAGCGGGTCCGCGAGGAGATCGACGCCGGCCATCGCGTCTACGTGGTGTGTCCCCGGATCAGCCCGGACGACCCGGCCTGCGTCGGCGACGCGACCGATGACGCCGACCTGGTCACCGATCTTGTCGGCCCCGGTGACGGTGCCGACGACGGCTGGGAGCCCATGGTCGCCCCGGCGGCTCAGGAGCCCGAGCGCCGGTCGCTGCGCGCGGTGCTCGAGGTCGCGCAGGAGCTCGCCGCCCATCCGGCGCTGTCCGGGATCCGGATCGGCGTGCTGCACGGCAGGCTGCCCGCGGGGGAGAAGGACGTCGTGATGGCCCGGTTCGCCGCGGGCGAGGATCAGCTGCTGGTCAGCACGACGGTGATCGAGGTGGGCGTCGACGTCCCCGAGGCGACGGTGATGGTCGTGCTCGACGCCGACCGGTTCGGCCTGTCCCAGCTGCACCAGCTCCGCGGACGGGTCGGTCGTGGCACTGCCCCGGGGCTGTGCCTGCTGGTCTCGGAGGCGCCGGAGGGCAGCGACGCGGCGACCCGGGTCCAGACGCTCGCCGAGACGACCGACGGCTTCCGGCTGGCCACCGTCGACCTGGAGCTGCGCCGCGAGGGCGACGTCCTGGGTGCGTCGCAGTCCGGTGGTGCGAGCTCGCTGCGGCTGCTGCGGGTCGTACGCGATGCCGACGTGATCGCCGAGGCCCGCGAGGACGCCGCCGAGATCGTGGCGCAGGACCCGGACCTGGCAGCGTCGCCGGCCCTGCGCAGCGCGATCGAGACCTGGCTCGACCCGACGCGCGAGGAGTTCCTCGACCGGGCCTGACCGTCGCTCCCGCGCCTGCGGCCCGCTCGGGCCCCGCCGGGCGGACGTCGCGCTCGTGCCGGCGGCGACGTGGGGCCTAGCCTGGTGGCCGTGACGAGGATCGTGGCCGGAGCGGCGGGTGGGCGCACCCTGCGGGTCCCGGGCACGGGCACCCGCCCGACGAGCGACCGGGTCCGCGAGGCGCTGTTCTCCCGGCTCGAGCACTCGGGCGTCCTCGAGGGCGCCCGAGTGCTCGACCTCTACGCGGGGTCGGGGGCGATGGGCCTCGAGGCGGCGAGCCGCGGCGCGCGGGACGTCGTCCTGGTCGAGTCGGCGCGTGCGGCTGCTGAGGTGTGTCGCCAGAACATCGCGACGCTCGGGCTGCCCGGCGTGCGCGTCGTCGTCGAGAAGGTGCTCCCGTTCGTGTCCCGCCCCTCCGGCGACCCGGTGGACCTCGTGCTCGTCGACCCGCCGTACGAGCTGGCCGAGGACGACCTGGCCGCCGTGCTCGCCGCCGTGGCGGGGCACCTGGCGCCCGATGCCGTCGTCGTGGTCGAACGCTCGGTGCGATCGCCCGAGCCGACCTGGCCCGGTGCCCGGGGCGCGGGGCGATCCCCGGTCGGGCCGCGGCAGCGCGACGTGACGGGTCTGGTCAGGACCGACGAACGACGCTACGGGGAGACGGTCCTGTGGTTCGCCGCACCCGCACCGGCGCCGACGCCGGACCTGGCTCGTGCGACCGCCGACCACCCCGGCGCAGCAGGGTCCTAAGGTGACGGGGTGAGCATCGCCGTCTGCCCGGGATCCTTCGACCCCATCACGCTCGGTCACCTGGACGTCATCGGACGTGCCGCGCAGCTCTTCGACGAGGTGGTCGTCGCGGTCGCGACGAACGCTACCAAGCGCATGCTCCTGAGCGTCGACGAGCGGGTCGACCTGGCGCGCCAGGCCCTGGCGGGCCATGCCTCGGTACGGGTCGAGCGGGTGCCGGGACTGCTCGTCGACTTCTGCCGGGAGATCGGCGCGGACGCCATGGTCAAGGGTCTGCGGTCCGGTGCCGACTACGACGCCGAGCTGCCGATGGCCTTGATCAACCGTCACCTGACGGGCATCGAGACGGTCTTCGTCCCGGCGGACAGGTCCGTCGCGCACATCGCGTCGTCGCTGGTCAAGGACGTGGCACGGCACGGTGGCCGGATCGACGACCTCGTGCCGGACGGCGTCGCGGACGTGGTCCGTGCCCGCCTGGCCGCGCTGGGGGCAGACTCGGTGCCGGGGGCAGACTCGGTCCTGGGGGCAGACTCGATGACGTCCGCTTCGGACCGACCAAGGAGAGCGACATGAGCGAGCTGGACGACGAGCGCAGGCAGCCGGAGGGCCTGACCGGGATCCTCGATGCTCTCGAGAACGTCCTGGCGCAGGCGCGGAGCATGCCGATGTCCTCCTCGGTGCTGGTCAACCGGGCCGAGGTGCTGGACCTGCTCGGGCAGGCCCACGCGGTGCTGCCGACCCAGCTCAGCCAGGCGGACGAGGTCCTCGCCGGGGCCGACGACGTCCTGGCCCAGGCGCGTGCCGAGGCCGAGCAGATCATCGCGACGGCACGGCGCCGGGCCGAGGAGCTGGTCAGCGCCGAGCAGGTGGTCGTGGCCGCACGGGTGCGGGCCGACGAGATCCTCGCGGACGCCGATCGGACGGCTGCCGGGCTGCGCCGGGACGCGGACGACTACTGCGACCGGCAGCTCGCGGACTTCGAGATCGACCTGGGCAAGGTCATCGCCCAGGTCCAGGCCGGTCGCGCCAAGCTCGCCGACCGCCTGGACGAGGTGTAGGCGCGCACGTCGCCGCACAGCGGGCGACGCGCGCGGCGCCCGTCCGGCGTTTGGGCACCCGGAGCCGATGCCGTAGCATTGCCGGTTGGTCCTGCCGCTCGTGGCGTGGACCGAGACCCCTCGACCTTGGACCGACGCCGTGGAGCGCCCGATCACCCTCGATCCCCGTTCGCCGCTAGTGCTCGACACACATGAGCTCAGTCGCCGACCGGGGACGATGCGCCCGTTGCTGCTCACTGTTCCTGCGCCGGAGGATCTCGGTACCGCCGTGATCGGCATCCCCGCCGGTGACGACCTCGAGCTCGCACTTCGCCTCGAGGCCGTGATGGAGGGGGTCCTGGTCTCCGGATCCGTCCGTGGCCGGGCGGTCGGGGAGTGCGTCCGGTGCCTCGCAGAGATCGTCGAGGACATCGACGTGGACCTGCAGGAGCTGTACGTCTACCCCGAGCGTGCCCAGGTCGCAGTCGAGGACGGGGACGACGAGGAAGACGTGCGTGAGCTGGAGGGCGAGCTGATCGACCTCGAGCCCGCACTGCGCGACACGGTGGTGCCTGCGCTACCGTTCCGCCCGGTGTGCTCGTCGGACTGCCCTGGTCTGTGCCCGCAGTGCGGGGCGCGCCTGGCAGATCCGGAGAACACCGAGCACACGCACGAGGTCCTTGACCCCCGGTGGGCCGAGCTCGACCGGATGAAGAACATGTTCGACGACACGAAAGAGAGCTAGCCGTGGCTGTTCCGAAGCGCAAGATGTCGCGCAGCAACACCCGTGCGCGTCGGTCGCAGTGGAAGACGACCGCCGCGACCCTCACGACCTGCCCGCGCTGCAAGGCCAACAAGCTGCCGCACATCGCGTGCCCGGCCTGCGGTGCCTACAACGGCCGGCAGTACGCCGAGGCGCTGCGCACCGAGCACGAGTCGCGCTGACCGCTCAGGTCGTGGCGCGTACGCGGGGCAGCGGTCGATGATCGGCGCACCTGCGACCCAGCTGATCGAGAAGCTCGGGGTCCACCTGGACCCCGAGCTTCTCGTGCTGTCCCTGACCCACCGGTCCTTCGCGCACGAGGCGGGCGGCATCCCGACCAACGAGCGCCTCGAGTTCCTCGGCGACACCGTGCTCGGGCTCGTCGTGACCGAGGCCCTCTACCGGCGCCACCCCGGTCTGTCCGAGGGCGAGCTGGCCAAGATGCGTGCGGCCACCGTGTCCCAGCGTGCCCTCGCGGCGATCGCGCGTGAGCTCGGACTCGGTGCGTACGTCCTGCTCGGCAGGGGTGAGCTGACCACGGGTGGCCGGGACAAGGACTCGATCCTCTCCGACACGCTCGAGGCCGTCTTCGGCGCGGTCTACCTGACCCACGGCCTCGACGGTGCGCGCGACGTCGTCGAGCGCCTGGTCGACCCGACGCTCGCGGTCGCCGCCGACCTGGGCGCCGGACTGGACTGGAAGACGTCCCTGCAGGAGCTCGCTGCGCGCCTGGGGCTCGGCGGGCCGGAGTACCTGTGCGACGGCGAGGGTCCGGACCACGCGCGGATGTTCACGGCCCGCATCGTGCTCGCCGACGAGGTGCGGGGGACCGGGTCCGGCTCCGCCAAGAAGGTCGCCGAGCAGGAGGCTGCTGCCAACGCCTACCGCGCACTGCTGGTCCTGGCCGCGGAGCGGTCCGAGGACCCCAGGGGCGATGCCTGAGCTGCCAGAGGTCGAGACCGTCCGTGACGGTCTTGCTCGGCACGTGCTCGGCAGCACGGTCGCCGGGGTCGAGGTCCGCCGGGCCTCGAGCGTCCGGCGCCACCTGCCGGGTCCCGCGGACTTCCGCAACCGGCTCGTCGGACGGACCCTGACCGCAGCCGTGCGACGTGGCAAGTTCCTGTGGCTCCTGCTGGACGACGCCCGCAGCGGTGAGGCACTGCTCGCCCACCTCGGCATGAGCGGCCAGCTGCTCGTCCGCGACACGCCCGGAGCGACCGAGGACCACCCGCATCTTCGGACGCGGCTGGTGCTGGACGGCCCGACGGGCGCGCGGGTGCTCGACTTCGTCGACCAGCGCACCTTCGGCCACCTGTCGGTCGCCGACCTGATGCCGACGCCGGACGGAGCGCCGGCCGGACGCGGCAGCGACCTGGCGGAGCTGCCGGAGCCGGTGGCACACATCGCACGGGACCTCCTGGACCCGTACCTGGACCGCCCGGCGCTGGTCGCTGCGGTGCGGCGGCGGCGTACCGAGATCAAGCGGGCCCTGCTGGACCAGACCCTGGTCTCGGGGATCGGCAACATCTACGCGGACGAGGCGCTGTGGCGGGCGGGTCTGCACGGGGCCCGGCCCACCGGGGCGCTGCGCCCGGTGGAGGTCGGCCGGGTGCTCGATGCCGCAGACCAGGTCATGCGGGCGGCCCTGGTGGTCGGCGGGACGAGCTTCGACGCGCTCTACGTCGACGTCAACGGTGCATCGGGGTACTTCGACCGGTCCCTGGCGGTCTACGGTCAGGCAGGTCGGCCGTGCCCGCGATGCGGCACACCGGTGGTCCGCGAAGCCTTCATGAACCGCTCGTCGTTCCGTTGCCCGCACTGTCAATCACGACCGCGTCCGGCACGCCTGCCGGTGACCCGCCGACGAGTTCCCTAGGATGGGCCCGTGGTAGCCAACGTCCCGCCCCCGCTCACCGGGCGCCCCGCTGACATTGCCGTGATGATCATCGATGACCACGAGGTCGTCAGGCGTGGGATCGCCGAGGTGGTCGACCGTTCAGAAGGCATGGGCGTCGTCGCCGAGGCGGGCTCCGTCGCCGAGGGTGTCAGGCGCGCGACGCTCGTCCGCCCCCAGGTGATGCTGGTCGACCTGCAGCTGCCCGACGGCACCGGGATCGACCTGATGAACGCGTTGCGCGAGACCCTTCCCGAGGCGCGGGCGATCGTCCTGACCTCGTTCGACGACGACGACGCCCTTGCTGCGGCGCTGCAGGCCGGTGCGGCCGCGTACGTCCTCAAGAGCGTCCGGGGCGCGGAGATCGCCGACGTCATCCGGTCGGTCGCTGCGGGGCGCACGCTGCTCGACGAGCGGACCGTGACCCGGCGCCGGGCCGACCACGACGACCCGACGGCCGACCTGACACCGAGCGAGCGCAAGGTGCTCGACCTCATCGGCGAGGGGATGTCCAACCGGGAGATCGCCGAGCGCCTCGGCGTGGCCGAGAAGACCGTCAAGAACCACATCACCTCGCTGCTGTCCAAGATGGGGCTGCAGCGCCGGACCCAGGTCGCCGCCTGGGTCGCCGGTCACAAGCACAGCTCCTGGCGCAGCGAACCGGGCGACTGAGCCCGGGGCGGCTCGGCGTCGCCGGAGCCGTCAGTGGATCGCGCGGCCCTTCACCGGCGCCTGCCAGGTCAGCAGGGTGCCGCGACCGGAGCTGGTCGCACCGAGGGTGAACGTCCCGCCGTGCCGACGGGCGCGTGCCGCCAGGTTGTCCGTGCCGGACTTCCGGTCGCGTGCCGGCGGAAGGCCGCTGCCGTCGTCCTCGACCTCCACGACGACCGATCCCGCCGGGCCGTCGCCCTGGAGCTCGACCCGGACAGCGACGGCTGTCGCGCGCGCGTGGCGTGCGGCGTTCGCCAGCCCCTCGCGGACCACAGCCACGACGTCGTCGGCCATGTCCTCTCCCACCCGGTCGTCCAGGACGCCGGCGTCGCCGTCGAAGGCCTCCACGGAGTCGAGCACGCGGTGGTCGACGATGATCACGAGTGACGGGGCGAAGCCGAGGCCGGTGCGTGCGAGGGAGGCCTCGCGGCGCAGCCGCTCGGCCAGCGGCGCCGAGGCGTCCGGGTCACGCAGGGCGTGCACGATCGAGCGGATCTGGCGCACGGTCGAGTCGACGTTGTCCAGGGCGTCCTCGACGATCCCGGTGAGCTCGGAGGGGTCGACGCCGCGGGCGGCCCGCCGGCGCACGGTCTCGAGCTGCATGCCGGTCGCGAAGAGCTGCTGGATGGCCAGGTCGTGCAGGTCGCGCGCAATGCGCTCGCGCTCGTCGAGCAGCGCGGCGATGTCCTGGGCGTGCCGGGCCTCGGCCAGCACGAGGGCGAGGGCCGCCTGGGCGGCATAGGACTCCGCCGTCGCGAGGTCGTTGGGCCCGAACGGGGCCGACCCGACGCGACGCAGCAGGACGAGCACGCCCACGCCCCGACCGTCGGACTGCATCGGCGCGTAGAGCGCCGGACCGAACTGACGCATCGCGTCCACCCGCATCGCCCGTGAGCGGGACAGGGAGTCGACGACCAGGCCGTTGCCGTCGCGCAGCACGGTGCGCGCACGGCCGTCGTGCGGCATGACGGTGCCCATCAGCTCGTCCGCCCCGACACCGTCGACGATCTCCATCACCCACGTGTCGGCGACGCTGGGCAGCACCAGTGCTGCGGTGTCCGCGCCGGCCACCTCCCGGGAGGACGCCGCGATCTGGGCCAGCACGTCCTCCTCCTCGGCGCCGGAGAGCAGCATCGTGGTGATCTGCTGGCCGGCCTGCAGCCAGTGCTCGCGCCGCTTGGACTCGGCGTACATCTGGGCGTTCTGGATCGCCACGGCAGCCGCTGCCGCGAGGGTGATGACGATCTCGTCGTCCTCGTCGGTGAAACCGCCGGCCTTCTCCGACAGGTACAGGTAGCCGAAGACCCGGTCCCGGACCCGGACGGCGGTGCCGAGGAAGGAGCCCATCGGCGGATGGTGGGCCGGGAAGCCCTTGAAGGTCGGGTGGTGGACCAGGTCGTCGAGCCGCAGGGTCCCGTGCGACGGGATGGAGCCCAGCACCCCGATGGCGTGCGGAGGCCGGCCGAGCAGGGCCGCGAGCCGGTCGTCGACGCCGGTGTGCACGAAGGTCGTGGAGCGCCCGCGTGCATCGAGGACGTTGATCGCGGCGAAGCGCGCACCGGTCAGGTCCGCGCTCGCGGCGACGAACCGGTGCAGCACCGTCGGCAGGTCGAGGTCGGACGCCAGGCCGAGAGCGGCCTGCAGCAGGTCGGCGGCAGCGAGCGAGCCGTCGTGGTGGTCCGTACCCCTCGAGGTCATCTGGTCTCCTGCATCTGAGCCTGCCACGCGGTTCGGTACGCGGCAGCGCCGTCCGAGTCGCCTGCGCCCGCGATCAGGTCCGCGTGCCGACCGCGTGCCCGCACGCTACCCGTCCGATCGAGCAGGATCACCTCGTCGGCCGCCTGCACGCCGTCGAGGCGGTGCGTGACCACGACGACGGCGCGTCCGGACGCCAACGAGCCGTCGAGCAGGCCGTGCAGCAGGGTGCGTGCCCCGGCGTCGTCGAGGTGCTCGGTCGGCTCGTCGAGCAGGAGGACCGGAGCGGCGCTGAGCAGCGTCCGGGCCACCAGCAGCCGGCGGCGCTCCCCGCCGGAGACCCTGGCCGCGTCGCTGCCGAGCGCGGTGTCCAGCCCCACCGGCAGCCCGGCGAGCCAGTCGCCCAGCCCGACCTGCTCGAGGGCTGCGCGCGCCTGGGCGGGGTCGACGTCACCGCGGGCAACCCGCAGGTTCTCCAGGACGGTGGTGTCGAAGACGTGCGCGTCCTCGGCGGTCATCACCACGTGCGCTGCGGCCTGCGTCCTGCCCAGCGACGCGATCGGTCGGCCGGTGACCAGCACGTCGCCCGCGACCGGGGGGATGAGCCCCGCGAGGGTGAGCAGGAGGGTCGTCTTGCCCAGCCCGCTCGGCCCGACGACGGCGACCGTCCGGCCCGGCTCCAGGGTGAGGTCCAGCCCGGTGAGCAGGGTCCGGCCGCCGGGCCACCCGCAGGCCAGCGCACGGGCCTCGAGGAGCGGTCCGGCGGAGTGGTCGGCGGCAGGGAGGGCTGCTTCGGGGGGCGTGCCCTCGGGGACCACCGGAGCGGTCACGGCCGGGTGCTGGGCGAGGGCTCCGGTCGCCACGGCCGCGCCGTCGAGCAGCTCCATCACGCGACGGGCGGCCTGGCGCGAGCGCAGCAGCGCCACCCCGGCACCCGGCAGCAGGGCGGCGGCCTCGAAGGCCGCGAGCGGGGTCAGGACGATGACGGCGAGCTCGACCGGCGCGAGCAGACCGGCCGTGGTCGCGGGGATGCCCAGGGCCAGCGAGGCCAGCACGGCTGCGCCCATCGCCAGCGGGCCGAGGGTCGCGGCGACCGCTGCCGGCCGTGCACCGGCGTCGGCAGCGTCAGCCAGGCGCTGGTCGGTGGTCCGCAGGATCTGCAGGGTCGTCCCGACCCGGCCGGCGACGGTCAGCTCGCCGGCGCCGTCGAGCAGGGTCATCGTCACGGCGGCCATCTCCGCCCTCGCCGTGGCCGAGCGACGCTCGATGGTCGTGGTGGCGCGCACCGACCACCAGGGCGCGACGACCCCGGCGACGAGCAGGCACCCGCCCAACGCTGCCCCCGCGCTGGGCAGGAAGGCCCCGACCAGGACCACGCTGCCCACGCCGAGGACGGCCGCGACGGCGACCGGCAGCAGACCACGGACCACCACGTCGCCGACGGCGTCGACGTCGGCTCCCACCCGGGCGAGCAGGTCGCCGCGACGTAGCCGGACCAGGGCACCGGGGGAGCCCGAGGCGAGCCGCTCGTACATCCGGACCCGCAGGGTCGCCATCCCGCGCAGCGCCACCTCGTGCGAGACGAGCCGCTCGACGTAGCGCAGCAGCCCACGGGAGATGCCGAGCGCACGGACCGCGACGGCGGCGACGTTGAGGTACATCACCGGCGGCATCTGCGAGGCGCGGGCGATCAGCCAGGCCGAGACCGCTGCCAGGCCGACGGCGCTGCCCAGGCCCCCGGCACCGGCGAGGACGGCCAGGACGAACCTGCGTCGGTCGACCTCGAGCAGCGCAACGGCACGCCACAACGGGTCGGAGCGCAGGCGCTCCCACCGGCTCATCGGTCCACCTCCGGGCCGGGGAGCTGCGCGCTGCGCACGGTCACGACGGTGTCGGCGCAGCGCAACAGCGAGGGGCGGTGGGCCACGAGCAGCACGGTGCGCCCGGCCGTGCGCAACCGCTCGACGGTGGCCAGGACGACGGCCTCGCCGTCGGCGTCCAGGTGGGCGGTCGGCTCGTCCAGGACGACGAGCTGCGCCGGGTCGAGCAGGGCACGGGTCAGCGCGACCCGCTGACGCTGGCCGAGGCTCAGCCCCACCCCGCCCTGACCGACGAGGGTGTCCCAGCGTCCCGGGAGCGTGGCGAGCACCTCGTCGAGGCCGGTGAGCGCGGCCGCGCGGTCGAGGTCGACCTCGGCCACCTCGCGGCCGCGGGTGACATTGGCGCGCACGGTCCCTGGCTCCAGGACGGGTCGCTGGGGGACCCAGGCGATCTGGTCCCACCAGCTCCGCGGCTCCACCGCGGTCAGCGGGACGGCAGGGCCCTCAGCGGGCTCGAGCAGCACCTCGCCGGCCGCGGGTTCCAGCAGGCCGAGCAGCACGGCGACGGCGCTGGACTTGCCCGCCCCGTTGTGCCCGGCCAGGGCCAGCACCTGTCCGGGCCGCAGGTCCAGCGCGAGGCCGGCCGGCGCGAGCGTCGCCCGGTCCGGGGCCTCGACGTCCACGTCGACCAGCCGGACCGTCGTACCGGCGAGGTCGGGGGCCGGCGTCGTGCCGCGAGCCGGCAGCGGCACCTCGAGCACCGCGAAGGCAGCCTCCGCCGCGGCGACGCCGTCGGCCGAGGCGTGGAAGTGGGCGCCGACCTGCCGCAGCGGCAGGTACACCTCCGGTGCGAGGACCAGCACGGCCAGACCGGTCTGCAGGTCCAGGCCGCCGCTGACCAGCCGGAAGCCGACTCCGACGGCGACCAGGGCCACGGACAGCGTCGTGAGCAGCTCCAGCACCATCCCGGACAGGAAGGCCACCCGCAGGGTGCCCATCGTGGCGCTGCGGTGCGCGTCACCGAGCTCGCGCACCCGCACGGCCGGGCCCTGCTCGCGACCCAGGGCCCGCAGGGTGGGCAGGCCCGCGAGCAGGTCGAGCACCTGGTGGCCGAGCCGCTGCATCACGGCGAGCCGCTGGTCGGCGTAGCGCTGGGTGAGCCGGCCGATGAGCATCATGAACACGGGGACCAGGGGGAGGGTCACGAGGATCGTCACGGCGGCGATCCAGTCGTACCCGAGCACGACGAGCAGGGCACCGGGGGTCACGGTGGCTGCGAGCAGCAGCTGGGGCAGGTACCGGACGAAGTACGGCTCGAGGGCGTCGAGCCCGCGGGTGGCCAGCGTGGCCACGCCGGGGTTCGAGGCGAGCCACCGAGGCCCCAGCCCGACGGCGTGCGCCACGACCTGCTCGCGCAGCTCGGCGACGGCGCGGGTGGCCGAGCGGTGCGCCCAGCGCTCCTGGAGCCCGGCGACCAGCGCACGGACGACGACGACGACGGCGAGCAGGCCGATGGTCGGGGCGACGTCGGGCCAGTCGGCCGTGCGGGTGACCACGGGGGCCACCGCGGCTGCCAGCAGGACGGCCTGGGCCACCACGAGCAGCGCGGTCAGCGCACCGAGCCCCGCGGTGAGCAGGACGTACCGCCGCGCCGACCGCGCGCGACGCAGCAGCCGCGGGTCGAGCGGCTTCACACCTTCGCGAGGGGCAGACCCACGTGGTCGGGGATGTGCTCGACGGTCAGGCGCTTCCGGAAGACCCAGTACGTCCATGCCTGGTAGGCAAGCACGACCGGGGTGAGGACGACAGCCACCCAGGTCATCACGCCGAGGGTGTAGGACGAGGACGACGCGTTGTCGACCGTGAGCGAGTGCACCCCGTCGAGCGCGGGCATGACGTCCGGGTACAGCGACCCGAAGATCAGCACGACGGCGGCGAGGATGGCCACGGCCGAGGCGACGAACGCCCAGCCCTCACGGCCGATCCGGGTCAGCAGGACGACCGCCACGAGGGCCACAGCGGCGAGCAGGGTCGCGCCCCAGGTCCACGCCGCGTCGGAGTAGGCCAGCTGCAGCCACACCGCGAACGCGCCCGCGACGACGACCGTCACCATCGAGAGCCTGACCGACAGCGCGCTCGCCCGGGCCCGGATGTCGCCGTCGGTCTTGAGCGACAGGTAGATGGCACCGTGCGTGAGGAAGATCAGCGTCGTGGTGGCCCCGCCCAGCAGGGCGAACGGGTTGAGCAGGTCGAAGAAGGTGCCCGTGTACCCGAAGCCCTCGCCGAGGTTGACCCCGCGCACCAGGTTGCCGAACGCGACACCCCACAGCACGGACGGGAGCCACGAGCCGAAGATGATGGCCCGGTCGGCCCACGCCCGCCACCGCTCGTCGTTGAACTTGCTGCGCCACTCGAACGCCACGACCCGCACGATGAGCGCGACGAGGATGAGCAGCAGGGCCAGGTAGAACCCGGAGAACAGCGTCGCGTACCACTCCGGGAACGCGGCGAACGTCGCGCCACCCGCCGTGAGCAGCCAGACCTCGTTGCCGTCCCACACTGGACCGATCGTGTTGATCATCACCCGGCGGTCGGCCCCCTTGCGGCCCAGCACGGGCAGCAGCATGCCGACACCGAAGTCGAAGCCCTCCAGGACGAGGTAGCCGGTCCAGAGGACCGCGATGAGCAGGAACCAGACTGTCGACAGCTCCATGACCTTCCCGCTCTCTCAGTAGGCGAAGGACAGCGGGCGGTCGTCGCTCGCGTCCTCGGCGTTGTCGGGGCTGACGTCGGGCTCGGAGTCGGCTACGCCGTGGGCGGCATAGCGCGTCATGAGCTTGTACCAGAGCACGGCGAGCACGCCGTACAGCGCGGTGAAGACGACCAGCGAGATGATCACGGACAGCGGGCCCACCGAGGTCGAGACGCCTTGGGACGTGAACATCCACACCCCGTCGATGCCGGTCGGGTTGGGCGCGACGATCCACGGCTGCCGGCCCATCTCGGTGAAGATCCAGCCGAAGGCCGCACTGAGGAACGGTGTGGGGATCGCGATCAGTGCGAGCCTGCCGAACCACGGCTTGTCCATGACCTTGCCCTTGCGGGTGAACCACAGGGCGGCCAGCGCGAGCGCTGCCGATCCGATGCCCAGGCCGATCATCAGCCGGAAGCTCCAGTACGTCACCGCCAGGTTCGGGACGTAGTCCTCGGTGTCGCCGTACTTCTCGGTGTACTGCTGCTCGAGGTCGTTGACCCCTGTGATCGGCGCGTTGACGTCGCCGGTCGCCATGAAGGACGTCAGCCCAGGGATCTCGATGAGGTGCGTGACGCCCTCGCAGGAGTTCGACAGGTCGCCGACGGTGAGGATCGAGAACGAGGCGCCGTCGGCGCTGTCGCACAGCGCCTCGGCCGCTGCCATCTTCATCGGCTGCTGCTCGAACATCATCTTGGCCTGGCTGTCGCCGGTGACGGCAACTCCGATGCCGGAGACCAGCATGACGACAAGGCCGAACGTGACGGCCGGGCGGTAGATGTCGCGCGCCCGGTCCAGCTTGCCGGAGCGGGCGTCCTTGACCATCCACCAGGCGGCGATCCCGACGATGAACGTGCTCGCGGTGAGCAGGGCCGCGGTCAGGGTGTGCGGGAGGGTGACCAGCACTGTCGGGTTGGTCAGCACGGCACCGATGTCGACCATCTGGGCGCGGTCGGCCATCGACAGGTCGCCGCGGTCCGTGAGCTCAGCGCCCACCGGGTGCTGCATCCACGAGTTGGCCGCGAGGATGAAGTACGCGGACAGGTTGGTCGCGAAGGCCACCAACCAGATCGTGGCGAGGTGGATCTTCTTGGGCAGCCTGTCCCAGCCGAAGATCCACAGGCCCAGGAAGGTCGACTCGACGAAGAAGGCGGCGAGCGCCTCCATCGCGAGCGGGGCGCCGAAGATGTCGCCGACGAAGCGCGAGTACTCGCTCCAGTTCATCCCGAACTGGAACTCCTGGACGATGCCGGTCGCGACCCCGATCGCGAAGTTGATCAGCAGGAGCTTGCCGAAGAACTTCGTCAGACGCAGCCACCGCTCGTTGCCGGTCCGGACCCAGAACGTCTGCATGAGCGCGACGAGCGGTGCGAGTCCGATGGTGAGCGGAACGAAGATGAAGTGGTAGACGGTGGTGATGCCGAATTGCCATCGAGCCAGGTCGAGCGCGTCCACGGTCTCTCCTCGGTGCAGGGCGAGGCGGGCAGAGCGGCCCGTGATCAGAACCTAGAAGTGGGCCGCGAGTCAGACTAGGACCTTGGTCCCGATCCGCTGACCATCCGTCATCTCGTGGCGGCGCACCGGCCCGCGGCGGCGCATCGGCCCCGGGTCGGCGGCTGCGCCGGCCGGCCACCCCGTGCCGCGCCGTGTCGCCGGGCGCTCGGCGGGCTCTGTGCGATACTGACGACGGCAGAGCGGGTCGCCACACCGTCCCGTTCGCCGACGACGTTTCCGCTGGACAGGGTCCGCGGCACGCCGGGCGCCGCCGTCATCAACCGATGACTGGGCAGGCGCCGGCGCCGCCCGCCCGTGCAGCCTGACGACACCGACGACTTCCGTCGCGGAGCGCGCCGCGCCTGTGACGACCGAACCGCCCGATGGCCGGCGAGTGTGGACAGCCAGCGGGCCTGGAGCATCTCGTGACGAACGAGCACACCCCGACCGACCAGAACAGCCCCGGCGCCGACGAGCGTTCCGCCGAGGCAGCGCCCGCTGCTCGACGGACCCGGGCGCGAAGGGTCGCCACCTCACCGGCGACGACGCCCACCGCCGCTGTCGAGCCCACCACCGCCGTCGTTGCCCGCGCCGTCACCGAGCCGAGCAGTCCGATCGCTACCTCGTCCGACCCGACCACCGGGCCTGAGCGGACCGAGCAGACCGATCAGCCCGATCAGCCGCGCAGCCGCAGCCGTCGAGCCACCTCGTCCGGGAAGCGGACACCCCAGGCTGGTCCGACCACCGATGTGGTCGACGCCGCCCCGGTGGTCGCACCGACCGAACCGGTCGCACCGGTCGCCGCCGAGGCCGCGCCGTCCCGTGCCCGCCGCAGTCGCCGGGCGACGTCGTCCGGCGCGGCGACCGCCGCGACCGAGCAGTCCGAGGCCCTAGCCGTGGTGACCCCGATGCCTGAGCCCGCTGAGCCTGCCGAGCCGGCCGCCGGCGCGACGGGGCGGCCCACCCGCAAGCGGGCCACGCGCTCCGCCGGCAAGGGCACCACGGTGAGCCCGGACAGCGACGCAGCACCGGTCGAGGCAGCAGCGACCGAGGCAGCGCCGGTCGACGACGCGCCCGCCGACGCAGCACCGGCGCGCACCGGGCGCAGCCGCCGCACGTCGCGTGCCGCAGCGCCCACCGACGGGCTCGACGTGATCGCCGAGCTGGGTGGCGAGCGTCCCGCGGCCACCCGGACCGAGGGCGACGCGCCCCGCCTCGCCACGACGGCACTGCTCTTCCAGGCCCCCGACCCGGCGAACCGGCCCAAGCGTCGCCGTGCCCAGGCACCGGCCGGGCCCCCGAAGCACATCGACGAGATCACCGGTGAGGAGATTCTCGACGAGGACGAGATCGCTGCGCTCGACGCGGCGGCCGCTGTGTCGGCGGAGGCCGACCAGGCCGTCGACGCGGACCTCATGGGCGACGAGACCGACGACGGTGAGGACGAGGGCGCCCCGCGCCGGCGTCGTCGTCGTGGTGGCCGCGGACGGCGGGGCCGCTCCGGCACCGGCGAGCAGGGCGAGCAGGGCGAGGACGAGGGCGCCGACGACGAGGGCGTGGAGGTCGAGGCCCCGGCGCCGAGCAGGCGGTCGCGTCGTGGCGGTGGCTCGCCGGGTCCGGATCGCTCAGCGGTGCCGACGGGCACCGGCGGTGACGAGGCCGGTGAGCCCGAGGAGGACGAGGAGTCCGACGAGACCGACGAGGGTGGGGAGCCGACCGGTTCCTCGAGCCGTCGCCGCCGTCGCCGTCGTCGGGGTTCCCGCGGCGACTCGAGCGGTGGGGAGGAGCAGGCCGCACCGGCCGCGAGCACGCGGACCCGCTCGCGCAGCGGACGGACGGCCAGCGACGAGGTCACGGCGCTCAAGGGGTCGACGCGCCTGGAGGCCAAGCGTCAGCGCCGCCGGGAGGGCCGCGACGCAGGGCGCCGCCGCACGATCGTGACCGAGTCCGAGTTCCTGGCGCGCCGGGAGTCCGTCGAGCGGTCGATGGTGGTGCGCGAGTCGGGCGGCCGCGTGCAGATCGCTGTCCTGGAGGACGGTGTCCTGGTCGAGCACTTCGTGTCCCGATCGGCGCAGAACGCGCAGAGCTCGATGGCCGGCAACGTCTACCTCGGCCGGGTGCAGAACGTGCTGCCGAGCATGGAGGCGGCCTTCGTCGACGTCGGCAAGGGCCGCAACGCCGTGCTGTACGCCGGTGAGGTCAACTGGGACGCCGCCGGGCTCGAGGGGCAGCCGCGCCGGATCGAGCAGGCGTTGAAGTCCGGCGACTCCGTGCTCGTGCAGGTGACCAAGGACCCGATCGGGCACAAGGGTGCACGACTGACCTCGCAGATCACCCTGGCCGGCCGCTACCTCGTGTATGTGCCGGCCGGTGGCATGACCGGGATCTCGCGCAAGCTGCCCGAGAACGAGCGGGCCCGCCTCAAGAAGCTGCTCAAGGAGATCGTGCCGGACGCCGCGGGTGTCATCGTGCGCACGGCCGCCGAAGGTGCGTCCGAGGACGAGCTGCGCAACGACGTCCAGCGGCTGCAGGACCAGTGGGCGGCGATCGAGAAGAAGGCCAAGAGCGCGTCCGCGCCGGCCCTGCTGCAGGGCGAGCCCGACCTGGCGATCCGGGTCGTGCGGGACATCTTCAACGACGACTTCAGCTCGCTCGTGGTCCAGGGCGACGACGCCTGGTCGATGATCTCCGAGTACGTCGGGGCGATGGCTCCCGATCTCGCCGCGAAGGTCAGCCGGTGGACCGGCCAGGGTGACGTCTTCGGTGCCCACCGGATCGACGAGCAGCTGGCCAAGGGCATGGACCGCAAGGTCTACCTGCCCTCCGGCGGCTCGCTCGTCATCGACCGCACGGAGGCGATGACGGTCGTCGACGTCAACACCGGCAAGTTCACCGGCTCCGGCGGAACCCTCGAGGAGACCGTCACGCGGAACAACCTCGAGGCCGCGGAGGAGATCGTCCGTCAGCTCCGGCTGCGCGACATCGGCGGCATCATCGTCATCGACTTCATCGACATGGTCCTCGAGTCCAACCGCGACCTGGTCCTGCGCCGTCTGGTGGAGTGCCTCGGCCGCGACCGGACCAAGCACCAGGTGGCGGAGGTCACCTCGCTCGGTCTCGTGCAGATGACGCGCAAGCGGGTCGGCCAGGGCCTGGTCGAGGCCTTCAGCGAGACCTGCCAGCACTGCAACGGTCGCGGTTTCATCGTGCACTCCGAGCCGATCGAGGCCAAGGGCTTCGAGCAGGAGGCCGGGCATCTGGCGGCCGACGTCGAGCCGGAGGGTGAGCCCAAGCGCTCGCGGCGCAAGAAGGCGTCGAGCGTCTCGGCCCCGGTGACCGTCCCGGTGCTGCCCGAGGCGCGTGAGGCCGTCAAGGCGACCCTCGCGACCATCGCGGCGGCGGCAGCGCACGCGCACGACCACGGGCACGAGGCCGACCACGGGTACGAGAACGACCAGGAGAGCACCCCGGTGCCGCTCGGGTCGGACGAGGGCCCGCAGACCGACGTGGTCGTCGTCGAGCAGTCCGCCGGTACGTCACCGGTCGACATCCCGCCGGCAGCCGACCATGAGCTGGCCGAGGTCGAGCCGAGCGACGTGAGCGTGGGGGACCATGACGGCAGCCCTGCGGACGAGGGTCGCGACGCGCCGAGCGACTGACGTCGGACGGGCGGTTGCGCCGGGCGTCGTCATTTGACCCTGCCTGGCGCGATCCGTACTCTAGGACGTCGGCGCGTTTTGGCACGTGCCGGTTGTGCGTGCCCCGAGACCGAGGTCTGCGAGCGGCGCCTCCACCGTAACGAGCACGCCCCATACGTGTGACTGAAGATCGTCGAGTAGAGATGAGCATCAACGTGGTGTACGCGATCGTCAAGGCTGGTGGCCGCCAGGAGAAGGTGTCGGTCGGCGACGTCGTCGTCGTGGACCGGCTGTCCGGCAACGCCGGCTCGACAGTCCAGCTGCCCGCGCTGCTGCTCGTCGACGGGGAGAAGGTGACCTCGGACGCCGCCACGCTGGCGAAGATCACGGTCACCGCCGAGATCGTCCGGGACGAGAAGGGTCCGAAGATCGAGATCCTCAAGTTCAAGAACAAGACCGGCTACCGCAAGCGCATGGGTCACCGCCAGAAGCTGACCCGCCTGAAGGTCACCGACATCAAGTGAGTCGTGAGCCTGCGGCTCCGGCTGCAGGATCGTGTCCCCCGAACTGAGAACGAAAGCAGGTCTGTCATGGCACACAAGAAGGGCGCCAGCGCCTCGCGGAACGGCCGCGACTCGAACGCCCAGCGCCTCGGCGTCAAGCGGTTCGGTGGCCAGGTCGTCAACGCGGGCGAGATCATCGTGCGCCAGCGGGGCACCCACTTCCACCCCGGCGTCAACGTCGGCCGTGGCCGGGACGACACGCTGTTCGCGCTGGCTGCGGGTGCCGTGCAGTTCGGCATCCGTCGTGGCCGCAAGGTCATCGACATCGTCGTGACGGCCGACGCCTGACCACACTCTCCACGAAGGGGCGCACCGGTGCGGTGCGCCCCTTCGTCGTCCTGGCAGTCTGACCACCGAGAAAGGAGCACGCCGTGGCTACATTCGTCGACCGCGTCGTCCTGCATGCCCACGGTGGGGACGGCGGTAACGGTTGTGCCTCGATCCGCCGGGAGAAGTTCAAGCCGCTCGCAGGGCCGGACGGTGGCGACGGCGGCAACGGCGGGGACGTCGTGCTCGAGGTGGACCATCAGGTCACGACGCTGCTCGAGTTCCACCACTCGGCGCACCGGCACGCACCGTCCGGCACCCAAGGCATGGGCGACTACCGGCAGGGCGGCAGCGGTGCGGATCTCGTGCTCAAGGTCCCGGACGGCACCGTGGTCAAGACCGCCGAGGGCGAGGTCCTGGCCGACCTCGTCGGCGAGGGGGCGCGCTACGTGATCGCCGCCGGCGGGCGCGGCGGGCTCGGCAACTTCGCCATCGCCTCGCCGCGGCGCAAGGCACCCGGCTTCGCGCTCCTCGGCGAGCCCGGTGCGACCCGCGACGTCGTGCTGGAGCTCAAGACGATCGCCGACGTTGCCCTGGTCGGGTACCCGAGCGCGGGCAAGTCGAGCGTCGTCGCCGCGATCTCCGCTGCCCGGCCCAAGATCGCCGACTACCCCTTCACGACGTTGGTGCCGAACCTCGGCGTCGTCCAGGCCGGCTCGGCGAGGTACACGGTTGCCGATGTGCCCGGGCTCATCCCCGGTGCGAGCGAGGGCAAGGGCCTCGGCCTGGAGTTCCTGCGTCACATCGAACGGTGCGCGGTCCTCGTGCACGTGCTCGACTGCGCGACCCTCGAACCCGACCGTGACCCGATCAGCGACCTCGACGTGATCGAGGCGGAGCTCGCGGCCTACGCCGGCGACCTGGAGATCCGGGGTGGCGAGCTGCCGCTGACCGAGCGGCCCCGTCTCATCGTGCTCAACAAGATCGACGTCCCGGAGGCCCGCGACCTCGCCGAGCTCGTGCGCCCCGAGCTCGAGGCCCGTGGTCTGCGGGTCTTCGAGATCTCCGCGGTCAGCCACGAAGGGCTGCGTCCGCTGACCTTCGCCCTGGCGGAGCTCGTCGCCACGGCGCGCGCCGCCGCGCAGAGCGTCACACCGCTGCGCACCGTCCTGCGGCCCAAGGCCGTCGACGACGCCGGGTTCACCGTGACCCGCCACGAGAGCGGTGAGCGGGTGTGGTTCCAGGTGCGTGGCTCCAAGCCCGAGCGGTGGGTCCGCCAGACCGACTTCACGAACGACGAGGCCGTCGGCTACCTCGCCGACCGCCTCGCACGGCTGGGTGTCGAGGAGCGTCTCTTCGCTGTGGGCGCGACGCCCGGTGCGGAGGTCGTCATCGGGGGGGTCGACGACGGGGTCGTCTTCGACTGGGAGCCGACGCTCCTGACCGGCTCGGAGCTGCTCGGCGGACCGCGCGGCACCGACCTTCGGATGGAGGACTCGGCGCGCCCGACCCGCACGGCGAAGCGCGAGGAGTACAAGGGACGCATGGACGCCAAGGCCGAGGCCCGTGCCGAGCTGTGGACAGAGCGCGAGGCCGGCCACTGGACCGACCCCGAGAAGGACGCGTGATCTCAGAGCGGTCCGGACTGCCCACTGCCAGTCGCATCGTCGTCAAGGTCGGTTCGTCGTCCTTGACGGGGGCCGACGGACGGCTCGACGTCGATGCCCTGCGTGCCCTGGTGGCCGTCATCGCGGAGCGTCGCAAGGCCGGCGGACAGGTCGTGCTGGTCACGTCCGGTGCCATCGCGGCCGGTCTGGCACCCCTGGGTCTGCACAGACGCCCGCGGGACCTTGCGACGGCTCAGGCCACGGCGTCGGTCGGCCAGGGCATCCTGGTCGCGCGCTACACCGAGGCGTTCGCCGCGCACGGGCTGCGGGTCGGGCAGGTCCTGCTCACCGCTGAGGACACCGTGCGGCGCAGTCACTACCGCAACGCGCAGCGGGCGCTCGACCGCCTGCTGAGTCTCGGCGTCGTGCCGATCGTGAACGAGAACGACACCGTCGCGACCGACGAGATCCGGTTCGGCGACAACGACCGGCTCGCGGCGCTGGTGTCCCACCTGGTCCGGGCCAGCGCGCTCGTCCTGCTGACGGATGTGGACGCGCTCTACGACGGGCCGCCGTCCCTTCCGGGCTCCCGGCGGATCACGGACGTCGCCGGTCCGGCGGACCTCGACGGCATCGACGTGACCAGCCGGGGCAGCTCGGTGGGCACCGGTGGCATGGTGACCAAGCTGGCGTCGGTGGCCATCGCGACCGGGTCCGGCATCCCGGTCGTCCTGACGTCGGCCGCCCTGGCCGCCCAGGCCCTTGCCGGTGACCAGGTGGGCACCTGGTTCGCGGCCACCGGGCGTCGTCGGTCGACCCGCATGCTGTGGCTCGCGCACGCTGCGAGCACCCGCGGGCGTCTGGTGCTCGACGACGGCGCGGTGCGGGCCGTCGTCGACCGGCGGATGTCCCTGCTCCCGGCCGGCATCACCGCCGTGCAGGGCGACTTCGAGGCAGGTGACCCGGTCGAGCTGGTCTCGACCGCCGGGAAGGTCGTGGCACGAGGGCTGGTGGCCTTCGGCTCGGCCGAGCTCCCCGACCTGCTCGGTCGCTCGACCCACGAGCTCCGCGAGCAGCTCGGCGCCGGGTACGACCGCGAGATCGTGCACCGCGACGACCTGGTGCTCGTGCGGCGCTGACCCGCGTCCTCGGATCGCCCCGCCGCGCCCCGCCGCGCCCCGCCGGGCCGGGCCGGGCCGGGTTATCCTGCGCGCATGACAACGGCCACGACCTCCGCTGATGCCCAGCCGACAGGTGTCGTCGTCCCGCCCGATGTCCAGGAGGCTGTCCTGGACGTCGCGCGCCGGGCGCGGCTCGCCGCCCGGCAGCTCGCCCGCACGACGCGCGCGGCCAAGGACGCCGCCCTGCTCGCGATGGCCGACGCGCTCGTCGCAGCCACGCCCGAGATCGTCGCGGCGAACGCCACCGACCTCGAGCGGGGGCGGACCGACGGGATCTCCGCGGGTCTCCTGGACCGCCTGGCGCTGACACCCGAGCGGATCGGGGCGATCGCCGAGGCGCTGCGCGAGCTCGCGGCCCTGCCCGATCCGGTCGGTGAGGTCGTCCGTGGATCGACGCTGCCCAACGGGCTGCGGCTGCGTCAGGTACGGGTGCCGATGGGTGTGGTCGGGATGATCTACGAGGCGCGGCCCAACGTGACTGTCGACGCCGCGGGGCTCGCGCTCAAGAGCGGCAACGCGGCCATCCTGCGCGGTGGCTCCGCCGCGGCGGCGTCGAACACGGTGATCGTCGAGGTCCTGGCCCGGGCGCTCGAGGCGGTCGGGCTGCCGGCCGATGCCGTGCAGTCGATCGACGCGTACGGACGGGCTGGTGCGGTGGCTCTGATGCACGCGCGCGGACTCGTCGATCTGCTCGTCCCGCGCGGTGGGGCGGACCTGATCCGCACCGTCGTCCGCGAGGCGACGGTTCCGGTGGTCGAGACGGGTGTCGGCAACTGCCACGTCTATGTCGACGCAAGTGCCGACCCGGCGATGGCGCTGCCGATCGTGCTGAACTCCAAGACCCAGCGCGTCGGCGTCTGCAACGCGGCCGAGACGCTCCTGGTGCACGTGGCGGCCGCCGACGCCTTCCTGCCCGACGCCCTCACGGCGCTCGACGCTGCCGGTGTGGTGGTGCACGGCGACGCGCGGACCGCTGCCCTCGCGCCTCCCGGGGTGGACGTGGTGCCCGCCACCGACGAGGACTGGGCGACGGAGTACCTGTCGCTCGACCTCGCCGTCCGCGTCGTCGACGACCTCCCGGCGGCGCTCGAGCACATCCGGACCTGGACCTCGGGGCACACCGAGGCGATCGTGACCAGCGACCTGGCGGCCTCGGAGGCGTTCGTCGCGGGGCTCGACTCCGCCGTCATCATGGTCAACGCATCGACCCGGTTCACCGACGGCGGCCAGTTCGGTCTGGGCGCCGAGATCGGGATCTCCACCCAGAAGATGCACGCGCGCGGTCCGATGGGTCTGACCGAGCTCACCACGACGCAGTGGATCGTCAACGGACAGGGCCAGGTGCGCCCCTGAGCGCGTCCGGCCGGCCCGGACAGGAGGCGCAGGTCACCCGTGTGCGCGTCGTGCATGACACCTCGTCAACCTAGGACGTGCGACACTGGACAGACCGTTGCGCCTGCCCGCGCGCGGTGAGCCGAGAACCCAGGAGGTCGACGTGCACGCTGCCCTGCTCGCCGCCGAGGAGTCCGCCGAGGCTGTGGCCCATCTCCCCATCCCGCCCGCCGGAATCGGTCTGGTCGCCTTCGGCGCGCTCATGGCGCTGCTCGCGGTGACGTACGCCTTCCGCAGCATCGGGACCCGGCACTAGGCACCAGTCGCAGGCCACGGGGACGACCAACCACGTGCGGCACGGAGGAACGCAGCGGATGACTCAGCAAGGGCCCAGGATCGGAGTGATGGGCGGAACGTTCGACCCCATCCATCACGGTCACCTGGTTGCCGCGAGCGAGGCTGCCGCGGAGCTGGCCCTCGACGAGGTCGTCTTCGTGCCCACCGGCCGGCCGTCGGGCAAGCAGCACGCGGGTGTCACGGCCGCGGAGCACCGGTACCTGATGACAGTCATCGCCACGGCGTCCAACCCGCGATTCACGGTCAGCAGGGTCGACATCGACCGGCCGGGCCTGACGTACACCGTCGACACCCTGCGCGACCTGCGCGCCGCGCGCCCGGGCGCCGACCTGTTCTTCATCACCGGGGCCGACGCCATCCAGCAGATCTTCACCTGGAAGGACGTCGAGAGCCTGTGGACGATGGCGCACTTCGTCGCCGTCACACGCCCCGGCCACACCCTGTCGATCGAGGGCATCCCGCCGTCGTCGGTCACCCAGCTCGAGGTCCCCGCGCTGGCGATCTCCTCGACGGACTGCCGTGCCCGGGCCGAGGCCGGTGAGCCCGTCTGGTACCTCGTACCCGACGGCGTCGTCCAGTACATCACCAAGCACGGTCTGTATCGAGGTCAGGATGTCTGAGCAGTCCCCGGAGTGGGGTGAACGCCGACGGCGCCGCGAGGAGGAGCGCCTGCGCGCGCTCGCCGCCCAGGAGGCAGCCGTCCGCCAGAACGCAGGCCACGGCTCGTCGCCCGCGTCCGGTGGGCGGGCCGTCGAGTCGAGCGCACCGCCGCAGCACCAGCGCTCCCGGCGCGAGCTGCGCGAGCAGGCTGACGCCGCTGCCGCGAAGGCCGCGCCCCCCGCCGCCGAACCGGCGCGCCAGCTCTCCCGACGCGAGATCCGGGCCGCGGCGACCGGCGAGTCCGTGCCCGTGGTCAGGGCTCCGCAGTCCCAGCGCCCGGTGGTCAGCACGCCGGCTCGGCCGGCCGAGGAGAGCCGGCGCGCTGCGTCGACCGCAGGTCAGGGCCACGGCGCGGCCGGTGCTCCGCCGACGCTCTCGCCGCAGGCCCGTGCCGCGGCCATCAGGGCGCAGGCGGCTCGTGCCCAGGCCGAGCGCGAGGAGCAGGCCCGGGTCAACGCCGAGCGCGCCCAGGCCCAGCGCCAGCAGAGCCAGCGTGCCGAGCAGGAGCGTGCCGAGCAGGAGCGGGTCGAGCAGCTGCGGGTCGAGGAGCAGCGCCTCGAGCAGGAGCGACACCGGAGCGTCGAGCAGGAACGACTCCGCCTGAAGCGGGCCGAGCACGAACGGGTCCAGCAGCAGCGGGCCGAGCACGAGCGGACCCAGCAGCGGTTCGAGCAGGAGCGGGCCCGGCTCCAGCGGGCCGAGCAGGAGCAGGCCGAGCTGCGGTTCGAGCAGGAGCGGGCTCAGCTCCGCCGAGCAGATCAGGAACGGGTCGCGCAGGCGCGGGCCGGGCTCGCCGTGCCGACCGCACGCGACGGTCACGGCCAGGACCTGGCGTCCACCGCCGGGCAGGGGCGCCCCGGTCAGCCGGGTCAGCCGCAGCCGTCGGTCCGCACCCACCACGCGGTGCGACCCCAGGAGGTCGTCCGGGCGAGCCATGGGGCGGCGTCCGAGGCTGCGGGTCAGCATGCCGGCACGCGACCCGCCCAGCCGTGGACGCAGGGACCAGGCCCGGACCAGGCCCTCCAGAGTCAGGCCGGCCAGAGCCAGGCCCACGTCGTTCCGGCGTCGGCGCCCGCCACGACGACCGACGGCCGCAGTGCTCCGGAGCCGACGGCCCTCGCGCCCGCCGGCCGGGTCCCGAGGATCGGCGAGACGTTCGGGCGGGTCTCTCTGCGGTCCACGCGCACGCCGGCCCCCGGCGGGCCGCGAGCGGACGGCGCGGCGAGCAGCGAGGCGGTGCCACGGTGGTCGAGCATCTCGCCGACCACCACGGCCTGGAGCCCCGGGGCGCCGCACGACGGCGCGGGGGCTGCCGAGGTCGACCAGGCCGCGGTGGCCGCCGAGGTCGACGCGGATGCTCAGGTCGACGCGGATGCTCAGGTCGACGCGGACGCCTCCGCGGCGGATGTCGACCAGGACGACACCGACGCCTGGCAGGACGCTCCTCGTGCCCACCCGTACACCTGGCTGCACATGATCGTCCTGGTGCTGGTGGCCTTCGTGCTCGGCATGCTGATCTTCATGATCGTGATGAACGACACCGGGCCCGGGTCGGCGGGCGCCGCGGACGGTCAGGTCGTCGAGCTCTGGGCGCACGACACGACCCGCTCGACCTGACCGCTTCGAACCACTGACTGCACCACCTGACTGCACCACCGACGGCACCACCGACCGAACCACCCACCGAACGACCGACCCGACAGAGGATCCGTGCCAGCAACCGAACGCGCCCTGGACATCGCCCTGGCGGCGGCTCGCGCCGCCTCCGGGCTCAAGGCCCAGGAGATCATCGCCCTCGACGTCAGCGAACGTCTCGTCCTGACCGACGTCTTCCTGATCGCCTCCGGCACCAACGAGCGCCAGGTCTCGGCGATCGTCGACGCCGTCGAGGAGGCCCTGCACAAGCGCGGCGTGAAGGCCATCCGCCGAGAGGGCATGCGGCAGGCGCACTGGGTGCTGCTCGACTTCGGCGACGTCGTCGTGCACGTGCAGCACGCCGATGACCGCGTGTACTACGCGCTCGAGCGCCTGTGGGCCGACTGCCCCGTGATCGAGCTTCCCGAGGACGCGCGGGGCGGCGACGGCACGGCAGACCAGGCATGACCGCCCGGGCCGTCGTCCTGTGGCGACACGGGCGCACGGAGTACAACGCCACCGCCCGCCTGCAGGGACAGGTCGACATCCCGCTCGACGGGGTCGGCCGCTGGCAGGTCGAAGCGGCTGCACGGCACATCGCGCAGCGGCACTCGCCGACCCGGATCGTCAGCTCGGACCTCAGCCGCGCGGCGGCCACGGCGCATGCGCTGGCCGACGTGTGCGGGCTCCCCGTGCGCCTCGACCCGCGGCTGCGGGAACGCGGCTTCGGCGAGTGGGAAGGCCTGACGGCACACGAGATCTCCGAGCGCTGGCCGGACCAGTACGCCGTCTGGCGTTCCGGTCGCGACCCCCAGCGCGCGGGCTCCGAGAGCCGCGCATCGGTGGGTGCCCGGGTGGCGCAGGCTGTGACCGAGCTCGCCGACGAGGTCGACCCGGACGGCACGCTCGTCGTGGTCTCGCACGGTGCGGCGATCACCCTGGGCATGGTCGCGCTCCTCGGCCTGGACCCGACGGCCTGGCGCGGTCTCGGCGGTCTGCACAACGCGCACTGGGCGTTGCTGCGACCAGGCGGGCACCGCGAGACCACGCCCTGGTTCATCGAGGCGCACAACCTGGGGCCCGCCGTCGTCGTCGACGACTGGAACGCCGGTGTCCCGGCCGACGCCGTGCCGAGCAGCACCGCGGACGCACTGCGTCCCTGAGCAGCGCTGCGGACGTGCGTCCCTGAGCAGCCGGCGTCTGTGGTGCGGGCCGTGTCGATTGGAACTCGGGAGCAGGTTCCGCCTAGACTGCTCACGCCCTTCGGGGCACCGGGGCTGTGGCGCAGCTGGTAGCGCACCTGCATGGCATGCAGGGGGTCAGGGGTTCGAATCCCCTCAGCTCCACCGGATCGAGAGGCCGTCCTTCGGGGCGGCCTCTCGTGCGTCCGGCAGGCAGTGCGCCGTGCGCCGTGCGCCGTGCGCCGTCGGCCACCGGGCGGTCCCGCGGGCACCTGACTCCTGCGGTGATCTTCTCAGGACCGGACATACCGGGCTAGCGTGGGTCGATCCGGGGCAGCCCGCGCCGGAGGTCTCGGGGGGCGACCGATGCGGACCAGGCGGCGAGAGCGCGAACCCGACGTCCTCGAGCTGCGGATCCACGGGGTCAACAACACGGCCCCGCACGATCTGCTCGACCTGCCGCAGCCCGACGTCGAACGGGTCGCCGGGGACGCGCTCGGCAGCTTCTGGCGTCCCACGCCTGCCGCGCGAGCCCGGGCGCGCGAGGGTGAGCGGGGCCACGTCCCGAGCGGGATCGTGCGCGAGGCCTACTCCTGGGGTGGCCTGGCGCGCACGACGCCGACGGTCGGCTCGGGCGCCGTCGGGACCGTCGTCGGCGCGCTCGGGCGGATCGGCTGGGCGCTGCTGCTCCCGTTCGGCCTGGTGAACGTCGCGTTCTGGAGCCGACGTCTCGACAGCGAGGGGTGGTCGCGCGGGTGGCAGGCCGGCGGAGCGGCGGCCGCGCTGCGGGTCTACGCCCTGCTGCTCACCCTCCTGATGCTCGGCTCGGTCTCGGTCGTGAGCCTCGACCTGGTCGCGACCCAGTGCTTCGCCGACTCGGATCGCTGGTGCGCGAGCCTGCCGGCTGCGCTGGACGGGCTCGCCGCGATGAGCCACGGCCGGCGGCTCGCCCTGCTCTCTGCCGTGCCGCTGCTCGTCCTGCTGCTGCTCGTCGGCCTCTCGGCGATCTCCCGCACGCGGTACGAGCAGCTCGCTGCCATGCCGGTGGGGGACCCGGCCCAGGTCGCCGCCGGCACACCGCTCCTGGCCACGCCGGGCTTCTGGTCCAACGCGCGCCTCACCGCGACGCTCGGGCGCATGCACATCGCCGGCGGCCTGTGCTTCCTGGTCGTCGCGACGGCCTGGCACCAGGTCTTCGGCACCGGCCCGGCCTGTGCCGATCCGGCCCTCGCCCCGGGTGCTGCGCGCGGCGACTGCTGGGCGCAGGTGTTCCCCCTCAGCTCCACGGCGTGGCCGTTCGCCGTCACTCTCCTCCTCGGCGCGGTCGGACTCATCGGGATCATCGTCGCGCTGTGCTCCGCAGTGTGGGCACAGGCGGCGGAGCTGGGCTCCCGGCGTGCGCTCGTGGTGCATCGTCGGGTGGCCCGGGTGGTCGCGGTCTGCGGTGCGCTGTTCGTGGCGCAGACCCTGCTCCTGTGGTTCGTCCCGCACAGCACTGCCGTCGAGGTTCCGCTGCTCGGGCTCGTCGCGATGCCGATGGTGCTGACGGTCGTGCTCCTGGCCATCGCCCTCGCCGCACGGGGCTGGCGCCGTGGTGGTGACCGCCGTCATGAGGCATGGGGCGGCCGAGCGCCGTCGGTCTTCCTGCTCCTGGCCCTCGGCGTCGCGCTGACGCTGTCGACGCTCGTCGTCATCACGGTCGGGGACTGGCTCAACGGCGGCCTGTCGGCCGGGCAGCTCGTCCGGCAGACGGTCGGACTGCCGGGGACGGCGCCGCTCGCGCCACGCGAGACGTGCGGATCGGGCTGCCCGACGCCGGACCCGCACCTGGTGATCCCGACCGTGTACGTCTGGTTCGGTGCGGCGACGGCTGTCGCGCTGGTCGTGGTGCTGGCGATCGCCCTCGTCGCCGCGGTGCGGACCTCGGCGACGCTCGTGGCGGCGGGGGTCCCACGCGTCCTGCTGGACCTGCGTCGTCGCGGCGGCTCGGCGACCGAGCTCGCTCGGCGTGACGGCGCCGCCGACGCCGGCCGACGCGCTCGCCGGGCGGCGGCCGTCGCGCACCGGGCCGAGCCGGTGGTGCGGGTGCTCGCCGAGGCGACGCTCGTCTGCACGAGTCTCGCCGTGCTCGTCACGGCACTGACGTCGGCCGTACCCCGGCTCGGACCGCCGCAGCTGCGCGGCGTGACGGATCTCTCCATGGGCTTCGGGGCGCAGGCCTACCGGGCGTTCGTCGACGGCGCCGTCTGGGGGGCCGGTGTCACAGGTCTGCTCGTGGTCGGTGGTCTGGCCGGCGGTGCGCTGACCGGTCGGACCCGCCCGCTCGGGCTGGTCTGGGACCTGATCTGCTTCCTGCCACGCACCGGCCACCCCTTCGGGCCGCCGTGCTACGCCGAGCGTGTGGTCCCTGAGCTCGTCCGGCGCTACGACGAGTGGCTCGACCAGGGACCGAGCCGGCGAACCGTCGTCAGCGCGCACAGCCTCGGCGCGGTCCTCGCTGTGGCGAGCCTCTTCGCCGCCCAGGCGGAGCTCGGCCGCGCCGCCGTCGACCGCATCGCGCTGCTGACCTACGGCATCCAGCTACGGCCGTACTTCGGCCGGATGTTCCCCGAGCTGCTCGGACCGACGGTGCTGGGCACGGCGCCCGGTCGCGGAGCGCGGCTGCTGACCCCCGATCCTTGGCAGGATGCGGTCGCCGACGACCACCGGCGTGACGCCACGGTCCCTGGCGCAGCCGACCAGCCGGGCCGGGGCGCCGCGCAGTCGTCCGGCATGACGGTCCATGGCCTGCTGACCGGTCACGGCGGCACGAGGTGGCTCAACCTGTGGCGGCGGACCGACTACCTGGGCTTCCCGGTGGACAGCTACGGCGCGAGCACTGTCGACCGGCCGGCCGAGGAGATCGACACCAGCGGATACCTGCCGGAGATCGCGACCCACGGCGGCTACCCGCGAACTGTCGCCTACGCCGCCGCTCTGCGGACCCTGCTGGGCCGTAGCCGCTGACGGCCCGTACGCGCCAGGCGGGCAGCGTCGGGTGCTGCCGGTCGGTCGGCTCGCGTCGTAGCCTGACGCGAACGCCAACGGCCGTCCACATCCCCAGGAGACGTCATGACCCGACCGGTACGCATCGGTGTCCAGATCCAGCCGCAGCACGCCGACTACGCCGACATCCGGCGGGCGGTGGCGGCCGTCGAGGAGGCCGGCGCGGACATCATCTTCAACTGGGACCACTTCTTCCCGCTCTATGGTGAACCGGACGGCAAGCACTTCGAGTGCTGGACGATGCTCGGAGCCTGGGCCGAGGCGACCGAGAGCGTGCAGATCGGCGCGCTGGTCACCTGCAACAGCTACCGCAACCCCGACCTGCTGGCGGACATGGCCCGCACGGTCGACCACATCAGCGGTGGCCGGCTCGTGCTGGGGATCGGCGCCGGGTGGTTCGAGCGGGACTACGCAGAGTTCGGCTACGAGTTCGGGACGCCCGGCTCGCGGATCGCCGACCTGGGCGCGGCGCTGCCGCGGATCAAGGCCCGGTGGGCGGCGGCCAACCCGGCACCGACGCGGGACATCCCCGTCCTGATCGGCGGCGGGGGCGAGCGGAAGACCCTGCGGGTCGTCGCGGAGCACGCCACCGTGTGGCACTCCTTCGGCGACGCCGAGACGGTCGCCCGCAAGTCCGCGATCCTCGATGAGCACTGCGCGGTGGTGGGACGCGATCCGGACGAGATCGAGCGGTCGGTCGGCGTGGGGCGGTCGGGGACGCCGGGCGACGCCGCAGCGAGGATGCGTGACCTCGGTGTGAGCCTGTTCACCGTCGACGTCTCGGGTCCCGGCTACGACCTCGGCCGGCTCCGGCACTGGCTCGCCTGGCGGGACGAGCAGAACGCCACCGTCTGAGGCCGGGCTCCGCCCTGCTGGGTCTGCTGGGTCTGCTGGGTCCGCTGGGTCTGCTGGGTCTGCTCGATGTGCCGAGCCGCACGATGTGGCCGAGCTGCTCCGTCTGTTCGCTCAGAGCGAACACACTCGCAGCGGTCCTGATGTGCGCGGTGGTCCCGCACGGGTCGATGGGTGAGGCTAGGAGGGTCATGAACCTGAGCGAACGCCCGGCCGAGCCGGATCCGACGGCGCCTGCCGGTCCGGGTCCGGTCGGGTCCGCGACGGCACGGCTCCGGGCCTGGCTCACCGGGCCGTTCGCCGAACGCGTCCGCGGCACGGTCCGTCGGGCCGTCGCAGCCCTCCCGTCCGGGCGGACCGTGCTGCGCATCCTGCTGCTGGCCGTCGTCGTGGTCGTCCCATGCCTCGGCTGGGGCGTCGCGACCGCCTCCGCCGAGGCGAGCCTCGGACCACACCTCGCCCGCTACGAGGTCACCGTCGACGACGAGGTCACCGTCGACCTGGGGCCGCTCGGCACCCTCGTCATCGACTCGCCACTGCCCCTGACGCTCGGTCTGCGCGTCGTCGTCCAGGAGATCCCGCGCGAGGTCACCGCCGTCGAGGAGGCCGACACGCTCGCGGCGCTGGGCGCAGACCTCGAGGGCTACGTCCAGTTCTTCAACGGGCCGGAGGTGACCATGCGCGGCGTGGTCCAGGCCCTCGTGGTCGATGCCGTCCAACGTGGCCTCCTGGCAGCGGCCCTCGTCGGCCTCGCCGCCTGGGGTCTGAGGTCAGCCCTCGGATCGGCGCGGCGGGCCGAGCTCGCGGCGCTCGTCCGCCCGTACCGGGCGCTCGGCGTCGCGGCGACCGTCGTCGTGGTCGTCGTGGCCGGCACCGTGACCGCGAGCGGCCCGACCGCGGCCACCACGACGAACGACCAGCCCGCCTCGGCCGTCTTCGCGGGCACGCCCCTGGAGGGTGCACGGATCACCGGCCGGCTGGCCGGCGTGATCGACACCTACGGCGGCTACGTCGTGGACGCCTACCGCGACAACGAGCGGTTCTACGACACCGTCGTCACGGGGGTGGAGGGCGCCTGGGCGGAGCGTGCCGCCACGGACGCCGAGGCAGCGGCTCGGCACGACGCGGTGCAGGTGGCGGGCCCCAGGCCGGCTGCCCCTTCGGCGTCGCCGGCCGTGAGCGCGACGCCCGGCGGTCCGGGTGACGGCGACTCCGACGAGACCGACGACCAGGCCGAGACCGACGACGAGGCCGCTGAGCCCGTCGTGCTGCTCGTCGTCAGCGACCTGCACTGCAACGTCGGCATGGCCAGGGTGATCCGGTCGGTCGCCGAGCTCTCCGGGGCGACTGTCGTGCTCAACGCCGGTGACTCGACGATCAACGGGACCGCGGTGGAGTCCTACTGCGTGCGAGCATTCGCGGACGCGGTACCCGACGGCGCCGAGCTCGTGGTGGTCGACGGCAACCATGACAGCGAGGAGACCAGCGCCGAGGAGCGCGCGGTCGGCGCCCAGGTGCTCGACGGCGAGGTCGTCGAGGTCAGCGGCATCCGCATCCTGGGCGACAGCGACGCCATCGCGACCAGGATCGGGGTCGGCACCACGCTGGTCGGCGACGAGACGATCACCGAGGCGGGCGAGCGGCTGGCGGAGGTCGCCTGCCAGGACGAGGACGGTGTCGACCTGCTGCTCATCCACAACCCCAGGGCCGGTGACGCCACCCTGGAGCAGGGCTGCGCACCCGCCCAGATCTCCGGCCACCTGCATCGCCGGATCGGCCCCGTGCGCGAGGGCGAGGGTGTCCGGTACGTCAGCTCGAGCACGGCGGGCGCCGTGCTCGGTGCGGTGACCGTCGGGCCGCTCAGCGGGACCGCCGAGCTGACAGTCCTGCGGTTCGACCCGGACAGCCGGCGGTTCATCGACTACCGGCTGGTCCGCGTCAGCCCGGACGCGCAGGTCACTGTCGGGTTCGCCGTCGCATGGCCGGGCGAGCGGGTGGACCTGTCCGACCCCGGCGGGCCCCGTTGAGCACCCACGCCCGGTGGCTGCGCGGCACGGTGACGGTCACACCGGCGGCCCGGCGCGGCGTACGGTAGTGCGGCTGTCTGCCTCGACGGCGCCCGGGTGGTCCGGCGTCGGCCGCCCCCGGCGGGGGCAGACCCGAGAGAGGAGCGCTGTGCAGCACCGCCCGTCCGACCCAGGCCGTCGACCACACGGCACTCGTCCGACGGCGACGAGAGCCGTGCGCAGGTTCGCGACCCTCGGTGCGTCTGCCCTCGCTGCTCTCGTGATCGTGCTCGGCCCCGGGTCCACCGCCGCCGACGCGCACGACGCGCTCGTCGGGAGCGACCCCGCCGACGGCGCCGTGCTGACCGTCGCGCCGCAGCAGGTCGTCCTGACGTTCACGGCCGACCAGCTCGAGGTGGGAGCAGTCGTCGAGGTGACCGGCACCGACGGCAGCCGGTGGACGGCAGGTGAGCCTGCGGTGTCCGGCCCCACCGTGACCCAGCCGCTCGCGCAGTCGATGCCGTCCGGCGCCTTCCAGGTCGTGTGGCGGTCGGTCTCCGCCGACGGCCACCCCATCAGCGGAGAGCTCGGGTTCAGCATCGAGGCACCCGAGGCTGCACCGACGCCGGAGCCCTCCGCCGCACCGGCGAGCACCGACGAGCCGGGCACGGACGTGTCCGGCACCGAGTCCAGCACGGAACCCAGCGCCGAGCCCAGCACGGAACCGCGCGCCGACGAGCCGGGCACGGCAACCCCGACCCCGGTGGCCGACGACGACCGGTCACGCCTGCGTCCCTCGACGAGCAGCTGGCTCCTCGCCGGCACGGCAGTGGTCGCAGCGGCCGTCGTCGCGGGTCTGGTCGCGCAGCGCCGAGGGGAGGCCCGCCGATGAGCGCCGTCGCGCCGCGATCCGGTGACCTCCCGCCCGAGCACCGCCGGCGGTGGCTGATCCGGACGTTGGTGGCGCTCGTCGTGGCGGTCGCGCTGATCGTCGGGGGACCGTGGCTGTACGCCAAGGTGATCGCCCCGGAGGCCCGCGACCCGCTGGCGCTGAGCACGCCGACGGCCGAGCCCGGCGACCCGACCGGCGCCGCCCAGGCCGACGAGGTGCCGCCGCCGATCGATGTCAACGGCACGTGGCAGATCGGCGCAGGCTCGGAGGCCGGCTACCGGCTCGGCGAGGTGCTCTCGGGTGCGGCGGTGACCGTGACAGGTCGCACCGAGCAGGTGACCGGGACGATGGTCGTCGAGGACGGGGCGCTGACCCAGGCGGAGCTCGTCGTCGACACCGGGTCGATCGCCACCGACGAGTCCGCACGGGACGCCTACTTCCGGCGAGCGCTGGACACCTCCACGTACGCGGACGCTACGTTCCTGCTCAGCGAGCCGGTCGACGTCGCGGAGGTCGGCTCGGCCGACGGCCCGGTCACGGTGACCGCGCCGGGCACCCTGACCTTCCACGGCATCAGCCAGGCGGTGACGGTGGACCTCGAGGTTCAGCGGACGCTCGCCGGGGTCGAGGTCGTCGGCCAGGTCCCGGTCGACCTCGAGACCTACGGGTTGGCCGCGCCGGACCTGGGCTTCGTGACCGTCGAGCCTGCCGGCTCCATCGAGTTCCTGCTCGTCCTGACCCGCTGACCCGACCGGCCCCGGCCGGCCGACGAGAGGCCCTCGGTCATCACCTGGAGGGTCTTGGTCTTGCCGGTGCCGGTCGCGCCGGCCACCAGACCGTGCCGGTTCATCATGGCCAGCGGCAGACCGACCTGGGCGTCGGGGGACGCCGTGCCGTCCTCGACGAGTGCGCCGAGGGGGAGCGAGCCGTCCGCGAAGGCGTAGGCCGCACGCACCGTCTCGGACCACTGCGACGGTGCGACGGCAACCGGGACCGACGCCGAGGCCGGGGTGCCCGCGATCTCCGACGCGGTCGTCGCCGGTGCGGCGGTGGGGCCGGCGCCGCCGCCTGCCGCTGCTGCCGCTGCCTTCGCCTCGAGTGCCACGGCACGGGCCTCGGCCGCCTCGGCGACCGCCTGGGCGGCCGCTGCCCTGGCCTCCGCCGCCTCCGCGCGAGCCTGCGCTGCTGCTGCTGCTGCACCTGCCTCGTCGGGTGTGCCGCCAGGGCCCGGTACGCCGAACTGCTGCGTCATGGCCTGAGCCTAGTGAGCACGACAGGTGCGCGCGCAGGCGGTCGGCCTGTCGGTTTCCGGCCCAGCAGGTTACGCTTGCGTAGGTCCGCCGCCATACCACACCCATGGAGCGGACCCGTGGGACCACGTGTGCTGCCGTGTCCCAGTGTCACAGCGTCACAGCGTCATCGGCACGACTCAGACAGACCGCCCCGAGAGACTGGACGCACACCGCATGGACGTTGCCACCACGCCGTACGAGAACGCACCCGAGGCCCCGATGTCGCCTCGAGAGCGGCAGGTCAGCGAGTTCACCGCGCTGACCAGGACCGTCCAGGAGGCCGGCCTCATGCGACGGCGGTACGGGTACTACTGGACGCGCTTCGTCGTCCTGACCCTCCTGCTGGCGGGCATCGGCGTGGCGTTCGTGCTCATCGGGGACTCGTGGTGGCAGCTGGCCCTCGCCGCCGTCCTCTCGCTCGTCCTCGGCCAGGTCATGTTCCTCGGTCACGACGCCGCACACCGGCAGATCTTCCGGTCGGGGCGCTGGAACGACTGGGCGAGCCTGGTCATCGCCAACCTGTACGCGGGCATGAGCTACGGCTGGTGGAACCACAAGCACAGCCGGCACCACGCCAAGCCGAACCAGGTCGGCGCCGACCCGGACATCGACTCCGGTGCGCTCGTGTTCACCACCGAGGACCTGCCCGAGGCGCGCACCGGCATGGCCGCGTGGTTCGCCGAGCGCCAGGGCTGGCTGTTCTTCCCGCTGCTCCTCCTCGAAGGCCTGAACCTGCACGTCTCCGGGGTCAAGACGATCTTCGGGCGCGGTGAGGTCAAGCGTCGTCCGGTCGAGATGGTGTTCGTGACCCTGCGCCTCGGCGGCTACCTCGCCCTGGTCTTCTGGGTGCTCCCCGTCGGCATGGCCTTCGCCTTCCTCGGCGTCCAGCTCGCGCTCTTCGGCCTCTACATGGGTGCTGTCTTCGCCCCGAACCACAAGGGCATGCCGATCGTGCCGAAGGACGCCAAGATCGACTTCCTGCGGCGGCAGGTCCTGATGAGCCGCAACGTCAAGGGCGGCCGGGTCATCGACGAGTTCATGGGTGGCCTGAACTACCAGATCGAGCACCACCTGTTCCCGAACATGGCGCGGCCCCACCTTCGCCGCGTGCAGCCGATCGTCCGCGAGTTCTGCGCGAGCCGCGGCATCGCCTACAGCGAGACCACGATGCTCAAGTCCTACGGCATCGTCATCCGCTACCTCAACCGGGTCGGTCTCGCCGCCCGCGACCCGTTCCAGTGCCCGCTGACCCTGGAGTACCGCTCGGCGCGTTGACCGGTGTGCACGGCCGGTCGTCCGGCGTGCGGGCACCGGAAGGTGGCCGGTGCCGGAGGCGGCCGACGGTAGCCTGATCCGGTGCAGACGAAGGACAGCCCAGCCGCCCCCATCCCTTCGGACCCGGCCGCCGCGACGACCCCGTCGGACGATCGCGCCACGCCGTACCGGTACACCGCTGCGCTCGCCGCTGAGCTCGAGTCGCGGTGGCAGGACCGCTGGGACGAGCGAGGCACGTTCTACGCCGCCAACCCGTCCGGCCCGCTGACCGACGCGAACGGTCGGCACGCCGACCCGACGACCCCGTCCTTCTTCATCATGGACATGTTCCCGTACCCGTCCGGGTCGGGCCTGCACGTCGGCCACCCCCTGGGGTACATCGCCACCGACGTCGTCGGCCGCTACCGGCGGATGTGCGGGGACAACGTCCTGCACGCCCTCGGGTACGACGCGTTCGGTCTGCCCGCCGAGCAGTACGCCGTCCAGACCGGCCAGCACCCGCGCGCCACGACCGAGGCGAACATCGCGACCATGCGGCAGCAGCTGCGGCGTCTCGGGCTGGCCCATGACCCGCGGCGCAGCTTCGCCACGACGGACTCGCAGTACGTCCGCTGGACGCAGTGGATCTTCCTGCAGCTCTTCAGCTCCTGGTACGACGAGTCCGCGCCGCGTCCGGACGGCGGCACCGGCCGTGCGCGACCCGTCAGCGAGCTGGTCGCGGCCTACGAGGACGCCACACGCGACCTTCCTGCGGACCTGGTCGACGCGGGACGCTCATGGGCGGATCTCGACGCCGTCGAACGCCGCCGGCTGATCGACCCGCAGCGTCTGGCCTACGTCTCCGAGACGCCGGTGAACTGGTGCCCCGGTCTGGGCACGGTCCTGGCGAACGAGGAGGTCACTGTCGACGGCCGCTCCGAACGCGGCAACTTCCCGGTCTTCAAGCGCAACCTGCGCCAGTGGAACCTCCGGATCACCGCGTACGCCGACCGGCTGGCCGACGACCTGGACATGATCGACTGGCCGGAGAAGGTCCGCGCGATGCAGCGCAACTGGATCGGCCGGTCGGAGGGCGCCCAGGTCCGGTTCGACGTCATCGGCGGCAACGACATCGAGGTCTTCACGACCCGGCCGGACACCCTGTTCGGTGCGACCTTCGTCGTCGTCGCTCCCGAGCACCCGCTGCTGGACGAGGTCCCCGCGCAGTGGCCCGACGGGACACACCGGAGCTGGACCGGGGGCCACCGCACCCCGCTCGCCGCCGTTGCTGCCTATCGCGTCGAGTCCGCCGCGAAGTCCGCGATCGAGCGGCAGGCCGACGCCGGCCGCAAGACGGGCGTCTTCACCGGGCACCTGGCAACGAACCCGGCCAACGGCGACCTCGTGCCGGTCTTCACGGCCGACTACGTGCTGATGGGCTACGGCACCGGCGCGATCATGGCAGTACCCGGCCAGGACACGCGCGACTGGGACTTCGCGACGGAGTTCGAGCTGCCCATCGTGCGGACAGTCCAGCCGCCGGCGGACTTCGACGGCGACGCCTTCGTCGGCGAGGGACCCGCGATCAACTCGGCGAACGCCGAGATCAGCCTGGACGGCCTGGGGGTCGCCGAGGCCAAGTCGACGATGACCGCCTGGCTCGAGCAGAAGGGCTTCGGGACGGGCTCCGTCACCTACCGGCTGCGCGACTGGCTGTTCAGCCGGCAGCGGTACTGGGGCGAGCCCTTCCCGATCGTCTACGACGAGCACGACCTGCCGCTCGCGCTGCCCGACGCGCTGCTGCCGGTGGACCTGCCGGACGTGCCCGACTACGCCCCGCGGACCTTCGCTGCGGACGACGCGCACTCGACCCCCGAACCGCCGCTCGGCCGGAACGAGGACTGGGTCCATGTCACGCTCGACCTCGGCGACGGACCGCGCACCTACCGCCGGGACACCAACACGATGCCCAACTGGGCGGGGTCCTGCTGGTACTACCTGAACTACCTCGACCCGACCCGCCGCGACGTCCTGGTCGACGACGAGCTCGAGCAGTACTGGCTGGCCCCCGACCACAACGCCACGGCCGGCGCGAGCGGCGGGGTCGACCTGTACGTCGGCGGGGTCGAGCACGCCGTCCTGCACCTGCTGTACGCGCGGTTCTGGCACAAGGTCCTGTACGACCTGGGCCACGTCTCGGGTGTCGAGCCCTTCCGCAAGCTCTTCAACCAGGGCTACATCCAGGCGTACGCCTACGCCGACGTGCGGGGCCAGTACGTGCCGGCCGCCGAGGTCGTCGAGGACGCCTCGGTGGCGAGCGGCCACACGTGGCAGGGTCAGGAGGTCTTCCGGGAGTACGGGAAGATCGGCAAGTCGCTGAAGAACAGCGTGACCCCGGACGAGATCTACGAGGCGTACGGGGCCGACACGTTTCGGGCGTACGAGATGTCGATGGGTCCGCTGGACATCTCACGGCCGTGGGACACCCGCGCCGTCGTCGGCTCGCAACGGTTCCTGCAGCGGCTGTGGCGCAACGTCGTCGACGAGATCACGGGCGCCGTGACGGTCGTGGACACCGAGGCCGACCTCGACACCACCCGGCTGCTGCACCGGACCATCGCGGACGTCCGCACCGAGCTGGACGGGATGCGGTTCAACACCGCGATCGCCCGGCTGATCGTCCTGAACAACCACCTGACCTCCTTGACCGAGGTGCCGCGCACGGTGGCCGAGCAGATCGTGCTCCTGGTCGCGCCGATCGCCCCGCACATCGCCGAGGAGCTGTGGGAGCGGCTCGGCCACGCCGAGAGCCTCATCCGCGAGCCGTACCCAGTGGCGGACCCGGCCTTCCTGGTCGAGGACACCGTGACGTGCATCGTGCAGGTCCAGGGCAAGGTGCGTGACCGCCTCGAGGTCCCGCCAGGGATCGGCGAGGACGAGCTGCGCGAGCAGGCGCTCGCCACCGCGGGTGTGCAGCGGGCGCTCGACGGCCGGGCGATCCGGACCGTCATCGTGCGGGCACCGAGGCTCGTCAACGTGGTTCCGGTCTGATCGTGCCCTCGGCCCGCGAGCGGCGCGAGCTCGCCGTCGTCACCGACTCGACCGCGTCGCTGCCCGCCGCGCTGGTCGAGGCGGCGGACGTCGTCGTCGTGCCGCTGCAGGTCGTCGTGGACGGGGTCGCGTACCGCGAGGGTGTCGACCTGAGCCCGGCGCGGCTGGTCGAGGTGTTGCGCAGCGGGGCGACCGTCACGACGTCCCAGCCGGGGCCGGAGGCGTTCGCGCGGGTCTATGCGCGGGTCGCGGCACGTGGGGCCCGCGCGATCGTCTCGGTGCACCTGTCCGGTGAGCTCTCCGGGACGGTGACCGCGGCGGAGCTCGCGGCCCAGAGCGCGGGGGTCCCGGTGCACGTCGTGGACTCGCGGACGGTCGGGATGGCCCTCGGCTTCGCGGTGCTCGCCGCTGCAAGGTCCGCGGGAGCCGACGGCGACGCGGCCGCTCGCGCCGCGCTGGCACGGGCTGCCGGCAGCACTGTCCTGTTCGCCGTCGACTCGCTCGAGCACCTGCGACGGGGCGGACGGCTCGGACCCGTCGCCGCGGCGTTCGGCACCCTGCTGGGGCTTCGGCCCGTTCTCGGCGTGCGCAACGGCCGGCTCGACGTGATCGAGAAGGCGCGTACCGCCGGCCGCGCGCGGGAGCGGATCGTCGAGCTCATCGTGGCCGACGTCGCACGTCGCGACCGCTTCGACCTCGCGGTGCACCACCTGGGTCAGCCGGAGGTCGCTGCGGCATTCGCCGAACGGCTCACGGCGACCTGCGGCGCGGGCCTGCGCTCCGTGCACGTGGCCGAGATCAGTGCCGTCGTGGGAGCGCACGTCGGTCCCGGCCTGCTCGCCGTGGTCGCCGCCGACGCCTGAGGCGCGCGCGGGCCGCTCGGGCGCGGGCCCTGCTCGGACCACCGGGCAGGTTCGCACACAGGCCCTCGATCGGGCTGCCCTGTCACAGCGACCCCGAACCCTCGCCCGAGCGCTCGCGGCGCCGGTCCTAGCGTCCCGGTGTGGCAGCAGACGGGGCTCGGGCGGAGACCAGGGCACGCCTCGACCGGATCGCGGTGCGGGCCGGACCGGGCCTGAGCCGTGGGCCGGCGCAGCGGTCGTCGACGATCGTCGGCGCCGCGGACGTGGCGGATGACGGCACCGGGCTCGGTGCGGTCGGGGGCGTCGGCGGGTTCGCGGACGCCGACGGGTTCGCGGACGCCGACGGGTTCGCGGACGCCGACGGGTTCGCGGACGCCGATCCGGAGGCGTCCTGGCCGATGCGCCAGGGCTGGGTCCCGGCTCCGCCGGCCGGTGGTCCCAACGCGCCGTGGCCGGTCGCCCCGGGTGACGGTGCCGAGCCGACCTCGCAGGCCTCGGAGATCCGCCGGCGGGCCCTCGCCTCGGCGCTCACGGCGTACTCCGCGGCACACGGTCACCCGCTCGATCACCCGGCCGTCGACACCGGTCCGGGGAGCGTGCGGTGGGCGACGCGGGGCCGGGTGGCGCTCGCCTCCGCCCTCGTGCTCGCAGTGGTCACCGGGTTCGTCGTGGTCAGGACGCTCGACCAGGTCCCGTCGGCCGTCGTGCGGACCGGGCCGGACGGCACCGGGAGCAGCGCCGACGGTGAGGTCACCGCTGCCGGGTCGCCCGGTGTGGCGGGCGAGCCAGGCGGGACGACGACGACCGACGACGGCGCGGTCGTCGTCCACGTGGTGGGGCAGGTCGCGCTGCCGGGGGTCGTCACGCTGCCCGGAGGTTCACGGGTCGCCGACGCGATCGAGGCCGCCGGCGGTGCCGGGCCCGAGGCGGACCTCGCCGCCCTCAACCTCGCCCGGGTGCTCGCCGACGGCGAGCAGGTCCTCGTGCCGCGGCCCGGTGAGCCACCACCGGTGGTCCCGGGCGCGACGGCCGCGCACGGTGGCCCGATCGACCTCAACGGTGCTGACGTCGCCGCGCTCGACGCCCTGCCGGGGATCGGTCCGGTGCTCGCGCAGCGGATCGTTGACTGGCGAACGGACAACGGTCGCTTCACCTCGGTCGAGGAGCTGGGCGAGGTGACCGGGATCGGCCCAGCGGTCCTGGCCGGCCTGCGTGACCTCGTCCGTGCCTGACGCGCCCTCGGTCACCGACCTCCGACTGGTACCCGCCGCGCTGGCGTCGTGGGTCTGCTGCGCGATCGCGGTCGGTGCCGACGCGCGAGACGTCGCCATCCTCGGAGTGACGCTCACGGGCGTGGTGGTCGCTGCCCTGGCGTCGGCGGCCCGATGGTCCGCGCGGCGCCGCAGCGACCTGGTGCGATCGGACCGGGCGGGTTCGTGGAAAGCAGGAGGTACGGCACTCGGGACCGCATGGCTGACGTTGGCTGCCGTGATCGCGGTGACCACCTCGTGCGCGGTCCAGCTGCACCTGCGGCAGGGCGGTCTGCTGGGCGAGCTCGTCGCGGCTCGGGCCGTCGTCGAGGTCGTGGGCGTCGTGCGGGCCGAGGTCGTCCCGGTACCCGACCCGTGGCCGGACCCGGACCTGCCGGTCGGGACCGCTGCGGACGCCGACCCGGCCACCGACGACGGTTCGGCGTCCGACGACTCGAGGCGCTACCGGACGGTCGTCGCCGTCGAGCAGGTGACCGGACGAGGTCGCACCGGCGGCGCCGGAGCAGGACTCCTCGTCCTCGGCGGACCTCAGTGGACCGATGTCCCGTACGGCACCCGTGTCCGGGTCTCGGGCCGCCTCGGGACGGTCGACGGTGGTGAGCTGCGTGGTCTGATCAGCACGTCGGGGGACGTCCGGGTGCTCGATCGGGCCGGTGCGGTCGATCGAGCGGTCACGCGCCTCCGGTCTGCGCTCCTCGAGGTCACGGACGACCTGGCGCCGGACGCCCGCGGTCTGGTTCCGGGAGCGGCCATCGGGGACACCTCACGCCTGCCCGCGGACCTGGACCAGGCCATGCGGGACGTGAGCCTCACCCACGTCACGGCAGTCTCCGGTGGGCACTTCGCCGTGCTGTCGCTCAGCGTGCTCCTCCTGACCTCCCTCCTGCGGCTGCCGCGTCCGCTCCGTGCGCTCGTCTCCGTGCTGGTGATGGCGGGCTTCGTCCTGCTCGTCCACCCCGAGCCGAGCGTCGTCCGTGCCGCGGCGATGGGTGCCCTGGCCGCCCTCGGTCTGCTGATCGGACGGCCCTCGCGCGCTGCACCGGCCCTCGGTGGTGCCGTGGTCCTGCTGCTCGTACTGGACCCGTGGCTGGCCCGGTCCTTCGGGTTCGTCCTGTCGGTGCTGGCGACCGGTGCGATCGTCCTGCTCGCACCGCCGCTCGCCGAGGCCCTCGGCCGACTGGTCCCGCGGTGGCTCGCGGTCGCGGTGGCGGTGCCGGCCGCGGCGCAGGCGGTGTGCGCTCCTGTCATCGTCCTGCTCGACCCTGCCGTCTCGGTCTACGCGGTGCCGGCCAACCTCGTCGCCGCTCCGGCCCTGCTGCCCGCGACGCTGCTGGGCGTCGCGGCGACGCTCACGGCGCCGGGGTTCCCAGGGCTGGCCGGTGTCCTGGCACACGGGGCGGGCTGGGCGACCTGGTGGATCGCCGAGGTCGCACGGTTCGGTGCCGGGTTGCCGGGTGCGCGGCACGGCTGGCCGGCGGGGCCGGCCGGGCTGGTCCTGCTCCTCGGGCTGACCGCGGCAGCCCTCGTACTGGTGCTCGGTGCCCACCGGGTGCCGAGCGGGAGGCGGCGACTCGTGCTGGCAGCGGCTCTGTGCCTGGCCCTCCTGCTGGTACCGGAGGTCCGTGCCCGGGTGCTCGGCGTCCTGCCGGACGGCTGGCCACCGCCGGACTGGCGGGCAGCGCTGTGCGACGTGGGCCAGGGCGACACCCTGGTGGTGCGGTCGGGGCCGAGCGCCGCCGTCGTGATCGACGTGGGTCCGGACGGGCGGGCGGCCGACGACTGCCTGGAGACGCTGGGGATCGATCGGATCGACCTGCTGATCCTCACGCACTTCCACGCCGACCACGTCGGCGGCCTCGATGCGGTGCTCGGCGGTCGTCAGGTCGCCCGGGCCGTCGTCAGCCCGTTCCGGGCACCGGCCGGTCAGGTGAGCCGGGCCGAAGGTGCCCTCGGCGCGGCTGGTGTGCCGACCGAGCTCGGCCTGACGGGTGGCTCGGGTCAGGCGGGGGAGGTCCGCTGGACGGTCCTGTGGCCCGATCGTGCCCCCGGCGGCCCGGTCCAGGACGCGACGGGACAGGAGATCAACGACGCCAGCGTCGTCGTGCTGCTCGAGGCGCCGGACCTGACGGTGCTGGCGCTCGGCGACGTCGAGCCGACAGCCCAGGATGCCCTGCTGATCGGCCTCCAGCAGTCGATGGTCGAGCCGCCCGACGTGGTCAAGGTCGCACACCACGGCTCGGCCAACCAGTCCGAGGAGCTGGCCGACTGGCTCGGCGCCCCGTTGGCGCTGGTCAGTGCGGGCGCCGACAACACGTACGGGCACCCGGCCGCGTCCACGATCGACCTGTACCGCTCGGCGGGCTCCGTCGTCCTGAGCACCCACGTCTGCGGAGACATCGGGGTCTCGGGCGAGCTCGGTGGGGGCAGGCTGCGGGTCACCGCACGGTGCCTCGGGTGACGTGGTGCCGCGCCTGGCGCCGCGCCAAGCTCTGCGCCCGGCTCTGGGTCACGCTCTGACGCGTCCGCGCCTGACGGACCGCCGTGGCAGGCTGTGCTCATGCCTCCAGCTCCTCGACGCCCGGCCGGCATGACGACGAGCTGGGACCAGGTCGAACCCGCCCCCCTCGTGCTCATCACCGGGACCGAGGCGCTGCTCGCCGAGCGGGCCGTCGAGCGGCTCATCGCCCAGGCACGGCAGGCGGATCCTGCTGTGGAGGTCACGCGGCTCGAGGGCGCCGCCTACGAGGCAGGTCGGCTCCGGGTCGCGACCAGCCCTTCACTCTTCGGCGAGGCACGAGTCGTCGTGCTCACGGACCTGAACACCGGGACGGAGCAGGCGCTGGCCGATGTCGTCGCCTACGTCGACGAGCCGTCGCCCGACGTCGTGCTGGTGCTGCAGCACGGGGGAGGGGTGCGCGGGAAGAAGACCCTCGACGCCGTCCGGGCCGCCGGGGCGGTCGTGGTGTCCTGTGAGCCCGTGAAGCGGGATGCCGACAAGTACGCCTTCGCGGTCGCGGAGCTGAGCCGCAGCGGCCGCAAGGCCGAGCCGGACGCCCTTCGTGCCCTCGTCGAGGCGTGCGGTGCCGACCTGCGCGAGCTCGCAGCCGCGTGTCTCCAGCTGGTCGCGGACACTGCCGGCAGGATCTCGCTGGATGTCGTGACCCGCTACTACGCGGGCCGGGTCGAGGCGAGCGGCTTCCGGGTGGCCGATGCAGCGGTCGAGGGGAACGCGGGCCAGGCGGTCGCCCTCTTGCGGCATGCGCTGGCCACCGGCTCGGACCCGGTCCCGATCGTCGCAGCCCTCGCAGCCAAGCTGCGGAGCCTCGCCAAGGTCGCCGCCGCACGTGGGCGCGGGCTGGACCCGGTGCGTGACCTCGGGCTGGCGCCGTGGCAGGTGGACCGGGCCCGCCGTGAGCTCCACAGCTGGACGCCGGAGTCGCTCGCCTCGGCCATCGTCGCCGTCGCTCAGGCCGACGCCGAGGTCAAGGGCGCCGGTCGCGACCCGGTCTTCGCCGTCGAGCGGGCCGTCCTACGTGTCGCGGCCGCCTCAGGTCGCTGACCGAACGTCGGCCACCCGCCCTGGCGTCCGCCCCGTGCCCGTCCGTCGACCAGCCCGTCGACCGGCCGTCACGATGCCGGCGACCGCCCGTCGACCAGCCCCGTCGACCGGCCGTCTCGAGCCCGACGACGACCCCCGAGAGTCAATCCGGCTGTGACAGACCGGGCGGGTCCGGGCGGCGCTGTCGGCCAGGAGCGGGGCGAGCGCCGACGATGCCGGCGCGGATTGCGAAGAATGTGTTAAATGTGCCGCTGACCTGGGCAAAGACCATGGACAGATGGCCGTGCGCTCGTGGCGAACCTGCTCGTATCGTGTCATAGTGATCGTGACAGCGACCAACCCCCAGCAATGAGGAGATCATCATGAACCGCACCGTCAAGGCTCTCGCCGCCGCCATCCTGACCCTCGGACTTGCCGTCGCCGGCCTCCCGCTCGGCGCCGGCGGGGCCACGACGCTCGGTGGCACCGGCTGCTGCCGTACCGCCGTGTGAGATAGGTCGAGCAGTCGCCCGCCAGGTCTGGTCGGGGCCGTCGTCGTCGGCGGCCCTGCCGACCCTTTCACCCGATCGGATGGCTCCACCCCCTGCCGGTACCTGGTTGTCAAGGATAGGATGACCGACTGTGACAGAACTCTCGGATCGCCTTCGGGCCGAACGAACCCGTGCCGGCCTCTCGCAGACCGCGCTGGCAGGTGACGACTTCTCGCCCAGCTACATCTCGCTGATCGAGGCCGGGCGTCGCGTGCCGACGGACGGTGCGCTGAAGATCCTCGCCGCGCGGGTCGGCACCACCGCCGACTACCTGCGGCACGGCGACAAGGCGCCGAGCGAGGAGCGCGCGCGGATGGAGATCGGCTTCGCGCGGCTCGCCCTGGCGAACGGCGCGGCTGCCGAGGCCCGCGACCGGCTGCTCGCGCTCGACCTCTCGACCGTGGCGCCCCGGCACCACGCGGAGGCCCTGCGTGCCCTCGCGCAGGCCCATGAGGCGCTCGGCGACCTCGAGGAGTCCGTCGCCGTGCTCGAGCCGCTGCTCGCCGACGCCCGCTCGCACGGCCGGTCGCTCGAGGCGGCCGCCCTGGCCAGCGACCTCGTGGCGTCCTATCACGAGGCCGGCGACGTCTCGCACAGCATCGAGCTCGGTGAGCAGGTGCTCGCCGAGATCGAGAAGGACGGGATCGCGGCGACCGACGAGCACCTTCGCCTGGCGTCGACCATCCTGTGGTCCTACTACGAGCGGGGCGACCTGCTCTTCGCGACGCACCGGGTCGCGGAGCTGATCGAGCTCGCCGAGTCCAAGGGCTCGATGCGAGGTCGCGGCAGCATCTACTGGAACGCGGCGATGATCGCCGAGGGTCGTGGCGAGTTCGCCGAGGCGCGACGGCTGACCGAACGCGCTCTGGCGTACCTCAGCGAGGGTGCAGCCAGCCGGGACCTCCCGCGACTTCGCCTGCACTACGGCTGGTTGCTGCTGCGCAGCGCCCCGCCCGACCCCGTCGCTGCGCTCGAGCAGCTGGGTCACGCCGCCAAGGACCTCGAGTACGTCGGCTCGGAGAACGAGCTCGCGCGCTGCTCGTACGAGTCGGGGCGGGCGTACCTCATGCTCGGCGACCCGCACCGGGCCGAGGAGCTCGCCCGCGAGGGTCTCGCGCACCTGGGTGATACCGGCGGCTACGACGCGTGCGACGGCCAGATCGTGCTGGGCGACGCGCTGGCGGCGCTCGGCGACGTCGAGGGCGCCAAGGCCGCGTACAGCTGGGCCGCCGACCGGCTCGCCATGATGTCGGCGGGTCGCCAGGCAGCGTCCGTCTGGCGATCGCTCGCCGATCGGATGATCGAGCAGGGCGACACCGCCGGGGCAGCCAAGGCCTACGAGACCGCTCTGCGGGAGGCCGGGATCCGTCCGACGACCTTCCCGGTGATCGCCCCGCAGGCGGTCACTGCGGGCTTCGCGGAGACGCTCGAGTCCTGGGAGGCGTCGGACTCCTGAACGGCGCTCGGCTGAGCGCGACGACCGGGGCTGGCGAGCAGGGGGCGCCAGCGCTGGAAGGTCGGGTTCAGCGGGCCACGGGCGCGCGCGGCGACGGGATCGTCGCAGCTGTGCTCGCCGCCGTCCTTGCCGACGACGTCGTCCCCCCCACCGTCTTGGGGGTCCAGGAGCGTGCGACGGGTCGACGGCTCATGATCGGTGTGCGGTTCAGGACCTGCGTCGCCTCGAGGTGGTTGCCCTGGAAGAGGTCGAAGCCGAGGGCGCGGCAGCGCTCCCACTCGGCAGCGGTCTCGATCCGCTCCGCGACCAGTGTCGCGCCGTACGTCCTGGCCAGGTCGACCAGAGCCGGCCCACGGACGAGGTCCCGCCGGTCGATCGTGACGTAGTCGGCGTAGGGCAGGAGCGGGAGCTGGCTGTCGAGCCCGACGAAGTCGTCGATCGCGATCCGGAAGCCTTGGGCACGGAGGGTCGCGACACCACGGACGACGGCCGCGTCCGCGCGGACGGACTCGACGACCTCGATCACGAGGTGCCCGGGCCGGGGCGGAACGGGGAGGTCGGAGACCAGGAGCGACCGTGTGAGGCTCACGAAGACCAGCGCGTGGGCGGCGACCGACTGCACGCCGGTCCCGCTGAAGGTCGCTTCGAGCACCCGGAGCGTCGCGCGATCCTGTGCCGCGGCCGACCAGCGGTCGACCCGCAGGGTGTGCTCGCGGCCGGCTCGGTACAGGAACTCGTAGCCGTGCACGTCACCGCTCTCGGTGAAGATCCCCTGCCTACCGACGAAGCGGCGCGGGCTGATCCCGGTGGCGGGGTGCGAGAAGGCGCCGTCGACGACCGTCGGGCCAGGAGTCAGGGACGCAGGGCTCTGCGCGGCTGATGAGACACCGACGGCGCCACCGCATGACGCGTGTGACGCCGTCGACTTCTCGCGGACCTGCTGCGAGGTGCGCTCAGAGCGCGCTGACCTGCTTCGCGAGGGCCGACTTGCGGTTCGCAGCCTGGTTGGCGTGGATGACGCCCTTGCTCACTGCCTTGTCGATCTTTGTCGATGCGCTGCGCAGTGCCTCGCTCGCCGCGTCCTTGTCGCCTGCGGCGACGGCCTCGCGAACCCGACGCACGTGCGTCTTGAGCTCGGACTTGACGGCCTTGTTGCGGACGCGCGCCAGCTCGTTGGTGCGGATGCGCTTGATCTGGGACTTGATGTTCGCCACGTGTGGACTCTCTTGTGCGTTCGCCGAAGCGATCTGACAGGTCTAGAGGGCGCGTCCAGCTCCGGGACTGGGGCGTGGGGACACCCGCGGAGAGGAGCTGGGGTTGTGCCCGCCGACCTGGGCGGACACGCGAACTCGGATGTTATCAGCAGACCGCTGCCAGGGGCGATTCCGCGCCTGGCAGGCGGCCCGACGACGGGTTCTGCGCCGTCATCCGAGCCGGTCGGAGATCATCGCGAACCGGGTGCGGTCGAGGACGGAACCCTCCCGTCGGACCGCCGCCGGGTCCAGCCGCAGGATCCGGTCGAGGCGGACCTCGCTCGGCCGGCGCCGGGAGTCCCAGTCGCCCACGCCGAGGTCGATCCAGGTCTCGCCGTTACGGGCGGGCTGGGCGTCGTGGTCCCGGCTGCTCAGGATGAGACCGAGCAGCCAGTCCCCGTCGTGCCCCACGAGGAGGACCGGCCGGTCCTTGCCGCGGGTGGCGTCCTCCTCGTAGGGGACCCAGGTCCAGACGATCTCGCCCGGGTCCGGTGAACCGTCCCGATGCGGCGCGTAGACCGGATGGACGACACCGGTGAAGTCGCCCGGGTAGCCGGCGGCAGCAGCACGGCCGACCGGCTTCGCCTTGCTGGCACGCCCGTCGCCGGACGACCCGCGCCGATCCTTCGCGGTGACCCCGGACAGACCGCGGACCGTAGCCCCGAGCAGCCGGGCGACGAGGGAGGAGGTGCTCACCCGCGCCAGGCTAGCGGTGGCGCCTCAGTCCAGGACGAAGGTGACCTCGAGGACGACCTGGAAGGAGGTGATCCGGCCGTCGGTGACCTCGACCTTCTGCTCCTTGACCCACGCTCCCGAGACGTTGCGCAGCGTCTGGGCGGCGCGCTCGACGCCGCCACGGACGGCGTCCTCGAAGCTGGTCTCGGAGCGGGAGCTGATGTGGGTGATGCGGGCGACGGATGCCATCGTCTGGTCCTCCTCGTCGAGGTGTGCACGGAACACCCAGCGTCGTGCGAGCCGACCCGGCCCGCAACCGGAACGTCCTCGCGGTGCTCGACCGTCGGGTGAGCCGACGGACACGTGCGGGGCCCAGGTCGGTCCGGCGCCCAGCCGTCGGCGGCGGGGCGCGGTCGCCGGTGGTCGCGCGGTGCACGGGTCGTGGGACCATGGTGGGCGCGCCACCCGCACCAGGGCAGACCCTGCGTTCGTGGCTCGGCCGCAGTGAGACCCGCCCGCCCCTCGAGTCCCGGAGCACCCTGTCTGTGTCCCCGATCCCCAGCACGGCGCTGAACAAGCGCATCCAGCCCGCCGGCACGCCGCCGGAGCTGTTGCGCAACTTCTGCATCATCGCCCACATCGACCACGGCAAGTCGACCCTGGCCGACCGCATGCTGCAGCTGACCGGCGTCGTGGACGACCGCGCGATGCGGGCGCAGTACCTGGACCGGATGGACATCGAGCGCGAGCGCGGCATCACCATCAAGTCCCAGGCGGTCCGGATGCCGTGGGCAGTGCAGGCGCCGGACGGGACGATGACGCCGTACGCGCTCAACATGATCGACACGCCAGGTCACGTCGACTTCACCTATGAGGTCTCGCGGTCCCTCGCCGCATGCGAGGGCGCGGTCCTGCTCGTCGACGCCGCACAGGGCATCGAGGCGCAGACGCTCGCCAACCTCTACCTGGCGATGGAGAACGACCTCGCGATCATCCCCGTCCTGAACAAGATCGACCTGCCGGCCGCCCAGCCGGAGAAGTACGCCGAGGAGATCGCCGGCCTCCTCGGGGGCGACCCGGCGGACATCCTGCGGGTCTCGGGCAAGACGGGTGCGGGCGTCCTGGAGCTGCTCGACCGGATCGTGGACGTCGTCCCGGCGCCGCAGGGCAGCGCCGACGCACCGGCGCGCGCGATCATCTTCGACTCGGTCTACGACACGTACCGGGGTGTGGTGACGTACGTCCGCGTCGTCGACGGGCACCTGAGCCCGCGCGAGAAGATCGTGATGATGTCGACCCGGGCGACCCACGAGCTCCTGGAGATCGGCGTGATCTCACCGGAGCCGAACCCCACCGACGGCCTCGGCGTCGGTGAGGTCGGCTACCTGATCACCGGCGTCAAGGACGTGCGCCAGTCCAAGGTCGGCGACACGGTGACCAACGCGAGCAAGCCGGCGGCAGCGGCCCTGGCGGAGTACCACGACCCCCGGCCGATGGTCTTCTCCGGGCTGTACCCCATCGACGGCACGGACTACCCGGTGCTGCGCGACGCCCTCGACCGGCTCAAGCTCAACGACGCCGCCCTCGTCTATGAGCCCGAGACGTCGGTGGCGCTGGGCTTCGGCTTCCGGGTCGGGTTCCTCGGCCTGCTGCACCTGGAGATCGTGCGCGAGCGGCTCGAGCGTGAGTTCGACCTCGACCTGATCTCCACGGCCCCCAACGTCGTGTACGAGGTGACGCTCGAGGATCGCACGGTGATCACCGTCACCAACCCGAGCGAGTTCCCGGGCGGCAAGATCGGCGAGGTGCGCGAGCCGGTGGTCAAGGCGACGATCCTGTGCCCGAGCGAGTTCATCGGCTCGGTCATGGAGCTGTGCCAGATCCGCCGGGGCGACCTGCTCGGCATGGACTACCTGTCCGCGGAGCGGGTCGAGCTGCGGTACACCCTGCCGCTCGCCGAGATCGTCTTCGACTTCTTCGACCAGCTGAAGTCCAAGACCCGGGGCTACGCCTCGCTCGACTACGAGCCGTCCGGTGAGGTCGCAGCCGACCTGGTCAAGGTCGACATCCTGCTGCAGGGCGAGCAGGTGGACGCGTTCAGCGCCATCGTGCACAAGGACAAGGCCTACGCGTACGGCGTGATGATGGTCGGCAAGCTCCGCGAGCTGATCCCGCGCCAACAGTTCGAGGTGCCGATCCAGGCCGCCGTCGGTGCCCGGGTGATCGCCCGCGAGACGGTTCGTGCGATGCGCAAGGACGTGCTCGCCAAGTGCTACGGCGGAGACATCAGCCGCAAGCGCAAGCTGCTCGAGAAGCAGAAGGAGGGCAAGAAGCGGATGAAGACCATCGGGCGGGTCGAGGTCCCGCAGGAGGCCTTCATCGCCGCGCTGTCCACCGACACCACCGGCGGCAAGGACGGCAAGGCCAAGAAGTAGGCGTCGTCGGGCCCCGGAGCCGTCCCGGTCCGCCAGGCCCGAGCGCCCCGGCTCAGGCGCCGTCCAGAGTTGCGAGCTGGTGCGGGTCCAGCGTGATGTCCAGCGCCGCCAGGGCCTCCTCGTACCGCTGCAGCCGCGTGGTGCCGATCAGGGGGACGACCTGCGGTGAGTCCTGGGCCAGCAGCCACGCGAGAACCACCTGGCTCGGCCGCACGCCGAGCTCCCCGGCCACCTGGTCGACGGCGGCCAGGCGGGCGCGGGCCGGTTCCCCGGCGTACGGCTCGTAGGTCCACAGCTGCTCGCGCTGCTCCGCCGGGGTGTCGTAGAGGCCCTTGAGCACGGGGGAGTACGCGACGAGGGTCAGGTCGCGGTGGGACCGGAGGTAGTCGAGCTGCTCGTCGTCGACGATCGAGGCGTTGACGAGACCGACGCGCCGCTGCAGGTAGCTGTGCTGCTGCTGCAGCGCCACCGGCATCGGCCATCCGTTGCGCAGGCAGAGGCCACGGATGCGCTCGAGCCGCCAGGTGTGCACGTTGGACCAGCCGAGGTAGCGGACCTTGCCCTCCGTGACGAAGGACGCGAGCGTCTCCAGGGTCTCCTCGAGCGGGGTCGTCCGGTCGTCGACGTGGACGTAGTACAGGTCGATGCGGTCCGTGCCCAGCCGCCGGAGGCTTCCTTCGAGGGACTCGCGCAGGCTGGTCGAGCCGGCGCCCACGAAGGTCTGCCGCGCCAGGTCCCAGTCCGGATCCTGGCTGCCCGCCGGCCACACGCGACCTGGGTCGGTGAGCCGAGCCGTGCCCTTGGTGGCCAGGAACACTGTGTCCCGCGCGCCCGATCGGCGCAGCCAACGACCGAGGAGCTCCTCGCTCTGCCCGCCGTTGGTGCCCTGGGCGCCCCACCATGCGTAGCAGTCCGCCGTGTCGACGAAGGTGCCACCGTCGGCGATGAACCGGTCGAGCAGGGCGAACGACGGCTCCTCGCCCGCCGCTGCGCCCATCCCCATGGCGCCGAGCGCGATCCGGCTCACGTGCTCACCGGTGGTGCCCAGCTCGATCGTCCTCATGTGCTCTCCTGTGTGGTCCGTCCGATGCCCGCGGGTGCGGTCCCGAGCATGGTCCGGTAGACGGCGATCTTGTGGTCCAGGGCGTGGAGGTGCTGCTGCATGAGCTCCAGGCGGGCGACGAGCTGCTCGCGGTGCCCGGTGAGCACCGCCACGCGGCCGGGGACTGTTGCGTCACCCGCTCTGGTCAGCTCGATGAACCGCTGCATGTCACGGATCGGCATGCCGGTCTGGCGCAGCAGCGTGAGGAAGCCGACGGCCCCGAGGTCCGCGTCGCTGAACCGGCGGTGCCCGCCGGGCCCGCGGGGAACCGGCGCCAGCAGCCCGATGCGCTCGTAGTACCGCAGGGTGTGCGCGGAGACGCCGGTGCGCTCGGCGGCCTCCTCGATGCTGCAGCCCTGGCCGAGAACGGTGGTCATGCCCCCGACCGTAGGAGTTCGAGTGCACTCGAAGTCAAGATCTGGCCCGATGTCAGCACCTGGCTCGACGTCTGCCGGTCGCCATCTCGCACCGGGCGGGGTGCGACGATGGAGCCCATGTCCGTCATGACCGCACCCGCCGGCTGAGCCGGATGGTCCCCAGCGCTCTCCCGGACGGTGTGCCGGTGCCCGACGACGGCGCCCTGCCGGACTGGGTCGGCCAGTCGCCGCCGTCGGAGCAGGGCTTCGGCGTGTACATCCACGTGCCGTTCTGCACGGTGCGGTGCGGCTACTGCGACTTCAACACCTACACCGCGACCGAGCTCGGTGGCGGGGCCAGCCAGGCTGCGTACGCGGACACCGCGCTGCGGGAGATCGCCCTGGCGGCGCGCGTCCTGGACGACGTCGGGCGCGGTGGCCGTCCGGTGGGCACCGTCTTCGTCGGTGGTGGCACACCGACGGTGCTGCCGGCCGGCGACCTGGCGCGGATGCTCGACGCCGTGCGGACCACCTGGGGGCTGGCACCCGACGCCGAGGTCACGACGGAGGCCAATCCCGACTCGGTGACGCCCGCGTCCCTCGCGGCCCTCGCAGGTGCAGGCTTCACCCGGGTGTCCTTCGGCATGCAGTCGGCGGTCCCGCACGTGCTGGCCACCCTCGAGCGGACGCACGATCCGGCCCGCATCCCCGACGTCGTGCGGTGGGCCCGCGACGCCGGTCTCGCGGTCTCCCTCGACCTGATCTACGGCACGCCCGGCGAGTCCGTCGCCGACTGGCAGCGCTCGGTCGAGGCCGCCCTGGCCTGCGGCGTCGACCACGTCTCGTCCTATGCCCTCGTCGTCGAGGAGGGCACCAAGATGGCCGCCCAGGTGCGACGTGGCGTGCTGCCCATGCCGGACCCGGACGACGAGGCGACGAAGTACGAGATCGCCGACGACCTGCTCTCCGCGGCCGGGCTGCAGTGGTACGAGGTCAGCAACTGGGCTCGCACGCCCGATGACGCGTGCCGGCACAACCTCGCCTACTGGCGTGGCGTGGACTGGTGGGGGATCGGCCCGGGGGCGCACTCCCACCTGGGTGCCGGGGACCGGGCGGTGCGGTGGTGGAACGTCAAGCACCCGCGCGCCTACGCCGATCGGCTCGTCGCCGGCCGGAGCCCCGCCGCGGCGCGCGAGCTGCTGGGTGCGGCCGACGTCCGCCTGGAGCGCGTACTGCTCGGCGTGCGGATCCGCCAGGGCCTGGACCTCGACGAGCTCTCGCCGCGCGGCCGGACGGCTGTGGCCGGCCTCGTCGCGGACGGTCTGCTCGACGGCGTCGCGGCGGTGCGTGGCCGCGCGGTCCTCACCGGCCGCGGCCGCCTCCTCGCGGACACCGTCGTCCGCTCCCTCACCGACTGACGCCACGCCTGGGAGCCGTCGGACCCATGCCCCTGACACAGGCGGGCGCAACGACGGGGGGCCGGTGACCTGGTGGTCACCGGCCCTCCGGACGTTCAGCGTGTGCTCAGCGACTCACTTGATAAGGCGCAGGGTGATGGGGTAGCGGTACGCCACGCCCTTGTTGGCGGCGATACCAGCCAAGATCATGAAGACGAGCCCGCCGATGCCGACAGCCACCAGGATGAGGATCCCGATGCCGATGAAGCTCGTGATCCAGCCGACGACGTAGGCGATCGTCAGCAGGATCTGGAAGTTGAGCGCCTCCTTGGCCTGTTCCTCGACGAACTGGCCTCGGCCCTTGAAGACGAGCCAGATGACGAGCGACGGCACGAACCAGAAGAGGATGCCGCCGACGTGCGACAGCGTCGCCCACAGTCGCTGGTCCGAGTCGCTCAGGGGTGCGCCGGGTGCGGCCGCGTAGGCGGGCTGCGGTGCGTAGCCCCCGGGCGGGGGGGTGTAGCCGGGCGGCGGTGTTGCGCCGTAGGCCGGGGGAGGCGCGGCGCCGTAGGCCGGCGGCGGCGGTGTGGCGCCGTACGCGGGCGGGGGGCCGGCGGGGCCGGCGGGGCCTGCGGCGGAGGGGTCGCGTCGGCCGGGTCGCCGCTCGGGACCTGGGGCTCGTCGGGAGTGGTCGTCATGTCACTTCACCAGCTCAATCGAGAAGGGGTACGGGACAAAGACCGTGCACCGGCCTGATGCACAGAGGGGACTCGCCGATCGGCGGGACCACCGTGCACTCGAAACACTAGCGAAGCCGCTCAGACCGTGGGGGGATCTTCCACGGTCACGAAGTCGATCAGCTCTTCCATCCGACCCAGGAGGGCGGGTTCGAGGTCTCGGTAGTCGCGCACGGTGGCCAGGATCCGCTGCCAGGCGCGCGCGACGTCGGTCTGGGTCGCAGCAGGCCAGTCGAGCTCGCGCAGGATCCCGCGCTTCCACTCCGTGTCGCGCTCGATCGTCGGCCATCGGGCCAGGCCGAGCCGCTCGGGCCGCACCGCCTGCCAGACGTCGACGTAGGGGTGACCGAGCACGCGCACCGTCCCGGGCCGCGCGGACCGCACCGCGTCCGCGGCGATCCGGGACTCCTTGGAGCCCGGCACGAGGTGGTCGACGAGGACGCCCAGCCGCCGGTCGCGCCCGGGCGCGAAGTCCCGGACCGCCTCGGTGAGGTTGTCGACGCCGTCCAGCAGCTCGACCACGACACCCTCGACCCGCAGGTCGTCGCCCCAGACCTTCTCGACCAGCTCGGCGTCGTGCTTGCCCTCGACCCAGATCCGGCTGCCGCGTGCCACCCGGGCCCGCGCGCCGTGCACCGCCACCGAGCCGGACGCCGTCCGGGTCGGTGGCGCCGGCGCGCCGGGCCCCGCCGGGGCGGTGAGCTCGACCGGCCGGCCGTCGACCCAGAAGCCCGGCCCGAGGGGGAAGGTCCGGGTGCGTCCCTTGCGGTCCTCGAGCACGACGACGTGCATGCCGCCGGACTTCTCGACCCGCACGACGGCCCCGACCCAGCCGGTGGTGACCTCCTCGACGACCAGCCCGTCCTGCGCGACCTGCGGTCGTGACGTGGGGTGCCGTGGTCGGTGGCCGCCCGGGTCGCGCAGCACGTCGTTGCCGTATCTGTCCTGGCTCATCCGCCGTCCTGCCCTTCGTCGGCCCGTCGTCGGCCCTTCGTCGCGCCCCGATGATGCCAGCGGTCGTCGCGCACATCTGGGGCGCCGCGCCAGGCACGGGTAGGATTAGCACTCGGATCCCCGGAGTGCTACGTCCGTGGACGAGGACCCCATCGCCGGACAGGAGGTGCCATGAGCGACGACCGACGGCTCGATGTCCTGCGCGCGATCGTCGAGGACTACGTCCAGACCCACGAGCCGGTCGGTTCACGCGTCCTCGTGGAGCGGCACGGGCTCGGCGTCTCACCCGCGACGATCCGCAACGACATGGCAGCGCTCGAGGAGGCCGGGTACATCGCCCAGCCGCACACCTCGGCCGGGCGCGTCCCGACCGACAGGGGCTATCGCCTCTTCGTCGACAAGCTCTCGACGATCAAGCCGTTGTCCGCGCCGGAGCGCAAGGCGATCCAGGTCTTCCTGGAGGACGCTGTCGACCTCGACGACGTCGTGGACCGAGCCGTTCGCCTGCTCGCCCAGCTCACCCAGCAGGTCGCCGTCGTGCAGTACCCGTCGCTGCGCCGGTCGGCGCTGCGCCACCTCGAGCTCGTGCCCGTCGGTGAGACCCGGCTGCTCGTGGTGATCATCACGGACAACGGCCGGGTCGAGCAGCGTGTCCTCGAGCTCGACGACCCGGTGCCCGACCACATCGTCCCGGAGCTCCGCGCGCGGCTCAACGCGACAGTCGCGGGCCGGCGCCTGATCGACCTGCCCGAGCCGCTCGAGGAGATGGCCACCGGGTTCGCCGTCGTGGACCAACCGCTGGTCCAGCGCGTCGTGCACGTGGTCGAGGACACGCTCGCGGAGGCCACCGAGGAGCGCATCGTGCTGGCCGGGACCGCGAACCTCGCCCGGAGCGGGACGGACTTCACCCAGACCATCCGTCCGGTCCTCGAGGCGCTCGAGGAGCAGGTCGTCCTGCTTCGCCTGCTGTCGGAGATGGCCGAGGACTCGGCCGGCTTCACGGTCCGGATCGGCCGGGAGAACCAGCACGCCGGACTCGCCGAGACGTCGTTCGTCGCGGCGGGCTACGGATCGCAGAGCGAGCCGGTCGCCCGCATCGGTTCGCTCGGACCCACCCGGATGGACTACGCCGGGACGATCGCCTCGGTCCGGGCGGTCGCCCGGTACCTGTCCAGGATCCTGGCCGGATGACCCGCACCGCAGACCGCAGCCCGTACGCCACCGCAGAGAGTGATCAGTGAGCAGCAACTTCTACGACATCCTCGGCGTGAGCCATGACGCCACGCAGGACGAGATCAAGAAGGCGTACCGCAAGCGCGCCCGCGAGCACCACCCGGACGTCGCGTCGGGCGACGGTGCCGAGGACCGCTTCAAGGACGTCTCGCGCGCCTACGAGGTGCTGTCGAACCCCGAGAAGCGCCAGATGTACGACCGCGGGGTCGACCCGACCGCGCCGGGCGGCGGCGCTGCGGGCGGGTTCGGCGCGGGCTTCGGCTTCCAGGACATCTTCGAGACCTTCTTCGGTGCCGGCCAGGGTGGTGGCGCCCAGCGCGGTCCGGTGCCCCGTGCCCGACGCGGCCAGGACGCGCTCGTCCGGCTCGACCTCGACCTGGCCGAGGCGGCCTTCGGCGTCCACCGCGACGTGCAGGTCGACACGGCTGTGGTGTGCGGTACGTGCCAGGGCAGCTGCTGCCGCCCCGGGACGTCGCCGCGCACGTGTGACGTCTGCGGCGGGCGCGGCGTCGTCCAGCGGGTCGCGCGCTCCTTCCTGGGCCAGGTCATGACCTCGAGCCCGTGCGCCGCGTGCCACGGCTTCGGCACGGTCATCCCCGAGCCGTGCCCCGAGTGCTCCGGCGAGGGCCGGGTCCGCAGCCGGCGGACGTTGAGCGTCGACGTACCGGCGGGCGTCGACACCGGGACCCGGATCAAGCTCACCGGACAGGGCGAGGTCGGCCCGGCCGGCGGCCCGGCCGGCGACGTCTACCTCGAGGTCCGCGAGCGCAACCACGAGATCTTCGTGCGGCGGGGCGACGACCTGCACTGCACGCTCGAGATCCCGATGACCGCGGCCGCCCTCGGCACCCTCGCCGAGCTCGAGACCCTCGACGGGGTCCGCGAGGTCGACATCCGGCCGGGCACCCAGCCGGGCGACGTCATCGTCGAACGCGGCCTCGGGATCGGCCACCTGCACGTCGGTGGTCGCGGCGACCTGCACGTCCACATCGACGTCCAGGTGCCGACGACGCTGGACGCGGAGCAGGAGCGCGTGCTCCGCGAGCTCGCCGCCCTGCGGGGCGAGGAGCGACCTGCCTCGAGGCTCGCGCCCGCCCACCCCGGCGTGTTCTCCAAGCTGCGCGACAAGCTCTCCGGCCGGTGACGGTCCTCCGGTGAGCGCACCCGTCTTCCTGGCCGGACCAGGCCTGCTCGACGGGCACGGCGCCGGTTCCAGCTACGTCCTCGAGGGCGCCGAGGCCCGGCACGCGGGCGTCGTCCAGCGACGCCGAGCAGGTGAACGTGTCGATGTCGTCGACGGCGCCGGCGTGCGGCTGAGCTGCACGATCGCAGACGTCGAGCCGGGGCGGCTCGTGCTGACCGTCGCCGAGCGGCACGACGAGCCGGCGCCGACCGTGCGGATCGTCCTGGCCCAGGCACTCGCCAAGGGCGATCGGGACGAGCTCGCGATCGAGGCGGCGACCGAGGTCGGGGTCGACGCCGTCGTCCCGTGGCAGGCCTCCCGGTCGGTCGTGGTGTGGCGCGGCGAGCGCGCGGCCAAGAGCCGGGCCAAGTGGAGGGCCACGGTCCGTGAGGCGGCGAAGCAGTCCCGACGCGCGTGGGTCCCCGACGTCGCCGAGCCGGTCGACGGCCGGGGGCTCGAGGCACTCGTGCGCAGCGTCGTGGCGGCCGGCGGGCTGGCCGTCGTGCTGCACGAGGAGGCCGCCCAGCCGCTCGCGACCGTGCCGCTGCCCGCCGCCGACGTGCCCGGCACGCCGGCAGTGCTGCTCGTGGTCGGTCCGGAGGGCGGGATCTCGCAGGACGAGCTCGAGCTGCTGGTCGGGGCGGGGGCCGTCTCGGTGCGGCTGGGCCCGCACGTGCTGCGCACCTCGACAGCGGGTCCCGTTGCTGTCGCGCTGGTCGCCGAGCGCCTCGGCCGTTGGTCCTGACCGGTCCTCTCGTGACCCGTCCGGCCGCGACCCACAGGTCCTGAGCGCGCCGTCAGGCGACGGTGATGTCGATCTCGACGAGGTTGAGGTACGGACCGGCCGCGCCCTCGCCGTCGGACATGTCCGGCTCCCACACCCGCACGGTGTACGCGCCGGGCTCGAGGTCGACGTCGAAGCTGTACGGGCCGACCTCGCCGTTGGCGCCGGCCGTCGTGAAGCCCTCGAGCACGACGTCCTCGGTGCCGCCGACCAGCACGGCGTAGCTCAGGGTCGCCTCGAAGGCCGTCCCCTCGCCGGTGACCGTCACCGCGGGACCGGTGACCGTCTGGCCGTCGCGCGGTGACGTGATCGAGTTGGGGCCGTTGACGGCGGGTTCCGCGGCCGTCTCCTGCGGGGCAGGCTCGGTGGCCTCGGGCGCGGCGGTCGGCTCGGCCGAGGCCTCGGCTGTCGTCGGGGACCCTGCGCCGTCGGCCGGGTCGGTGCTGGTCTGGCATGCGGCGAGCAGCATCAGGCTGCCGCCGAGCGCCAGGGCACGCAGTCCGGTCCGGGTGTCGGGGGTGCGCATCGGGTCTCCATCCGTCGGTCGAGCGTTCCATCGCCATCTTTGCAGGACGGACCGCCAGGTCAGCACTAGCCTGGCCGTATGTCGACGTCGGACCTCACGCCCGTGACAGCACCCGACTGCCTCTTCTGCCGGATCGTCGCGGGCGACCTGCCGGCGACGATCGTCGCGAGCACTCCGCGGGTCGTGGCCTTCCGGGACATCGCCCCGAAGGCTCCGCTGCACGTCCTCGTGGTGCCGCGCGACCACCACGCCGACATCGCGCAGCTGGCCGCCGCCGACCCGGCACTCCTGGCCGATCTCGTCAGGCTCGCGCACGAGGTCGCGCAGTCCGAGGCGGACGGGCAGTTCCGGCTCGTGTTCAACACGGGCGTCGACGCAGGTCAGTCCGTCTTCCACGTGCACGCCCACCTGCTGGCCGGGGCACGCCTGGGCTGGTCGCCCGGCTGACGGATCGGCCCGTGGAGCGGACCAGCCGACCGGACCTCGGTACGATGGGGACCCCGCCGTGGTCAACGGCGGACCAGCATCCGTGCGACGAGGAGAGTCCGGGCCCGCAGCCCTTCCCATGGCAGAGACACCCGCGCGCAGGCCACGTGACCCGGCCGACGTCGAGCACCGGATCGTGGTCCCGACGCACGTCCCTGCGGTTGCCCTGCTCGGACCGGGCGACGAGATCCTGCGTGCGCTCGAGGACGGCTTCCCGTCGATCGGCATCCACGCCCGGGGCGACCAGATCACGATCCAGGGCCCGCCGGCGGACGTCGCCCTCGTCTCGCGTCTCGTCGACGAGCTGCTCGAGGTCGCAGCGAGCGGAACCCCGCTGACCGCGGACGTCGTCGGTCGGGCGGTCCGGATGCTCAGTGCGGCGACGGTCAGCCATCCGGCCGAGGTCCTGACCCACGACATCCTGTCCAGCCGCGGTCGGACCATCCGGCCCAAGACGGTCGGTCAGAAGGCATACGTCGACGCGATCGACCGGCACACGATCACCTTCGGCATCGGCCCGGCCGGCACCGGCAAGACGTATCTCGCGATGGCCAAGGCGGTCCAGTCGCTGCAGGCCAAGCAGGTCAACCGGATCGTGCTCACCAGGCCGGCTGTCGAGGCGGGGGAGCGGCTCGGGTTCCTGCCCGGCACCCTGAGCGAGAAGATCGACCCGTACCTGCGCCCGCTGTACGACGCCCTGCACGACATGGTCGACCCCGACTCGATCCCACGGCTGATCGAGATGGGGACCATCGAGGTCGCGCCGCTCGCGTACATGCGTGGTCGCAGCCTCAACGACGCCTTCATCATCCTCGACGAGGCGCAGAACACCTCGGCCGAGCAGATGAAGATGTTCCTGACCCGGCTGGGCTTCGGCTCGCGGATGGTCGTCACGGGCGACGTCACCCAGGTCGACCTGCCGGGCGGTACGGCGTCCGGGCTGCGCGTCGTCGAGGGCATCCTCGGCGGCGTCGACGACGTCCAGTTCTGCCAGCTGACCTCGGAGGACGTCGTCCGCCACCGGCTCGTCGGTGACATCATCGACGCCTACGCGATGTGGGACCGCCGACGGGGGAGCGCCTGATGAGCATCGAGGTCAACAACGAGTCCGGTCACCCGGTCGACGAGGCGGAGTTCGCGGCCCTGGGTCGGCACGTCCTGGATGCGATGAACGTCCACCCGCAGACCGAGCTGTCGATCCTGCTCGTGACCAGCGAGGTGATGGCCGAGCTGCACGTGCAGTGGATGGACGAGCCCGGCCCGACCGACGTGCTGTCCTTCCCGATGGACGAGCTGCGGCCCGGCTCGGAGACCGAGCCGTCACCACCCGGCCTGCTCGGCGACGTCGTGCTCTGCCCTGAGGTCGCCGCCCGGCAGGCGATCGAGGCAGGGCACTCGACCACCGAGGAGCTGCTGCTCCTGACGACGCACGGGATCCTGCACCTGCTCGGCTTCGATCACGCCGAGCCCGAGGAGGAGAAGGAGATGTTCGCGCTGCAGCGTCGGCTCCTGCTCACCTTCCTCGCCGGTCGATGACCGGCGCCCCCAGCGGAACGCTCGCAGCGATCGCCCTGCTCGCGATCGTCCTCGCCGCGCTGCTGAGCGCAGGCGAGACCGCCGTCCTGCGTCTGGGACGGTCGGCACTGGCCGAGCTCGGTGGCTCGACGCTGCCCAGCGCCCGTCGCGCACGGCGGATCATGACCGACCCCCGACCTGCCGCCGCAGCCGCAGGGACGGTCCGGGTCGTCGCCGAAGGTCTTGCGGCCGTCTGCGTGACAGTCGCGCTCGGTGCCCTCTGGCCGCGCTGGTGGCAGGGCGCCCTGGCGTCGTTCGTCCTGGTCGCAGCCGTCGGCCTGACAGTCGTCCGGCTCGGCCCGCGCACGTTCGGCCGACGCCATCCCGTCGGCACGCTGCTCGTGACGTCGGCCCTGGTGCTCGGGGCACGGTCCCTGACCGCACCGCTGCACCTCGCCACCGGTGCCGCCACCGACCAGCACGAGCTCACCGACGACGAGATCCGCGAGATGGTCGACCGGGTGAGCGAGTCCGACCACATCGAGGACGACGAGCGCGAGATGTTCAGGTCCGTCCTCGAGCTCGGCGAGACGATCACGAGGGCCGTGATGGTGCCACGCACCGAGATGATCACGCTGCCCAGCGGGACGCCGCTGCGCAAGGCGCTGTCGCTCTTCCTTCGCTCGGGCTACTCGAGGGTGCCCGTCGTCGGCGAGTCGGTCGACGACCTGATCGGCGTGCTCTACCTCAAGGACGTCGTCCGCCACCGGCACACCGCACCGGAGTCCGACGTCGAGCCGGTCGACGCACTGGTCCGTCCACCGGTCTTCGTCCCGGAGTCGAAGCCGGTCGACGACCTGCTGCGCGAGATGCAGAAGGGCGCGTTCCACATGGCGATGGTCGTGGACGAGTTCGGCGGGATCGCCGGGCTCGTCACGATCGAGGACGCGCTCGAGGAGATCGTCGGCGAGCTGACCGACGAGCACGACCACTCGGGCCCCGAGGTCGAGGACCTGGGCGACGGGACGCTGCGGGTGCCGTCGCGGCTCCCGCTCGACGAGCTCGGCGAGCTCTTCGAGGTCGTGGTCGTCGACGACGACGTCGACACCGTCGGCGGTCTCCTGGCCAAGGTGATCGGCAAGGTCCCGCTCGCCGGGTCGCGCGCGGAGGTCGGCGGGCTCGAGCTCGTCGCCGACCGGGTCGAGGGCCGACGCAAGCAGGTCTCGACCGTCCTGGTACGACGAACGTCCGACCCCGACCGACCCGAGCCGACCCCCCACACGTCGTCCGAACAAGGAGCACACCGATGACCGCCTCGCCGGAACCCTTCCGCTCGGGTTTCGTCTGCGTCGTCGGGCGTCCCAACGCCGGCAAGTCGACGCTGACCAACGCCCTGGTCGGCCAGAAGGTCGCCATCACCTCGGGCCGGCCGCAGACGACCCGCCACGTCATCCGCGGCATCGTGCACCGGCCGGACGCGCAGCTGGTCCTGGTGGACACCCCCGGCCTGCACCGCCCGCGCACCCTGCTGGGCGAGCGTCTCAACGACCTGGTGCGCGGCACGCTCACCGAGGTCGACGTCGTCGTCTTCTGCATGCCGGCCGACCAGCGCGTCGGGCCGGGGGACCGCTACATCGCCCAACAGCTCTCCGAGCTGGGCCGGGACGGTGAGCGCACGCCGGTCGTCGCGGTCGCGACGAAGTCCGACCTGGTTCCGCGGGGACGGCTCGCCGAGCACCTCATGGCCATCGCTGCCCTGGGCGACTGGGCCGACGTCGTCCCGGTCAGTGCTGTCGACGGCTACCAGGTCGACACGCTCATCGACATCCTCGTCGGCCACCTGTCGCCGGGACCTGCGCTCTACCCGGACGGTGAGCTCACCGACGAGCCGGAGGCCGTGATGGTCGCCGAGCTCGTCCGTGAGGCCGCGCTCGAAGGTGTGCACGACGAGCTGCCGCACTCGCTCGCCGTCGTCGTGGACGAGATCACCCCGCGTCCTGGCCGCGACGGGTCGGACGGTGAGCCGCCGTTCCTCGACGTCCGGGTCCAGCTCTTCGTCGAGCGGGACAGCCAGAAGGCCATCGTGATCGGCAAGGGCGGCGCCCGGCTGCGTGACGTCGGGAGCAAGGCCCGGCAGGGGATCGAGGCGCTGCTCGGTGCACGGGTGTACCTCGATCTGCACGTGAAGGTGGCCAAGGACTGGCAGCGCGACCCCAAGCAGCTGCGTCGCCTCGGGTTCTGACCGCGGGGCGGCGCGCGACGCCACCGGCGGAGCGGCGCCCGGGCGGGTTCGACCGTCCGGGCTGCGCCAGTGGCTAGACTCCGCCCGTGCGCTACCGGATCGTCCTGACCAGCGCCGCAGCCGTGGTCGGTCTCGGCCTGCTGGGCGCGATCTCCGGACCGGGCTGGGATCCGGTGCCGATGACCGAGACGATCGACGTCGAGACGCCGGACACGTCGATCGGCGCTGCCGAGCAGACCGACCCGATCGGCACCTACGAGGTCGTGACCTCGATCGTGACGGTCGAGCTCGCCGGCGCGCAGATCGAGGCGCGGATCAGTGAGCCGGTCGGTGCCGAGGGGCTCCGGCCCGGCATCGTGTTCGTGCACGGCGCAGGCACGGGCCGGTACGACACGGCGTTCCTCGCCCAGGCCGAGAGCCTGGCGAGCGCGGGTGTGGTCACGATGGTCCCGAACAAGCGGCTCGACACCTACTCCACGCGGGACCGCGACTACATCGCGATGGCCAACGACTACCTGCGCAGCGTGATGCTCCTGCGGGGTCTGCCCGGCGTCGACCCCGATCTGGTCGGCGTGTACGGGGAGAGCGAGGGCGGCTGGATCGTGCCGGTCATGGCGGCGGACAACCCCGCCGTCGGCTTCGTCGTCCTGGTGGCGTCCCCGGTGGTCCCGCCGAGGCAGCAGGCGGCGTTCGCGGTCGACTCCTACCTGCGCAACATCGGTGTGCCGGTCGAGCTGCTGCGGTCCATCCCGCGCTTCGTCGGCATGGAGTTCCCCGGTGGTGGGTTCGCCTACGGGATGTTCGACGTCCGGTCCTTCCAGCAGCGCATGCGTCAGCCCGTCCTGGTGGTCTACGGCACGGGTGACGCGGCCATGCCGACGGTGCAGGGTGCGCTCCAGGTGGTCGAGGACCTGACCACGGCGGGCAACCCGGACCACACCGTCCGGTACTACGAGGGTGCCGACCACGGGATCAGGGTCGACCACGTGCTGGTCCCGGAGTTCGCGCGTGACCTGAGTGCGTGGATCCAGGCCCTGCCCGACTCCGGCCACGCCGAGCCACGGGTCGCCGGAGCCGAGCCCTACCAGCGGTTCGTCGCGGCACCTGTGGAGCGACCACGATGGTTCGCCGAGGGTGACCTGATCGTCGCTGGGCTGGCCGGGTCGATCCTCGCCCTGCTCGTCGGGCCGGTCCTGTGGCTCGTCCGCCGGGTCAGGGGTCGGCGGGAGGCCAGCCTGGCCGACGACGTCCGCGGCCCGCTGGTCACGATGGCAGCCGGGTCCCTGCTGACCCTGGTCGCGCTGGTCGCCTACCTGCTCACGGTTGCGAACCTGGCCCAGAACTACCGGACGAACCCGCTCCTGGTGCAGGGTGGCTGGCTCGGGCTGCGGCTCGCCGGGATCGCGAGCGTCGTGGCCGGCGTCGTGCTGGTGTACCGGATCCTCGACGGCCGGCGGCTCGGCGCGCTCTCGGCCGCCCGGACCCAGGCCGGCCGGTGGACGCTGGCCGGCGCCGTCGGCGGGTCGGTCGTCCTGCTGTGCGACCTGGCCTACTGGGGTGTGTTCCCGGCGCTCTGGTGACCCTCGGGGCCAGGGTCGTCGCCCCGGCGTCCACGAGCGCCGTCGTGGCGTGAGCTCGTCGCCGAAGTCACCCGGTCACGGCATCCCACGGACAGCCCCGTCACCACTACGGTTCGAAGTGGGAGCGTCTGCTGATTCGGCGCAGACCGGGCGGAACCGTCGGACGACCTCCGAAGACGGACATGAGCGGATCGCACCCCGAGGGTGCAGGAGGAGCAGGTAAGCCGATGAGCGAGCCCCAGAACTACACCGCACAACAGGCCGCGGACCCGACGACACCGGCCGAGGTGCTGGCCGACATCGCGGCGCTGCGACCCGATCTCCGCGCCGCCGTCGCCGGCAACCCGTCGGCCTACCCCGGCCTCCTCGAGTGGCTCGGCACCCTCGGTGACCCGACCGTCGACGTGATGCTGGCGTCCCGCTCCGGCCGGGCCGGCACGGACGCCCAGCAGACAGCCGTCCTGCCGACCACTCCCGCGGCGCCGCCGTGGCAGGGTGGCCAGCCGTCGGGCACCCCCGCCTTCGGCACCGCCCCGCCGTACGCGGGTTCCCAGACGCCCGGCTACGGTGCCGCGCCCGCACCGACGCCCGGCTACGGTGCCGCACCCGGATATGCCGGTGCGCAGGCGCCCGGGTACGGGGCAGCACCTGGCGGCCCGCAGGGCCCCGGTCAGTACGGCTTCGCGCCCGCCGGCGCCCCGGCGCCGGGATCGGGCTCCAAGAAGGCGCTGTGGATCGTCCTCGGCATCGTCGGGGTCCTCGCGCTGCTCGGCATCGCCGGGTTCTTCGTCATCAGAGGCCTGATCGGCGCTGCCATCCCGAGCGGCGAGTACGGCTCGGACGACGCGCTCGACTCGCTGTACGACAGGTGTGCCGACGAGGACTGGGCGGCGTGCGACCAGCTGTACATGGAGTCGCCGACCGACTCCGAGTACGAGACGTTCGGCGACACCTGTGGCAACCGCACGGACGGCGGCACCTACTGCGTCGAGGAGTTCGCCGTGGACGCGCCGGCCGACGAGCCGTCGGCCTACGGGGACGACCCCGCGCTCGACGCCCTGTGGGACGCCTGCGCCGGCGGTGACGGTCAGGCCTGCGACGACCTGTACAACCAGTCGCCGTTCGGCTCGGAGTACGAGACGTTCGGCGACACCTGTGGCGGGACGACCGACGGCGGCTCGTTCTGCGCCGAGGACGCCGGCGTCACCGTGCCGGACGTCAACACGTTCGGTGACGACGCCGAGCTCGACGCGCTGTGGACCGCGTGCGCCGGCGGCGACGGCCAGGCCTGCGACGACCTGTACTGGAACTCCCCGGGCGGGTCGGAGTACGAGTCCTTCGGTGACACCTGTGGCGGGACCACGGACGGCATCGCCTCCTGTGTGCCCACGACCGTGACCGGTGCCAACACCTACGGTGACGACCCGGCACTCGACGCCCTGTGGGACGCGTGCGCGGCCGGGGACGGCCAGGCCTGCGACGACCTGTACAGCCAGGCGCCCGTGGGTTCGGAGTACGAGAGCTTCGGCGACACGTGCGCCGGGACCAAGGACGGTACCGAGTGGTGCGCTCCCTGAGCTGAGCCTGCCAGCACGGCTGAGCCTGTCAGCACGGCACTGAACGTCCCCGGTCCGGCCACCCGCCAGACCGGGGACGTCGTGCTGTCCGGGCCGGTCTGGGCCTGTCCCGCGATGTCGGGGTACAGTGTCGGCGTGCGCGTGACGCTGTCCGGACTCCTTCTTCGTCGCCGCGGTGAGGTCTGACAGACCGGTCCCTCGCCGCGGTGGTCGGTGTGCCGGTCGTCCCTGACAGCCCCACACCCGAAGGACACCAGCCATGAACCCCAGCACCGACAGCTCCGCGACGACGCCTCCGGAGACCGCAGCACCCACCGCGTCGAGCTCCTACGAGCGCCGCACCGCCCAGCGGCCCTCGCCCATGAACGTGCGCCGGTACCGCCCCTTCCACGAACAGATCTCGGTCGACCTGCCGGACCGGACCTGGCCCCAGCGCCGCATCGACAAGGCCCCGCGCTGGTGCGCCGTCGACCTGCGTGACGGCAACCAGGCCCTGATCGAGCCGATGAACCCGGAGCGCAAGCTGCGGATGTTCGAGCTGCTCGTCGACCTGGGCTACAAGGAGATCGAGGTCGGCTTCCCGTCGGCGTCGCAGACCGACTACGACTTCGTCCGGATGCTCGTCGAGGAGGAGCGCATCCCGGACGACGTCGTCATCCAGGTGCTGACCCAGTCCCGCGAGCACCTGATCGAGCGCACGTACGAGGCGATCGCCGGTGCGCGCCGGGCCATCGTGCACCTGTACAACTCGACGTCGATCCTGCAGCGCGAGGTCGTGTTTCGCTCCGACGAGGACGGCATCGTCGACCTCGCCGTCTCCGGTGCGCACCTGTGCCGCAAGTACGAGGAGACCATCCCGGGCACCGAGGTCCGCTACGAGTACTCGCCGGAGTCCTTCACGGGCACCGAGCTCGAGTTCGCCGCGCGCGTCTGCAACGCGGTGCTGGACGTCTTCGAGCCGACGCCGGAACGCAAGGTCATCATCAACCTGCCCGCGACCGTCGAGATGGCGACGCCGAACGTGTACGCGGACTCGATCGAGTGGATGAGCCGGCACCTGCACCACCGCGAGAGCGTCGTGCTGTCCCTGCACCCGCACAACGACCGCGGCACGGCCGTCGCGGCGGCCGAGCTCGGCTTCCTGGCCGGCGCGGACCGGATCGAGGGCTGCCTGTTCGGCAACGGCGAGCGGACCGGCAACGTGTGCCTGGTCACGCTCGGCATGAACCTGGCCAGCCAGGGCGTCGACCCGCAGATCGACTTCACCGACATCGACCGCGTGCGGCGCACGGTGGAGTACTGCAACCAGATGACCATCCCGGAGCGACACCCGTACGGCGGCGACCTGGTGTTCACCGCGTTCTCGGGCTCCCACCAGGACGCGATCAAGAAGGGTTTCGACTCGATGGCCGGCACCGCCACGGCCGCAGGTGCCGACGTCGGCTCGCTCGTCTGGGCCGTGCCGTACCTGCCGATCGACCCGCGCGACGTCGGCCGGACGTACGAGGCCGTCATCCGGGTCAACTCGCAGTCCGGCAAGGGCGGCATGGCCTACCTGATGAAGACCGAACGCCACCTTGACCTGCCACGGCGGCTTCAGATCGAGTTCTCCCACGCGGTCCAGGCGCACACGGACACCTCCGGCCAGGAGGTCACGGCCGACGACCTGTGGCGGATCTTCACCGACGAGTACCTGCCCGTCGAGCCGGACAGCGACCTTGAGCCGTGGGGACGGTTCGCGCTGCGCGGCAGCCGGACGGACAGTGCGCAGGACGGACCGGAGCGGCTCTCGGTCGACCTCGTCGACAACGGGGTGCTGCGCACGCTCGAGGGCGAGGGCAGCGGGCCGATCGACGCCTTCGTCCAGGCCCTCGGCACGCTCGGGCAGCGCGTCGAGATCCTCGACTACGCCGAGCACGCCCTGTCCACGGGTGGCGACGCTCGCGCGGCCGCCTACGTCGAGTGCGCCGTGGGTGACCAGGTCCTGTGGGGCGTCGGGATCGACCCGTCGATCACGACGGCGTCCTTCAAGGCGATCATCTCTGCGGTCAACCGCGCGCACCGCTGAACCACGCCGAGCTGCGCGGCGGCGTGCTGCCGACCTCGATCGACGGCACGCCGCTCAACGGCGCTTGGCGTGGCTGCGCTGAGCGCGCGCGATCTCCTTCCACCGGCCGGCGAGCTCGGCCCGCAGCCGTGCGTCCGTCCGGGCCGCCTGGTGCTCGGCCTCGCGCATCAGCTTGCGGTAGCTGAGCAGGCGCCGCTGAGGCAGGTCGCCGGACTCGACGGCGGCCAGGACCGCGCACCCCGGCTCGGTCCGGTGCTCGCAGTCGCTGAACCGGCACCGTGCGGCGAGGTCCTCCACCTCGGGGAAGACGTCGTCGAGCGCGGTCTCGGCTGCGAGCCCGATCGTCCGGAGCCCCGGTGTGTCCAGGACGGCGCCGCCGTCGGGGCCGAGGTGCAGCTCGCGGGTCACTGTCGTGTGCCGCCCCTTGTGCACGGCGCCGAGGGCTCGGGTCGCCATCGGGCCGTCGAGGCCGGGCCCGGCGACCAGGGCGTTGAGCAGGGTGGACTTGCCGACGCCGGAGGCGCCCAGCAGGGCGATGGTGGCGCCGTCGGCCAGCCAGGCGTGCAGCGGGCCGAGGCCGTGGCCGGTGGGAGCGGACGTGCTCAGCACCTCGACGCCCGGGGCGAGGAGCGTGACCTCGTCGGTCAGTCGGTCGGGATCGTCGGCCAGGTCCGTCTTGGTCAGGATCACGACGGGTCGCGCACCGGAGGACCAGGCCAGGGCCAGGAGGCGCTCGAGCCGACCGGGATCGAGGTCGGGAACCATGCCCTCGACGACCGCGGCGATGTCCGCGTTGGCGGCGAGCACCTGGGCGCGCGAGGAGCCGCCGACCTGTGCCCGGACGACCGAGGTGCGTCGGGGCAGGACGGCTTCGAGGGTCAGGTGGGAAGGGTCGGCCCCGGTGCCGGCAGCCAGGAGAGCCCAGTCGCCCGCGGCCGGGACCGCCGTCGGGTCGACGGCGACCGCCCGCTCGAGGGCGGGGCTCCAGGTGGCCGTGACCGTCGCAGGGCCGTCGGGGCCCGGGACCAGGAGGTCGCATGCACCACGGTCGGCGCGACTGACCCGGCCGAGGGAGCGGTCGGGTGGCGCTGCCGTCGTGCCCTTCGGCAGGCCGAGGAGCTCGGCGAGGCAGGCGGACCAGCGGGTGTCCCAGCCCAGCCGGAGCAGCGTGGGGTCGGACGGCGTGGGGCCGGCCGGCGGGGCGGCGGAGTGCGGAGATGTGGTGGGAGGCGGAGATGTGGTGGGAGGCAGAGATGGTGCGGACACGTCAGGACCCTTCGAGGGGCCGCGCCGGTCAGGGGCGCGACGGCGGGGGAGGTGGGGATGGCATGACGACGACAGGGACGGTCATGGTCGACACCTCCTCGCTGCTCCTCGGCGGTCCCGACGGGGCCCGTGCGTCGGACGCTATCCGCGGTACGGGCGGCCTGTCACGGGCTTTCGCCGACATCCTGGAGCCGGTCGGCGCAGCTGCGCCGTGGTGCGGCACGGCGCGCACGTCGAGCGGGCGCGCCGGGTGCTCCACCGTCGGACCGACGGGGGACAATGGTCCGGTGAGCCTGTACCGCGACGAGGCGATCGTGCTGCGCACCCAGAAGCTGGGTGAGGCCGATCGGATCGTCACCCTGCTGACCCGCCACCACGGTAAGGTGCGCGCGGTCGGCAAGGGCGTGCGCCGGACCTCCTCGCGGTTCGGCTCGCGCCTCGAGCCGTTCATGGTGATCGACCTGCAGCTGTACACCGGTCGCAGCCTCGACATCGTGACCCAGGTCGAGACGCTCGGGCCGTACGGCCGGGCGATCTGTGCGGACTACGCGCTCTACACGGCGGGCACCGCGATGCTGGAGACCGCCGACCGCCTGGTCGAGGCCGAGCACGAGCCGTCGGTCCAGCAGTTCCTGCTGCTCACCGCAGCGATCCGGGCCCTGGCCGAGCGGGCCCACAACCCTGGTCTGCTCCTCGACGCGTACCTGCTGCGCTCGCTGTCGGTCGCGGGTTGGGCACCGTCGTTCACCGACTGCGCCCGGTGCGGGGCACCCGGACCTCAGCGCGCCTTCGCCGTGGGTTCGGGCGGTGCGGTGTGCGCGACCTGCCGCCCGCCGGGTGCCGCGTCGCCCGCACCCGAGACGTTCATCCTGCTGGCTGCCCTGATCAGCGGCGACTGGCCGGTGGCGGACGCGAGCCACGAGCGGCACCGCCGGGAGGCGAACGGCCTGGTGGCCGCGTTCCTGCAGTTCCACCTCGAGCGCAGTCTCCGCTCGCTGCGGATGGTCGAGCGGGTCTGATGGCCAAGCCACCGCGCGGCGACCGGAGCAGCAGAGCAGCCCCGGCGCACGTCGTCGTGCCCCCGCCACCGCACCCGTCGGGGGAGCGGGCGCCGCTGATCCCGCTCGAGTTCGTGCCCCAGCACGTGGCGATCGTGATGGACGGCAACGGGCGCTGGGCCAACGCCCGCGGCCTGCCGCGCACGGCGGGGCACGCGGCGGGGGAGGCAGCCCTGCTGGACGTCGTCGCGGGCGCGATCGAGGTCGGCGTCAAGCACGTCTCGGCGTACGCGTTCTCGACCGAGAACTGGAAACGGTCCCCCGAGGAGGTCCGCTTCCTGATGGGCTTCAACCGGGACGTGCTGCGGCGGCGCCGGAACACGATGCACGACTGGGGCGTGCGGGTCCGTTGGGCCGGCCGTCGACCGCGGCTGTGGCGATCGGTGATCACCGAGCTCGAGACGGCCGAGGAGCTCACCCGCGGCAATGACGTGTGCACCCTGACGATGTGCGTCAACTACGGCGGGCGGGCCGAGATCGCCGACGCCGCGAAGGCGATCGCCCGCGAGGTCGCCGCGGGACGGCTCGACCCGGAGCGGGTCGACGAGCGCACCGTCGCGCGCTACCTCGACGAGCCGGACCTGCCCGACGTCGACCTGTTCCTGCGGACCTCCGGTGAGCAGCGCACCTCGAACTTCATGATCTGGCAGGCCGCCTACGCCGAGCTGGTGTTCCTCGACGAGTACTGGCCGGACGTGGACCGTCGTCACCTCTGGCGCGCGGTGGAGACCTATGCGCGGCGCGACCGCCGGTACGGCGGGGCGGTCGACGTCCCGGGTGCCTGACCTCCGGGTGCCCGACCTCCGGTTGCCCAGCGCTCGTCGGTGCATCGCACTAGCGTCGGACGCATGACGATGCGGATCGAGATGGTGACGTTCGACGCACGGTCTCCACGTGCCCTGGCGCAGTGGTGGGCACGCCAGACCGGCGGTGAGGTGGCCGAGGGCTTCGAGGACGACTTCGTCACGGTGGAAGCGTCTGCCGGTGGGCTGCGCCTCGGCTTCCAGCGGGTCGCGGAGCCCACTCCGGGGAAGAACCGCATCCACCTCGACCTCGCCGCGCCCGATCGCGAGCTCGAGGTCGAGCGGCTGCTCGGCGATGGCGCCCTCGAGGTCGCCCGGCACGAGACGTCAGGCTTCGCGTGGGTGGTGCTGTCGGACCCGGAGGGCAACCACTTCTGCGTGTCGCAGCAGCACTAGGCGGGGCTCCCGGCCGAGGCCCGCAGGCGGCGGGCGGCAGGCGGCGGGCGGGTCGCCGGCTTCAGTGCTGCGCGAGGGCCTCGACCGCGGCGCGTTCCTCGCGGCGACGTCGTGCACGCCGGACCAGGACCGCCACGGCGACCACGACGAGCACGCAGGTCCCGGCCAGCGCCCAGGGCGAGCGGGCAGCGAGGGCGGCTGCACCGGCGATCGCCGCCATGCCGCCGCCGGCCCACACGAGTGCCCAGACGAACCAGCCGGGGATCGCCCAGAGGGTGTACCGGAGCCAGCCGAGCCTGAGCAGGCCGGCCGCGGCGTGCACGGCGGTCTGGAACCCGACCGTCAGGAAGGACAGCGGGATGACGGGCATCCCCCAGCGCTCGATCGATGCCGTGGCGCGGCGGGTCTGCGGTCCGTCGAACCGGTCCGCCCAACGGCTGCGCAGCACCCCGGCGGCGATCCCGCGACCCGTCCAGTAGGTCGCCTGGGAACGGCACCCCGCGCCGAGGACGAAGGCGAGGTAGACCAGCAGGAAGGGCCAGCCCGCCATCCACTCCGGCATGTCAGCCTCGTCCGCCAGGAGAGGGCGCCGCGAGGGGCGCAGGTGCGACGGCGCACGCCGAGCAGGTGCCGGAGAGCTCCATCGTGTGCTCGATGTCGCTGAACCCGTGCGCCGCCCCGACCCGCTCCGCCCAGGCCTCGACCGTCGGGCCGTCGATCTCGACGGTCGCGCCGCACCGGCGGCAGACCAGGTGGTGGTGGTGCTCGCGCCGGGCGCAGCGGCGGTACAGCGCCTCGCCGTCCCCCGTGCGCAGCACGTCCACGTCGCCGCCGTCGGCCAGCGACTGCAGGGTGCGGTACACGGTCGCCAACCCGATCCCCTCGCCGCGGTCGCGCAGGAGCTCGTGCAGCTGCTGGGCGCTGCGGAAGTCGTCGACGCCCGCGAGCACGTCGGCCACCGCGGAGCGCTGCTTCGTCATCCGCTGCATCAGCGGCCACCGCCCCGGATGAGCTCGACGTCGTCGGCGACCTCGGGGTGCGGGTCCGCGAGCTCATGGGCACCGGGACGCCGGGCCATGAGCGGGCGCACGGCCGCCGTCAGGGCGTAGACCGTGATCGCCAGGATGACGATCGTCGCGCCGGGGGAGACGTCCTTCCAGTACGTCACGGCCAGACCGCTGACGCACACCACGGCACCGACGGCCATGGCCGTGCTCATGGTCCGGCGGAACGAGGACGTGACCAGCTGGGCCACGGCCACCGGCACGATCATCAGGGCACTGACCAGCAGCAGGCCGACCACGCGCATCGCGACCGTCACGGTCAGTGCCGCGGTGACGGCGATCGCCAGGTTCAGGGCCCGGACCGGCAGACCCGCTGCGCGCGCGAACTCCTCGTCGTGGCTGACGGCGAACAGCGCCGTGCGCAGCCCGACCCCCACCACCAGGACCAGGAGGCAGAGCACGACGGTCATGGCCAGGTCGCCGGTCGTCACTGTCGAGATCGAGCCGAACAGGTAGCCCATCAGGTTGGCGCTCGTGCCGCCGGCCTGGGAGATGATCAGGACACCGCCGGCGATGCCGCCGTAGAAGAGCAGGGCCAGCGCGACGTCGCCGCTCGTGCGACCGCGCTCGCGAACCACCTCGATCACCACCGAGCCGACCACTGCCGCGACGACAGCGCCCGGGACGGCCAGGACGTCGTCGGGCGCGAGACCCATCCAGCTCCCGACGAGCCATCCGAGCGCGACGCCCGTCAGCGCCACGTGCCCGATGCCGTCGCCGAGCAACGAGAGGTGGCGCTGCACGAGGTAGGTGCCGATCACCGGCGCCGCGAGGCCCACGAGCAGGGCCGCCAGCAGGGCGCGCTGCATGAGCGGGTCGCCGAGCATGCCGGCCAGCTCGTCCCAGATGGTCACGACTTCCACCTCACCGTAGGGGTCATGCCCTCGGGCTCCTCGTCGTCGTGGTCGCCCTCGTGCGGGTGCACGTGCTCGTGCTCCGGTGCGGCGTGCTCCGGTCGCGGTGTGGGTGGGGCGCCGTCGTGCACGACGGCGCCGTGCCGCAGCACCACCGCGCGGCTGACCAGCGGCGCCAGCGCGCCCAGCTCGTGCAGCACGACCAGGATCGTGGTGCCGGCTGCGGCGAGCTCGGCCATGGCGCCCGCGAAGACCTGCTGGCTGGGCAGGTCGACACCGGCGACCGGCTCGTCGAGCAGCAGGAGGTCGGGTTTGCGGACCAGGGCGCGCGCGATGAGCACGCGCTGCTGCTGCCCGCCGGACAGCTCGCGGACCGCGCGGTCGGCGCGTGCGGCCAGTCCGACGGCCGCCAGCGCCTCGAGGGCGCGTGCCCTGGCGTCGCGCGGTGGCAGCAGCCGTCGGCCGTGGATCGTGCCCGAGATCACGACCTCGGTCGCGGTCGCCGGGACGCCGGTGGCCGCGGTCACCCGCTGCGGCACGTAGCCGATGCGGTGCCACGGGACGGTTCGCCCGAGGGGTTGGCCGAGCAGCTCGACGGAGCCCCGTTCCGCGGGTACGACACCGACCAGGGCCCGCACGAGGGTGGACTTCCCCGAGCCGTTGGCGCCGAGGAGTGCGACGACCTCCCCTTCGGCGACCGCGAGGTCGACGTGGTGCAGGATCGGTGAGCCGCCGAGGGTCACGTGCAGGCCCGCTGCCCGGAGTGCGAGGCTCATGCGCAGCCCAACGCCAGCCGGAGGGCGGCGAGGTTCGCGTCCATGGCGTCACGGTAGTCCGTGCCGTCGTCCACCCGGCTCTCGACCGGGTCGAGGACGGCGGTCGTGATTCCCAGGTCTCCGGCGAGGGTCTCGGCGACCTTCGGGTTGACGAGCGTCTCGGTGAACAGGGTCGTCACCTGGTACTCGGTCACCACGGCGCGGATCTCGCGGAGCCGGGCCGGCGAGGGCTCGGACTCCGGGTCGAGCCCGGAGATGCCGACCTGCTGCAGGTCGTAGCGCTCGGCGAGGAAACCGAAGGCGGCGTGCGACGTGACGATCACGCGGCGCTCGCAGCTCGCCAGTCCGGCAGCGATCTCCTCGTCGAGGGCGGTCAGGTCGGCGCCGAGCGCCCGCGCCCCGGCGGCGAAGTCGGCCGCATGGGCCGGGTCGGCCTCGCCGAGGCTCGCCGCGACGTCGACCGCGACGGCCGCCAACAGGGTCGGGTCGAGCCAGAAGTGCGGGTCCCCGGTGGCGTGGGCGTGCCCGTCGTCGGCCGCGGTCGCATCACCGTCGCCGGTGCCGGCCTCGGCGTCGGCCTCGGCGAGGTGCTCGGCGACGGCCGCCGTCGAGGCGGCGTCGACCAGGTTCTGCGGGGTACGGGCGGCGATCGCGTCGTCCACAGCCGGCTGGAAACCAGCCAGGTAGACCACGACGTCGGCGTCCCCGACCTCGCGTACCTGCCGCGGTGAGAGCTCGAGGTCGTGCGGCTCGGCGCCGGGCGGCGTGAGCGAGCTGACCGTGACCAGGTCACCGCCCACCTGCTCGACGACGTACTGCAGGGGGTAGAAGGACGCGAGCACCGTCAGGGCGTCGCCGCCCGGGTCGGCGGCGGTGGATCCGCCCGAGCAGCCGGTCAGGGCGACGGCGCAGGCCACGACCAGGGCGGCGATAGGGGCGCGACGGGAGAGGAACATGAGGATCATTCTCAACAACAATGAGAACCATTGTCAAAGCGAGGCGTTCCGGACGGTCGGGACGAGGGGTCGGTCCGCGTCGCACCGGTAGCCTTGGCCGACGACCGGTGCCGTGCGGCACCGTCGGTCCCGTCCGCGCGAGCCACGTGCGGACCTGCTGAGATCTGGAGTGATCACCCGTGGCTTCGAACCCGTCCCGCCTCGACGCTGTCACGAACCTCGCCAAGCGGCGCGGCTTCGTCTTCCCGTCCGGCGAGATCTACGGCGGCACCCGGTCCGCATGGGACTACGGGCCACTGGGGGTCGAGCTCAAGGAGAACATCAAGCGCCAGTGGTGGCGCTCCATGGTGACCAGCCGCGAGGACATCGTCGGTCTCGACTCGTCGGTGATCCTGCCGCGCCAGGTCTGGGTCGCCTCGGGCCACGTCGGAGTCTTCACCGACCCGCTCACCGAGTGCCTCAGCTGCCACAAGCGGTACCGCGAGGACCAGATGCTCGAGGAGTTCGAGGAGAAGAAGGGCCGGCCGGCCGAGCACGGTCTGGCTGACATCGCCTGCCCGAGCTGCGGCACCCGTGGCCAGTGGACCGAGCCGCGCGACTTCAACATGATGCTCAAGACGTACCTCGGCCCGGTCGAGGACGAGTCCGGGCTGCACTACCTGCGCCCCGAGACCGCCCAGGGCATCTTCGTGAACTTCGCCCAGGTGATGGCGACCTCGCGCAAGAAGCCGCCGTTCGGGATCGCGCAGATCGGCAAGTCGTTCCGCAACGAGATCACGCCGGGAAACTTCATCTTCCGCACGCGTGAGTTCGAGCAGATGGAGATGGAGTTCTTCGTCGAGCCCGGCACCGACGCCGAGTGGCACCAGTACTGGATCGACACGCGCACCGACTGGTACGTGGGCCTCGGCCTGTCGCGGGACAACCTGCGGCTCTTCGAGCACCCGGCCGACAAGCTGTCGCACTACTCGACCCGCACCGTCGACATCGAGTACCGCTTCGGCTTCCAGGGCAGCGAGTGGGGCGAGCTCGAGGGCGTCGCCAACCGCACGGACTTCGACCTCACGACGCACTCCGAGCACTCCGGCACGGACCTGTCGTACTTCGACCAGGTCAAGAACGAGCGCTGGGTGCCGTACGTCGTCGAACCTGCAGCCGGCCTGACCCGCTCGCTGATGGCGTTCCTGGTCGAGGCCTACGCCGAGGACGAGGCGCCCAACACCAAGGGTGGCGTCGACAAGCGCACTGTGCTCAAGCTCGACCCGCGCCTGGCGCCGGTCAAGGCCGCGGTGCTCCCGCTGTCTCGGCACGAGGACCTGTCCCCGGTGGCGCGTGACCTGGCCGCCGAGTTGCGCATGAGCTGGAACGTCGAGTTCGACGACGCCGGCGCGATCGGTCGTCGGTACCGGCGCCAGGACGAGATCGGCACCCCGTTCTGCATCACCGTCGACTTCGAGAGCCTCGAGGACCAGGCCGTCACGATCCGCTCGCGGGACTCGATGGTGCAGGAGCGCGTGAGCCTCGACAAGGTCACCGGGTACCTCGCCGAGCGCCTCGTCGGCGCGTGACCGGCGTCTGATCGGCGCCTGATCGGCATCTGACCGCGCGCGGTGGTCGTCCGGGTCGTCCGGGTCGGACGGGTCGGTCGGTGCTAGGTGCCGGCGTCGCCCAGGTGTGAGTGCCCGTGCGCGGTCGCGTCGCCGGCCGTGTGCCGGTGGGCGTGGCCGGCGGGCTGGGCGGTCACGACGACGGCGGCGATGACAGTGGTCAGCGGGATCGCGAGCACCAGGCCGATGGAGCCGACCAGGGTGCGCGCGATCTCCTCGGCGAACTCCCCGCTGCTGATCGTCTGGAGCAGCGGCAGCTGGTAGACCTGGAGCAGCAGGAGCACCGGCAGCGCCGCACCGGCATAGGCGAAGGCGATCGTGTACACGGTCGAGGCGATGTGGTCGCGGCCGATCCGCATGCCGCGCGTGAACAGCTCACGGCGGGACGCGGTCGGCATCACGCCACGCAGCTCCCAGACGGCCGAGGCCTGCGTGATGGTCACGTCGTTGAGCACGCCGAGCCCCGCGAGCACGACGCCGCACAGGAACAGCCCGCGCAGGGCTGTGCCGTCGAGCTGCCCGGTGAGCATCGCGAGCCGGTAGTTCTCCTCGGTCGCGATGCCGTACAGATGGGCCGAGCGGGCCGCCAGCACGCCCAGCGCCGCCGTGACGGCGAGGCCGGCGAGCGTGCCGAGCAGGGCTGTCGTGGTGCGCCGGGAGAAGCCGTGCGCCAGGTACAGGACGACGAACATGATCGTCGAGGAGCCGACGAGGCCGACGGTCAGCGCATCGCGGCCTTCGAGGAGCGCGGGCAGCATGAAGGTGCCGATCACGACGAAGGCCAGCGCGAGGCCGATCAGGGCGCGGAAGCCCCGCATCCCGGCGACGGCGACCACGACGACGGCGAACGCGGCGGCGAGCACCCCGAGGGGCAGGGTGCGGGAGTAGTCGTGCCAGGCGAACACCTCGGGCTCCAGGTCGGTCGCGAGGTACCGGACCAGCACGACGGTCGTGCCGGGCGGGACGTCTGTCGCGCGGACCAGCGCGGGGGTCCAGACCTCGACGACCTGACCCTTCGCGTCGCCGGAGGTGACAGTGGCCGTGACCCGGGTGCACGCGACGGACTCGGGGATCGTGCCGTCGGGCAGGCGGTCCTCGTTCGCGCCGGGACAGGTCTCGGTCGCGGTGGCCGTGACCCGGGCCGTCGGGTACTCCGACTCGATCGCGATGATCCCGGTCTCGTGCACCTCTCCGGTCGGCCACAGCGCCAGGAGGCCCACCCCCGTCGCGAGCGCCAGCGGGACGAGGATCGCCGCGAGCACGACGGCGATGCGGTCGAGGCGCGGCTGGCGAGACATCCGTCGATCATCCCGTACCGAGCCGCCGGGGAAGGGCGTTCGGCCGGGGATGGGAGAATCGATCCATGACCATGCCGACGGTGCCGACCATGCCGACGGTGCCGACCATGCCGGCCATGCCGGCTGGGGCGTCCACCGCGACAGCGGTGCTGCCGCCGCTGCGGATCGGCCCGATCACGATCGACACCCCGGTCGTGCTCGCCCCGATGGCCGGGGTGACCAACGGCGCCTTCCGACGGCTCTGCCGGGAGCACGGTGCCGGACTCTACGTCGCGGAGATGGTCACGTCCCGTGCGCTGGTGGAGAAGACCTCGGAGTCGCTGCGCATCATCCGGCACCAGTCCGACGAACGACCACGTTCGGTGCAGATCTACGGCGTCGACCCGGCGACGGTCGGCGCTGCGGTGCGGATGCTCGCGCAGGAGGACCGCGCCGACCACGTCGACCTGAACTTCGGCTGCCCGGTGCCCAAGGTCACCCGCAAGGGCGGTGGCGCGGTGCTGCCCTGGAAGCGGGACCTGTTCGCGGCGATCGTGCGCGCAGCGGTCGACGCGGCCGCCCCGTTCGGTGTGCCGGTCACCGTCAAGATGCGCAAGGGCATCGACGAGGACCACCTGACCTACATCGAGGCCGGGCTGACGGCACAGGACGCCGGCGTCGCCGCCGTCGCGCTGCACGCCAGGACGGCGGCCGACTACTACTCGGGAATCGCCGACTGGGAGGCGATCGCCAGGCTCAAGGAGGCCGTGACGGACATCCCGGTGCTCGGCAACGGCGACATCTGGTCGGCGGAGGACGCCCTGGCGATGGTCGCGCAGACCGGCTGCGACGGCGTCGTCGTCGGGCGTGGCTGCCAGGGGCGGCCGTGGCTGTTCGCCGACCTCGCTGCGGCGTTCCACGGCTCGGACGCGAGGGTCCGGCCGGGGCTCGCCGAGGTCGCTCTGGCCGTCCGCCGCCATGCCGAGCTCATGGTCGAGGAGTTCGGCGAGGAGAACAAGGCACTGCGCGAGATGCGCAAGCACATGCCCTGGTACCTCAAGGGGTACGCCGTCGGCGGTCCGCTGCGGGCCCGGCTCGGGCTGGTCGAGACGCTCGCGCACCTGGACGACCTGCTCGCGGAGCTCGACCTGGACCAGCCGTACCCCGGCATCGGCGCCGAGGGGCAGCGTGGCCGGGCCGGCTCGCCGAAGCGGCCGATCCTGCCCTACGGCTGGCTCGACTCGCGTGAGCTGAGCGAGTCGTTCCGGGCGTCGCTGCACGAGGCCGAGCTGAGCGTCTCGGGCGGCTGAGGGTTCCGGTCAGGCGGGAATCGCAGCGCGAGTGCCGTCGTGATCTCGAGGTGGCGCAGCAGGAAGGCGCGCTCGTCGAGCTTCTTGCGTCGCAGCCAGCCGGAGACCTCGTCGTTGCACTTGCTGGCGTTGCACGAGCCGCACGCCGGCGCGATGTTGTCGAGCGTGTAGCGCCCGCCGCGGGAGAGCGGCAGCACGCAGTCGCGCTGCAGCGGCTTGTCGGTCGCGCCGCAGTACGCGCAGCCGCCCCACGCCGCCTTGAGAGCGGTCCACTGCTCGTCGCTGAGGTTGTGCTCGACGTGGTCCATCCGGCGCTTGCGTCTGCGGGCGGCCCTTGCCCTGCGCGTTCGGGTGACCGCCATCTTCCCAGCGTAGGCACCCTGCCTCGACCTCGGGCCTCGCCGAGCCGAGCCGCGTCTGCGTACGCTTGCAGGCGGCGCCTGCCGGTGCCGTGCCCCGATGACGTGGAGAGCGGCCCCGTGCTCACGACCTCCCGGCGCCCCGTCGGGCTGACGGCCGTCGTGGCGACGGTGGCCCTGGCCCTCGGCGCCTGCACGCGGGCACCGGATCCCGGTCCGAGCGCATCGACCGACGCGATGCCGACGGCGTCGGCGTCCGGGACCGCCGGAACAGCCGGGACCGGCGGGACCACCCGCGACGTCGGCGTCCAGCTGTTCCAGTGGACCTGGGACGCGATAGCGGCCGAGTGCACCGACGCGCTCGGCCCGGCCGGCTACGGCTGGGTGCTCACCTCGCCGCCGCAGGAGCACGTCCTCGGGGCGGAGTGGTGGACCGCATACCAGCCGGTCAGCCACCGGATCGAGTCCCGGCTGGGCAGCCGCGAGGAGTTCGCCGCGATGGTCGCCACCTGCGACGCAGCCGGGGTCGAGGTGCTCGCCGACGCCGTGGTCAACCACATGGCCGGCCAGGACGCGCCCGGGATCGGCTGGGCGGGCAGCCCGTACGAGCACTACGAGTACCCGGGCCTGTACTCGGATGCCGACGGCGACTTCCACCACTGCGACCTCAACCCCGCCGACGACATCGTGCGGTACGACAACGCCCTCGAGGTGCAGACCTGCGAGCTGGTCAACCTCGCCGACCTCGCGACCGAGACCGACCACGTGCGCGCGACGATCGTCGCCTACCTGCAGGATCTGCTGTCCCTCGGGGTGGCCGGCTTCCGGATCGACGCCGCCAAGCACATGCCGGCTCAGGACGTCGCGGCGGTCGTCGCCGAGCTCCCGGCGGGCACGCGCATCCTGCAGGAGGTGATCGCGGCGGACGGTGAGCCGATCCAGCCCGAGGACTACCTCGACAACGGCGCCGTCTTCGACTTCGGCTACGGGCGCGACCTGCGCGGGTACGTCGGGGGCGGCTCGGTCGGCCACGTGCTCGAGCTGGGCACCGGTGCCTCGGCCCTGCCCAGCGACCAGGCCGTCGTCTTCGTCGACAACCACGACACCGAGCGCAACGACTCGACGTTCATGTACCTCGACGGCGAGGACTACGCCCTGGCGAACGTGCTCATGCTCGCCGGTGACTACGGGACGCCCGTCGTGTACTCCGGCTACTCCTTCCGTGACCGCGACGCCGGTCCCGCGCAGGACGCCGGCGGTGCGGTGCTGGACGCCTCGTGCGGGCCCGACGTCGGTCCGCAGACCACGTACGACGAGGATGCCTGGGTGTGCCAGCACCGGTGGCCGGCGATCGCCGGCATGGTCGGCTGGCGGAACGCGGTGGGCGACGCGCCGGTGACCGACGTGTTCACCGAACGCCGGGTGGTCGCCTTCGGGCGTGGCGACCGCGGGTTCGTCGCAGCCAACGGTGGGGCGCTCGAGGCCGAGCACACGATCCCGACGTCGCTCGCGCCCGGCGCGTACTGCGACGTGATCACCGGCGGCCTCGTCGACGGGGTGTGTATGGGGGAGACCGTGACGGTCGACCAGGACGGCACGGTCACGATCGTCATCCCGGCCGGCGGCGCGGTCGCGATCCAGGTCGGGGCGCGCACGTCCGGATAGTGTCCGGGCATGAGCCGGGGCTGGGACGTGGGTGGGCGTCGCGCGGCCGACCGTGTGGAGGTCGAGCTCGTCGAGTGGCCCGACGGCGATCAGGTGCACCACGTCGGCGCGCTGGATGACAGCGCGTCGGCGGCGTCCAGCGGACCGGTGACCGGCGGACCGGCGACCGGCGACCTCGGGCCGGAGCCCGGACCCCGACGCAGGCGGACGGCGGTCCGCTGGGCCGTCGGGCTCACCGTCGTCGTGGTCGTCGTGGTGGCCGCGAACGTCGCTGAGGCGCGCCGTCACGAGGCCCATGCCGCAGTGCTGGCCGAGCTCCCGTGGATCGTGGCACCCATGCCCGAGCCGCTGACCGAGCAGTGGCGGGTCTCGGGTTCCTGGGTGGCCGGCGAGGCCGGTGGGCTCCTGCTGATCACCGATGACGCGGGTGGCGTGGTCGCCGTCGACCCGGAGACCGGCCTGGTCAGGTGGACGCATGCGCCGACCGCCGACGGGGGGACCGGGAACACGTACTGCAGTCCCGTCGCAACCGGTGCGGGCAACGATCCCGTCGGGCTCCGTGATCTGGCCGGCTCGTTCGACCCGTCCGCGACGATCGTCCTGTGCCAGCCGTACGGCGGCGTCGTCGACGAGGACGCGAACGGGACCGGAGCGCGCACCGTCTCTGCCCTCGAACCCAGCACGGGTGAGTCGATGCTGTCGGTCGAGATCGCCGGTGCCCTGCTCGACACCTTCGTGGTCGGCGACGGCCTCGTCGTCGCCTCCAGCACCCCGGGCGACCACCTCCGGCTGCAGCGCTGGGAGCTGGGCACCGGCACCGAGAGCTGGAGCGTCGAGGACGCTGCGCCCCTCGTGTGGGCGGGGGGCTACCTCCGGGAGCGCTACCGGGTCGGCGACGCCCTGGTCGTCGAAGGGCAGGAGACCACGGTGGCCCGCTCCCTGGTCACCGGGCAGGGGATCGACCCTGTTCCGGCGCGGGACCTCTCGGACAGCCTCGGGACCTACGCGTTGCCCGACGGTGGGGTCGTGACCTGGGACTACACCGCTGATGGTCCTGGTTCCGGCCATGTCGCCGACGCCGACGGGGTCGTGCGCTACGAGCTCCCGGGGCCGGCCGTGATGCCCGCGGTGGCCGACGGCACGGTCTCGGACGTGCTCCTCGTCCGGGACACCGGATACACCACCTTGATCGCCCTGGACGTGCGCACGGGTGAGGAGCTCTGGCGCTCCGAGAGCGGGGGATTCGTCCGGGCCCAGATCGACGGTGTGCTGGTGACCGGCGGCTTGGCGGTGGTTCGGGCGATCAAGGTGACGGACGGCAGCGTCCTGTGGGAGTCCGCGATCGACGGGGTGGTCCGGCTCGACGGGGTCAGTGACGGGGCGGTGGTCCTGGTGGTCGTCGCGGAGGGCGGTTCGAGCCACCTCGCCGCCCTTGATCTCACCGACGGCACGGAGGTCTGGCGCGGGCCGGTACCGACCGGGACGATCATGGTCGGTGCCGTCGGCGGCCACGTCATCGCCTCCACCGGCGACGAGGTCATCGGCCTCGGCTGATGCCGGTAGTGTCCCGGCCATGCGAAGGCGCTGGTCATCGGGTGCGGGACGGCCGGACGGCGTGGAGGTCGAGCTCGTCGAGTGGCACGACGACGGCCCGGAGGGCAGCGAGCCGTCGGACGGTGGCCCGCGGCCCGGTGCGCCGGGTGAGCCCGGTGAGCCCGGTGAGCCGGGCGGGCTGACGACCGGCTCCGTCGGGCCAGGACCTTGGCGTGGCCGGAGAGCCGTGCGCTGGGGTGCCGGGCTCGCCGCCGTGCTCCTTCTCGTCGTGGTGGTGAACGTCGTCGAGGCGCGCCGGGATGCGGCCCGCGCTGCGGCGCTGGAGGGAGTCCGCGGGCTCGTGGCCCCCATGCCCGAGCCGCTGACCGAGATCTGGCGCCACCCCGGCAGCTGGCCGGTGGGGGAGGTCGACGGGCTGCTCCTGGTGGCCGGCGTCGAGGGTGGGGTCACCGCACTGGATCCCTCGACCGGGGACGTGCGGTGGTCCTGGACCGGGACCTCGGTACCCGGAGCCGGCTGGTGCGGCATCGAGCTGCTCGCCGACCCGTCCTGGACCACCCTGTCCGACCTGTACCTGGCGTCGGTTCCCGACGTCGGGTCGTCGGTCGTGCTGTGCAGAGGCAGCGGGGCCGAGACGGTCGTGGACGACGCGGCCGACGCGTCGACGGGGGTCACCCTGGTCGATCCCGCCACGGGTGCCGAGCTCTTCACGGTGGAGGCGCCCGGGGAGCAGCTCGGCATCCAGGTGGTCGCCGGTGGCCTGATCGTCACGACGGCGCTCCCGGACCGTCGGGTGCGGTTCGAGCGCTGGGACGTCAGCACCGGCGAGCCGAGCTGGGCGCTGACGAGCGCTCAGCCCGTGCTGGGGGAGGACGGAGTCGTGGTCGAGCGCTACCAGGTCGTGCAGGACACGTTGATCATTGCTGGTGAGGGCACGGTGGCCGTGTCCCTGGCGACCGGCCAGGAGGTCGACCCGGCCTCGGTGCCGGATGCGCCGTACCTCGTGCTGGAGACCCCTCTGGATGGCGCGACCGCGACCTGGGAGTTCGAGTCGGACGGTTCCGGGTCGGGTCGGGTGACGAACCCCGACGGCACGGTGCGATTCGACCTGCCCGGCCCGGTCTGGACGCCGCCGACCGCCGACGGTCCGGCGGCTGACGTCCTGCTGGTCGCCGAGCAGGTCGGTGGTGGTCTGCGCGCGCTCGACCTGAGCACCGGTGCGGAGCTCTGGTCGCGCCCGCAGGCGATGGTCGTCCTCGTGGTCGACGACGTCGCGGTCGTCAGCGACGGGTTGACGCTGTCCGCCGTCCGGCTGACCGACGGCGAGACCGTGTGGGAGGTCGCCGTCGATCCTCAGTTCCAGGTGACGGGTGTGACGGACGGTGACGTCGTCCTGGCGGCGGTTCTCGAGGGTGGCGTGAGCCACCTCGTCGCGCTCGCCCTGGTCGACGGCGAGGAGATCTGGCGCAGCGACCTCGCGGTCGGCGGCTACCAGGCCTCAGCCTTCGGCGGCCACGTGGTGGTCCAGAACGGGAGCGAGCTCATCGGCTACGGCTGACCGGCCGATGACCTGCGCGGCTCAGGTCAGCCGCGCCCACACTGTCGTGTCCGGCGGGACCAGGACGGCGTCGTCGTCGGCCAGCGGCAGGTCCTGCGAGGCGTGCAGCAGGGTGAGGTCGGCGGGTACCCGCAGCATGTCCGGGCCGAAGTTGGTCACGACCAGGACGTCGCGGTTCATGAAGGCGATGACCGAGTCCTTCGCGGTGCTCGGCAGGCCGTCGACCCAGGCGAGCGACCCCGACCCGAGCCGGAACTCCCGGCGCAGGCACAGGGCCGACCGGTAGACCTCGTAGGTGGACCCGGGCACGCCGTGCTGCACATCCGCGGCGTACCGGGCGAAGGACGTCGGCTGGGTCAGCCACGTCGTGCCCGTGGGGGAGAAGCCGAGGCCCGGCGCGGTGGCGGACCACGGCAGCGGGACGCGGCAGCCGTCGCGCCCGCGCTCGGTGTGGTCCGAGCGCCACCAGGTCGGGTCCTGGCGCTCGTCGTCGTCCAGGCTGGTGTGCTCGGGCAGGCCGAGCTCCTCGCCCTGGTAGAGGTAGGCCGAGCCGGGCAGCGCCAGCATCATCAGGGTCGCCGCACGCGCGCGCCGCAGACCGAGCTCCTCGTCGGGCTGCGGGTCGCCCGCCCCGATCCCGTTCGGCTTGGACCCGGCGACCGCCAGGCCGAGCCGGGACGTGTGCCGGACGACGTCGTGGTTGGACAGCACCCAGGTGGTCGGCGCACCGACGGCGTCGTTGGCGCCGAGAGACGCGGTGACGACAGCACGGAAGGCCGGGGCGGACCACAGCGTGGTGAGGAAGGGGAAGTTGAAGGCCTGCTGCATCTCGTCGGGCCGGACGTACGCAGCCAGGCGGGTCAGTGGTTCGACCCAGGCCTCGGCGACCAGGGCGCGGTCGCCGTCGTACTCGGCCAGCACCCGGTGCCAGGACCGGTAGACGTCGTGCACGCCGTCCTGGTCCCACATCGGCCCGAGGTTGCCGGCACCGGTCGAGCCGTCCTCCGAGCCTGCCGTCCCCTCGTGCGCACCGTCGATCATCGACGAGGTGCCGTCCCAGTCGGGCAGGCCCGCCGCCTTGACCATGCCGTGTGCGACGTCGACCCGGAAACCGTCGACGCCACGGTCGAGCCAGAAGCGCAGCACGCTCTCGAACTCGTCGCGAACCTCGGGGTTCGTCCAGTCGAGGTCCGGCTGGGTGCTGTCGAACAGGTGCAGGTACCACTGGCCGGCGGTCCCGTCGGGCTCGGTGATCCGGGTCCACGCCGTGCCGCCGAAGACCGAGGTCCAGTTGTTCGGTGGCTGGCTGCCGGCTGCGCCCTTGCCGTCGCGGAAGAGGTAGCGCGCGCGCTCGACGCTGCCCGGCGCTGCCGCCAGGGCCGCCTGGAACCAGGCGTGCTCGGTGGACGTGTGGTTCGGCACGAGGTCCACGATCACCCGGATGCCGAGGCGGTGCGCCTTGGTGAGCATCGCGTCGAAGTCGTGGAGCGTGCCGAACAGCGGGTCGACGTCGCGGTAGTCGGCGACGTCGTAGCCGGCGTCGTGCTGGGGGGACCGGTAGAACGGCGAGAGCCAGATGGCGTCGACACCGAGCCGTCCGAGGTGCTCGAGCCGGTCCGTGATGCCGGGCAGGTCACCGATGCCGTCGCCGTTGCCGTCGGCGAACGAGCGTGGGTACACCTGGTAGATCACCGCGGTGCGCCACCACTCGGCGGCCCCGGACGTCGTGGGGTGCACCAGGATCGTCGTGGTGGACGCCTGGCTCGGGGTGAGGGGGACGGTGGTGGTCACAACGATCCAGTCTGTCGCGGTTCTCGGGCTGGAGTGCCCCGTACGGCGTCCGTCGGCTCCCGGGCAGCACGGAGCGCGGCGCCGGGCGACCCTGCTCGACGGCGGGTCGAGCTCTCAGGGTAGGACGGGCACCGGTCCGGTGGAGCCTCGGACGATCAGCTCGGGGTGGAAGAGCAGCTCGGTCCGCGAGACCTTGGCGCCACGGATCTCCGAGACGAGGGCGCTGACGGCGGCCTTGCCCATCCCGCTGACGGGCTGGCGCACAGTCGTCAGGGGCGGGTCGGTGAATGCGATCAGCGGGGAGTCGTCGAAGCCGACGACCGACAGGTCCTCCGGGACCTTCAGGCCGCGGGCACGGGCGGCCCGGATCACGCCGAGGGCCATCAGGTCCGAGCCGCAGATGATCGCCGTGTGCCCCTGGCTGATCAGCTCGGCACCGGCAGCCTGGCCGCCCTCGACGGTGAACAGCGTCGTGACGATGTGCTCGGCTGCTCCTTCGGGCGGGCTGCGTCTGGCGAGGGCGGCGGTGAAGGCCGCAACCTTCCGCTTGGCGGGGATGTACCGGTCCGGGCCGATCGCCAGGCCGATGCGCTGGTGGCCGAGCGAGGTCAGGTGGCGCATGGCGAGATCGACGGCGACGGCGTCGTCGGTGGAGACCGACGGTGCGTCGACGCCTTCGGCATACCCGTTGACGAGCACCATCGGCAACCCTCGGCTGCGCAACCGGTGGTACCGGTCGAAGCTCGCCGTGGTGTCCGCGTGCCGGCCGGAGACGAAGACGATCCCGTCGACGCCGTGCTCGATCAGCATCTCGACGTACTCGTCCTCGGTCGTCCCGCCCGGGGACTGGGTGCACAGCAGCGGTGTGTAGCCGCGGTCGGAGAGCGTGGTCTCGATCGCCTGGGCCAACGCGGGGAAGACGGGGTTGTCGAGCTCGGGGACGATCAGGCCGATGAGGCCCTCGGAGCGGGTCCGCAGCTTCTCGGGTCGGTCGTAGCCCAGGACGTCGAGCGCCGCGAGAACCGCCTTCCGGGTCTCGGCGGCGACGCCGGCCTTCCCGTTGAGCACCCGGGAGACGGTGGCCGTGCTGACACCGGCTTGCTCGGCAAGGTCCTTCAGGCGTGTGCGCACGTGCGGCAGCGTAGAGGACACCAGCACCTCCTCGTGGTGGACCGTCCGGGTTCGACGCAGGTTGCGCGCAACCGTTGCCTGAAAGTTACCGCAAGCGCTTGCAGAAAGGCCAGCGGGAGGGTTAGCGTCGCGTCATCAGGGCCAGGGTCGGCGGTGCTCCGCCGGCTGAGGCCGGTGACACGACTCGTTTGGAGAATCCCCGATGCGACGGAGCATCCCGATGATTGCGGTGGCCCTTGGCGCCGCACTCACCCTTACCGCCTGTGGCGGTTCTGCCGAGGAGCCGGAGGAGACTGCTGCTCCCGAGGCCACGACCGAGGAGACCGCGGCACCGGCCGACGCCGGCACGCTGACGGTGTGGGTCGACGAGACCCGGCAGGAGGCTGTCGCGGCCGCCGCGGCCGCGTTCGAGGAGGAGACCGGCACCACTGTCGAGCTCGTCCTGAAGAACTTCGACGACATCCGCGCGGACTTCGTCGCGCAGGTCCCGACCGGTGAGGGCCCCGACATCACCGTCGGTGCGCACGACTGGCTGGGCGAGCTGACCAGCAACGGCGTGGTTGCGCCGCTCGAGCTGGGCGACAAGGCGGCCGAGTTCGAGCCCGTCGCCGTCGATGCCTTCACGTACGACGGCCAGGTCTACGGCCTGCCGTACGCGATCGAGAACATCGCGATCATCCGCAACACCGCCCTGGCCGACTCCACCCCGGCGACCTGGGACGAGATGATCGCCAAGGGCCAGGCGGCCGGCACGAAGTACCCGTTCCTCGTCCAGGTCGGCGAGACCGGTGACGGCTACACGCTGTACCCGCTGCAGACCTCCTTCGGCGCACCGGTCTTCACCCAGGCCGAGGACGGCTCCTACACCTCCGAGCTCGCGCTCGGCGGGGCCGGCGGCACCGCGTTCGCCGACTTCCTGGCGGCGCAGGGCGCGGCAGGCATCCTGTCCACCTCGATGACCTACGACATCGCCGTCGCGGCGTTCGCCGCCGGTGAGTCGCCGTACATCCTCGGCGGGCCGTGGATGCTCAGCTCCTTCGAGGGTCTCGACCTCGCGATCGACCCGGTCCCGAGCGCGGGCGGTCAGCCGGCTCAGCCGTTCACCGGTGTGCAGGGCTTCTACATCAGCGCTCAGAGCGAGAACCAGATCCAGGCCACCGACTTCCTGACCAACTACATGGCCACCGAAGAGGCACAGATCGCGCTGTACGAGGCCGGCGACCGCACCCCGGCGCTGACCGCTGCGGCTGACACCGTCTCGGCCGACCCGATCGCGGCCGGCTTCCGGGCCGCTGCCGCGAGCGCTGTCCCGATGCCGTCCATCCCCGAGATGGGTTCGGTGTGGTCCTTCTGGGGCACCACCGAGGCCGGCATCATCTCCGGCACGATCGCCCCGGCCGACGGCTGGGCGAAGATGGCCGCGGACATCCAGGCCGCCATCGACGCAGCCTGAGCCTCACCCGAGGCGCTACATGACAGCCGTGGCGCGCAGCCGGAGAACCTCCGGCTGCGCGCCACGCGCATGATTCCGCCACGGCGAGCCAAGGACGGCGCCGTGGGGCACGATCAGTACGGGACCGCAAGGGTGCGGGCCCGCTCGAAGCCACGGAGGATTCGATGAGCTCCCCCCAGGTCCCGCAGGTCGAGTGGACGACGGACCCCCCAGAACAGCGCCGGATCGACGTGTCGCACGCCCGGACGTATTCGCGGGGCTTCTTCGCCAAGCTCGTGATCCTGGGTGTGATCGACGCTCTCGGCGTCTACGTCGCGATGGCAGCACTCGCCCAGGAGTCCTACGGGATCATGTGGGTGATGATCGGGCTGCTGGTCGTGGCCAACTGGGTGTACTTCACCAAGCGGGCCCTCCCGCTGAAGTACATGCTCCCCGGGCTGGCCTTCCTGGTCATCTACCAGGTCTTCACGATCGGCTACACCGGCTACGTCGCGTTCACCAACTACGGCGACGGGCACAACTCGACCAAGTCGCACGCGATCGAGGCCCTGCTCATCCAGAACGAGAAGCGGGTCGAGGGCAGCGCGTCCTACCCGCTGGCGGTCGTCGAGGGCGACTCGGGTCTCGGGTTCGCGATCATCGACGGTGACACCGTCCGCGTCGGCACGGCCGAGCAGCCGATGGTCGAGGCCCCCGGCGCCGTGGTGACCGACGGCGCGGTCGCGCAGGTGCCCGGCTACGAGGTGCTGGCCCGGGCGGACGTCCTGCAGCGGCAGGACGAGGTGACCACGCTGCGCGTCGGCTACTCCGAGGACGCCGAGGACGGCTCGATCCGGACCCAGGACGCCCGCAACGGCTACGTCTACCGCTCGATCATGGTCTACGACGAGGCCGCCGACACGCTGACCGACACCGACACCGACACCGCGACGGTCTACACCCCGAACGACAACGGGCAGTTCCAGGCGTCGGACGGGACGGTCCTGCCGGTCGGCTGGCGGGTCGCTGTCGGGTTCGACAACTTCACGAAGGCTTTCGGGGACGCCCGCTACTCCACGCCGTTCTTCAAGGTGCTCGCGTGGACCTTCGTCTTCGCCGTCCTGTCGGTCGCGATCACGTTCTTCCTCGGCCTGTTCTTCGCGATCACGCTGAACGACGAGCGGATCAAGGGCCGGCGCATCCTGAGGTCGCTGCTGATCCTGCCGTACGCGTTCCCCGCGTTCATGTCCTTCCTGCTCTGGCGCGGCATGCTCAACCGGGACTACGGGTTCATCAACACGGTCCTGCTCGGCGGCGCCGACCTGAACTGGCTCGGTGATCCGTGGCTGGCGAAGCTCGCGGTGCTCGGGGTCCAGCTCTGGGTCGGCTTCCCGTACATGTTCCTGATCTGCACCGGCGCGCTCCAGTCGATCCCCGGCGAGCTCGTCGAGGCCGCGAAGATCGACGGTGCGGGGCGCTTCCGGCTCTGGCGGTCGATCACCCTGCCGCTGCTCCTGGTCGCGGTGGCGCCGCTGCTCATCTCCTCGTTCGCCTTCAACTTCAACAACTTCAACATCATCGAGATGATCACCGAGGGGAACCCCAGGTTCGCCGATGCCTCGGTGCCGGTCGGGGCGACCGACATCCTCATCACGATGGTCTACTCGGTCTCCGGCCTGGACGGTGGCGCGGCCAAGAACTTCGGGCTGGCCAGCGCGTTGTCGATCGTCATCTTCATCATCGTGGCGACCATCTCGGTGATCAGCTTCAAGAGGACCCGCGCGCTCGAGGAGATCAACTGACATGGCTACCGAGACCGTGAACCTGTCCACCCGGCGCGGTGGCGGATCGACTGCTCCCACGATCCACCCGCAGCAGGCCATGAGTGCCAAGCGCTGGTGGAGCGAGCTGGGCTGGCGCTACGTCGTGGCCGCTGTCGCAGTCGTCTATGCGGCATTCCCGATCCTCTACGTCGTGTCCGCGTCCTTCGCCTCGAGCGGCACGCTCACCGGCTCGAACAAGCTCTTCGGCACCATCACGGGGTCGAACTACGCCGCCCTGAACGAGACGCGCTTCTGGGACTGGGTCCTCAACACGCTGTTCATCGCCACGGTCACAGCGGTCGGGACCACCTTGATGGGCGCCGCTGCGGCCTACGCGTTCTCCCGGTTCAGGTTCACCGGGCGCCGCGTGGGCCTGACCAGCCTGCTGGTGATCCAGATGTTCCCGCAGCTCCTGGCCTTCGTCGCGGTCTTCCTGCTGCTGCTCGCGCTCGGCAACGTCGTGCCGGTCCTCGGCCTCAACTCCCAGATCGCACTGATCATGGTGTACCTGGGTGGGGCGCTCGGCGTGAACACGTTCCTGATGTACGGCTTCTTCAACACCGTGCCCAAGGAGCTCGACGAGGCCGCCAAGATCGACGGGGCGACCCACTCCCAGATCTACTGGACGATCATCCTGCGCCTGGTCGCGCCGATCCTCGCGGTCGTCGCGCTGCTGTCCTTCATCAGCTCCTTCTCGGACTTCCTGCTGGCCAAGCTGATCCTGCAGTCCGAGGAGCACTGGACGCTCGCGGTCGGGCTCTACCAGTGGGTCTCCGACCGGCTGTCGGCCAACTGGGGCCTGTTCGCGGCAGGTGCTGTGATCAGTGCGATCCCGGTCGTCCTGCTGTTCATCTTCCTGCAGAAGTACATCGTCGGCGGCCTGACGGCCGGATCCGTCAAGGGATGACGGCCGAGCACCTGCTCGGCGGAGCGCACCACGACGGGAGCGAGCTGTTCGTCCCGCAGGGCACGCCTGCGCTCGGCGACGTCGTCCCGGTCCGGGTGCGGGTGCCCGCGTCCGGCACCGAGCGCGGCGTCCACCTGCGCTCGGTCCGTGACGGCGAGCCGCACGTGGTGCCGGCCCGCCTGGAGCGGGCGGACGAGCACGAGCGCTGGTACGTGGCCGAGCTGGCGGTCGACAACCCGGTGACCGGGTACCGGTTCCTGCTCGACGAGCCGGGCGGCTACCGGTGGCTCAACGGTCGTGGCCTGCACGGCAGGGACGTGCCCGACGCCGCGGACTTCCGGGTCACGACGCACCAGCCGGCCCCGGCGTGGGCCTGCGACGCCGTTGTCTACCAGGTCTTCCCGGACCGCTTCGCACGGTCGGGCACGCCGCGGCAGCTGCCCGCCTGGGCCGAGCCGGCCGCATGGGACGACGAGCCGGTCGGGTCCGGCCCGAGCACCCCCCGGCAGCTCTACGGCGGCGACCTGCTCGGGATCGAGCAGCACCTGGACCACCTGCAGCGGCTGGGCGTCGACGTCCTGTACCTCACGCCCTTCTTCCCGGCGGGCTCCAACCACCGCTACGACGCGAGCACCTTCGAGCACGTCGACCCGCTGCTCGGCGGTAACCAGGCGCTGGCCTCGTTGTCCCGCGCGGTGCATGCGCGGGGGATGCGCATCATGGGTGACCTGACGACCAACCACACCGGCGCCGGTCACGAGTGGTTCACCACGGCTCAGCTGGACCGGGCCGGCGCGGAGGCGACCTTCTACTACTGGCAGGACGACGGGGAGCCCGTCGGGTGGCTCGGCCACCGGAGCCTGCCGAAGCTCGACCACGCTGCGCCCGGGCTGCGGGCGCGGATGGTCGAGGGCCCTGGCTCGGTCGTCGAGCGCTGGCTCCAGGAGCCCTTCGCGCTCGACGGCTGGCGGATCGATGTGGCGAACATGACCGGGCGGTACGGCGACGTCGACCTGACGCACGTGGTGGCCCGGACGATCCGGGCGACGATGCGGGCGGCGAAGCCCGAGGCGCTGCTGGTCAGCGAGCACTTCCACGACGCCGGTGCCGACCTGTCCGGCGACGGCTGGCACGCGAACATGAACTACTCCGGCTTCACCCGCCCGGTCTGGGGCTGGCTCGCCCCTCGGGTCCCCGAGCGCCAGGTGCTCGGCCTGCCGGTGCCCCTGGCGCGGCGGTCCGGCGCGGCGACGGTCGCCTCGATGCGGGACTTCGCCGCCGTCGTCCCGTGGTCCGTCACCGCTCATCAGTGGAACCTGCTGGGCTCGCACGACACACCGCGGATCCGGACCATGGTCGGTGACCCGGCGACGGTCGAGGTCGCTGTCGGCCTGCTCATGACCTTCCCCGGTACACCGGTGGTCTTCGCCGGTGACGAGCTCGGGGCGACCGGGACGAACGGCGAGCACGCGCGGGTGCCGATGCCGTGGGACCGGCCCGACCGTTGGGACGACGCCACCTTCGAGGTCTACCGGTCGCTGATCGCGGTGCGCCGGGCATCCCGGGCGCTCCGCGAGGGTGGCCTGCGCTGGGTCGTGGTGGACGACGACGCACTCGTCTTCCTGCGCGAGACCCTCGACGAGCGGGTGCTGGTGGCCGTCGCGCGTGACCCGTGGGCCGGCGTGACCCTGCCGCGGGAGCTGCTGAGGCACGGCTCCACGCCCGAGACCCTCTACGGCCACGACCTGACCGTCGCCGATGCGCTGCGCGTCCCCGGCGCTGGTCCGGGCGTCGGCGTCTGGCGTCTCGCGTGAACGGCCCCGTCATCGGCCCCGTCTTCGGCACGGAGCTCGTCGCGGATCTCCGCCGGCTCGGGGTCCGCGAGGGCGGCGTCCTGCTCGTGCACGCGAGCCTCGCGAGCCTCGGCTGGGTCGTCGGTGGCGAGCAGACAGTCGTCACCGCGCTCGAGGAGGCGGTCGGTCCGGCGGGCACCCTCGTCATGCCCAGCCAGTCCTGGCAGCTGTGCGATCCCGCGTACCTGCGCGATCCGCGGATCGGTGAGCAGTGGAGGGACCGGGTCCGGGCGGCGCTGCCGGTCTACGACCCTGCCTGGACACCCACCAGGAGCATGGGCGCCGTCGTCGAGGCCCTGCGGACCCAGCCCGGGACGCTGCGCAGCGCGCACCCGCACCGGTCGTTCGTCGCGCGCGGCCCGGCGGCCGCCGCGATCGTGGCCCGGCACGACCTGGACGACCCGGTCGGTGCGGGCTCACCGCTGGCCGTGGTCGAGTGGCTCGACGGCCAGGTCCTGCTGCTCGGCGTCGGCCACGACAAGAACACCTCCCTGCACCTGGCCGAGGCCCGCAGCGGCCTGCACCTGCCGCGGGTGGCCAACGGCGCTCCCCTCCTGGTGGACGGCGAACGGCGCTGGGTCACCTTCGACGAGCCCGAGGTGGACGATGCGGACTTCCTCGCGGTCGGCGCCGCCTTCGCCGGATCGGGCGGCCAGCGCACCGGCACGGTCGGGGCGGCCGACGCCGCCCTGATGGGGCAGGCGGAGCTGATCGCGTTCGCAGCGCGCTGGTTCGCCGGCAACCGGCGGGCCGGGTAGGTGCCGGCGCGCGGCGCACCCCGCCTGGCGATGTCGTGGGCTCCGGTGGCTAGGGTTGACCGCGTGCCAGCATCGACGGATCGCCAGGGGCGCGCCCCGGCGGGCGTGTACACCGAGGCCGACCGTCAGCGCTGGCTCGACGAGGCCCCGAAGAGCGAGCAGCGGACCCCCTTCGAGCGGGACCGCGCGCGCATCCTGCACTCCTCGGCGCTGCGCCGTCTCGGCGCCAAGACCCAGGTGCTCGGTCCGGCCAGCGACGACTTCGTCCGCACCCGGCTGACGCACACCCTCGAGGTCGCCCAGGTCGGTCGTGAGCTCGGCAAGGCACTCGGCTGCGACCCCGACGTCGTGGATGCCGCGTGCCTCGCGCACGACCTCGGCCACCCGCCCTTCGGGCACAACGGGGAGCGTGCACTGGCGGAGGTCAGCGCCGGCATCGGCGGCTTCGAGGGCAACGCGCAGACCCTGCGGCTGCTCACCCGGCTCGAGCCCAAGGTGACCGACCCGGTGACCGGGCGAGCCGTCGGGCTCAACCTGACCCGCGCAAGCCTCGACGCGTCAGTGAAGTACCCGTGGACGGCACCGGCGGCACCGCTGCGACCCGACGGGTCGCGGTCGGTGAAGTTCGGCGTCTATGCCGACGACGCCGAGGTCTTCGCCTGGCTCCGCCAGGGCGCCCCCGACCGGGTGCGGTGCCTCGAGGCCCAGGTGATGGACCTGGCGGACGACGTCTCGTACTCGGTGCACGACGTCGAGGACGCGGTCGTGGGCGGTCGTCTGGACCTCGAGGTGCTCGGCGACGCCGAGACCCGCGTACGCGTCGCCGGTGAGGTGCACGCCTGGTACGGCAACGTCGTGGAGACCGGCGAGCTGCTGGACGCCATGGTGCGGCTGGCGGCGACGGGCTCCTGGGTGCGCGGCCACGACGGTTCCCGGCGCGCGCTGGCGGCCCTCAAGGACATGACCAGCCAGCTCATCGGCCGGTTCTGCGGTGCGGCGATCGAGGCGACCCGCGCGGTGTACGGCCCCGGTGAGCTGACCCGCTACGACGCCGAGCTCGTGGTGCCCGTCCCGACCCTCGCGGAGATCCTCGCCCTCAAGGGCCTCGCCGTGACGTATGTCATGGCGCCGCGCGAGCAGGAGCCGCTCTACCGCCGCCAGCGCGAGATCATCGCCGACCTCGTCGGGGTGCTCGCCGACCGGGCGCCGGTCGCCCTCGAGACGCCCTTCGCTGCCGACTGGGAGGCGGCCGGCGACGACGCGGCACGGTTGCGGGTCGTGGTGGACCAGGTCGCCTCGCTCACCGACGTCAGCGCTGCCGAGTGGCATGCGCGCATGGTCCACCCGCCCCGGCGCTGACCGTCCTCGGTGCGGGTCGGACGCACCGCCTAGACTCACGCCCGTGGCAGGACGGATCCGACGCGAGGACGTGGCGACCGTTCGCGAGCGTGCGCGGATCGAGGACATCGTCGGCGAGCACGTGACGCTCAAGCCGGCCGGCGTCGGGTCCATGAAGGGCCTGTGCCCCTTCCACGACGAGCGCTCGCCCTCGTTCCACGTCCGTCCCCAGGTCGGCCTGTGGCACTGCTTCGGCTGCTCGGAGGGCGGCGACGTCATCTCCTTCCTGCAGAAGATCGACGGCATGGGCTTCACCGAGGCCGTCGAGCACCTCGCGGCGCGGGTCGGCGTCCAGCTGAGGTACGAGGAGGGCGGTGCGGCTCGGCCCGGCGAGGAGCCAGGTCGCCGGCAGCGGATGCTCGAGGCGCACCGGGCCGCTGCGGCGTTCTACGCCGAGCAGATGCTCACGGCCGAGGCAGCGACCGGCCGGACGTTCCTCGCCGAGCGTGGTTTCGACCGGCAGGCGGCCGAGCAGTTCGGCGTCGGTTACGCGCCCCAGGGCTGGGACCACCTGATGCGGCACCTGCGCGGCCGCGGGTACACCGAGCCGGAGCTGACCTCGACCGGGCTGATGAGCCAGGGCAACCGGGGCATGTACGACCGGTTCCGGGGGCGTCTGGTCTGGCCCATCCGGGACGTCACGGGCGACGTCGTCGGGTTCGGGGCGCGCAAGCTGTTCGAGGACGACCAAGGCCCCAAGTACCTCAACAGCCCCGAGACGGTGCTCTACAAGAAGGCGCAGGTGCTCTACGGGATCGACCTCGCCAAGCGCGAGATCGCCAGGTCCAAGCAGGTCGTGGTCGTCGAGGGCTACACCGATGTGATGGCTGCGCACCTGTCCGGTGTGCCGACGGCCGTCGCGACCTGCGGGACCGCCTTCGGCTCGGACCATGCGCGCATCGTGCGGCGGCTGGTGGGGGACACCTCCGTGGGCGGCGGCGTGCAGCTCGCCTCCGGCGCCTCCGTCGGCGGCGAGATCATCTTCACCTTCGACGGCGACGCGGCCGGTCAGAAGGCTGCTCTGCGCGCCTTCGGTGAGGACCAGAAGTTCTACGCGCAGACCTTCGTCGCGGTCGAGCCGGGCGGGATGGACCCGTGCGAGCTACGCCAGGCCAAGGGTCCGGAGGCCGTCCGCGCCCTGGTCGCGGGACGCCAGCCGCTGTTCGAGTTCGTCATCCGGTCCACGATCCGCGCGCACGACCTGAACACCGTCGAAGGCAGGGTCAACGCGCTCCGTGCCTCGGCACCCATCGTCGCGGACATCCGGGACGCCGCCCTGCGGCCCGAGTACGCACGCATGCTGGCCGGTTGGCTCGGGATGGACTCCGAGAGCGTCCGCCAGGCCGTCGTGACGGCAGGGCGCACCCTGGGGACGGTCCAGCGCCAGGACGGCTCCCGTCCGGCCGGACGCCGTGGCGAGTCGGCCATGCCGGGGCCGGGCGAGCGGCCCGACAGCGGTCCTGGCGGCGCCGCAGGCCAGCGCGGCCAGAGCCCGCAGCGCGGTGAGCGACTGATCGCGCCGGACCGCGCCGACCCGGTCGCGCGACTCGAGCGCAACGCCCTGGAGGCCGTGCTCCAGCACCCCGGGGTGATCGACGCCGCCACCTTCGACGCCCTGGCGTCGGACGCGTTCATGGTCCCGGCGTTCCGTGCCGTGCACGAGGCGATCCGGGCCGCAGGCGGGTTGACGGCCGCCGCCCAGGGCCCTGGGGCCGACGACGCGGCACGGTCCCTGGCGTGGGTCGAGCGGGTGCGTGAGGAGGCTGCCGCGCCCGTCGAGGGCCTCGTGACCGAGCTCGCGGTCACCCCGCTGCCGGAGGACCGGCCGGATGCGCTGGACGACTACGTGCGCGGTGTCGTCAACGCCCTCGTCGACCTCGGTCTGACCCGGCAGATCGCCGACAGCCGCGGGCGGCTGCAGCGGATGGACCCCGTCGTCGACGCCGAGGCGTACCAGGCTGCCTTCGCCGAGCTGGTCGCCCTCGAGGGCCGCCGACGGGCCCTGCGCCACACCGACTGATCAGCCGTTCCGCACTCAGCCGTTCCGCGCCGCGACCGCGGCCGCGAGCTGGTCGACGACGTCATCGAGACCCCACGGCAAGGACAGGGCGGTCGGCGGCGAGACCGAGGCGATGCGCTCGGCGCCGACGAGTCGTGCGACAGCACCGCTGCTGAGCTGCGGCATCACCTGCGCGTACGGGGCGTCGAGGAACCCCTGCAGCTCCTCCGGGGTCGTGCCGTAGGCGACGAGGACGTCGCTCGTGAGCTCGTCGAGGCGCTCGTAGCTCAACGTGAAGTAGAACGGCGACTCGTCGGTGTCGAGGGTGTCGACGGCCGGGGCGTTCTCGAAGCCCAGGTCCAGCATGAACGCCACCCGTGGGTCCTCGTCGGCATAGACGTAGAAGGTGCTGCCCACGTCCCAGACCGCCGCCAGGGTCAGGCCCTCGAACTCCGGGTGCTCGCCGCGGTGCCGGGCGACCTGCTGGTCGATGTCCGCCAGCACCTCCTGTGCCTTGTCGTCCAGGCCCAGCGCCTGCCCGGTGATCGTCACGACCTCGCGCCACGGCGTGGACCACGGCTCGTCGGGGTAGGCGACGACGGGCGCGATCGCGCTCAGGGTCGCGTACTGCTCCTGCGTGAGGCCGGAGTACTGGGCGAGGATCACGTCCGGCTCGGCCGCGGCGATCTCCTCGAACGGCACGTCCTCGCCGGTGTCGGGCAGGACGGTCGGGACCTCGTCGCCGGCATCCTCGAGCGCCTCCCTGATCCACGGCAGCACCCCCTGTGCGTCCCCGCCGTAGGCCTGGAAGGGGATCGCGACCGGCGTGACACCGAGCGCCACGACGGCATCGGTCGAGCCCCAGCCCCAGGTGACGACACGTTCCGGCGCGTCCTCGATCGTCGTCGAGCCGAAGGCGTGCTCGATGGTGACCGGGAAGGTGCCCTCCTCGGCCGTGGGCTCGACCGGCGTCTCGTCCTCGGCGGTGCCGGTGCACCCGGCGAGGAAGAGGGTCGAGACGGTGGCGGCAAGGGCGATCTGCCGACGACGCGCAGGTGTCCGAGCAGGTGTCACGGGGTTGCTCCTGGGGTGAGGGTCGGGCGCGCCGGGCAGACGGCCAGGCGGTGGCCCGCACCGATCCGGCATGGCGGGTTAGGTAAGGCTAGCCTAACAGGCGCTCGACGGTCGGCACCGTCGGGCAGCCTCAGACCGCGTGGCGGATCGATCGGGGCAGGATGACCGGTCGTCCCGTGTCAGGGTCCTCCAGCACGCGCGCGCGCACCCCGAAGGCCTGCTCCACGACGTCCTCGGTGAGCGTCGCGACGGGCTCGCCGCGGGCGACGATGCGACCACCCGCCATGACGACGAGCTCGTCGGCGTAGCGGGCCGCGAGGGTGAGGTCGTGCATCACGAGGACGACAGTCATTCCTCGGGCGACCTCGGTGCGCAGCAGCTCGAGCACCTCCACCTGGTGGGCGACGTCCAGGGCGCTCGTCGGTTCGTCGAGCAGCAGGATGTGCGGCTGCTGCGCGAGCGCCATGGCGATCCACACCCGTTGGCGCTGACCCCCGCTGAGCTCGTCCACCCGGCGATCGGCGAGGGAACCGGCGTCCGTGGCGGCGAGCGCGGCCGCCACGACGGCATCGTCGTCACTGCGATGGCCGCGGAAGAAGGACTGGTGCGGGTAGCGCCCGTGCGCCACCAGATCGCCGACCCGGATGCCGTCCGGGGCGATCGGTGACTGCGGCAGCACTCCGATGCTCCGGGCGACCCGGCGGCTCGGCAGTCGACCGAGGTCGACCCCGTCCAGCGTCACGATGCCGGCCTGGGGCGTGAGCAGCCGGGCCAGGCCGCGCACGAGGGTCGACTTGCCGCTCGCGTTCGCGCCGACGAGCACGGTGAGCGCCCGGGGCGTGATCGCGAGGTCGACCTCGTGGACGACCGGTACCCGGCCGTAGCCGAGGGTGAGCCGCTCAGCCCGGAGCGCCGGGGCCGACGGGGATCCGGTCATGCGGGGAGCTCCTTGCGTCGCTCGCCGTGGACGAGCAGCCAGATGAGGAAGGGCGCGCCGAGCGCACCCGTGACAAGACCGACCGGCGGCTGGAGGCCACCAGGGACGAGGTGCTGCGCGAGGAGGTCGGCCGCCACGACGACGAGCGCCCCGACGAGCGTGGCGGTCCCCAGCGCCGGACCTCGGCCGCGCAGGCGACGCGCGATCGGCCCGGCGGCGAACGCCACGAAGGCGATCGGTCCGGCCACGGCCACGGCCACGGCGGTGAGCGCGGTCGACAGGAGGATCGCCGTCACCCGGGTCGCGAGCGGGCGCGCGCCGATCGACCGGGCGCTGTCGTCGTCGAGCGCCAGCACCGAGACCGGCTGCCGGCCGAGCACGAGGACCAGGCCGACGACGGCCACCGCCGCGCCCACGCGGGCCACATCACCCCACGGCGCCGTGCCCACGCTGCCCACGAGCCAGAAGAACGCACTCCGCGCCTCGGTGAGGCTCGCACGCGTCAGGGCGTAGCCGAGGAAGCCGTTCGCGAGGAACGCGACGGCGACGCCCACCACGACGAACCGGGTGCCGGTCACACCTCGGCCGCTGAGCAGGAAGACCGCCGCGGCCGCTGTCAGCGCCCCCAGCAGCGCCGCCGTGTCCACGGCCGCCCCGGTGGCTCCGGTCGCGATGGCCAGCACCGCCGCCGCGCTCGCCCCGCCCGTGAGACCGACGATGTCCGGACTGGCGAGCGGGTTGCGCACGACCGACTGCAGAAGGGCGCCCGCCAGGCCGAGAGCGGCCCCGACGACGAGGCCGAGCGCGAGGCGCGGCAGGCGGAGGCCGGTCACGATGAAGCCGGACGCCCCTTCGGTCCCGAGCAGCGCCCCGACCACCTCGGCCGGGCTCAGGGGGACCGCGCCGACCGCGAGGGCTGTCACCCCGAGCGCCGCGAGGGCGGCGACCAGGGCGCCCGCCACCGCGCGACCACGGCGCACGTCCCGGCGGTGGAGCGCGGCGAGGTCGGTGACCAGCTCGCCGACGCGCACCTCCGCGGTCGCCGTGGCGGTCACAGTCCCGCCGCCCGCCGCGAGCGCACGAGGACGATGAGCAGCGGAGCGCCGATCGCGGCGACGACGATGCCGACCTCCAGCTCCCCGGGCGGGGTCACGACCCGGCCGAGGCTGTCCGCGAGCAGCACGAGTGCGGCGCCGATGACGGCGGCGACGGGCAGCAGCCGGAGATGGCCACCGCCGACGAGCGCCCGGGCACCGTGTGCGCCGAGCAGGCCGACGAAGACGAGGGGTCCGGCGAGGGCGGTGGCCGTCCCGCACAGGAGGACGATCGCCCCGACGGCCGCGGCGCGGGTGGGCCGGAGCCGGAAGCCGAGACCGCGTGCGACGTCGTCGCCGAGAGCGAGGGCGTCCAGTGCCCGGGCGAGCGCCAGGGCGACGACGACGCCCACCAGCAGCAGGGGTGCGAGCGTCACGGCCGCGTCGAGACCACGGCCGGTCAGCGACCCGACGGTCCAGAACCGGTAACGGTCCAGGGCTGCCGGGTCGCCGAGCAGGACGAGCGTCGAGAGGGACGTGAGCCCGGCGGTCACGGCGGCACCCGCGACGACGAGCAGCACGGGGGCCGCGCCGGCGCGGGCCGAGGCGGCGATGGTGGCGATGAGGGCGGCGGCAGCGAGCGACCCGACCAGCGCGAGTCCGGCCAGGCCCACCGGCGAGGTGACCCCGGCGACGCTGATCCCCAGGACCACGGCGAAGGCGGCGCCGGCGTTGACGCCGAGCAGGCCCGGGTCGGCGACGGGGTTGCGCGTCACGCCCTGCATCACGACGCCCGCGACACCGAGCGCGGCACCGACGAGCAGCCCGATCACCGTGCGCGGCAACCGCAGCTCACGCACGACGATCGCGTCGGTCTCACCCGCGGTGCCGAGGTCGGCCGGGTCGAGGAGCGCCGTGATGACGGTGGCCGGGCTGATCGTCCGGGTGCCCACCGCGAGGCTGATCGCCACCACGGCCACGAGCGCGACGATCAGCAGGACAGCACGGATCCGGCGACGAGCACCAGGGCGACGTGCGGGTTCGGTGCGGGTTCGGGCGTCGCGGGTCAGGGCCTCGGTCACTGGGCTTCGGAGCGTCCGTGACGCCAGTACCCCATGAAGGCGACGTTCGAACGTGCGACCCCGATCTCACTGACCAGGTGGCGGCGCAGGGTCTTGACGGTCGCGGCCTCGCCGGCGATCCAGGCGTAGAAGTCGCCGGTCGTGGGGTCGACGGGGGAGTCCCAGAGCAGCTCGGAGTCGACGTCGATGTCCTCGAGCGGCTCCGGGGTCTCGCGGACCACGCTCGCGAGCTGGCTCATGTGCCGAGGCAGCCAGGCGGAGACCACCTGGTTCAGCAGCAGGCCACGAGGTGCGACGGCCTCGAAGCCCTCCGCCGTCTCGCAGCCGGCGTCGCGGGCCACCCAGGTGACACGTGAACGGCCGCGGGGGAAGACGTTGAGGATGTCGGCGCCGGTCGGTACCTCGATGAAGGCCTGCGCGGTCGCCCCCGGTCGGAGCGACTCGACGATGCTGCAGATCGCGGGTGCGGCGGTCTCGTCCCCGGCGAGCAGCAGGCGGCGCGCGCCGCCGGGTCGCCAGTCCAGACCGACAGTCGGGTCCGGGGTGCGGCCGTCCGGGCCGACGACCACGACGCGGTCGCCGACCGTCGCCCGCCGCAGCCACGCGGTCGCTGGTCCGTCCACCTGCCCGACGGCGGGCTCGTGCAGCACCATGTCGACGTCGAGCTCGCGGAGCTCGGGGCGGACGGCGCGCACGGTGTAGGTCCGGAACGGGTTGCGTCGGTTCTCGGGCAGGTCCCGCCAGCGGGCGTGCCAGGTGCCCGCGAGGATGGTCTGCGGATCACCGGAACCGATGTCGCACAGCGTGCCGTCAGCGTGCGGGAGCACGAGCTTGATGCGCTGGTCGAGGCCGCTGGTGCCGAAGACACCGAAGTCCTCGCCGGCGAACGTCACGCGGACGAAGTGCGGGCTGAGCCGCAGGATGCGTCGGACCACGGCGTCGTAGGGGCGGTACGCCGGGTACGTCGGGGCAGCGATCGTCTCGACGGAGGTAAGCATAGCCTTACCTTAGCAGTGGGCCCCGGGCACGGGCTCGGCTCGTGCCCAGCCGGCCGCGGCGACCTAACCGAGGCCGGTCGGACCGTCCGGGACCGGTGCCGGCGTGCGGGTCGCCCGCGAGTGACGGAGCCACACCGCCGACGCCGCGGACTCGGCGACGCCGATGGCGACGAAGGCCCACTGCACGGGCGAACCCCAACCGATCAGGGGAAGCTGCGCGACCACCCACAGGGTCAGGAGCGAGCCCACGGCGAGGCCCGCCTCGGCGGCTCGCGGGTGGTGCCGCAGCCCGAGGACCAGGGCTGTCGCGTGGGGGACTCCGACGATCAGGCCGAGAGCCAAGGCCGGCAGCACCGGGCCGTCGACGATGGCCAGGGTGTCGCTGACCTGCTCGACCAGGCTGTCGAACGAACCAACGAGGAACCCCTGGACACCCGCGAAGGCGCCGACGGCCGTGAACGCCTCGAGTCCGACAGCCCACCGTCGCGCGACGGCCCCAGGTGGACGTCGGTGCGGGTCGACCGGGAGCCCGGTGGGCGCTTGCGGCCGGTGCGCGTTCATCCTGCCGGCCGGTCGACAGTGACGAGGTCGGCCGTCGCAGCGACGATGCCGACGGCGACCACGAGGACGATCACGGCGCCCACCGCGTCGAGCACGTAGTGGTTGCCGGTGACCACGACGACCAGGAGCGTCACGGCCGGGTACAGGGCACCGAGCACCCGCAGGACCGGCCGGGCCGTGTGTCGGACGAGCACGAGCCCGGACCACAACGACCAGCCGATGTGCATCGACGGCATGGCCGCGTACTGGTTCGATGCAGAGACGACGAGGTCCGACGGTGCGACGCCCCAGATGCCGAGCGTGCGCATGGTGTCGACGTAGCCCTCACCGGGGGTGAGCCGTGGCGGTGCGAGCGGGTACAGCCAGTAGCCGACCAGGGCCAGCAGCGTCATGACGAGCAGGACGCCCCGTGCCTTGCGGTACGCGTGCGGACGCGACACGTAGACCCAGACGAGCACCGCACCGGTCACCGCGAAGTGGAGCGTCCCGTAGTAGACGTTGGCGGGCACCGCGATCGCGGGGATGGCCGTCGTCATGGTGTTGAGGCTGTGTTCGACGTCGAGCCCGAGGAGGCGCTCGAGGTCGAGGATGTCGTGCGCGTTCTGGACGGCGCGTGCGACGCGGGACGGGGCGGCGTTGCGGACGACCGAGTACAGCAGGTAGACGATGCCGAGGAACGCCAGCTCCGGCCACAGGCGGGGACGTGTGCTGCCGACGTGCCCGGGGGCCGCCGCGTCGTCGCCGGACAGGGCATCGTCGCGGGTCCGGGCTGTCTGGGGGGTGAGCGCGCGGACCATGGTCAGGGTTTTACCAGGCCTAGGCGCGTCCGTGTGCGAGTTGGCCGCGGTTCTTCCGGTCGGTCTGCTCGTGGCCGGTCCGGATCGCGACCTCTCGCTCGCGCGCGTCAGTCGACGGCGGTGCCCCGGCCGGTCAGCAGCTCGCGGACCCGGGGGACGACCTGCGTGCCGTAGAGGTCGACGGCGTGCAGGAGCTGCTCGTGCGGCATCGTCCCGTTGGCGTACTTGAGGTCGAAGCGCTGGACGCCGAGCGCCGTGACGGCGTCGGCGATGCGTCGGGCGACGGTCTCTGGCGAGCCCACGAACAGCGCGCCGTCGGCAGCCTCCCGCTCGTACTCCGCACGCGTGACCGGCGGCCAGCCGCGCTCGCGGCCGATGCGGTCACGGTTGGCCTTGAAGTGCGGGAACAGCAGGTCGAGGGCCTCGTCGTCGGTGTCGGCCACGAAGCCAGGGGAGTGGATGCCGACGGGTAGGTCGGCGTCGCCGGTCGCGCGGTGGAAGAGGTCGACGAACGGCCGGAACCGGACCGGGGCGCCGCCGATGATCGCGAGCATCAGCGGCAGCCCGTGGCGGGCTGCCCGCATGACCGACTCGGGGCTGCCGCCGACACCGACCCACACCGGGATGCGGCCGCGCACGGTCGTCGGGTGCGCGCGCTGACCGGTGAGCGGCGCGCGCGTCGTGCCCGACCAGTGGAGGGGCTGCTCGGTGCGCAGGTGCGTGAGCAGGTCGAGCTTCTCCTCGAAGAGCACCTCGTAGTCATCGAGGTCGAAGCCGAACAGCGGGAACGACTCGATGAACGAGCCGCGTCCGACGGTGATCTCGGCGCGGCCGTCGCTGATCGCGTCGAGCGTCGCGAACCGTTCGTAGACCCGCACCGGGTCGTCCGAGCTGAGGACGGTGACGGCCGAGCCGAGCGTGATCCGCGTCGTCCGCGCGCCGATCGCGGCGAGCACCACGTCAGGGGCTGAGACCGCGAAGTCGTCCCGGTGGTGCTCGCCGACGCTGAAGTGGTCGACGCCCACCCGGTCCGCAAGAGTCCCCTGCTCGACCACGTCCCGGATCACCTGGCTCGCCGGAACGGGCTCGCCCGCGCGGTCGACAGTGATGTCGCCGAACGTGTCGAGGCCGAACGTCACCTGCCCGCCCGTGAACGCGCCGTCGGGGTTGTTCGGTCCGCTCGTCGTCATGGTCGCGACAACGCCGGGCGTGGGGCCGGTGTTCCGGCCGCACTGGGCGTCACGCGTCGCGATGCGGGCTGCGGCGTCCGGCCGTGGCGCTCAGTGCCGCCGGCCGACCGCCCACGCGGTGAGCCCGGACCCCAGCAGCGCCCATACCCCGACCACGAGGAACAGCCCGCCGACGTCGGTCACCACGCCCTCGGTCAGCCCCGCCCGGATGAGCTGTGCCATCGGGTAGAACGGCAGCACCTCGTGGATCCGCATCATCACGGTCGGCAGGTTCGACGCCGGGTACACGATCGGCGTGAACAGGAGGACCAGGAACACCAGCGCGTTCGTGATGAGGTTCACCACCAGCGGGTTCGTCACCAGCAGTGCCATGCCGTACCCGACCGCCACGCACATGTAGGTCGACAGCAGGACCGCCGGCACGAGGACTGCCGAGAGGTGCAGGTCCACCCCGTACCGCCACACCCCCACGACCAGTGCCAACGCGGTGCCCGGCAGGGACAGCGCCGCGTTCACGACGAACGACGCCGACACCTGCGCGCTGCGCGGCACCGGGAGCGACCAGATGAAGTCGAACGTCCCGGCCATCCGTTGCGTCACGACGGCGTTGGGGATGAGCACGAAGCCCATCGGGATGAGGGCCAGGGTGGGCACACCGGTCGTGATGAGCAGCGCCGTCGTCTCGTCGACTGTCGGGTAGAAGAACCCGTACATCAGCGCCATGCCGACGCCCATCATGATCTGCACGATGAAGACGAGCGCGGCCCACGGCCGGATGTTCGCCCACTCGAACCGCATCATGTCGGTGCAGCCACGCGCCCACGCTGCCGGCCCGCGGCGCACCACGGTGCCCATCGGCGCGACGGCGTCCACGGTGCCGGTCCCGGTGCTCATCGCCGCCTCCCCAGTGCTCGCACGGCCAGCCAGCAGCAGACCGCGCCCCAGACGGACACCACGAGGTACGACCGCCCGACGTCGGTGACCAGCCCGTCGGTCAGCACGTCGCGCATGATCGTGGCCATGTGGCCCAGCGGCAGCCACTCGTTGAGCTCGGCCAGCCACGCGGGCATCTGCTCGGCCGGGAAGAGGATCGGCGCGAAGCCCATGGCGAGGAACACCAGCGCCTGGGTGATGAGCTGCGTCGTCATCGGGTTGGCGATCGCGTGCGCCAGGGCGTAGCCGATCATGGTCCCGGTGAACACGATCAGCAAGGTCGCCGGGACGACCGCCGGCGAGACGGTGAACCCGGGGTCGTACCTCACCTGGGCCGCCAGGAGGGTGATGATCATGCCGGGGATCCCGCCGATGAGCGTGACGGTGTACCAGGCGGCCGCCGACGCCGTCCGAGGCACCGGGAGCGCCTGCACGAAGTCGTAGCCGCCCTGCTGCTTGACGCCGGCGACGAGCTGAGGGCCGAGGAGCATGCCCAGCAGGACGAGGTTCAGCACGGGGGTTCCGGTGGACACCCACAGGGCCGCCGTCCGGGGGATCTCGCTGAAGAACAGGGCGAAGCCGAGCACGTAGCCGACGCCGATGAGGGCCTGGATCATGACCAGGAGGAAGAGCCACATCCGGAGGCTCGACAGGTGCCAGCGGAGCATCGTCCGGTAGCCGGTGAGCCAGTACCCCGGGCCGGATCGGAGCGTGGTGCTGGGCGCCCAGGCGGGTGCGTCGAGGGTCGTCGTGGTCACGTCAGGCCTCGTTGTCGTCGGAGACGTGGCCGGTGAGGCGGATGTACGCGTCCTCGAGCGTGGACGCGCCGAGTGCGTACTCCTCGGCGGCGCCGTCGTCGATCAGGCCCTGTGCCCAGGCGATGCCCTGCCCGGCGTCGGCCTCGTCCAGCGCCGTGACCAGGGAGTTCCCGACCCGGACGGTCGGATGCAGCCACGGCGGGCTCTCCGGGGTGTCGGTGCCGGGCACGAGCATGACCTGAAGGCGCAGCCGGCCGCGGTCCTCGGCCTTGAGGGACGACGGAGTGCCCTCGGCCACGACCCGACCGTCCATCATCACGGCCAGGCGGTCGACGGCCTTCTCGGCCTCGAGCACGTTGTGCGTGACGAGCATGACGGCGCAGCCCTGCTCGGACAGGGCCCGCACCTGGCGCCAGAGCAGGCGACGGCGCAACGGGTCGACGTCGTTGGTGGGCTCGTCGAGGATCACGAGGCGACCGGGCACGACGACGGCCATCGCGAAGCCGACCAGGCGCCGGACGCCGCCGGACAGCTTGAGGCCCATCGCACTGCGCCACTCCTCGATGCCGAGCGCGTCGATGAGCTCGCCGGTGCGGGCACGGACGGTCGCCGTGTCGCCGCCGCGGATGCGGCCGGTGATCTCGATCGCCTCGGCGGCGCGGAACGCGTCGATCGGCATCTGCGCCTGGGGGAGGTAGGAGCAGAGCTGACGGGCGATCTCCGGGTGCGCGACGAGGTCGTGCGGCCCGATCGCGAGCGTGCCCGAGGTCGGGGCGAGGAGGCCGATCACCTGCTTGACCAGCGTCGACTTCCCGGCGCCGTTCGGTCCGAGGAGGCCGTAGACCTCGCCGGGCTCGATGCGGAAGGTGAGCCCGTCGTTCGCCCGGACGCCGCCCTTGTAGACCTTCGTCACCTCGTCGGCGCGGAAGGCCCAGTCGAGGGTGGTGGCTGTCATGGTCGGTCTCCTGACACGGCGGATGTCGAGATATATCGCGTTTCGCGAGAGACACGTTATATCTCGAGATGGACCCGCCGCAAGGCCGTTCTGCAGCGGGCGGACACCCCGGGGTGATCATGCAGAAGTCGGGGTCCGGCCGCAGTCCTTCTCTTCGCGAGCGGGTGAACTGTCTGGACCTTCGTGGACGCCCCTGCACGATGATCAGTACCTTGATCTGAATCCACGGCGGGACCGCGTCGTCCGCGACGGTGCCGCCTGTGGTCGAGCCACCCCCGGCCGACCTCCGTGCACGGGGCGCACAAGGGGGACGTCCGCATGTTCGAGCTCGACCCGCACCTCGCCACCGCCGCCGATGCGGCCGACCCCTCGACCCCCGCCAACACCCTCAGTCGCATCGCCACCGAGCGTCCTGAGCTCCGGCCCTACATCGCGCTCAACCCCACCGCCTTCCCGGCCCTGCTCGACTGGCTCGCGGCCCTCGGCGACCCTGACGTCACCAGCGCCCTCGCGACCAGGGTGGCGCGCGCCGCGGCGCGACCACGCCCGGTGGGGCAGAACGTCTTCCTGCCCGAGCCGCTGCCCACCCCGGTCGCTCCACCTCCGGTCGCCTACCAGGCCTACGGCGCCCAGGGCTACGGCGCAGAGAGCTACGGCGCCCAGCAGGCCGCTTCGCCGTACGGCTCCGGCTACCCCCAGCCGCCCACCGTCCCGTACGGCTCGGGCTACCCGACGGCGACGGGCGGATCGGGGTACGTCCCGATGGCGGCCGGCACCGGATACCTCGCGGCCGCCGAACCGCCGCGACCCAGCCGCAGGCGCCGCCTGGTCATCGGTGTCTCCGCGGCCACGGTCCTGCTCGTCGGGACCGGGGCGACGCTGGCCTATGCGCTCGTGTTCTCCAAGCTCGGGGGCGCGGACAGCCCCGAGGCGGCCGTTCAGCAGATGCTGGACGCCATCGAGAACGAGGACGCCGTCGCGATGTACGGGATCCTCCCGCCGGACGAGTTCCAGGGTGTGCGGGAGGCGATGGCGGCCATCGGCGAGGTCACGCCCGCCGAGGAGGGCGCCATGACGCCCGCGGAGATGCTCGACCTCGTGACCATCGAGATCGAGGACGCGGAGCTCGTGGCGACCGACGTCGACGACGGGCTCGCGGTCGTCGAGATCACGTCCGGGACCCTGACCGTCGACGGTGACATCGACGGCATCGTGGCCGTCGTCGGCGACGTCATGGCGGCGTCGGGCTACGGCGCCGCGATGGGCGGGCTCCCCGAGGACCAGCTGCGCGCTGAGGACGAGCTGCGCGCCGAGCTCGAGGCTGCGCTCCCCGCCACCTGGTCGTTCGCCGAGACGCCCGGCGTCGATGGTGACGGCGCGGCCTTCCCGGTCCTCATGACTGTCGAGGTCGACGGCGACTGGTACGTCAGCCCGTTCATGACCTTCGGCGAGTACCTGGTCCGGTCCAGCGGCGTCGAGCGCGGGGCCATGCCGGCGGACGGCAGCCGGGCCGTGTACGACACCCCGGAGGAGGCCGGCGCCGGGCTCGTCGAAGGGATCGTCGACATGGTGGCCTCGGGCCGGATCGAGGACCTGGCGCGGACCCTGGCGCCGGCCGAGCAGCGCTTCCTGACCGTCTACGGCGTCCCGCTCATGCCCCCGTCCGCGGACAACCAGGTCACCATGACCGTCCTGAACAACGACTTCGGGGTCGCGGAGGTCGACGGCGACGTCGCGTTCGTCACGCTGGACCACGTGGCCGTCCAGGTCGTCGACCCGACGTCCGACGTGAACCTCGACGTCGCCAAGGGCTGCTTCTCGTTCCTCGACAGCGTCTCGGGGGAGAGCCAGAGCGGGTGCCTCAGCGACTTCCCCATCGCGCGCGAGCTGGACCTGGCCAACCCGCCGCTCGTGGCGCTCAAGGCCGATGGTTCCTGGTCCGTCTCCGGGCTCGGCACGCTGATGCACATCTCGGCCTCCGCTGCCGCTGGTATGCAGGAGCTCGTCGAGGAGGGCGTCATGGACGACCCCGAGCGGCTTGCGGAGCTCTTCACCCCATCGACCGGTACGTGAGCTGACCGCACGCATCGTGCGCGACAACGGAAAGGGCCCCTCGAAAGGGGCCCTGACCTGCGGTGTCGCTGTGCTCCCGCGACTGGACTCGAACCAGTAACCGTCCGAGTATCTGTAGTGCGCTATCGCGCGTTACCCGGACATGCTGGCTGAGCACGAAGCGAGGCCCACTGCATACCGGAGCCTACCGTTGAGTTCCCCTGATTAGTGCCCGCTGGGGGGATTATCAGGGGGATCGGTCTCGCTCCCTCCCAGGGGGAGCCGGCGCGCGCCCCTCCGTCCCTGTCAGGGTGCGCCGAGTATCCGTGGTGTACCGGCCCGCTCCGTGAAGGGCGGCATGTGTGTCCTACGTCACTCGGCTTCTAGGAACATTCGCTTGACTTCGGGTGCTATCCATGCAAAAATTCGACCTCACTCCAGCACGGAGCACGGTTAGCCCCACGCGGCAGGCCGAGACACTACGGGCAGCAGGAGCCCGCCGTCCCCTCACGGGGCCGGGAAAGCTTGGGCAGCAGGAACGAAGATCGCGCAGGCGGTGCGCGGCGGTTGGCAGCGACAGGGATGTGCGCTGAGACCGGCTCTCCCCGATCTCCTCCGCAGAGAACGCACGTTGTTGTGCGCGTATCGCCCGCAGCCAGCGCCGATGGCACCCCATCCACTTGGGGCGCTGCCACTGGGCACGCCCTCGCCTGCGAGGAGTACCGCTACCGATGTCCACTACCACCCTGCTGTCCCCCCTCGACGCATCCGAGGCCCTGGGGGTCTCCGTCCAGACGCTCGCAAACTGGAGGTCGTCGGGCCGTGGCCCGGCCTACTGCCGCGTTGGCGAGCGCGTCATTCGCTACGCCGTCGAGGACCTTGCCGCGTTCGTCGCGGTCGGTCGCATCACTCCCGGCGTGGCAGCGTGACCGCCGACGGTCCAGAGACGATGGCCCAAGCCCAGGCTTGGCAGAAGGTCAACGGTCAGGCGCTCCGCTTCGGCCTCTGTCCCGTCTGTGCCGCACAAGTCGCCTGGGGCTCACAGCTCGGGTTTGCGCGAACCACGCGCGAGCCCTGCGAGACCTGCGGTCCTCTCGTCGCCCTCCTGCCCGTGGCAAAGCCTGCCGGGTGGCGGACCGTGGCTGGGCGTGCTGCGAACCGTGCGCCGTGGGCCACTCTCAGCCGATCTGACCGGCACCTCAGCCGGGTGGGTGTCCCGGCGCCCGGCATTGTTGTGGTGCCCTCCCGCGAGGCTGCAACGGTGTCGAGGTGGGCAGCTTGAGCGCCTCCCCGCTGTCCGCTGTCCCCGTGGTGAGCCACTGGCAGACGGCACAGCGCCACGCGCTCCGGCTAGCCGCTCAGGCAACGCCGACTGTTCGCCGTCGCTCCGAGGATGACCACACGCGCGTGGTGCTGCTCCGCATCCTCGGGAGCCTCCCTCCTGTGTCGTTCCGACCCGGTTCCCTCGCCGCTGAGACCGGCCTCACCACGAGGCAGGTCGCGGACGCCTGCGCCGACCTGGAGGACGCGGGCCTGCTAGAGCCGGGGTCCACGGTCACTGGTCGCCTGGGCATCCTCGTGCCTGCCGTCCTCGACGTTCTCGGCGCCGGCGGGTACGGACTCGCCCTGGACGTGCGCCCGGACGAGCGAGGACCTGGACCGGGCGAGCTCAGCACGAAGAACCTGGAGAACGCATTCTCGGGCCGTTCGGCAGTGGACGAGGCCGGGGGCGAGGAGTGACACGGGGCATCAGCACGCGGACCCCTCCGTGGGCGGGGCACCGGCAGGACGAGTGGGAGGCGAGGGCAGGCAACACAGCCCTACCCCTGTGGCTCCGGGTGGTCTCGCTTGCCCACGGCTGCCACTACGCCAACGGGCACGCCTGCTACGGCCCTGGAGACCTGGCTCTTGCGCTGTCCCAAGTGGACATGCTCACAGGCGAGATTCTCGGACCGACCCGGCAGAACGTCGCCCGTGCGATCTCCACGGCCATCGGTTACGGGTGGCTCGCAGAGGGCTCGTCCCTGCGCTGCCTCGTGGTGCCGCCGAGCCTGCTCCGGTCCGGCCCGCCCCAGCGGGCGCACCCATGCGCTTACCACGGGGTCGCCGCCTGACTCACTCAGCGAGTCCGACACGCCGCAAACGTACTCAGTCAGGGAGTACGCGCGACTCACGTACTGAGTACGGGCAACGCTCTGACCAGCAGCGACGCTCGTTCTCTCTATTGAGTCTTCTAGTGAGCAGCGGCGGAAGAACTACAGGCACCCTGACCGCCTACGCCTGGGGGCACGGAGTGCCCACCAAGTGCAGGACCTGACCGCCTACGCCTGGGGGCACGGAGTGCCCACCAAGTGCAGGACCTGACCGCCTACGCCTGGGGGCACGGAGTGCCCACCAAGTGCAGGACCTGACTTGAGCAACGTCGATCCCGACGCTTGCCACCGATGCCGGCCCAACGGGCCAGGCACAGAAACAGAGGAGATCGCCCCGTGGCGACAGCAACACGAAGCAAGGCCAGCACCACCCCCAGCGAGCCGACCGCCATCGAGGCCATCGCCCTCGAGGTCCAGCAGGCTCGAACGCGCCACACCCAAGCATCCGACGCCGCTGCCCTGGCGCTCACTCACGCCGTCGACCTGGACGACCGCCTACGGACTGGCGACGACTCCGTACTGTCGGCCGATCTGCTGACGGCGGATTCCGAGGTGCGCCGAACGGCAGCCCTGCTCGCACACGCCGCCGAGCACCTGACCGAGCGCGAGGGCGCACAGGCCGTCGTGGTCGCCGTCGCCGTAGCTGCCGACCTGGCAGACGCTGACCGCTTCGACCTCACAGCCCTGACCGCCGAGGCGACCAACGACGTTGAGCAGGTGCTGGCACGCCTGCGCTCGCAGATCGACGCGCGCAACGCGCTGCTCCGGTCAGCCATCGACACAGCCAAGGGCGCTGGGCTCGTCGCAGGGCAGGCGGACCCCCTCAGCCCTGTGCTCGTCTACCCCCGGTCCTACCGCTCTGTGGAGACGCTGACGGTGAACGGCCTGCCCGTTGCCGCCATCGACGCCGAGGCCGCTGTCTCGTCAATCCTCGCCGGGATTGCAGCATGAGCGCCTTCCTTGCGGCTGCCGTCGCTGAGCTTGCCGGAGCAGTGACCGGACTCCCCTCAATGGTCGCGCCACTTGTCTACGCCGGTCCTCCGGCAACACCCGCCATCGTGGCCCGCCTTATCGGCACGGAACGGTCTGACCCTATTGCGGGGACAACTAGCGGAACCGTGCTGCTCGCTGTCTACGGCGGCTCGCTCGACGTTCGCGCTTTCACCGACGCGAGGGGATGGGTCGAAGCGGAACGGCGCGAGACAACGCATGGCACCATCGCGCAGATCAAGTCAGGTCAGATCGCAGAGACGACGCTGCCCAATGGACTCAAGGCATGGACGCTCGTCATGCCAGTCGTCGGCTATGCCCTCCGTCCAACGCTGACCATTGGAGAGACGCTCCCAATGGACAGCCGCGCAATGCTGGCAGGAGTCGCTGCCAGGATTGCCGATGGCTTCTGGATGGGGCAGGCCCGTTCTGGAGGGGCAGAGGTGAATGGGACCGTCGAGACGGTAACCGATTCTCCCGGCCGAATCACAGTGACAGGAGAAGTCGTTACCTTCGTCAAGCCGGGGCATCGGCTTCGAGAGTGGGACGCTCCGATCCTCGTTGCATCGGCAACTGTCGCGCAGGTGGGAAGTCCCACCGCTCTCGGACGCATCACCTCCGCGCGCGTCCTCTCCAGCGAGCCGACGCAAGACGGCCGGGGCATGACGATGCGGAGCCGCGTCGAGCTCGTGGCCGAGTACACCCCGGCGTGACCGACAGCCTCGCGTCCTGCGCTCACACAGGCAGGGCGCGAGGCTGTACGCCTCACCACAGGGCCAGCCAGCCGATCTGACCGTGCCCTCAGCACTCCCAGCACTCCCAGCACTCCCAGTTGCCCCGTGCCCCAGGGCACATCAGATCGCCCCCCTATTCGAATGGAGCACGACCAAGTGAGCACGACTACGACAGGCCCCGGCAGAGGCTCGCGCCCCAAGCATCTGCCCGGCGACAGGTTCGGTGAGCTCGTGATCCTGGAGCGCCTTGGCGCCGTCAACGGCTCCTACTACGCCTGGTGCCGCTGCATCTGTGGCACGGACGGGCACTACGGACTGAGGCACCTCGTGTCAGGCGCCACGGTCCGGTGCAGCAACCGCGACTCTCACCCTGACCCGAGGCTGAGCGAGGCCCCGGCCTACGGTACGGCGCACATCCGGGTCAGCAAAGCGCGAGGAAAGGCCAGCGAGCACGAATGCCCATGTGGCGAGCCGGCCGAGCAATGGGCATTCCGGCACGGCACACAGTCGCCTCTCAGGATGGCCGAGGGCAGGAATGCTGGAAGCCCGTACAGCCCGGACCCTGAGCAGTATTGGGCACTTTGCCAAGTGCATCACACGGCCTGGGACAAGGCCGAAAAGCGCGTCACAGAGGGCTGCGGGGACCTTCCCTCACTTGTCCACGTCGCATATTGGACCGCCACAAGGAGTCCCCCGGAGACCTTCTGATAGTGGCAGAAGGTGGGGTGCTATGACGGAACGGTGTCCGCTCCCCATCGAATCGGGGTCATGCCCCCACCCCTAGTCGTCGAGCCAGTCCGCTGGTGTGAGATATGCACGATCACCCCAGGCGGGGTCCGATCCAGGCCAACTCCTAGGGGGATCATCGCCCGAGTAGAGCCATTCATCGGGGTTACCGTTCTTGGCCCGGGCGCCGATCGCGAGCACGTGGCCGGCGACGGTGCGACGCCATGCGTACCATGCTTGCCCATCTTTTCGTATGCGCATTTCGATTCCGTGGGGCGCCGGCAGGCCATGCCTCTCAAAGTCGCCAATGACGGTCAGCATGTCCCTTCGAAAGCGATTGCCCTGCCGGTAGTTGCCAAGATGGCAGGTGTGTAGCCATCGCAGCGCGGCCATCGTCTCCGCCATCTCGCGCCGGTCGAGCTGGCGCCCATCGGGCGAAGTCCCCTTGACCCCGGCGAATCGGGCCAGACGGGCGGCACGGACAGCCGGCTGCTGCCTCGTGCGCGCGCGCTTCCTCCGGTAGACCCGAACCAGCTCCCATGCCTTCGTGAATGAGTCAGCTTGGGAGATGGCTCGAAGTTCCCGCGGGTAGGAAGCCAAGTCGTAGACGGTGCGTATGTCACCACCCAGCCGGAGCACCACGGCGGCCCGCGCGTGCCTTGGCGCGTTGTGACCGAAGACTGGCTTCGTCATCCTCTTGAGGATCGCCTCGTACGCGAACACGAGGGCAAGCCCGTAGATGAATGGGAGCACTGCCAGCGGTAGCCACAGTGAGAACGCGAAGGCCTTGAGCGTGTGGTCCCAGTCGATCTCGGAGCGTGTGGCGATCATTCCTCTGACGGTCGCGAGGACCACCAAGGCGACGATAATCGCGAGGATCGCCTCAAAGAACCTGCGCGCGGGAGCGTTCTTTGTGTCTCGCGCCGCAAACGTCACCAGCGCTGTGAGCGCAATGAGGGCGGCTTGTAGGACCAGTTCAACGAAGAAGTTGAAGGTGTAGACATTAAGCCAGAACTGAAGTGCCGCTGTTACTCCCAGGGCGGAGAGGGCGGCGCGGCGGAAGTAGTGATCCGCCTTTTGCGCGTCGAGCGCCGCGAAGATCGTTGCGAAGGTCGAGCCGAGGACCCATAGCACCGTGTCAGGCATCAGGGACGTGTCCCATAGGCCGATGCGGTCCGCGAAGTAGATGACCCCAGCGAGCCATATGCCCAGCGCTGCGAGCGTGCCGAGGATGGCCGGACTCGCGCTGGCCCTCAAGGCGTCACGCAGCGACTTCCGGAGGCCCTTGACGGAAAGTACCCAGACGCCGAACCCGACCGCGAGGGCCAGGATCGCGAGCTCTCTCGTCGTCATCCGGGTCAGAGGTTCCGGCGCAGGTGGGCTATGACCGCGGGACTGGCAACAAGGATGACTGGGGCGGTGCTTTCATCGCCCGCGCTACCCCCTCGGAGGACTACGTTCGCGAGCTCATCGCCGGCGTCGATACGTTTGGCGAGTCGTGCGGCGTTCTGGCGGTTCACATACCCCGCCGGTCGGATGCCGTGCTGCGCGTAGACGGCGATCGCGTTGGAGTCGTGCTCGTTGTTGGGCTCGCGCACGAGCCGCACCGTCGCTCCGGGGGAGAAGTTGCCCGCCGCTACGGCTGCCGCATGATGCGTGACGCCGCGAACGCGGAACGAGTAGAGGCCGAGACGATGGGTTCGGCTGCTGCGGGGGTTGACGATCTCCTCGGGCTCCCCATCGGCAAGGATTACGAGCTGGCCTGCGCGGTGCGCAAGGTAGCCGGTGGGTAGTCCGTCGTCCGCCAGGTAGAACCGCTCCGCCTCGCGCTCCGGAGGCATGTGATCGGAGCGGTAGATCACACCCTCTCTACGTGAATACGGGGACATGTCGGGGGCCTTGCTCGACCCGGAAGGAAGCGAGCCCGTCGTCATAGTGACCTTCACGGCAGGCGTTTCCGCCTCTATCCGTGACTGCCCTAGAGCGTTACGCAGCCAACTCCCGATGCCCCTAGCCATCCTCGAACACTATGGCAGCGTGCGTCAGAGCGGAGCCGGCTAGGGTCAAGTCCTGGGGAGTGGTGTAGCGGTTCGGCGTGATTCTTCGCGGTGAAGCTATGCGCTCAGGGTGTTGAGGGTGGGGGTGTCCTCCTGGTTGTGGTGGGGGTTGTCGATGAGGGTCAGGCGGGCTCGGCTCAGGACCTCGAGGCCGAAGTAGCGGCGTCCTTCGGCCCATTCGTCGTGCTGCTCGGCCAGCACGGCGCCGACGAGTCGGATGATGCTGGTGCGGTCGGGGAAGATCCCCACGACGTCGGTGCGCCGGCGGATCTCCCGGTTCAACCGCTCGTTGGGGTTGTTCGACCAGACCTGCCGCCACAGCGCTTTGGGGAACGTGGCGAACGCCAGGACGTCTGCCCGGGCGCCGTCCAGGTGGGCGTAGACGTCGGGCAGCTGGGTCTCGACGGCGTCGAGGAGCTTGTCGAACTGGGCGTTGACCGCAGGCTCGTCGACCTGGTCGTAGGTGGAGTGGAGCATGGCCTTGACCGCGGGCCAGGCGGACTTCGGGCAGATGCTCATCAGGTTCGCCGCGTAGTGGGTGCGGCACCGCTGCCAGGTCGCCCCGGGCAGGGTCGCGCCGATCGCCTCGACCAGGCCGGCGTGGGCGTCGGAGGTGACGAGCTGGACGCCGGTCAGGCCCCGGGCGACCAGATCCCGGAAGAACGTCAACCACCCCGCTCCGGACTCTGCCGAGGCGACCTGGACGCCCAAGATCTCCCGGAAACCGTCCCCGTTGACGCCGGTGGCGACCATGGCGGCGACCTTCACGACCCGCCCGCCCTCGCGGACCTTCATCGTCAGGGCGTCCGCGGCCAGGAACGTGTAGGGCCCGGCGTCCAGGGGTCGGGTGCGGAAGTCCTCGACCTGCGCGTCCAGGTCCCGAGCCATCACCGAGACCTGCGAACGGGACAGCCCGGTGATCCCGAGGGACTGGACGAGCTTGTCCATCCGGCGGGTCGAGACCCCGAGCAGGTAGCAGGTCGCCACGACCGAGGTCAGGGCGGCCTCGGCGCGGCGGCGCCGCTCGAGGAGCCACTCGGGGAAGTACGTGCCGGCCCGCAGCTTGGGGATCGCGACGTCCAGGGTCCCGGTGCGGGTGTCCAGGTCGCGGTGGCGGTACCCGTTGCGCTGCGTAGTTCGGGTGTCGCTGACCTGCCCCCAGGCCGCGCCACACACGGCGTCGGCGTCAGCGGACAGCAGGGCGTTGATGAACGTGGTGAGCATCTGACGCATCAGGTCCGGGGAGGACTGGGCCAGGTGCTCGTGCAGAAAGTCAGCAGGGTCAATACTCGACGGAGCGGTCATCGTGTTGTTCCTCTTCGAGTTGGCTTTGGACGGTCTCTCGAAGGATCACGCGGTGACCGCGCCTACGTCCACGATCTCGACGACGACACAACCACCGGGCTACCGGTACACCACTCTGCTGGACGCAACTCCGGCTAGGCAGAGCAGAGCGCCTGGGGCACACAGTTCGTATTCGCGGCGAGCGCCTGGGCGAGGAGGGCGAGGACCGCGAGCGCAGCGCCAACGATGACCCACCCGGCAGCAAGGCGCGCCTCTGCCGCCTGCTCTGCGGCCTGCTCTCCTGCCAGCGACTCGGCGCGCGCGGCCCGAGCTTCTAGTTCTGCCAGGCGGGCGTCGTGGGCAGTGGAGTCGGCAGCCAGGCCGGCGAGTCGGGCGCTCATGTCTTGCAGGTAAGCCGCAAGGTCGGCTGGCATGTCTCGCGGGACCACGGACGCCGAGGCGCTCTGGGTGACCATCGGGAGCACGCTTCGTATGGCGCCGGAGACGGTCGGGCGACGGCCGGACAGCTTCCACCAGGCAGACCGCAGCCATCGCGCAACGCTTCGCCGCCCGTGGCCGCCCCAGGCTCGCACCTGATCGACTGCAACCGCCTGAGCCAGGATCGAGGCCAGCGTGAGCGCGATTGAGAGTCCCTGCCAGGTCATGTCGCCGACGGTATCCACACGGGCGGTTCTGCCCAAGGCCGGCCTGCTCCGAGGTGCGCCTCGGTCAGCTCCCCGCCCAGCGAGTAGCCCCGCGGTCTGGCCGCGTGGCGCGGGACTCCCGCTGACAGTGCCGAGGAGACTGGACCCATGACGGAAGGCCGATGGCAACCGATGGGCACCGACCCTGGGCACTTCGATGTGCTGCACGAAGGTGTTCCACCCTGGCTCGCCGACCAGCTCTGGATTTGGATAGGTACACAGCTGCGCGTGACGCTTCCGGGTGGTGGCGCCGGTTGGAATGTGGGCCTCGTGCGCGCGTATGAAACGAAGCGTAGATCGGCCCAGCCACTTGCTGGCCGAGTTGAATCGGTCGGAACAAGCGCCTTGAGGCCGGTGTGGTCGGCCGACGAGGTTATCTACTTCATCGACTTCCTCGCCTCTCGGTTGTCACCCGAGTCTGGTTGGAGCGAGACACTCGAGCGGATGCTGTCAGAGGCGGGATCTGCTTGGAGGGTTGGCACAAGAGACGGCTTTCCCGGCCTTGAGAGGCGAGTGGCGCTCGGGGTTCAGGAGTCGGCCGAGCACGTCATGTCAACGGCTGGCGGCGCCGGGCGCCGGCTCTCGGAGGCATGGCACGCGATCTTCGGAGCGAGCCCTGACCCTTCACGGGCGTACCTACTCGCGGTCAAGGCGGTGGAGGACGCTGCGCAACCGGCGATAAGCCCGAAGGACCCGTCCGCAACCCTGGGGAAGATGCTGCGCGTCGTTCGCGACCAGGGGAGTTGGTCGCTTCCTCTTCAGCGCGAGCACTCCGAAGCGCAGACCGGCGATCTGCTTGCATCCATGATGCAGGCACTCTGGACCGGCCAGGCCGATCGCCATGGCGGGGGCGCCACGCCGGAGATAGCGATCACACCTGAAGCGGCCGAGACGGCTGTTCTGCTCGCGGTGACCCTCGTCCACTGGTTCACAGGGGGGCACGCCCAGAGGTCACAGTCGAGCGCCTAGGCGCCGTACCAAGATTACTGTTATAGGTCCCCCTGATAACTGATAGGGTCCATCTATGACAAGGCGCGCGTTAGAAATCGGGCAGCACGGCCCCATCTCCGTGACCTACCAGCACAAGGACGAGCGGGGGAAGTGGGTCGCCGCTGAGGCTCCCCGCAGGCGCACGGCGGGCGCTCGGACAGACGAGCGCTACCGGGCACGAGCCAAGTACCGCGACACGGACGGCGTGGTCCGCGACGTGGAGGCGCACCGTGGCGCCAAGGCAGCGGCCGAGACAGCTCTCGTGCAGGCACTCGCTCGCCGCGGGCAGTCTGCTGCTCTCACCGGCATGACGGCTGAAACGCGGTTCGCAGACGCGCTGCCGCTGTGGGAGCGGGAGATCACCGAGCACGCAGGGCTGTCGGCGTCCTCACAGCGGGTCTACCTGCTGACGATGGCCGGACACGTGACGCCCGTGCTGGGAGCGATGCGGCTGCGCGAGATCACAGTGCCCGTGCTGACGGACGCGCTGCGCGCCATCGCGAGCGGTGAGGGGAGCGGCGGCTCAGGGTCAGCCAAGACAGCACGGACGGTCCTGCGCTCGTTCTTCGACCTGGCGCAGCGGCACGGCGCCGTGGAGGCGAACCTCGTGCGAGCCGTGCCGGCGATCCGAGCGGACAAGCGCCAGCGCAGCGCTACCGCCACCGCGAGCGCCCGCACCACGGCGCGTGCGTTCACCCGCGAGGAGCGGGACGCGCTGCTGGCCTACGCCGAGCAGGACGAGCGTGCGCAGGCTCGTGACCTGCCGGACCTGCTCGCGTTCCTTGCGGGGACAGGCGTACGGATCGGGGAGGCGTTGGCCGTGCGTTGGCAGGACCTCGACCTGGACGCGGGGGAGGCTCACGTCAGTGGCACCGTGGTCGCCGTCAAGGGCCAGGGCGTGACTCGACAGGACGGCGGCAAGACCAAGGCGAGCACGCGCAGCGTGGCGCTGCCCTCGTGGCTCGTAGACCGCCTGCGCGCTCGGCAGGAGCGGACGGGGACGGACACGCCTGCTGTGCTCGCCAACACTGTCGGCGCGCTGCGCGACCCGTCCAACACTGCGCACCACGTTCGGGACGTGCTCACGGCGGCAGGCTTCCCGTGGGCTACGTCACACACGTTCCGCAAGACGGCAGGGACGCTGCTCACCGATGCGGGCGTGTCGATTCGCGAGGTAGCCAACCAGCTCGGGCACGCGAAGGTCAGCACGACCCTGGACTACTACCAGGGCCGGGGGACCGTCACCCGGCAGGCAGCCGACGTGCTCTGAGCACGGGCTACAGGGGGACTATCAGGGGGATCGCGGTCGCAGCCGCACAAAACGAGAGGGTCTGACCGGAGCGTTTGCCCTGGTCAGACCCTCTTTTGCTGCTCCCGCGACTGGACTCGAACCAGTAACCGTCCGATTAACAGTCGGATGCTCTGCCAATTGAGCTACGCGGGATCGCGGTTCGCAATGCTACCCGATCGTCGGGGGTGCACCCGCATGCGCGCGGGGCGCCCCGTGATCGGGCGGCTGTGCGGAACGCCGGCGAGGCGCCGGCGGGCGGCATGGGTCAGTGCAGCCCCACGGTCTCCCGGACCCGCGCCTCGACGGCATCCACCACCGCGGCGGTCCCGGGGTCGTCCAGGTCCACGTCACCGGTGCCGAGCACCTGGGTCAGGAGGGCGCCGTCGGCCGCGCGGCGCAGCGCCACGCGCACGACGGCGCCGGAGGGCAGCGTCACGCGCTCGGTGTGCACGACCGACGACTGCACCCGGTCGTGGACGGCCCGGGGCAGGGCGATCGACCGGTCGTCCGCCAGGTGCAGGACGGTCGGTGCGCGACCGTCGACCCACGTGACCGTCAGGGTGGCCGACTCCGCGTCCAGCCGAGCGCCGTCGACCTCGGACCAGGACCGCCGAAGCACTGTGGCGTCGTGCGCGCCGCCGGTCGTGACGTGCAGGGCGTGCACGCTCGCGGCTGCCCATCCGTCGGTGAGCTCGGCAGCGGCGATCACTCGGTCGCCTCGGGGAAGGTCGAGCCTCGCGCGTACGGCGTCGGGCATCGCGGTGCGTCGTCGGAGCAGGGACATGACTCCAACCTAACCCCGGGTAGCCTTGGCGACCGCGGGCCAGTAGCTCAGCCGGTCAGAGCAGCGGACTCATAATCCGTCGGTCGTGGGTTCAAGCCCCACCTGGCCCACCGCGTTCGTGCATGGCTCCGGCTGATGCTCGGGTGACGTCCCGCTGAGTGGTGGAGTTGCTCGACACCGTGCGGGTCAGTGTGTTGATCATGCCGTGAGGAGTTCGGGGGCGTCCACCTCCGTCGCGGTCAGGGTCATGGTGGCGAGCTGGGCCATGGAGTGCTCGGACAGGTAGCGGCGGTCGGTGGCGGCCCATTCGTCGTGGGCTTCGACCAGGACGGCGCCGGCCAGGCGCAGCAGGGCGGCGGGGTTGGGGAAGACCCCCACGACGTCGGTGCGGCGTTTGACTTCCTTGTTCAGTCGTTCCAGGGGGTTGGTCGACCAGATCTTCTTCCAGTGGCTGGCGGGGAAGCCGGTGAACGCGAGCAGGTCCTCGCGGGCGTCGGTGAGCATCGCGGCGACCTTGGGGTGGGAGCGGCCCAGCATCGTGGCGATGACCTCGAACTGCTCGCCGACGTGGGCGTCGTCGGGCTGGGCGAAGATCGTGCGGATCGCCGCGGCGACCATCTCGGCGTTGGTCCTGGACACCGCGTCGAGCACGTTGCGGGTGAAGTGGACCCGGCAGCGTTGCCAGGACGAGCCGAGCAACACCGAGGCGATCGCGGTCTTCAACCCCTCATGGGCGTCGGAGATGACCAGCTGCACCCCGCCCAGGCCCCGGGCCTTGAGGGACCGCAGGAAGCTGGTCCAGAAGGCGCCGTTCTCGGAGTCCCCGACGTCGAACCCCAGGACCTCACGGTGACCGTCGGCGCGGACCCCGGTGGCGATGACCACGGCCTGGGACACCACCCGACGCCCGACCCTGGCCTTGCAGTAGGTCGCGTCCAGGTAGACGTAGGGGAACGCGATCTGGTCCAGCGACCGGTCGCGGAACGCACCGACCTCCTCGTCCAGGCCGGCGCAGATCCGGCTGACCTCACTCTTGGAGATCCCGGTGTCGGCCCCCAGAGCCTTGACCAGGTCATCGACCTTGCGGGTGGAGACCCCGTGCAGGTAGGCCTCCATCACCACCGCGAACAGCGCCTGGTCGACCCGGCGACGCCGCTCGAGCAACGAGGGGAAGAACGACCCGGTGCGCAGCTTAGGGATCCGCAGCTCCAAGTCCCCGGCCGTGGTCGTCAGGACCCGGTCCCGCGACCCGTTGCGCAGGGCGGTCCGCTCGGCGGTGCGCTGCCAGGGGCCGGCGCCGATCACCGCGGTCGCCTCGGCGTCGATCAGCTCTTGATACAGGTGCTCGGTCGCGGTCCGGACCCGGTCGGTGACCTCGGTGTCCTTCAATGCGGTCAGCAGGTCGAGCAGGGCAGACTGGTCCATGGCCATCGTGCGATGTCCTTCCGTGAGTTCCCTAGTCCGGTCTCACCGACCATCGCACGATGGCCTTCTCCGTCGCGGTCACCACGACGAACAAGATCGAGAACTACACCACCCCAGGGGACGTCACCGATGCTCGACGCTCGCTCATGTGGGAGCTGAGCGTGGCCGAGCAGCGGTACACCCAGCGGTGCTGTCGGTGGTGGATCACCCACGAGCTCGGCCGGGGCAGTGTGGCGGTCTCCGCGCCATCGGTCTACCGGGCGCTTCGCCACCCTCGCCAGCTTCGGTTGGCCGCAGGCTCGGGATCGGTCGGCTCTGGGGGCCGGCTCTCTTCCTCGCCGGACAGTCCACCGAGCGCGGTGTTGTCGTGACCGAGAATCGGGACCCGGCGAATGATGTGGCGGGCGATCTCGTGCACGAGTTCGAAGTCCTGCGTCACCACGGTGTCGTAGAAGCCGGGTGACGAGGCCCGCGCAAAGACAGCGGCCGGTGCCTGGTCGCTCAGCACGATGAAGAACTTCTCTCCCGCGAACGCGTCGCCCCGGGGAAGGCAGACACCGCGGGCTCCCGGTGCGGGCTCTGCAGGCATCTCGGTCCCGAACACGACGAAGACCATCGCGGACTCGGGTACCCCTGTTGCCACCAGCTCGGCGGGAAGGTCGTCGTCGCCTACGCACAGGAGGTAGACCGACGGGCATCCGCTCGCGTGGGGACGGTGCGCGAGCATCGCCCCGAGCTCGGCCAGGTGAGCTCCGCTCGCCCTGACGAGCGGGCTGTCTTCGAAGAGCTCGAACGGCGATGCGACGTGCAGGTCGGTGGGCACCACCTTGATCAATGGGATCGGGGCGTGCGGGGGTGGGTAGGTCTCGCGGAGCGGGCCGGGCCGTCCCAGGTGGTGCCCTTGGCCATACACGGCTCCAAGTGCCCGAGCCCATCGCTCGTCCTCATCGGTCTCGATGCCCTCGACAAGCAGGACCGCACCCGTCTTCTCGGTGTGGCGAAGCACGCTGGTGACGATCTCGGAGGCCGCCTCCCGGCCCGCGTTGTTGAGCCGGCGCAGGTCGAGCTTGACCACGTCGGGTTCCACGATGGGTAGCATCGCGATCGGCGACGGGCTGCTGCCGACGTTGTCGATCGCGATTCCCCAGCCCATCTCCCTGGCTCGGTCGGCCGCTGCCAGTACCCCGGCCGGGTCCGCGGCGAGCGCCCGGTCGTTGACCTCGACGAGCACCCGAAGGTGCGACTCGGCCTTCCGGATCACGGGCGCCAGGTCCGCTGGACACTCCACAGCGAATCCCTCGGGCTCGACGTTGACGAACAATGAGATCGACGGCGGTACACCCTCCTTGAGGAACGCCGCGAAAGCAGTCGCACGGCACACCCAGTCCAGTTCGGCGACTCGGCCGACCCGGCGAGCGGCCTCGAACAACGCCATCGGGGAGGCAAGAGCCGTCGCCTCCGGTCCGCGGACCAATGCCTCGAGCGCGACAACCTGACCAGAACGCAGGTCGACCAGCGGCTGAAACACGACACTCAGATCACGTTCCTCGAGCAGGCGCGTGAACAGGCAGTCAACCTCGTCACCCTCAAACCCCGGGACGTCACGGACGACCTCCGCAGGACCCCGCGCCAACTCGCTCGCGATCACTGTCGGCTCCTCTGGAGACTCGTGGAAGAAGACGCGTGCCCCATCGACACTGCCCCTGCGAGACCCATCGGTTGGCGCGGGAGCTGTGTGAGGCCAACCCGCCGACGCGAAGAGGATCAGTCGGAACCGCCTCTCATCTCGCGGTGATACCGACCGATGTGAGAGGCAGTCCGTCGCCCGACCAGGGCGGCGCTTGCGATTGGGGGAACGATGGCCTCGCTCCGGGACCTCGATGAGGTGGCCGCCAGCCTGCTCTCGTCCGTCGGCCAGGCAGTCTTCGGACCCGTGTCGACCCGCGTTCTCCTTCGCACGGGGGTGAATCTGCGCAGCCCGAGGTCCGACCAGAAGGCGGACGGTGCGGCCGTGGTGAAAGTCGTCTCCGCTCTCGCTGACATGGGGTACCGGCTGTGACCGGCCACGCCACACTCCGACCCGCTTCACCAGGAGTCCTGATGCCGACCACCACCACCACGCTGAGGAAAGCGTCCCGCGCGCAGGCCAGCGGATCGGCCGAGGAGGTCGTAGCGGCGATCACGGCTGTGCTGCGCGACGGCCTCGCGGGACAGCCCGCCACCGTCGTGCTGTTCTTCGCCTCCGCGTCGTACGACCCGAGTGAGCTCGCCGGCCCGCTCAACGCGAGCTTCCCCGAAGCGGCCGTGCTGGGCTGCTCGACGGCCGGGGAGTTCACCGACACCGCCTCGAGTACCGGTGGAGTCAGCGCGATCGCGTTGCCGACGTCGATCCTCGCACGCGGGGCAGCAGCCCTGGTCGACCTGTCGACCGATCCCGCCGGGGCGATCGCGACCGCAACCCGGGCGGTCGAGGCCGCGCTCGGTACCGAGCTGCGGAGATTGGACCCGACACGCCACCTGGGCTTCGTGCTCATCGACGGCCTGCACGGCGCAGAAGAGGTCGTCAACGAGGCACTGGGCAACGCCGCGCCACTGCTCGATGTCGTCGGCGGTTCGGCCGGTGACGACCTCGCTTTCGCCGAGACCTGGGTCTCCGTCGGCGATCAGGTGTCCCGCTGCGGAGCGGCGCTCGTCGTTTGCGAGACGACCGGGCCGTTCACAGTGCTCAAGACCTGCACGTTCGAGTCGACCGCCAAGAAGCTGCGCGTGACCAGGGCTGATGTCGCCGCGCGCACCGTCTACGAGTTCGACGGTCGCCCCGCGACGGAGGCTTACGCTGAAGCCATCGGGTGCCGGCCCGGCGACCTGGACAGCGCGATCTTCATGGAGCACCCGGTCGGGCTGATGGTTGACGGTGTCCCGTTCATCCGCAGCCCACAGCAGGTGACCAGCGACGGCGGGATCAAGTTCTACTGCCAGGTCCTCGACGGCATGGAAGTCGAGGTCATGCAGTCCGGCGACATCGTCTCCGAGACGTCCGCCGCGCTCGCCGCAGCCGTTGACGGCCTCGGCGGCTCGGCGAGCGCAGGGGTGCTCTTCAACTGCATCCTGCGACGCCTCGAGCTCGACGCCAAGGACGAGACTCAAGCGTTCGTCGACACCTTCGCGGGAATCCCGGTCGCCGGATTCCACACCTACGGCGAGTCCTGGCTCGGCCACATGAACCAGACCCTCACCGGCGTGCTCTTCTCCTGACACGCCCAGCACCCCCGGGGCGATGGGCGGGCCCGGACAGGTGCAGCCAAAGCCGTCGTGCGTGGCTGCCCGGCGGCAGATGCCCGCCCACGCCGACCCGCGCTACGTGACGTAGCCGGGGATGTCCTGCACGCGGTGGTAGACCGGGATCCCTCGTTCGCGGGCGATGGCCACGTCCTGGTCCGCGCCGGTCGACTCGCCCGGGAGGCGCAGGACGGCGTCGCAGTGCTGGAGCAGCCGGTGTGCCGTCGGGTACATCACCCGCTCGGCGAGCGGGTCGTTGACTCCGTCCGCGCCGGCCGAGCTGAGCACGGGGAGCGCGACCCACTCACCGATCATCGGGATGTGCCCGCTGCGGAAGACGGGCCAGGCCGCCTCCTCCAGCCGGCTGAGGTTCTGAGCCATGAGAGTCGGGTCGTCGCCGGTTCCTGAGCGGTACGGGCCGGCGATGAGGATCATCAAGGGTTTCATGTCGGGTACCGTAGTGTGCAGAAGTCGGTAAGAACAAGGAGAAACGTGCATGCTGGTTGCGCAGCGTCGGGACGCCCTGCTGGATCGCCTGCGTCGTGACGGACGGCTGGTCGCCAAGGAGCTCGCCGACGAGCTCGGCGTCTCCGAGGACAGCGTGCGGCGCGATCTGCGGGAGCTTGCCGCGGCGGGCCTGTGCCAGCGGGTCTACGGCGGCGCGCTCCCGGTGTCCCCGGCCGTGGCCGACTATGCCGGGCGTCAGACGGTCGCCGTCGAGAGCAAGGAGCGCATCGCGCGAGCCGGCGCCCGCCTCGTCGTGCCGGGTTGCACGGCCATCATCGACGGCGGGACGACGGCGCTGGCGGTCGTCAGGGCCCTGCCGCGGGACCTCAGGGCGACGATCGTGACGCACAGCCCCACGGTGGCCGTCGCGTTGGCCATGCACCCGACTGTCGAGGTCCTCGTCCTGGGTGGACGTCTGTTCAAGCACTCCGTCGTGGCCTGTGGTGCGGCTGCGGCGGAGGCCGCGGCCGGCGTCACGGCCGACATCTTCCTGCTGGGGGTCACGGGCGTGCACCACGAGGCCGGACTGACCACCGGAGACGCCGACGAGGCAGCCATGAAGCGCGCTCTCGCGAGCCGTGCCGGCGACACCTATGTGATGGCGAGCGCGGAGAAGATCGGCGCGGCATCCCCGTTCCGTGTCCTGCAGGTCACCGAGGTCACCGGCATCATCACCGACCTGCCCGCCGACAGCCCGGCCCGGCGTGACCTCCTCGATGCCCGTGCCGTCCTCGTGGACGCCGACTGAGGATCCTCTGGCCAGGCCGTCGTCCGACGGCGTCCGCCGAGGTCCGTCTACTCCCAGCCTGCCGTGAGGCTGCTCACCCGTCCGATCGTCGTGCGCACGGCGGTCCGGCCACGCTCGATCATCGTGGCGATCAGCACGGCGAGCAGGCCGACGCCCGCGATCAGCAACCACAGGCCCGCCCCGCCCCAGGCGGGCAGGAGCGCCACGAGCGGGACCGCGACCAGGACGACCAGCGCCGTCAGCACGACGACCGCACCGGTGGCGACCCGTCGGCGGACCCGGGTCAGGACGCCCCAGCCCGCCACCGCGACGCCGAAGCCGGCAGCAACCAGGGCGTGCACGATCGACTGCGTCACGGCCTGCGTGAAGGAGGCGCCGACGAGGAAGGCGATCGCGGCGAGCTCGAGAGCGACGACCTCCGGGCCGGCCGCGTCCCGTCCGCGTGCCCGCCGGTCCCGGCGCCACACCGCGGTGATCGCCAGCAGCGCGAGCCCGACAGCGACCGTGTACCAGGAGGGCCCGCCGTCGATCGCGGCCTTGACGAACAGCACCCAGGACGTGCAGGCCAGGGCGGGGGCGAGCATCTGCAGGCCGACGGAGCGCTGGGCCACCCCGATGGCGGCGGCCTGGACGGTCACGGCCGCCAGGGCCGGTGCCAGCAGCCCGATGTCGGGCGCCGGCACCAGCCCGGTCAGGACGGCGACGACGGCTGCGCCGCCGCCGAGCTCGGCACACGGACGCGCCAACGGACTGCCGGGGGACAGGAAGCTCAGGGCGAGGGTTCCGGCAGCCAGCACGGCAGCGACGGCGGCGAGCACCGTGAGCTGGGTCGCGGGTGCCGCATCCCCGACCTGGAACGACATCATCAGGCCCGCGAGCACGACCGCAGCGGCCAGGTCGCGCAGCCACGGGAGGCGCAACGCTCCGGTGGCAGCGACCAGCCCGAGGACGACGCCGAGCAGGCCCAGCAGCACCCACCCGCTCGGCTCTACGGCGGCACCGGAGACCACCTCGGACCGTTCGCTCGTCAGCGCCGCGACAGCCGTCACGAGGACTGCGGCACCGCCCCAGACGTGCAGCCAGGACCGGTCGACGAGCCACGTCCGGTCCGTACGACGGAGCCACGCGAGACCGGCGACGAGCAGCGTGACCGCGCCGGCGCCGGCGGCGGTGGCATCGACCGAGTGCTGGGCCGACCAGGCGAACCAGTCCAGTGCGGCGACCCAGGACGCGAGCGCAGCGAGCACCCCGGTGACCTGTCGCACGACACGCACGTCACCCGACGCGCGGAGGGCCAGCCCGGTGTGCGCGACCGCGAGGAAGAGCAGGGCCAGCGCGAGCCATCCGGCACCGGCCACCCCGGACCCGACGAGGACCAGGATCGTGGCCGACCAGCCGAGCACCTCGGCGAGCGCGCGGCGCCGGTGCAGCCGCAGGGCCACCGTCAGGACCTCGAGCCCGATCAGGACGAAGGTGATGGCGTGCGCCGGGCCGCCGACGGCGACGGCAAGACCCGTCAGGGCGACGGGACCGGCCGCGACGAGCAGCGGGACGTCCCAGCGGCTCCAGGCGCCACGGTCGGGCGTCAGGCGGTACAGCGCCTCGCCGGCGACGAGCAGGCCCGCGGCGACGGCCACGCTGACCCACGGCCGCGCGTCCAGTGCGGGACCGGCCAGCTGCCACGTGCCGACCCAGGCCAGGAGGGTCGCACCCGCGCCGAGCACCCCGGCGCGCGCGAGCACGCCGACCAGGAGCAGGACCGTGCCTGCGAAGAGGGTCAGGAGTCCGGCTGCCGGTCCCGGTACCGGTCCGGTGACGGCCAGCAGGCCGAGGCAGACGTCGAGCGCGCCGAGGAAGGCCGGTGCGACGAGCCAGGCATGACGCGGTGCGGGGGTCGGCACCCAGGGTCGGTGCCACAGGTCCGCCGCAGCAGCGCCGACGAGCAGCGTGCCGCCGACCACCACGAGGGTCGTGGCTGCCGCCGTCAACCGGCCCAGCGCGTCGAACCACGGCACGGTCTGCCAGGCCAGGAGGCCGACGAACGGGGTCACGGCCGCCCAGGCGGTCCACACCATGGGCGCGGCGCGGCGCGAGCCGGGCAGCAGCAGGACGGCCGCGATGAGGCAGGCGAGGCCGACGACGGCCGTCCACAGCTCGCGTGACGCCGTCGTGCCGAGCAGGGCGAGGAGTGCTGCGACGAAGGAGCCCCCGACCATCGTCGTGACGAGGCGCGGGGACAGCGGCAGCCGGGCCGCGGCGGCGTAGACGACGGCGGTCCCCATCGGTACGGCCAGGGCCCACGGGTCGTCCAGAGGGAGCGTCCCTGCGGCGTCCAGGACGAGCCAGACCGTCACCGGCAGCCCGAGGGCGGTCAGAGCCCACGGCAGGTGGCGCAGCACGGACCCGGCGGCGGCAAGGAGCTCGCCGACCGGCGAACGGTCGCGGTCGTCGCGCCCAGCAGTGAGGGCGAGGCCCGCGGTGGCGAGGGCGACCACGGTGACCAGGCCCCAGCGGGGACCGGCCAGGCCGAGTGACACGGCGGCCACGACGTGACCGGTGAGCCCGAGCGAGGCGGCGGCACGGCCGGGGTGCGCGCCCTCGACGGGTGTCCGATCGGCGGCCGGACGGGAGCGGTGCGCCGCACCGACGACCGCCAGTGCCACCACGCCGAGCAGCACTCCGCGCGTCACGTCGGCGATGTCGGCGGCGACGCAGCCCATGAGCCAGGCGGTCACGGCCAGCCCGGCGATGACCCATGGTCGCGCGACCGGTGACGTCGGTCCGACAGTGCCGAGCACCGCGAGGACCAGCACGCTGCCGATGACCGTCCACCGCTCGGCGGGCAGGGTCGCGAGGTCCCAGGCCAGGAGTGCCCAGAGGGCGACGACCGGGACGGCGCCGATCCACCAGCGGCGCCAGAACCGGTCGACGTCCCCGCGGGCCAGGACCGGGTGCATCGCCGGGAGGGTCGCCGCCGCGACGGTCGCCGTGGCCGCGACCAGCCCCGTGGTGAGGTCGGTGGCGAGGCCGAACGCGACGAGGGCCGCGACCGGCAGTGCGGCGGCCACGACGTCGAGTGCTCCCGACGAGCCGTCGACCGCGTACGGGGCGGTGCGCCGGGCGATCGCCCAGGCGGCCACGACGGCGAGGGTGGCAGCCGCCCACCGCGGGTCGGCCCAGACCGCCACGAGGCAGGCGAGCAGGCCGAGAGCCGGCAGGACGACAGCCGGCCGGGCTCCGGTCGGCCTAGGGACAGCCCGGCGCGTCGCCACGTCCAGCAGCACGAGGAAGCCGCCGGCCGCGAGGGCGACGGCCGGGGCAGGCGCCAGGTGGGTGAGCAGTGCGAGGGTGACCAGCGCCCACCACACGGGTGCCACCACATCGGCCACCGCGTCCGGGACGGCCGGACGGAGCAGGGCGAGGACGACCAGCAGCAGGACTCCGGTGACGATGACCGGACCGGTCGGCGAACCTTCCGCCGACCAGGTCAGCAGTGCGAGCACGGCCAGCACGACGGTGCCGGGCACGGCCGCCGTGCGGGCGGGCTCGGCGAGGCGCGCCGACGGCCACCGGCGGGCGGCGAGGAGCGTGAGCACGAGTGCCACCGACGCCGCAGCGAGCTGGGCGCTGCTGGGAACCGCGACGTCCTTGCCCCCGGGGATCGGTCGCCCGACACCGAGCGTCGCCATCGCCACGGCGAACCAGAGCATCGGCGCGGCGACCAGGCGCAGCCCGCTGGCGACGTCGTACCTCGACCACACCGCGTACCCGGCACCGGTGACGGCGCAGGCACCGGTGAGTGCGACCGCCAGGGCCGTCCCGTGCAGGTCGGGCGGCACCGGGAAGCCGTCCAGCACGGAGGTGATCAGCATGACCGGGAGCAGGAAGCCCCCCACCGCCTCGAGGGCCCGACCGACGACGACCGCGCCGTGGCGCAGCAGCAGCCTGGCCGCGATGAAGGGCACGGCCGCGCTCGCGAGCTCGGCCACCGGCCGGAGGCTGGGCGTGACGTCGGCGAAGGCGAAGACGACCAGGCCGAACACCCCGACGAACAGCAGCAGGACGCCGAGGTAGGCCAGTCCGTGCACGCCGAGGTCGGAACCGGTCGCCGTTCGGATGCGCGCCCACCGTTGCGCCGACGCGGACGGTTCGCGGACGACGACGGGCCGCGCCCAGGTGCCCTCGGAGCCGGTCTGGCGGTCGGCCGGTGGTGCGGCGGTCTGCGTGCGCGGGGGCTCGACCGGCCAGGCGACGGGCTCAGGTGCCGTAGCGCGCGGGGCCGTCGCCGGCTGGGGCGCTGCGGAGTCCTGCCTCGCCTCGCGCGCGAGGTCGCTGATGACGGCGGTGAGGCCGGCCAGCTGCGTCTCGGAGAGGAAGCCCCGGGAGCGTGCCTCGGGCAGGAAGACCTCCTCGACGAAGACGAGCTCGTGGAGATCGGCCCGGGTGAGGTGCCGACGGACCGGCGCGGCGTCGTGCCAGACCGCGTGCCCGTCGCCGACCCACGCACCCCAGTCCTGACCCGACCAGTGCCGCAGCGGAGCCCTGTGGGTCGGGTCCGGATACCACCCGACGGGGGCGCCTCGCCACTGTGCCGGGTCCATGGTCCGTCCTCCGAACGTCGACAGGCCAACGGTGCGGCCCTGCGGTGCTGGTCCAGCCACGTGCGCGTCTGCGCGCCGATCCGGACGTCGCCGATCCGGCGGTCCGCCGGCCCCCTGACACTAGTCAGCCCGGCGGGGTCGGGTCGGGGTTGTGCACAGGATCCTGCGGGTCGGTCGCGGGGCCCTCGCCGGGCGTGCCGCTGTTCGCACCGGATGCCGGCTCACGCGACGGAGGGGTGGTGGAACCGGGGCGACTGCGCGCGTCCCGCCGACCAGGGCACGGAGTCGGGCACCGGGAGCGCCAAGAAGGCCGGGCGTGCGACGCCCACCGCCGACGAGCCGACCGAGGTGAAGCCCGAACGCACCCCGACGCGCTCGGCCGAGCCGGCTCCGACCGTCGACCCGCACCCCGCGCTCGAGCACCTCGTGATCGCGACCACCGGTCTGGGTCCGTTGACCGTCGGCAGCATCCCGCCGGCCGACAACCCCGGTGCGGCGATGATCGAGTGGGATGCGGACGCGTGCGCGGACACGGCTGAGGAGAACCCCGAGATCGGTCGATGGACGTCGAGCGGGTACGGCGAGGACACCGGCTACACGGGTGACCCGGTGGTCCCGTTCGCCGTCGACGCGTCGGACGCCGGGGTGCACCGCATCGACGTGCTCGGCAGCAGCCCCGCGACGGCCGAGGGGATCCATATCCGCTCGACCCTCGACGGGCTCCGGGCCACGTACCCGTCCCTGACCGGTCCGGTGGCCGGCCCGGGGTCGCAGGTGTGGATCCTCCAGGACGCATCCGGCTCGGTCGCCTTCGAGACGCAGGGGGACGCCGACGGCCTGCGACCGCCGGGCACCGTCGAGAGCGTGATCCTGATCCGCATCCTCGCGCCCGGCTACCCGGCGGACTTCGCCACGGCGAACAGCGGCGATGTCGCCGGGGCGTGCGTGCTGTGACACCCGTCCGGTGGCGTCAGCCCTGAACGGCGAGCACGACCGTCGCGAGGAAGACCAGCGATCCGAGGGCCAGGCCCGCGACGGCGACGCGGAAGGTCCGGCGTTCGGTATCGCGGCGGCCGGCCTGGCCGTGGCGGAAGGCCACGACGAGACCGGCCGCGCCTCCGATGGTCAGGACGGCGCCGAGCGCCAGCAGGGCGGGGTGCACCGCGCCAGTCTGCCCGACGACGGTGCCCGAGGGTGCCCGACGACGGTGCCCGGCGACGGCGCAGGCCGACCCGCCGGGCGAAGCCTCACAGGCCGGACGGTGAGCCGTTCGGTCGGGTGGTGTCGTCGTAGCCGGTCGGGATGTCCCAGGTGCTCGACGCGCTCTCGTCCTTGGACGGCCGCACGGCGTCGGTGGCCGACCGGACCGCGCCGGCGACCTTGTCCTTGAGGTCGGGCGCCACCTCCCGGATGAACTCCTCGGCGCGCTGCTCGACGTCACTGACGGTCTCCTGGACCCGCGGGTCCTCCCAGACGCGCTTGGCCTGGAGGCGGATCTTCTCGAACTGCTCACGGCCGGCCCGGGTGCCAAGGACGTACCCCACGGCTCCGCCGATCACAAATGCTGCCTTGGCCCGCATGTGCGGTGCTCCTTCGCTCGATGGTGCGCCCCGTGACGCCGTCCACCCGGTCGAGCCTAGGTCGCTCCCGGAGGCGGCGCGCGCGCAACGGCCGGTGGGTCCGGCGGTCGGCCGTCCGGCGACCACTGCTCGACGGGGACCGTCAGCCGTGCGCGGGCAGGCCGGACACGAACCCGTCGACCAGCCCGACGGGTGCCCAGGCACCGTCCGCCATGCTCGCCAGGACGACGACGTCGACGCCCTGCGCGGGGTAGTGCCGCAGGATCCCGCTCGCGCCGGCGTTGATGCCGTCCTTCGACCAGGAGCGGACGGTGCCGTCCGGCAGGACCTGCAGCTCGGGGCCGAGCGCGTGATGGATCGCCACACCGTCCTGGCCGACATGGTGCAGGGCCTGCGGTGTGACGAACGCCTGCGTCCCCGCGGCGGAGAGCAGACGACCGGCGCGAAGGGCAGCGGCGAACGCGAGCAGGTCCCCGGCCGTGACGTGTGCACCACCGTCGGGCGAGCCGATGGGCGGATAGCTGAAGATGTTCGCCTGCCAGCCCGTGATCGTGCCCGCCTCGTCGCGGACCGGGTCCCAGCCCTCTGCGACGTCCGGGACGGCGTCACGGCGGTCGAAGAAGCCGGACCTGGTCATCCCGGCGGGACCGAAGACGTTCGCCACGACGTAGTCGCGGTAGGTCTGCCCCGTGACCGCCTCGACGGCCAGCCCGGCGAGCACGTAGCCCACGTTGCAGTACCGGCAGCCCTGTCCCGGCGGGAAGCTCGGCGGCTTGTCGACGAACTGCGGCAGGAAGTCGGCTGTACGCGTCACGGCGTAGCAGGGCTTGTCGACCCACAGGGCGGCGTAGTCCTCGCCGGCCTCCTCGTCGGCGTCGTCGGCGATGCCGGAGGTGTGGCTGAGCAGGTGGCGGAGGGTGACGTCGGGGGAGATCGTCGAGCCGGCGAGGTCGACCACCCGGGTGATCGACGCATCCAGGTCGAGCGTCCCGGCGTCGACCTGCTGGAGGACGGCGACCGAGGTGAACAGCTTGGTGATCGAGGCGGTGTCGAAGCGGCTGGAGAGCTCGATCGGGACGGGCCATCGGCGCGACGCCGGTCCGTAGGCACCCTCGAAGAGCCGCTCCGGACCGCGCTGGACGGCCACCACGCCGGCGAAGGCGTCGTGCCCGGCGAGCTGCTCGAGACGGTCGTGCAGGGCATCGAGGCTCGAGGGAGCGGACATGCGAGCCAACCTACGGTCCGTGGTGTCGCCGGTCATGGGAATATGGGCGCATGGCCATGAGAGAGATCCGCGTCGTGGGAGACCCCGTCCTGCGCACCCCGTGCGAGCCGATCACGCAGATCGACGAGCGCGTCCGGTCGCTGGTCGAGGACCTCCTGGAGACGGTCGACGCGGAGGGCCGCGCAGGTCTGGCAGCGAACCAGATCGGCGTGAGCCTCCGGGCCTTCTCCTGGAACATCGACGACGAGCTGGGCTACGTGCTCAACCCTCGCATCGTCGAGGTGTCGCAGGAGGAGTACCAGGACGGTGACGAGGGCTGCCTGTCGGTGCCCGGCCTGTGGTACCCGACCAAGCGTGCGTGGTACGCGCGGGTGGTCGGCGAGGACCTGGACGGCAAGGAGGTCGTCGTGGAGGGCACCGAGCTGATGGCCCGCTGCCTGCAGCACGAGGTGGACCACCTCGACGGGATGCTCTACCTCGACCGGCTCGAGCGCTCGGTGCGCAAGAAGGCCATGCGCACCATGCGGGAGCAGCTCGCCTGAGCCCGACGGCGGTTCGTGCTGGCGCTCGGACCGCATGATCAGGCATGCTGGGACCAGCACGCCGCGAGACCGTGCATCCTCCCGGATCGGGATGAGGTCGTTGGGGAAGACGAACCTCGACCCGTCAGGAGGGCTGACATGGCTGGTGCCATCACCCGCGGTGTACTTTTCGTGCACTCTGCGCCTCGTGCGTTGTGCCCCCACATCGAGTGGGCGGCCGGCGGCGTCCTCGGGTCACGCCTGTCGATGGACTGGACCGAGCAGCCGGCATCGCCCGGCCTGTTCCGCGCGGAGCACTCCTGGCAGGGTCTGCAGGGCACCGGCGCCCGGCTGACCTCGGCCCTGCGCGGCTGGGCGCACCTGCGCTACGAGGTCACCGAGGAGGCCAGCCACGGGGCGGACGGCGCCCGGTGGAGCCACACCCCCGAGCTGGGCATCTTCCATGCCGCGACGGACGTGCACGGCAACACGATGGTCCCCGAGGACCGGATCCGCGCCGCCCTCGAGCACGCGGGGGATGCCGACCGGCTCCGTCGCGAGCTCGACCTCGCCCTCGGCCAGGCCTGGGACGACGAGCTCGAGCCGTTCCGCTACGCCGGCGCCGGGGCGCCGGTCCGCTGGCTGCACCGGGTCGGCTGAGCAAGGTCGGCTGAGCCGGGTCGACCGTCAGGCGCTGGTGACCACCAGGGCCACGTTGTGCCCGCCGAAGCCGAACGAGTTGTTGATCGCGGCGATCTGACCGCCGGGCAGCGCCCGCGGGGTGTCCCGGACGAGGTCGACGACGAGCTCGGGGTCGGGCTGTGCGACGTTGATCGTGGGCGGCGCCGTGTGCTCTCTGACCGCCAGGATCGTGAAGATCGTCTCGAGCGCACCGGCACCACCGAGGAGGTGCCCGGTCATCGACTTGGTCGCCGAGAGTGCGACGCGGTCGGCGTCGGTGCCCAGCACCTCACGGACACCACGTGCCTCGATGAGGTCGCCGACGACGGTCGACGTGGCGTGCGCGTTGACGTGCACGACGTCGGCCGTCGAGACCCCGGCGTCGGTCAGTGCGCTGCGCATCGCGGAGGTCTGGCCACGGCCGCTCGGCTCGGGCGAGGTGATGTGGTAGCCGTCGGAGCTCAGCCCGACGCCGGCGATCCTCGCGTAGACGCGCGCCCCGCGTGCCGCGGCGTGCGCCGCGCTCTCGAGCACGACGATCCCGGCGCCCTCACCCAGGACGAACCCGTCACGGTCGACGTCGTAGGGCCGTGAGGCGCCCGCCGGGTCGTCGTTGCGGGTCGAGAGGGTACGCGAGGCCGCGAAGGCGGCCATCGGCATCGGGTGGATGGCTGCCTCGGTCCCGCCGGCGACGACGACGTCCGCCCGCCCCGACCGGATCATCTCGACGCCGTAGCCGATCGCCTCCGCACCTGAGGCGCAGGCCGAGACGAGCGCGTGGGCGCCGGCTCGGGCGCCGATCTCGAGCTCGACGTACGCGGCAGGGGAGTTGGGCATCAGCATGGGCACGGTCATCGGAAGGACGCGGCGGGCGCCCTTCTCGCGCAGGGTGTCCCAGGCGTCGAGCGTCGTCCAGATGCCGCCGATCCCGGAGGAGACGACAGCGCCGAGGCGCTCGAGGTCCACCACGGGGTTGCCGGCGTCCGCCCAGGCCTCGCGCGTCGCGATGATCGCGTACTGCGCCGACGGGTCCATCCGCTTCATCTCCGGGCGCGCCAGGACGGTGTCGGGGGCCACCGCGAGCTGCGCCGCGAACCCGACCGGGAGCCCGTACCGCTCGACCCAGTCGTTCTCGAGGGTCCGGACGCCGGAACGGCCGGCGAGGGCAGCCTGCCACGTGCTGGGAACGTCTCCGCCGAGCGGCGTCGTCGCGCCGAGTCCGGTGATGACGACGTCAGGTCGTGTGGTCACAGTTCCTCCTGGGCGGTGTGCGGGTGGCTCCGCAGGGGGTGGTCGACCGGTCGGGGTCCGGACTGCCGGACCCCGACCGCTGTCGCACGTGCTGGTCGGGTGCTGCTCAGGTGCTGGACAGGCCTGGTCAGGCCTGGGCGCCGTTGATGAAGGTGACGGCGTCGCCGACGGTGGCGAGGTTCTTGACCTCGTCGTCGGGGATGCGGACCTCGAACTTCTCCTCGGCGAGGGTGACGATCGTCATCATCGACAGCGAGTCGATGTCGAGGTCGTCGGTGAAGGACTTCTCGAGCGTCACGGAGTCGGTCGGCAGGCCGGTCTCCTCGCTGACGATCTCGGCCAGGCCGGCCAGGATGTCCTGCTCGCTGTACGCCATCGTGTGTCTCCTTGATGTGGTGCCGGTCGCCCGGTCGGGCGACGGCGACTGTTGTCGGACGTGCTCCGGTGCGCTGCTGGGCGCGCCGGGGTTCTCAGGGCAGGACGACGACCTGTGCCGCGTAGACCAGGCCCCCGCCGAAGCCGATCTGCAGTGCCAGGTCGCCCGGCTGGACGGTGCCTTCGCGCAGCATGCGCTCGGTAGCGAGCGGGATCGAGGCGGCCGAGGTGTTGCCGGTCTCCGCGATGTCACGGGCGATCGCGACCGTCTCGGGCAGCTTGAGCTGCTTGACGATCTGGTCGATGATCCGCATGTTCGCCTGGTGCGGGATGAACGCCTGGATCTGGTCACCGGTGACCCCGGCGGCGTCGAGCGCACGCTGGGCGATCGGGGCCATCTGGAAGCTGGCCCACCTGTAGACGCTCGGGCCGTCCTGGCGAAGGGTCGGCCAGCCCAGCTCGGGGTGCTCCTTGAGCTCGAGCCAGCCGTGCGTCTGGCGCACCGCCTGAGCCTTGGACCCGTCCGAGCCCCAGACCGTCGGACCGATCCCCGGGAAGTCCGACGGGCCGATGACGACCGCCCCGGCACCGTCGCCGAGCAGGAACGAGATCGAGCGGTCGGTCGGGTCGATGAAGTCGCTCATCTTCTCGGCGCCGATCACGAGCACGTGCCGGGCGGCGCCCGAGCGCACGAGGGCGTCGGCCTGGCCGATGCCGTAGGAGTAGCCGGCGCATGCGGCCGAGATGTCGTACGCGGCAGCCGGCGTCGCGCCGAGCCGGTCGGCGATGATCGCGGCGCCGGCCGGCGTCTGGTGGAACCAGGTGACGGTCGAGAGGATGACCGCGTCGATGTCCGCCCCGGTCAGTCCGGCATGCTCGATCGCCAGGCGCGCGGCGGCCTCGGACAGGTCGAGCACGTCGACCTCGCTGCCCGCGCGCCGACGCGTCACGATGCCGGTGCGCTGGCGGATCCACTCGTCGGAGGAGTCGATCGGCCCGGCGATGTCGTCGTTGGTGACGACGTTCTCGCCGCGGACGGCACCGAGCCCGAGGATCCGGGAGAACTGGGCGCCGTGGGCCTGGGTCAGGGTAGGTCGGGTCACGCCGGGTTCTCCTCGGTGGTCGGCGGGGTGCCGGCGTGCCGGCGGACGAGGTCACGTGCGGCGTCACAGTCGGCCGGTGTCTTGACCGCGACCGTCTCCACCCCGGGCAGGCTACGCCGAGCCAGGCCGGTGAGCACCCCCGCCGGCGCGAGCTCGATGATCCCGGTGACGCCGAGGCTCGCCATCGTCTGCTGGCACAGGTCCCACCGCACCGGCGCGACGATCTGGTCGGCGAGGCGGCGGAGCACCTGCGGGCCGGTGGTGGCGGGCGGGTACGCGGCGCCGTCGGCGTCCGAGAGCAGGGTCAGCCGGGGTGGTTGCGCCGCCCAGCCGGCGGCCACCGGGGCGAAGACGTCGAGGGCCGGCGCCATGAACGGGGTGTGGAACGCGCCGGCGACCTGCAGCGGGATGACCCGCGCCTTGGCCGGCGGCTGCTCGGCGAGCCTGGCCAGCCCGGCGAGGGAGCCTGCGGCGACGACCTGGCCGCCACCGTTGACGTTCGCCGGGTGCAGGCCGGCCGCGGCGATCGCGGCCAGCACCTCTGCCGGGTCCCCTCCGACGACGGCGCTCATGCCGGAGGGTGCGAGCCCGGCGGCGTCGGCCATGGCCCGTGCGCGCCGGGCGACCAGCGCCACCGCCCCGGCGTCGTCGAGGACCCCGGCGACCGCGGCAGCGGCGAACTCGCCGACCGAGTGCCCGGCGGTCACCCCCACGACGTCCGACGCGTCCTGGTCGCCGAGCAGCACGCGCAGGGTCACCAGGGACGCCGCGACGATCAGTGGCTGGGCGACAGCGGTGTCGCGGATGGTGTCCGCGTCCGACGTCGTGCCGTGGGTGCGCAGGTCCGTGCTCGCGGCCTCGCCGAAGGTGGCGACCTGCTCCTCGACGCCCGGGAGCTCGAGCCATGGGGACAGGAAGCCGGGTGACTGGGAGCCCTGACCGGGGCAGACGATGGCAAGCACCCGACCACTGTGCCCAACCGGACCTGCGTCGCGGGGCCACGACGTGCACCAAGCTCGCAGGACGTCCTTGTGCGGAACCTACAACGCCTGCGCGGTCGTTCCTGTGCCGTCCAGCCGTCCGAGGGCGAGGGCGGTCTGCAGCACGTAGGCCTCACGCGGATCGAGCGGGTCCCAGCCGGTGACGTCCGACACCTTGCGCAGGCGGTACCGGACGGTGTTCGGGTGGACGTAGAGCACGCGTGCGGCCGCCTCGAGCGACCGGCCGTTCTCGACGTGTGCGGCGAGCGTGTCGAGCAGCGAGCCGCCGGCAGCGACCAGCGGGACGTAGGCCTGCTCGATCAGGGTCCGGCGGGCCACCAGGTCACCGACCAGGACGCGCTCGGGAAGCAGGTCGTCGGCCAGGACGGGCCGGGGCGCCGTCGGCCAGGCGGGTGCGGCGGCGAGCCCGGCGAGTGCGGCTGCGGCCGACCGACCCGCCTCGGCGAGACTCGGCACGGACGGGCCGATCACGACCGGCCCGGGGCCGAACCGGGGGAGCAGGGACGCGGCAGCGGCCCGCAGGTCGCCCTCGCCACCGATCGCGATGATCAGGCGGTCGCCCTGGATGCCCACGAGCGCGTCGCCGGCGGCCCGCCGGGTCGCCCGGCGGAGCTCGGCGGCCCGGACGTCGTCGAGCGGCTGAGACGTGGTACCGACCATCACGAGGGTGTGGCCGTGCCCGCTCCAGCCGAGCGCGGCGACCCGGGAGCGCAGGGCGTCGTCCGCCTCACCGCGTACCAGCGCGTCGACCACGAGGGCCTCGAGGCGGGCGTCCCACGCACCGCGGACCTCGGCGGCGCGTGCGTACACCTCTGCCGCGGAGAAGGCGACCTCACGCGAGTAGCGCAGGACGGCCTCCCGCAGGTCGCGCTCCGCACCGGGGGCTGCGAGCCGGTCGCTCTGGTCCTCGACGACCTCGACGATCAGCCGCACGAGCTGCAGGGTGTGCTGGAGCGAGATCGACCGGGTCAGCTCGGGGGGCGCGGACGCGAAGATCTCGCTCGCACCGTGCGGGGGTGTGCTGGGGTCGGAGAACCACGTGATGAAGCTGGAGATCCCGGCCTGGACGACGAGACCGACCGACGAGCGGTCCTCTGCGGACAGCACCCGGTACCAGGGCAGGCTCTCGTCGAGCTTGCGCATCGCTGCGGCGGAGAGCAGCCCGCTCCCGTCGTGCAGTCTGCGTAGCGTGTGTCTCTGGTCGCGCTCGGCCTGAGCAGGCATGGCAGCGAGCATAGGGCCCAGGAGGCACGGGTGGGCCCTCGTCTTGTAGGGAGCCGACAAGTTGCGGGCCTGTCCTGCGTCCGTCCGTCGGCCGCATCGCCGAGCTCTGCAGGCCGTCACCCCGGTGCGTCAGGTCATGTGCGGCTATCGTCGGGGTATGCCATTCCTCCCACGGCTCCGTCGCCTGCTTCGACGACCGGTGTCCGCCTCGAAGGTCGGGCTGCGCCGTCCGACGCCGTCCCGACGACGGGACACGGTGCAGGAAGACGCCGTTCGCGCGATGCTCGGTGACGATCCCAACGACCCGCGGGCGTTCCAGGCGCTCGCCGAGATCGTCCGGCGCAGGGCTGCGGAGGTCGGCACCGACGGCGACCCGCTGACTGCTCCGCAGGACGACGGCGAACGCCAGCGAGCGGCCGATCTTGCCGTGTGGGCGCTGGCCGAGGAGCTCGCCGGCCACCCGCGCTCCTGGTACCCCCTGATCGAGCTCGCCCGGCTCTCGCTGACCGACGACCGCGAGGGCGCCCTCCGTCGGCTGACGACGGCGGCCGAGCGCGACCCGTCCGGGCGTGCCCTGCTCGAGGGTCTCCAGGTCCTGCGCGAGGCCGGCCTGCCGGTGGAGGCCCTCGGCCTCGGCGTCGGCCACTGGCGCGTGCGCGAGCACACGCCGGAGATCGCCCGGCACCTGGTGCTCGCGGCGATCGAGGCGGGTCGTCCGATGGAGGCCCGTCATCACCTGCAGGCTCTGGACCTGCACCCCGACCATTCGGCCGTGGCACGACTGCGGCCCGAGCTCGAGGCCTACGTGGCCGAGGCGGAGCAGCGGATCGCCGGCACCTGAGTCGCCCGGCGCTCCACGCGCCGACGGACCGGGCGGACGACGGACCGCACCTACAGGTCGAACGACAGGGCCCCACCGACCAGCTGGTCGGTGGGGCCCTGTCGTTCGATCGTCGAGCGTGTCAGGAGTCGCCACCTGCCGTGCCGGAGGCACCGGCCCGGACGTCGTGGATCTGGTAACGCTCGATCGCCTGGGCCGGGGCGTCGGCCGGCACCTCACCGCGGCGGGCGAGCAGCAGGAGGACCTTGACCACGGCGGACGGTCCGTCGATCTTGAAGTGCCGGCGGGCGGCCTGGCGGGTGTCGGAGAACCCGAAACCGTCCGCGCCGAGCGTCGCGTACTCACCCGGCACCCACGCCCGGATCTGGTCCGGCACGAGGTGGTCGTAGTCGCTGGTCGCGACGAACGGCCCCTGCGCGTCGCGCAGCTTGTCCGTCAGGTAGGCCGTGCGGGGCTCCGCGCCCGGGTGCAGGAAGTTGTGCTCGTCGGCCGCGAGGCCGTCACGACGCAGCTCGTTCCAGCTGGTCACCGACCACACGTCCGCCCGGACGCCCCAGTCGGTGGCGAGGAGCTCCTGGGCCTCCAGGGCCCACGGCACCCCGACGCCGGAGGCAAGGAGCTGCGCGCGCGGCCCGTCCCCCTCGGCGACCGACACCCGGTGGATCCCGCGGAGGATGCCGTCGACGTCGACGTCCTGTGGCTCGGCAGGCTGGACCAGCGGCTCGTTGTACACGGTCAGGTAGTACATGACGTTCGGGTCGCGCCCGTCGTCGCCGTACATCCGCGACAGACCGTCCCGGACGATGTGCCGGATCTCGTAGCCGTACGCGGGGTCGTAGTGCACGACGGCGCGGTTGGTGGCGGCCAGGATCGGCGAGTGGCCGTCCGCATGCTGCAGACCCTCACCGGTCAGGGTCGTGCGGCCGGCGGTCGCGCCGATGATGAAGCCGCGCGTCATCTGGTCGCCCGCTGCCCAGAACTGGTCGCCGGTGCGCTGGAACCCGAACATCGAGTAGAAGATGTAGAAGGGGACCATCACCTCGCCCTGGGTCGCGTAGGACGTCCCGACGGCCTGGAACGCCGACGCGGAACCCGCCTCGTTGATCCCGGTGTGCAGGATCTGACCCGACTCGGACTCCTTGTAGGAGAGCATCAGCTCGCGGTCCACGGCCAGGTAGTGCTGGCCCTGGGTGTTGAAGATCTTGGCGGTCGGGAAGATCGCGTCCAGGCCGAACGTGCGCGCCTCGTCGGGGATGATCGGCACGATCCGGTGGCCGAACTCCTTGTCCTTGATCAGGTCCTTGAGCAGCTTGACGAGCGCCATCGTGGTCGCCACGCGCTGCTGGCCGGAGCCCTTGGCGAGCCCGTCGTAGACCTCGGCGGACGGCAGAGTCACCGGGCTGTGCTCGGTCCGGCGTTCGGGCACGAACCCGCCGAGCGCCTTGCGCCGCTCGAGCAGGTACTGGATCGCCGGGTCGTCCGGGCCGGGGTGGTAGTACGGCGCCTGGTACGGGTCGGCGAGCTCCTCGTCGGTGAACGGGATGTGCAGCGAGTCGCGCAGCTCCCTGAGGTCGTCGCTCTTGAGCTTCTTCATCTGGTGGGTCGCGTTGCGACCGGCGAAGCCCGAGCCGAGGCCGTAGCCCTTGATGGTGTGCGCGAGGATGACCGTCGGCTGACCGGTGTGCGCGACGGCCGCGGCGTAGGCCGCGTAGATCTTGCGGTAGTCGTGCCCACCTCGCTTGAGGGCCCAGATCTCGTCATCGGTCATGTTCGCGACGAGCGCCTTGGTGCGTGGGTCGCGTCCGAAGAAGTGCTCGCGCACGAAGGCGCCGTCGTTGGCCTTGTACGTCTGGTAGTCGCCGTCGGGTGTGATGTTCATCAGGTTGACCAGGGCGCGGTCCTTGTCCGCGTTGAGCAGGGCGTCCCACTCGCGGCCCCAGATCACCTTGATGACGTTCCAGCCGGCGCCACGGAAGGAGGCTTCCAGCTCCTGGATGATCTTCCCGTTGCCGCGCACCGGTCCGTCCAGGCGCTGCAGGTTGCAGTTGATGACGAACGTGAGGTTGTCGAGCTCCTGCTGGGCGGCGAGCTGGAGCATGCCGCGGCTCTCCGGCTCGTCCATCTCGCCGTCGCCGAGGAAGGCCCAGACCCTCTGCTGGCTGGTGTCCTTGATCCCGCGGTTCTGCAGGTAGCGGTTGACCCAGGCCTGGTGGATCGCCGACGCCGGGCCCAGACCCATCGAGACGGTCGGGAACTCCCAGAAGTCCGGCATCAGGCGCGGGTGCGGGTAGGAGGACAGCCCACCCTGCGGGGCCGAGACCTCCTGGCGGAACCCGTCGAGCTGTTCGGCGGTGAGCCGACCCTCGAGGAAGGCTCGGGCGTAGACGCCGGGGGCCGCGTGACCCTGGAAGTAGACCTGGTCGCCACCGCCCGGGTGGTCCTTGCCGCGGAAGAAGTGGTTCAGGCCGACCTCGGTGAGCGTGGCGACCGACGCGTAGGACGAGATGTGCCCGCCGACGCCGATGTCGGGGCGCTGGGCGCGGGTGACCATCACGGCGGCGTTCCACCGCAGCCAGCTGCGGTAGCGGCGCTCGACGACCTCGTCACCGGGGAAGTAGGGCTCCTCGTGCACGCCGATCGTGTTCACGTAGGGGGTGTTGATCGACGTCGGCACCGCGACGTTGCGTTCGCGGGCCCGCTTGAGCAGGTTCAGCAGGACGTACCGGGCTCGCGGGCCCCCCCGCTCGTCCACCAGACCGTCGAAGGAGTCGATCCACTCGCCGGTCTCCTCCGGGTCGATGTCCGGGACCTGGCTGAGCAGTCCGTTGATCAGCGGGCCCGTCGTGTCGCGTGCAGCCACCAGCAACCTCACCTCTCGTTCGCACCGGTGGCCTGCTGGCCACGGTGCTCGGTCGGCCCGTCGGTGGCGCACTCATGTCGGCCACCTGCGGTCGTAGGACCATTGTCCGGCCTCGGGGCACCGAAAGTCACACCGGGACCGGCGTGATGTCCGTGACACGCCGCCCCGCCGATGCCCGGGCGCGCGCCCGCCACGGACGTCGCGCGGGCACGGTGAGCGGGCCCGCCGCGCGGACTGCGGCCTTCGCCGCGAGCGGGACACTCCGGCTCTGTGGCGCTTGCCACACCACGGGAGCATGCTGTGGGCTACCGTGTGGGCGCCGCGCACCACAGGGTGCGCTCCAGCAGCTGGCTGGTCGTTGCGCAGGATGAAGGGGACGGCACAAAGAGTGGGATCGACCGCGGAGCCTGACGGCGGCCACGGCGGAGCCGGGGCCACCCGGCTCGGCTTCGCAGCCGGGCAGGTTGTCCAGGAGTTCGGCTACGGCGACGACATCGACGACGATCTTCGTTCGGAGATCGAGACGATCATCGGAGCTGAGCTCGTCGACGAGGACTACGACGACGTCACCGACGGGGTGATCCTGTGGTGGCGCGAGGACGACGGTGATCTCACCGACGCGCTCGTCGACGTCCGCACGGCCCTCGACGACGGTGGCCTGATCTGGCTGTTCACCCGCAAGCCGGGCAGGGACGGGCACGTCGGCCACAGCGACATCGAGGAGGCTGCGACGACCGCCGGCCTGCACGCCACCAGCACCATGACGATCGGCGCCGACTGGTCGGCGACCCGGCTCGGCACGCGCAGCCGCGGCAAGTGACAGCGGTGGCGGCCACGTCGCCCGTGCCCCGCGGCCCGGGGAGGCGGCGCCCGAGCTCGTGCTGCCGGACACCCACGGCACGCCGGTCTCGGTGGCTGGGCTGCGCGGGGTGCCGGTGGCCGTCGTGTTCTTCCCGTTCGCGTTCTCCGGGACCTGCACGAGTGAGCTGTGCGAGCTGCGCGACAACCTCGAGGACTTCGAGGCGGTCGGCGTCCGCCTGCTCGCGGTCTCGTGCGACTCGCAGCACACGCTGCGGGCCTGGGCCGAGCGGGAGGGTTTCGGTTTCGACCTGCTCTCGGACTTCTGGCCGCACGGCGCGGCGGCGCGTGCGTACGGCGTGTTCGACGCCGAGCGTGGGCTGGCCGGGCGCGGCAGCTTCCTGATCGACGCCGACGGCATCGTCCGCTGGAGCGTGGTGAACCCCCGCGGCCAGGCACGTGATCTGGGCGACTACCGGGCGGCGCTGGCCGCGCTGTGAGCTCCGCGCCCGCCGGGCGGCGCCCAGCCGGTCCGACCGGGACGTCCGAGCAGCGATGACGCCCCGCCGCCGGTAGGCTGTCCCGCCGTCGGGCCTGTAGCTCAGTTGGTCAGAGCGCCGCGCTTACACCGCGGAGGTCGTCGGTTCGAGACCGGCCGGGCCCACCGAGCGGTACGTCGCGCTCCTGATCCGACCCGTCCGACCCGGTGCGCCGGCGCTGCTGTTAGCGTCCGTGCCGTGCAGGTCAGCGCGCTCCACCTCTACCCGGTCAAGTCGCTGCGCGGCGGCCCGGTGCCGCGCGCCGACGTGGAGCGGGCCGGACTGCGCGGCGATCGACGCTGGATGGTCGTCGACGAGGCAGGGTCGGTGCTCTCGGCACGGGACCTGCCCGCGATGCTCGCCGTCACCGCACGGACCGGTCCTTCCGGCGCGCTCGACCTGACCGCGACCGGCCGTGCCGGGCTGCACGTCGAGCCCCCGCGCGGCGGACCTGTGGTCGCGGTGCAGCTGTCCCGCCTCGCCACCGCTGTCGGGGCCGGCGAACCGGCCGACGGATGGCTCTCGGACGTGCTCGGCCGCCGCGCCCACCTGGTCTGGCTCGACGACCCGGGCCGGCGCACCGTGTCGGCCGGGCACGGTGGGCGACCGGGAGACGTCCTGAGCCTTGCCGACACCGGGCCGCTGCTGCTGACCTCGACCGCGTCCCTGCGACGTCTGGACCGTTGGGTCGATGCGGGGTATGCCGAGCGGTACGCCAGGTGCGGCGCCGCGGCCGGCAGCCGCCCCGCGCCCCTCGACATGGAGCGGTTCCGGCCCAACGTCGTGGTCGACGGTGACCTCGAGCCCTTCGTCGAGGACACCTGGCAGACGGTCCGGATCGGTACGACGGACTTCCGGGTCTCCGAGCTGTGCGACAGGTGCGCGCTGGTGACCCTCGACCCGCAGACCCAGGTCCGCGGTCAGGAGCCGTTGCGCACGCTGGCCAAGCACCGCCGCTGGGACGGCCGCACCTGGTTCGGGGTGCGGCTGGTCCCCGAGGGAACCGGGTCGCTGCGGATCGGCGACCCCGTGCTGCCCGGTCCCGGTACCGTTCGACCGTGAGCAGCGACGCACCGGACGCACCGACCCTCGCCGAGGTCATCGCCCATCTCGAACGGCGGTACCCACCACGGACGGCCGAGTCGTGGGACGCGCCCGGAACCGTGTGCGGTGACCCGTCGCAACCGGTGCGCAAGGTCCTGTTCGCCGTCGACCCGACGTCCGACGTCGTCGACGAGGCGCTCGAGTGGGGCGCGGACCTGCTCGTCACGCACCACCCGCTCTTCCTGCGTGCGGTGCACTCGGTCGCTGCGACGACGTTCAAGGGCGCGATCGTGCACCGGCTCATCCGGGGCGGCTGCGCGCTGCATGCCGCCCACACCAACGCGGACGCCGCACAGGGCGGTGTCGCGGACGCCCTCGCGACGGCGATCGGGCTGGTCGACCTCGTGCCGCTGACCCCGTTGCCGACCGAGGAGCTCGACAAGCACGTCGTGCTCGTCCCCCTCGAGCAGGCGGACGCTCTCGTCGACGCGATGGCGGCGGCCGGCGCGGGCGAGCTGGGGGAGTACAGCCGGTGCGCGTGGACCGCGACGGGAACGGGCACCTTCGTGCCGGGAGCCGGTGCGAACCCGACAGTCGGCGCGATCGGGGTGGCCGCCGTGATCGCCGAGGCACGGGTCGAGATGATCGCGCCACGCAGGCTGCGGCAGGCCGTCGTCGCGGCTGTGCGGGCAGCCCACCCGTACGAGGAGCCGGCCTTCGACGTGCTCGAGACCGCCACGCTGCCCGGCTCGACCGGGACCGGCCGGGTCGGTCGGCTCCGGGAGCCGATGACGCTGCGCGCCTTCGGTGAGCAGGTGGCGGCGGCGCTGCCGGCCACGGAGCAGGGCGTGCGTCTCGCCGGCGGCCTGGACAGCCTCGTCGCCACGGTCGCCGTCGTCGGCGGCTCCGGAGACTCGCTGTTCGACGCCGTGCGGGTCGCCGGGGTGGACGCCTACGTGACGGCCGACCTGCGCCATCACCCGGCGTCCGAGCTGCGCGAGCGCGCCGAGTTCGAGGCGGCTGCCGGCGGCCGTGCGCCGACCGACGGGCGACCGTTCCTGGTCGACGTCGCGCACTTCGCCAGCGAGTGGCCGTGGCTCGACCACGCGGCGGCTGCGCTGGTCGCCGACCTTGCCGCTGGTGCGCCCGGGTCCGACGACCGTCCGGGCACTACGGTGGAGACCCGGGTGAGCACCCGACGCACCGACCCCTGGACGGGGCGCATCGCCGCACCCGTCCGCACCGAAACCAGAGGATCTCACCAGTGACTACCGCTCCCGTGGCCGACCAGCTCCGGCTCCTCGAGGTCCAGGCGCTCGACACCCGTGCCGCGCAGATCGCCCACCAGCGCAAGATCCACCCCGCCCATGCTGCCGTGACCGAGATCGCCGACCAGCTCGCCGACGTCGAGTCGGCAGTCGTCACCTCACGGACCGCCGCGGCCGACCTCCGCCGCGAGCTCGCCAAGGCCGAGGCCGACGTCGAGCAGGTCCGCAGCCGTGCCCAGCGCGACCAGGTCCGCCTCGACTCCGCTGCGGTCACCGCCAAGGACGCCGTGGCACTGACCGGTGAGCTCGAGGCCCTGGCCCGACGTCAGGGCGCCCTCGAGGAGATCGAGCTCGAGGTGATGGAGCGGCTGGAGGCCCACGAGTCGGTCCTCGCCGACCTGACCCGCGCGCGTGACGAGCTCCTGGCCAAGCAGCAGGCCGCCGCCGTCGAGCTCGAGCGCGAGCTCGGATCGCTCGACGAGCAGGCCGCGCAGCTCGCCGTCGAGCGGGCCGAGCGGGCCGAGGGGCTCGACCCGGAGCTGGTCGCGCTCTACGACCGCCTGCGCGCCCAGCTCAGTGGTCTGGGCGTCGCGGCGCTGCGGGGCCGCCGGTGCGAAGGCTGCCGGCTCGAGCTGAACCCCAGTGACGTCGCGCACCTCAACGCCGCCCCGCCCGAGCAGGTCGTCCGGTGCGAGGAGTGCGGGCGGATCCTGGTGCGAGGGGTGGACGCCGCTCGATGACGCCGACGGTGCGGCGTCTGGTGGTCGAGGCGGACGGCGGGTCGCGGGGGAATCCCGGGCTGGCCGGGTACGGCGCCGTCGTCCGGGACGCCGCGACAGGTCGTCTGCTCGCCGAGCGCTCCGGGTACCTGGGCTTCGCGTCGAACAACGTCGCCGAGTACTCGGGCCTGGTCGCAGGGCTCGACGCCGCTCGCAGCATCGACCCCGGTGCGGCGGTCGAGGTCCGGATGGACTCCCGCCTGGTGGTCGAGCAGATGTCCGGGCGGTGGAAGATCAGGCACGAGGACATGCGACGTCTCGCGGCGCAGGCCGCAGCGGTGCACCCGGTGGAGCTCGTGACCTACACCTGGGTGCCGCGCGACGAGAACAGCGCAGCGGACACCCTCGCCAACCAGGCGATGGACGCTCGCGAGGGCGTCGTGCGCGACCACCCGGACGGCGACGGACCGGGACCCGCCGAGCCGACGTCCGGGGACGCCGACGCCTTGAGCCGCCCGGACCGCTCGGCGCGGGCCCGGCGACCGTCCGGCGCCGCGATGCGGTTCGACGACGAGGAACCGGTGACCGTCGTGCTGGTCCGCCACGGCGAGACCCCGATGACCACGAGCCGGGCGTACTCGGGGTCCTCCGTGCCCGGGCCGAGCCTGACGGCGTCCGGCCGCGTCCAGGCGGCGCGGGCTGCCGACCTGGCCCTCCGGATCGGCCGCTCGCTGTGGCCGGACCTGCCGCACCCCACCGCCGTCGTCGCCTCGCCCATGGTCAGGACGCAGGAGACCGCCGCCGCCGTCGGGCGCCGCATCGGCCTACCGGTGGTCGTGGACGACGCGTTCGCGGAGTGCGACTTCGGTCAGTGGGAAGGGCTCACGGCGGCCGAGATCGAGGATCGGTGGCCCGGTGCGCTCCACCGGTGGCACGTCGACGCCGCCTACCGGGCCCCCGGGGGCGAGTCGATCGAGGACGTCGGCGTGCGGGTCGCCGGAGCCCTGGAACGCCTGCGCGACGGCGGTCTCGACCGCACCGTCGTCGTGGTGAGCCACTCGGTGACGATCCGTGCGGCGATCGGCCTGACCCTCGGTGCGCCGTCGTCCGCGTGGGCCTCGTTCCGGATCGCGCCGGCGACCGTCAGCATCATCCGGATCTGGGCCGACGGCGAGCGCGAGGTCACTGTCGTGGGGATGCCGACCGACACCTGATATGGAGGGACCCGCTGTCAAGTGGGCAGGGTGAGGCGCCGCCCGGATGGGTTCTGGGCGGCGCCTCCTTGTTGACTCTGTGGCCCCGGGGTCCGGTGAGCGTGTCGTTGGCGACGCGCGGTCAGACTGATATGCGCGGGTTGGCTACCGCAGGACGGGCTGTTCGGCAGGAGCGGATCGCGGGTCTAGAGTCGGGCGTCGCGAGCCTGGGGGCTCGTTGCTCATAGGAGTTTCGCGGGTCGCTCCACGCGCTGCTACCGGTCTGGGGTCAGGAGTCAGATCGTGGGCCTGGTGGTTCAGCGGGCCGTCGTGTGGTCCTCGAGGGTGGCCAGTGACCAGCACCAGCCGGCGAGCTCGCGGGCGATGGCGACGTTGGCGATCACGGGTCGCTTGTGGTGTTCGTCGAACCGGACCCAGCGGGCGTGCAGACGCCGGTTCCCCTCGTCACCGCGGGCGCGGGCAGCCGGTGAGGCCAGGTCCCAGCGGGCCAACATGGTCGCACCGGGTCGGTAGCGGGCCCGGTGGTGCCAGGCTGCTTCGACCAGCAGCCGACGGGCGTGGGTGTTGCCGGTCTTGGTGATCGAGCCCTGCACCCGGCGGGCCCCCGAGGAGTGCTCGCTGGGGACCAGACCGACGAAGGAGCCGATGGTGTTGCCGGTGAACCGGTGCCAGTCACCGATCTCGACCGCCAGGGCGAACGACGTCAACGTCGAGACACCCCGCAGGCAGCTCAACCGCCGCACGACCGGGGTGAACTCGCTGTCCGTGGCCATCGCGGTGATCGCAGCGTCGAGCCGGTCGCGGCGCGCATCGGTGGCGAGCACGGCGTCGTAGTCGGACTCGAAGGCCATCTGCACCGCCGGGGCCTCGAAGTGCTGGCGTCGTAGCCACCCGTCGTGGGTCCCGGTCCACGCCTGCCCGCCGTCGTAGACGATCCCGTGGCGCAGCAGCAGCTTCGAGAGCCGGTGCCGGGCTCGCATCAAGTCCCCGCGGCAGTCCTCTCGCGCCCGGACCAGGTCCCGGGCCGCCTCCTGGTCCTCGGAGGGAATGACCACGGCGGTGATCTCGTCCAGCCGCAACAGCCGGGCGAGGTGCACCGCGTCCCTGGCGTCGGTCTTGACCCGATCCCCCGACGGTCGCTGCAACTTCGAGGGAGCCGCGACCACGCACCGAATCCCGTCCGCCTTCAGTGCCCGCGCGAGCCCGAAGCCGGTCGGCCCGGCCTCATACGTCGCCGCGACCGGACCCGGCAACGCGCCTATCCACCCGCGGATGTGCTCGTGCGAGGGCGTCAACCTCGCCTGGAACAGCTCGCCCGTCACGCCATCGATCGCAGCCGCCGCGACCGACCGTGCGTGCACGTCGAGCCCCACACTCGTACGCTCAGAGAACACCGGGGCCTCCCACACATGTCGGATAGGCCGAGCAGGCAGCCCCTACTCGGTAACCCACGAGATTGCGTGAGTGAGGCCCCGGCCCGCAACCACCCACACCCGGGCGGTCACTCCATACCGTCTAGCCGGGCGCGCGCACCACGAGGACCAGGACGTGGCCGCGGGCGCCGCGGTCCTGGAGCGCGACATCGACCAGCGTCGTCCCGACCAGCTCCCCGGCCACGTCGAGCAGGTCCGTCGGCGTGCGTGGCTCGGACCCGGCCCGCGTCACCAGGTGACGCGTGAACAGACCGCGGGTGTGCTTGGCCGAGTGGGACACGATCGTCCGCCTGCCGTCGGCCTCGCGCAGGACGGCGACGGTGACGTGGCCTGCGGCCGTCGCGGGAACGGACCAGGCGGCGGCGTACGTCGCAGAGCGGCAGTCCACGACCAGCCGCCGCGCCGCGTGCGCGTCGAGCGCCCGGCCGAGCGGCCGGCGCCAGGATGCCGCGAGCGGACCGACACCGGGCAGGTCGGTCCCCGTCGACAGCCGGTAGGCGGGGATCAGGTCCGCGGGCCCGACCACGCCCCACAGCGCCGAGATGGTCCGCACGCAGCGGTCCGAACGCTCACGCGCCGCGTCGTCGGGCAGGTCGTCGAGGCGTGCGGCTCCGTAGAGGACACCTGTGTAGACCGCGCGGGCCGGTGCGGTCGGGGCGGTGCGCAGACCGACGTTGCGGGCCACCTCGCCGGCCAGGGACGGGCCGACGCGGAGCACCGACATCGCCGCGGGGGAGGCGCTGACGCGGACCAGGGCACCCAGGACGCGCCGTCGATGCGTCGTCAGGAGCGGCGACGACAGTGCGGTCAGATCGACCGGGGCCCCCGTCGTGGGGGCGGTCTTGCCCTCGGACGGGGGGAGCAGCACGAGCACGCTCGAAGGGTAGTGGTACCGGGTGGAGGTCGCTGGACGGGTACCCTGGGCAACGGATGAGTCGGCCAGGCGGTCGCGTCGAGGGTGGTCAGCCACCGTCGCCGAGGAACGTCCGGGCTCCGTAGAGCGAGGTGGTGGGTAACACCCACCCGGGGTGACCCGCGGGACAGTGCCACAGAGAACAGACCGCCCGGTCCGCCAGGCTTCGGCCCGACGGACCGGGTAAGGGTGAAACGGTGGTGTAAGAGACCACCAGCGCACCGGGTGACCGGTGCGGCTAGGCAAACCCCACCTGGAGCAAGGTCAGACAGGGAGCGTTCGAGGGCTGCTCGCCCGAGCTCCCGGGTAGGCCGCTGGAGGCGTGCGGCAACGTACGTCGTAGAGGGATGGCCGCCACCCGCGCGGGGGTAACCGCGCGCGGGGACAGAACCCGGCGTATCGGCCGACTCATCCACTTTCTGGCCCCTGACCTGCGCGTTTACTGCGCGAAGGGTGCTGCTGTACGCAGGGAGTACGCAAGATTCCCCAGAACTGAGTCGACGGCGGCCCTCGTCCGGTCATCTGAGTCCGGCCACAGGTGGCTGTAGGTGTCGAGCGTCTCGGCCGCGTTCGCGTGCCCGAGCCTGGCCTGAACGGTCTTCACGGACTCCCCGTGCCGGATCAGCAGGCTGGCGTAGTAGTGGCGCAGACCGTGGAAGACGAAGCCGTCGACCACCGCCTCCCGACAGACCCGCCGCCACATAGTCCCGAAGTTGCTGCGCCGAAGCGGCTTACCCTCACCGTTCGTGAAGATCAGACCCAGATGCCCCGCCGGGAAGCGCGCCAGGTGAGCGGCCAGCGCGTCGATGACGACGTCAGGGAGCGGGATCGTCCGCACGCTCGCTGCCGTCTTCGGAGGCCCGAAGGTCGGCGCTCTGCCTGTGACCGTCGTCAGCTGTCGGTCGATCGTGAGGCTGCGTCGCAGGAAGTCGACCCGGTCGACTGTGAGCCCGAACGCCTCACCCTGGCGCATCCCGGTACCGGCAGCGAGCACCACGAGCGCGCGGTACCGCTCGGGGACGGTGTCGATTGGGCGCTGCACCTGCTCGGTCGTGATCGGCTCGACCTGCGCCTTGTCGACCTTCGGCAGGCGGCTGCCCACGCATGGTGACGAGGCGATCCGCCGATCCATGACGGCGCTCTTCATCACCGCCGAGAGGTGTCGATGGATCACCCCGACCGTGGCGGGGGCGAGGGTCGCCGAGAGCCGCTTGACCAGAGTCTGCACGTCGCTCGGAAGGATGCTCGACAGCGGCCGGTCGCCCAGGTACGGGTAGACGTGCCTGCGGAGCGTGCGCTCGACGTGGTCCTCGGTGCTTGCCCTGTGTACCTGGCTCGCGCGCCACTGCTCGGCGTACTCGGCGAGAGTGATCCGCCCAGCTTTCGGTGCGACGTACTGACCGGTCACGACGGAGGCTGTGACCTCGTCGAGCCAACGCTGCCCGTCGACCTTGCGGGCGAAGTGCTTGACGTGCTGCCTCCCTGCGGCGTCCCGGTACCGGGCACGCCACCGGCCGTTCTCATGCTTGCTGATGGATGCCATCTCAGTCGCCCTCGCTCAGGTAGCCATCCTTGCGGGCCCGCTGCACGTAGAGGGTTGCGGTGACCTGACCAGCGCCACCGAGGCCCCGACTCCACGCAGAGTCGGGGCCTCACCCTTGGGCGCAGGGGAGGGGCGTCCAGATCGCTGCACACCACGAGCACGGAAACTAGCGCCGGTAGCGTTCCGTCTCCCCCCGAGGCCCACCCCCTCGCGCGCGAGGTAGATGCTTGGCGATCGGATGGACTCCGGAGGGAGCCCTGTTGCTGCTCCGCTATCGAAATGGTGCCCTGCGAGCGGCGACCCTCATACCCCCACCATCAACGTTGCGTCTTCAAGTCAAGAGCGCGGCTCCCCGGCTCCCTCCGGCGTCGCGAGTTCGCGAAGGGCTTCCGGCACCGTCCCGGGGAAGGTGGCGCGCTCAATCGACCCGCCGTCAAGAAATCTGACGCTCGCGAAAGTTGGAGCATCACCGGAGAACTCGGCATCATCGAACCATGCTTTCGCGCGAAAGACGGTGTCCGAAAAGTTGGCTCCGTCGAAGTGTGCGCCGCGGAAGTAGGCATCGCCGTTGTGCACGGCGTCAGACTGGTGCCCCGCCGTACCGCGAGCAAAGACGCAATGGTCAAACGCCGCGCCGTCGAACTTCGACCGCGAGAACGTCGCACCGTTGGTGAACTGGCTCCTTGAGAAGGTCGCCCCTTGTCTGAACTCGGCAGAATTTGCCTGTAGTCCTCCAGAGAAATGCGCTCCAATTGCGCCTATTCCCTGGTTGAACACCGTCTTGTTCATGAGAACAGTTCCGTTGAACCTTGCATAGAAGGCCATGACCTGGCGCTCGAAGCGGGCTTCGTTCAGAACCAACTGCCCGTTAAATTCAGTCATGACCATCTGGACATCGTGCTGAAACGTCACCCCCTCAAGGTTGACTGTTCCGTCGAATCGGCAGTTAATCCAACCCAGCCGGTCACCCACCACAATGCCGTGCAGGTCAAGGTTGTAGGCGCTCCACGATCTCACCGCTGCAGCGGACCTCTGCGTGCGCTGCGCTATTGCCTCGAGAATCGTCTGTTGCACCGGCCCGTCGCTCGCGCGATTCAGCCTCAAGTAGGCACACATTAGCTGAACGACGGCGGGCCGAAGGCGCGCGGATTCATCTGCCAAGGCGGCAGCGGCGTACACGCCGGCAAGTCGGATCGCCCCGTCGTCGCTGCCCAATTGCTGTGCAGCCGCGTCGAGCCTGAGGCTGTCGCGTCGGAGTTCCTGCTCCCTCTGCTTCCGGTATGCGACAGTGAGGGCAACAATTCCACCGAGACCAGCAACGAAGGTTGCTGCCAGTTTCATGATCTCCAGTGAATCAGGGTTTTCTGAGGGCGCGCTTGGCAGCCAATGCCACACGCCGGTTGCATACCACCGTACGACAGGCACTAGAAGAGCGAGGATCGCTAGCGCCAACCCCGCAACTAGTGTCACCGCAGGGAGGAGGGGCAACTCCCGGCGGGACAGAGCCGGAGCTGTGGCCCTAAGGCGCCGTCCCCAAGCCTCACGAACACGAGACGCTCGCCGCACCTGAGCCATCCTTGGAGTATGGCGGATTCACCCGGCCGCGTGCGTCTCGCCCTGCCGGGCGCCTACGAACCCGTTGCACCTTGCTGGCACGGCGGTCGCCGCCGCCCCTGCCAGGTGATCTGATCGCTCCCCTGGGCGAGTTCATGGTCTCGCAGGGGCGCGGAACGGACGGCTAGCGCCGGACCTGTCGGCGCGTCCCGGCCCGCGCGTACCCCCAGGGAGCAGCTACGAGCCCTTGCCGAGTTCGGCGTTAATGCGAGCCGTGATCGTGTTGACGGCCAACTGCGCTTCGATCGCGTTGCGGTTCCACTCGGGGCGCGCATCGTCAGCAGCCATCGATTGAAGCTTCTCATCGCTCCCGACGCGCTTTTCCCACTGTGCGGGGACCAGATCTGGTCCGAGGAGTCCGATGAGCGTCAGTGCCTCCGCGCCCATGCGCTTCGACTCCTCCGTGTTGGTCGAGCCGCCGCGGTTCAGGTTCTCGAGGAGCCGAGCTAGGACCTCGAGGTCGAACATGAGCTTCGCGTGTGTGAGTGACGCTCGACGGTCGTCCGCTGCGATCTGGCGAGCGTTCTCGCGATCCTTCGCGGAGACCACCAGGGCGATGACGGCGGCTCCGACGGCTGCCACGGCGACCAGCGTCTGTATCCAGAGGTTCAGTTCTTCCGTTGTCATGCTGGACGGTACCGCCGGCCTCTCACAACGCCGCCGCCCCCGCCATCGGCGGGTGCAGGACTGCGGTAGGTAGACGACGTCCTCAAGCCCACCGGCCCACCGACGTCGCCGGTCGCTGTACGCAGTTTGTACGCAAGAAGTACGCAGAACGGCCGCAGACGCTCAGCGCCTTCCACCGCCCGTCAACGGTGTTTCCGCTGGTCAGGGGCGTGAGCGACCTTCAGGTCGCAGGTCAGGCACCCGGTCGAACAGAACCCGGCGTACCGGCCGACTCATCCGCCCTCCCGCCGTCCGAGCCGTGTCGCTCGCGCACGGCCCCGACGTCCGGCAAGGTGAGACCCGTGCGGTGCCGCATCGCCGCCGTGTCCCGGAGGGGGGTGGGCATGCCCGAGACCAGAGCAGCGCCCGTGGGCGGGATCACGGTGGTCGAGCAGGCCGACTGCACCGTGGCGCACCTGTGGGGCGAGATCGACGAGTCGCTGCGGGATCAGGCGAGCACGGCGCTGATGCGGGCGCTCGACCGGGACCTGCCCGTGGTCCTGGACACCAGCGAGGTCCGGTTCATCGACTCGACCGGGGTCGCGTTCCTCATCCAGTTCTGCCGCGTCGGGCGTGACGACGGGCTCTCGGTGCGTCTGCACGAACCACCGCAGGTGGTCACCGACGTCCTGGAGATGCTCGGGATGCGGGACATGTTCGACGACGAGCCGTCCGGTCGGCGCGAACCCGAGGTGCGGTCCGGGCCCGTCGTGCGCTGAGCTCGCCCGGGCTTCGGCGCGCGGCGGCCCTCAGGTCCGATGGCGCTGCACCTGGCGTTTGTGCTCCGCCGCCTGCTCGGGGTCGGCCAGGCGGGGGTCTTCGGGGGCCCGGCCAGCGGTCAGGGCATCGAGGTAGGTGCGGTCGGCCGCGATCCGACGCCGGAGCTCGGCGGCGTCACCGACCGTGCCGTGACCGGGGACCACCTGGCGCACGTCGTACCGCGTCGCGGCAGCCTCGAGCACCTCGAGAGCGGTCCGGTAGTCGCCGACGGGGTCGGCCGACGTCTCGTCCAGCAGCGGGATCTCCAGGTCGGACAGCATGTCGCCGGCGATCAGCACCGCCGCCCCGGGGAGCACGAGGGCGGCGCTCCCGGTGCAGTGCGCCGGGTACGGCACGACGACGGCGCGGAGCCCGTCCCACGGGACGGCTGCCGATCCGTCCGGCAGCGGGGTGAGCCGGCCGGTCAGGGCGTGGTCGTGGCCGGGGGACTGCGCATCGCACTCGTGGCGCAGCGCCTCGTGCTCGGTCGCCGCGCGCCTGGCGCCGATCGGCGTCGCCCAGCGCGGCCCGCGGCCCAGGCCTGCCGTCCACAGGACGTGGTCCCAGTGCGGGTGCGTGCTGAAGCCGACGACCGGCGTCCAGCCGCGCCGGGCGATCTCCGCGGCCAGGTCCGTGACCTCGTCGACGTCGAGTGCGGGGTCCACGACCAGGCAGCGTCCGTCGGGGCCGACGACGACGGTGCTCGTCGTCATCCAGGTGCGCGGGGTGGCCACCCAGACACCATCGGCGACCTCCGCCAGTCGTGGTCGGTGCCGTGGCGTCGTCGGTGGTCGGTCGCCGGCGGGCTCCTGCCGGCCGGCAGCCCGGGTGGTCGCGGCGGTTCCCGTGGCTCCCGTGGCCCCGGGTTCCGCCGGGACGAGCACGGTGCCGTGCTCCAGGTCGACGGTCCAGTGCGGGTCGGCGTCGCCGGGCTGCACCAGGTCGTGCCGCTGGCGCTCGGCTTCCTCGTGCCGGAACCGGGCGGTGGGCTGGAAGATCTCGACGATGTCACCGAAGCCGGGGCCACCAGATCCGACCCGTGGCGCACGTGGTCGCCGGGTGGCCGGGTCCCGGTCGCCGAGGCGCGCGACCAGCCGGTCCACCGCGAGGACGACCAGCACCGCGAGCCCGACGACCGGCAGGTACGCGACCGGCTCCACGCGTCGCGCCGCTCAGTCCAGCTGGGTGGCCCGGGCCGCGAGCGCGGCGGCGCCCACGATGCCGGCTGCGTTGCGCAGGGCTGCGGGCACGATCGGGGTGCGCAGGTCCAGCAGCGGCAGGAAGTGCGCGTGCCGCTTGCTCACGCCGCCGCCGACGACGATGAGGTCCGGCCAGAGGAGGTCCTCGACCACCCGGAAGTAGCGCTGCAGGCGCACGGCCCACTGCTCCCAGGTCAGGTCCTCCCGCTCGCGGGCGCTGTCGGCTGCGCGGCTCTCGGCGTCGTGCCCGTCGATCTCGAGGTGCCCGAGCTCGGTGTTGGGCACCAGGGTGCCGTCCACGACGAGGCACGAGCCGATACCGGTGCCCAGGGTCACCACCAGCACGATGCCCGAGTGGCCGCGGGCCGCTCCGTAGAGGGTCTCGGCGTAGCCGGCGGCGTCGGCGTCGTTGACGGCGAGCACCCGACGGCCGGTCGCGTCAGCGATCACCGCGGTGACGTCGGTGCCGATCCAGGAGTCGTCGACGTTCGCGGCAGACCGTGCGATGCCGTGCTGGATCACGGCGGGGAACGTCACGCCGATCGGCAGGTCCGCCGACAGGTCGAAGGAGTCGACCAGTGCGGCGACGGCCGTGGCGACGGCCCTGGGGGTGGCCGGCTTCGGCGTCGGGATGCGCACCCGGTCGGCGCTGAACTCGCCCGCCACGAGGTCGACGGGCGCGCCCTTGATGCCGCTGCCGCCGATGTCGATGCCGAACGCCGCGGTCGGTCCTGGCTGTGGGCTCACGATGGGGTTCATGGCAGGGTCAGGATCTCCGCTCCGGTCTCGGTCACCACGAGGGTGTGCTCGAACTGCGCACTGCGCCTGCGGTCCCTGGTCACGACGGTCCATCCGTCGTCCCACATGTCCCACTCGTACGTGCCGAGGTTGATCATCGGCTCGATCGTGAAGACCATCCCGGTCTCGATGACCGTCGCGTGGTGCGGGGCCGAGTCGTAGTGCGGCACGACGAGGCCCGAGTGGAACGCCTCGCCGACACCGTGGCCGGTGAAGTCCCGTACGACCCCGTAGCCGAAGCGCTGCGCGTACTTCTCGATCACGTGGCCGATGACGTTGATCTGGCGGCCGGGCGCGACCGCCTTGATGCCACGGATCATCGCCTCGTGGGTGCGTTCGACGAGCAGCCGGGACTCCTCGTCCACGTCCCCGACCAGGAAGGTCGCGTTGGTGTCGCCGTGCACGCCGTCGATGTAGGCCGTGATGTCGACGTTCACGATGTCGCCGTCGGCGAGGACCGTCGAGTCCGGCACGCCGTGGCAGATGACCTCGTTCACCGAGGTGCACAGCGACTTGAGGAACGGGACCTGCTGCGGGTGCGGCTGGTAGCGGAGGGTCGACGGGTAGGCGCCGTGGTCGCACAGGAACTCGTGGCCGATCCGGTCCAGCTCGTCCGTCGTGACGCCGGGCTCGGCGTGCCTGCCGACCTCGACCAGCGCCTGGGCGGCGATCCGGGACGCCACCCGGATCCGCTCGAGCGTCCCGGCGTCCTTGACCTCCGAACCGGTGAAGGGCAGCTCACGGTTCTTCCCGACGTACTCGGGCCGTTCGATGTGACCCGGGACGGTGCGCACAGGGCTGACCGTTCCGGGAACCAGTGTGCCCTCCGGTGCGTGCGCGATCGACATGGCTGGCAGTCTACGGATCAGCGGCACGGGCCGCGCCGCAGGGCCCAGCAGCAGACGCACGGGAGGCAGCCATGGACCGGGACGCAGGGCACGACGCAGGGCACGACGCAGGGCACGACGCAGGGCACGACGCAGGGCACGAGGCAGGCCAGAGCGAGCCCGCCCAGTACTGGTACAACCCGATCACCGGCGAGGTGGAGGAGGGCAGGGTCAGTCCGTGGACCGACCGGATGGGGCCGTACCCGACGCGCGAGGCAGCGCTGCACGCCCTGGAGCGTGCCGCCGGCCGCACCGAGGCGTGGGACGAGGAGGACCGGCGCTGGCGCGAGGAGGAGTGACCGGTGCCCGGTGCCCGGTGACCGGTGCCCGGTGACCGGTGCCCGGTGACCGGCCGGCTCACTCGGGGAAGCTGTGCTCCGCGTCCGGGAACGCGCCGGTCCTGACTTCGTCGTTGTACGCGCGAGCGGCGTCGAGCAGTGCCGTGCGGAGCTGGCCGTACTGCTTGGCGAACCGCGGCGACCAGGCGCTGAGACCGGCCATGTCCGGCCAGACGAGCACCTGCCCGTCGCAGTGCGGTCCCGCGCCGATGCCGATCGTCGGGATCGCCAGGATCTCGGTGATCCGAGCGGCCAGCGGCGCCGGCACCATCTCCAGCACGACAGCGAAGGCGCCGGCTTCCTGGAGCGCGATCGCGTCCTCTGACAGCCGCTCGGCAGCCTCCTGACCGCGGCCCTGGACCCGCTTGCCGCCCAGGACGTTCTCGGACTGCGGCGTGAAGCCCAGGTGGCCCATCACGGGGATGCCGGTGGAGGTCAGCAGCCGCACGTGCTCGGCGACCCGGCGACCCCCCTCGAACTTCACTGCCTGCGCGCCGGCCTCCTTGAGCATCCGGACCGCCGTGGCGTGCGCCACCTGCGGGGACGCCTCGTAGGAGCCGAACGGCAGGTCGGCGACGACGAGCGCGCGTCGGGTCGCTCCGGCCACCGCACGTGTGTGGTGGATCATCTCGTCGACGGTCACCGGGATCGTGCTCCGGTAGCCGTAGAAGTTGTCCCCGAGCGAGTCGCCCACCAGCAGCACGTCCGTACCGACCTCGTCGAAGATCTGGGCGGTCGGGGCGTCGTAGGCGGTGAGCATCGTGATCCGCTCGCCACGTTCCTTCGCCTCGCGCAGGTGGTGCACGCGGACGCGCTTGGGCTGGGCCGGGGTCGGCGTCTGCTCACTCATCGGAGGTTCCCTTCGGTTCACGCCAGCGACTGGTCACCGGGAGCCTGCGGTCCCGGCCGAATGCGAGGGCCGAGACCTTCGGGCCCGGCGGGTACTGACGGCGCTTCCACTCGGCGCGATCGACGAGGGACAGCACCTTGTCGACGACCGTGGGGTCGAAGCCGCGGGCGAGCAGCTCCTCGCGACCCTCGGCGTGCTCGACGTAGGCGTCGAGGACCTCGTCGAGCAGGTGGTACGGCGGCAGGCTGTCGGTGTCGACCTGCCCGGGGCGCAGCTCGGCCGACGGTGGCTTGGTGATCGAGGCCTCCGGGATCGGCGGCAGCTCGCCGGCGTCGATCGCCGTCCGGTTGCGCCAGCGCGCGAGCGCCCACACGCGGGACTTGTCGACGTCCTTGAGCGGGGCGTAGCCGCCGACGGCGTCGCCGTAGATGGTCGAGTAGCCCACCGCCAGCTCCGACTTGTTGCCGGTGGCCAGCACCAGGTGACCCTCGACGTTGGAGATCCCCATCAGGATCACGCCGCGCACCCGTGCCTGCAGGTTCTCGCCCGCGATGCCGGGCAGCTCGAGCTCGGCCTCGAAGGAGTCGACCATCGGCCCGATCCGCTGGATGCGGTAGTCGGCACCGATCCGGGCAGCGAGATCGGCCGCGTCGTCGCGCGAGTGCTCGGAGGAGTGTCGCGACGGCATGGACACGCCCACGACGTTCGCGCCGCCGAACGCATCGGCGGCCATCGCCGCGACGAGGGCCGAGTCGATGCCGCCGGACAGGCCGAGCACGACCGAGCCGAAGCCGTTCTTGGTCGCGTACCCGCGCAGCCCGGTCACCACCGCCAGGTAGACCTCGGCGTCCGGGTCCATCGGCGCGGCCAGGAGGCCCGGCTGCGGCGTGCCGTCGGCCGGCAGGTCCCACATCAGGAGATGCTCGACGAACTGCGGCGAGCCGGCCAGCGGTGTCCCGTCGGCGGCCACGACGAACGAGCCGCCGTCGAAGACCAGGTCGTCCTGACCGCCGACCATGTTGACGTAGGCGACCGGCGCACCCACCTCGCGGGCCCGGCGGGCAGCGAGCTCGGCGCGCGCATGGCCCTTGCCCTCCTCGTACGGCGAGCCGTTGAGCACGAGCAGCAGCTCGATGCCGAGGTCGTCCATCGCGGACAGCGGGCCGCCGTCCTGCCAGATGTCCTCGCACACGACGATGCCGATCCGGCGGCCGTCGACCTCGATCACGCACCGGCTCTCGCCCGGGGCGAAGATCCGGTACTCGTCGAAGACGCCGTAGTTGGGCAGGTGGTGCTTGTCGTAGCGCGCGACCACCTCGCCGCCGTGCACGACGACTGCCTGGTTGGTGGCCCGCCCGTCCGCGTTCCGGCCGAGAGTGCCCAGCACCACGACGAGGTCACCCAGACCACGCTCGACCAGGCCGGCTGCGACGTCGTGCAGTGCGCGTTCGGCCGCGCGCGCGAACGAGTCGCGCAGCGCGAGGTCCTCGATCGGGTACCCGGTGATCGTCATCTCCGGGAAGACGACGAGGTCGGCGCCCTCGGCTGCTGCGGACGCCGACCAGTCCAGGATGCGGTCGGCGTTGCCGGTCACGTCGCCGACGCAGGTGTCGATCTGGGCCAGGGCGAGGCGGAGTGGTCCCATGACGTCAACCCTATCCACGGACCCGCCGGCAGCGACTCCGGCAGGGTGGATGCGGACATGGCATCACCCGGAACCATCCGTGGGGCAGGATGTGGTCCATGGACAGGCAGCAGGAGTTCGTTCTCCGCACGGTCGAGGAGCGGGACATCCGCTTCATCCGTCTCTGGTTCACCGATGTGCTCGGGATCCTCAAGTCGGTCGCCGTGGCACCGGCCGAGCTCGAGTCCGCGTTCAACGAGGGCATCGGCTTCGACGGCAGCGCCATCGAGGGGCTGACCAGGGTCTACGAGGCCGACATGCTGGCCAAACCGGATCCCTCGACCTTCCAGGTGCTGCCGTGGCGCGGTGAGACCCACGGCACCGCGCGGATGTTCTGCGACATCCAGACGCCGGACGGGCAGCCGTCCCTCGCGGACTCCCGCTACGTGCTCAAGCGCGCCCTCGCGCGGGCCAGCGAGAAGGGGTTCACGTTCTACACGCACCCCGAGGTCGAGTTCTACCTGTTCGAGAACCCGGCCGACGCGGACAAGCCGCTCGTCCCGGTCGACTCGGGCGGCTACTTCGACCACGTGCCGCGCGGCACCGGTCACGACTTCCGGCGCGCCGCGATCACCATGCTCGAGTCGATGGGCATCTCGGTGGAGTTCTCCCACCACGAGGCGGGCCCCGGCCAGAACGAGATCGACCTGCGGTACGCCGACGCCCTGACCACGGCGGACAACATCATGACCTTCCGGACGGTGGTCAAGGAGGTCGCGCTCGAGCAGGGCATCTACGCGTCCTTCATGCCCAAGCCGATGGCCGAGCACCCCGGGTCGGGCATGCACACGCACCTGTCGCTCTTCGAGGGTGACCGCAACGCCTTCCACGAGCCGGGTGCCGCTCTCGAGCTGTCGACGACCGCCCGGCGCTTCATCGCCGGTCTGCTGCGCCACGCCGCCGAGATCTCCGCGGTGACCAACCAGTACGTGAACTCCTACAAGCGGCTGTGGGGCGGCGCCGAGGCGCCGAGCTACGTCTGCTGGGGTCACAACAACCGTTCGGCGCTCGTCCGGGTCCCGATGTACAAGCCCGGCAAGGGCAACTCGAGCCGCGTCGAGTACCGCGGTGTCGACTCGGCCACGAACCCCTACCTGGCCTACGCGTTGCTGCTGGCCGCCGGCCTCAAGGGCATCGAGGAGGGCTACGAGCTCCCCGACGGTGCCGAGGACGACGTCTGGGAGCTCACCGACGCCGAGCGTCGCGCCCTGGGGATCGAGCCCTTGCCGTCCTCGCTCGAGCAGGCCGTCGCCATCATGGAGACGTCCGAGCTGGTCGCCGAGACGCTCGGCGAGCACGTCTTCGACTTCGTCCTGCGCAACAAGCGCGAAGAGTGGAACGCCTACCGGGCGCAGGTCACGCCCTTCGAGCTGAAGCGGTTCCTGTCGGTCCTGTGAGCGCCGGCCGGTGAGCGAGTCGGGGACGCCGGAGCCCGGTCGACGGCCGGTCGCGAGCCTGCGCGCGCTGCTGGTGCGGCTCGGGTTCGCCGACGCCGCGCGGGCGGCCGCCCTGCTGGCCGACCGGGACCTGCGTGCCGTCGTCGGACCGGTCGACGCCGGCGCGCCGCTGATCGATGCGCTGGGCGCGGTCGCCTCACCCGACGACGCCCTCGTCGCCCTGACCAGGATCGCCGGGTCGGCCGCGATCACCGGCGAGGCCGGATGGTTGCGCACGACCCTGCTCGACGGCGGTCCGGTCCGTGACCGTCTGCTCGCCGTGCTGGGAGCCTCGACGGCCCTCGCCGACCATCTGGCCCGGCACCCGGACGACCTGGTGGCTCTGGCCGAGCCGACGCCCATCGGCGGCGACGCGGGGATGGTGCGGATGGAGCTGCTGGCCGCGGTGGGTGCCGCCGACGGTGGGCCCGGCGTCGCGCCGGTCGCCACGGTGACCGGTGCGGAGGGCGTCGACGCGATGCGCCGGGCGTACCGGCGCCGGCTGCTGCGGATCGCCGCGGCGGACCTCGTCTCGACCGAGCCGCTGTCCCTGCTCTCGGCAGTCGCCGCAGCCCTCGCCGACCTCGCGTCGGCAGCCCTGGAGGCGGCCCTCGCGCTGGCGCGGGCCGACCAGACGGACCACGGCGCGGGCGTGCGGCTGGCCGTGATCGGCATGGGCAAGTGCGGCGGGAGGGAGCTCAACTACGTCAGCGACGTCGACGTCATCTACGTCGCGGAGGCCGGCGACGGGTACGGCGAGGAGCAGGCGCTGGCTGCCGGGACACGGCTCGCGGCGGGTCTGGCGCGGGCCTGCTCCGGTGCGTCGGGCGAGCCCGCGCTGTGGCCGGTCGACGCGGCCCTGCGCCCCGAGGGCAAGAACGGACCGCTCGTGCGCACGGTGGCGAGCCATGTCGCCTACTACGAGCGCTGGGCCAGCACCTGGGAGTTCCAGGCCCTGCTCAAGGCCCGCGTCGTGGCCGGGGACACCGAGGTGGGGCGCGCCTACACCGACGCGCTGACCCCCATGGTGTGGCGCGCGGCCGAGCGGGAGAACTTCGTCGAGGACTCGCAGGCGATGCGTCGGCGGGTCGAGCAGAACGTCCCCACCCAGGAGGCAGACCGCCAGCTCAAGCTCGGCGTCGGTGGCCTGCGGGACGTCGAGTTCACCGTCCAGCTGCTCCAGCTCGTGCACGGGCGTGCCGACGACTCGATCCGCAGCCCGAACACCCTGACCGCCCTGGCGGCGCTGGCAGCCGGTGGCTACGTCGGACGCGACCACGCAGCCCGGCTCGCGGTCTGCTACCGACTGCTGCGCGTGCTCGAGCACCGGATCCAGCTGCACCGGCTGCGGCGCACTCACCTGATGCCGACGGCCGAGCCGGACCTGCGCCGGCTCGCCCGGTCGATCGGCCTGCGCACCGGTGCGGCCGACGCCGTCGTGGAGCGGTGGCGCTCGACCCGCCGCGATGTCCGCCACCTGCACGAGGAGCTCTTCTACCGCCCCCTGCTGCCCGCCACGGCGAGCCTGTCCCGCGAGGACGTGAGCCTCGCGCCGGAGGCGGCACGTGCGCGGCTGTCGGCAATCGGCTACCGCGACCCGGCCGGTGCGTTGCGGCACATCTCGGCGCTGACCGAGGGGCTGAGCCGGCGGGCCGCGATCCAGCGCCAGCTGCTCCCGGTGCTCCTCGGCTGGTTCGCCGAGGGCAGCGACCCGGACGCCGGCCTGCTCGCGTTCCGTCGGTTGTCCGACGAGCTCGGAGCGACCCACTGGTACCTCAAGCTGCTGCGTGACTCGGGGGTCGCGGCCCAGCGACTGGCGACCCTGCTGTCCACCTCGCGGTACGCCGCCGATGCCCTGGGTCGATCACCCGAGTCGGTCGCATGGCTCGACGACGACGCCGAGCTGGCACCGCGCGACCGCGAGCGGCTGGCCGCCGAGGCCGACGCCGTGCTCACGCGCCAGGACGACACCATCGAGGCGGCGACCCTGCTGCGCGCGCTGCGGCGTCGCGAGATGTCCCGGACCGCGGTGGCGGAGGTCCTCGGCCGTCGGTCGGTCACGTCTGCGGCGCAGTCGTTGACAGCTGCCGCCGACGTCGTGCTCTCCGGCGCCCTGCGGGTCGCCGAGTACGAGGTGCGTCAGACGCCCGACGGCCTGCTGACCCGGACCGCCGTGATCGCCATGGGCCGGCTGGGCGGTCGCGAGCTGGGCTACGGGTCGGACGCCGACGTCCTGTTCGTGCACGACCCGGTGCCCGGCGCAGCGCAGGATGCCGCGCAGGCGCAGGCCACGGCGATCGCCATGCGCCTGCGGGCCCTGCTCGGCGCCGTCGGGGCCGAGCCGCCGCTCGAGGTCGACGCGGACCTGCGGCCGGAGGGCCGCAACGGACCGCTGGTCCGCACGATCGGCGCGTACGCCGAGTACTACCAGCGGTGGTCGTCGCCCTGGGAGAGCCAGGCGCTGCTGCGAGCCCGCCCGGTCGCCGGTGACGAGGAGCTGGGGGAGCGGTTCCTCGCGCTCATCGAGCCGCTGCGCTACCCGCTCGGCGGGGTCGATGCGCACACGGTCCGTGAGGTGCGGCGGCTCAAGGCCCGGATGGAGGCGGAGCGACTGCCACGGGGCGTCGACCCCACCCGGCACCTCAAGCTGGGCCGGGGCGGGCTGAGCGACGTGGAGTGGACGGTCCAGCTGCTCCAGCTCCAGCACGGGTTCGAGGTCGAGGGCCTGCGTACGCCAGGGACCCTCGAGGCTCTGGCCGCCGCGGCGGATGCCGGACTGGTCGATGCGGCGGACGCCGTGACGCTGCGTGAGGCGTGGGAGCTGGCGTCCCGGCTGCGAGATGCCGTCGTGCTCTGGACCGGCAGGGTCGGCGGTGCCATGGGCGACGTGCTGCCGCACGATCGGCGCGAGCTGAGCGGTCTGGGCCGGCTGGTGGGCCTGGGGCCGGCGTCGGGTGCCGAGCTCGAGGAGACCTACCTGCGGACCGGTCGTCGTGCCCGGGCCGTCGTCGAGCGGGTCTTCTACGCCTGATCACCGACCCGGGTCGGCCAGTTCGAGCACCCGTTCGCCGATCGACGCTCCGGCGCACCCGGCTCCGGCGTTGGCCGGCGCGGATGGGTCAGGGGCGCAGGCCTCGGCGAGCGCCCTCGATCTTCGGGCAGGCGTCGGCCACCACGAGCAGGCCGGCGGCCTGGGCACGGTCCTCGGCTGCCGGGTCGCGGACCCCGAGCTGGAGCCAGACGGCTCGGGCGCCGATCGCGATCGCGTCGTCGATCACGGCGCCGGCGCGCGAGGAGTTGACGAAGACGTCGACGACATCCACCGGCTCGGGGACATCTGCCAGGCTCGGGTACCCGGGCGCTCCGTGCACGGACTCGGCGTGGGGGTGCACCGGCACGATCTCGTGGCCGAGAGTCTTGAGGTAGGCCGCGACGCCGTGGGCAGCCCGGGCCGTGTTCGTCGAGAGCCCGACCACCGCCCAGCGCGCGGGTTCGGTGAGCAGCCGATCGATCGTGGCCGGGTCGTTGGCGGAGGCTACGGCGTGGTCGGCGGCGGCGGCCGCAGCCTCGGGGGAGGCGTCGTCGTCGCGGGGGTCGTCGGGTGTCGTCACGGACCCAGCGAAGCACAGGCGGGCGGGACCGGCACGGCATTGCGAGCGGCCCGACCGGTCGCGTCCGCTCCTGAGGCGGGGTCAGGGGCCGGCGCCTGATGCGAGCAGGTCGCCGTCCGCTGCGAGCCGGGCGACGACCTCGCCCGGGCTCAGCTGGGTGATCCCCTCGGTGACCTCGTCCCACCGGCGGGGTGCCGCGACGGACGGCTGCTCCCGGCTGCGCAGCGAGTACGGCGTGATCGTGGTCTTGGCTGGGTGGTTCTGCGACCAGTCGAGCAGCACCTTGCCGGGCCGCAGCACCCGCTTCTGGGTCGAGAGCACCAGGTCGGGGTGCGCTGCCGCGAGGCTGCCCGCGACGCCCCTGACGTAGTCGCGCACCTCGAGCGCGGTACGCCGGCCGTCGAGCGGGCTGTAGAGCTGCATCCCCTTGCTGCCGCTGGTGACCGGGACCGTGGTGGTCAGGCCGTCCTCGGTGAGCCGGGCCGCGACCAGTCGGGCGACCCGGACGCACGCGTCGAGCCCGGCCGGGGGACCGGGGTCCAGGTCGACCACCAGTCGGTCCGGCCGGCGCAGCCCGCCCCGTGGGCCCACCCGCCACTGCGGGGTGTGCAGCTCCACGGCGCCCTGGTTCGCCGCCCAGACCAGCCCGGCCAGGTCGTCCAGGAAGGGGTAGTCGACAGTCGTGCCCTCGTCATCGGTTCCGGGGCTGGCATGCAGCGTCTGGTGACGCAACCAGTCGGGGGCGCCGCGCGGGGTGTTCTTCTCGAAGAACTGCTCCCCGTCGACGCCTTCGGGGAAGCGGATCCGGGTCACCGGCCGGTCCCGCAGCTGGCCGAGCAGCGCCGGCGCGACCTGCGTGTAGTAGTGGATCATCTCGGCCTTGGTGAAGCCGGTCGACGGGTACAGCACCCGCTCGAGGTTCGTCAGGCGCACCCGCCGGCCGTCGATCTCGACCCACTGCGCGGTCCGGTCCGGGCTCACGGCTCCTCCCACGGGTCGATCATGACGACCTCGCCATCCAGCACCGCCGACTGCACCGCCGACTGCATCTCGGCGATCTCGGCGATCCCGGCGAGCACCCGCACACCCTCCCGCGTGACCTCGTCGACCGACTCCGGGCCACGCGGAAGACCGGCCCCGGAGGGCGCAGGGGTGGCGAGCATGGGCTGCACGGGTCCATCCTGCCCAGGAAGGTGCCGACCGGCACCTGGACCGCTGTGCGCCGCGCTCACCGCGCGTGGCCCGGGCGAGGAGGACGAGATGCGCGCTATCTGGACGGGCGCAGTGGCGTTCGGGCTGGTCAACGTGCCGGTGAAGCTGTACGCGGCGACCGGGGAGCACAGCGTGCCGCTGCACCAGGTGCACCGCGACGACGGCGGTCGGATCCGCTACCGCAAGGTGTGCAGTGTGTGCGGCGAGGACGTGCCGACCGATGACCTTGCCAAGGGCTACGAGACCGACGACGGGCACATGGTCGTGCTGACCGACGAGGACCTCGCCGAGCTGCCGCTCGCCACCGAGCGGGAGATCGCCGTGCTGGAGTTCGTCCCGTCGGACCAGGTCGACCCGATCATGCTGGCCAAGACCTACTACCTCGAGCCGGAGAAGACGGCGGCGAAGCCGTACGCCCTGCTGCGGGAGGCGCTCAGCGCCACCGACCGGATGGCAGTGGTCAAGGTCGCGCTTCGCCAGCGCGAGTCGATGGCGGTGCTCCGGGTGCGCGGCGACGTGATCTGCCTGCAGACGCTGCTCTGGCCGGACGAGGTGCGCGAGGCCGACTTCCCGATCCTCGCGGCCGAGGTCGCCGTCCGGCCGCAGGAGCTGCAGATGGCCTCCTCGCTCGTCGAGTCGCTCGCCGCCGACTTCGACCCGTCGGCGTTCGAGGACTCGTACCAGGCGGCGCTCGAGTCGATGATCGAGGCGAAGGTGACCACGGGTCGGACCGTGGCCGTGCCGGTCGCCGGCGAGCAGGACGAGGGTGGCGGCGAGGTCGTCGACCTGCTCTCGGCCCTGCAGCGCAGCGTCGAGAAGGCCCGGGACGCGCGCGCCGGCGGCAGGGCTGACCGCGCCGGCGGCGGGGCTGCCACCGCGAAGCCACCGCTCAGGAAGGTGCCGGCGACGAAGGCGTCGGCCAGGACGGCGTCCGCCACCGAGGCGCCGGCCGCGAAGGCAACGGCCCGCAAGGCTCCGACGCCGAAGGCCGCGGCCGACCCGACGCCTGCCGAGGAGGCGCCGGCGACCAGCACGCCTGCCAAGAAGACCGCGACGCGCCGTCGGGCGTCCTGACCCGTGGCGCGGCAGGACGGTGCCGGCACGGCGCGCGACGGCGTCGTCGCGACGCTGCACCGGATCGCCTTCCTGCTCGAGCGCGCGCAGGCGTCCTCGTACCGGTCCGCGGCGTACCGCGCGGCCGGTGACGCCCTGCGGGACCTGGACGAGGACACCTGGGTCGCCCATGTGCGGTCCGGTGGCTGGCAGGACCTGCGCGGGATCGGTGACCGGACGGCGGAGGTGGTCACGACAGTCCTGAGCGGGCAGGTCCCGGTGGTCCTCGCCGAGCTCGAGGACGAGCTCGCGGCGAGCCTGGTGGCCGTGACCCCGGACGGTCAGGCCCTGCGCGTCACCCTCCGGGGCGACCTGCACGCGCACACGGACGCGAGCGACGGTGCCGTGCCTGCCGCGGACATGGCACTGGCGGCGGTCCGGATCGGGCACGAGTACCAGGCGATCACCGACCACTCGCCACGGCTCACGGTCGCCAACGGGCTCTCGGCAACCCGCCTGCGCGCCCAGCTGGCGGACGTCTCGGCGATGAACACGGTGCTCGGTCCGTTCCGCCTGCTGACCGGGATCGAGGTCGACATCCTCGACGACGGGGTGCTCGACCAGGAGCCGGAGCTGCTGGGAACGCTCGACGTCGTCGTCGCATCGGTGCACTCCAAGCTGCGCATGGACCGGGCGGCCATGACCCGCAGGATGCTGGCGGCCGTCCGGGGCCCGCACATCGACGTCCTCGGCCACTGCACGGGCCGGCGCGTGCTGGGCCGCGAGCGTCCGCCGAGCGAGTTCGATGCCCGGGCCGTCTTCGCCGCGTGCGCCGAGCGCGCGGTCGCCGTCGAGGTCAACTGCCGGCCGGACCGCCAGGACCCGCCCGACGACCTCATCGCCCTGGCGGCGCAGGTCGGGTGCCTGTTCAGCATCGACTCGGATGCGCACGCACCGGGCCAGCTCGACTGGCTCGTGGACGGCTGCGAGCGGCTCGTGACGCACGGTGTCGGGCACGATCGGGTCGTGAACACCTGGCCCGTCGAGCGACTGCTCGGGTGGACCGCCCGCCGGTGAGGCACCCGGGCCCCTGACCGGCGTCCGCGCCGGTACGGTCCGTGTATGGCGTCGCGGCCGTGCCGGCTCGGGGGCGGACCGTGCCGCGCCCTGTGCGCGGCCGGCGGCACGACCGTGGTGCGGCTCGCATGAGGCCGGGCGACCGCGGTACGGGCCGGTACGGCTCTGCCGTGCACGGGTCGACGGGTGTGCGGCCCAGCGCCGGCATGGTCGACGTCGAGCTCGACGACCAGGTGCCGACGGAGGTCCCGGAGGACGGCCCGCCCACCGAGCCGTCGAGCGCCGACGGCGACGGCGGGGACCGGACGGGCCTCGACGGGCACGACCGTGGGCCGGCGCGTGCTCGGCGCACCGTCCGGTGGCTCGGCGTCATCGCGATCGTGCTCGCCGTCGTGGTGACCACCAACGTCGTCGAGGCCCGCCGGGTGGACCGGAAGGTCGCTGCGATCGCCGCGATGCCCGGGCTCGTCGGTTCGCTCGACGAGCCGCTGGAGCAGGTCTGGGAGCTCGACCGGAACCGTGTCACAGGGGTCGCCGGGGACCTCCTGATCCTCCAGGAGGCCGGGACGTATCGCGCGACGGACGTGGTGACCGGGGAGCAGCGCTGGCAGGTCTCGCGCGCTGCCGCCGCGCGTGCCGACCGGTGCGGCGGGCTCGTCGGGACGGACACGCCGATGGTCCTGTGCTGGCGCGGCGAGGTCGGCGCCGCCGACGGGGACACGGGGGCCGGCGGTGCCTCACCGGCCGCGATGATCGGTCTGAGCCTGCAGGACGGGAGCGTCGTGCTCGAGCGGGAGACGGAGCTGCCCTCGGCCGGCTACGGGATCGTCGACGGGGACCTGGTGACCGGCGATCGGACCGGTCGGGTCCTGGCGGTCCAGCGGATCGATCCGAGCACCGGCGACGTCCGCTGGGCGACCGAGGTCGAGCTGGTGGGGCGGCAGGTCAGCGGCGGCTACATCGCGACGGTCAGGGCCTCCGACGGGTTCGTCCTGGTCGCTGGTCCGACGTCCGCCGTGCTCTCCGGTGACGACGGAGCGGTGCTCGGCATCTGGCACCACACCGATCCCGCGTCGCTGGCCGACGAAGGGAATGCTGTCACGGTGGGGACCACCACACGCGGGTTCGCCGTCTGGGAACAGATGGTCGACGGTCAGCGGTCCGGGGTCGGCACCTGGTACCCGACGCACGGCGAGCCGGTGCCGATCGACGGGTTCCTCGCCGAGCCGGCGATGTCCGACGGGTCCGCCCCGGGCGTCCTGCTGCTCCAGGATGCGACGTCGTCGGTGCTCGAGGCGATCGACGCCACGACCGGTGAGCAGCTGTGGTCGGTGGAGCTGCCGGGCGGCACGGTCCTGATGCGCCGCGACGGTGCACTCGTGCTGTGCGACGCCGAGCAGGTCCTCGCCCTGGACCTGAGGAAGGGCACGGAGCTGTGGTCCCGACCGGTCCCGGGGCTGCGGGCCGACGGCCGATTCGTCAGCGACGGGTGGACGCTCGTGGTGATGGCGGTCCAGGAGGGCAGTTGGCAGATGCAGGCGGTGTGGCTCGACGACGGCGAGCGCCGGTGGCACGCCATCGCACCGAGCCCCCTTCAGCTCTTCGTCCTGCCGAGCGCTGCCGCACCGACAGCCCTGTACGCGGTCGACGGGAGCGTCGTGGTGGATGTCGGCCAGTCCCTCATCGGGATGGCATGAGGCGGGTCGCTGTCGGCCACTCGCCGGCGAGGTGCGCGGTGACGGGCCCACCTCGAGCGATGCGTGGGTGCGTGACCCGGAGCTAAGGTCGGTCATGGGGTTGCCCAGGTGGCGCCACGCGATGGATGAGGTCGAGCTCGTCGAGGACGAGCCGGTCGAGGACCTGTCGCGAAACGGCCGGGCGCGACGGATCTCGGGGCGGACGGCTGGTGCCGGGGTGCTCGCGCTCGTGGCCGGCGGGCTCGTCACGGTGGTGGTGACGGCCGAGCCGCGCCCGGACGACACCGTCGGGGTCATCGCCGGTGCAGCGCCGTCGTTGACCTCACCGCTCACCGAGACCTGGCGGGTCGAGACCCCCGAGGGCTGGTCCCTGGCCGGTGACCTCCTGATGACGGCCGAGCGGCAGGGCGCCGGCGTGCAGGTCGTCGCGCACGACCTGACGACCGGCGCCGAGCTGTGGCAGGTCGTCGTCGAGCCCGCCCCTGGCAGCGTGGCCTGCACGGCCCAGGCCGAGGGCCCGGACGGCGCCGTGGTGGTGTGTCAGGCGCTCGGCGGCCTCGCTCCGTCCGGCCGCCCCGGTCAGGACGTGGCCCAGGACCCCGGGCGGATCCTGCTCGTCTCCGCGCAGGACGGCGGCCCGGCCGGCGAGATCCGGCTCCCGCCGAACCACGCCGGCTACGACGTCGTCGACGGTGACCTCGTGCTGATGGCTGCCGGGTGGTCCGCCCTGGACGTCGAGCGTCGGGACCTGGTCACCGGACGGACCGTCTGGACCGCCGATCTCGCGCTCGAGCCCGTCCTCGACGGGGATCGCGAGGTGGCTGTCGAGCTGCCGGCTCCCAGGGTGCGGGCCCAGGCCGGTGACGTGCTCGTCACCGGCCCGGTCGCCGCGCTGCTCGACGGGGACGACGGTGCGGCGATCGGCGTGTGGCGTCCGGAGGTCTCGCTCTCGGGCGACGTCGGCTTCCCGCGGGTGACCACGACGCCTGGCGGGCTGGGCGTCCAGATCGGCGCCGACACCCGCCCCGCACCCACCTCCTGGTACACCGCGGCCGGGGACCTGGTGGGCACCTTCGACGGGACGGCAGCCGAGCCGCTGGTCACCGACGGGTCGGAGTCGGACGTCGTGCTCTCGTCGACGCCGTGGTGGGGCTCGCTCCGCGCGGTCGACGTCGCGCTCGGCGAGGTGCTGTGGTCCGTCCGCACGGACCAGGGCCGAGCGGTGCTCCGCGTCCGCGGGACTGTCGTGCTCGCGCACGAGGGTCGGCTGCAGGCCGTCGACGTCCGGACCGGTGAGCGGCACTGGGTGGTCTCGGCAGACGGCGTCGAGGAGGTCCATGCCGTGTCCGACGGCGCGTTCGTGCTGGGCACCGGTCCGTCACCGGGCGGGGCGCCGAGCGTCTCGGCGATCTCCGTCGCCGACGGCAGCCTGCTGTGGCGTACCGCCATGCCGGTGGGCGGGCAGGACCTCGAGGTGCTCGACGGGCGGGTCGTCGCGGTCGGTCCCGGGGTGCTCATCGGGCTCGGCTGAGCCCGTGCGGGGCCTGTCCCCGCTCGGCCGCAGGGTGACCAGCAGGGCGGCTGCGACGCCGATCGCGATGACGGCGGGCTCCTTGCCGACGATCGTCGGTTGCCCGATGGGGCAGCTGATCCGGTCGATCTCGGCGTCGGCGTGGCCGGCGTCGCGCAGCCGGCTGCGGGATCGTGCCCACTTGGCGGTGGACCCGATGAGGCCGACCGTGCCGAGGTCGCCCCGGCGCAGCGCCGCGTCGCACAGCGCGAGGTCCTCGGCGTGGTCATGGGTCATGACGACCACGTGCGCTCCGGGCGGCAGCTCGCGCAGGACGTCCACCGGCGTCGGCGCGTGACGGAGCCGGACGGCGGCGCACCCGCCCAGGACGTCCGCGAGGCACTGGGCGTCGACCTGCCAGAACTCCCCGGTACCGGTCACCAGGTGGGTGCTCCGGGCGGGTGGGGCGGGGCGATCCTGACGGCGGGCCAGCGGATCGGCCGGGTCGGGGCTGCCGAGCGCGTACGCGGCGTCCCGGATCGGCCGGTAGCCGGTGCACCGGCACAGGTTGCCGCCGAGGGCCTGCAGGTCGAAGCCGTGGGGCGCGTCGTTCGACGCCCGGTCGGGCCGGTAGTACTCAGCGGCCATCGCGCACACGAACCCAGGGGTGCAGTAGCCGCACTGCGAGCCGCCCCGGTCGGCGATCTCACGCTGGACCGGGTGGAGATCGGCGACCGTGCAGGCACCCGGTGCGGTGCCGAGACCCTCGACCGTGACGATCTCCTGACCGTCGAAGGCCAGGACGGGCGGCCAACGACGGGCTACGGCCCACGACGCCCGGCACGGTCGAGACCGAGGCGCCGGACCGCGGCTCCTGCGTGCCGAACCACGGTCCGGGCCTGATTCGGACGATAGTCCTGCGACCAGGGCGTGCCAAGGATCGCCGGCGGGACCTCGTGACCCGTCGGCGCACGCAGGTGGCGCTCGGACCGGACCGACGTCGGTCGTCGCAGCAGGTGGGCGTCGGACCGTCGGTGAGCGAGTCGGAGCCGAACCTTAGCCGGGCCTTCGCGTGCTCCTTGCACAGGGTGGGCAATCGTGCACTCGACGCGGACGTCGTGCCGGGACCATCGACTCCAGGAGCCACCATGCAGTGGAATCGCCGATCGGCCACCGCCTTCGCGCCCGCGGTGCTGCTCACGGATGCCGGCTCCGGCTCCGACGAGAGAGGCCCCGGTGGAGGTGAGTGACGTGGACGGCATGGACGCGATGCGCGACCCGGTCACCAGGACCGTGACCACGGGGCACGTCCGCCTCGTCTACCACTACAACGACGGGCACGACTTCACGACGGAGTCGATGCTCGAGGGCGAAGCAGTGGCCTACATGCCGATCCTGCAGGCGCGGCCGCTCGACCCTCACCACTACGTCGCACCGTTCGCGACGATCGAGCTCCAGCCCGTCTGAGGCGCTTGCGGCCGGGGCGCCAGTTCGCCATCGGCTCAAGGGTCACGGGCCCGGGAGACTCCGCCGCGTCCGGAACGGGTCGGCGGTCGTCAGCCCATGGCAAGGTCCGTGACGGGACCCGTCCGGATCTCCGTGAGCGCGGAGACCAGGGCGCGAAGCGCCGGGATGCCGGCCGCATCGGGGTGATGGGTCAAGGAGATGCGCCGGATGCCCACGCCGTCGACCTCCTGGACCGCGATACCCCTGTTGCGCACGCTGCGCAGCGCGAGCTCGGGCAGCAGGGCGACGGCCAGACCCTGCGCGACGAGGGACTGGACGATCACATAGTCGTCGGTGCTGTGCCGAACGTCCGGTGCGAAGCCGGCACGGGCGCACACCCGCATGAGGTGCTCTCGGCACTGGACGCAGCCGCCCACCCAGCGCTCGCCGGCAACCTCGGCCAGTCGGACCCGCTGTCGCCCGGCGAGGCGGTGCTCGGTCGGCAGGACGAGACGGATCGCGTCCTCGCCGAGGGGATGGTCGGTGAGCGCGCGGACCAAGAAGCCCCTGGAAGCCGGTTCGTCGTCGTACCGGAAGACCAGCGCGGCGTCCACGTCGCCCGAGTCGAGCAGGCCGAGCGCCTGCGGGGGCTCGGCGTCCGTGAGGCGTACCTCCAGGCCCGGCGCGCGGCGAACCATGACCTCCATCGCCGCGGGAACGAGGGTTGCCCCGGCGGTCGGGAACGTGGCCAGGCGGACGCTACCGGCGGTGCCGTCCGCGATCGCGGCCACCTCTGCGTCCGCGGCTCGAAGGCGCGCGGCGACCGCGTTGGCGTGCGCCAGCACGATCTGGCCTGCCTCGGTCGGGACGGTGCCGCGAGCGCCGCGCACGATCAGCGGCACCCGCAGTTCCCGTTCCAGGGCACGGACGTGCTGGCTGACCGCCGGTTGGGTCCAGCCGAGCTCCCGGGCGGCGGCGGCGAGCGAGCCCGCGCGAGCAACTGTGCCAAAGATCAACATGCGCTTTGCGTCCATGCCCCAAGTATGGCTTGGGTCCTGGTCAAGCACCTCGGCATTCCGGAAGCGGCCGCGAACGGCCACGATGGCACCCATGCGAACAATCGGCTTGCTGGGCGGGATGAGCTGGGACTCCTCCGCCACTTACTACCGCATCATCAACGAGGAGGTCCGTGATCGCCTCGGCGGGCATCACTGCGCGCAGGTCGTGATGGTCTCGCTGGACTTCGGGGTGGTCCGTGAGCTCCAGGTGCGTGGCGCATGGGACGAGGCCGCGGCGCTGCTCGTGGACGGCGCGGTACGGCTCGAGGCCGCCGGCGCGGACGTCGTCGTGCTCTGCACGAACCTGATGCACAAGCTGGCTCCCGCCATCGAGGCTGCGACCCGCGTACCCCTGTTGCACATCGCCGACGCGGTCGGGGCCCGCGCCCAGGAGCTGGGCGTCGATCAGATCGGGGTGCTCGGTGCCCGGCAGGTGATGGAGGAGCCCTTCTACCGCGATCGGCTTCGCGAGCGATGGGGCATCGACGTCATCGTCCCCAGCGACGAGGACCGGGCGGTGGTCAACCGCGTGATCTTCGACGAGCTCACCACCGGCCGGATCGAGCCGGCGTCCAAGCGGGCCTACCTCGAGATCGTCGACCGGCTCGCCGACCGTGGCGTGGGAGCGGTTGCGCTCGCCTGCACCGAGATCGGGCTGCTCATCGGCGCTACCGACACCGATCTCCCCCTGATCGACTCCGCCCAGGTGCACGCCCTTGCCGCGGTCGACGCCGCCCTCTCACCCGGGGATGCGACCTGGGACCGGCAGCCGGCACTCCGAAGCGGGGTATGACACGACGACTGACTGTTGCTGCGGTTTCGAGTGTCCCGGTCCGGTGCCCGAAGGGTGACGCGTGCAGGCGACCTCGGACATCCGTGCAGGCGACTTCGAGAGCTGACACCGGAGTCGTGCACCTGCCGGCAGCGCCCGGCAGGTGCAGGCGGTCGGGCTCGACGACGGGCGGGGTCCCGGCGTTAGTGTCGCTCATGGGGTTGCAGCGGCGGCGCCAGGGGATGGATGAGGTCGTGCTCGTCGAGGACGAGCCGGTCGGCCGTGACGCGCGGTCCCGGGCCGGCCCGGCCGGCGACGCGCGGGTCTCGCCACGAGCCGGCGTGATCGCCCTGCTCGTGGCGACGGCCGGAACGAGCGTGGCCGCCGTGGTCGCCACGGGGCCCGCCGTCGACGGGGTCGCCGGCGTGCTCACGGGTGCCGCGTCGTCACTGGTCTCCCCGCTGGCCGAGGCATGGCGGCTCGACACCCCACAAGGCTGGACGCTCGCCGGGAACCTCCTCATGACCACCGATGCGCACGGCTCGCAGGTCGAGATCGTCGCGCATGACCTTCCCACCGGTGCGGAGGTGTGGTCGGTGGTCCTCGATCCGGCGGCCGGCGGGGTCGACTGCCCGGCCCAGGCGGTCGGCCCGCAAGGAGCCGTCGTCGTGTGCCAGGCTCTCGGTGGCCTGGTGCCCTCCGGGAGCCCAGGGCAGGTCCAGGACCGCGCCCAGGACCCGGGACGGATCCTCCTCCTGTCAGCCCAGGATGGTGGCCCGGTCGGCGAGATCCGGCTTCCGCGCGATCACGGAGGCTTCGACGTCGTCGACGGGGACCTCGTCCTCCTGGCGGTCGGACCGGGGTCGCTGTCGGTCGAGCGGCGGGACCTGGTCACCGGCCGGACCGTCTGGACGACCGAGATCCCGGTCGAGCCGGTCCTGGACGAGGGTGTGGAGGTGACCGTCGACCGGCCGGCGGCGCGGATCCGTGGCTACGGCGGGCGCGTGCTCCTGGCCGGGCCGCTGACCGCACTGCTCGACGGCGAGGACGGCCACCTGGTGGACCTGTGGCGGCCCGTGGTGTCCCGGCCGGGTGACGTCGGCATCCCGCGGGTCACCACCACCCCGAACGGGTTCGGTGTCCAGATCGGTGCGGACAGCCGACCGGCCCCGACGTCTTGGTACACCGCGTCCGGCGAGCTCGTCGGCACCTTCGACGGAGCGCTCGCCGAGCCGGTGGTCACCGACGGGTCCGGTCCGGATGTCGTGCTGTCGGCGACGCCGTGGTGGGGGTCGCTGCGTGCGGTCGACACCGGCCTCGGCGAGGTGCTCTGGTCCGTCCGGCTCGACGAGGGCGTGCCGGTCGTCCGCACCCGAGCTCAGGTGCTGCTGGCCCAGGGGGGTCGGCTGCAGGCCCGGGACGTGCAGACCGGGGCGCAGCGATGGCTGGTCGCCGCGGACGGGGTCACGGCGATCCACCCCGTCTCCGACGGCGCCTTCGTGCTCGGCACCGGGTCGGAACCGGGCGGGGCGCCGAGCATCTCCGCTCTGTCCCTGACCGACGGCAGTCTGCTGTGGCGCGCCGCCATGCCCCCCGGTGGCGAGGGGCTCGCGGTGCTCGGCGGCCAGGTGGTTGCCGTGGGCGACCGCGTCGTGATCGGCCTGGACTGAGGATCCGGGTTTGGGCGCGACGAGCCGCTCAGCGGTTCAGCTGCGCACGTCGGCGGCGAGCAGCTCGTCGATCTGGCCCATGGCGCCCGTCATGCCCTCGACCATGCCCATGGCGGCGAGCTGCGCCATCTGCTCGGCGGTGGCGAAGTGCGAGGTCACGGTCATGCGGGTGCCGTCCGTGATCTCGTCCAGCTCGACCCGCCCGCGGAGCGTGGGCATCTCGGGGTTCGGCATCCCGGACGCGTCGGCGAACCCGTCGTCGAACTCCAGGGAGCTGGGCTCGTCGACCGAGACGATCCGCCACCAGCCGTGGGCCTCCTCGCCGTCGGGCCCGGTCATGTGGTACTTCGACCCGCCGCCCGCGGTCAGGTTGTGCTCGGTGAAGGTGGCGGGCCAGTCCGGCGGGCCCCACCAGCGCTCGAGCTGCCGCGCGTCGGACCAGATCTGCCAGACCCGGGCGGGCGGGGCCTTGAGCTCGGCGACGATGGTGAAGGTCAGGGCCTGGGCATCGCTGGTGGTGCTGACGACCGTCATGGGGTCTCTCCTTCGGTGGGTTCGGCGAGGATCTCCTCGATGCGGCCGATCCGACCGCGCCAGATCTCCTCGTACTCCTCGAGCAGCCGTACGGCCGCCCGGACGGTGGCGACCTCGCCGCGCACGATCTGCTCGCGGCCGCGTCGCTCCTTGGTCACCAGCCGTGCCCGCTCGAGCACGGCGACATGCTTCTGGACGGCGGCGAAGCTCATGTCGTACCGCCGCGCGAGCGCGGACACCGACGACTCCCGCTCCAGCACCCGCATCACGACGTCGCGCCGTGTCGCGTCGGCCAGGGCGGCGAAGATCCGGTCCACCTCGGCCTGGTCCCGCTGTTCTACAACCATGTGGTTGTACGTTAGTTGTCGAGCGCGGGCTTCGCAAGGGGTCGAGGTACCCCGAGGCGCACGCGTGGTCGGGCTGGCCGACCTACCCGCGCAACGTCTCGGGACTGACCCTCAGCTGCTCACCGACCCGCTGCAACGCTCCCGGCCGAGTCACAGGGACACGCCGCGCGTCGACGGCCATCGACCGCCCGCTCCCGAAGCTCCTCGGGGTAGTTCCTCGGTGCTGCCATGACTCTCATCCTCTCGGGGATTGAGAGCCTCCATCAGACCCGGCACGAGACAGTCCGGGCATGAGCACTTTGCTAACGCTCGGCTCAGGCTTGCCGAGTGGATCGCACGCACCGGGTGCAGTGCGGCGGAGCACCGGGCTCGCCGGGTCCAGGGCGTGATGACCGCGGAGTGGTCTGTGTCCAGCGCCCTGGGCAGCGATAGTTGATGGCCTCTCCTCGGTGAGTCCTCTGCACACGCGACATCGGATCCGGCCCGCCCAGAGGAACGCTCGGTGAGGCCGCCCTTGACTGCAGGCGTACTGGCCGCGTCCGTGGCAAATCCGAGGCCAGGTGCAACCGAATGCGCGGGAACCCAGGCGCTGGCACAACGGGTTGTCGCACCGGTGCCCCAGCACCTCGGCCGCCGCCAGCACCGACACCCCGTGCACCAGCGCGAACGCGAACCGGTACGCAACGACGACCCGGCCCGCGCACCTGACGCATTCGCCGCGGAGCCAAGCTCGCGGTCCACCGGGGCGAGCTGGCGCAGGAGCCGGGCCGCTGCGACGGCGTCGTCGCGGATGCTCGTAAGTGCGCGCCGCCGCGCGTCGATCGCGGGGGAGCACCTGGGCTTCCATGGGCAGTGGCGGCTCGGGATGCAGGGCGACCAGTTCAAGGGCATGAAGGTCTCGCAGGTCGCCGATGAGCGCGGCGGGTGGCGGCTCCCGGCGTTCCCTGCTGACGACATCCGGCAAGTGATCACCGCGCCGACGAGCAGATGCTGGACGACACCCCGACGGTCGTCGCCGTGCGCCTGTCCCGGTCCTCCGTGGTCTGGGTCTGTCGGGCGCCTCGGCCGATACGAGCCATCAGCGAAGTCACCTCGTCAGGGTGACCTCGCTGGGGGCGTGCGGCGTCGGGTCGTCGGCCAGTGACATCGCCACGAAGCCAGTCCCTGTGCAGAGATCGGCTCGGGCCGTCAGCGTAGGGAACGTCAGCCCTCGAGGTGCTCCAGGACTTCACCGGTGTCGGCGTCGAGCACGACGACGCCAGTTTCCGGCCAGTCACTCGCAGGTGCTGGTGAGAAGTCCTCTATGCGGGAGCAGGAGACTCTGTCGTAGGTCGAAAGCACCTCGGCCGTCTGGACGTCCACCAGTGCGGTCCGCAGATGATCCCTCATCTGCTGGGGCCAGTCCTCAGGGTCTTGGAGAATGGCGCTGCTCTCGTCGGCGGGAGAGGAACTCCACCAGCCCTCGTAGTCCCGCCCTTCCGCGGCGACGCCCGGGGGGAACTCAGCGCAGGGCCCGACCGACGCAGGTTCCGCGTTAACGACCGACGCAGCGTCCGCGCCAACGGTCGGCGCACGTTGCGCGTCAACGGTCGGCGCCGCGGCACAACCGGCCAAGGCGACGGCAAGAACGATCCCGCCGGTCAGAAGCTGCCCATAGTTCCGGTTCCAACTCACCCTGTCCCCCTTCAAGCGCACCGCCAGCCCGTCGATCCGAGCCTACTCACGGTTTACCACGCCAGCCCACCCCACGCAGTGGTTCCGGGTGGGGTGGGCTGGCGGTCAAGACCCTGCCCGGGCTCGAGTTGCAGGCCTTGCATGCGAGGACGCCTCTACACGTGCGGACCCGTGTTCGTCTGCGAGGTCGGGCCGCGCCTACGCTCCAGTACACGACCGTCCCCCAGCGTCGCCCCAGAGGGTGCGTCCGCGGTGGCTGTCTGGACGGACGCCGGTGACGCACTGGCACCGGGACGCTGAGTCCCCCGTCACGGTGCCAGTGCGAGGCCCAGCATCGGCTGCCACAGTCGCCGTCTGTCTCGTTCGCGGTGATCGGGTAGCAGCAGGAACTCGTCACGTAGGAGGGCCGCTCCGTGACCTGGGCGTGCTGACGCCGGGAGTGCTTCGGCGGACGTGTCACCTCGAGCGGCTCGCCCGGTGTCACGCCCAGTGCGGCGGCCTCTAGTTCGGCGCCGCCCTCAGGCGATCTGGACTCGCCAAACGTCTACCTGCCCATAGACGTTGAGGTCGTAGAAGTCGTACTCCGTCATCGACGGCCCCCGCCAAACCGACCAGTAGAAGTTGTTCGCCAGGTGGTAGAAGACGCGGCCCTGGTAGTTGCCTGGCTGGAGCTTCACGGTGTTTGGCAGGATCGCCGAGGACGGCATCAGGGTGGTGCCGGAGTCCTTGTAGCAGGCAGCCTTGTACCCGACACCCGCCTGGTAGCCGTACCAGACCTTGTAGTAGCCGCTGCCCGAGGCGCAGTCACGCCCCACGATCATCGGTGAGACCGTGTCGCCCCCCGGCGCGCTCGTAGTCTCGACAGCCTCGATCACCCGATCCGGGGCGACAATCCGAGACTGCCGTGCCCGAAGCTCGCTCTGCTGTCGCCTCTGGCTGGGGGTCAGCGATGACACGAAGGCCTGCTGACGCGCGACGGCATCTGCGTCGAAGCCCATCTCCGCCAGCTCTGAGGGCAGCGCAACCAGGCTGTCCGGCGGAATCAGCGGCGGTGAGCTCGCTGCGGGGACAGTTGCCTGGCCCACACCTGCTGCGCTAGTGCCGAGTACGCACGCCGCAGCGACCAGAATGACCGCGAGAGGTTGTCGTATGCGCATGAGATTCCTCGATTCTCGGTGGGATAGGCGCACGGCAGTCAGTCACACGGAGCCTTCTTGAGGAGTCGCGCTCGTGATGGGTGCGTCGCTGCCGAGGCTAAGGCCCGGGAACACCCCTGGAGGTGTGATCGACCGCCCACTTTTCTGGGCGGCCCAGCGGCACCTTGTCGCGTCTTCGCGTCATACGTTGAGTTCGACGCAACCGCGACGCGAAGGGGGCCGAAGTGTCCGATCCGTGGGTTCAGAACGTCCAGCAGTGGCTCAACGACACCTACACCGGAGTAACCGGCTGGGATCCAGTCGACGTCGACGGATTCACTGGCTGGGAGACGATGTACGCGCTCACGAAGGCGCTACAGCACGAGCTCGGGATCACAGCACTGTCGAACACCTTCGGCCCCGCGACCCTGACTGCGTTGTCGGCGCTCGGTCCCATCGGGCCGTCGACGACCCACCAGCACATCGCGAACATCAATCGGATCCTCGTCGGCGGCCTGTACTGCAAGGGCTACAACGGGGGCAACGGCCAGCTCACCGGGGTCTACAGCGACTTCACCGTCATCGCCGTCCAGCTCCTGCGCGAGGACGTCGGCATCGCACCCGCCGACGGGACGATGCCGGCGAAGGTGTTCAAGGGGCTGCTGACGATGGATGCGTACCGCTTGCTCCCGGGCGGCTCGTCGGCCCTCCGAGACGCCCAGAAGTGGCTTAACGACACGTACGACCTCCGGTCGGCGTTCTACTACATCCCCACCGACGGGCTCGGCTCACGGAACGTGCTGAAGGCCCTGATCTACGCCGTCCAGTACGAGGGTGGGATGAGCGACTCGGTGGCGAACGGCAACTTCGGCCCAGCGACCCAGACGAGCCTGCAAACCAACGGACTGCTCACCACAGGGACGGCGGGCAAGGAGAACTACAAGCGCATCTTCCACGCCGCCATGCTCGTGAACGGTCAACGCGTGGCCTTCAGCTCCACCTTCACGGCGGAGTTCGCTGAACAGGTCGCCGAGTTCCAGGAGTTCGTCCAGCTGGTGACGAACGGTGAGGGCGACTTCCGGACCTGGGCGTCACTCCTGCAGTCCAAGGGCGACCCGGAGCGCCCCGCCCTGGGTTGCGACACGGCCACACCCCTGACAGCCGTCTCAGCCGCCGCGCTCTACGCGGCCGGCTACCGCATCGTCGGCAGGTACCTGGTCACCGCGGGCAGCGATCCGACGTGGAAGGTGCTGCAGCCCGGTGAGCTCCAGACCATCCTCGCCGCAGGGCTCCGCGTCTTCCCGATCTTCCAGATGACGGGCGACACCCTCACGTACTTCACCGAGGCGCGCGGCTTCGTCGACGGGCAGGCTGCAGCGGCTGCCGCTGCCAGCTTCTTCTTCCTGTCCCATACGACGGTCTACTTCGCCGTCGACTACGACGCCCAGGACGCCGAGGTCACCCCGCGGATACTCCCGTACTTCAAGGGAGTCATCCGAGGGCTGCGCGAGACGCCGGGTCCGATCTACCAGGCCGGCGTCTACGGCACCCGCAACGTGTGCACGCGCGTCTCCGAGGAGTTCGGGCTCATCCACTCGTTCGTGTCCGACATGTCGACCGGCTACTCCGGGAACATGGGATTCCCGCTGCCGGCGAACTGGGCCTTCGACCAGATCCACACGATCTCCGTGCCGTACAACGGCGGCTCCGTGGCGATCGACCGCAACGTCTGGTACCGCTCCGACTCGCCACAGCACGTCGGTGGCGCGGACATGGGTGTCGATACGATCTACGGGACGTCCGACGTCAACGGGCCCTTCATCGAGTGGATCTCGTTCGTGGAGAACCGGGCAGTCCAGTACCACGCGGACCACCCCAACTCCGCGAGCCCTCGCGTGTTGGCCCTCCAGTACGCACGGGTGGCCGAGGGCCGGTACCAGGGGATCGCCTATGACAACATCGCAGGCGGGGTGGACTCGGGCTGGGTCTCCTACGTTGAGGGGCAGATCGCCGATGCCGGGATCACGCCGGTCCTGACCATCATCGACCCGTGGACCGGTGCGGGCATCACGTTTGACCACATGGCGTACACGATGCAGTCCGTACTCGCTCACGGGATGCCGGTCAAGCCGGCACCGAACCGGGGCGACATCGGCGGGTGGGGTGGAGACCTCATCACGATCCTGCACGACTACCTGAGCGACAATCGCGGATACGAGAACTCGGAGGCCTACGGCGCCGCTCTCATCGGATCGTCGATGCTGTCCAGCTCCTTCTCCCAGGATGACCTTCTGGCAGACGTCGACGGCTACAACCTCGCCTTCGCAATGATCGACGACTCGAATCTGGACCTCCTGACCGTCACCGCAGGCTCCTACCAGTCGGGAGGCACGGGACCCTTCCGCACACGCCGCCGCTTCACCGAGTTCTACGACAGCCGGTTCGGATCCTCTGCCGAGGTCGACGCGAGCGGCAAGCAGCTGTTCCGGGACACCGGGGATCCGACCCTCTCGGTCGTCAGGGCCGGGATCCTGATGCCGCATGTCCTGGGCGACATCAGCGACGCGACCATCGAGGACGTCGTCAACGGGTTCCAGGACGTGATCGACCGCCGTCGGTCCGTCGAGTAAGGCTGACCTAGCGACGGAACGAGTGAAGGAGCTCGACTGCCTGGGCGTTCAGGAACCAGATCGCGACGACTGCAACGGCGGTAACGAACAGCGGATACGTCCAGTACCGACGTCGCCCGGCGAGCCAGCCGGACGCCGTGACGAGCACCGCCAATACGAGTGCGGTGAGTGTCACGGCGTCCGTGGTTTCGACGATCTGTCGCCGGGCATCCCTAAGCGCGGCGTTGTCTGCGGCCGACTCGAGCGTCCGCACGTCGAGGTCGCGCATCATCCGAATGAAGGTCCAGTGGGCCTCGTGCCCGACGAGGATGATTACGGTGGGCACGAGCATGAGTGCCCCGATCAGCCGTGGGCGCTGTCGGCCCGTGCTGCCCGCGGTCGTGAGGGTTGGGGTGGCGTCCGCCCCCTGGGAGGTGCTCATGGTCTCGACCGTACGGTGCGTACAGCAGAAGCTGGTGTAGGCCTCGTGGGAGGTGTGTGACGGCCACCCTCAAGGGCCTGTGCTCCCCACCGCTGCAGGTCGTCGTGCGTGCCGATCAGCGGTGTGAAGTCGCGCGTGGTCGCGAGCACCCGCCTGACCAGCTCTGGGTCGTCCGCTCGTTGCTGGGGCAGCAGGAAGTGGACGGGATTGCCCGACCACGCTTGCACGCGTTCGGCGAGCCGAGCTAGCCGGTCACGCAAGGCGTCGTCGGTGTCTTTCGGCAAGGCTTCGAGAAGGAGGAGGTCAAAGGGAGCGTCCGGACGCCGCGTGCCGTGGCCGCTCGTGCGGAGCCCGGCGAACAGCGGGGGTTGGGGCCACAGGGCGAGATCCTCGCGTAGTTGACGCTGGAAGCGCTCGCCCACGTCCGAGAGGCGAATGACCGCCTCGGCGGCGACGTGGTCGCGGTTGAGGCGGTAGACGTGATGCTGCCCGTCCTCGGCCCGGCGGTGCACGATTCCCTGTGCTGTGAGGCGTTTGAGTGTGCGTCGGATGCCCTCGCGTGAGTAGTCGCCGATCGCGCTCTGGATCTCGGTCACCGTCATGGGGCATGTGCTGGTTGCCAGCGCAGCGAGCACAGGGCCATCGAGAGTCGGGGTCACGGTCTCCAGTGGGTTCTGGAGCCTCATGCCACGGGCCTTGCGTCAACTTCCGGGTCGCAAGTGTCATGCGCGACGTCTAGACAGGTGTTCATCTGCTCGCCCCCTCGCCAGTGCCCCCCGGACTGGCGACGCTGACGCTAGCCCAACGCTGGGACGTACTGGCGGACACGCCGGGAAGATCACCCGAGCGGCGTAGCGGCGCTCACCACTCGTCGCCCGCGTTCAGGGCGCGAGCTTGTTGGCTCGATCACCGACGCGCAGACCGACCCGACCCTTCGCGCGGGCCGCGCCCATGCCTTCCGTCATCTGCCCGCCGATGATCTCCGCGCTCGAGCTCGGCAAACGCGGCCCTCATCGTTGTCGACGACGGCTGAAGTTGCTGGCCGACCAGCAGTTCCCCGCGACGGCGGCCGGGTATCGGTCGCTGCTGAACTGGCGGCAGGGTTGGGGGCAGGTACTCGCTGTCGGGGGCGGACCGCTTCATCCGCGACGTCGTTGGCCAACAACCAGTCCGGCCGGTGCGAATCGGCTTGTCAGGCTGATCGTCATTGCGGTTCTGGCCGACTGTTCGACCCGTTGCCTTGATCATCGTCAGTGGATAGCCAGGCCCAACGCCGGGCGCCCCGTGCCGGACGGGCATAACGCTCGAAGGCGTGCCCTCGTGGTGTCGGTTCTCGGGCCCGTGCGCAGGAACGCGACGAGGTCGTCACCGAGGCCGGCACACGCCACGCCTCCGTCGCCGGCCCGGACGAGCAGGACGTGCCACCGGCGCTCCCAAACCGGCAGCGCGTAGCTGAACACGCCGATCGCGGCGATCGTGACCGCGAGCCCCACTTGCCCAACCTGGACCGCCTGCACGACGGCGACGGCCACGACGACGGCTCGCAGCCGCCACGCGGCCTGGGTGAAGGGCAGCCGCCGTCCCCAGCTGCTGACGCCGCGGACGGTTGCCTGGATCGCTCGCCACGGCGCCGACGCGAAACCGATGAGCAGGTCCGCGCGCGTTAGCCCTTCGCGGACCAGGACGGCTGAGTGCGCGACGAGCGCAGCCGCCTGACGGCTCGGCAGATCGCCGAGAGCGACGGCCTCGATCAGCCCCGTGGACACGACGACGGTCCGTCGACCGGCGCCGGTCGCCCCGATCACCCGACACCGCTTCACACGGAGTTCCACCAGCGGCGGCCCCAGCCCGACCCGACACAACTGGGTCAGCACTGCCGCCAGCCCTTCGAGCTCGGCCGGCCGCGGCCGACGGGCGCCCAGCACGACCCTCGCTGCGGACCCTTCCCATGCGCTGCGGCCAGCGGCCGCGACGAGAGCGGCCAACACCACCGCCGCGCCCGCTGCAGTCGGCGCCGGTACGGCCGCGAGCGTGAGCGCGACCACGACAACGCTGACCACCACCCCAGGCCCGACCGCCAGGGCCTTCACCACCCATACCGGCATCGTCGCCACCTCCACTCGCACTAGTGCGAGACGACGCCCATCGACACCAGCTGACCCCCACGCGCCGTCGGCCGGCCTTCGGCCGGTGAGGGAACTGTCCTCCGAGCCACCCACATGAACGTGCCCGAGGCTTCTCCCGCGACCGGTCGGCTCAGGGCGCCTGGCATCTGACAGCGCCTTCGTATGCTCTCAAGTTCTCCAGTGCCGCAACGGGTGGGGAGGCCAACGATGGCCAGCATCAAGAAGCGCCCTGACGGGGTGTGGCGAGCCCGATACCGCGACGGGGCGGGCCACGAGCACGCCAAGCACTTCCCGCGCAAAGCCGACGCGCAGCGGTGGCTGGACGAGGTGACGACGGCGGTGGTGACGGGTACCTACGTGGACCCGAAGACGGCACGCACGACGGTGGAGGACTGGTGCATCTCGTGGCTCGCCGGCTACGGCACTCGGCGCGCCTCGACGGTCCGTCAGGGACGCGTGCACGTGGCGAGGATCGTCGCGGAGTTCGGACCCATGCGACTCGGGGACGTGCGCCCCTCCCACGTGAAGGCGTGGACGGCCAAGCTCAAGGCCGAGGGCGCGGCCGACTCCTACGTCTACGCCCTGCCCGCCCGCCTCGCGCAGATCATGGCCGACGCGGTTCACGACGGCGTGATCCCGCGCTCGCCCTGCTCGCGGCGTACGTCGCCGGGTGCCGGCCAGCAACGGCCTTACGTCGCGACGGAGACCCAGCTGTGGGCGCTCGTCGACACCGTTCCGGAGAACCTCCGGCCGGCGGTCTTGCTTGCCGCGTTCGCCGGCCTGCGTGTCGCTGAGGTCTGTGGGCTCCGGGTCACGGACGTCGACTTCATGCGAGGCGTGATCAGCCCGGCAGTGCAGTACCCGGAGGAGCCGCTCAAGACGGCGATCAGCCGGACCTCGGTGCCGATCCCGCAGTCGCTGGCGCTGGCGCTCGCGGACGGCGCTGGCGGGCGCAGGTGGATCGTCGAGACGAGCGTGGGGGAGCAGGTCGGCCCGTGGCAGCTCGATCGGGCGGTCCGCGCGGCACGAGCCTCCCTCAAGGCGAGGGCAGAGGAAGCGGAGCAGCAGCCGAAGGCGAAGCCCGCAGACATCGAGGCGGCACGGGCTCGGGCACTGCCTGAGGGCTTCCGGTTCCATGACCTCAGGCACTTCTACGCCTCATTGCTGATCGCCTCCGGCGCGGACGTGAAGGTCGTCCAGGCGCGGCTTCGGCACGCGTCCGCGAAGACGACCCTCGACACCAACGCCCACCTGTGGCCGGACACAGAAGAGTCCACACGCGCCGCCGTCGGAGCAGCAATGGCGGCGCGTGCGGACTCTCTGCGGACTAGCGTCCGGGAAGTCGAGCGTTAGTGCAGGTCAAAGCACTACGGCGATCAGCAGTCGTAGTAGAGCTCGAACTCGTGCGGGTGCGGGCGCAGCCGGATCGGGTCGATCTCGTTGGCGCGCTTGAATTCGATCCACGTCTCGATCAGGTCGGGCGTGAAGACGTTGCCCTCGGTGAGGTAGTCGTGGTCGGCCTCGAGCGCGTCCAGGACCTCACCGAGCGAGCCGGGGACCTGCTGGATGGAGGCGTGCTCCTCCGGCGGCAGCTCGTAGAGGTCCTTGTCGACTGGCTCCGGCGGCTCGATCTTGTTCTTGATGCCGTCGAGGCCGGCCATCAGCATGGCGGCGAAGGCCAGGTACGGGTTGGACGACGGGTCCGGGACGCGGAACTCGATGCGCTTGGCCTTCGGGTTCGAGCCGGTGACGGGCACCCGGATGCAGGCGGAGCGGTTGCGCGCCGAGTACACCAGGTTGACCGGCGCCTCGAAGCCGGGGACCAGGCGGTGGTAGCTGTTCACCGTCGGGTTGGTGAACGCCAGCAGCGACGGCGCGTGCTTGAGCAGACCGCCGACGTACCAGCGCGCCATGTCGGACAGCCCGCCGTAGCCCTTCTCGTCGTAGAACAGCGGCACGCCGTTCTTCCAGAGCGACTGGTGGACGTGCATGCCTGAGCCGTTGTCGCCGAACAGCGGCTTCGGCATGAAGGTCGCGGTGCGGCCGGCCGCGTGCACGACGCTCTTGACGACGTACTTGAAGAGCATCACCTTGTCGGCCGACTTGGCCAGGCTGTCGAAGCGGTAGTTGATCTCCGCCTGGCCGGCAGTGCCGACCTCGTGGTGCGAGCGCTCGACCTCGAGGCCCAGCTTGTCGAGCTCGAGGCAGATCTGGTCGCGCAGGTCGGCGAAGTGGTCGACCGGGGGGACCGGGAAGTAGCCGCCCTTGTAGGGCGTCTTGTGACCGAGGTTGCCACCGTCCTCCTTGCGGCCGGTGTTCCAGGCCGCCTCGATGGAGTCGATGTGGTAGTAGCTCTCGGACTGGCTCGTGAAGAACCGGATGTCGTCGAAGATGTAGAACTCGGCCTCGGGGGCGAAGAAGGCGGTGTCGGCTATGCCTGTCGACTTCAGGTACGCCTCGGCCTTGGCAGCGATCTGGCGCGGGTCACGGCTGTACGGCTCGTCGGTGTACGGGTCGACGATCGACATGTTGACGTTGAGCGTCTTCTCGACGCGGAACGGGTCGAGGTAGGCCGTGCTGATGTCGGCGAGGAGCTTCATGTCGGACTCGTGGATGGCCTGGAAGCCACGGATCGAGGACCCGTCGAACATCTGACCCTCGGTGAAGAAGGCGGCGTCCACGGTGGCTGCCGGCACGTTGAAGTGCTGCATCACCCCGGGCAGGTCACAGAACCGGACGTCGACGAACTTGACGCCCTCCTCCTTGATGAAGGCGATGACGTCTTCGGCGGAACTGAACATCCGGTGATCTCCTTGATCTCGCGTGCGCGACTGGACGCTGCATCGGTCCGACGGTAGGACGCCGTCGTTTCCCGTCGGTGTACCTCGTGTTTCGGCTGCGTTACCTCCGTCGCTGCGATCCGCGCACCGAGCCCTGTCGGGCCGTGGCTAGGCTTGCCGGATGGGTTCACGACGGGAGGACCTGGGGTCCTGGCTGGAGGGTACTCCCGGTGACCGGCAGGCCGGTGCGGTGTCTCGACTCGGTCTGCCGAGCGACGGATCGGGCTCGCTCGCGCCACTCTGGCGCCGTCTGGCCGGGGTGGGTGTGGACTGGGCGTTGAGCCTTGCGGTGAGCGCCGCCTTCTTCCCGGCCGGCGACGAACCGTTGCTGCCGCTGCTTGCCGGTGACCCGATGGCGACGTTGGCCGTCTTCGGCGTCTCGACGCTGGTGCTCGTGTCGCTCCTCGGTCACACCGTCGGTCAGCGGATCGCCGGGCTCCTGGTGGTCCGGCTGCGCGATGTCGTCGGGAAGCCGCAGGACGTGTCGGTGGTGCGCCCGCCGGGCCTCGTCGCCGGGTTCGTGCGCACCGCCCTGCTGTGCATGGTTGTGCCCGCGGTGGTCTGGGACGGCGCAGGCCGTGGCATGCACGACGTCGCCGCGGGGACGGTCATCGTCCGGCGGTGAGGTCCGCGCCGGGAGTGGCGTGCTAGCGCCCGCGCATCCCCTTGCGGTCGGGGCGCACGCGGTAGGGGTCGACGCCCTTGGGGATGGGCAGCTTCGCGCCACCGAGGGAGCGCAGGCGCTTGGTGACCTCTTCGGCCTCCTGCTTGGTCAGGGTCGACTTGAGCCGCTGGACCGCGCGCGGGAGCTTCCGCAACGGCACCTGGCCCTCGCCGTTGCCGGCCTGGATCAGGGTGATCGGCACGTTCGGCAGGATTCGGGTGATCTTCTTGCGCTCGAGGTCGAGCAGGCGCGGGATGCGACCGGCAGGTCCCTCGCCGACCAGGACGACGCCGGCCCGCCCGACGCCTCGGAACACCAGGTCCTGGTTGCGGGGGTCCATGGCGACGGGCTCCTCGGGGAAGTCCCAGCCGCGGCGGATCGTGCGCAGCGCCGACAACGCCGCGCCGGGCTGGCCCTCGATCTGGCGGTAGGCAGCCGTCTCGGCCCGCCTGGCGAGGATGAACATCGCGGCGAGGACCGCGAACGGCAGGCCGACGACGATCAGGTAGACGACCTGGTTGACCGCGAAGCCGATGACCAGCGCGACGGCCATGACGCCGACGAAGGACGCGAGCAGCCACCACGTGACGGCGGGGTCGGCCTTGCGGGTCATCTGGTACGCGGACCAGACCTGGTGGTACCACCGGGTCTTGCGGACCTTGGGTGCCTTGCCGCTGGGCGCAGGGGAGGGTTCGGCAGAACGCTGACGGGCCATGGGGCAGAAGTCTAGTGGGCGCCGGGAGTGCCGACGTGGACCCTGTGCGAGTGGGCGACCGGGCAGAACCGACCGGTCGCGAGAGGTTGGCGGCGCCGCTCAGCGGGCCAGCAGGCTCGACGCCTCCTGGCGGGCCGTACGCTCCTCGCCGAGATGGGCGAGCTCCGCGGGGATGGCCTGGCCGCGTCGACGCATCGCCTGGCCCCAGAGCCGACCCGCCCGGTACGAGGACCGCACGAGCGGGCCGGACATGACCCCGAGGAAGCCGATCCGCACGGCCTCGTCGGAGAGTGCGACGAACTCCTCCGGGCGGACCCAGCGATCCACCGGGTGGTGCCGCACCGACGGGCGCAGGTACTGGGTGATGGTGATCAGCTCGCAGCCGGAGTCGTGCAGGGCGTGCAGGGCCTCGATGACCTCGTCGTAGGTCTCACCCATGCCGAGGATTAGGTTCGACTTGGTGACGAGGCCGGCGTCGCGGGCCGCGGTGATCACCGAGAGCGAGCGGTCGTAGCGGAACCCGGGCCGGATCTGCTTGAAGATCCGCGGCACGGTCTCGAGGTTGTGCGCGAGGACCTCGGGTCGCGACGAGAAGACCTCGGTGAGCAGCTCGGGCACCGCGTTGAAGTCCGGGATGAGCAGCTCGACGCCGGTGCCCGGGTTGAGCGCATGGATCCGGCGCACGGTCTCGGCGTAGAGCCATGCCCCGCCGTCCGGCAGGTCGTCCCGGGCGACGCCGGTGACGGTCGAGTACTTCAGACCCATGGCCTGCACGGACTCGGCGACCCGCCGCGGCTCGTCGGCGTCGAAGTCGGCCGGCTTGCCGGTGTCGATCTGGCAGAAGTCGCAGCGTCGGGTGCACTGGTCGCCGCCGATGAGGAAGGTCGCCTCGCGGTCCTCCCAGCACTCGAAGATGTTGGGGCAGCCGGCCTCCTCGCACACGGTGTGCAGACCCTCGCGCTTCACGAGGTTCTTCAGCTCGGTGTACTCAGGCCCCATCGTCGCCCTGGTCTTGATCCACTCGGGCTTCTTCTCGATCGGTGTCGTTGCGTTGCGGGCCTCGACCCGCAGCATCCGGCGTCCCTCGGGTGCGATCGTCACCGGGTCAGCCTACGACAGTCGTCCGATGACCTCGCGCGGCGAGGACGGGTGCCAGCCGCGCGGTCAGGTGCTCCCGCAGGACGGGCTCGGCGTCACCGATCGTGACGTCGCGGCCGAGCTCGGCGGACAGCGACGTCACGTCGGCGTCCGGCAGCCCGCACGGCACGATCCGGCTGAATGCGACCAGGTCCGGGTCGCAGTTCAGGGCCACGCCGTGCATGGTGACGCCCTTGGCCACCCGCACCCCGATCGCAGCCACCTTGCGGTCCCGGCGATCGCCGGTGCCCGGCGCGTCGGCATGGCACCACACGCCGGACCGGCCGTCGACCCGGACGGTCGGCAGCCCGAGGGCGGCGCAGGTGTCGATCACGCCGTGCTCGAGGGCCCGGACGTACGCCACGACGTCGACGGGTGCGGCGAGCCGCACGATCGGGTACGCGACGAGCTGACCGGGACCGTGCCAGGTGATCTTGCCCCCGCGGTCGACGTCGATCACGGGCGTCCCGTCGGCGGGACGGTCCCAGGCCGCGGTGCGCCGCCCGGCGGTGTAGACGTCGGTGTGCTCGACGAGCAGCACGGTGTCCGGCCGCAGGCCGTCGACGACCTCGGCGTGCACCTGGCGCTGCAGCGCCCAGGCCTCGGTGTAGTCGACCTGCCGGACGCCCAGGTCGAGACTCACGAACTCCACCCCCGGCACGCTACCCGTGGTCCGCGCCGTGGTCCGCGTCGCTGCCGCCGGGCGGCGCCGCGAAGGGATGGTCCAGCGCGTCGGTGAGCCCGGCGTCGGAGGCGTGCGGACGCTGGGCGAGCATGACCGTGAGCAGCCCGCGCAGCTGCTCGACCTGGTCGGGGTCCAGCCCGCGGATGCTCATCTCCTCGGCCACCTGCGGGTCGCCCGCCTCGAACAGTGCGGCGCGACCCGATGCGGTGAGCACGACGTCGTGCCGGCGCCTGTCATGGGCGTGCGGCAGGCGGTCGACGTAGGCCGAGCGTTCGAGCCGTGCGACGATGCGGCTCATGGTCTGCTCGGTCACGCCGGAGGCCTGCGCGAGCTCATGCTGGGAGCGGGGTCCGCGAAGCAGGAGGAAGAGCACCGGGAGACTCGCGTGGTTGAGGTCCCAGCCGCTCAGGTGCGCGTTCCAGTCCCGCTCGATCCGCCGGGCGGCCGCCGAGATGAGCCGCCCGGTCGGCCACTGGTTGAACCGTGCGACCGGGTCTGCGCCGGGTGCGGCCGGTCCTGACGCGGCTGGTTCTGACACTGCGGGGAACATCCCTCCGTCATCCGGAGTTGCGCGAGAAGGTCGAGCGAAGGCCGGAGTTGTGCGAGAAGGCTAGCCCGGTCATGATACTCAGCATGCTTAGTAATGGAACCGGCCGACGTCTCGGTGCGCTGCGTGGCCTCGGCGTCCTGGCCCTGCTGCTGGTGTGGCTCGCGGTGGCCGGTCTCGGCGGGAGCTCGATGGGCAAGCTCTCCGAGGTCCAGGAGAACTCCGCCGCGTCGTTCCTGCCGCAAGGCGCGGAGTCCACCCGCGCGGCCGAGGCACAGCGTGCTTTCAGTGACGATGCCGTGCTGCCTGCGATCGTCGTGGTCGAGGGGGACGGCGCCCTGACGCCCGACCAGCTCGTTGCGGTGCAGGCGTTCGCCGCCGCGGTGCCGGCGATCGAGCTCGGGCCGGGCACGACGATCGGCGACCTGCTGCTCGCTCCTGCCGTCGCCGTCCCGTCCGAGGACGGGACGGCTGCCCTGATCACGCTGTCGCTCGATGCCGATGCGGCGAGTGAGCAGATCGGTGAGGAGCGCGTCGTCAACCAGGTGGTCGCCGAGCTTCGCGCCGCGACCGCAGGCGATCTCGCCGACGCGGGGCTGCAGGCCTGGGTGACCGGACCGGCCGGCGCGATCGCCGACCTGGTCGAGGCCTTCGGCGGCATCGACGGTCTGCTGCTGCTCGTCGCGCTCTCGGTCGTCTTCGTGATCCTGATCATCGTCTACCGTTCGCCGAGCCTGCCCTTCGCGGTCCTGCTCACCTCGCTGTTCGGTCTGGCCGGAGCGGCGTTCGTCGTCTACGAGCTGGCCAAGGCCGACGTCCTGGTGCTCAACGGGCAGAGCCAGGGGATCCTGTTCATCCTCGTCGTCGGAGCCGCGACCGACTACTCGCTGCTGATCGTCGCGCGCTACCGCGAAGAGCTGCGCCGGGTGGAGTCGCCGTACACCGCGATGCGACGTGCCCTGCGGGCATCGATCGAGCCGGTCGCGGCCAGCGCGGGGACGGTTATCGCCGGCCTGCTCTGCCTGCTGCTCTCGGACCTGTCGTCGAACTCGAGCCTCGGCCCCGTCGCGGCGATCGGGATCGCCGGCGCCTTCCTGGCGGCCACGACGCTGCTGCCCGCCCTGCTCCTGATCACCGGGCGGCGCTCCCGCCTGGTCTTCTGGCCGCGCGTCCCGCACGTGGTCGAGGCCCCGGTCGCCGCTGACGGCGGGTCGCGGGCCGCCCGCGCACGCGGCGACGGCGAGCCCCTCGAGCACCTCGAGGCCCGCTCCGGGCTGTGGGGCCGGGTGTCCGGGCTGATCGGCCGTCGGCCGCGCCTGGTCTGGGTCGGCACTGCCGTCGCCCTGCTGGGTGCCTCGGCCTGGTTGCCGACCCTGCAGGCCGACGGCACGGGTGAGAGCGACATCTTCCTCACCGCGGTCGAGTCGGTCGCGGGCGAGGAGGTCCTCGCGGCCCACTTCGACGCGGGCCAGGTCCAGCCGGTCACGGTGATCGCCGCCGAGGCGGACCTGGACGCGGTGGTGGCCGCCGCGACCGCCGTCGACGGTGTCCGGTCCGCCGACCCGGTGACCGAGCGGGCCCCCGGCCCGCCCGGGGCTCCCGCCGACCCGGACGCCCCGGTGCTCGTCGTCGACGGGTCGGTGCGCATCGACGTCGTCACCGACGCCGGCTCGGAGACCCAGGAGGCCGTCGACGTGGTCCGCGACGTACGGACCGCCGTGCACGCCGTGGCCCAGGACGCCCTGGTCGGTGGTGCCGCCGCCGAACGGCTCGACACCCAGCTGACGAGCACGCGCGACCTGACGGTGATCGTCCCGGCCGTGCTGCTCGTGATCCTGCTGGTCCTGATCGTCCTGCTCCGGGCGATCGTCGCGCCGCTGATCATCGTCCTGGCGAACCTGCTGTCCTTCGGAGCGACGATCGGCATCGGGGCCCTCGTGTTCAACCACGTCCTCGGCTTCCCGGGCGCGGACGCGACGGTGCCGCTGTACGCCTTCGTCTTCCTGGTGGCCCTCGGTATCGACTACTCGATCTTCCTGATGACCCGCGTCCGGGAGGAGTCCCTGGTGCACGGCACGCGCGAGGGGGTGCGACGGGGGCTCTCGGTCACCGGTGGGGTGATCACGAGCGCCGGCGTCGTCCTCGCCGCGACCTTCGGTGCCCTGGCGGTGCTCCCGCTGCTCTTCCTCGTCCAGCTCGCGTTCCTGGTGGCGCTCGGCGTGCTGATCGACACGCTCGTCGTGCGCACCCTGCTGGTCCCTGGTCTCATCCACGACCTCGGTCGGGCATCCTGGTGGCCATGGGCAACGAGGATCAGGGACTGACACTGCGGTTCGGCGTCATCGGCTACGGCGACTCGGGCCGGGGCATCCACGCGCGGCTGCTGCGCGAGGCGGGGCACACCGTGACCGATGTGGTCACACGCGACGGTGCGCGGGCGGCAGCGGCGCACGCCGACTGGCCCGGGGTGCACGTGCACGACGACGTGGCCGGCCTCCTGGGTCGCGCCGCGGACGTGGACGCCGTGGTCGTCGCGACACCCAGCGGCCGGCACGTGGAGCACGCCATGGCGGTCGTGGCGGCCGGGGTGCCGGTCGTCGTCGACAAGCCGCTCGCCCTCGACGCCGACGGCGCGTCGACGATCGTGGCCGCGGCGCAGGCCGCAGCGGTCCCGCTGACCGTCTTCCAGAACCGGCGGTGGGACAGCGAGCAGCTGACCCTCCTCGGCCTCCTCGCGTCCGGTGCGCTCGGTCGGGTCCACCGGTTCGAGCGTCGATGGGAGCGTTGGCGCCCGGTGCCCAAGAACCGGTGGAAGGAGAACGCCGTCGGGCAGGGCGGCGGGCTGCTGCTCGACCTCGGTGCGCACCTGGTGGACTCCGCGACCCAGCTCTTCGGGCCGGTCGCCTCGGTCTACGCCGAGATCCGTGCCCTGACCACACCGGCCGAGGACGACGTCTTCCTCGCCCTCGAGCACGTCAGCGGTACGACGAGCCACCTGTGGGCGGGCAGCCTCGTCGGCGCCCCGGACCGCGCACCCGGGTGCTCGGCAGCGCGGGTGCCTACCTCGTGACCTCGTTCGAGGGCGAGCCGACCCCGTTCGAGGCCATGACCGGCGGGCCGGGCACCGAGGGGCTGCTGGTCCGGGGCGACCAGGTCGAGCCCGTCGAGCGCGCGCCGGGCAGCCATGCCGACTTCTACCGGGCGGTCGGCAGGTGGCTGGCTGCGGGCGGCCCGGTCCCGGTCGACCCGTGGGATGCCGTCCGGACCGCGGCCGTGCTCGACGCCGCGCGCCGCAGCGTCCGCGACGGACGACGGGAGCCGGTCGCCCACCACTGAGTCGGTCGGGCGGCGTGCACTGCCCGCCGGGCCTGTGGACAACCCGTTCGGGGGTCGCCGGGATGGTGGCATGGTCCGGTGACCGGTCCCGTGCTGCCCGAAGGTCTCGATGCCGCGCTCGCACGCGCAGGGTTCGGGCCCGTCCGCCTGCTCGGCTCGGCACCCGGCAGCGCCCGGTGGGTCACGCACAGCTCCGACGGGATCCGGTGGGTGGTCACCATCGTCGGCCCGGTGTCCGCCCGGCGTGCCGCCGACGTCCGTGACCGGCTCAGGCGCCTGAGCACGATCGATCACCCGCATCTTGCCCGCGTCGGACCGTTGCTCGAGCTCGGCCGGGGTGGCCTGGCGGTGCTGCACCAGGAGGTGCCGGGCACCGACCTGGCCACGGTGCGTGCCGGACGGGGTCCGTGGGCGGCCGGCGAGGTCGTCACCGTGGTGGTGCCGCTCGCCGAGGCGCTGGCGGCCCTGCACGCCGCCGGTCTGGCGCACGGGGACGTCGCCGCGGCGAACGTCGTGCTCGCGCCGGACGGGCGCGCGGTCCTGGTCGACCTCACCTGCGGCGACGACCCGGACGAGCGGGGGACACCGGGCGTGGCGGCTCCGGAGCGGTCCCGGGGCGCGCGACCCGCGGGCGACGTGCACGCGCTCGCCCGACTGGGGCTCCAGCTGCTCGCCCGGCCGACAGGTCGAGCACCGCAGGACGACGACCTGCGGTCGTCGGACGACCTCGACGACGCCGGTCGGGCACGGCTGGTCGCGTCGCTGACGGCGGCGACCGCCCTCGACCCGGACGATCGGCCCGATGCTGCCGGGCTGGCCGCAGCCGTCTACGCGACCTGCCGCCCGGTACCGGTAGACCTGCCGGACCCCGCTGTGCTGGCCCGGCTGGCGGTCCGGCGGGCCGCCGTCGGCCCCGGCGACGACCTGACCCAGCGCGTCCCGCCCCGTCCGGCCCGTGGCGCGCGGGGCAGGCACCGGCGGCGCGGTCGGCGTGGACTCGTCACAGCGGGCGGTGCCGCGCTGGTGATGGCCACCTGCGCCGCAGTCGTCGTTCTGGCGGGCCTCGACCCCACGGCGACCGGGGGATCGGACGGGCCTGAGCGGACGACCGACCCGGTGGCTGCCGCGATGCGCCTGACCGTCGACCGGGCCGAGGCGCTCGTCGACCAGGACGTGGCGTCGCTCGCGGCGGTGACCGTGCCCGGCTCGCCTGCGCGCGCGGCCGACCTGACGACCCTGCGTCGCCTGCGGGCGGCGGGTGTGCCCGGTGGACCGGTGCGTCTGGAGGTCGGGTCGGTGGCGTTGCTGCCGGTCGGACGCCAGGACGTCGGACGTGGCGTCGGTCACGCCCTCGGGTGTGCTCGGGTCCGGATCGTCGTGCACGTCACGACCGGGTCGGTCGTCGGCGGCCCGCCGGCCGGGACCGGTGCGGACCAGGCGGACCAGGCGGGTGTCGTCCTGGTCCTGCGGCGCGCGCAGGACGGCTGGCGGGTCAGCGAGGTCGGTGCGACCCGTTCGTCCGACCCGTGAGCCAGGCGGCGGCCCCGGCGAGGTCGGGGTGCACGTGCTCGTACCCGCTCGCGGTGAGCACGGTGGGCAGCGCGTGCTGGGAGGACAGCACGTCGTCGGCGAAGTCGCCGATGGCGACCTTGAGGGCGATCCGCGGGACACGCAGGACGCTCGGCCGGTGCAGCTCGCGCGCGACGGCGGCGACCACGTCGGACTGGCGCGCGGGCGAGGGCGCCGTGAGGTTCACCGGACCTCGGACGTCCGCGGTCAGCAGGTGCTCGATGGCCCCGACCTGGTCGGCGAGCGTGATCCAGCTCCACACGTTGCGACCGCTGCCGAGCGGGCCGCCGACGCCGAGCCGGAGCAGGGGCAGGAGCCGGCCGAACGACCCGCCGTCGCGGGCCATCACGATGCCGGTCCGCAGGTGGGCCACCCGGACACCGGCATGCTCTGCCGTCGCGGTCGCGGCCTCCCACGCCTGCACGACGTCGGGCAGGAACCCGACACCCGGCGAGGACGCCTCCGTGAGGATCTCGTCACCGCGATCGCCGTAGTAGCCGACGGCCGAGCCCTGGAGCAGGACCGCCGGTGCGCCGGCGGAGCCCGCGAGGTCAGCGAGCGTCCGTGCGATCAGGGCCGTCGGACCCGTGCGGGACTGGAGGATCTCCTGCCGGTACCGCGGTGTCCAGCGGTGGTCGCCGAGGCCGACCCCGCCGAGGTTCACCACGGCGTCGACGCCGCGCAGGTCCTCGGGAGCGAGCCGGCCCGCGGCCGGGTCCCACCCGATCTCGCGGGACGACGTCGGCTCGTGGCGGACCAGTCGTCGGGTGTGGTGGCCACGACGGGCCAGGTGCTCGACGAGGGCCGTGCCGATCAGACCGTGCGAACCCGCGATGACGACGTGCATGCGGCTCAGCGTAGGTCAGCCGGGAGGTGCATCTCATGACGCAGGCCCGGACAACCTTCGGTCCGGGCCTGCGTCATGGTGTCGACGTCGTCAGACGCCGACCTCCGACTCGAAGTCCGCGTCCTCGATGCGCCGCTTGACGGCCATGAGGTACCGCGACGCATCCGCCCCGTCCACCAGTCGGTGGTCGTAGGACAGCGCCAGGTAGCACATCGACCGGATGGCGATGTACTCGCCACCGTCCTCGTCCGTCGCGACGACCGGGCGCTTGACGATGCCGCCGGTGCCGAGGATGGCTGAGGTCCCGCCCGGCACGATCGGGGTGTCGAACAGGGCGCCACCCGAGCCCGTGTTCGTCACCGTGAAGGTCGCTCCGCTGAGCTCGTCCGGCGTCACCTTGTTCGCGCGGGTGCGCTCGGCGAGGTCGGCGATCTTGCGTGCGATGCCGGCCAGGTTGAGGTCACCGGCGCTGCGGATGACGGGCACGACGAGACCACGGTCGGTGTCCACCGCGATGCCGACGTTCTCCTCGCCGTGGTACGTGATCTGGTTCCCGTCGAGGAAGCCGTTGACCTTGGGGTGGGCCTTGAGCGCCTCGGTCGCCGCCAGGACGAAGAACGGCAGGTACGTGAGGTTGACGCCTTCACGAGCCCGGAAGTCGTTCTTCGCCCGGGCCCGCAGCCGCGCGACCTTGGTCACGTCGACCTCGACGATGGTGGTCAGCTGAGCCATGGAGTGGAGCGACTCGACCATCCGCGTGGCGATGACCTGGCGGAGGCGGCTCGCCTTCTCCGTCGTGCCGCGCAGCGGGGACACGGACGTCGCTGCTGCTGCCGGCCGGGGTGCGCTCGGTACAGCCGGGGGTGCGGCGGGCGCCGCTGCGGCCGCAGCAGCCTGAGCCTGCTCCTGCGCGGCTCGCGCCGCACGCTCCTGCTCGGCCTTGGCGGCCGCGTCCAGGACGTCCTCCTTGCGGATGCGTCCGCCGACGCCGGTACCGACGAGGGCCGCGAGATCGACCCCCTTCTCGGCTGCGAGCTTGCGCACCAACGGGGTCAGGTAGCCGCCCGCACCACCGGATGCCGTCGGCTGTGCCGATGCCACCGGCGTCGGTGCCTGCTGAGGCTCGGTCCGAGCCTCAGGCTGCGGCGCGACTGCCGGCGCGGTGGCGACCTCATCGCCGGCGCCGGTGTCGGACCGCTCCGGCTCGGCGACGGCTGCGGGCTCGACGGGCGCGGACTCGGGGGTCGACTCCGGTGCCGACGGCGCGGGTGCCCCGCCGGACGCACCGATCCGGGCCAGCGCGGTGCCCACCTCGACGGTCTCGTCCTCGGCGACCAGGATCTCGGTCAGCGTCCCCGCGAAGGGGGAGGGGATCTCGGTGTCGACCTTGTCGGTCGAGACCTCCAGCAGCGGCTCGTCCAGGGCGACCTCGTCGCCGACCTGCTTGAGCCATCGGGTCACGGTGCCCTCGGTCACGCTCTCGCCGAGCGCCGGCATCGTGACGTCCTGGCTCGGGCCGCCCGATGGCGCTGCGGGCGCCGCTGCGGGCGCTGCGGGCGCCTGCTCCTGGGTGGCCGCGGGCTGCGCCCAGGTCTCCTGGGGCGCGCTCTCGGGCACCTCGTCCGGGGCCTGGTCGGCAGCGGGAGCCTCGGCGGCAGGGGGCGCCTGCTCGGCGGACGGCTGCTCACCTGCATCGGCGGCCTGATCGGCCGAGCCGATCGTGGCCAGCGCGGTGCCCACCTCGACGGTCTCGTCCTCGGCGACCAGGATCTCGGTCAGCGTCCCCGCGAAGGGGGAGGGGATCTCGGTGTCGACCTTGTCGGTCGAGACCTCCAGCAGCGGCTCGTCCAGGGCGACCTCGTCGCCGACCTGCTTGAGCCATCGGGTCACGGTGCCCTCGGTCACGCTCTCGCCGAGCGCCGGCATCAGCACGGAGTCAGTCATGACCTCGCGTCTCCTTCGATCGGGTCAGTTGTGGGCGTGCAGGGGCTTGCCGGCGAGGGCCAGGAAGGCCTCACCGAGTGCCTCGTTCTGGGTGGGGTGCGCATGCACGAGGGACGCGACGTCCTCCGGGTAGGCCTCCCAGTTGACGATGAGCTGGCCTTCGCCGATGAGCTCGCCGACGCGGGCGCCGATCATGTGGACGCCCAGCACCGGGCCGTCCTTCTGGCGCACTAGCTTGACGAACCCGGCCGTCGCCAGGATCTGGCTCTTGCCGTTGCCGCCCAGGTTGTACTCGATCGTCTCGACGGCATCGTCACCGTAGAGCTCCTTCGCCTTGGCCTCGGTCAGACCGACGGAGCCGACCTCCGGCTCGGAGTAGGTCACCCGGGGGATGCCCGACTCGACGATCACCGGCGGGTTGAGGCCCGCGATCTGCTCGGCGACGAAGATGCCCTGGGCGAAGCCGCGGTGCGCGAGCTGGAGGCCCGGCACGATGTCGCCGACGGCGTAAATGTTCCCGACGCCGGTGTGCAGGCGCTCGTCGGTCAGGACGAACCCCCGGTCGAGGCGGACACCCTGCTCCGCATAGCCGAGGCCGTCGGTCCGTGGGCCGCGGCCGACCGCGACGAGCAACAGCTCGGCGTCGAACGTCGTGCCGTTCTCGAGCGCGACGTGGACACCGGCGTCGTCCTGGGTCACGCCCTGGAAGCGCACTCCGGTGGAGAACGCGATGCCGCGCTTGCGGAAGGCGCGCTCGAAGGCCTTGCTCACTGCCTCGTCCTCGTTCGGGACCAGGTGCGGCAGCGCCTCGACGATCGTGACGTCGACGCCGAAGGACCTCCAGACGCTGGCGAACTCCGAGCCGATCACGCCGCCACCGAGCACGATCGCGGAGGCCGGCACGTGGTCGAGGCTCAGGGCGCCGTCCGAGGTGATGACCCGGCCGCCGATCTCCAGGCCCGGCAGCGAGCGGGCGTACGAGCCGGTCGCCAGGACGATGTTTCGCCCGGTGTACCGCTGGCCGTCCACCTCGACGGTGTCCGCCGCGACGAGCGTGCCGTAGCCCGCGACGAACGTGATGCCGTGCGCCTTCACCAAACCCTGCAGGCCCTTGTAGAGACGGCCGACGACGCCCTCCTTGTAGGCGTTGACACCGGCCATGTCGATGCCCTCGAGCACCGCCTTGACGCCGAACCGCTCGCTCTCGCGAGCCGAGTCGGCGACCTCGGCCGCGTGCAGCAGGGCCTTGGTCGGGATGCAGCCGTTGTGCAGGCACGTCCCGCCCAGCTTGTCCGCCTCGATCAGGGCGACGGTCAGGCCGAGCTCGGTGGCGCGCAGGGCCGTGGCGTAGCCGCCGCTCCCTCCGCCCAGGACGACGATGTCGTAGACGGTGGGGCTGTCAGCCACGATGCGCTCTCCTCGGGACGTGATCGGCGGGGTGCTCGGGCCATCTTGTCATCACCTGCGCGCGGGCGGGAACCGGAACTCGGGGCGGCGCCTGTGATGCCGGCGACATTCATCCTATGTCTCGTCCGACCCTTACGCTCTGGGGATGGCTCTGTTCGGTAGACGACGCGCCCCGCACGGCGCGGAGGGTTCGGGGCGGCACGCCCAGCAGACGACGCTCGCGCACCTGACCGAGTTCGCCCGCTCGCGGGTGGGTGTCGAGGCCTACATCGAGCCGGTCACCAACGTGACCCAGACGACTGTCGTGCTGATCGCGATGACGGGGGAGTGGACCCGGCGCAAGGTCCCCGACCCGCGCACGGCGCGGGACATCGCCCGGCAGCTGGAGATCCCGGTCTACGACGTCCAGCTCACCGGCTACCCGTCGCGCATGCGCGAGTGGAACGCCCGGCAGCGTCCACGCTCGTCCTGAGCGACTCAGGACTCGAGCAGCGCCAGCAGCGTCCGGACACCGACGCCGGTGCCACCCACCGGGGTGTACCCGTGCGCAGAACCCTCGTTGAACGCCGGCCCGGCGATGTCCAGGTGCGCCCACGGCGTCGACCCGACGAACTCCCGCAGGAACAGGCCGGCGACCAGCATCCCGCCGAACCGCTCGCCGATGTTCGCGAGGTCGGCGACCTGCGACTTCAGGCTCGCGCGCAGCTCGGACGGCAGGGGCATCGGCCAGAACTGCTCGCCGGCCGTGTCCGCCGCCGCGACGACTGCGGCACGGACCTCGTCGGTGCCCATCACCGCGGACACGCGTGCACCGAGCGCCACCAGCTGGGCGCCGGTGAGGGTCGCGATGTCGACGACCGTGTCCGGCTTCTCCTCGCACGCCGCGACGAGGCCGTCGGCCAGGACCAGGCGGCCCTCGGCGTCGGTGTTGAGCACCTCGACAGTCGTCCCGCCGCGCTGGGTGATCACGTCGGACGGTCGTTGGGCGGTGCCCGACGGCATGTTCTCGGCGAGGCAGAGCCATCCGGTCACCTTGACCGGCAGCTCGAGGGCAGCGGCGGCCAGGACGGTGTGCAGCACGGCGGCGGCGCCGGCCATGTCGGACTTCATCGCCTCCATGCCCTTCGCCGGCTTGATCGACAGACCGCCGGAGTCGAACGTGATGCCCTTGCCGACCAGTGCGACGGATCGGCTCGGTCGCGCGGGCGACCAGACGACCTTGACCAGCCGGGGAGGTCGGGACGATCCCTGGCCGACGGCGACCAGCCCGCCGTAGCCGCCGGCCACGAGCGCCTTCTCGTCGAGCACCGTGACCTTGACCTTGGTGCCGCGGGTCGCAGCCCGTGCGGCGTCGGCGAAGGCGGCAGGGAAGAGGTCGATCGGCGCGGTGTTGACCAGGTCGCGGACCCCGTGCACGGCCGCGGCGACGACGGCAGCGCGCTCGACGGCGCGCTTGGCGGTGTTGTCCCTCGCCCGCGCGGTGATCAGCTCGATCCGTTCGGCGGGTGCCGCCCCGTCCTTGGCCTCGCGGTAGCGCGTGAAGGCGTACGCGCCGAGGAGCGCGCCCTCGGCGACGGCGGCGACCTCGGCCGTGTCGTGCGCGGGCAGTGCCAGGCCGATGGACCCGACGCCGGTCAGCTGGCGGGTCGCGGCGCCGGCCGCGCGGCGCAGCACCTCGTGCGACAGGGGTGCCACCTGCTCGCCGACGCCCACGAGAGCCAGGACGGGAGCGCTGACGGCCCCGCTCGTCGGCATCCGCAGGACGGCGTCGGCCTCGCCGGTCAGACCGAGCGCCCGGGCGGCCGAGGTCACCTGACTGCGCAGCTCCTTGGGCAGCGCGTCGTCGTCGAGCAGGGTGATCCCCGACGACGAGGAGGCGACGGCGACGACGAGGACGTCGACGGCCAGGCGGGCGGGGTGCTTGAGGGTCAGGCTCAGCGAAGGCACCCGTCGATGCTAGCCCCGCCCGACCAGGACCTTTCGCGCCGTATCCTCGTCGCCGTGTGGTTCCCCCTCGCCCTTGTCGTCGCCGTGCTCGCGCTGCTCCTTGCCGGGTGGGCCACCGTGCGGACGATCCGGGACCAGCCCGTGGTGCTGCGTCAGCTGTGGGGTGCGGCCGTGGTCGAGGCCGCCCTGCTGATCGAGGTCGTGATCGCGGTCGTGCTCGCCGTGAACGGCACGACGCCGGCCGACGTCCCGACCTTCTGGGGCTACCTGGTGACCACCCTGGTCATCCTGCCGGTCGCCGCGGCGTGGGCGTTCGCCGAGCGGACGAGGTGGAGCTCGGTCGTCCTGCTCGTCGCCGCCCTGACTGTCGCCTTCCTGCAGTACCGCCTGCTCCAGGTCTGGGCCGGCGCATGAGCGCGGACCGCACGAGCCTGAGCACGGCGAGCGGACCAGGGCGCGTCCTGGTGGCGGTGTACGGCGTGCTGGCGGTCGCCGCGACGGCCCGCTCGGCGGTGCAGATCGTGCGCGATCTCGACGAGGCGCCGTTGGCCTACCTGCTCTCGGCGGTGGCCGCGGCGGTCTACGTCCTGGCGACGGTCGCGCTGGCCAAGGGCACCGGGGGCTGGCGCGCGACGGCGTGGTCCGCGGTGAGCCTCGAGCTGACCGGCGTGCTCGTCGTCGGCGCCCTGTCCGTGGGTGCTCCCGAGCTGTTCGCCGACGCGACCGTGTGGTCGGGCTTCGGCTCCGGCTACGGCTACGTGCCCCTCGTCCTGCCGGCGCTCGGCCTGCTGTGGCTGTGGCGAACTCGGCCACGCTGGGCCGTCGACTCCCGATAGGTTGACGGGCGTGTACCGACTCCTCTTCAACCAGGTCTTCGTCCGGCTCGACCCCGAGCGGGCGCACGAGATCGCCTTCACCGGCATCCGGTTCGCCGCCGCGACGCCCGTCCTCGGAGCGGTGATCCGCAGGTTCCTCGCACCGCGGGGCACCTCGCCCGTGCAGGTCTTCGGCCGTGACGTCGCCGCGCCGTTCGGGCTGGCCGCGGGCTTCGACAAGAACGGCGTCGGGGTGCGCGGGCTGACGATGCTCGGTTTCTCCTACGTCGAGGTCGGCACCGTCACCGCGCACGCGCAGCCGGGCAACGAGCCGCCGCGCCTGTGGCGCGTGCTGGACCAGCGCGCCGTGCGCAACCGGATGGGCTTCAACAACGAGGGCGCTGCGGCCGTGGCGTCCCGGCTGCGGCGGCTGCGCCGCAACCCGTCCGGCCGGCGGCTCGTCGTCGGCGTGAACATCGGCAAGAGCAAGATCACCCCCGTGCAGGAGGCGGCCGCCGACTATGCGACGAGCACGTGGCTGCTCGCTCCGCTGGCCGACTACCTCGTGGTCAACGTCTCCTCGCCGAACACACCCGGCCTGCGCTCGCTGCAGGCCGTCGCCGAGCTCCGGCCGATCCTGGTCGCCGTGCAGGAGGCCGCCGACTCGGTGACCGAGCCGGGCAGCCTCCCGATCCTCGTCAAGATCGCCCCCGACCTGCCCGACGAGGACGTCGACGCGGTCGCCGACCTCGTCGCGGAGCTCGGTCTCGCCGGCGTCGTCGCGGTGAACACCACGATCGCGCACGACCTGGGCGAGGGGGGACTGTCCGGTCCGCCGCTGCTGCCCCGGGGCCTCGAGGTGGTCACCCGGCTGCGCGCCCGCCTCGGCGCCGGGCCGACGATCATCGGTGGCGGTGGCATCACGACCGCCGACGACGCACGCGCGTACCTGCGTGCGGGCGCCGACCTCGTGCAGGGCTACACGGGCTTCATCTATGAGGGCCCGTTCTGGGCCTCGCGGGTCAACCGTGAGCTCGAGCGCTCCGGACGCCGGGCCACGGTGCCTGCGTGATGGCCCGCACCAGCTGGGACTGGCAGTTCCTCGACGCCGAGGAGCACCTGCTCGACCGCCCGCTGAGCCCGGCGTTCACCACCAGGTTCGACGCCGAGGCGTGGCTGGGCGAGCACTGGCAGAGCCTCGCCGCCCAGGGGGTCGCCACTGCGCGGCTCACCCAGCAGGGGCAGCTGATCGGCGTGCCGGTGCCGCTGGTCCGCTCCTGATCGGCGTGGCCCGTCGGATCCCGCAGCTGGCCGTCGGCCTGGTGCTCTACGCCGCGTCGGTGGCGGCCCTGGTGCACTCCGGTCTCGGCAACATGCCCTGGGACGTGCTGAGCCAGGGCGTCGCGCGGCAGGTGGGCTGGAGCCTCGGCACCGCGACCCTCGTCCTGAGCGTCGTGGTGCTGCTGTGCTGGGTCCCGCTGCGACAGCGACCGGGCGCCGGCACCGTCGCGAACGTGCTGGTGATCGGTCTGCTCATCGACCCGTTCATGGCGCTGCTCGCCCTCACTGCCCGCCCCGCTGCCACTCTGGGCCGCGGTCGCGCTCGTCTCGGGCGGCATCGCCCTCAACGGGCTGGCGACGGCGCTGTACATCGGGGCGCGGATGGGCCCTGGGCCGCGGGACGGGCTGATGACGGGCCTGGTGGCCCGCACCGGCGGGTCCGTGCGGGCGATCCGGGCGGCCATCGAGGTCACGGTGGTCCTCGGCGGCTGGCTCCTCGGCGGCACCGTCGGGTTCGGCACCCTGGCCTACGCGCTGGCCATCGGCCCGCTCGCGCACACCCTGATGCCGCGGTTCGCGGCGCCCCCGACGGGCGGCGCGAACCGCGGCCCGGACACCGACGAGGCGGTCGAGCTGCTCGTCGGGTCCGGGGCCGAGGGGTCCGCGGCCGAGGTACCTGCGGCGGAGGGCTGAACCGAGCGGGTGTGCTGCTCGCGCAGCGCGTCAGGCGGGGCGGCCCGCCGGCGCCTGCTCGGCCGTCCTTGCGGGGTCGGTCTCGGTGACGCCTGCGAGCAGCGACTCGATCTGCGCCATGACCACCGGCGGCAGGGTCACCCCGGAGGCCTTGGCGTTCTCCGCGACCTGCTCGGGGCGGGAGGCACCGATGATCGCAGCGGCGACGTTGTCGTTCTGCAGCACCCAGGCGACGGCCAGCTGGGCCATCGACAGGCCGAGGTCCGCCGCGACGGGGACGAGCCCCTGGACCGCCGTGAGCACGTCGTCGCGCAGGAAGCCGCCGATCATCCGGGCGCCGCCCTTGTCGTCGGTCGCGCGGCTCCCGGAGGGCAGGTTCTCGCCGGGCGCGTACTTGCCGGTCAGCACGCCCTGGGCCACCGGCGACCAGACGATCTGCGAGACGCCGAGTGCACGCGAGGTCGGGACGACCTCGTCCTCGATGACGCGCCAGAGCATCGAGTACTGCGGCTGGTTGGAGATCAGCTGGAAGCCCAGCTCGGTCGCGAGAGCGTGCCCGGCCTCGATCTGGTCGGCCGTCCACTCCGAGACGCCGATGTACAGCGCCTTGCCCTGCCGCACGACGTCGGCGAAGGCCTGCATCGTCTCGACGAGCGGCGTCTCGGTGTCGAACCGGTGCGCCTGGTAGACGTCGACGTAGTCCGTGCGCAGGCGCCGCAGCGAGCCGTGGATCGACTCCATGATGTGCTTGCGGGACAGTCCGACGTCGTTCGGCCCCTTCGGGCCGGTCGGGAAGTACACCTTCGTCAGGATCTCCAGCGACGCACGTCGCTGACCGGCGAGCGCGTCCCCCAGGACGGTCTCGGCGGCCGTGTTGGCGTAGACGTCAGCGGTGTCGAAGGTGGTGATGCCCACGTCGAGGGCGGCATGCACGCACGCGGTGGCGGCCTCGTTCTCGACCTGCGAGCCGTGGGTGAGCCAGTTGCCGTAGGCGATCTCGGAGACCTTGAGACCGCTGTTGCCGAGGTATCGATGGTTGACCATCGCCCCAGCCTACGAGGGGAACTCGCCGCGCTTCACCTGCGGCTTGGGCAGCCTGGTCCGGCGCATCTGGAACGCGCGCAGGACGCCGTACATGAGCGAGCCGCGCGGGACCTTGTCGCCGAACCGTGCCTCGAGCTTGCGCTTGAGGAGGCGGCGCAGGATGAGGGCATCGATCACCACGGCCGCGACGATCAGGTACAGCAGAGCGATGACGATGATGCCGGCCGTGACGTTGCCGCTGGTCAGCAGGGTCGCGAAGACCACCCCGAGCGAGACCGGCAGGAAGTACTCGCCGAGGCTCCGGCGGGCGTCGACGAAGTCGCGGATCCAGCGCTTGACCGGGCCCTTGTCGCGGATCGGCAGGTAGCGCTCGTCACCGGTCTGCATCGCCTGGTACTCGCGGTCGCGCGTCTCCTTGGCGGTCGCACGCTGGGCGCGCGCCGCCTGCTTGCGATCGACCGCACCGAGCGGGTGCCGGCGGGCAGCCTCCGACTCCTTGCGCTTGGGCGTGGCGTGCCCCTTGCCTGACACCGCAGCCGGGGGAACCTCGGCGGGCGTGGCGGGGGAGTCGGACCGGTTTCGGGAGAACACGTGCTCAGGGTAGTCGAGCACGCGGGTAGCGTAGGACGACGTGACCGACGAGCCGCGCCCGCAGACCCCTCCTCCCGCAACGACGTCCGTGGGCGAGCTGCGCCGCCGTGTCGCGGCCGCCTTCCCGGCACTGCGCAGCGATCTCGAGGCGCTCGTGCGCATCCCGAGCGTCTCGAACCCGGCGTTCGACCAGGCGCACCTCGCCGCGAGTGCCGCCGCTGTCGCCGACCTCCTGCGCGGCGTCGGCATGGCGCAGGTCCAGGTCCTGACCGCGACGAACCCCGACGGCCTGGTCAGCCGGCCCGCCGTCGTGGCCCGGCGGCCTGCGCCGGCCGGCGCACCGACCGTCCTGCTCTACGCGCACCACGACGTCCAGCCGCCCGGCGCGGCCGATGCGTGGCAGACCGACCCGTACGAGCCGACCGAGCGTGGCGGGCGGCTCTACGGCCGGGGCGCGGCCGACGACAAAGCGGGCGTCATCGCCCACGTCGGTGCCCTGCGGGTGCTCGGCGACGAGCTCGGCGTCGGCGTCACCGTGTTCGTCGAGGGCGAGGAGGAGGTCGGCTCGCCCACCTTCGTCGCCTTCCTCACCGAGCACCGCGACCTGCTCGCGGCCGATGTCATCGTCGTGGCGGACTCGGCGAACTGGAAGGTCGGGGTCCCGGGGCTGACGACGAGCCTGCGAGGGCTCGTGGACTGCGACGTCGAGGTCGCGGTGCTCGAGCACGCGGTCCACTCGGGCATGTTCGGCGGCCCGATCCTGGACGCACCGACGCTGCTCGCCCGGCTGATCGCCACGCTCCACGACGACGCGGGCGACGTCGCCGTGCAGGGTCTCGTCACCGCACCGGAACCGACCGTCGACTATGACGAGGCCGACTTCCGCGCCGACGCGGCGGTCCTTCCCGGGGTGCGGCTCGCCGGTACCGGAACGCTCACCGGACGGCTCTGGACGAAGCCGGCGCTGTCGGTGATCGGCTTCGACGCGACGAGCGTCGCGCACGCGTCGAACACGATCGCGCCGACCGCCACGGCGAAGCTCTCGCTGCGGATCCCGCCCGGGCAGGACCCTGACGCCGCCGCGGACGCGCTGCGCACGCACCTGGAGACGCACGCCCCGTTCGGTGCGCGGGTGACCGTGCGCGACGGCGACCGCGGCAAGGCCTTCCAGGCGCCGGCGGACTCGGCTGCGATGCGGACGGCGCGCGGTGCCTTCGCCGACGCGTGGGGCACCGAGCCCGTCGACATCGGTCTCGGCGGGTCGATCCCGTTCATCGCCGACCTGCTCGACGTGTTCCCCGACGCCGCGATCCTGGTGACCGGCGTCGAGGACCCTGACTCGCGGGCGCACAGCGGCAACGAGTCGGTCCACCTGGGCGAGCTCGAGAAGGTCGTGCTCGCGGAGGTGCTCCTGCTGAGCAGGCTCGCGACCTCCTGAGCGGACCGTCCGATCACCCGGACCGTCCGATCACACCGGACCGTCCGATCACACCGGAGGGGCCGGGTCGTACTGGATCCCGCGCCGGACCGCGCGCGCCTCCTCGACGGAGTCGAGCCGGGCGACCAGGTGCAGAGCCATGTCGATCCCGGCCGAGACCCCGGCAGACGTCACGACGTCGCCGTCGTCGACGAACCGCGCCTCGGTGTCTGCGAGCACGCTGCGATCGATCATCGCGAGCTCGTCGAAGGCGTTCCAGTGGGTCGTCGCCGGGCGGCCGGCGAGCAGACCTGCCGCCGCGAGCACCAGCGCCCCGGTGCACACCGACGCGATCAGGGGCGTCTGCACGCGCATCGTGCGGACCCAGTCGAGGTGCTCGCTGTCCCGCGTCAGCGGTCGGGTGCCCCGACCGCCCGGGTAGACGAGCACATGCAGCGGACCGACGTCCTGGGTCGAGCGCTCCGGGACCAGGCGCAGACCCTTGGCGCAGCGCACGCCGGCGCCGTCGGCGGAGAAGGTGACCACCTCGGGGCGGAGCGCCGAGTGACCCGCCCACCAGGTCAGGACCTCGTAGGGACCGACGATGTCGAGCTCCTCGGCGTCGTCGAACACGAAGATGCCCACCCGGAGCGGTCGCTGGGTCCCCACCTCGAACGCCTCCTCACACCGCCGGCAGCGCCAGCATCTGGTCGAGGGCCGCGCGCGCCCAGCGGGCGTCGTCGGCATCCACGACGATCCGGTTGACGGTCCGTCCGTCGACGAGCGACTCCATGGTCCACACCAGGTGCGGCAGGTCGATGCGGTTCATCGTCGAGCAGAAGCACACCGTCGAGTCGAGGTAGTGCACGTTCAGCTCCGGGTGGGCCGCAGCGAGCCGGCGCACGAGGTTCAGCTCGGTCCCGATCGCCCAGGACGAGCCAGGCTCGGCCGCATCGAGCGCGCGCACGATGTACTCGGTCGAGCCGACCAGGTCGGCGGCCGTGACCACCTCGTGGGTGCACTCGGGGTGCACCAGGACGTTGACCCCGGGGATGGCGGCGCGCACGTCGGCGACGTTGCGGGCCGAGAACCGGCCGTGCACCGAGCAGTGCCCTCGCCACAGGATCACGCGGGCCTCGTCGAGCTCACGTTCGGTCAGGCCGCCGCCGGGCCGGCGCGGGTCGAACACGACGCAGTCGTCGAGCGAGAGGCCGAGCTGCAGGACGGCGGTGTTGCGGCCCAGGTGCTGGTCGGGCATGAAGAGCACCTTGCCGCTGCCGTCCAGGCCGCCCATCCGGTCGAAGGCCCAGCGGAGAGCGACCTGGGCGTTGGACGAGGTGCAGACCGTGCCGCCGTGCCGCCCCGTGAACGCCTTGATCGCCGCGGTGGAGTTCATGTAGGTGACCGGGACGGTCTGCTCGGCGACCCCGGCGTCGGCCAGCGTGTCCCAGGCCTCCTCGACCTGTCCGATCGCGGCCATGTCGGCCATCGAGCACCCCGCGGCGAGGTCGGGCAGGAGCACCGCCTGGTCGTCGGCCGTCAGGATGTCCGCGGACTCGGCCATGAAGTGCACGCCGCAGAAGATGACGTGCGAGGCGTCCGGGCGCGCGGCAGCCTCGCGCGCGAGCTTGAAGGAGTCCCCGGTCACGTCGGCGAAGGCGATGACCTCGTCGCGCTGGTAGTGGTGGCCGAGCACGAAGACCTGGTCGCCCAGGGTGGCTCGGGCCGCGCGGGCCCGCTCGACGAGATCCGGGTCGCTCGCGGCGGGGAGGTCGCCGACGCACTCGACCCCACGCTCCGAGGCGAGGTCCGACCGCCGGCCGAGGAGCAGCAGCGCGGGGGACGGCGACGGCTCGGCGAACTCAGGTGCGGCTGACGGCATGGTGCTCACGCGCCCATGTTCCCACAAGCCGCATTCGGGACCTCGGCCGCGCCGCGCCCCGCGCGGAGACCCGCTCTCGGAGCAGGTGGGCCCGGCTCGTCCCGCGTGCGGAGCCTCGTCCGCGGACGTCGACAGTGCTCGGCAGAGGGCAGGATGACGTCGTGCGCATCCTCGTTGCCCCTGACTGCTTCACCGGGACCCTCACCGCCCGCCAGGCCGCCGACGCGATCGCGGACGGCTGGTCGCGGGGTGCGCCGCACGACGACGTGACGGTGCTCCCGTTGGCGGACGGCGGCCCCGGTTTCGTCGAGACGGTGCACGCGGGCCTCGGTGGGGAGCTCGTCCCGATCACGGTCGGTGGACCGCTCGGTGAGCCGACGGCCGCGCTCGTGCTGCTCGTGGACGGTCCGTCCGGGCGGGCCGCCTACCTCGAGTCGGCACATGCGGTGGGGCTGCACCTGGTGCCGGCCGCCCGGCGCGACCCCACCCGGACGACCTCGATCGGCGTCGGCGAGCTGCTGCGCGCGGCGCTCGACCTCGGCGCACGGCGGGTCGTCGTCGGGCTGGGCGGCTCGGCGACCAACGACGCCGGCGCCGGGATGCTCGCCGGTCTCGGGGTGGGCGGCCTGATCCTGCGCGGCGGTGGTGGCGGTCTCGGCGGCGTCCGGCTCGAGGACCTCGCCGGTCTCGCCGAGCTGCGACGCGAGCTCGCCGGTGTGGACCTCGTGATCGCGACCGACGTCGACGTCCCGCTCCTCGGCCTGCACGGCGCCAGTGCCGGGTTCGCGGCGCAGAAGGGTGCCACCGCCGAGCAGGCCCAGGAGCTCGAGCGCGCACTCGGCAGCTTCGCGCAGGTCGTGGGCCAGGCCGTCGCCGCCGACGGGACGCGACGGGACCTGCTGGCCGCGCCGGCCCGTCCCGCGTCGACCAGCGGTGCGCTGATCGGCTCGCCGCTGGCCCCCGAGCACGGCGGGCACCACCACCACGGCGCCGCAGGGGGCGACCGGACCCTGGCGCAGCTCCCCGGCGGCGGCGCCGCCGGTGGCCTCGGCTTCGGTCTGGCGGTCCTCGGCGGCCGGGTACTGCCCGGCGCGCAGGTGGTCGCCGAGTCCGTCGGCCTGGCCGAGCACGTCGCCCGGTCCGACATCGTCGTGACCGGGGAAGGCGCGCTGGACTGGCAGTCCCTGCACGGCAAGGTGGTGTCGGCGGTCGCGGCGCAGGGCGTCGCACACGGGATCCCGGTGGTCGTCGTCGCCGGGCAGGTGCTGATCGGCCGGCGGGAGTGGTCCGCGGCCGGGATCGCTGCTGCCTACGCCGTCGCCGAACGACCGGATCAGGTCGCAGCCGCACAGAGGGATCCGGTCGCCACGCTCGCCGCGCGGGCCGAACGGGTGGCTCGGACCTGGTCCCGATGACCCGGTCGGGGTGACGACGTACCCTTGACGGGAACACGCGTCGCGCGCGCCTTGTTGGCGCTGTCGAGAGCATCCAGAACCTGAGCAGCACCCGAGATCCCGCGGAGAGACCATGAGCGAGACCACCGAGACCGCTACCCACGGCGTCGAGCTGAGCGACGTCGCCGCAGGCAAGGTGCGCGCCCTGCTGGAGCAGGAGGGCCGTGACGACCTGCGACTGCGGGTCGCCGTGCAGCCTGGCGGCTGCTCGGGCCTGATCTACCAGCTGTACTTCGACGAGCGTGTGCTCGACGGCGACGCGATCCGCAGCTACGACGGCGTCGAGGTGGTCGTCGACCGGATGAGCGTCCCGTACCTCGACGGCGCCACGATCGACTTCGCGGACACGATCGAGAAGCAGGGCTTCACGATCGACAACCCGAACGCCGGCAGCTCGTGCGCGTGCGGCGGGTCGTTCGCCTGATCGGCTGATGCTCGACGCAGGGCCGGTGCCGTGACGGCACCGGCCCTTCGTGTCGTCCGTCGAGGCCGATCGCTCAGCCTGCGGGCGAGGCGATGCGGATCGTCGTGGCGAACGCCTCGACGGGGGCCGGCGGCGTGCCCGGTGCGCGATCGGCCGATCCACCGTCGGGCTGCAGGTCGGCCGGCTCGGTGTCGACCGCGACCGTGCCGATCAGTGCGTGCCCACGCATGCGGGCCCACGCCGGCAGGTCGTGACGGGCCGCCGGATCCGTCCACAGGATCGTGACGAGCGAGCCGGGGGGCGCGCCACGGGCCGCCGCAGCGGCCCGGATCACCGGCAGCGGGCAGCGCAGGCCACGAGCGTCGACGACGGTCTCCGCGGTCACAGGCCCACCGCACCGATCATCCGCCGGACGTGCGCGACGGCGTCGGGCAGGGCTGCGCAGAAGCGGTCCACGTCGTCCTGGGTGGTCTCGCGGGGCAGTGCCAGCCGGACGTTGCCGTGGGTCAGCACGCCCATGGCGGCAAGCACGTGGCTCGGTTCGAGGGTGCTCGACGTGCAGGCGGACCCCGAGCCCACGGCGAACCCGCGGCGGTCGAGCTCGGTGACGAGCGCCTCCCCGTCGACGTACAGGCAGGAGAAGGTCACGACGTGCGGCAGCCGTGCGTCCGGGTCGCCGACGACCTCGACGTCGGGGACCTCGGCGGCAACCCGCGCACGCACCTGGGCCACCATGGCCCGGCGCCGGGTGTCGGCCGCCTGGCGGTCGGCCAGCACCGCCTGCAGTGCGGCGGCCGCGCCGAACGCGGCCGGGACGCTCACCCCGCCCGGGAACCACGCGTCGTCGTCCGGCGGGCCCACCGGGGCGGTCCGCACGCGCGAGCGGACGGCGAGCACCGCGACGCCTGCCGGTCCGCCCCAGTCGCCCGGGTCCGCCGCGAGCAGGTCCCAGGCCTGACCGACCTCGACGTGGCCGACCCCGGCGCCGGCGTCGACCAGGAGCGGGACGCCGGCGGCCAGGGCCGCCTCGTGGGCACTCTCGAGCGGCTGGAGCGTGCCCACCTCAGGGTTGGCGTGCTGCAGGGCCGCGATCGCGACGCCGGGTTCTGCCACGGCACGCGTCCATCCCGTCAGGTCGACCCGGCCGGTGCGGTCGACCGGGACCACCTCGGTGCCGTCCGGGGCGACGAACCGGGCGGCGGACAGCACGGCGGCGCGTTCGACCGCCGACACGACGGCTCGCGAGCCGACGCGCCGACGGCCACGGGCGACGCCCTGCACTGCCGCGTGCAGGCTCGCGGTGTGACTCGGGGCCAGGTGCACCTCTTCGGTGCGGCACCCGAGCGCGTCGGCGAAGACCTGGCGGGCGTTGTCGAGGAGCAGCTGCGCCCGGCGGCCCTCGGCGTGCAGCCGGCGCGGATCCGCCCAGCCCTCGGCCAGAGCGGCGTCGTAGGCCGTGCGACCGGCCGGGTGCACGGGAGCGCGGCCACCTGCGTCGAGGAAGGTGCGGTGCGGTGCGTCCACGTCGCCACGGTAGCGGCCACGACGGAACGAGCACGCATGACGTCGAGCGCGCGCTACGCTGGTGCCCACCAGAGGACCAAAGTCCCAGGTGGGCGCACCGCCGCACCGGTGCGGCGAACCGGGCGCGTGACATGAGAGGGCACTCTTGGACGTGCAGAACCCCCGTCGACGCCGAACAGGCGTCGTCAGGCTCTCGGCTCTTGCCGTGCTGGTCACCCTCGCCATGAGCGGCTGCTCCGCGCAGGTCCAGCGTGGCTTCCTCCCGGGATACGACGACGGACAGGTCACCAACCAGACCGAGCGGATCACCAGCCTGTGGACCGGTTCGTGGATCGCCGCGCTGATCATCGGCGCGCTCACCTGGGGCCTGATCATCTGGTGCGTCGCGGTCTACCGGAAGCGCAAGGACGACGACACGCTGCCGGTGCAGCTGCGGTACCACGTGCCGCTCGAGGTCATGTACGTGATCCTGCCGATCCTGATGATCGGTGTCCTGTACTTCTTCACCGAGCGTGACATGTCGGCGATCGAGGACGTCAGCGCCGAGCCGGACCTGACGGTCCAGGTGATCGGCAAGCAGTGGAGCTGGGACTTCAACTACCTCGACGACGACGTCTGGTCCAGCGGGGTGCACGTGGACGACGTCGCCACCGTGGACTCCACGACGCTGCCGACGCTCTACCTGCCGGTCGACGAGCGGGTCGAGATCGTCCTGGACTCGCGTGACGTCATCCACTCGTTCTGGGTGCCGGCCTTCCTGTACAAGAAGGACATCATCCCGGGGCGCACCAACGTCTTCCAGATCGTCCCCACCCGCGAGGGCGTGTACGCCGGCAAGTGCGCCGAGCTCTGCGGTGAGCACCACTCCGGGATGCTCTTCAACGTGGCAGTCGTCTCCCGGGAGGAGTACGACGCCCAGATGCAGGAGCTGCGCGACGCCGGTCAGACCGGCGAGCTGGGCAGCGACCTCGACCGCGGGCTGTACCGCGGCGACGACACCGCGAACCCGGCAGGGGAGGGCTGATGGCCACGCACGCCGATCTGGTGCCGGGTCTTGCCCCGCAGCGGCAGACCCACGGTGCCACGGTGATCAAGTGGATCACCTCCACCGACCACAAGACGATCGGGTACATGTACCTGATCACGTCGTTCATCTTCTTCTGCATCGCAGGGGTCATGGCGCTGGTCATCCGCGCCGAGCTGTTCGAGCCCGGCATCCAGATCGTGCAGAGCAAGGAGCAGTACAACCAGCTCTTCACGATGCACGGCACGATCATGCTGCTGCTCTTCGCGACGCCGCTGTTCGCCGGGTTCGCCAACGTCATCATGCCGCTGCAGATCGGCGCGCCGGACGTCGCCTTCCCGCGGCTGAACATGTTCGCCTACTGGCTCTACCTGTTCGGCGGCCTGATCGCCGTCGCGGGCTTCTTCACGCCGCAGGGCGCAGCGTCGTTCGGCTGGTTCGGCTATGCGCCGTTGTCGAGCACCACCTACTCGCCGGGGCTCGGTGGGGACCTGTGGGTGTTCGGGCTGGCCCTCGGTGGGTTCGGCACGATCCTCGGCGCGGTCAACTTCATCACCACGATCATCACGATGCGCGCGCCCGGCATGACGATGTTCCGGATGCCGATCTTCACCTGGAACACGCTCGTCACGAGCATGCTCATCCTCATGGCGTTCCCGCCGCTCGCCGCCGCGCTGCTGGCGCTGGGGGCGGACCGACGGCTCGGTGCCCAGGTCTTCAACCCGGAGAACGGCGGCGCCATCCTGTGGCAGCACCTCTTCTGGTTCTTCGGGCACCCCGAGGTCTACATCATCGCGTTGCCGTTCTTCGGCATCGTCAGTGAGATCCTGCCGGTCTTCAGCCGCAAGCCGATCTTCGGCTACAAGGGTCTGATCTACGCGACGATCGCGATCGCGGCGCTCTCGGTGACCGTCTGGGCGCACCACATGTACGCGACCGGCGCCGTGCTGCTGCCGTTCTTCGCCCTGATGACGATGCTCATCGCGGTGCCGACAGGTGTGAAGTTCTTCAACTGGATCGCCACGATGTGGCGCGGCAAGCTCACCTTCGAGACGCCGATGCTGTGGACCATCGGCTTCCTGGTGACCTTTCTGTTCGGTGGTCTGACCGGGGTCATCCTGGCGTCGCCGCCGCTGGACTTCCACGTGACCGACACCTACTTCGTCGTGGCGCACTTCCACTACGTGGTGTTCGGCACCGTGGTGTTCGCGATGTTCGCCGGGTTCTACTTCTGGTGGCCGAAGTTCACCGGCAAGATGCTCGACGAGCGGCTCGGCAAGGTGCACTTCTGGATGCTGTTCTTCGGGTTCCACACGACGTTCCTCATCCAGCACTGGCTCGGTGTGATCGGCATGCCCCGGCGGTACCCGGACTACATGCCGGAGGACGGCTTCACCTGGATGAACCAGGTCTCGACAGTGGGTTCGGTCCTGCTCGCGGCATCGACCCTGCCGTTCCTGTGGAACGTCTACACGACCTCGCGCAACGCGCCCAAGGTGGCCGTCGACGACCCGTGGGGCTACGGCAACTCCCTCGAGTGGGCCACCAGCTGCCCGCCACCGCGGCACAACTTCACGTCGCTGCCGCGGATCCGCTCCGAGCGGCCCGCCTTCGACCTGCACCACCCTGAGGTCGCCGCGATGGACCACGTGGAGCCGGACGCCGGGGTCCTCATCTCGCACGGCGGTCACCCGCCGGACGGTCACGTCGTCGACGGCGACCCGCAGGAGGGTCAACGATGAAGATCGAGTCCAGGCTGTTCCTCTTCCTCGCGCCCTTCTTCCTCGTGATCGGCATCGTCTACGCCCTGTGGAGCGGTGGCGAGGCGGTCGGCACCGGCGCCCTGCTCCTGACGGCGGGGCTCGTCGGCATGATCGGCTTCTACCTCAGCATGGTCGCCCGGCGGATCGACGCCCGCCCCGAGGACGATCAGCTCGGCGAGATCGAGCACGGCGCCGGCGAGCAGGGCGTGTACAGCCCGTGGAGCTGGTGGCCGTTGATCCTGGCTGCCGGCGCGGCGATCTCCTTCGCCTCGCTGGCGATCGGCTGGTGGCTCCTGGCGATCGGTGCGGTCGTCGGCGTCATCGGCCTGATCGGCTGGGCCTTCGAGTTCTCCCGCGGGCAGCACGCGCACTGACCCGGCACGCGGTCCCGACCACGGGCCGAACCGGTCGGACCGGCCCGGATCCCGGCGCTACACCTCGTCGGCGATGCGCAGGACGGCGGTCACGACGTCCTCGAGCGGCTGTGTCGTGCGGATCTCGTGGGTCGAGATGCGCCGGAGCAACGGCTCGACGTCGGCGAGGTCGTCCAGCACCCGCCGCCGGTCCTCGGCCGTCCGGCCGTAGGGGTTGGTCGTCCGTTCGGTGAGCCGGGACAGGATCACGTCCGCGGGCGCGCTGAGCAGAACGATCGCGTCGAAGAGGTCGTGCAGGACCGCCTGGTTCTCCTCGCAGCCGGCGACGAAGAGCAGATCGGCGTGGCTGCCGGTGAGGAGCTCGCGCACGGCGGCGATGCGCCACTGCTGCCGCCCTCCGGGGACCGGCTCGCACCACCCGTCGTCGGTGTCGACCGCATCATGGCCACGTGCGACCAGCTCACGCACCACGCTGGACTTGCCGGTGCCGGACATGCCGGTCAGCAGGATCCGCCTCATCGGCGTGATCCTACGGGCGAGGCCCGGCTCCCTGGTGGGAGCCGGGCCTCGCCCGGGAGTCGACCGGGTCAGGTGGTGACCGGGTCAGGACGGGACGATGAGTCCCGCGGTCTGCGTGCGTGCGCGGTCGAGCCGCGCGGCCGCATCAGCCCAGTTCACGATGTTCCACCACGCCTTGATGTAGTCGGCCTTGACGTTGACGTAGTCGAGGTAGAAGGCGTGCTCCCACATGTCCAGCAGGACGATCGGGACGATCCCCAGGGGGATGTTGCCCTGCTGGTCGTAGAGCTGGAAGATGGCGAGCCGCTCGCCGAGCGAGTCCCACGCGAGGATTGCCCAGCCGGAACCCTGGACGCCCGCAGCGGTCGCTGCGAAGTGCTTCTGGAAGGCGTCGAAGGACCCGAAGGCGTCGTCGATCGCCGCCGCCAGCTCACCGATCGGGCGGTCGCCACCGTCGGGTGACAGGTTCTGCCAGAACGCCGAGTGGTTGACGTGCCCACCGAGGTTGAACGCCAGGTTCTTCTCGTGCAGGTTCACGGCAGCGAAGTCGCCGGACTCGCGGGCCGCCGCGAGCTTCTCCAGGGCCGTGTTGGCCCCCGTCACGTACGCGGCGTGGTGCTTGTCGTGGTGCAGCTCCATGATGCGCCCGGAGATGTGCGGCTCGAGGGCGGCGTAGTCGTAGGGAAGGTCAGGAAGGGTGTAGTCAGCCACGGATGGCACCTCCGGTCAGGTCGCACGGCGTGCGACGGCTCGGTTTCACTCAGACCCGCGGTGGCGCCATGGTTCGCGGCGCCGCCGTTGATCCTCCACTCTGGTGGTTCGTCAGCGATCCCGCACGGCGGCGGCTCCGGCAGGTGCATCACCCGATGCACCGCCGTCCGCCGACCGGGTGTCCTCGATCGCGTTGTCAGTGCTCCTTCCGGTGCTGCCCTGTCCGGTGCTGCCCTGTCCGGTGCTGCCCTGTCCGGCGGTGACCTGGGCGGGGCCGTCGTGGCCGGCCGGCAGGGAGTCGTGCCCGCCGTGCGAACCGGCGGCGGCGAGCTCTGCCGGGGTGACCGGCTCGACCCGGTTCCCGTAGAAGAGGTGCGAGACCCGGGCGCGCAGCGCGTCCCGGCGGTAGCCCTTGCGACGCACACCGCGCTCGTCCTGGGCCGGCAGGATCGCGATCGGCCGACGCGGCTCGTGGTGCACCCGCACCCACCGCTCGTTCTCGTCCAGCGGCTTGTGCACCTCGACGTACTCACCGTCGGCGAAGCGGACGATCCGGCCGGTCTCGTGCCCGTGCAGGACGAGATCGCGGTCCTTGCGCTGCAGGCCGAGGCAGACTCGTCTGGTGAACCAGAACGCCCCGAACGGCACGACCAGGATGAGCGTCCGGAAGATGTTCGTGATGTCGTTGATCGACAGTGCGAAGTGGGTGGCGATCAGGTCGTTCGAGCCGGCCAGGATCAGGACGAAGAACGTGCTCAGGATCGAGACGCCCGTGGCCGTGCGGACCGGGGCGTTGCGCGGCCGGTCGAGCACGTGGTGCTCGCGCTTGTCGCCGGTCGCGAAGGCTTCGATGAACGGGTAGAGGGCGAGGGACATGAACAGGATCCCCGGCACCACCATCGCCGGGATCAGCACGTTCAGCGAGAGCGTGTAGCCGCCGATGACGACCTCGGGCTGGCCTGGCATGAGGCGCAGCGCTCCCTCGAGGAAGAGCATGTACCAGTCCGGCTGGGCCCCTGCGGAGACCGGCGACGGGTCGTAGGGCCCGTAGTTCCAGACCGGGTTGATCGTCATCGTCGCGCCCATGAGCGCCAGCACGCCGAAGACGATGAAGAAGAAGCCGCCGGCCTTGGCCACGTACACCGGGAACAGCGGGAAGCCGACGACGTTGCGGTCGGTGCGACCCGGTCCGGCGTAGTGCGTGTGCTTGTGCAGCACGACGAAGAACAGGTGCAGCCCGACCATCGCCAGGATCAGTCCCGGGATGAGCAGGATGTGCATCGTGAACAGCCTGGGGATGATCTGGTCGCCCGGGAACTCCCCGCCGAAGATGAAGTACGACACGTAGCTGCCGATGATCGGGATCGACCTGACCACGCCGTCGGTGATCCGCAGACCGTTGCCCGAGAGCACGTCGTCAGGCAGCGAGTAGCCCGTGAACCCTGCGGCGAGACCGAGGATCATCATCACGAAGCCGACGAGCCAGTTCACCTCACGCGGCTTGCGGAACGCACCGGTGAAGAAGACCCGCATCATGTGCGTGACGATCGCGGCCATGAACAGCAGGGCCGCCCAGTGGTGGATCTGCCGCATGAGCAGTCCGCCGGTGACCTCGAAGGACAGGTGCAGGGTCGAGGCGAACGCCTCGGACATCTCCACGCCCTGCATCGTCGCCAGCGGTCCGTCGTACGTCACGAGGCCCATGCTCGGCACGAAGAACATGGTCAGGAATACGCCTGTGATCAGCAGGACCACGAAGGAGTACAGAGCGATCTCGCCCAGCAGGAAGGACCAGTGGTCCGGGAAGATCTTCCGGGCGAAGCTCTTGACGGCCAGCCCGATGCCGGTCCGCTGGTCGAGGTAGTCGGCTGTCCCGCCGGCGGCGCGCTGCGCGGTGCTCACTTGAGGCGCTCCCAGTAGCTCGGGCCGATCGGTTCGTCGAAGTCGTCCTGCGCGATGAGGTAGCCCTCGTCGTTGACCGTGATCGGCAGCTGCGGCAGGGCGCGCTTGGCAGGCCCGAAGACCACCCGCGCACCGTCCGCGATGTCGAAGGTGGACTGGTGGCAGGGGCACAGCAGGTGGTGGGTCTGCTGCTCGTACAGCGCCACCGGGCACCCGACGTGGGTGCAGATCTTCGAGTAGGCGACGATGCCCTCGTAGGACCATCCGGCCCGCTCGGGGGACTCCTTGAGCACGGCGGGATCGAGGCGGACCATGAGCACGACGGCCTTGGCCTTCTCCTCGATCCAGTGCTCCTCGTCGCGCAGCCCCTCGGGGATGACGTGGAAGACGGAGCCGATCGTGACGTCGGAGGCCTTGATGGGCGTACCGGACGGGTCCCGGGCGAGGCGTCGGCCCGGCTCCCAGATGGTGTGCCGGAACTTCGAGACGTTCCAGTCCCCGCCGACCTGACCGATCAGGGGGACGGCGATGGTCAGCGGCGCCAGGACGACGGCCGACAGGACCGCGCCCTTGAGCAGGCCCCGACGTCCGATGCCGGAGTCCGCGGCACCCTCGGCCAGGACGTCCAGCGCGGCGGCCCGGGTCGTCGCGTCGCTGCGCTGCGGGTGCCGGTCCTCGGTCGCCTCGTGGTCGGACATCAGCGACTTGGCCCAGTGCACGGCGGCGGCGCCGATCCCGAACATGCCGACGAACAGGCCGAGGCCGAGCAGCAGGTTCGACAGTCGGATGCTCTCGACCGTCTCACCCGGTGGCACGGCGAAGTACGCGACGAGGAAGCCGACGGTGCCGAGGACCGAGAGGCCGAAGAGGGCGACGACCTGGCGCTCCGACCGCTTGGCCGCGGCCGGGTCCGTGTCTCCCATGCGTGCCTTGTGGACCGGCAGGCCGGGGTTTTCGAAGCGCTCGGGGACCTGCGTCGCCGCGGCGGTGTGGACGACGACGTCCGAGGACGGGTTCTCGTTGCTCATGAGGACTTCGCTCCGATCCACACGGCGCACGCGATCAGCAGGCCCATCCCGACCACCCAGACCCACAGGCCTTCGGCGACCGGGCCGACGGACCCGAGGTCGGTCCCACCGGGGGAGCCGGCCTTCTGCTCCTCGAGGTAGGCGATGACGTCCTGCTTGTCGTCCGCGGAGAGGTTGGTCTCGTTGAAGACCGGCATCGACTGCGGCCCGGTCAGCATGGCCTCGTAGATCTGGGTCGGGGTGCTGTTGGTCAGGGTGGGCGCGTACTTGCCCTCGGACAGCGGCCCACCCTTGCCGACCGCGCCGTGGCACATCGCGCAGTTCGTGCGGAACAGGGCCATGCCGTTGGCGGCGTCGCCGCCGGCCGGGTCGACCTGGGCTGCCGACGGGACGGCCGGTCCGGGGGCGAGGGAGGCCACGTAGGCCGCGAGCTGGCTGATCTGCGCGGCGTCGAACTGCGGGGGCTTGGCAGCGGCCTGCGGGCCGTTCGCCTGCATCGGCATCCGACCCGTCGAGACCTGGAAGTCGACAGCCGCGGCTCCGACCCCGACCAGCGACGGGATCCCGTCGCGGCCCTCGGCGCTCGGGCCGTGGCACGTCGCGCAGTTCGCCGTGAACAGCGCCTTGCCCATCTCGACGTCACCCTGGCTCGGCGCAGCCGCGCTGGCGGCACTCGGCGCGAACGCGGCATACAGCGCGCCGGTGGCGAGCAGCGCCAGGAGCAGCAGCACGACCGGAGCCTGCCGGTGGTGCCGGCGAGCGGCGATTGCCTTCACGGAGCAGACCCCTTCTCGTTCCTGACGGCCGCCCGGACGGTGGACGTCAGTGCGGTGCCGGCCGGGCGGGAGGCGGTCATCGGATCAGGTAGATCGCACCGAAGAGCGCGATCCACACGACATCGACGAAGTGCCAGTAGTACGACGTGACGATGGCGGTCGTCGCCTCGTGGTGCCCGAACCGCTTGGCGGTGAACGAGCGGCCCATCAGGATGAGGAAGGCGATGAGGCCGCCGAGGACGTGCAGCCCGTGGAAGCCGGTCGTCAGGTAGAAGACCGAGCCGTAGGGGCTCGAGGAGATCGTCAGGCCCTCGGAGATGAGCTCGGAGTACTCGAAGATCTGGCCGCCGATGAAGGCCGAGCCCATCACGTACGTCAGGGTGATCCACTCGTTCATGCCCCACCGGTTGACCTGGAGCAGGCTGCCGGTGCGGCGCGGCTGGAACCGTTCGGCCGCCCAGACGCCCATCTGGCAGGTGATCGAGCTGAGCACCAGGACGATCGTGTTGATCGTCGCGAAGGTGAGGTTCAGCTTCGCGGTCTCCTGGGGCCAGAGCTCGGGGACGGTGGAGCGGATCGTGAAGTACATGGCGAACAGGCCGGCGAAGAACATGAGCTCGCTGGCCAGCCACACGATCGTGCCGACCGACACGGGGTTCGGGCGGTTGACGCTCAGGGCGGGGTGCTTGATGGACGCGGCCGTTGCGGTTGACACCCGGTCATTATGGCCGATGAGTGGGCCGCATGGGTCCAAAGGCCTAGGTGCGTACGCAACAACTTGATCTCGTCGGCCGTGCCACCTCCCGGACGTCGTGCAGCCATCGGCCGCGGGACCCCCGGCGGCGTCGCCGGATCGGTCCGGGCGCCGGTCCGTGCCAAGATGCGTGGTGGTGCCGCAACGACCGTGGCGCGGTCCGGACACGCGAGGACGAGTGAGGCGAGATGGCTGCGACCGACGAGCACGACGACTGGGCCGCCGCAGAGGGCACCGACCGGCAGAAGACCTTCCGGATCCTGCTCTACAGCGACCACGTCGAGGCTCGTGAGTCGGTGATGCTCGCTGTCGGGCACCGGCTCGGCAAGGACCTCCCGCCGATCGAGTGGGTCGAGGTCGCGACGGCAGCCGCCGCGATCACCACGATCGACGCCGGCGGGCTGGATCTCCTGGTCCTCGACGGCGAGGCCGGCAAGGTCGGTGGGCTGGGCCTGTGCCGCCAGGTCAAGGACGAGATCTTCCGGTGCCCGCCGGTCCTGGTCCTGATCGGACGTCAGCAGGATTCCTGGCTGGCCTCGTGGTCGAACGCGGATGCGGTCGTGACGCGGCCCTTCGACCCGATCGTCCTGCAGCAGTCCGTCGCCGGGCTGCTCGTCGGCACCGCAGCGGCCTGACCGTGGCGGCTGAGACGTCCCCGACCTGGCCGCGGCTCCTGACGAGTCTGCTCGCCGGCCACGACCTGAGCACCGACGAGGTGCGCTGGGCGATGGGTCAGGTGATGGACGGCGAGGCGACCCCGGTCCAGCTCGCCGGCTTCCTGGTCGCGCTGCGCGCCAAGGGCGAGACGATCGACGAGCTGACCGGCCTGGTCCAGGAGATGCTGTCCCGCGCCCACCGGTTCGAGGTGCCCGGCCGTGCGCTCGACATCGTCGGCACCGGCGGCGACCTGATGCACACGGTCAACATCTCCACGATGGCCGCGTTGGTGGTGGCCGGCACCGGGGTCCGCATCGTCAAGCACGGCGGGCGGGCCGCGTCGTCCTCCAGCGGTACCGCGGACGTGCTCGAGGCACTGGGCCTGCGCCTGGACCACCCGCCGGAGCGGGTCGCCCAGCTCGCCCAGGAGGTCGGCATCACGTTCTGCTTCGCGCAGGTCTTCCACCCGGCGATGCGCCATGCCGCCGCGGCGCGTCGTGACCTCGGCGTCCCCACCGCGTTCAACGTCCTCGGGCCGCTGACGAACCCGGCCCAGCCGGCTGCGGCGGCGATGGGGGTCGCCGACGCCCGGATGGCGGGCCTGATGGCCGGTGTCCTCGCGGGGCGCGGGACGTCGGCGCTCGTCTTCCGCGGGCACGGCGGCCTCGACGAGCTCGCGGCGACGGGTCCCGCCGACATCTGGTGGGTGCACGACGGTGCCGTCACGACGCACGTGCTGGACGCGGTCGCCGATCTGGGGCTGACGCCGATCACGGTCGAGGACCTGCGCGGCGGTGAGCCGGCAGCGAACGCCGAGGTGGTGCGCCGGCTGCTCGCAGGTGAGCGCGGCCCGGTGCGCGAGACGGTCCTGCTCAACGCCGCGGCCGGGCTCGTGGCCGACGGCACGCTCGGCGGGACGGGTACCGGGACGCTCGTCGAGCGGCTCCGGGCCGGACTCGTGCTCGCCGAGGCGGCTGTCGACGACGGTCGCGCCGCCGCAGTGCTCGACCGGTGGATCCGCGCCTCGCAGGCGTGAGGTCTCAGCCCTCCAGGCCGAGGTCGAAGGCCTGGTCGAGGTCCTTCGAGGAGTACTCACGGAACGCGATGAACGTCTGCGTCCGCAGGATGCCGTCGACCTTGCTCAGGTGGTCGGCGATGACGTCGGCGAGCTGTTCGTGCTCGCGCACCCGGACCATCGCGATGAGATCGACCTCGCCGGTCACCGAGTAGACCTCCGTCACCCCGTCGATCTCGGCGACAGCCGCAGCGATCTCGGGGATGCGAGCCGGGTCGGCGTCGATGTGGACGATGGCGGTGATCATGACAGCCCTCTCGGTCGATGCAGGTGTGCCCATCATGCCGCGCTGTCCCGGCCGGCGTCGGCGTCGGGCGCGACGACGGCGGCCACCGCCGCCGCTGTCGCGCCCGGGTGGCGGTAGGACTCGGCCCCACGGACCGGGCACGCCCAGCCCTCCGCGACCTCGATGAGCCGGACGCCGGGCTCGTCCAGCCAGCCGAGCACCAGGTCGGACTCCTCCGGGTGGGCGCTCGTGGCGGGCAGGCACGGCGGGTCGACATGCTCCGCGGTGGCCAGCAGTGCGGCGAGCGCCGCACGAGGGTCGGACCCGGGCGGCGTCGTCGCCGTCGCGCCGAGGCGTCCGTAGCGGACCACGACGAGCTCCCAGCCGCCGTCGTCGGCCCGGCGGGCAGCGGCGATCTGAGGGTGCGCCGCCAGCCGCCGGGAGCGTTGGGCACGCGCGGCGCCCCGGAGGAACGCGGCGAGCTGGTCCCGCCAGGCTGCCGCCTCCTCGAAGCGCTCGGCCCTGGTCAGGGTGGCGATCCGCTCGGCGTGCGCCTGCACGACGAACGTGGGGTCGTCGAGCATCGCAGCCCGCACCTGCGCGACGACCTGGGCGTAGTGGTCGTCGGACTCTCCGCCCGTGCACGGCGCCCCGCACCGACCCATGCCGGCCAGGGCGCACGGGCTGGCGCCGGCGGCCGGGACGCGGGGGAGCCTGGTCGCGCACTGCCGGACGGTGAACGCGGCCTGCAGCGCCTCGATCGCCTGCTGCGCCGCCGCCCGGCCGGTGAACGGGCCGATGTGCGCCTCCGCCTCCCCGGGCCGCGGGCCACCGTCCGCCCGGACCTCGCGCACGATCGAGAGCCGCGGGTAGGCCTCGGCGGTCAGCCGCACCCAGGGCAGCCGCTCCGGGAAGCGGGACCGCCGGTTGTAGCGTGGCGAGTGCTCGGCGATCAGCCGCAGCTCGCGCACGCGCGCCTCCAGGACGGTGCCGCACACGATCGGGACGACCTGCTCCGCCAGGCCGACCATCTCGTTCATCCGGCTCCGGTGCTCGGCGGCGGTGAAATAGCTGCGGACCCGGGTGCGGATCGACGTCGCCGTCCCGACGTAGAGGACCTCGCTGCGTGCGTCGCGGAACTGGTAGACCCCCGGTGCGTCGGGCAGGCCGTCGGCGAGGTACCGCTTCCGGCGCCGGGCCGCGGGGACCGGGTCGCACGCCGTCGCGAGGTCCTCGAGGTGCGTGACCCCCAGCGGGCCGAGGCGGGCGAGCAGGGCGTGCAGGACGTCGACGGTCGCACGCGCGTCGGAGAGCGCGCGGTGGTTGGGCGTCACAGTGGTCCGGAAGAACGCTGCGAGCGTCCCGAGCTTGTGGTTCGGGACCTCGTCGCGGGTCACCGCGCGCCGCGCGAGGGCGACGGTGTCCAGCACCTGGTTCCCGGGCCACGGGTAGCCGTGCTCGGCGGCTGCCGCCTTGAGGAAGCCGATGTCGAAGCTCGCGTTGTGGGCCACCAGGACGGCGCCCCGCGAGAACTCCAGGAAGGTCGGCAGGACCTCCTCGATACGTGGCTGCCCACGGACCATCGACGTGGTGATCCCGGTCAGGGTGGCGATGAACGCGGGCACCGGGCCACCCGGGTCGACGAGGGTCTGGAGCTCACCGAGGACTTCGCCGCCGCGCACCTTGACGGCGCCGATCTCGGTGATCGCCGAGCCGCCCGGAGTCCCGCCGGTGGTCTCGAGGTCCACCACGACGAACGTGACCTCGGACAGCGGGGTGCCGATGTCCTCGAGGGTCGGCTGCACGCCGTGAGCGGTCGGCGGCCCGGTCAGGAGACCACCGGAGGGTCCGGCGCGGTGCATGGGACAGACGCTAGGTCATGGCGCCGACAGCGCTGCGCCGACACCCCTGGGCCTGACGTGCGGGAGCCCCGGCGGTGGCCGCTCGCCCGGCGTGTGTCAGTGCTGCCGCCTAACGTGCCAGGCATGATCATCGACTGCGGAAGCTGTACGGTGCGCGGCGACGCGTGCTCGGACTGCGTGGTGACCTTCATGGCCATCCCGGTGCGCCAGGTACGCCAGGTCGGCCGGTCGGGTGGCCGGCCGAGCGAGGCGGCTGCCCGGGCCGCCCCCGGCATGGACCTCGACGACGCGGAGCGGGATGCGATCGAGGTCCTGGCCCGGTCCGGCCTCGTGCCACCCCTGCGCATGGCGCGGGCCGTCTGAGGTGCGGGCCACGGGACGGCGTGACACGCCTCGGGCCGGCGACCGAGGTCGCCGGCCCGAGACCGATCCGTCAGGGGGCCGTCAGCCGGCCACCTTCTGCGGGGCGTCGGCGTACAGCGCCTCGATGTCCTCGGCGAAGTCGGTGAGCACCTTCGACCGCTTGACCTTCAGCGACGGGGTCAGGTAGTCGTTCTCGACCGTGAAGTCGGTCACCAGGATCGTGAACTTGCGGATCGACTCGGCACGCGACACCGCCTTGTTGGTGCGCCCGACCGCCCGATCGAGCGCGGCCCGGACGTCCGGGTTCGCAGCGGCGGTCGTGACGTCCATGTCCGGCAGGCCGTGCGTGGCCAACCAGCCGGAGAGCGCCTCGGCATCGAGCGTCACCAGAGCACCGATGAACGGCTTCTGGTCGCCGACGACGACGACCTGGCTCACCAGAGGGTGGCCACGCAGGCGGTCCTCGAGCACGGCCGGGGCGACGTTCTTGCCGCCCGCGGTGACGATGATCTCCTTCTTGCGGCCGGTGATCCGCAGGCAGCCGTCCTCGTCCATCGAGCCGAGGTCACCGGTGCGGAACCAGCCGTCCTCGAAGGCCTCCGCCGTCGCCTCGGGGTTGCCGTGGTACCCGCGGAAGACGTGCGGGCCCTTGACGAGGACCTCGCCGTCCGGTGCGATCCTCGCGGCCGTCCCGGCGATCGGCGGTCCCACGGTGCCGATCTTCGTCAGGGTCGGCAGGTTCACCGTCGTGGGCGCCGTGGTCTCGGTCAGGCCGTAGCCCTCGAGGACCTTGAGGCCGAGCCCACGGTAGAAGTGGCCGAGCCGCTCGCCGAGCGGGGCCCCGCCCGAGATCGCCCACTGCGCGTCCCCGCCGAGCGCGTGGCGGATCTTGTGGAGCACCAGGATGTCGGCGACCTTGTGCTGGAGCCGGAGCCACGGGCTGGGCCCGTGCGGGTGGTCCAGCGCGCGGGAGTACACGATCGCGGTCTTGGCCGCCCGCTGGAAGATGGCCCGCTTGCCGCCGGCCGCGGCCTTCTGCTCGGAGGAGTTGTAGACCTTCTCGAACACACGGGGCACCGAGAGGATGAAGGTCGGCTTGAAGGTGCCGAGGTCGGCGAGCAGGTTCTTGGTGTCCGGCGCGTGGCCGATGATCGCGCCGGCCGGGACGACCAGCACCTCGATGAACCGCGCGAAGACGTGTGCCAGGGGCATGAACAGCAGCGTGCGCGACCCGGGCGGGCAGACGACCCCGAGGCTGGCCACCGCGTTGCGGGACAGCACGACGAAGTTGCCGTGGGTCAGCTCCGCACCCTTCGGCCGGCCGGTCGTGCCCGAGGTGTAGATGACCGTCGCGACGTCGTCGAGCCCGGCCAGGGCGCGGCGGCGAGCGATCTCCTCGTCCGGCACCTGTGCCCCGGCCGCGTTCAGGGTGTCGATCGCGCCGTCGTCCAGGCGTAGGACGGTGCTCAGCGCGGGGGTGCTGCCGCGGACCTCGGCGACCGTCGCGGCGAGGTGCTCGGTCTCCACGACGAGCAGCCGGACGTCGGCGTCCGACAGGATCCACTGGACCTGCTCGGTCGACGACGTCTCGTACAGCGGGATCGTCACGGCGCCGGCGGCCCAGATGGCGAAGTCGAGCAGGGTCCACTCGTATCGGGTCCTGCTCATGATGCCGACGTGGTCGCCCGGCTCGATGCCCAGGGCGACGAGCCCCTTGGCCACGGCCACGACCTCGGCGTCGAACTCGCGTGCGGAGATCGGGATCCAGGGTCCGTCGGCGGTCGTCTTGTGCTCGGCGAACGTCGCGTCGGGCCAACGGGCGACGCGACCGGCGAGAAGCGAGCTGAGGTTCTCCCAGGGGGCGACCTCGACGAGCGACGGGCTGTGGAACTCGTCCATGCTGACTCCAGTGGCAGACGGATGGTGGATAGACCTTACAGAGTTCAACTGTCCAGACCTAGACGTGGACCGTCCGCGGCGACCCGTCCAGTCCGATCGTCCCGACGCCGACGGTGCGGACTTGGGTAGCCTTCGCTCCGACGAGTCCTCGCCGGACGGGGCATTCATCTCGAGCAAGGACGGCCATGTACGCGATCGGTGTAGACATCGGCGGCACGAAGATCGCCGCCGGTGTCGTCGACGAGGACGGCAACATCCTCGCCAAGGCGAAGCGCAAGACGGTCGCCGGTGACGCGGCCGAGATCGACCGCGCGGTCGCCGATCTGTACATCGAGCTCGCCGAGGGCAGGGACGTCAGCGCCCTGGGGGTCGCGGCCGCGGGGTTCATCAGCTCCGACCGGTCCACCGCGCTGTTCGGCGCGAACATCGCATGGCGGGACTACCCGCTGCGCGAGCGCGTCGCGGCGCTGATCGACCACGACGTCCACATCGTGGTCGAGAACGACGCCAACGCCGCCGGCTGGGCCGAGTTCCGGTTCGGCGTCGGGCGCGACGTCCAGGACATGCTCCTGCTCACCGTCGGCACCGGCCTCGGCGGCGCGGTCGTCGTCGGGGGGAACCTGGTCCGCGGTGCCTGGGGGGTCGCCGCGGAGGTGGGCCACATCCGCGTCGTGCCGGACGGCGAGCTGTGCGGCTGCGGCTTGAAGGGGTGCTGGGAGCGGTACGCCTCGGGCAGCGCGCTGGTCCGCGAGGCACGGCTGGCGGCCGCGACCCAGCCCGACCGGGCGGCGCGTCTGCTCGAGCTGGCGGGCGGGGTCGTCGAGAAGGTGACCGGTCCGTCAGTGACCAAGGCCGCCAAGGAGGGCGACCCGCTCGCCATCGAGCTCCTCGCGCAGCTGGGGGCCTGGATCGGCGCGGGCTCCGCATCGGTCGCGGCCCTGCTCGACCCGGCCCTCGTGGTCATCGGCGGGGGAGTGGGCGCCGCAGGCGACCTGCTGCTCGAGCCGGCCAGGGCGGCGTTCCTCGCCCAGCTCTCGGGTCGCGGGTTCCGGCCGGAGGCCAGGATCGAGCTCGCGGCGATGGGCAACGACGCCGGGATCGTCGGCGCGGCGGACCTGGCCCGGTCGTAGCACGCGCCGGTCGCAGCACGCGCCGGTCGTAGCACGCGCCGGCCGGCGAGCACCCGGGCTCCGCGGTGGCGCGGGCCACGCCGTCAGACGACGGCGCCCGTCCCCTGGTCGTCGTCGCGGTCGTGCGGCATCCGCCACAGCAGCAGCCCGACCCCGGCCAGGAACGCCACGCCGGCCACCTCGAGCACCAACGACGGGACGTCGCGCCACACTACGGCGATCACCATGATCAGGATCGGTACCCCGACGACGGCGCCCCACGCCATGGTCAGCAACGGGTCGCCGCCGAGCACGGGGCCGGGATCGGGCGGTTCGAAGTGGTCCTCGGCCTCCTCGGCCTCCTCGACCGCCGGGTCGACGGACCAGGACCGGGGGTCGGCGGCCGACAGCGCGGGGCGCACGGTGCGGGCATCGGGGCCCGGGGTGCGGTCGGGGCTCGCCGCAGGGGGTGCCGGCTCGGGGTCGTCGGCGTCGGACGGGAGGGCGTCGGGCGGGATCGGGTCCATCCCGCTGAGGCGCGCGACGATGTCGAGCCACTGCGCCTCGTCGTCCTGGGACGGGTCTGCGCCAGGCTCCTCGGCGTCGTGCGGACGTGCAGCCATGCAGAGCACTCTAGAGTCGGACTGTCGTTGCGCGGACTGCGCGAACGCCGCAGCGGAGGTGACGGGTTGTTCTACTGGGTGATGAAGCGGGTCGTCGCGGGTCCGCTCCTGCACGGGATGTTCCGCCCGACGGTGCGCGGCCTGGAGAACGTCCCGACGGAGGGCGGAGCCATCCTGGCGAGCAACCACCTCGCGGTGATCGACTCGTTCATCCTTGCGCTGGTGATCTCGCGCAAGATCCGGTTCATCGGCAAGGCCGAGTACTTCACCGGCACCGGGCTCAAGGGCCGCCTCAAAGCGGGCTTCTTCCGCGGGGTCGGGACGATCCCGGTCGACCGCGGGGGCGGCAAGGCGAGCGAGGCGGCACTGCGCACGGGCCTGGGTGTCCTGAACTCGGGCAACCTGTTCGGCATCTACCCGGAGGGCACGCGCAGCCCTGACGGACGCCTCTACCGGGGCAAGACGGGGATCGCGCGGCTCGCCCTGGAGTCGGGCGTCCCGGTGATCCCGGTCGCGATGGTCGACACCAACATCGCCCAGCCGATCGGCCGGGTCATGCCCAAGCCGATGCGGATCGGCATCGCCATCGGCGAGCCCCTGGACTTCAGCCGCTACAAGGGCATGGAGAACGACAGGTTCATCCTGCGCTCCGTCACGGACGAGATCATGTATGCGTTGATGAGCCTGTCCGGCCAGGAGTACGTCGACACGTACGCCGCGACGGCCAAGGCCCGGATCGCCGCGGGATACAGCCCGGATCAGGCCGTGCCGCGCGAACGGGGCCCGGAGGCTCCCGGCGGCCGGCCCGCGCCGGACGTCCATGGAACGGTCGTGCCGCAGGACGAGGGCCCCGCGCCCCTAGAATGAGGCCGCCCGCGGCGCGGGCCAACGGTCCTGTGTCTATGGAAGGTGCACCATGTCGGTTCGTCGTGTCGCTCTGCTGACCGCGGGCGGTTTCGCCCCTTGCCTGTCCTCGGCTGTCGGCGGCCTGATCGAGCGGTACACGGAGATCGCGCCGGAGATCGAGATCATCGCCTACCAGCACGGGTACCACGGCCTGCTGACCGGCACCAAGATCGTCGTCGATGCAGAGGCGCGCGCCAGGGCCGGTCTGCTGCACCGCTTCGGCGGAAGCCCGATCGGCAACTCCCGGGTCAAGCTCACCAACGCCAAGGACTGCGTCAAGCGCGGTCTGGTCGCCGAGGGCCAGGACCCGCTCCAGGTCGCGGCCGACCAGCTCAAGGCCGATGGCATCGACGTGCTGCACACCATCGGCGGCGACGACACGAACACCACCGCAGCCGACCTCGCGGCCTACCTCGAGGAGCACGGCTACCACCTCACGGTGGTCGGCCTGCCCAAGACGATCGACAACGACATCATCCCGATCAAGCAGTCGCTGGGCGCGTGGACGGCGGCCGAGCAGGGCGCGGGGTTCGCCCGCAACGTCATCGGCGAGCACCGCTCGGGCAACCGCATGCTCATCGTGCACGAGGTCATGGGCCGGCACTGCGGCTGGTTGACCGCCGCGACCGCTGCCGAGTACCGCAGGTGGCTCGACACCCAGGAGTGGGTGCCGAGCATCGGGCTGTCGCGTGAGCGTTGGGACATCCACGCCGTCTACGTCCCGGAGATGCAGCTCGACATCGCCGCCGAGGCCGCGCGCCTGCGCACCGTCATGGACGAGGTCGGCAACGTGACCATCTTCTTGTCCGAGGGCGCCGGGATGCACGAGATCGTCGCGCAGCTCGAGGCCTCCGGCAAGGAGGTCCCGCGGGACCCCTTCGGTCACGTCAAGCTCGACACGATCAACCCCGGCAAGTGGTTCGCCGACCAGTTCGCCAAGCTCCTGGGCGCGGAGAAGACGATGGTCCAGAAGTCGGGCTACTACTCGCGCGCCGCGGCGGCGAACGCCGAGGACCTGCGTCTGATCAAGTCGATGACGGACCTCGCCGTCGAGTGCGCCCTCAAGGGCGAGGCCGGCGTGATCGGCCACGACGAGGAGGACGGCGACCGGCTCAAGGCGATCGCGTTCCCGCGGATCGCCGGCGGCAAGGCCTTCGACGTCTCTCAGCCCTGGTTCGGCGCCCTGCTGGCGGACATCGGTCAGCCGTTCGTGCCGGCGAGCAGCTGATGAGCGTTCCGCCCGATCCTGCCCTCGTCGCAGGCCTGGACCACTGGCGAACCCTCGACGCCCAGCAGCAGCCCCGGTGGCCCGATCCGGCCGCCGTCGAGGTGGCCACGCGGGAGCTGGCCACCTTCCCGCCGCTGGTGTTCGCCGGCGAGGCGGACGTGCTGACCGCGCGCCTCGCCGCAGCGGGCCGTGGTGAGGCCTTCGTCCTGCAGGGTGGCGACTGCGCCGAGACGTTCGCCGAGGCGACCGCGGACAACATCCGCAACAAGATCAAGACGATCCTGCAGATGGCCGTGGTGCTCACCTATGGAGCGAGCCTCCCGGTGGTCAAGATGGGCCGGATGGCGGGGCAGTACGCGAAGCCACGCAGCTCCGACGACGAGACGCGCGACGGCGTGACCCTGCCGGCCTACCGCGGCGACGCGGTCAACGGGCACCCGTTCACGCCCGAGGACCGGATCCCCGACCCGCGGCGCCTGCTCGCCGCGTACCACCGCTCGTCGGCGACCCTCAACCTCATCCGGGCGTTCACGACCGGGGGCTTCGCGGACCTGCGTCGGGTGCACGAGTGGAACCGCGGCTTCACCGCGAACCCCGCGTACTCGCGCTACGAGGAGGTCGCCGCCGAGATCGACCGGGCGATCCGGTTCATGGCCGCGTGCGGGGCCGACTTCGACGCGCTGCGGACCGTCGAGTTCTTCTCCAGCCACGAGGCGCTGCTGCTCGACTACGAGCGTGCCCTGACCAGGATCGACTCGCGTACCGGGACGGCCTACGACTGCTCGGCGCACTTCGTGTGGATCGGTGAGCGCACGCGTCGGCTCGACGGTGCGCACGTCGACTTCCTGTCCCGGGTGCGCAACCCGATCGGGGTCAAGCTCGGCCCGACGACGACGGCCGACGACGCCCTGGCGCTGATGGACAAGCTGAACCCGTCCGATCAGCCGGGCCGCCTGACCTTCATCACCCGGATGGGTGCCGAGCGGGTCCGTGACGCGCTCCCCGGGCTGGTCGAGAAGGTCACCGCCTCGGGGCGGCCGGTCACCTGGATGTGCGACCCCATGCACGGGAACACGATCACGTCGTCCAGCGGGTACAAGACCCGCCGGCTCGAGGACGTGCTCGACGAGGTGCGCGGGTTCTTCGAGGTGCACCGGGCGATCGGGTCGGTCCCGGGCGGGCTGCACACCGAGCTGACCGGTGACGACGTCACCGAGGTGCTCGGCGGCAGCGAGGAGATCGACGACGAGGGCCTGGCGCGGCGCTACGAGACGCTCGTCGACCCGCGCCTCAACCACCAGCAGTCGCTCGAGATGGCCTTCCAGGTCGCGGCGATGATCCGCGGGAGCTGACCGGCTCAGGGTCGCAGCGCGACCACGCCGTGCCCGCCGGCGTCGGCGCTCGCGCAGTCCGTCCTGGTGCCGGTGGTGGTGGCTGACCGGCTGGGTCAGCGGACCGTCAGTGTGATGGTGGATCCCTTGGGTACCGCCACACCCGCCACCGGGTCCTGGTTCACGACCTGCGTGTCCCAGAAGAACGACTTCTGGGCGTCGACCTCGAACCCGAGCTCCACGAGCGTGGCGGTCGCCTGTCCCAGATCCTGGCCGACGACGTCGGGCACCAGGACGAGCGGCGGTCCCTGGGAGGTCGTGATCGAGACCGGGTCGGTCCGGTGGGCGGCCGCGCCAGGCGTCGGGTTCTGCGCCATCACGACGCCCTCCGCGTACTCCTCGCTGTAGTCGGTCAGCTCCTCGGCCACCACCAGGCCCTGGTCGGTGAGCTGCCCGATGGCCTCGTCCCGCGGAGCGCCGATCACCGAGATGACAGTCAGCGGCGCGGGGCCGTCCGAGACGAGCAGCCGGACCTCGGCACCGACCGCGAGCTGGGTGTCGCCCTCGGCCGAGACGGTCAGCACGTGGTCCGCCGCCGTCAAGTCGTCGAAGCTGCGCTCGGGCGTCGGTACCACGAACCCGGCGGCCTCCAGCGCGGCGGTCACGTCGGCGGCGGGGAGCCCGACCAGGCCGGCCGGCACGGTGCGCAGGTCGGGGCCCTTCGAGACGGCAAGGTCCACCGACCCGTCCTTGAGGATGCGCGCGCCCTCGCCCGGCGCGGCGTCCACCACGATGCCCTTGGCCACCTCGGGGTCGAAGACCTCGGTCGGTGCCGCGTCCAGCCCGGCGTCGGCGAGCAGCCCCTCGGCCGCCGCGAGCTCGGCGCCGACCAGCCCGGACGGAACGACCGTGTACGCCCCCGGTCCGGCAGTCAGGAACCACCAGAGGCCGCCGCCGACGAGGGCGAGCAGCGCGACGAGCGGCAGGACCACCGCGAGCACGCGCCTGCGGGGCCGCTCCGGGTCGACGTCCGGCTCGGGGTCCGGCGCCAGGCCGCTGCCGATCTGGAGCGCGATGGTGCCGCCGTAGCCGCGCTCCTGGTCGGCGGGGGTCGGCGGCGGGGGACCGCGACGCGGTCGGGGCACGGCGATCGCCGCCGTCGCGTCCGGGTCCGGCTCGTCGGTGGTGCGGGCCGCGTGTCGCGCGATGCTCGTGCGCGGCTCGTCGTCCTCCTCGAACCTGTCGTCGAACGTGTCCTCGAGCTCGTCGTCGTCCGGGTCGCCGGCCGTCGTGTTCGGCAGGGTGATCGACGGCGGGACGTCGGCGCGACGCGCGAGGGTCGGCTCGTCGAGCGCCGCCCGGGTGCGCCGCAGCAGCGCGAGGGCCGCGCTCGCGTCGGCCGGGCGCTCGTCCGGCTCGCGCGCGGCCAGGGCGCTGATCAGCTCGTCGATCTCCAGCGGCAACCAGGCCACGACGTCGGACGCCGCCGGGATGTCGTTGTGGACGTGCTGGTAGGCGATCTGGATCGGGGTCGCGCCGGTGAAGGGCTGGACGCCGGTGATCATCTCGTAGAGCAGGATCCCGACCGCGTAGACGTCCGTCCTGGTGTCGCTCGTCCCGTGCGCGACGAGCTCGGGGGACAGGTACGCGACGGTGCCCAGCACGGTGCCCGTCGTCGTCGCGGTGACCTCGGTGACCGCGCGCGCCAGGCCGAAGTCGGCCACCTTGATCCGGCCGTCCGAGCCGAGCAGGACGTTCTCCGGCTTGATGTCGCGGTGCACCAGGCCGACCCGGTGCGCCGCGGCGAGGGCCTCGAGGATCGCCTCGACCGTGCCGAAGGCCTCCTGCAGGCTCAGCGAGCCGGACTCACCGAGGTGCCGTCGCAGGTTGGTGCCCTCGATGTACTCCATCGTCAGGTAGCTGGTCTCGCCGTCGACGCCCTGGTCGAAGACGCCGACCAGGCCGGGGTGCGTCAGCCGGGCGGCAGCCCGCGCCTCACGCCGGAACCGGGCGACGAACTCCGAGCCCGCCCCGCCCTCGGCCAGGTGCGGGTGCATGACCTTGATGGCCACCTCGCGGTCGAGGCGTCGGTCGACGGCCAGGTACACCGTCGCCATCCCGCCGCGGGCGATCCTGGACAGCACCTCGTACCGTCCGTCGACCAGACGGCCGAGGAGGGGGTCGGTGAGGGTGGCTGCCACGGCTCGCAGTCTACGTTCGGTGGCCCCCGAAACCCGTCAGGAGAAGCGCGACATCAGGGTCTGGACGCTGGCGACGTAGCGCCGGGTGTCGGCGTACATGCCGTACTTCGCCACGCCGGCCTGGCCCTGGTAGTAGCCGGCGATCGCCGTCGGCAGGTCGGGGCTGGTCGCGACGAGCCGGCCGAGGATGGCCACGCCCGCGGTCACGTTGTCCCGCGGGTCGAGCAGGTTGAGGTCGCGACCGATGAGCTCGCCCGCCCACTGCCCGGACGTCGGGATGACCTGCATCGTGCCGATCGCGTTGGCGGGCGAGACCGCCGTGTGGTTGAAGCCGGACTCCTGGTAGGCGATGGCCTGCGCCAGCGCCGGGTCGACCCCCATGTCCCGGGCGGTCGTCGCCACGAGGGCCTGCATGTCCGTCCGGCTCGGCACGCCGATGGCCAGCAGGGTTGCCTTGTTCTCGTTGGCCGAGGCGACGGTCGCGGCGGGGTAGCTGCGGCCGGCGAACGTGCTGCCGACCAGCGAGGCTGTCGGCGCTGCGTTGCCGGGCACCGTCAGCACCTGGCCGATCCGGATCATCCCGTTCGCGTCGAGGTTGTTCGCGGCGATGATGGCGGCGTTGGCGGTCCCGTACCGGGTCGCGAGTGCGGAGACCGTCTCACCGCGCGCGACGGTGTGGGCGACGGTCGAGACGGCCGGTGCGGCGACCGGGGCCGCGGTCGGCGCCGCTGCCGCTCCGGGCACTGTCAGGACCTGCCCGATCCGGATCATGGCTCTGGCGTCGAGCCCGTTGGCCGCGATGATCGCCGCGGTGGTGGTGCCGTAGCGGGTCGCCAGCCCCGAGACCGTCTCGCCGCGTGTCACGGTGTGGCCGGCTGTCGCGGCGCTCGTTGCGGCCGGTGCGGCCGGGGTCGCGGTCGCTCCGGGCACTGTCAGGACCTGCCCGATCCGGATCATGGCTCTGGCGTCGAGCCCGTTGGCCGCGATGATCGCCGCGGTGGTGGTGCCGTAGCGGGTCGCCAGCCCCGAGACCGTCTCACCGCGTGCCACCGTGTGCGACGTGGCCGCCGGCGCGGCTGCCGGCGCCGCCGGGGTGGCGACCGGTTCGGCGGTGGTCTCGGTCGGGATCGCGATCCGCTGTCCGGCGGTGATCGTGGCCCGCGCGTCGAGCCCGTTCGCGGCGACGATCGCGGCGACGCTCGTCGAGCTGCGCAGCGCGATGTGGCTGACGGTGTCCCCTGGCTCGACCGTGTAGTCCTGGACGTCCTGCGCCTGGGCGGCGCTCGCGCCGGAGGCGACGCCCGCCATGGCGAGCACGAGCCCGACGCCGGTACCACCCACGACGCGACGGCGGCTGGTGCACGGGGGAGCGGGCAGGGCAACGACGTGGGTCATGAGGTCCATCCCAGGTGACAGTGCGCCTTCGTGGTGCACATGTGACGAGTGGTGCAGGTGTGACTGTTGTGACAGAAGTGCAACCTACCTGACACGCCGCGCGGGCGAAAGGTGTAGCGGGGCGCGACCGGGTGAAGCCCTACCCTGTTCCGGTGACCGAACTCGACATCCTTGTGGACGAATGGCTGCCCCTTCCCGACGTCGCCGAACGCCTCGGCACCGATGTGGGCCGGGTACGCCGCCTCCTGCAGGAGAACAAGCTCATCGGCGTCCGGCACGGTGAACGGAAGATCGTCAGTGTCCCCGCCCGCTTCCTGCTCGCCACGGCTGCCGGTGGGTGGGAGGTCGTCCCCTCGCTGCAGGGGACCCTGGTGCTCCTCGCCGACGCGGGCTACACGGACGAGGAGTCGATCCGCTGGCTCTTCACCGTCGACCCGTCGCTCGAGAGCCTGGGGACCGGACCCGGCCGGCCGACGACGCCGATCGCCGCCCTGGCGGCCGGGCACAAGACCGAGGTGCGACGGCGGGCGCAGGCCCTCGCCTTCTGAGCTCGGACCCTGGGTCAGGCGTGCCGGTCGACGGCAGCCCGACCCAGGTCGACGAGCATCGAGCGGCCGGGCTCGGCCAACGGCGCGTCGGCCAGGATCGTCAGGGCCGGCTCCGCGAGCGTGCCGATCAGCTCGTCGACGGCCCGGGCGGCTCCGCTGCGCAGCACCGCTGCGCGCAGGAGGTCCACCTCGGCATCGGTCAGGTCACGGTGCCCGAGCTTCTCCGTGATCAGCGCGCGGTCCTGCGGGGAGGCCGTCCCCAGCGCGCGCGCGATCAGCACCGTGCGCTTGCCCTCCCGCAGGTCGTCGCCCGCCGGCTTCCCGGTGGTCGACGGATCCCCGAACACCCCCAGCAGGTCGTCGCGGAGCTGGAAGGCCTCGCCGAGCGGCAGACCCACCATGCGGCAGCGGGCGAGGGCCTCGTCGTCGGCGCCGGCGAGAGCGGCGCCGAGGGTCAGCGGGTGCTCGACGCTGTAGCGCGCGCTCTTGGCGCGGATCACCGCGCGGGCTCGGCGCTCGTCACCGGTGGCGTCCTGGCCCCAGGGCAGGGCCTGGGCGAGCACGTCGAGGTACTGACCGACGGTGACCTCGGTCCGCATGCGGTCGAAGACCCCGCGGGCCGCGTCCCTGACGTCCGTGGCCACGTGCTCGACGGCGGCGGCGAACTGCCGCTCGCTCGCGATCAGGGCCAGGTCGCCGAGCAGGATCGCCGCTGCGTCGCCGAAGCGTTGCGAGGGGCCGGTCCAGCCCTCGGCCACGTGCAGGTCGGCGAACCTGCGGTGCGCGGCCGGCAGACCGCGACGGGTGTCCGAGTCGTCCATGACGTCGTCGTGGAAGAGCGCTGCGGCCTGGAAGAGCTCGAGGGCGGCGCCGACGGCCAGCACCTGGGACCGTTGTGCGTGCGGGCCGTCGGCGGCCCCGCCGTGCGCACGCCAGGACCAGTAGCAGAAGGCGGCCCGGAGTCGCTTGCCGCCGCCCAGCATGTCGCGCACGGCCTCGACGAGCGGTGCGCTGTCGGGCCCGATGCCGGTCAGCTCGCCGGCGAGCACCGTCACGTGACCGGCCAGGGCGGCGTCGACGCCCGTCCGGACCTGTTCGACGTCGACCAGGGCAGCGGCAGAGGACGTCACGCGCACCACCCTAGGGCGGGTCTCAGGTCTGGGTGTGGACGCGGCCGCCGATCGTGACGGTGCGCGCACCGTCGACGTCCAGCACGCCGATCGAGATCAGCTCGTCACCACCGGACCGCGTGAAGGTCGCCTCGACGGCCAGGTCGGTCATGGCGTCGACGGCCGGTACCTCGGTGAACCCGGCGACCGTGAGAGCGTCGCGGTACAGGGCCAGCAGGTCCTCGGCGGACATGACGGTCCGCAGGTTCAGCGAGACCTCCTGGACGTCCGCGTCGCCGACCGGGACCGCGGAGGTGACCAGGATGACGGCGTCGGCGGGTACCGGGAGCAGGTCGACCGGGAAGCCGGTGACCAGCTCGCCGACCTCGGAGTGGGCGTCCGGGGTCGAGGTGACCAACGGCTCCTGGGGGACGGACTCGGCCTTCGGTGCGGCGACCGCGGGCGGCGTCGTGCGGGCGGCGGGCACCGGTGCCTGGTCGGCCGCCGGGACGGTGCCTGCGCAGCCGGCCGACGCGAGGACCAGGGTGGCTCCGATCACTGCGGAGATCGCGGCGGAGACGGCACGCTTGCGGCCCGGACGCGACCCGCACCCGGACCTGGAGCACGCCGCCATGGCCATGGGTCAAGGTTATCCCCGGTAACACCTGTCCACAGGCCTCGCCCCCCGGGTGAAATCCACAGGCAGACCGACCGTCGCAGCGCCGTCACCGGGCTGTGCGATCCGATGTCGTCATGCAGCCCACGACGATCCGTACCGGAGAGCCCCGCGAGCTCCTGGCCCTCATCCCGTTCCAGCTCGGCTTCGAGCCCCGTGAGAGCGCCGTGGTCGTGAGCCTGCGATCGCCCCGCTCCAGGGTCGGGCTGGTCGCCCGGGTCGACCTGGCCGACCTCGCTGATCCGGACCGCGGCCCGCAGGTCGCCCGGTCGCTCGTCTCCCACCTCGTGGCCGACGGAGCGCGACGGGCTGTCCTGGTGCTCTACACGGCCGCGGACCTGCAGGACGGTCCGGGAACGGGCCAGGGGCGGACGGCGGGCGGCGACCCGGGTGCCGACGGCGGTGCCGGGAGCGCTCAGGCCGTCGGTGCCGACGGCGGGCGGGCGCGCCTGCACCTCGCCGCGGCAGCCGAGTACTTCCTGGGTGAGGTGACCGTCTGGGTCGTGGGTCCCGGCGGGTACTTCGGCCTCGACTGCCAGGACCGTCGCTGCTGCCCACCGGGTGGCCGGCCCCTGAGCGATCTTCAGGCCACCGAGGTGGGTGCGCGGATGGTCCTGACCGGCGCGACGGTCGCCGGCTCCCGGGCCGACCTCGGGGCGATCGCGCCGGCATCGTCGGCCGCGCGCCGGTCGGCCCGTCGGGCGGCGGCCCGGTGGACCGCGCGCGGGTGCGGCATCGACGACGGCGCTGACAGCGCCGACCTGTACCGGTGGCGCCGCGACGGCCTGGCCCTGTGGCGCTCCGAGCTCGGCCGGGCCGGATCGGACCTCGGCCCTGCACCGCACGACCAGGATGCGGTCGGCGTCGGCGCTGCACGCGGCCCGCGCATGTGGCAGCCCCCCGGCCCGGCGGTGCTGGGCAGGCTCCAGGCCGCGCTGGTCGACATCCTGGTCCGGGACGCGGTGATGCTCGGCTTCGTCGAGGGGTCCGACCGGGTCGCGGACCGGCTGATCGCCGGTGACGGCGGGCAGGACGTCGGGCGGGCGCTGGCAGCGATCATCGATCCGGTGGCGGGCAGGCCGCCGTCGCCGGGTCGGAGCGCGGCCGCCCGGGCGGTCCTGGAGCAGGTCGTGGCGCACAGCCCGCGACGGGCCCAGGCTCCTGCGGCCACCCTGCTGGCGGTGCTGGCGTGGTGGGAGGGCGACGGTGCGCGAGCCGGTGTCCTGGTCGGTCGTGCCCTCGAGGCCGAGCCGGGGTACCGCCTGGCGGCGCTCCTCGACGAGGCCCTCGCGGTCGGCATGTCGCCCGGGTGGCTGCGTGCCGGGGTCGCCTGACGAGCGGATGCGGGTCTGGGCGGCCCGCGGAACGGGTGGGGCCCGCAGCACGGGTGTGGCGTGCAGCACGGGTGTGGCCCGCGGAACGGGGGTGGCCCGCAGCACGGGTGTGGGTGGGCCGCGGATCGGGTAGCGTCGAGCCGAGTCCTGCGTCGCACTGCCAAGGGAGGCCCGATGAGCGTGGTTGTCGGCTACGTCGCGACCCCTGAGGGCGAGGCAGCGCTCGAGGCCGCCACCGTCGAGGCTCGTCGCCGGGGTGTCCGCCTCGTCGTGATCCTGAGCGAACGAGGGCACCGGTTCGGCACGGACTCCGGCGAGATCGGCGCGCAGGCCGACGAGGTCAGTCGACGGCTCGACGAGTCCGGCCTGAGCTTCCAGGTCCGCCAGACGATGCGCGGGCGCGACGTCGCCGAGGACATCATCAGCGCCGCGCTGAACGAGGCCGGCGAACTCATCGTGATCGGGCTGCGCCGCCGCAGCCCGGTCGGCAAGCTGATCCTCGGCTCCAACGCGCAGCGGATCCTGCTCGACGCACCGTGCCCCGTCCTGGCGGTCAAACCTCCGTCCACCTGAGTCGGCGGTTCGCGCACCCTCGGGTCGCACCCTCCGGTCGTCCCGATCTTCGGTCGTGGCGATCCCACAGCCCCCAGACGGCCTACCGAGGCAGCGTGGGGAACCCTCGACCGTTACAATGTGTGTCTACCCCCGGACCTTCTCTCCGAGCCTGGCGCTGCCGAAAGGTTCTCTGTGTCATCCCTTGCCTCACGTCCCACCCTTCCGCGCGAGTTCGAGCACGCTGCCCTGCAGGAGCTCGTCCGCATCGGGCGCACCCACGGATCCGTCGAGAGCGACGCCGTGCGCCTCGCCTGCGAGTCCGCCGACGTCGCCCCCGGCAGGCTCCGTACCGTCCTGCGAGCCCTCGGTGAGGTGGGCGTGACTGTGAACGCACCGGTGCCCCACACCGCCGTCGCCGCAACCACGCGCCGTGCCAGCACGGCCACCGCCCGCGCGCCGCAGGCCGAGACCGCCGACGCCTCGGCCGCTGCTCCGGCCAAGCGGAGCGCTCCGAAGGCTGCTGCCGCTGCCAAGGCCGCTGCTCCCAAGGCCGCTGCCGCGAAGACCGCTCCGACGTCCGCCGCCGCCAAGCCGGCTCGCGCCGCAGCTGCCAAGAAGGCGACGGCCGCCGCGCCCGCGACGGACGACGTCGACGAGGTCGAGGACATCGAGCCCGTCGAGCCGGCCGAGGGCGAGATCGTCGTCGAGGAGATCGTCGTCGAGGACATCGTGGTGGCCGACGACGCCGAGGACACCGACGCCGAGACCGACGCCGAGAAGGCCAAGCCCGCCGCAGCCGTGGTGGAGGAGGAGACCGAGGACGCCGGTTTCACGTACTCCGACGCCGACGACGACGATGCGCCCGCGCAGCAGGTCGTCACTGCCGGCGCGACCGCCGACCCGGTCAAGGACTACCTCAAGCAGATCGGCAAGGTCGCGCTGCTGAACGCCGAGCAGGAGGTCGACCTCGCGAAGCGGATCGAGGCCGGCCTGTTCGCCGACGAGAAGCTTGCTGCCACCACCAAGATCGACCCCAAGGGGCGGCGTGAGCTGGAGTGGATCGCGGCCGACGGCCGTCGGGCGAAGAACCACCTGCTCGAGGCGAACCTGCGGCTGGTCGTCTCGCTGGCCAAGCGGTACACCGGCCGCGGGATGCTGTTCCTCGACCTGATCCAGGAGGGCAACCTCGGCCTGATCCGGGCGGTCGAGAAGTTCGACTACACCAAGGGCTACAAGTTCTCGACGTATGCGACGTGGTGGATCCGTCAGGCGATCACCCGCGCGATGGCCGACCAGGCGCGCACCATCCGGATCCCGGTGCACATGGTCGAGGTCATCAACAAGCTGGCCCGCGTCCAGCGCCAGATGCTCCAGGACCTCGGCCGTGAGCCGACCCCGGAGGAGCTGGCCAAGGAGCTGGACATGACCCCCGAGAAGGTGGTCGAGGTCCAGAAGTACGGCCGCGAGCCGATCTCGCTGCACACCCCGCTCGGCGAGGACGGCGACAGCGAGTTCGGCGACCTGATCGAGGACTCCGAGGCCGTCGTCCCCGCGGACGCCGTCAGCTTCACCCTCCTGCAGGAGCAGCTGCACCAGGTCCTCGACACGCTCTCCGAGCGTGAGGCCGGCGTGGTCTCGATGCGGTTCGGGCTGACCGACGGCCAGCCCAAGACCCTCGACGAGATCGGCAAGGTCTATGGGGTCACGCGTGAGCGGATCCGTCAGATCGAGTCCAAGACGATGTCGAAGCTGCGCCACCCGAGCCGTTCCCAGGTGCTGCGCGACTACCTGGACTGATGTTCCCGCTGCGCCAGCAAATCTTCGCGTCGGGTCGGCGGCCGGGGATGTCCCAGGGTCTCGCTCTAGCTCGTGAAGACTATGGCCGGTTCGCCTCGTGCCGGGTACAGCTAGGCGGTGTCAAGCACGACGTCCTCCGCCAAACCCGGCGCCGCCCCACTGCACCGACGTCGCTTGACAGGTCCCCGTGTCCGGCACCCGCCGCCGCGCTGTCAGGCGGGTACTGGGACTCGACATTGCTGCGGTTCAGCGGACGACGACGCCCCACCGCGCCGGTCGCGCACCTCCCTGCGGGGACGCGACACTTGCCCAAACGGGCGACGTCAGTGACGTCCGGCGGTCAGGTGTCTACCCCGGGTTGAGGAACCTCGATACTCTTCGAGCACCCCTGGCGATCAAGGGGTCGCGAGGATCACCGAAGCGGGGGCAGGACGATGACACGTGAGTATCACGGCCGTGCGCGCATGGCCGCGGCAGCTATGGCCGCGGTTGTTGTGTGTGGTGCGCTGACGGCGGCCGCAACGCCCGAGGGGCCTCAGAATGACAAGCCGGTTCTGGTGGCAGAGACCGTCAACGCGGACGGCTCGACGACGTCAAAGTACAGCGATGGCTCCTCTTTCACGTTCGAGGCACCCTCGACCGGTCCGGCCGAGATCGGCCTGAACGCGGTGACCGCGTCTTCTGTGCAGTCGCGCGACTGGACGGCCACGTACTCGGTGTCCACAACCTCTCAGTACTTCCATCACGACGGTGGCCAGATCACGTTGGCGATCGGTGCGTTCTCCGACTGTGGTGTGTCACGGACGGTGTACCTGCTGGTGGCCACCTCGTGGGGTGGCTACACCCAGACGGGCAAGAAGTCCGTCGCGTGCAGTGGCGGCACGATCACATGGGACCCTCCCGAGGGGAACAAGAAGTTCGAGATTCAGGATCCGAACACCGGCGACCAGTACTTCCCGCACGACGTCGCAGGCACCGTCTACTGGAACGACTGATCACCTTGGGGGTTGGTGCGTGCTCTGCCGCACGCACCAACCCCCGGTTCACTACGGACGCGGGCTCAGAGCTGTCCACAGCCGCTCGGACCGCCCGATGACGGCCAGCAGGCCGAACGCCACCAGGCCCCCGGCGGTGCCGACGACGGCTTGCTGCGCGAACCATGCGTCGTACGCGATGGTTGAAGCCGCCCACGTGGCGGCGCCTGCGGCCGCCAGGCGAAGCACCAACGCCACAGCGCTCACCGTGGTGGGACCTCCTCGGCGCCGCGCGAAGCTCACGACCGCGTGCGCTGCCGCGAAGCCGGCCAGTGCCATCGTGACGACCACTCCCGGGTAGGCAGTCCCCAACCCTGTGTGATGGGTCAGGACGATCGTGACAGCGACGACCAGGCACCCGTCGGCCACGGCCTCGAGGAGCTGCCAGCCGGCGGGCGGAGCGGCCGGATCCTCCTGCCCGGCCACTGTCCACCAGGCTCGCTTGCGCAGCTCATACGCCACGACGAGCCCCGCAAGGGGAACCGCCACCACGACGACGGCGACCAGCACCTTCGCTGCGGTGTAGAGGTCAGCACGCAGCGCCTGTGACACGACGACCGCCCCCCCGATGATGGCCACCCTGCTCGCGAGCCAGGCCACCACGGCCAGTAAGCGTCCGCGTGCTGAACCGGCCATGACGTGGACTCGGTCGCGGTTCTGCTGCTCTGTCACGGTCATGATTCCTCCGATCGTTGGGCCACCAGCGGCCGAAGCGCCGTTGGGTCTGGCTTGCTGCGCAGACTCTTGTGCACCGCTTGCGGTGACACCCCCAGCTGTCTGGCGATCTCGCTGAGGCTTCGTTGCGCCGCCAGCTGTCCCAAGGTGCGTCGTCGCACCTGAGCCGTGCGTTCGACAGCGGCAGAGAGAAAGGCCGCGAGCTCCGTCAGCACGACGATCAGCACATGGGGGTCATCCAGAGGCTGGGCGGTCGACGTGCCGTTGACCGGCACATGCCAGAGCCCTTCGCCGAGATCTGCCAGCACTGAGGCGACCATGTCGGGGCTCACGCCGGCCGCCTGCAGCCGTGCCGCCGCTTCATCGAGCGCGACACCTGACCGATGCGGTAGTGCCGCGGCCCAGTCGGACATCAGGTCCTGTGTCATGACTCGAGCATGGGACCATTCTCGTCGATTTCAACGGAGGGTTGATGGCGTGTCGCGAAGTTCTTCTCGCGACTGGCTTGACCGACCGATGCGTCTTGTGTGACGACGCCGCCGCCGGCGAGCGGGGTGGAGGCGACTCAGCCGGGGAGATGTTCGGGGGTGCCTGAGCCTCTGCCCGCTCGACGACCAGCCACCAGATGTCAGGGCCTGACGCAGGCGAGCACCGCAACGAGCTAGGTCACGGCGGCCAGGAGGGTGAGCCCGAGCTCGATGGCCATGCCCAGGGCGGTCGCCCCCGCCATCACGGCGGGGGCGGCGTCAGCTGTCGGTTGTACAAGGCGCTCCGGAGACAAACCGCAAAGACGCTATCGGTGCGCTCGGGGACGAAGGGCCGGACCTTCGGCCCATGGTCAGGCTCGCCGCGATGTGTGACAGGTGATACCGGGCGGTCTGCGCACGATACGGCGAGCAGCCACGTAACGGTCCGTTCACTTTTCACCCTAGACGGGTGCTGTGCCTTTCGGTGGCGAGTGTCACTCTGTCAACAGGTCGCACTTGAGAGGGGACCGTCATGGACACGGAACGCTTGACCGACTCGACCACGCACCATCGGACGGATCTGTACCGCGAGGCGACCGAGGCTGCCTCGGCGGAGTGCCGTGAGGTACACGCCGAGATCGCGTCGCTCGAAGCCAGGGCAGCCACCCTCAGGGGGCGAGAGGCAGCGCTCAACGGCCTCGTCCAGGCCATGCGGGCACTGCTCCCTGCGCCTCCCGAGAGGCTGGCTGTCTACATTCCTGTCGAGGCGATCGACCCACCCCCGTCGGAGCTCCGGCACCGACGTTGGCGACCCGAGACGGCCACGGCCTGACGCCCGTCCCGACCTGCCGGTGGCGTCCCCGCGAGGTCGACGGATGGGGCTCTACCTGCGAGGACACCCCCGTGGGGCCTACCGCGTGCACCCCCGCAGGGTCACACTGAAGACGTGATCAACCGACCGAGCGCCGTCCTGGCGACCTTGGTCGGCGTTGTGGCGATCCTCGCCGTGGCGGCCGCCGTCGTCGTGGCGAACCGGGATGCGCCGGCGCTCGATGCGGCGAGCCCCGAGGGTGTGGTCCAGACGTACCTCGAGGCCGTCCTGGCCGGGGACGACGACGAGGCGTTCGACCTCGTGTCGTCCACCGCGGGCTGCGATGCCTCGGACGTCTCGACCGCGTACCTGCCCGACACCCTCCGGGTCGTCGTCCTGGGGACCGAGGTGGACGGCGACGAGGCCGTGGTCCGGGTCGACGTCACCGAGAACCCGGGCAACGGCCTGTTCGAGGACAGCGGCTGGTCGCACGAGGAGCGGTTCTCGCTGCGGCGCACGGGCGGCGTCTGGCAGATCGAGGCGTCGCCGTGGCTGCTCTTCGGCTGCACCGGGGAGAAGTGAGATCATGATCTTGGGCATCGTCTCCGTGCTCCTGTTCACCGTCGCGCCGATCGTGCTGGTCGTCCTGCTGGTCCGGCACGCGAGCTCGCGGCAGGGCCCTCGCGCCGCGGACGGGCGCAGCGTCCGCCGCTTCTTCCAGTACCTGCTGCTCTTCGGTCTGATGGTCGTGGCCGCCGTCGGTGTCTCCGACCTCCTGGCCCGCCCGTTCGCAGAGCCGTCGATCGTCGGGGACGACGGTGCCGCGCTCGCCCGCACGCTGACCTTCACGGTCTTCGGCATCCCGATGTTCGTGGCGACGGCGGTCTGGTCGCGTCGTCGGCTGCGCGCCGACCCGGAGGAGGCACGTTCCCTCGGCTGGTCGGCCTACTCGACGGTTGCGCCGCTCACAGCGCTGGTCATCGCGATGGTGGCGCTCTACGACGTGCTCGCGGCGGCCCTGCAGGGTGAGGTGCCCGAGGCGGCGCCGGCCGTGCGCGTGGTCGTGTGGACCGCCGTCTGGCTCGCGCACTGGATCCTCGGCATCCGGCTGCTCGACGCGGCGCGCCGGCAGGGGCACCTCGTCCTCGGGTCGTTGATCGGCATCGTCACCGGGCTCGGCGGTCTCGTCTGGCTGCTCGGTGCCGCAGTCGACGCGCTCCTGGTCGACCGGTCCGAGCAGGTCCTGACCGGTGGTGGGAACGAGCTCGCGCAGGCGGGTGCGACGCTGCTAGTCGGGGCACCGGTGTGGTTCGTGTACTGGCTGCGCGGGCTCGCGCGCGCAGAGCGCACGCCGCTGTGGCTGGGGTACGTGCTCCCGCTCGGGGTCGGTGGCTCGCTGGTCATGGCTGTCGTCGGTGCAAGCCTTGCACTGCACCGGACGCTGGTGTGGTTCGTCGGCGAACCCGCGCAGCCCGACGCGGTCGAGCACTTCGACGGCACGACGACGGCCGTGGCGGCCCTGGTGGTGGGCGCGGTCAGCTGGTGGTACCACCGGCAGGTCCTGGCCGGGGTGAGCGGCGCACGCACCGAGATCACGCGGGTCTACGAGTACCTGATGGCTGGGATCGCGCTGCTCGCCGCGGCAGCGGGCGTGGCCATGGTCGTGGTGGCGGCGGTCGAGGCGGCGGTCCCGGCCGCGGCCGTCGAGATCGGCACCTCGGTCGCCAACTCGCTGCTCGCGGCCGTGACCCTGCTGCTGGTGGGCGGCCCGCTCTGGTGGCTGTTCTGGTCACGGATCGGCCGTGCCGTGCGGCAGGACCAGGTCGCCGAGCTCGCCTCGCGCACCCGGCGCACGTACCTGTTCCTGCTCTTCGGCGCCGGGGGCGTCGCCGCAGTGATCGCCGTGCTCGTCGCGGCGTTCGTCGGGATCCAGGGTGCCCTCGACGGCGGGCTCGGCGCGGAGACGGTCCGTGACATGCGGATCCCGGTCGCGATCCTGCTGACCAGCGGCGCGATCTCCGGCTACCACTGGGTCGTGTACCGCGAGGACCGTCGGCACGTCCCGGCGCCGGAGCCGCATCGTGGTCCGCGGTACGTGCTGCTGGTCGGTGCGGCGGACGGGGCCCTCGCCGACGCGGTGTCGCGGCGGACGGGTGCGCGGGTCGACCTCTGGGTGCGCGACGACGGTGGTGTCCCGCCGTGGGTCGTCGAGGACGTGCTGGCCGCGGTGGGTGGCGCCGGGTCGGAGGCCGTTGCCGTCCTGGCGGGTCCGACCGGTCTCGACACCTTCCCGATCCACCGCTGACGGCGAGCGAAGCCCGTCCTAGGTGCCGACGCCGACGAGCACGGCGACGAGCCACGTACCGGACGCGAGCAGGGCCAGCCCGAGCTCGATGACCATGCCCAGCGCGGTGGCCTTGATCGCCAGCCAGGCCGACGCACGGGCGCGCGGGACGTCACGCAACCGCAGGTACTCCATGCCGAACAGGCCGAGCGGGAAGAACACGAGCAGGCCGACCACCGGGATGACGAAGAAGCCGACGATCCCCGCGATGCCGGCCACGACGAGCGACCTGGTCGGCACGCCGGACGCCGAGACCCGCCGGCCGGTCACGACGTACGTCATGGACCATCCGGTGCCCAGCAGCAGGAGGACGACCGCCAGGATCGCCCAGGCGGCGCCGGCCTGTGCGCTGATCGCCCAGACGAGCACCGCGACGGCGATCAGGGGTGACCCCGGGACGACCGGGACGACGATGCCGACGAGTCCGATCAGGATCGCGAGGCCGACGAGGACTGTGACGAGGTCGATGGTGGTGCTCCTTCGGTGCGGAGGCTGGTCGCGGGCGGGACCGCGGTGCCGAGACTACCCACGGCGAAGGGCCCGGCACACGAGGCGCCGAGCCCTTCGAAGCGGGATGCCGGTACGGATCAGCGCGCGCTGGCGCCGTGCTCCTCCATCAGGCGGTCGGTCTCGTCCTGGACGTGGAGCGCGACGTCTGCGAAGGCCGAGGCGTGTCGCCGGGCGTGGTGCGCACAGAACAGCAGCTCGCCGCCCGGAAGCATCACGCGGACGTAGGCCTGGGCACCGCAGCGGTCGCAGCGGTCGGCTGCGGTCAGCGGGGAGGTCGTCGTCGTGGTCACCTCTCCATGAAACCACCCCTTCGCCGGATGGCGTCCATCGGATGGCCTAGGTTCGCTGACCGCGTAGTCCGGCAGGCACGGTTTGGCCCGCTCTGCACCGTGCTGCCGGGTGCTGCCGGGTGCCGCCCGGTCCGGTCCGGTGCGGCCGGGTGTCGCCCGGTGCAGCCGGGTGCGGCATGGCAGCCGGGCTCCGGGCCGGCGGCCGTCTAGGCTCGTCGTCGTGACCAGCACGCTCTCCGAGTCCAGCTACATGGCACGCCACCTCTCGGTCCTCGAGGGCCTGGAGGCGGTGCGCAAGCGCCCGGGCATGTACATCGGCACGACCGACTCGCGCGGTCTGATGCACTGCCTGTGGGAGATCATCGACAACGCGGTCGACGAGGCCCTCGGCGGCCACTGCGACCGGATCGACGTCGTGCTGCACGCCGACACGTCCGTCGAGGTGCGGGACAACGGCCGCGGCATCCCGATCGACGTCGAACCCAAGACGGGCCTGACCGGCGTCGAGGTCGTCTTCACGAAGCTGCACGCGGGTGGCAAGTTCGGTGGCGGGTCGTACGGCGCGTCGGGTGGTCTGCACGGCGTCGGGGCGAGCGTCGTCAACGCGTTGTCCTCGCGGCTGGACGCCGAGGTCGACCGGGGTGGCAAGACCTACCGGATGACCTTCCACCGTGGCGAGCCCGGCACGTTCGCCGACGGCCGCGAGCCCGGCCCGGAGGCGCCGTTCTCGCCGTTCGTCGACGCATCCGAGCTCGCCGTGGTCGGCAAGGTCGCGCGCGGGCGCACCGGGACCCGGGTGCGGTACTGGGCCGACAACCAGGTCTTCCCGAAGACCGCCATCTTCTCCTACGACGAGCTCGTCTCCCGGGTGCGGCAGACGACGTTCCTCGTCACCGGGCTGACGATCACTGTGCGCGACGAACGCAGGATGCCGGGCACGCCGGGACAGGACGGTCCGCACGAGGAGACCTTCGTCCACCACGGCGGAACCGTCGACTTCGTCGACTTCCTCGCGCCGGACGCACCGGTGACCGAGACCTGGCGCCTGACCGGCACCGGCGAGTTCACCGAGACCGTCCCCGTGCTCGACGGACGCGGGCACCTCACGTCGCAGGCGGTGACCCGCGAGTGCGAGGTCGACGTGGCGCTGCGCTGGGGCAACGGCTACGAGACCGAGGTGCGGTCCTTCGTCAACATCATCTCCACGCCCAAGGGCGGCACCCACCTCGCCGGCCTCGAGCAGGCGCTGGTCAAGACGATCCGCAAGCAGGTGGAGATCAACGCGCGACGCCTCAAGGTCTCCACCCGGGACGCCACCGAGCGGATCGAGAAGGACGACATCATGGCCGGCCTGACGGCCGTGCTCACGGTGCGCCTGGCCGAGCCGCAGTTCGAGGGGCAGACCAAGGAGGTGCTCGGCACGGGTCCGGTCCGCGCCATCGTCGCGAAGGTCGTGGAGACCGAGCTCACGGCCCTGCTCACCTCGCCCAAGCGTGACCACAAGACGCAGGCCACGCTGGTGCTCGACAAGATCGTCGCGGAGATGCGGGCGCGCCTCTCCGCGCGCAAGCAGAAGGAGATCTCCCGACGGAAGAACGCCCTGGAGACCTCGGCCCTGCCCACCAAGCTCGCCGACTGCCGCAGCGACGACGTCGAGCGCAGCGAGCTGTTCATCGTCGAGGGGGACAGCGCGCTGGGCACGGCGAAGCTGGCCCGGTCCTCGGACTTCCAGGCGCTGCTGCCGATCCGCGGCAAGATCCTCAACGTCCAGAAGGCCTCGATCTCGGACATGCTCAAGAACGCCGAGTGCGCCGCGATCATCCAGGTGATCGGTGCGGGGTCGGGGCGCAGCTTCGACCTGTCGGCAGCGCGGTACGGCAAGGTGGTCCTGATGACCGATGCCGACGTCGACGGTGCGCACATCCGGACGCTGCTGCTGACCCTCTTCTTCCGGTACATGCGCCCGCTGGTCGACCAGGGCAGGGTCTACGCGGCGGTGCCGCCGCTGCACCGGATCGAGGTCATCGGTGGTGGTGGCCGCAAGAACGAGTACGTGTACACCTACTCCGAGGCGGAGCTCGCGGCCACGCTCAAGAAGCTGGAGCGCGCCGGGCGTCGGTACAAGGACGAGATCCAACGCTACAAGGGTCTCGGCGAGATGGATGCCGACCAGCTGGCGGAGACCACGATGGACCCACGCCACCGCACGCTGCGCCGGGTCACCGCCGATCACGCGGCAGGAGCCGAGGCCGTTTTCGAGCTGCTCATGGGCTCGGAGGTGGGTCCGCGACGTGACTTCATCGTCGCCGGCGCAGCCAACCTGGACCGAGCACGCATCGATGCCTGACGTCCGGGCCGGGCGGCACGCACGCCTGCTGCGGGCCGGTGCCGAGATCCGTGCAGTCCGGCGCTCCGTGATCGCCTAGGTTGGTCCCGTGAGCACGACCGGACCGATCGCCGAGCGGGTGGACGCCCCCGCGGTCCTCGACCTGCCCCCGGCCCACCTGGAGCTGACCTGGCGGCCGCTGCAGCGCCGGGACGCGGAGACCCTGCACGCCCTCGTCGAGGTGGTCGAGGCGGCGGACGACACCCAGGAGCGGCAGTCCTTGGACGAGACGGTCGAGATGTTCGACGGTGGCTGGAAGGACCTGGAGCTCGACAGTCTCGGCGGCTTCGACGACACCGGCACGCTGCGCGCCTACGGGTTCGTCGAGGTCAAGCCCGGTGACACCAGGACCGTCCGCGCCTTCCTCACCGGTGGTGTGCACCCGCAGTGGCGCGGGCGCGGCATCGGCCGGGCGGTGGTGACCTGGATGGAGGGCCGTGGCCGGCAGAAGCTGGCGGACTCGGGCAAGGACCTTCCGGCGCGCCTCGCGACGTTCGTCGACGAGAAGGCACGGGACCACCGCAGGTTGTTCGCTGCGGCCGGGTTCAGCCCGATCCGTTGGTACACCGACATGCGCCGTGACCTCGCGGCGCCCCTGCCGTCCGCCGATCTGCCCGAGGGCATCCGGATCGTGCCGTGGAGCGAGGACCTCGACGACCAGGTGCGCCTGGCCCACAACGAGGCGTTCGCCGACCACTGGGGCTCGGAACCGCAGACCCCCGAGTCGTGGCGCCACGAGGAGGCGCACTTCGCCCCGTCGTGGAGCTTCGTCGCCCTCGACGAGACGTCCTGCACGCCACGGGTCGCCGGCTACGCGCTCTCGGGCCGCTACGAGCTCGACTGGCCGGTGCTGAGCTACACGTGCGGCTACACGAACGTCCTGGGGGTGCGCGCCGCGTGGCGCGGTGGCGGCCTGGCCACAGCCCTGCTCGCGACAGTGATGGCCGCCTACCGCGCCGACGGCATGCAGTACGCATGTCTCGGGGTGGACACCGCCAACCCGAGCGGCGCGCACGGGCTGTACGAGAAGCTCGGCTACGAGCCGACGCACGGTCAGGTCATGTACAGCGTCGAGCTCTGACCGCTGGGCTCAGCCGATCGCGACCACAGGCGCCGCGAGCGGCGTCCCGGAGGCGTCCCTGCGCGTGTCCACGGCGGGGAGCCCGACGGCCTGACCTGCCGACCCGGTGGCCCGGGCCGGGGCCGGGCCGACCCAGGCGAGGATCACCGTGTCCTCACCGCGCAGGAACCGCTGCGCCCGGACTCCTCCGGTCGCGCGTCCCTTGGCGGGGTAGGCCTCGAAGGGGGTCACCTTCGCCGAGCCGGGCTCGGTGCCCGGCAGCGCGTCGGAGGCGCCCGCGACGGTCACGACCACGGGCTCGACGCCGTCTGCGCCGTCGGCCCCGTCACCGCGTGCGACCGCGCCGAAGAAGACCGCACGCTGCCCGTCGGCGAGCTTGACGCCCGCCATGCCACCTGCCGCCCGGCCCTGCGGCCGCACCGCCGATGCGCTGAAGTGCAGCAGCTGGGCGTCGCTCGTGATGAAGACGAGCTCGTCGTCCTCCGCCACGGGGGTCGCCCCGACGACCTCGTCGCCGTCCTTGAGCGAGATGACGTCCCAGGCGGCACGGGTGGGCGCCGACTCGCCCGCCACCCGCTTGACCACGCCCGCGGCGGTGCCGAGGGCGAGCGTCGGCGCGTCGGGTGCCAGGTCCAGCAGGGCGAGGACGCGTTCTCCGCCGGCCAGCTCGAGGATCTCGCGGAGCGGCACACCACCGCTCAGCGACGGCGGACCGTCGGTCGGCGGCATCCCTGGCAGGTCGAGCACGGGCAGGCGGAGGACCCGGCCCCGTGAGGTCACGACCCCGACCTCGCCACGGGTCGACGTCGCGACGGCGGACGTCACGACGTCGTGCGACGAGCGGCGCCCGCTGCGCTGCGGGGCGTCCGCGTCGGCCGTCCTGGCCAGCAGACCGGTACCCGAGAGCAGCACCCAGCAGGGCGAGTCGACGATCTCGAGCGGCGTGGCCGCGGTGCGCGGTGGTGGTACCGCACCGACGATGCCTGTCCCGCCGGCCGACTCGAGCAGGATCGTGCGACGCGGGGTGCCGAAGGTCCGGGCGACCTCGGACATCTCCGCACTGACCACTGTGCGCAGGAGTGCCTCGTCGCCGAGGATCGCCTCGAGCTCGGTGATCCCCTCGCGCAGCTCGTCGGCTTCCTTCTCGAGCTCGATCCGGGAGAACTTCGTGAGCCGGCGCAGCCGCAGCTCCAGGATGTACTCGGACTGTGCCTGCGACAGGTCGAACACGCTCATCAGTCGGTCACGAGCGACGTCGGCGGTGTCCGACGCCCGGATGACCTGGATGACCTCGTCGATGTCGAGGATGGCGACCAGCAGCCCCTCGACCAGGTGCAGGCGTTCGCGGCGCTTGGCCAGTCGGTAGGCCGAACGGCGGCGTACGACGGTGAGCCGGTGCTCGACCCACACCTCGAGCATCTCGCGCAGGCCGAGGGTGCGCGGCTGCCCGTCGACGAGGGCGACGTTGTTGATGCCGAAGGAGTCCTCCATCGGCGTGTGGCGGTACAGCTGCTCGAGGACCGCATCGGGGTTGAAGCCGGTCTTGACCTCGATGACCAGCCGGAGGCCGTGCTGCCGGTCGGTGAGATCGGTGACCGCGGTGATGCCGGACAGCTTCTTCGCCTGCACCCCCTCCTTGATCTTCTCGATCACCTTCTCCGGGCCGACGAGGTAGGGCAGCTCGGTCACGACGATGCCCTTGCGCTTCGCGGTGACGTTCTCGACCCGGGCGGTCGCTCGCGTGCGGAACGTCCCACGGCCCGTGCGGTACGCGTCCCGCACGCCGTCCAGGCCGACGATCTTGCCGCCGGTCGGCAGGTCGGGGCCGGGCACGAACCGCATCAGGTCCTCGAGCGACGCGTGCGGGTGCGCGACGAGGTACCGGGCCGCCGCGACGACCTCCACCAGGTTGTGCGGTGCCATGTTCGTCGCCATGCCGACGGCGATCCCCGACGCTCCGTTGACCAGCAGGTTCGGGATCGCGGCCGGCAGGACCTCCGGCTGGACGAGCTTGTTGTCGTAGTTCGGCACGAAGTCCACGACGTCCTCGTCGAGCCCGGTGACCATCGCCATCGCCGGCGCCGCCAGGCGCGCCTCGGTGTACCGCGGTGCTGCCGGGCCGTCGTCGAGCGAGCCGAAGTTGCCGTGCCCGTCGACCAGCGGGAGCCGCAACGAGAACGGCTGCGCCATCCGGACGAGGGCGTCGTAGATGGCTGTGTCCCCGTGCGGGTGGAGCTTGCCCATCACCTCGCCGACGACGCGCGCCGACTTCACGTGCGCGCGGTCCGGGCGCAGGCCCATGTCCGCCATCTGGTAGAGGATCCGCCGCTGGACCGGCTTCAGGCCGTCACGGGCGTCCGGCAGCGCGCGGGCGTAGATGACCGAGTAGGCGTACTCGAGGAAGGAGCCCTCCATCTCCGCCGCGACGTCGATGTCGACGATCCTCTCCTCGACGGGACCATCGAGCGGCGCGTCGGACGGACCAGTGTGGCGGCGAGCCATCGGTTCGGGTGCTCCTCGGGTCACGGGGTCACGGGGTTGCGGACTGCCTGTCCATTGTCGCCGCTGCTCGACGCGGGCCGTCGCTGCGACGCGCCCGTCCGCCGCGGCCCGGTGGAAACGGCAGTGCCCGGCCCGGAGCCAACTAGCCTGGTCCGGTGGCAGGTACGAAGGACGACGGCGAGGCGCCGGGCAGTGCGCCGGACGGAGCGGGCCACGACGCCGGTTACCCCACCCACTGGGAGGCCGACGTCGTGCTGCGCGACGGCGGCACCGCCCATGTCCGCCCGATCCGCGCTGACGACGCCGACGCGTTGCAGGCCTTCCACGTCGGCCAGTCCGAACGCTCGACCTACTTCCGCTTCTTCGCGCCGCTGTCGCGCCTGCCCGAGCGCGACCTGGCGCGGTTCACCCACGTCGACCACCACGACCGGGTCGCCCTGGTCGCCGTGGTCAGCTCCGACGAGGGCGAGCGGATCATCGCCGTGGCCCGGTACGACCGGATCGACGGTGCGAGCGCCGAGGTGGCCTTCAACGTCGCCGACGACCACCACGGACGGGGTCTCGGCTCGGTGCTCCTCGAGCACATCGCCGCGGCGGCGCGCGAACGTGGGCTCAGCCGGTTCACGGCCGAGGTCCTTCCGAACAACAGCCAGATGATCGCGGTCTTCCGGGAGGCCGGGTACGTGGTCTCCCAGCACCTCGACGACGGCATCCTGACCGTGTCCTTCGACATCGACCCGACCGAGCGGTCGATCGCCGTCATGGCCGACCGGGAGCAGCGGGCCGAGGCGCGCAGCGTGCACGGCCTGCTCACCCCTGGCTCGGTCCTGGTCCTGACCGACGACCCCGGTCCGGGAGCTGGCTCGGCGGCGTACGGGCAGGTGGAGCGCGAGCTCGCCCAGGTCGTGGCGGCGCACCTGATCGGCGGCGGCGACGCGGCCGTCGAGCGGCCGGTCGTGCACGTGGTGGGCCCGGTGGGACTCGTCGAGGGTGCGCAGACCTGGTCGGACGTCGCACAGGTGCCCGGACCGGTCGACCTCCTCGTCCTGGCCGTCCCGGCCGGCCGGGCGGCGGCCGCCGTCCGGCGCTGCGCGCGGCTGCGGCCGCGGGGCGTCGTCGTGCTGTCCAGCGGGTTCGCCGAGACCGGCCCCGAGGGCCTGGCCCACCAGCACGACCTGCTGCGCAGCGCGCACGCGGCAGGCATGCGCGTGCTCGGCCCGGCGTCCTACGGGCTCTTCCGGCACGGCGTCGACGGGTACCCGACCGTCAACGCCTCGCTCATGGCGGCGGCGCCCCGGCCGGGGCGGCTCGCCCTGTTCTGCCAGTCGGCCCCGCTCGCCGTGGGGCTGCTCGCCTCGGCCCGCCGCCGGGAGCTCGGCCTGTCGACCTTCGTGTCCTCCGGGAACCGGGCCGACGTGTCGGGCAACGACGTCATGCAGTTCTGGGGTGCCGACGAGAGCACCGACGTCGTCGGCCTCTACCTGGAGTCCATCGGCAACCCGCGCAAGTTCGCTCGGGTCGCGAGGCGGCTGGCGTCGGTCAAGCCCGTCGTCGTGCTCACCGCGGGCCGTTCCGGTCACGTCGTACCTGCCGGGCACGCCGTGCGGTCGACGAGGGTCCCGCGGCACGCGCTCGAGGAGATGCTCCGGCAGTCCGGCGTCATCCGGGTGGAGAGCCAGCACCAGCTCCTGGACGTCGCGCAGGTCCTGGTGCACCAGCCCCTGCCGGCCGGACCCCGGGTGAGCGTGCTGGCGGGCTCCGAGCCGCTGGCGGCGCTGGTCGCCGAGGCGGCGACGTCCGCCGGCCTGACGGTCGGGGACCAGCGGGCCATCCTCGCGGGCGGCGGCGATCTCGATGCGGACATCGACCGGCTCGACGACGAGCTCGCCGCGGTGTACGCCGACCCGGGCTGCGACGTCGTCTTCGTGCTCCACGTGCCGACGGTCGGGCAGCCGGACGACCGGGTGGCCGGCGCGGTGGCGCGCGCGGCTGCCGGCTCGGGCCGGACGACGGTGGCCTGCATCCTCGGGCTGAGCGGGATCACCGCGGAGCTCACGGCGGCCGACGCGCACGGCACCGCGTGGACGGTCCCGGCCTACGCCACCCCGGAGGACGGTGTGCTGGCCCTCGCCGCCGCCGTCAGGTACAGCGCCTGGCGGGGGGTCGACCACGGGCAACCGCTCGCGCCGGAGGGGGTCGACCGGGCGCGGGCCCGCCGGCTGGTCGACGCGGCCCTGCACGGGTACCGCGGGGTGCCGGTCCCGCTCGAACCGAGCCAGGTCGCCGAGCTCCTGGCGGCGTACGGGCTGCGGGTCTGGCCGACGGTCGTCGTGCAGGACGACGCCGAGGCGCTCGCGGCGGCGCAGGAGCTCGGCTGGCCGGTCGCGCTCAAGAGCACGGCCGCACGCCTGCGTCACCGGATCGACCTGGGCGGGGTCCGGCTGGACATCGGCGGGCCCGAGGCCCTCGTCGAGGCGATCACGCAGATGCGCGGACACCTCGAGGCGCACGGCGTCGGCGGTCCGTTCGAGGTGCAGCACATGGCCCCCGCCGGTGCGGCCTGCGTGATCCGGTCGAGCGAGGACCCGCGCTTCGGCCCGGTGGTGTCCTTCGGCATGGCCGGCGACGCGGTCGACCTGCTCGGCGACATCAGCCACGGCGTGGCACCGCTGACCGACGTCGACGTCTCGGAGATGGTGCGGTCGGTGCGCGCCGCACCGCGCCTGTTCGGCTACCGCGGCCTGCCTGCCCTGGACGTCGCAGCCCTCGAGGACGTCCTCGGTCGGGTGGCCGTGATGGCGGACGACCTGCCGGAGCTGTCGAGTCTCGAGCTGCACCCGGTCGTCGTCGCCGAGCGCGGGGCGGCGGTGCTCGCAGCCCGGGTCGAGCTCGCCGAGGCGGGTCGGGCGGACAGCGGACGGCGCGTCCTGCCGCAGTAGCGCGGTCAGGGGACGTGCTGCGGCCGGAACGGTGGAAGGATGTGCGGGTGCCTGGAGCGATGACAGACCTGCGCCACAGCCTGCACCACGCGGGCTACTACCCCGAGCTGGTGGGTGACGTCCTCGACGTCGCCCTCGCCGGAGAGGCGGTGGTCGCGCACCTGGTGCACCCCGAGACCACTTTCGACGCCAGCGAGGTACGGCGGCACGTGACAGTTCTCGTGCTGACCAGGACGCGTCTGGTCCTGGCGCACGTGGACGACCACCCCGCGGACAGCGAGCACCCGTCGGCCAGTGCGTCGGCCACCACCGAGTCCGTCCCGCTGACCCACCTGCACACCGTCGCCCTGACGCACGTCGTCCCCGTCCCGGCCAAGCACCGTCCCGGCGCCGTCCCGGCCGAGCTCACCCTTGCGCTGGGTTGGGGCGCGGTGCGTCGGATCGACCTCGAGCCCGCCACCTGCGGTGACCCGGACTGCGACGCCGACCACGGCCTGACCGGCACGAGCTCGCCCGACGACGTCGTCGTGCGGGTGTCCGCGCAGGCGGAGGGCCAGGAGGCCGTCCGCGCCGCGGTCGACTTCGCCCGGGCGCTGTCGGCAGCGAGCGCGGCGGCGCGGTGACCCGCTCGGCATCGTCGGTCGCCGGTTTCACGGCCGCCGGCTTCGTCGCACCCGACCACGGCGGTCTGTGCCTCGACACCGTGCTGCCGGCAGTCGCCGGATCGCTCGGCGTCGTGCTGGACGACGGGCTGGAGTCGCGTGTCGCGCAGCGTCGGCTCGGACTGCCGGATGCGACGCGGGTCTGCGTCGTGCTGGTCGACGGCCTCGGCCACCAGATGCTCACCGAGCGCTCGGGCCACGCGCCCTTCCTGCGGGGTTTGCTGGGCGCGGCGCAGGTGCTGACGGTCGGCTACCCGTCCACCACGACCGCGTCGATGGGTCTGTTCGGCACCGGCCGGGCGGCCGGCCGGACGGGTCTGGCCGGGTACACCGTGCGCAACCCCGCGACCGGAGGTCTGGCGAACCTGGTCTCCTGGGAGGGGGCGGGCCCGCCCGAGCAGTGGCAGCGCGAGCCCAGTGTCTTCGGGCAGATCGCAGCGACCGGTGTGCCGGTCACCTCGGTCGGCCCCGCCAAGTTCGCCGGTTCCGGCCTGACCAGGGCAGCCCTGCGTGGCGCGACCTACCGTGCGGCCGAGCGCCTCGCGGACCGGGTCGACACCGCGCTGTTCGAGCTCTCCGCACCCGGTGTCGTCTACCTGTACTGGGGCGAGGTCGACAAGGTCGGTCACCAGCACGGCTGGCAGTCGCGCGAGTGGGCCGACGCCCTCAACGAGACCGATCGTGAGCTCGGTCGGCTGGCCAGGTCGCTGCCGCGCGGCACCGTCCTGCTCATCACCGCCGACCACGGGATGGTCGATGTCGACCTCCGCCGGCTCGTCGATGTCGCCGGGGTGCCGGCGCTGGCCGCCGACGTGGCGCTGGTGGCGGGGGAGCCGCGTGCCGTGCACGTGCACGCCGCACCTGACCGGTCCGAGGCGGTCCTGACCCGCTGGCGTGCGACCCTCGGCGACGCTGCCGTGGTGGCGAGCGGTGACGAGGCGGTCGAGGCGGGCTGGTTCGGACCCGTCGCCGACCACGTCCGTCCGTTGATCGGCGACGTCGTGGTCGCTGCGACCGGTCGTTCGGGTGTCGTCGACTCACGCACGCAGACGCCCCACTCGTTGCAGCTGCGCGGCATGCACGGATCGTTCACCCCGGGGGAGATGCTCGTGCCCCTGGTGGTCGTGGCCTGAGGGAGGGACCCATGGCAGAGCTCGTGTTCTTCAGCGGGACGATGGACTGCGGCAAGTCGACCCTCGCGCTCCAGCTCGACCACAACCACTCCGCGCGGGGCCGTGGCGGCGTGATCTACACCCGCAACGACCGTGCGGGCACCGACGTGCTGTCCTCACGGCTCGGCCTGCGTCACCCTGCTGTCGAGGTGACCGATGCCACCGACTTCTGGGACGAGGTCGTCGTCCGGCGGACGCACGGCGAGCGGGTGGACTACCTCGTCTGCGACGAGGCGCAGTTCTACTCGGTCGAGCAGGTCGAGCAGCTCGCCCAGCTCGTCGACGAGCTGGGCGTCGACGTCTACGCCTTCGGCATCACCGCGGACTTCCGCACCCGCTTGTTCCCGGGCTCCGCCCGGCTGATCGAGCTCGCCGACCGGGTCGAGGTGCTCCAGGTCCAGTCCCTGTGCTGGTGCGGCGCGCGTGCGACGCACAACGCGCGGACGGTCGGCGGGGAGATGGTCGTGCACGGCGAGCAGGTGGTCGTCGGCGACACGGACGCATCTGCCGAGGTGGGCTACGAGGTGCTCTGCCGGCGTCACCACATGCGTCGCATGACGGTGGCCGTCGCACGTGCCGTGGCGACCACGCCCGACACGCTGCCGTTCGAGGTCGACCGGCGCGACACCCGGCGCTGACGGCGCCGGGACCAGCTCGACGGGACCAGCTCGGCCGGGATCAGGTCGACTGGGAGCAGCTCGGCCGGGACCGGCTCGACCGGGCGCAGGACGGCAGCGGCTACTCCGGCTTCGCGCCGAAGACGATCTCGTCCCAGCTCGGGACGCTCGCCCGTCCCTTGCGGGTCCGGGCGCGTGGTGCCGACACCGTGGACGTCCCGGCGTCGTCCTCGGCGGCCGCCGTGGCACCGAGGGTCGCGACGGCCTGCGGCGTCTCGTCCGACGCGCTCCCGTCGGTCGGCACCGCGTGCAACCGGTCCCGGTGTCCCGCGGGCATCGACAGGACGCGGGCGTCCACCGCGAGGTCGGGCCGTGAGGCCGGTGGGTGGGCGCCGGGGACGGGTGTGGTCACCTCGGGGTTCTCGAAGTCGAAGGCGTGCTGCGGGCCGAAGCCCTCGAAGGCTTCGTCGTCGTCGTCCGCGGCGTCGGCCAGCTGCTGACGCACGCCACGCCGACCGGTCAGGTCGTCGAGCAGCGCCTCGGTCGCCTCGTGCGGCTCGGGCTCGGGCTCGGCGGCGGCTCCGGGCGGACCCGGCAGGTCGACCGAGGCCAGGAGCGGTCGCAGGGCGGCGTCCAGCTCGACGTCGAACACGGCGCTGCGCACCGCGGCCAGGTGCCTGCGCGGGATCGGCTCGTCGGCGATCTCCGTCTCGGACAGCCACCGCGCCTCGTCGTCGACGGCGTGCACGCTGCGGGTCGCGACCTCGTAGCTCCACCGTGCCGATCGCTCGGACCCGCCGATCCCGAAGAGGACCTCGACGGTCCAGGGGGCTGATCCGGTGCGGAAGGCGTCCCAGCGGATGCTTGCGGCGTCCACCCCGCGGGTGGCGAGCCGGTCCGTGACGAGGTCCCCGAGGACCGGCGAGCCGGTCTCGCGGCCGATCCTGGTCGCACGGGCCTGCGCTGCGACGAACTCGCGCTCGGCCAGCACCGGGCCGTCGTAGCGTCGGATGTGCTCGACCGGCATGCCGGAGTCGTCGGCGACGTCCTGCGCGCTCGCACCGGCGCGGATCCGCGCCTGGATCTCGCGGGGCGCCAGGACGCCGGTGAGCTCCGCTCGAACCTGTTCCAGCTGTGGGCGGTCCCGCCGGACGGCGGCACGCAGCGCCTCGTCGATGGGCAGACGGAACCGTTGTCCGTCCGAACCCTCGACGACGACGTGCTCACCATCGTCGTGCAGACCCACCAGCCTGAGCTCGCTCATGACACCTCCTGACGGCCTGGGCACGAGACTGCCACCTGGCGACGCCGGATGCCGGGAGGTGCTCCGGTGTGCCGCGGGCCCGGTCAGGGCAGGATGGCTGCCATGTGCCCTCCCGCAGACGACAGGCCGCTCCCGAACGGCGCCGAGGTGGACCGGCTCGTCGAGCTGGCCGAGCGACTCGCCCGGGGTGCGGGCGACCTGGTCCTGACCGGCCGGCCGGACCAGGTCGAGGTGTCCGGCACGAAGTCGTCCCTGATCGATGTCGTGACCGAGCGGGACCTGGCCTCGGAGGCCTACCTGCGGCGGGAGCTGGCCCGCGAGCGTCCGTACGACGGCGTGCTGGGGGAGGAGGAGGACCCGCTGGTCGGCACGAGCGGCGTGACCTGGGTCCTCGACCCGATCGACGGGACCGTCAACTACCTCTACGGCATCCCCGCGTACGCCGTGAGCGTGGCGGCCGTCGTCGGGACGCCGGACCCCGCGGTCTGGACGGTCGTCGCGGCCTGCGTCCATGCGGTCGCGGACGGACGGACCTGGACGGCGGGCCTCGGCCGGGGCGCGTACCTGGCCGGGCGTCGCCTGGCGGTCAACGTGCCGGTGCCCCTGGACCGGAGCCTGGTGGGCACCGGCTTCGGCTACACGGCCGAGCGGCGCACGTCCCAGGCGCGCGTCGTCGCCCAGGTGCTGCCACGGGTGCGCGACATCCGTCGGATCGGCTCGGCCGCGATGGACCTGTGCATGCTGGCGTCGGGCAACCTCGATGCCTACTACGAGCGGGGTCTGCAGCCCTGGGACCTCGCGGCCGCGTCGCTGGTGGCACGGGAGGCCGGCGCGGTCGTGACGGGTCTGCGAGGCGCTCCCGCCGGCGAGGAGATGACGGTGGCCGGGCCGGCCGTGACGGCCGCGGCGCTCGTCGGGCTGCTCGAGGTGCTCGACGCGGACCGTGACGACGTGAGCGGCGGCGACGCGTCCGCCTGACCCGTCCGCCTGACACGCGCGGCGCGCGGACCGGTCGCTGACGGGTCGATCCGGTGCTCTGGCTGCGCTCCCATCGGCACAGATCGGGCGGGTGTCCGCAACGCAGGTGCGTTCGCGCTCTGGATAGGGCACAATCCCCTCGCCGAAGGGCGCGGGAACAACCAGCGCGCTTCGTGCATTGAGTACGTACCCACGTGCGCGCCTGCGCGCGGCGAGAGCAACGACACGGAGTGTGGATCGCCCGATGGCAACCGATTACGACGCCCCCCGCAAGACCGAGGAAGACCTCAACGAGGACTCGCTGCAGGAGCTGCAGGCGCGGCGGTCCGACAAGAACTCGGGGGTAGTGGACGAGGACGAGACCGAAGCCGCAGAGGGCTTCGAGCTGCCCGGAGCCGACCTGTCCGGCGAGGAGCTGTCCGTCCGCGTGCTGCCGCGCCAGGCGGACGAGTTCACCTGCTCGAGCTGCTTCCTCGTGCACCACCGCAGCCAGCTGGCCAGCGAGAAGAACGGTCAGCCGATCTGCTCGGAGTGCGCGGCCTGAGCGCTGTGCTGCGCGGCGTCCAGCGCCGCGCAGAGCACTGCCGGTCGGCGTGAGGAGACCAGCCAGGTCGGCGTCGGGTCCGCGGGGTCGGTGACCTCCGCCTCCACGGCCTGGGGGATCCACGCGCGCAGACACGCGAACGCTCGAGCGTCGGACCCTGGACCGACGGCGTCGTGCACGCCCTGCTGGTCGAGCACCCGCGCGGGCCCGAGGTCCGCGACCGGGATGTGAGCGCGGCCGGCCCGAAGCTCGCCGCCCCGCACCTCGACCAGCGCGCTGGTCCGCACCGCGATGACAACGCCTGCGACAGCGGTCACCGCGGCGACCACGACGGCGACCGTCGGGTCGACCGGCAGCACGGCGATGAAGGCGAAGGCGGCGAAGCCCAGCACGAAGGCCCAGCCGAGGAGTCCCGGCCACAGCCGTTCGCGGTAGGTGGCCGGCGGCGACACGCGTTCGATGCTCATGCGCCCAGCATCCCAGGTCCCGCGTCGGCCACTAGAGTCGGGCGACGTGGACCAGACCAGCTCCCCGCAGACCGGCACCGGCGGCGCCCCCGGTGCCGACGGCGTCCCGGTGCTCCTGGTGATGCTCGACGACCAGCTCCCGGTACCGCGGTACGCGCACCCGGGGGATGCCGGTGCGGACCTCGTCACGAGTATCGACGTCGACCTTCCGCCGCTGGGCCGGGCGACGGTCCCCACTGGTGTGAGCATCGCCCTGCCGGACGGCTACGCGGCGTTCGTGCACCCCCGGTCAGGGCTTGCGAGCAGGCACGGGGTCACGATCGTCAACGCCCCCGGCACTGTCGACGCCGGCTACCGCGGCGAGATCCAGGTCACGCTCCTGAACACGGACCCCGAGCAGCCCGTCCACCTGCGTCGTGGCGACCGGATCGCTCAGCTCGTCGTCCAGAAGGTCGAGCGTGCGCGCTTCGTGCGGGCCGAACGGCTGCCCGGGTCGCACCGGGGTGACGGCGGCTTCGGGTCGAGCGGCGGGTGGGCATCGGCGCCGGCACCCCGCGACTAGGACGACGCCCGCGTGGCGTCTAGGGTCGTATCGACGAACCGAGCAGTCAGGAGGCAGTGCGCGTGGGTGTGTTCCGGCGAGGCAAGCGATCGACCGAGGATGTCGAGGCTGTCGATCCAGGCACGGCACCGACAGCCGACGACGTCGAGGATTCGGGCACGGCCGGGGACAGCTCCGGCACAGCGCGGGCAGCAGACGACGGTGGCGCGACGGCGAGCCTGCCCAGCCGTGGCCCGTGGGACGTCAGCGAGGTGTCCGAACCAGGCCGGCGGGTGGACCTCGGCGCCCTGTGGTTGCCGGGTCGCGACGGCATGGAGCTGCGGATGGAGATCGAGAAGTCCTCGAAGATCGTCAGCGCTGCTGCGGTGTCGCTGCACGGCTCAGCGCTCCAGATCCAGGTCTTCGCGGCGCCGCGGACCGAGGGCATCTGGGACGAGATCCGGGCCGAGATCGCCGAGTCCGTGACGAAGCAGGGTGGTTCGGTCGACGACCTGCCCGGCCCGTTCGGCCGCGAGCTGCTCGCACGGCTCCCGGTCCGCACCGCGGAGGGCCGCACGGGCCACCGGCCGGCGCGGTTCATCGGCCACGACGGGCCCCGCTGGTTCCTGCGCGGCGTGCTGACCGGTCGCGCGGCGATCGACCCGCAGGCCGCCACGGAGCTCGAGGACCTGTTCGCCGACGTCGTGGTGGTCCGTGGTGGCGAGCCACGCGCTCCGCGGGACCTGCTCCCACTGACGATCCCCGGCAAGCAGGTTCCGGCCGATGCGGTGGCCACCGACTCCGGCGTGCGCGCCTACGACCCGCTGACCCGCGGGCCCGAGATCACCGAGGTGCACTGAATGCGCTCCACGTTGCCGCCGGAGTCCGAACGTCCGGCCACGTCCCGGTTGCGTTCGGTCCTGCACGAGCTGATCGCCTCACGGGCCGAGATCGAGGCGTCGGAGGAGCGCAAGGAGACCCAGCGCAGCGGCTGCACCGCTGTGGGGCAGCTGGTGGACCGCCGCCGCGCCGAGGTGTCGGGTGTGCTGCGCAGCGTGACGCTGCGACCCAGCCAGAACGTCCCGGCGCTCGAGGCCGAGCTCTACGACGGCAGCGGGAGCCTGCACGTCGTGTGGCTCGGTCAGCGCCGCATCGCCGGGATCGAGCCGGGCCGCCGGGCACGACTGGCCGGCCTGGTGTGCGTCCAGGACGGCCGGCCGACGATGTACAACCCACGCTACGAGCTCGCACCCCGACCCGGTGAGTGACCAGGGCGTGAGCGGGCCTGACGCGAGCGAGCGCGGGACGAGCGGGCCCGACGCGAGCGAGCCGGGCCGTGCGCAGGCGCCGGACAGTGCGGAGCCGGCGGCCGGTCGGCCGGCCGGCCCCGGTGATGCGCCGCTGCGTGGGGTCCGCGTGCTGGCAGGGGACGAGTTCTCCTTCGCCGATGCGATCGGCGGTGTCCGCGGCCTGGTCGAGTCGACCCTGCCCGGGCTGGTCTTCGTCGTCGTCTTCGTCCTGATCCATGAGCTCATGCCCGCCCTGGTCGCGTCGGCCGGGGTCGCCGTCGTGGCGGTGGTCGTCCGGCTGGTGCAGCGCACACCGATCACGCAGGCCTTCTCCGGCGTGCTCGGTGTCGGGATCGGCGTCGTGTGGGCGTCGTTGACCGGCGAGGCCGAGAACTTCTATGCCTGGGGGCTGTGGGTCAACGCCGCGTGGTGCGTCGGTGCCGCCGCCTCGATCCTGGCCGGCCGGCCGGCCGTCGGCGTCATCGTCAGCATGCTCCGGTCCGAGCCGATGACCTGGCGTACCGATCCGGATGCCGGGCACCTGCGTCGGCGCTACACCTGGGCCACCTGGCTGTGGGCTGCCCTGTTCGGCGCGCGTCTGGCGGTCCAGGTGCCGATCTACCTGCAGGGCAGCGACGCCGTGGGCTGGCTGGGGACGGCCAAGCTCGTCATGGGCCTGCCCCTGTTCGCGCTGGGCCTGTGGATCACGTGGCTGCTGCTGGGCTCACGAGGAGCTCGTGCAGAGCATCAAGATCTGCATCCGACCCCGCCACGATGAGCAGCTCGTCGCCCACCTCGAGCGTGTCGTCGGGGCTGGGCGGGATCGGCCGCGTGCCGCGGACGATCGCCGCCAGCACGGTGTCCTGAGGCCACACGACCTGCCCGACGCGCACGCCGACCAGGGGTGAGTCCTTCGGCAGGGTCAGCTCCAGGATGTCCGCGCCGGACTGGTGGAACGTGAAGATCTTGACCAGGTCACCGACGGCCACGGCCTCCTCGACCATCGCCGTCATGATCCGCGGCGTCGAGACAGCGACGTCGACACCCCACGCCTCGTCGAACATCCACTCGTTCTTCGGGTTGTTGACCCGCGCGACAGTCCTGGGGACGCCGAACTCCGTCTTGGCGAGCAGCGAGACGACGAGGTTGACCTTGTCGTCCCCGGTGGCCGCGACGATGACGTCGCACTCGTCGACCTTGGCCTGGCGCAACGACGCGAGCTCGCACGCGTCGGCGAGCAGCCAGTCGGCCTCGGCGACCGATGCCACCCGCATGGCGGACGGCTGCTTGTCGATCAGGGTCACCTCGTGGTCGGCGGCGAGGAGCTCGTTCGCGATGGACCGGCCGACCGAGCCGGCACCTGCGATGACGACGCGCATCACTCCACCTCCGGTGGCACACGGGTCAGGATGCGCTCGACCTTGGCCAGGTCGGTCGCCATCACGAGCACGTGCAGGAGGTCGTTCTCCTGCAGCACCGTGACGCCGGTCGGGAGCATCCCGTCGCCGTACCGGGTCAGGAAGGCCACCCGCGCGCCGGTGACGTCCTCGACGGTGCTGAGCGGCCTGCCGATCCACCCCGGGTGGACGTCCATCTGTGCCATCAGGACCTGGCCGGAGGCGTCGCGGTACTCGTCGGTCGCCCCCATCGGCAGCATCCGGCGCAGGACCTGGTCGGCGGTCCACCGGACGGTCGCGACCGTCGGGATGCCGAGCCGCTGGTAGATCTCCGCGCGGTGCGGGTCGTAGATCCGCGCGACGACGTTCGTGACCCCGTAGGTCTCGCGCACCACGCGCGCGGCCAGGATGTTGGAGTTGTCGCCGTCCGAGACGGCCGCGAAGGCGTAGGCGTCCTCGACGCCGGCCTGCACGAGGGTCTGGCGGTCGAACCCGAGGCCGGTGACCCGCTTGCCCTCGAACGTGGCGTCGAGGCGTCGGAAGGCCTCGGGGTTCTGGTCGATCACCGCGACCGAGTGGCCACGGCTCTCGAGCGACTGGGCGAGGGTGGCGCCGACCCGGCCGCAACCCATGATGACGAAGTGCACAAGCGCAGACGCTATACCGTCCGCCGGGCCCGTGACGCCGAGGCCCGTGGTCGGGCCTAGCATTGCTTCTCGTGTCAGACGTCGTGCACGCCGCCAAGCGCCTGCTGCTGGGCCGTCCGGTCCGCAGCGACCGGCTCGGCCACACCCTCCTGCCGAAGCGGATCGCCCTGCCGGTCTTCGCCTCGGACGCACTCTCGTCCGTCGCGTACGCCCCGGACGAGATCTTGCTCACCCTGGCCATCGCAGGCCTCGGAGCCACTGTCATCTCGCCGTGGGTGGGGCTCGCCGTCGTGGTCGTGCTGGTCGTGGTTGTCGCGTCCTACCGGCAGAACGTGCACGCCTACCCGTCCGGTGGTGGCGACTACGAGGTCGCGACCGTCAACCTCGGGCCCAAGGCCGGTCTCTCGGTGGCGAGCGCCCTGCTGGTCGACTACGTGCTGACGGTCGCGGTGTCGATCTCCTCCGGTGCGCAGTACGCCTCCTCGGCGATCCCGGCACTGCGCGGGCACGAGGCCGAGTTCGCCATCGGGCTGGTGCTGATCCTTGCGCTGGCCAACCTGCGGGGGGTCAAGGAGTCCGGCACGGCGTTCGCGATCCCGACGTACCTGTTCATGTTCGCCCTGGGCAGCCTGGCCGTGGTCGGTGCGATCCGCGCGTTGACCGGGACGCTGCCGATGGCCGAGACCGCCGCCCTCGAGGTGCTGCCGGAGGCGGGCTTCGAGCAGGGCCTGGTGGGCCTGGCCGGTGCCTTCCTCGTGCTGCGCGCCTTCGCCTCGGGCAGCGCGGCGCTGACCGGTGTCGAGGCGATCAGCAACGGTGTGCCGGCCTTCCGCAAGCCCAAGAGCAAGAACGCCGCGACGACCCTGCTGCTGCTCGGCACGCTGTCGACGACCTTCATCATGTCGATCCTGCTGCTGGCGCGGGCGACCCACGTGCACTACGTCGAGTTCCCGGCGTCGCAGCTGCTCCGGGACGGCGTACCCGTGGGGGAGGACTACGTCCAGAACCCGGTGATCGTCCAGCTGGCCCGGACGGTGTTCGCCGGTATCACCCCGGTGATCGTCCTGATCGCCGTCGTGACCGGCGTGATCCTGGTGCTCGCCGCCAACACGGCGTTCAACGGGTTCCCCGTGCTCGGCTCGATCCTCGCCCGGGACGGCTACCTGCCGCGTCAGCTGCACACCCGCGGTGACCGGCTGGCCTACTCGAACGGCATCGTCGCGCTCGCCGGCGGTGCGATCGTGCTGATCTGGGCCTTCGACGCGCAGGTGACCCGGCTGATCCAGCTGTACATCGTCGGCGTCTTCGTGTCCTTCACGCTCAGCCAGCTCGGCATGGTCAAGCACTGGAACCTCCTGCTGCGCACCGAGCCGGACGGGCGCGGACGGGATCGGATGAAGCGGGCCCGGATCGTCAACGCGGTCGGCCTCGGGCTGACCGGCACCGTCCTGATCGTCGTCCTGATCACCAAGTTCACCAGGGGCGCCTGGATCGCGGTCCTGGCCATGGGCGTGGTCTTCCTCGTGATGCGGGGCATCCGCGCGCACTACGACGCCGTGCGCGACGAGCTCGCCCTCGGCCCCGAGCCGGCGACGGCTCGCGCGCTGCCCAGCCGGGTCCACGCCATCGTGCTCATCTCGCGCCTGCACAAGCCGGCGATGCGTGCGATCGCCTACGCCCGGGCGTCCCGGCCCTCGGTGCTCGAGGCGGTCACGGTGAGCGTCGACCCGGAGGACGTCGTCGAGCTGCGCAAGCAGTGGGAGGCGCTGGACATGCCGGTCGCGCTCAAGGTGCTCGACTCGCCGTTCCGCGAGATCACCCGGCCGGTGGTCGGGTACGTCAAGTCGATCCGCCGGGAGAGCCCGCGCGACCTGGTCGTCGTGTACGTGCCGGAGTACGTCGTCGGGCACTGGTGGGAGCACCTGCTGCACAACCAGAGCGCGCTGCGGCTCAAGAGCAGGCTGCTGTTCACCCCTGGTGTCGTGGTCGCATCCGTGCCGTGGCAGCTCGAGTCCTCGATCGCGCGCAGCAACCCGCAGGCGTGGTCTGCGCCGTGACGTCCGGCCCCGACGGCGCAGGCGTCCCCAGCCCGGGCGGAACAGCCTCGGACGGAACCGCGTCGGGAACGGAGTCCGCCTTGATCTCGCTCGAGATCGGGCCGGTCGCCCATGGTGGACACTGCGTCGCCCGGCACGAGGGGCGGGTCGTCTTCGTGCGGCACACGCTCCCCGGTGAGCGTGTCCTGGCCCGTCTGACCGACGCGGGGGACGCCGCGAACTTCTGGCGTGCCGAGGCCGTCGAGGTGCTCGAGGCGAGCCCCGACCGGGTCCCGTCCGTCTGGCCGGAGGCCGGTCCCGGTGGCGTCGGTGGCGGGGAGCTCGCGCACGTCGCCCTGCCGGCTCAGCGAGCGTGGAAGGCCGCCGTCGTGGCCGAGCAGCTCGCACGACTCGCCCGCCTGGACCGTGCGGTGGACGTCGAGCCGGCACCGGGGGAGACGGACGGCCTCGGCTGGCGCACCCGGATCGAGCTCGTGGCCGACGCCGAGGGCCGCGCGGGCATGCACCGCCGGCGTTCGCACGACGTCGTCCCGCTCACCAGCATGCCGCTCGCCGTCGAGGGCATCGGGGCCCTGGACCTGTTCACGCGACGCTGGGCACCCGGGGCTCGCCTGACGGCTGTCGGGCCGGTCGGTGGGGATCGTCCGCTCCTGCTCGTCGACGGCCTGCCGTGGACGGAGAAGGGACCGGACAGCGGGCCCAACGCCAGGATCGCGGTCCGCGAGGCGGCAGAGGTCGATGGCCGTCGGCACACCTGGCGGGTCGCTGCCGACGGCTTCTGGCAGGTGCACCGCGCGGCGCCCACCGTGCTCGCCCAGGCTGTGGTCGACGCTGTCGGGCCGCGGACCGGTGCCACGGTCGTCGACCTGTACTCCGGTGCCGGGTTGCTCACGGTGCCGCTCGCGGAGGTGGTGGGCACCGGCGGCCGGGTGGTCGCCGTGGAGGGCGACGCCCGGGCGATCAGGGACGCCCGCCGCAACGTTCACGCCCACCCGCAGGTCGAGCTGCATCTCGGCGCGGTACGTCAGGTCCTGGCGGGCGGTGTGGCCGGCCGGGCCGACGTCGTGGTGCTCGACCCGCCGCGGGTCGGTGCCGGTCGCGGCGTCGTCGAGCAGATCGCCGCCCTGGCACCCGAGCGAGTCGTGTACGTGGCCTGCGACCCGGCTGCGCTCGCGCGCGACCTGGCCTACCTGGCCGGACACGGCTACGCCCTGACCGGGCTGCGGGCGTTCGACCTCTTCCCGATGACGCACCACGTCGAGTGCGTGGCGGTCGTCGACCGGTCCTGAGGCGCGGGGACGGCGCCGTCGGGTACGATGTATCTTGATGTCGAGATATCTCGTGGCAGTCGGACTCGATAGCCTCGGAGACGGTCTCGGACGTCCGGGCGGCGATCCCTGCCGCCCCGGGTCACCACTGAATGGAGCCACCGTGAGCAGCGTCGACACGTTCGGGTCGAAGGGCGTCCTCGAGGTCGGGACGGCCTCCTACGAGATCTACCGGCTCGCCGCCGTGCCGGGTCTCGAGCACCTGCCGTACAGCCTCAAGGTGCTGGCCGAGAACCTGCTGCGCACCGAGGACGGCGCCAACATCACCGCCGACCATGTGCGTGCCCTGGCCGAGTGGGACGCAGCCGCAGAGCCGAGCACCGAGATCCAGTTCACCCCGGCGCGCGTCGTGATGCAGGACTTCACCGGGGTGCCGTGCGTCGTCGACCTCGCCACCATGCGGGAGGCCGTCGTGCAGCTCGGCGGGGACCCCGACCGGATCAACCCGCTCGCCCCGGCCGAGCTCGTCATCGACCACTCGGTCCAGATCGACGTCGCCGGCCGACGCGACGCGTTCGAGCGCAACGTCGACCTCGAGTACGAGCGCAACCACGAGCGCTACCAGTTCCTGCGGTGGGGTCAGACGGCGTTCGACGACTTCAAGGTCGTCCCGCCCGGCACCGGCATCGTGCACCAGGTCAACATCGAGTACCTCGCACGGGTCGTGATGACGCGCCAGGCGCCGGGCGCGAGCCTGCTCCGGGCGTACCCCGACACCTGTGTCGGCACCGACTCGCACACCACGATGGTCAACGGGCTCGGCGTGCTCGGCTGGGGCGTCGGCGGCATCGAGGCCGAGGCCGCGATGCTCGGTCAACCGGTCTCGATGCTCATCCCGCGCGTCGTCGGGTTCCGGCTCAAGGGCGCGATCCCGGCCGGGGTCACCGCGACCGACGTCGTCCTGACGATCACCCAGCAGCTGCGGGAGCACGGGGTCGTCGGCAAGTTCGTCGAGTTCTACGGCGACGGCGTCGCCCAGGTGCCGCTGGCGAACCGGGCGACGATCGGCAACATGAGCCCCGAGTTCGGCTCGACCGCGGCGATCTTCCCGATCGACCAGGTGACGATGGACTACCTGCACCTGACCGGGCGCTCGGACGACCAGATCGCGCTGGTCGAGGCCTACGCCAGGGCGCAGGGCCTGTGGCACGACCCGTCGTCGGTGTCCTACGTCGAGCCGGTGTACTCCGAGTACCTCGAGCTGGACCTGTCCACGGTGGTCCCGTCGATCGCCGGGCCGAAGCGGCCGCAGGACAGGATCGAGCTCACAGCGGCGAAGGAGTCGTTCGCGGCGTCGATCCTCGACTACGTCGACGACGTCACGTCGGTGCCCTCCACGGGCCACGACGAGCGGGTCGAGGAGACCTTCCCCGCCTCCGACCCGATCGCCGCGGGTGAGCACGCCGACAGCTCGTACGCGCCGACGCACGTCGTGCACGGAGATGTCGCCCACCGCCCGCACAAGCGTGTTCCGGTGACCCTCGCCGACGGGACACGGACCGAGCTCGACCACGGGGCCGTCGTCATCGCGTCGATCACCTCGTGCACGAACACGTCCAACCCGTCGGTCATGCTGGCCGCCGGTCTGCTGGCCAGGAACGCCGTGGCGAAGGGGCTCACAGCCAAGCCGTGGGTCAAGACCTCGATGGCGCCGGGCTCGAAGGTCGTCACCGACTACTACGAGAAGGCCGGCCTGTGGCCGGACCTCGAGAAGCTCGGGTACCACCTCGTCGGCTACGGCTGCACGACCTGTATCGGCAACTCCGGTCCGCTGCCGGACGAGGTGTCGGCAGTGGTCAACGAGCACGACCTGTCCGTGGTGTCGGTGCTCTCGGGCAACCGCAACTTCGAGGGTCGCATCAACCCCGACGTCAAGATGAACTACCTCGCGTCGCCGCCCCTGGTCATCGCCTACGCGCTGGCCGGCACGATGGACTTCGACTTCGAGGCCGAGCCGCTCGGCACGACCGAGGCAGGCGAGCAGGTGTTCCTGCGCGACATCTGGCCGGATCCGGCCGAGGTGCAGGCGACGGTGGACTCGGCGATCGACCGGGGCATGTTCACCAAGGACTACGCCGACGTCTTCGCCGGCGACGAGCGCTGGCGCTCGCTGTCCACACCCCAGGGCAGCACGTTCGCCTGGGACGAGGACTCGACGTACGTCCGCCGGCCGCCGTACTTCGACGGCATGCGCGCCGAGCCCGACCCGGTCGCCGACATCACCGGGGCCCGGGTGCTCGCCGCGCTCGGCGACTCCGTCACGACCGACCACATCAGCCCGGCCGGGTCCATCAAGGCCGACAGCCCCGCCGGTGCGTACCTTGCCGAGCACGGCATCGAGCGGCGCGACTTCAACTCCTACGGGTCACGCCGAGGCAACCACGAGGTGATGATCCGCGGCACCTTCGCGAACATCCGGCTGCGCAACAAGCTCGTGCCCGGGGTCGAGGGCGGATTCACCGTCAACCACCTCGACGGCGTCCTGAGCACCATCTACGACGCAGCACAGGCCTACGCTGCGGCCGGCGTGCCGCTGGTGATCCTCGGCGGCAAGGAGTACGGCTCAGGCTCGTCGAGGGACTGGGCGGCCAAGGGCACGGCGCTGCTCGGGGTCCGGGCGGTCATCACGGAGAGCTTCGAGCGCATCCACCGGTCCAACCTGATCGGGATGGGCGTGCTGCCGCTGCAGTTCCCGGTCGGGCAGTCCGCGGACTCCCTCGGCCTGGACGGCACGGAGACCTTCGACATCTCCGGCGTCACGGTGCTGAACGACGGCACGACGCCGCGCACGGTCGCGGTGCGCGCCACCGGCACCGACGGGTCGGTCGTCGAGTTCGACGCCGTCGTGCGCATCGACACACCCGGCGAGGCGGAGTACTACCGCAACGGCGGGATCCTGCAGTACGTGCTCCGCTCCCTCGTCACCACCTGACCGCGCCGCTCCCGGTGCTGCCTCGGGACCGCCCCAGCGCAGTGGTGGGAGTGGAGCGTTCGGTACTCGAGTGGAGCGTTCGGTACTTGAGTGGAGTGTTCGGTGCTCGAGTGGAGTGTTCGACACTGATGCGCCCGGCGTGTCCCAAGCCGAACGCTCCACTCGAGGCGGGAACGCTCCACTCGGTGCGGGACTGCTCCACTCGGTACGGGAACGCTCCACTCGGGGGCCGGGGCGATGGCTCCGTGCCCGGCGGCGGGCGATACTGGGCCGATGGGTGCGCAGAGACCGGCGGTCACGCAGGAGAACGACGGCGACGTCGAGCGGTTCATCGCGTCGATCGCCGATGACGTGCGCCGGGCCGACGCCCGCACGCTGCTCGACCTCATGACGCGTGCCACCGGGCAGCCGGCCCGGATGTGGGGCACGGCGATCGTCGGCTTCGGCCGGTACCACTACGTCTACGCGACCGGTCGCGAGGGTGACGCACCCGGCGTGGGTTTCTCACCCCGCAAGGCCGCGACGACCGTGTACCTCGCGGACGGGTTCGACGGCTACCGGGAGTCCCTGGCGCGCCTCGGTCCGCACTCCACCGGTAGGTCGTGCCTGTACCTCAAGCGCCTCGACGGGGTGGATCTCGGCGTGCTCGCGGAGATGGTCACACGCTCCTACCGCGGGACGACGACGCGCACCTGGCCGCCGACGGCCTGACTGTCCGCTCGTTCGTCAGGCGCGTCCGCGAACGACCTGACCGTCCGCTCGTCGGTCAGGCGCGTTCGCGCACCGCGGACGCGAACGCGGTCAGCCCGGCCACGGCCCGGGGGACCAGGACGGGCAGGGCGGCGGCCGCCTGCGCGGGCAGGTCGGTCACATGGTGCAGCGCGAGGTCGGTGGCCATCGGACCTGAGCGCAGCCACTCGTCGAGCAGCCCTGGTTCGACCTCGAGGTGGAACTGGAGGCCGAGGGCGCTGCCGGCCCGGAACGCCTGCACCGGCGTGCGGGGCGACGAGGCGAGAAGGGTCGCACCCGGGGGCAGGTCGACGGCGTCGCGGTGCCAGTGCAGCACCGTCGGCCGATCGCCCAGAGGTGCGAGCACCGGATCGTGCGCGACGACGTCGACCGGGGCGAACCCGATCTCGGTGCCGTGGTCCTTCGTGAGCCGGGCGCCGAGCGCGACGGCAAGCAGCTGCATGCCGAGGCACACGGCGAGCACCGGCACCTCGGCGGCGACAGCATCGGCCACGAGTCGACGCTCGGTCGGGAGGCCGGGGAAACGGATGTCGTCGTCGGCATCCATCGGGCCACCCAGGACGACCAGCCCGGCCAGCTCCGTCACGGCCGGCAGAGCCGGGTCCGGCTCGTCGAGGACGATGCGGGTGATCCGCGGCACGCCGTCGATCGCGCGTGCGATCAGGCCGGGGCCCTCGCTCGGCACGTGCTGCAGGACCAGGACGGGCCGTGGTCCCCCCGACGGCGGCGACATCATCCTTCGAGCGTAGGTGCTGGAGCGGTCCCAGATCCGGCGGATGGCGGGCCAGGTGTGCTCACAACGGCGCGGGGATGGTCTGCGACCGGTCCCACGCCTCCGTCCAGCCGAGCTCCTCGAAGAGGTTGTCGAGCACCAGCGCGGTGAAGCCCCAGACCAGCTCCGTGCGGGCGTCGTCCGGCACGCCGGTGGGCTCCCGGCCGACGAGGAACGCGGGAGTCCGGTGGACCGTCCGGCCACGCCGCAGGACACAGGTGCGCCGGTTGGCCGGGTCGAGCAGATCGGCGACGGGGGCGCGGAAGACGGCGGCCGACTCACCGAGGTCGACGACCTCGACCGGCGACGGGCGTGCCCACCAGGCGAGCACCGGGGTGACGAGGTGGTTGCTGACCGTCAACGGCAGCTCGCCGAGGGTGCCGAGCACCTCGACGCCGGTGGGGTCGAGACCCGTCTCCTCGACGGCCTCGCGCACGGCGGCGGACACCGGACCGGTGTCGCCCGGGTCGACGCGGCCGCCGGGGAAGGACACCTGCCCCGGATGGTGGGTCAGCGACGTCGCCCGGCCGACGAGCAGCACGTCCAGGTCGCTCGGGACGGCCTGCGCATGGCGGTGCGCGGGACGGTCGTCCAGGACGCCGAACAGGATCAGGACCGCCGCGGGCCGGGCGCCGTCCACTGCGCCGCGCCCGGTGCGGACCTGCCAGGCCGGCTGCCGCCGGACGAGGTCGACCAGCTGGTCACGGGGATGCCGGTGCGATGCGCGGTGCCCCGTGGGCGGCTCGGTCGGGCCGCTCACGGCTCACCAGCCGTCGGGCAGCGGACGGCCCTCGTCGTAGCCGGCGGCGGACTGGATCCCGACGACGGCGCGCTCGGCGAGCTCGGTGAGGGTCGTCGCACCGGCGTAGGTGCAGGCGCTCCGCAGACCTGACGTGATCTGGTCGAGCAGGTCCTCGACGCCGGGGCGTGTCGGGTCCAGGTACATCCGTGACGACGAGATGCCCTCCTCGTACAGACCCTTGCGGGCCCGGTCGAAGGCCGACCCGCCCACTGTCCGGGCAGCGACGGCACGGGCCGAGGCCATGCCGAAGCTCTCCTTGTAGAGCCGCCCCTCGCCATCGGTGTGCAGGTCACCGGGGCTCTCGTGCGTACCGGCGAACCAGGAGCCGATCATCACCTGGGACGCGCCGGCCGACAGGGCGAGCGCGACGTCCCGGGGGTAGCGGACACCGCCGTCGGCCCAGACGTGGGCACCCAGGCGACGGGCCTCCGCGGCGCAGTCCAGGACCGCGGAGAACTGCGGCCGGCCCACGGCGGTCATCATCCGGGTGGTGCACATCGCACCGGGGCCGACACCGACCTTGACGATGTCCGCGCCCGCCTCGATCAGGTCGCGGGTGCCCGCGGCCGTGACGACGTTCCCGGCGACGACCGGGACGTCCGGCTTCAGACCCCGCACGGCCGCCAGGACCTCGAGCATCTTGCGCTGGTGGCCGTGGGCGGTGTCGACGACGAGCACGTCGACCCCTGCGTCGAGCAGCTCGGCGGCCCGGGCCCGGACGTCGCCGTTGATGCCGACAGCGGCCCCGATCCGCAGGCGGTCCCCTGCGTCGAGCGCGGGGCTGTAGATGGAGCTGCGCAGCGCGCCGGTACGGGTCAGGACGCCCACGAGTGCACCGTCGGCCACCACCGGCACGAACCGACGGCGCGAGTGGTGCAGCTGCTCGAACGCCGCCTGCAGCCCGTCCGGTCCGGCGATGACCTCGGCCTCGACGACTGTCGGGTCGGGGGTCATGACCTCCGAGACCTGGGTGAAGCGGTCGACACCGTGGCAGTCCGCCTCGGCCACGACACCGACCGGTCGTCCGGCGCTGACCACGACGGCGGCACCGTGCGAGCGCTTGCCGATCAGTGTCAGGGCGGTGTGCACGGTGTCGGTCGGTGCCACGACGACAGCGCTCTCGACCACTGTGTGCCGCGCCTTGACCGAGGAGACCACATCAGCGACGACACCGGTCGGGATGTCCTGCGGGATGACGGCGAGCCCGCCCCGACGGGCCACCGTCTCGGCCATCCGGCGTCCGGAGACGGCTGTCATGTTGGCGACGACGACCGGGATCGTCGTGCCGCTGCCGTCGACGGTGGCCAGGTCGACGTCGAACCGCGAGCTCACCTCCGAACGGGACGGCACGAGGAAGACGTCCCCGTAGGTCAGATCGGTGGTCGGCTGGTGGCCGGGCAGGAAGCGCATGCTCCCAGCCTACGGTCGGCCGCACGATCGGCCGGGCTACTCCTTGACCGCCCCGGTCGTGACGTTCATGATCCGCCGCTGGAACACGAAGAAGAGGACCGCGACCGGAATCGTCATGATCGCGGCGGCGCCGAGCTTCAACGGGAACTGGCTGCCCTGGCTCAGCGCACCGGAGGCGAGCTGGGCCACGCCCTTGGTCAGCGTCCGCAGATCCGGGTCCTGCGAGGCGACGATGAAGTGGGACAGCTCGTTCCACGAGCCCTGGAAGGACAGGATGACCAGCGTCACGAGCGCAGGCCGTGCCATCGGGAGCACCACCGACCAGTAGGTCCGGAAGGGGCCGGCCCCGTCGATCCGGGCCGCCTCTTCGACGCTCCGCGGGATCGACTCGAAGAAGTTCTTCATGATGAAGATCCCGGCGGCGTCGGCCAGGAGCGGGATGATCATGCCGGCGAACGTGTCGTACATGCCGACCTGCTTGATCACGAGGAACTTCGGGATCAGCAGCACGACACCTGGCACGGCCATGACGGCGACCAGGCCGGCGTACACCACGCCGCGTCCTCGGAACTGCAGCCGGGCGAGTGCGTAGCCGGCGAGGGAGTTGATGAACACCCGGCCGAGGGTCACGCAGATGGTGACGATCGCGGAGTTGCGGAACCACAGCGGGAAGTCGGACCGCAGCAGCAGCCGCTCGTACGCGGCCGTCGACCAGGTGTGCGGTACGAGGTTCAGCGGTGCGGCGACGGCTTCGGTGTCCGACGTGAAGGACGTCGCCACCTGCACCAGGAACGGGTAGATGTAGATGACGACGAACGCGAGAAGGATCGCGTAGACGGCGATCGTCCCGATCCGCGCACGGCGGGCCGACCGGTCCTGCCGACGGGCTCCCCGTCCGGACCCGACGCTGATGGTCCGCTCCGTCCCGGCACCGGCACTGATGGTGCTCATCGCGGGCCTCCTGGTCGGCCGGTCGATCTGTCCGAGGCACCCGCGACACCAGCGCCGGTGGGCACGAGCCGCTTGCGCCTGGGCACCGTGGTGCGCTCGCGCAGGACGATCCGCTGCAGGATCGTCATGACCACGATGATCCCGAACAGGACGAAGGCGATCGCCGAGCCTCTGCCCCACTGCTGCTGCTCGAAGGAGGAGACGTAGGACAGGTACGCCGGCGTGAGGGTCGTCTTGGCCGGCCCGCCCTGGGTCCCGGTGTAGATCTGGTCGAAGACCTGCCAGCACCCGATGAGACCGAGGGTGATCACGGTGAAGAGCGTCGGACGCAGCATCGGCACGGTGACGTACCGGAACCGTTGCCACCCGGACGCACCGTCCATGACTGCTGCCTCGTCGACCTCACCGGCGATGGACTGGAGGGCGGCGATGAACAGCAGCATGAAGGTCCCGGAGGTGGTGAACACCGCCATCACGATGAACACCGACATCGCGACGCTGGGTCCGGCGAGCCAGGACCACCAGGTGATCCCGAGGAACCCGTTGCCGGTCAGCGCGGCAGGCCCCTGGTCGACGCCGAGGCCGGCGAGCAGGACGTGCACGATGCCCCGCGCATCGGCAAACCAGTTGGGGCCGTTGATGCTCAGCGCGCTCAGCGTCTTGTTGACGGCACCGGACGCCGAGAACAGGAAGAGGAAGAGCACCGTGATCGCGACCGAGCTGGTGACCGACGGGAAGTAGAACGCGGTCCGGAACCCGCCGCGCCCGCGCAGCACCTTGCGGTTGACCATGACGGCGAGGAAGAGGGACAGGGCCGTCTGCAGCGGCACCACGAGGATGACGTACCAGGCGTTGTTACGCAGCGCCGTGCCGAAGTCCTGTGTTGCGAGGCCGCCGCCGCTGACCAGCGCGCGGTAGTTGTCCCCGCCGACGAAGCCCACCGAGGAGGAGAGCGGACTGCCTCGTCCGGACCAGTCCGAGACGCTGACCCAGGCCGCCATCAGGACGGGGATGACGAGGAAGAGCCCCAGGATGACCAGCATCGGCGAGATGAACAACCACCCGGCCGCCGCCTCGCGGCCCCGGATGCCGGAGCCGCGAGACGGGTTGCGCCGTGGGCGCAGGGTGTGCGCAGTAGCTGAGCCGGCCGCTGCACCTCCAGCGGTCGTCATCAGCCGGCAGAGTCGAGCACAGCCTGCATGTTCGTCTGCACCGAGCCGAGCATCGCCTGCAGGTCTGCTGTCGCCAGCCCTTCGATCTGACCGTTGAAGTCACCGATCACGTCCGAGGCACCCTGGGCGTTCGGCATGCCGACGGCGAACTCGGCGCTGTCGAGGAAGGCGACCTGGTCCGGGTACGCGGTGCGGAAGTCCGCACCCGCGGACTCGACCGACGGCATGACGCCGAACGCCTCGGCGAAGGCCGCCTGCTGCTCGGTCGCCGTCAGGTACTCGACGAGCTTCAGTGCAGCGTCCTGGTCGGGGCTGTCGGACGCGATTCCCCAGCAGTTGGTGAACTGCAGGGTGCCCTTGCCTGCGGGGCCGGCCGGCAGCTCGGTGACGAGGTAGTTGATGTCGGGGAAGTCGTTCTTCATCGCACCGACGATCCAGTTGCCCTCGATCGTCATGGCGGCCCGCCCGCTGCCGAACGCCTCGCCGCCCCAGCCGGAGTCGATCGCCGACGGGTAGGCGAGCACGCCGTCGGTGAGCATCTGCTGCACGAAGGTCAACGCTTCGAGGTTCTCCGGGCTGTCGGCGATCGCCTCGGTCCCGTCCTCGGAGACCAGGCCACCACCGGCCTGCGCCATGAAGACGCCAAGCCGCTGGTACTCCGGTCCGAAGCTCAGGCCGACCTGCCCGTCGGTGGTCAGTGCCTGGGCGGCAGCAGCGAGGCCCTCCCAGTCGGCCGGGATGTCGGCATCGGTCAGGCCGGCCGCGGCCCAGGCGTCCTCGTTGATGATCAGGGCGAGCGTGGAGAAGTCCTTCGGAGCGCAGTAGAACTCGCCGTCGTAGGTGAAGTTCTCCACCAGCGACGGGTAGAAGTCGTCCGCGGTGCCGAGCTCGTCCGCATACGGCAGCAGTGAGCCGTTCGACGCGTACCCGGCCAGCTGGTCGGTGCTCTGGTAGAAGACGTCCGGCGGGCTGCCTGCCGCGAAGCCCTGGCTGAGCTCCTGGTTGAGGTCGGAGGCGACGTTCACGGTGGCCTCGACACCGGACTCCGCCGACCAGGCGGCCACGGCGGCGTTGACCGCGTCGGTCTCGGCGTCGCCGCTCGAGCCGATCAGGAGGGTGAGCGAGGCGCCGTCCCCGGCCGATGCCCCGTCACTGGTGCTGTCGTCGGTCGTCGCCGGCTCGTCGTCGTCGAACCCGCCACCGCCGCAGGCAGTGAGCGTGAGGGCGCTCGTGGCGAGTAGTGCTGTGAGCAAGGTGCTACGGGCTGGGCGGTGCATCGTGTTCTCCTTGATCGGTGGGGTAGTGGGCGGAGGAAGGCATGTCGTGGGGACGGCCGGACGGGCGTGGCTACGGCGACCCGCCAGGCTCGGCGGGTCAGGTGCCGGGCTCGCTGGAGGCACGCACGACGAGACTCGGGTTGAGCAGGACGTGGTGGTCGGACGCGACGGCCGACACCCCTGAGCTGCTCCGGTTTGCCGAGAACTGGGCGAGCAGGAGGGCCAGCGCCTGGCCGGCGGCCTCGGTCAACGGCTGGGCGACGCTGGACATCCCCACCGCCCGCGCCACGGGTGTGTCGTCGAAGCCGATGACAGCCGGGACCGGGACATCGCCCGGCGGCGGCTCCGCACCGGGGACCTGGCGGGTCGCGACGAGCGCACCGAGTGCGAGGGAGTCGCTCGCACACACGAATGCCGTCGGCGAGATCAGCTCGACCAGCCGCCGGGCGGCCTCCGCGCCGTTCGCGACGGCGTCCTGCACGCCGACATCGAGGGCATCCAGCTCGTGCTCCGGCACACCGGCGGACCGCATCGCGCGACGCCAGCCGAGGCGACGGTCGTCGCCGGTGTCGGAGCCGGTCGGCCAGCCGAGGAAGGCGATGCGCTCGTGGCCGAGCGACTGCAGGTGCTCGACGGCGGCCCGGGTGCCCGCGGAGCCGTTGACGTCGACCCACGCGTGGTCACGGACGGCCACGTCGGCACCGTGCTGGTCCCACGGGCGGCCGAAGGTCACGAAGGGCACGTCGCGCTCAGTGAGCCAACGGGTCCGTGGGTCGCCGTGGTGGGTCGACGTGAGCACGAAGGCGTCGAGCTCGAGCGTGTCGAGGAGCTCGGCGTACTGGGCGATCTCGCCGTGGTCGTCCGCCGCCGTGAAGAGCATCACGTGGTAGCCCCGCAGCTGGGCCTGCTCGGTGAACGCGTGCAGGAACCGGTCGAGGACGGCGCCGTTGATGCCGTCGGCGGACGGCTGCAGACGCAGTCCGATGACCTGGGACCGGCGGGTGCGCAGCTGCCTCGCCGCACCGAGCGGCCGGTAGCCGAGCTCGTCGATCACGCTCTGGACGCGTTCGATGGTCTCGGGTCGCACGAGGTGGGGCGAGTTCAGGACGTTGGACACCGTCTGCCGGGAGACGGAAGCGCGCTCCGCGACGGTCTGCAGGGTGGGACGAGCGTCCACCGACGCCTCCTTGCGTGGTGCCCGCGAGCCGGGCTGTATTGGAGCGATCAAACCTTGTACTGTGAGCCAATTGGATCGCTCAAATGGATGACCTCAGCGTGGATGTCCGGTCCGCTGATGTCAAGACCAGCACGGCGATCGGATGTCACAGATCGGTCACGGACCGGGATCAAGGGGATCGCGATGACGCTCCAACCACTTCTGCACGACCTCCTGGTCGCTGCCATGGCCCCGACCCAGGCATGGTCCGGACAGGACGGGCAGATCCGGTCGCTCGGCGCCCAGGGCGTCTTTCACGCCGACACCAGGGTGCTCAGCTCTGCGGTCCTGACGGTGGCCGACGACGAGCCGGAGACCGTGGCCGCAGGCCCGGCCGGCCCGGGCGCGGTCCAGGTCGTCTCGGTGCTGCGCGGCGTCGACGTGGGCGGCGGCGCGGACCCGACAGTCAGGCTCCGGCGAACCCGCCTCGTCATGCCGGGCACGGTCCGGGAGACCCTCGAGATCACCACCGCGGCACCCGTCCCGGTGACCGTTCCGCTCGCCCTCCGCCTGGCCTGCGACCTGGCCGAGATGGGCCACGTCAAGGCCGGTGGCGCTGCGGACGCCCTGGCAGCCACCTGGGTCGACGGCGTCCTCGAGTGGACGGCACGCGGTGACCGGGTGACGGTCACGGGTGGCGGCCCCGCACCGGGGGATGCCTCAGCCCGACCGGTCGTCGACCTCACGGACCCGGCTGCCCCGGTGCTCGCCTGGCTCGTCACCGTGCGGCCCGGTGCGCCTGTGACGGTCTGGTGGGAGCTTCGGGCGACGCCCTCGGCCGCGCCGGTCGTCCAGGCGCCACCGGCCGGGCCGACCTGGTCGACACCGGAGATCGACTGTGACGACAACCGGGTGCGAGCCCTGGTGGACCAGGCGCTGGACGATCTCGGCACGCTACGGATGAGTGCGACCTTCGCGCCGAACGACGTGTTCCTCGCCGCCGGCGCCCCGTGGTTCTTCACGCTCTTCGGACGCGACTCGATCTGGGCCGCCCGGATGATGCTGCCGCTCGGCACCGACCTGGCGGCAGGCACGCTGCGCACGCTGGCCCTGCGCCAGGGGACGTCGGAGGACGCCGAGACGGCCGAGCAGCCGGGGAAGATCCTGCACGAGGTGCGCAGCAAGGCGCTCTCGCTCGGCGAGCACGGCGAGCTCCCGCCGCTCTACTACGGGACTGTGGACGCGACCCCGCTGTGGATCTGCCTGCTGCACGACGCCTGGCGGTGGGGCATGCCGACGGCCGAGGTCGAGGAGCTGCTGCCGGCGATGGAGGCCGCCCTGCGGTGGATGGCCGACTACGGGGACGCCGACGGAGACGGCTTCCTCGAGTACCTCGACACCACCGGCCACGGGTTGGCGAACCAGGGGTGGAAGGACTCCGGCGACTCGGTCCAGTGGCGGGACGGCAGCCTCGCCACCGGTCCGATCGCGTTGTGCGAGGTCCAGGGGTACGCCCACGAGGCCGCGCTGGCCGCGGCGGAGATGCTCGACGCCTTCGGCCGGCCAGGAGCCGCGCGCTGGCGTCAGTGGGCCGCGGATCTCGCCGCCCACTTCCGGCAGTCGTTCTGGGTGAGCGACGACGAGGGCCGCTACCCGGCGATCGCCCTCGACGCCGAGAAGCGCGCCGTCGACACGTTGACCAGCAACATCGGCCACCTCCTCGGCACCGGTCTGCTCAACGCCGACGAGGAGTCATTGGTCGCCCGCCGGCTCGGCTCGGCGGCCCTCGACTCCGGCTACGGTCTGCGCACCATGGCGTCCGGGTCTGCCGGGTACTGGCCGATGAGCTATCACGGCGGTGCCGTCTGGACGCACGACACTGCGATCGCTGTCGCCGGCCTCGTCCGTGGTGGCAGCTTCGCTGTGGCGACGGGCCTCCTGGAGGGCCTGCTCGCGGCGGCGGCCGACTTCGACTACCGGGTTCCCGAGCTGCACTCGGGTGATGCCAAGGGGTCGGTTCCCACGGTCGTTCCCTATCCTGCCGCCTGCCGCCCGCAGGCGTGGTCTGCGGCCTCGGCGGTCGTGCTGCTGTCCGCAGTGCTCGGGATCCGGCCCGACGTCCCCGGCGGCACCATCAGCCTCGTCCCGATGACGCCGTCACCGGTGGGGGCGCTGCGGGTCACGGGTCTGCAGGTTGCCGGTCGACGGCTCGATGTCGAGATCGACCGGACCGGTGCCGTGCGGTCCGTGCAGACCGACGCGCGGTTGCGTCCGGTCTGACCAGCGAGGCGCGGGGAAGTGGCACACCGTACGATGACCGGATGGCCATCCTGCCCCGGATCAGCTCTCCCGCTGACGTGCGAGCCCTGCGACCGGCTGAGCTGGACGACCTCGCGGCGGAGATCCGGCAGTTCCTCGTGCAGGCCGTCTCGCGGACCGGGGGACACCTCGGCCCCAACCTCGGTGTCGTCGAGCTCACCATCGCGATGCACCGGGTCTTCGTCTCGCCACGCGACACGATGGTCTTCGACACCGGCCACCAGGCCTACGTGCACAAGCTGCTCACCGGACGCTCGGACTTCTCCGAGCTGCGCAGGCGCGGGGGGCTGTCGGGCTACCCGAGCCGGACCGAGTCCGAGCACGACGTCGTGGAGAACTCGCACGCGTCGACCGCGCTGTCCTGGGCGGACGGCATCGCCAAGGCCTACGCGCTGCGCGGCAGCACCGACCGGCACGTCGTCGCCGTCATCGGCGACGGTGCGCTGACCGGCGGGATGGCCTGGGAGGCCCTGAACAACATCGCGGCAGGGTACGACCGTCGGCTCGTGATCGTCGTCAACGACAACGGACGGTCCTACGACCCGACCATCGGTGGGCTCGCGCACCACCTCGACTCGCTGCGCACCGCCCGGACGTACGAGAACGTGCTCGCCTGGGGCAAGCGGACGTTGCGACGGTCCGGTCCGCCCGGACGCCTCGCCTACGACGCGCTGCACGGTCTGAAGAAGGGGATCAAGGACGTCGTCGCGCCGCAGGGCATGTTCGAGGACCTCGGCCTGAAGTACATCGGGCCGGTCGACGGGCACGACGTCGCGGCCGTCGAGCACTCGTTGCGGCTCGCCAGGGCCTTCGGCGGACCGGTGATCGTGCACGTGATCACCGAGAAGGGTCGGGGCTACGTCCCGGCCGAGCAGGACGTGGCGGACCGGTTCCACGCCGTGGGGCAGATCCACCCGGAGACGGGTCTGCCGGTCGCGCCGTCGCGCTTCGGGTGGACCTCGGTCTTCGCCGACGAGATGGTGCGGATCGGCCACCGCCGCCCGGACGTGGTGGCGATCACGGCGGCCATGCTCCAGCCGGTCGGCCTCGCACCGTTCGCCGCGGAGTTCCCCTCGCGAGCCTTCGACGTCGGGATCGCCGAGCAGCACGCGGTCACCTCGGCCGCCGGGATGGCCTTCGCCGGCCTGCACCCCGTCGTCGCGGTCTACGCGACGTTCCTCAACCGGGCCTTCGACCAGGTCCTGATGGATGTCGCGCTGCACCGCGCCGGGGTGACGTTCGTCCTGGACCGCGCCGGGCTCACCGGTGACGACGGTGCCAGCCACAACGGCATGTGGGACATGGCCATGCTGCGGGTGGTGCCGGGCCTGCACCTCGCCGCGCCCCGGGACGAGTCGACCCTGCGTGCCGCGTTGCGCGTCGCCGTCGACATCGACGACGCGCCGAGCGTCGTGCGGTACCCGAAGGGGCCGCTGCCGGACGACCTGCCGGCCATCGACACCGTCGAGGGTGTCGATGTGCTCGCGCGGTTCGACGGCGCGACACAGGGTACGGGGACGGCCGGTCGGACGTCCCCGGTCCTCCTGGTCGGTGTCGGGCCGATGGCGCACACCGCCGTCGAGGTCGGCGCGCTGATCAGCGCGGCCGGCGTGCCCGTCACTGTCGTCGACCCGCGCTGGGTGCTCCCGGTGCAGCCCGCGCTGGTCAAGCTCGCGGGGGAGCACGGCCGGGTCGTCGTCCTGGAGGACGGACTGGTCGAGGGCGGCGTCGGCGCGATGCTGGCCCAGCGGTGCGCCGAGGCCGGCCTCGGCGTTCCGGTGCAGCCGTTCGGCATCCCGCTCGGCTTCCTCGGCCATGCGACCCGGAGCCAGCTCGTCGAGCAGCTCAGGTTGCGTGCGGCCGACATCGCCCAGGACGTCCTCGCCCAGGTCAGACCGGTCTGACGGGTACGGCGGGCCGGCCCCGCGCGGGTGTTGCACACTTGGATGCATCGCAAGAGCGCGGACGTGACACACCTCACGTCCGGCAGCTGCTGCCGGGCCCGAAAGTCCCAGGTCATCCCATGAGTTGCCACGTAGCGTCGTGAGCACCGGAGCCCTCAACCACAAGGGAGTGCGAGTACATGGCCATCACCGCAGAGCACGGCACGGCGGTCACCCCGCTGCCGAGCGAGCAGCCCCACGCCTGGCGTGGGTTCGTCGCAGGTCCTTGGCAGGACGGCGTCGACGTGCGCGACTTCATCCAGCGGAACTACACGCCGTACCCGGGCGACGCGAGCTTCCTGGTCGGCGCGACCGCGCGGACCACGGGGATCTGGGACCGGCTCCTGGCCATGTTCCCCGAGGAGCGCGCCAAGGGCGTCTACGACGTGGACGCGAAGACCCCCTCGTCGATCACGGCCCACGCGCCGGGGTACATCGACAAGGACAACGAGCTGATCGTCGGCCTGCAGACCGATGCCCCTCTCAAGCGCGCGATCATGCCGTACGGCGGCTGGCGCATGGTCGAGGGCGCCCTGAAGACCTACGGCTACGAGCCGGACCAGGACGTCAAGCGGATCTTCACCGAGTACCGCAAGACCCACAACGCAGGCGTCTTCGACGTCTACCCGCCCGACGTCAAGGCGGCGCGGAGCTCCCACCTGATCACCGGCCTGCCGGACGCCTACGGCCGCGGCCGCATCATCGGCGACTACCGCCGGGTGGCCCTGTACGGCGTCGACGCGCTGATCGAGGCCAAGCACCTCGAGCGCGCAGAGCTCGACATGGAGCGTTCGACCGAGGACGTCATCCGTGAGCGCGAGGAGAACGCGGAGCAGGTCCGTGCGCTCGGTGAGCTCAAGACGATGGCCGCCGCGTACGGCTTCGACATCTCGCGCCCCGCAGGCAACGCCCGCGAAGCGGTGCAGTGGCTCTACTTCGCCTACCTCGGCGCGGTCAAGGAGCAGAACGGTGCGGCGATGTCGCTCGGTCGCACCTCGACCTTCCTCGACGTGTACCTGCAGCGTGATCTCGTCGACGGCGTGATCACCGAGGTCGGTGCCCAGGAGCTGATCGACGACCTGGTCATCAAGCTGCGCATCGTGCGGTTCCTGCGTACCCCGGAGTACGACGCGCTCTTCTCCGGCGACCCGACCTGGGTCACCGAGTCGATCGGCGGGCTCGGCGACGACGGTCGCTCGTTGGTCACCAAGACGTCCTTCCGGTACCTGCAGACCCTGTACAACCTGGGCCCGGCCCCGGAGCCGAACCTGACGATCCTGTGGAGCCACAAGCTCCCCGAGGGCTTCAAGCGGTTCTGCGCGCAGGTCTCGATCGACACGTCGGCCATCCAGTACGAGTCCGACGACCTGATCCGGCCGTCCTGCGGCGACGACGCGGCGATCGCCTGCTGCGTCTCGGCGATGCGCGTCGGCAAGCAGATGCAGTTCTTCGGTGCTCGCGTGAACCTGGCCAAGGCCATGCTCTACGCGATCAACGGGGGCCGTGACGAGATCAGCGGCAAGCAGGTCGCGCCGGTCTCGATGCCGATCACCGCCGACGTCCTGAAGTACGACGAGGTCTACGGCGCGTTCGACACGCTGCTCGACTGGCTCGCGCAGACCTACGTCGACGCCCTGAACTGCATCCACTGGTCGCACGACAAGTACGCCTACGAGCGTCTCGAGATGGCCCTGCACGACCGGGCCATCCTGCGGACCCTCGCCTGCGGGATCGCCGGCCTGTCCGTGGCCACCGACTCGCTGTCCGCGATCAAGTACGCCACGGTGCGCACGGTGCGCGACGAGTCGGGCCTGGTCGTCGACTACACCGTCGAGGGCGAGTTCCCGACCTACGGCAACGACGACGACCGTGCCGATGACATCGCCGTCGCCCTGGTGCGGAGCTTCATGGAGAAGATCCGCCGCCAGCCGACCTACCGCGACGCCCTGCACACGCAGTCGGTGCTGACGATCACGTCGAACGTCGTCTACGGCAAGCACACCGGGAACACGCCCGACGGGCGTCGTACGGGTGAGCCGTTCGCGCCGGGCGCGAACCCGATGAACGGCCGGGACACGCACGGCATGCTGGCCAGCGCGCTGTCGGTGGCCAAGCTGCCCTACGAGGACTCGCTCGACGGGATCTCGCTGACCTCGACGGTCGTGCCCTCGGGCCTCGGCCGGGACCGCACCGAGCAGGTCACCAACCTGGTGGGCCTGCTCGACGGGTACGACGTCTCGCACGGCTTCCACCTCAACGTCAACGTGCTGAACCGCGAGACGCTCGAGGACGCCATGGCGCACCCCGAGAACTACCCGCAGCTGACCATCCGGGTCTCCGGCTACGCGGTCAACTTCGTCCGGCTCACGCGCGAGCAGCAGCTCGACGTCCTCTCGCGGACGTTCCACGCCGGTATGTGACATCTCGACCAGCGTTGACCAGCAGGGCGCGGCGCCATGAGGTGCCGCGCCCTGCTGTCGTCGGCACCGTGTGTCGTCGGCATCGCCTGTCGTCAGCATCGCCTGTCGTCAGCACAGTGACCGTCGTCACACGGGTCGCGATGGGCTCGAGGACATTCGTCCCATGACTTGTCCCCCCGATCAGGCACACTGGATGACATGAGCACCCTGACAGCACCGGCGGGCAACCAGCCGACGCCCGACGGCGCGCCCATCGTCGACCTCGGTGTCCCGCTGGTCGGCGGTGCGCACGGGCGTTCCTCGACCGGCACCGCCGGGCTCGAGGTCAGCTCACCCGACCGTGCGGAGAAGTTCTCGCAGATGCGTGCCGGCGAGCTCGGCTCGCTGCACTCCTGGGAGCTCGTCACCGCCGTCGACGGACCCGGGACACGGCTGACCGCCTTCCTCTCCGGGTGCCCGCTTCGGTGCCTCTACTGCCACAACCCCGACACCATGGAGATGCGGCGCGGCGAGCCGGTCGCGGCCGACGAGCTGCTCAGCCGCCTCGCGCGGTACCGCGGCATCTTCGCGGTCACCGGTGGCGGCCTGACCGTCTCGGGTGGCGAGCCCCTCATGCAGCCCGCCTTCGTCGCCCGCCTGCTGCGGGGCGCCAAGGGGCTGGGCATCAACACGGCGCTCGACACGTCGGGCTACCTCGGAGCCCACTGCTCCGACGCGATGCTCGACGACCTCGACCTCGTGCTGCTGGACGTCAAGTCCGGCATCCCGGAGACGTACAAGCGCGTCACCGGCCGCGAGCTCGAGCCCACCCTGGAGTTCGGCCGGCGGCTGGCCGCCCGCGGCACCGAGATCTGGATCAGGTTCGTCCTGGTCCCTGGTCTGACCGACGCCCCGGAGAACGTCGACGCCGTCGCGGACTACGTGGCGACCCTCTCGACAGTGACCCGGGTCGAGGTCCTCCCGTTCCACCAGATGGGCCGGGACAAGTGGGAGTCGCTCGGCATGCGCTACGAGCTCGAGGACACTCCCGCGCCGGACCCCGAGCTGGTGGCGCGGGTGCGCGACCAGTTCCGCGCCCGCGGCCTGCTGGTCTTCTGACCGACGGTCCTGCCGCCGCTCAGGTCCGTGGCACGTCGGCGACACCGGGCGGCTGGAGACGACGACCGAGCAGCCGCTGCGAGTAGCCCGCGCGGTCCAGGTACGGCGTGATGCCTCCCAGGTGGATCGGCCAGCCGGCCCCCAGCACCATGCACACGTCGATCTGCTCGGGCTCTGCGACGACGCCCTCGGCCAGCATGAGGCCGACCTCCTCGCACAGGCCGGCGACGACCGCGTCGAGCAGCCCGGCCTCGTCGAGCGCGTCGGCGCCGCCCGGTTCGCCGAAGACCGACTGGATCGCGGGGTCGACGTCGAGCTCTGCACCGTGCCCGTCGGGCTCGGGGACCACGCGCCGCCCCTGCGCGGCGAGCCGTTCGAGCCCGGGGGACAGCGGGTAGCGCTCACCCAGGTCCTCGTGCAGCGAGCGCAGGACGTGCAGCGCGACCGGCAGCCCGACCAGCTGGATCAGGGCGAACGGGCCCATCGGGAGGCCGAGCGGCCGGAGCGCGACGTCGGCGACCTGCACCGGGGTGCCGTTCTCGACGGCCCGGGCGACCTCCGCGAGCATCCGCAGGAGCATCCGGTTGACCACGAAGCCTGGCCGGTCGGCGACCCCGACGGCTGTCTTGCCCAGCGCCGTGGCGGTTGCGAACGCCGTCGCGACCGAGGCGTCGTCCGACAGCTGGGTCCGGACGACCTCGATCAGCGGCATCTGCGCGACCGGGTTGAAGAAGTGCAGCCCGACGACCCGCCCGGGATGCCGCAGGTGCGCTGACATCGTCGTGACCGACAGCGCGGAGGTGTTCGTGGCGAGCACCGCGTCCGGCGCGATGACGTCCTCGAGCTCGGCGAACACCCGCTGCTTGAGGGCGAGGACCTCGGTCACGGCCTCGATCACGAGATCGGCGCCCGCGAGCGTCGCCAGGTCGGTGCTCACGGTGACCGACCCGAGGATCCGGTTCGCCTCGGCCGCGGAGATCCGGCCCTTGCGCGCCAGGCTCTCGACCTGGGTGCGGATCCCGGTCCGCCCGGCCGCGGCCCGGTCGTCGTCGATCTCCCGCATCATGACCGGGACGCGTAGGCGGCGCGCGACGAGCACGGCGAGCTGCCCGGCCATCAGCCCGGCCCCGACGATGCCCACCGAGCGCACCGGCCGGGCGAGCTCCTGCGCCGGCGCGCCGACCGGGTTGCGTGCCTTGCGGGTGACCAGGTCGAACGCGTACAGCCCGGCACGCAGCTCGTCGGAGAGGATCAGGTCGGTCAGGGCCTCGTCCTCGGCCGCGTAGGCGGTGTCGCGGTCGGCTCCGCGGGCCGCTGCCAGGAGGTCGAGGGCACGGTACGGCGCGCGCTTGGCGCCGTGCAGCCTGCGGTCGAGCCGGTCGCGTGCCGCTGCGATCTCGTCGTCCCACTCGTCCGGTGCAGCGAGCCCCGGTCGGGTGACGGTGACGCGGCCGGCGAGCACCTCGGCCGTCCAGGCGACGGATCGTTCGAGGAAGTCCGCGGTGTCGAGGACGACGTCGACCAGCCCGAGCTCGAGCGCTCCGCTCGCGTCGGTCATCCGGTTGTTGGCCAGCGGCCTGGTCAGGATGAGCTCGAGGGCTCCGGGCAGACCGACGATCCTGGGGAGCAGGTAGCAGCCGCCCCAGCCGGGGACCAGGCCGAGGTGGGCCTCCGGCAGGGCCATGGCCGTGACGTCGGCCGAGACTGTCCGGTGGTCACAGCTCAGCGCGAGCTCGAGGCCGCCGCCGAGGGCCACGCCGTTGATGTAGGCGAAGGTCGGGACGCCCATCTCCCCGAGCAGTCGGAAGGTGGCATGGCCCAGCTCGGCGATACCGCGGGCGGCCTCGTGGGTCGCGATGCGGCCGACGCCGCGCAGATCGGCACCGGCGGCGAGGAACCAGGGTTTGCCCGTGACCGCGACGGCGACGATCTCGCCTGCCGCGGCCCTGGCCTGCTGGGCGGTCAGGACGGCTCGGAGCTCGGCGAGGCCGGCTGGTCCGAGGGTGGTCGGCCTGGTGTGGTCCAGGCCGTTGTCCAGCGTGACCAGTGCGAGCACACCCGCGGCGTCGGGCAGGACGACGTCGCGCACCAAGGCGTGCGTGACCCGTTCAGCACCGGTGGACGGGGCCGCCGGCTGCGGTGCTGTCGCGCTCATGCCTGCTCCTGGGTGGTCGGGTCCTGGGTGACCGGGTCGGAGTGGTGCGGGTTCTCCCAGATCACGGTGCCGCCCATGCCCAGGCCGACGCACATCGTGGTCAGGCCGTAGCGCACCTCCGGGTGCAGCCGGAACGACCGCGCGAGCTGCGTCATCAGCCGCACGCCGGAGCACGCGAGCGGGTGCCCGACGGCGATCGCCCCACCGAAGGGGTTGACCCGGGCGTCGCCGTCGGCGATGCCGAAGGCGTCGAGGAAGGCGAGGACCTGCACGGCGAACGCCTCGTTGATCTCGATCAGGCCGATGTCCCCGATCTCCAGTCCGGCCAGAGCGAGCGCCTTGTGGGTCGCCGGGACGGGGCCGATCCCCATCACCTCCGGCTCGACCCCGGCGTAGGCGAAGGTGACCAGGCGCATGCCCACCGTGAGCCCGAGCTCTGCGGCAGCCTGCTCCGAGGCGAGCAGCGCGACCGCAGCACCGTCGGTCAACGGGGCCGACGTCGCCGCGGTGACCCGGCCGCCGGCCCGGAACGGTGTGGGGAGGTCGGCGACCTGCTCGAGGGTCGTCCCGGGTCGGGGTGGCTCGTCGGCCGTGGCCAGGCCCCAGCCGCGGAGCGGGTCACGGACGGCGATCGGCACGAGGTCCGGTGTGATGTGGCCGGCGGCGAGCGCCGCCGCGTAGCGGGCCTGGCTCGCCACGGCGTACGCGTCGGCGCGGCCCCTGGTCAGCTCGGGGTAGCGGTCGTGCAGGTTCTCCGCCGTCGCACCCATCACCAGGGCGGACGGGTCGACGAGCCGTTCGGCGACGAACCGCGGGTTCGGGTCCGTGTCGGCACCCATCGGGTGGTGACCCATGTGCTCGACGCCGCCTGCGACGGTGACCCGTTGGGCACCCATGGCGATGGCTCCGGCGGTCGCCGTGACGGCGGTCATGGCGCCCGCGCACATCCGGTCGATCGCGAAGCCGGGCACGCTGCGGGGAAGTCCGGCCAGCACCGCGACCGATCGGCCGAGGGTCAGGCCCTGGTCGCCGTTCTGGCTGGTGGCGGCCAGGGCGACGTCGTCGATCTGGTCCGCTGGGAGCGACGGGTTGCGACGGAGCAGCTCGCGCACCGCCTTGACCGCGAGGTCGTCGCCGCGGGTGCCCGCGTACAAGCCGTCGTCGCGCGCGCGGCCGAACGGCGTGCGCACGCCGTCGACGAAGACGACCTGGTGCAGGGTCGGGGACGCGGCTCGAGCGGGCATCGGCTCTCCTTGGTGGACGACGGTGTCCAGGGGTGGCGTGCAGGCTGGCTACCGGAGGGTAACAAAGGCCGCCGAGACCGGCGCGGCCACGAGCTCGACCTGCCACGGCCGGGCGCCTCCGGCGACCAGCAGCTCCGCGATCGCCGCCGGCTCGATGTCTGCCGGCGGCGTCCAGCACAGCCGACGGAGCAGGTCCGGCTGGAGCAGGTTCTCCACCGGGAGGTGGTGGGCCGCAGCCAGGTCGACGACGATCGCACGCGCGGCGGCCAGCCGGGCGGCGGCAGCCGGGTCGCGGTCCGGCCAGGCGCGCGGCGGTGGTGGCGCGTCCGAGCGCGGGCCGCGGCTGGACGGCAGCGCGGACTCAGGTACGTCGAGGCCGGCCTGGACCGCCCGGAACCACTGGTCGACGCGGCGGCGGGTGCCCTTGCCGGAGAACGACTTGAGCGCGGCGAGAGCCTCGACGCTCGTGGGCAGCGCGGTCGCGGCGGCGACGATGGCGGAGTCCGGCAGGACCCTGCCCGGTGAGATGTCGCGCTGCGCGGCGTCCGCCTCACGCGCCTCCCAGAGCGCGCGGACGACCGCGAGCCGCCGCGGCTCCCGGATCGCGTGCAGGCCGGAGGTCCGGCGCCACGGCTCGACCCGCGGCGTCGACGGCGGCGCGAGACGGACCGCCTCGAACTCCTGACGCGCCCACTCGGCCTTGCCGGTGGCCACCAGGCGTGCGCCGAGCTCGATCCGCAGGTCGACGAGGACCTCGACGTCGAGTGCGGCATACCGCAGCCACTCGCGCGGCAGGGGTCGGATCGACCAGTCGACGGCGGAGTGCTCCTTGGCGAGCCCGAGGCCGAGGATCTCCGCGACGACCGCGGCCAGCCCGACGCGCTCCATCCCCAGGAGACGGGCCGCGAGCTCGGTGTCGAAGACGGCGTCCGGCAGGAGCTTCTGCTCGGACAGGCCTGGCAGGTCCTGGGATGCCGCGTGCAGCACCCACTCGACACCGCGCAGGGTGTCCGACAGCCCGGACAGGTCGGGCAGGGCGATCGGGTCGACCAGGGCGGTGCCGGAGCCCTCGCGACGCAGCTGGACGAGGTAGGTGTGCTGGCCGTACCGGTAGCCGGACGCGCGCTCGGCATCGACAGCCACCGGACCCGTCCCGGCGGCGAACGCCGCGATGGTGCGCGCGAGGGCCTCCGGGGTCTCGACGACGGGCGGGACGCCGTCGGCGGGCTCGTGCAGCGGTGTCACACCGGCGACAACCACCTCGCCGTCCGGCTCGGGCGTGCCCTGGTCCTGCGCCGCCGGGTCCTGGAGGTCTGACGGCACGGAGTGGTCAGGGGTGTTCACGCGCGGCATGGGCCCCACGCTACGGCGTCGTGCCCACAGCGGGCCGTTGACAGGGCCGTGGCCGGTCGATCAAGCCAGCAGCTCGTGCCGGATCGCATAGGCGACCATCTCGGCCCGGTCGCCGGTCCCCACCTTGCGGGAGATCCGCGCGAGGTGGCTCTTGACCGTCAGGGCCGACAGGTCGAGGTGCTCGCCGATCTGGCGGTTGGAGCGACCGTCCGCGACGAGCCGCAGGACCCCGAGCTCGCGAGCGGTGAGCTCGGGCCCGGGCCGCACGATCTGACCGACCGGGCGACCGACGATCCGGACGGCGCCGGGAGCCTCGGCTGTGACGGCGCCGCGGACACCGCCGCCGAGCAGGACGACGAGCTCGCGCCGGCCGGACCTGCGGGTGAGGAGCACGGCACGGGTCGACTCACGGCGGCGCAGGGTGCGGACCAGGACGGTGCCGTCGCCGTCGCCGATCTCCGGGACGACGAGGCACAGCGGTGGACGCTCGACCGCTGCCTGCCGGAGGGACGGGGACGGTGCGCGCTCGGTCGAGGCCAGCTCCGGGAGCCCCGGGGCGTGCGCCACCGACGTGCGGCGTACCGGGGGGATCCGGACGTGCTCGACGGTCAAGGGTGCTCCCGAGAGAGGCGCAGGTGGTGCCGGTCGGTCATCGATGCCGTGCGTCGTGACGTTCTGACGGTCATATCGGCAGGATCGAGGCAACCCTTGAGTACCCAGGTGACAACTTTCGTAGGGCAGGTGCGGTCAGAGACCTTCGTGGGGCAGGTGCGGTCAGCGACGACGGCCGAGGGCGGTCACGCCCATCGGCAGCGGCGGCAGCCCGGCGGCCGTGCACAGGATCGTCGACCATGCCGCCAGGTGGGCGCCCACCTCGCCGAGGGGCGTCCACGAGGCGCGGATCTCGACCTCGACCTCGCCGGGGCGCTCGGCAAGGGCACCGAACGACTGCGACACGACGCGCGTCACGGTCCCGCCGAGGGCGCGGTGCGGCGCGTCGCTCTCGGCGAGCGCGTCCTGCACCCACGTCCAGGCGGCCTCGCACAGCATCGGGTCGGAGCTCGCCTCCGGGTCGAGGCAGGCGCGCACGAGGGTCACCGCGCGGAAGGTGCCGTCCCAGGCCTCCTGACCGGCAGGGTCGTGCAGGAGGACGAAGCGCCCGGTCGCCGGGTCCTCGTCGGTCGGCAGGTCCGTCGCGGGCGCCAGGATCTCGCCGGTCACGGCGACCGAGTACGGCGCGATCCGCGCGGGTGCCGGGACCTCGGCCAGGCGCACCTCGGGGCGCAGCCGTCGAGCGCGCAGCTCGCGCAGGGCCTGCACGAACTCCGCAGGCACATCGGCATCGGCAGTGATCACGCAGGCAGCGTACGGCCGTGGTCCGACGTGGTGGTGGAGCGGCGCGCGGACAGGTCCTTCGCGCGCGTCGGGCCCGCACTACGCTGGCCGGATGTCATCGTCGGAAGGGATACCCACGAGCATGTCGGAACGTGCGCAGATCGGTGTGACGGGTCTGGCCGTGATGGGCCGGAACCTGGCGAGGAACTTCGCTCGGCACGGCTACACGGTCGCGGTGCACAACCGGTCCTACGCCAAGACCGCGTCCCTCGTCGCGGACCACGGCGACGAGGGCACGTTCGTCGCATCGGAGTCGATGGCAGCCTTCGTGGCGTCCCTGGAGCGGCCGCGCAAGGTCGTGGTGATGGTCAAGGCCGGTGCGGCGACCGATGCCGTGATCGACGAGCTGGTCCCGCTGCTCGAGGCCGGCGACATCGTGATCGACGCGGGGAACGCGCACTTCCCGGACACCCGCCGTCGTGAGGCCGCGCTCCGTGCCCACGGGCTGCACTTCGTCGGCACCGGGGTCTCCGGCGGTGAGGAGGGCGCGCTCCTCGGGCCGTCGATCATGCCGGGCGGCTCGGCCGAGTCCTACCAGTGGCTCGGGCCGATCCTCGAGGACATCTCCGCCAAGGTCGACGGCGTGCCGTGCTGCACGTACGTGGGCCCGGACGGTGCGGGTCACTTCGTCAAGATGGTGCACAACGGCATCGAGTACGCCGACATGCAGCTCATCGCCGAGGCCTACGACCTGCTGCGGCAGGGCCTGGGTGCCGGCGCCGCCGAGATCGGCCGGATCTTCGCTGCGTGGAACACCGGGGACCTCGAGTCGTTCCTGATCGAGATCACCGCCGACGTGCTGGGCCACGTCGACGCCACGACAGGTGCTGCGTTCGTCGACATCGTCGCCGACCGTGCCGAGCAGAAGGGCACCGGGCGGTGGACGGTGCAGAACGCCCTGGACCTCGGCGTGCCGATCACCGGGATCGCCGAGGCGACGTTCGCCCGCGCGCTGTCCGGCTCCACACCTCAGCGCTCGGCCGCCCGTGGCGTGCTGTCCGCGCACACCCAGCCGTTCGACGTCGTCGACCGGGACGCCTTCATCGAGGACGTGCGCCTCGCGCTCTTCGGGTCGAAGGTCGTGGCGTACTCCCAGGGCTTCGACCAGATCGCCGCGGCGTCGGCCGAGTTCGGCTGGGACATCGACCGCGGTGCGATGGCCCGGATCTGGCGCGGCGGGTGCATCATCCGGGCCCGGTTCCTCGATCGGATCACCCAGGCCTACCAGCGCACCCCCGACCTCGCGCTGATGCTGGCCGACCCGTACTTCGCGCAGACCGTCGGGGCGAGCGTCGCCGCCTGGCGTCGCGTCGTGTCCCGCGCGGCGCTCGCCGGGGTGCCGACGCCGGCGTTCTCGTCCTCGCTGGCCTACTACGACGGTGTGCGCGCGGAACGCCTGCCGGCCAACCTCATCCAGGCCCAGCGTGACTTCTTCGGCGCCCACACCTACCAGCGCACGGACCGGGCGGGAGCGTTCCACACCCAGTGGTCGGGCGACCGCACCGAGGGCGAGGCGTGATCGCCCAGGCCGAGGGACGCGCGCCGTCGGGCGCGACGTTCCAGCCGGTGATCCTCGGCGCCGACATCGGCGTGTACGGGCTCGCACGCGCCTTCCACGAGGAGTACGGCGTCCGCTCGATCGTCGTGAGCATGACGGTGACCGGCCCCGTCGCCGACTCGACGATCATCGAGAACGTCGTGCTCGGCCCGGATGCCACACCCGAGCAGATGATCACGGCCCTGCAGGCGGTGGCCGAGCGGTTCGACAGCGGTCAGCTCCTCCTGCTGGCGAACACCGACTGGCTCGTGCGGTTCCTGGTCAGCAACCGCGACACGCTCGAGCAGTGGTACACCGTGCCGTTCCTCGATGCGGCGCTGCTGGACCGGCTCGCCGACAAGGCGCGGTTCGCCGAGCTGTGCATCGAGCTGGGCATCAGCACCCCGCAGACCGTCGTCCAGGACTTCGCTGCGGCGGGGGAGCCGGGCTGGCAGCCCGTGCCGGTCGATCTCGGGTTCCCGGTCATCGCGAAGGCGGCCAACAGCGCCGACTACGAGCGGCTGAGCTTCGAGGGCAAGCGGAAGGTCTACCAGGTCGACGACCGGGCCGGTCTCGACGCGTTGTACGCCACGCTCACCCGGGTGGGCTTCCGCGGCCGCTTCGTCGTCCAGGAGATGATCCCGGGCGACGACACCCGGATGCGCAGCATCACGTGCTACGTCGACACCCACGGCTCCGTGACGTTGTCCTGCTGCGCGCACGTGCTCCTCGAGGAGCACACCCCCAGCGGCCTCGGCAACCCGGCTGCGATGATCACCGGCCGATGGGACGACCTGCTGGAGCAGGCCCACCGGCTCCTGACGAGCACCGGCTACGTGGGATTCGCCAACTTCGACGTCAAGGTCGACCCCCGGGACGGCTCGGCGCAGTTCTTCGAGGTCAACCCGCGGATCGGCCGGAACAACTACTACGTCACGGCGGCGGGGGCGAACCCGGTCCGGTTCCTCGTCGCAGACCACGTCGACGGCACGGCGGTCGAGCCGGTCGTCGTCGAGCGTGAGGTGCTGTACTCGATCCTCCCGCACCGCCTGCTGCGCCGGTACGTCCTGGAGCCGGCGCTCCGGGCCAAGGTCGACGGCCTGATCGCGCGGCGGGCGACCGCGCACCCGCTGCGTTACCGCGCCGAGACACGCCTCAAACGGCGACTCTATGTCGCCGTCGCGGCGCTGAACCAGGTGCGCAAGTTCCGTCGGTACTACCCGGAGGTCACGCGCACGGGGCTCTGAGCCACCGGGTCAGCCGAGCTGGTTGGTCCCGCTGTACAGGTGCAGGACCGGCACCTTGAGCTCCTCGCGTGCCCGCGAGGCCCAGTCGGTGTGGAACGTGTCCTCGAGTGCGTGCGGCAGGGTCACGACGACGATCTCGCGCACGTCCTTGTCGGCGACGGCTGCGCGGAGGGCGGGCAGCGGGTTGTCGGCGACGACCGCGCCGTCGGCCGTCAGACCGGCGGCGGTGAAGACGGCGACAGTCGCGGCGAGGTGCTCCTGGGCGTTGGCGTGTGCTCTGACCGGCTTGGGCTCACGACGCAGGACGGCATCGAGCGCCTCCCGGAGCTCGCCGAGACTCAGGTGGTCGATGAGCGAGACGAGCATGTTGTGCTGGGCGTCGGCCGGTACCAGCACGTGGTACCGGATGCCGTCGCCGTCGTGCAGGGCCGTGATGTGCTCGACATCGACAGCCGTCAGGGTGGCCTCGGTCAGCACCAGGATGATCTCGCTCACGGTGGCAGCCTATCCGGCGTCGGCCGTGCGGCGTACCGCCGTCCGGCGCGGTGCTCGTCGGGTGATCGGGCCGGTGCGTCCTAGCATGGCGCGGTGCACCCCTACCCGGCCGGACCAGTCACCCCGCGTTGCGATCGGGTCGTCGTCGTACCCGGGGGGACCGGGGTCGTGGGCGGTGCGGTGGTCCGTGGCCTGTGTGCCGCCGGGGCTCGCGTGATCGTCCCGACCCGGACAGCGGTGAGCCCCGGCCACGCGTCGCGCGACGACGTCGGAGGCGTGAGCGCCGAGCGCGGTACGGACGCTGACGGCGGCGCCGGCCCGGGCGGACCGACGGGCGCCCTGCGGACGGTCACGGTGCGGACCTGGGAGGATCCCGTCGAGCTGCTCGCGGTCGCAGCCGAGCCGGGATGGGCGCCGGACGCCGTCGTGGCCGCGATCGGCGGCTGGTGGATCGGCACCGAGCTGATGGACCTGTCACCGTTGGTGTGGCGCGAGCTCGTCGAGAGCCACCTGACCGGTCACTTCCTGGTGGCCCGCGCCCTCGCACCGCTCATCGCCGGAACGCCCGACGCGGTGTACGTCGCCCTGAACGGTGCCGCTGCGCGTGAGCCGATGGCCCTGTCCGGCCCGGTATCCGTCGCCGGGGCCGGTCAGTCGATGCTCCTGGACGTCCTGCGCCGGGAGTCCATCGGACGGACGGTGCGCTTCCACGAGCTCCTCGTGCTGGCCGCCGTCGCGGGGGACGACCGCAACCTGACGCCGGTCGCCACTGTCGCGCCGGGTGCCGTCGCCGCGGCGGCGCTGGGCGTCCTGTGCGACCCGGCCGCGCCGCCGACCGTGCAGGTCGGCGCCACCGGCGACCTCGACGACCGACCCGACACCGGCGCCGGCCCCTCGTGAGCGAGCCGAGGAGCCTGACCTCGCGGCGGCCCCAGGTACCGCCGGCCGAGCTGCTCGCCGCGTTCGTGCCGCCCCGGCACTTCGCGGGGGCGACGTTCGAGACCTACCTGCCGGATCCTGTGCACCCCAGCCAGGCGGCCGCTCTCGAGGCCGTGCGTGCCGTCGGTGGACTCGTCGGGCCGACCGCCGGCGTGCCGTGGTGGCGCCGTGTGCGGCCCGGGACCCGGCCGCGGGTCGCCGTGTACCTGGACGGCGGGTTCGGGGTCGGCAAGACGCACCTGCTCGCTGCGCTCGCCCGTCACGTCGGGCCGGCGGACGCCTCGTTCGGGACGTTCGTCGAGTACACCCACCTGGTCGGGGCTCTGGGCTTCGCACCGACCGTCCGGGCGCTGTCGCACCGGCGGCTGGTCTGCATCGACGAGTTCGAGCTGGACGACCCCGGCGACACCGTCCTGATGTCCCGGCTGCTGCGGGAGCTCTCCGACGCGGGTGTCGCGCTGGCCGCGACCTCGAACACGCTGCCGGAGTCCCTCGGTCAGGGCAGGTTCGCGGCCGAGGACTTCCTGCGGGAGATCCAGGCGCTGGCCGCCCGCTTCGACGTGCTCCGGATCGACGGCCCCGACTACCGCCACCGCGGTGCTCCGCATCCCGAGCACGGCCTGGCCGACGACATCGTGCGGTCGGTGACCGCCGGTGAGCCGGGTGCGACCTGCGACGACTTCGGCGAGCTCCTCGCCCACCTGCAGACGGTGCACCCGAGCCGATACGGCGCGCTGCTCGACGGGGTCGCGGCCGTGGGCGTGACCGGCGTCGTCCCGGTGGCCGACCAGGCCGACGCACTGCGTCTCGTCGTGCTCGTCGACCGCGTGTACGAGCTCGACGTGCCGGTCCTGCTCGGTGGGACCGGCACCGAGGGCTTGTTCAGCGCGGCGATGCTGCGCGGCGGGTATCGCAAGAAGTACCTGCGTGCACTGTCCCGCCTCGGTGCCTTGATCGAGCAGGGCGGCATGCTGCCGGGGGCGTCGGGGTGACCGACCTGCGGCCTCAGCTGCCTGCGCGGGAGGCGGCGAGTCGTCTCAGCTCGACCGCCGGGTCGAAGTCGGCGGCCGGCCACTGCGGCGCGATGCCCTCGAGCGCGTGCACGAGCAGCTCGGTGACGGCCGACCGGGCGTACCACTTGCGGTCCGCGGGAACGACGTACCAGGGCGCGACGTCCGTCGAGGTCCGGTCAAGGACGGCCTGGTAGGCCTCCTGGTACCGGGGCCACTTCGCGCGCGCGTCGATGTCGTCCGGGTTGTACTTCCAGTGCTTGTCGGGGCGTTCGATCCGCTCCTTGAGCCGCTTGGTCTGCTCCTCGAGCGAGACGACGAGCGCGACCTTGACCACCGGGGTCCCCGCGGCGACGATCTCGGCCTCGAAGGCGTTGATCTCGTCGTACCGCGGCTCCCAGACCGCCCGGGGCACGAGGTCCTCGACCCGGACCACGAGCACGTCCTCGTAGTGGGACCGGTCGAAGACCCCGAGGTACCCCGGTCGGGGGAGAGCGGCGCGGATCCGCCAGAGGTAGTGGTGCGCGAGCTCCTCCTCGGTCGGCACACCGAACGACCGCATGGCGACCCCTTGCGGGTCCACCTGGCCGACGACGTGGCGCACGATGCCGCCCTTGCCGGCGGTGTCCATGCCCTGCAGGACGAGCAGCATCGAGCGCGTCCCGCCGGTACGGCCGCCCGCGAACAGTCGCTCCTGGAGCTCGGACAGCACGACGCCGCGCTTGGCCATCAGCCTGCGTCCCGTGGTCTTGTCCCCGTCGAAGCCGGGGGTCGAACCCCTGTCGAAGGCCGCGAGGTCGAAGCCGTGCCGCACGCGCAGCGCCTTGTGCGCGGGAGTGGTCCAGCCGTCGGTGGATGCCAAGGTTCCTCCTGGGTGCGCGGGCGGACGGTCCGGCCGGTCAGTCCGTGATCAGCCTAGGGCCGGGCCCGGTGCGCAGGACGGCGACCGAGCGTCCACCCAGGACCACGCTGCGGCCGTCGATCTCGAGCTCGTCCCAGGCTGCGAGGAGCTCGAGGGTCGCGCCGTCGTCGTGGGTGGCTCCGTGCTGAGTCAGGTCGACGCGCACGGGGTCGTCGCCCAGGGCGACGACGATCGCGACGTCCGAGCGGTGCACCACGAGCCACCGCCCGTCCTCGTCGTGCTCGACGCGGGTCGCTGCGCGGTCCCCGGACGCGATCGACGGCTCCGTGCGGCGGAGCCCGATGAGGTCGCGGTACCAGGAGAGGAGCCGGGCGTGCTCGGGGCGGTCGGGCTCCGCCCAGTCGAGCCGGCTCGCGGCGACGGTGGCCGGAGCCTGCGGGTCGGGTACCCGGACGTCGTGACCGGCTGCGTCCGTCCAGCCGTGGCCCGCGAACTCCTCGGCGCGACCGCGGCGGATCCCCTCGACCAGCTCCGGCTCCGAGTGGTCCGTGAAGAACTGCCACGGGGTGCTCGCTCCCCACTCCTCACCCATGAAGATCATCGGGGTGAAGGCCGACGTCAGCACCAGGGCTGCGGCGATCGCCGCACCACCGGCGTCCGGCGGCGGGTAGGGCCGGTCGCCCAGGGCGCGGTTCCCGACCTGGTCGTGGTCGGAGACGAACGCGACGAACTGATGACCGTCGACGCCTGCCGGAACCGGACGGCCCCACGCCTTCCCCCGGAACGTGGAGTGGCCGCCGTCGTGCACGAAGACCCGGGTCAGGGCCGTGTCCAGGGTCTCGAGGCTGCCGAAGTCGACGTAGTACCCCTGGCGCTCGCCGGTGAGCAGGGCGTGGACGGCGTGATGGACGTCGTCGGCCCACTGCGCCGTCATGCCCAGCCCGCCCTCGGCGGTCCGGGTGATGGTCCGGGCGTCGTTGAGGTCCGACTCGGCGATCAGGGACAGCGGCCGCCCCAGCTGCCTGCTCAGGTCCGCGACGGCGTCCGCGAGCTCGGCGAGCAGGTGCACAGGGGAGTCGTCGACCATGGCGTGCACGGCGTCGAGGCGCAGCGCGTCGAGGTGGAAGTCCCGCATCCAGCGCAGCGCGTTGTCCACGAGGAACCGACGGACCTCGTGGCTGTCGGGACCGTCGAGGTTGACCGCCCAGCCCCACTGGGTGTGGTGCAGGTCCGTGAAGTACGGCCCGAAGACCGCGAGGTAGTTGCCGGACGGCCCGAGGTGGTTGTAGACGACATCGAGGCACACCGCCAGACCGCGGCCGTGGGCGGCGTCGACGAAGCGTTGCAGGGCGGCCGGTCCACCGTACGGGTCGTGCACGGCGAAGAGCGCGACGCCGTCATACCCCCACCCGTGCACACCAGGGAAGGCTGCGACCGGCATGAGCTCGACGACGTCGACGCCGAGCTCCACGAGGTGGTCGAGACGCTCGATCGCGGCGTCGAGGGTGCCGGTCGGGGTGAAGGTGCCCAGGTGCAGCTCGTAGACGACGCTGCCCCGCACGTCCAGGCCGGTCCAGCCGGCATCGGACCACGCGTGGCCCGACGGGTCGAACGTCCGGCTCGGGCCGTGCACCCCGTGCGGCTGCCACGCGCTGCGCGGGTCCGGACGTGGCTCGCCGCCGTCGACGGCGAAGGCGTAGTCGGTCCCGTCGGGCAGGTCGACCGGGGACGTCCACCAGCCGGCGGCGGTCCTGGTCATCGGATGGACCTGCGGCCCGTCGAGGAGGTCGGGCAGGTGCAGGTCGACCCGGGCTGCCGTCGGGGCCCAGACGGACGGCGCCGCAGGAGTCGTCACTGCCGTTGGAGTCGTCACTGCCGTTGGAGTCGTCACAGAGGTCGGGCCGTCATCCGTTGGCATCGGGCTCAGCCTGCCCGTCGCGCACCAGGAGCGCCACCGGGAGATCGCCGAGCAGGTCCGCGAGCCGCACGACGCCGCCGGCGACGGTCCGTCCGGTCAGCTCGTCGCGCCACGTGCCCTCGGGCAGCACGACGGTGTGCTCGCCCCAGCCGCCGAGTCGTTCGAGGGCCAGGGCGAGCCGGGTGGCGACGGTCACGGCACGCGGCCTACCCGCCTCGGTCCGGGCGAACACGATGGCGTTGCCGGACGAGCACGGCAGCGGGGTGTAGCCGGCGTCGGGACCGATGAAGGCGTCGGGGTGGTCCCGTCGGACGCGCAGGCAGCGGGACACGACGAGGAGCTTCTCGTCGGCGAGGTCGCGCGGCGACTCCACCTCGAGCCGGTCGAGTGCTGCCGCAAGGCTTGCGAAGTCGACCGGGCGCCGGTTGTCCGGGTCGACGAGGGCGATCGCCGGGACCTCGGTGCCCTGGTAGACGTCGGCGACGCCGGGCAGCGTGAGCTGGACGAGCTTCGTGCCGAGGGTCGCCGCCCGGGTGCCGGCCGCGGTCCGGTCGAGCCATCCGGTGAACGCGTCGGCGACCGTGGGGTCCGTCAGGAGGTGCGCCGCGTAGCCGGTGACGGCCTGCTCGTACGCCTCGTCCGGTGCGGTCCAGGACGTGTGCGTCTTGGCCTCGCGCATCGCCTTGGTCAGGTAACCGCAGAGCCGATCGAGCGCGATCGGGCCGGTGGTCTGCCAGGTGCCGGCAAGCGTCTGCCACAGGATGTTCTCGGTCCGGCCGTCCAGCAGGCCGGGCCGTGCGTCGGCCGTCGCGGTGCGCAGGGCGCCCACGAGCTCCGACCACTCCGTCGGCAGCTCGGACAGGACACCGAGCCGGGCCCGGACGTCCTCGCTGCGCTTGGTGTCATGGGTGGACAGGCCGGTCATCGCGACCGGTGCGTGCTGCTGCGCGCGAGTGGCCCAGGCGTGCAGCTCCTCGGTGCTGATCGCGAAGCGTTCCGGTGCCCCGCCGACCTCGCACAGGCTGATCAGGTGGCTCCAGCGGTAGAACGCGGTGTCCTCGACCCCCTTGGCCATCACCGCACCGCAGGTCTGCTGGAACCGGACGACCAGCTCGCCGCGACGGGCCTCCCGGGTTCGGCCGGCGGACCCGATCTCCTTGCCGAGGAGCATCTCGGCGAGCAGGTCGAGGCTCTCCAGGCGGTCCTCGTCGAGGTGGGACCGGGCCCGGGTGACGCACTCGGCGAACGCCGCCTGCACGTCCGGGTGCGCGGTCTCGCCCGGTACCACGTAGTACCGGTAGCGGTCCGCGGCGACCAGCAGCTCGACGAGGCAGTCGTACAGGGACCGCCAGGTGTGGTCGCGCAGGCGAACGTCGTCGCGGCAGATCTCCGCCGCCAGGTCGGCGAGGCGGTTGAGCTCTGCGTAGAGCGGGCCGCTGACGATCTCGCGCTTGGCCTCGTCGACCAGGCGGGGCAGGGCGTCGGCGGTGTCGCCGGTCAGCCGGTGCATGACGGCGCCGAGCTCGGCGCCGCCGCCCGGGTCGACGAAGGTCGCGTGCACGCGCCACATCGCCTCGTACCCGGTGGTACCCGCCGTCGCCCAGTCCTCGGGCAGCTCCTCGGTGGGCGCCAGGATCTTCTCGACCACGACCCAGGCCTCATCGGTCGCCTGCGCGAGACGTTCGAGGTAGCCCTGCGGGTCGGCGAGCCCGTCCGGGTGGTCGATCCGCAAACCGTCGACGGTCCCGTCCGCCACGAGCGACGTGATGAGCTGGTGGGTCGCGTCGAAGACCAGCGGGTTCTCGACCCGGACCGCGGCGAGCGAGCCGACGTCGAAGAAGCGGCGGTAGTTGAGCTCCTCGTTCGCGACCCGCCAGTACGCGAGGCGGTAGTGCTGACGGTCGACGAGCTCCGCGAGCGGGAGGTGCTCGGTGCCCGCGCGCACCGGGAAGACGGCGTCGTGGTAGCGCAGCACCGTCCGGGGCGTGCCGTCGCCGCCGGGGACGACGGTGTCCTGCACGGTCAGCTCGTTCGAGGCGAGCACCGCCCCGATCCGGCGCCCCAGCACCGGCATCAACAGGGCGCCGTCCCCGGCGGACCAGTCGACGTCGAACCAGGATGCGTACGGGGACTCCGGTCCCTCCGCGAGCACCGACCACAGGGCGCGGTTGTGCCAGACCGGGGTCGGTACTGCCATGTGGTTCGGCACGATGTCGAGCACCAGGCCGAGCCCGGCCGCGTGGGCCGTACGGGCGAGCCGGTCGAGGCCGGCGCGGCCGCCGAGCACGGGGGAGACCTCGTCGTGGTCGACGACGTCGTAGCCGTGGGTCGAGCCCGGGGCGGCGGTCAGCACGGGCGAGAGGTACACGTGCGTGACGCCGAGCCGGGCCAGGTAGCCGATCTGCTCGGCGGCGTCGTCGAAGGTCAGGTCCGCGCCGAGCTGCAGGCGGTAGGTCGAGACCGGAACCGGTCGGTCCACGGGCGGGCGGCGACGGGCCGGGCCCGGGCGGTCGGCGGTGATCGTCATCGGCAGCTCACGCGCCGACCGGCGGTCTGGTGAGCACGAGCGTGCTGCGGCCGGTGATCTCGAGCACGCTTCCCCCGATCAGCTCGGCCCCTGCTCCGAGCGTGTGGTCGGTGTCCACGACGCAGGTCCACACGTCGCCGAACTCGGCCGGCGGCAGCGTGAACGAGACCGGGTCCTTGTCGGCGTTGTAGAGGACCAGGAAGCTGTCGTCGACGACCGGGTCGCCGCGGTCGTCCGGTTCGGCGATCGCCTCGCCGTTGAGGAAGACCGTCACGGCGCGCGCATGGCCCTCGCGCCAGTCCCCATCGGACATGTGCTGCCCGGCGGTGTTGAACCACGCGATGTCACCGAGCTCGGACTCGCCCCCGTGGTCCGCGCTGCCGAAGAAGAATCGCCGACGGCGGAGCACCGGGTGATCCCGGCGCAGGTGGACGAGCGCCCGGGTGAAGTCGAGGTGCCCGTCCCGGGTCTCGTCCAGCTCCCAGTCGACCCAGGTGGTCGGGTTGTCCTGGCAGTAGCCGTTGTTGTTGCCCGCCTGGGTCCGGCCGAGCTCGTCGCCGTGGGCGAGCATCGGCACGCCCTGCGACAGCAGGAGGGTGGTCAGGAAGTTGCGCTGCTGACGCCAGCGCAGCCCGGTGATCGCGAGGTCGTCCGTCGGCCCCTCGACACCGCAGTTCCAGGACCGGTTGTGGCTCTCGCCGTCGGCGTTGCCCTCGCCGTTGGCGTCGTTGTGCTTGTCGTTGTAGGAGACCAGGTCGTTGAGCGTGAAGCCGTCGTGGGCCGTGACGAAGTTGATCGATGCGATCGGCTTACGCCCGGTGTGCTCGTACAGGTCCGAGGATCCGGACAGCCGGCTGGCGAACTCGGCGAGCGTCGCGGGCTGGCCGCGCCAGAAGTCCCGGACGGTGTCGCGGTACTTGCCGTTCCACTCGCTCCACAGCGGCGGGAAGCCACCGACCTGGTAGCCGCCGTCACCGACGTCCCACGGCTCGGCGATGAGCTTGACCTGGCTGATCACCGGGTCCTGCTGCACGAGGTCGAAGAAGGCCGAGAGTCGGTCGACCTCGTGGAACTGGCGGGCGAGGGTCGAGGCGAGGTCGAACCGGAAGCCGTCGACGTGCATCTCCGTGACCCAGTACCGCAGCGAGTCCATCAGGAGCTGGAGCACGTGCGGGTGCCGCATCAGCAGGGAGTTGCCGGTGCCGGTGGTGTCGAAGTAGTGCGCCTGGTCCTCGTCGACCAGGCGGTAGTAGGCCGCGTTGTCGATGCCGCGGAAGCACAGCGTCGGGCCGAGGTGGTTGCCCTCGGCCGTGTGGTTGTAGACCACGTCGAGGATGACCTCGATGCCCGCCTCGTGCAGGGCCTTGACCATCTGCTTGAACTCCTGCACCTGCTGGCCGGGGTAGGCCGCCGAGGCGTACCCGTTGTGCGGGGCGAAGAAGCCGATGGTGTTGTAGCCCCAGTAGTTCGACAGACCCTTGGCGACGAGGGTCGGGTCGTTGACGAACTGGTGCACCGGCATGAGCTCGATGGCGGTGATCCCGAGGTCGACCAGGTGGTCGATGATCGCGGGGTGCGCGAGCCCGGCGTACGTGCCGCGCAGGACCTCGGGGACGCCCGGGTGCTGCTTGGTGAGCCCCTTGACGTGCGCCTCGTAGATCACGCTCTCGTGGTAGCTGTGGTTCGGCGGCCGGTCGTGACCCCAGTCGAAGAACGGGTTGATCACCACGGACGTCATCGTGTGCCCGGCCGAGTCGTCGGCGTTCAGCGCGTCGGGATCGGCGAAGTCGTAGGAGAAGAGCGACGCGTCGCCGTCGATCTGGCCGTCGATCGCCTTGGCGTAGGGGTCGAGGAGCACCTTGGCGGGGTTGCAGCGATGACCCTTCGCGGGCTCGTACGGTCCGTGCACCCGGAAGCCGTACCGCTGACCGGGCTGCACTCCCGGCAGGTAGACGTGCCACACGAAGGCGTCGACCTCGGGCAGGTCGACCCGCTCCTCGGTGCCGTCCTCGGCGAACAGGCACAGCTCGACCCGGTCGGCAAGCTCGGAGAAGAGCGCGAAGTTGGTGCCTGTTCCGTCGAAGGTCGCGCCGAGGGGGTAGGGCTTGCCTGGCCAGATCTGCATGTGCCAAGACTGCCAGGCCGAACGGCCTCGTGCGTCACGGTCTCCGATCCGGGACGCCGTGGTACGCCACCGGGCCGCGTCGCGCGAGGAGTGCCCTCCGCACCCGCCGCTCAGGAACCGGTGACGAGGTCCCCGCCGGCCGAGGTCCACGCCCCGACGCCACCGTCGAGGTGCGCGAGGGATGTCATGCCGGCTGAGCTCATGACGTCCATCGCCTGGGCCGAGCGGTTGCCCGACCGGCAGTACAGGGCGTAGGTGACGTCGGGGTCGAGCGCTGCGATCGCGGTGGCGAAGTCCGGGGCGGAGACGTCCAGGTTGAGGGCCCCGTCCAGGTGACCCTCGGCGTACTCCTGCGGGGTCCGCACGTCCACGACGACGACGCCGTCGGTCGCGACGAGGTCGGCGAAGGCAGCGGCGTCGAGCGTCTGGGTGCTCGCCTCGCCGTCGGCCGCGGACCCGACGGTCGCGCCGTCCTGCTCCTGCGGAGCACATGCGGTCACGCCCATGACGAGGGTGGCCGCGAGCAGCAGGCCGGCCAGGGACGCGCGTCGCGCGGAACGGTTCAGGGTGAGTGTCGTCATGGGCCGACTATACCCCAGGGGGTATGCGCCCTCGCATACCCCCTGGGGTCAGCCCGCGGTCGTCCCGGTCAGATGAAGAGCATCTGGGCGCCGGCGGTGAGCTCGATGAAGTCGGTGGCGCTGATGATGCCCTCGACCTCCGAGTACAGGTCGGTGTCGGTGAGCTTGTTCATGTCGGCGCTGAGCCGGCACGCCCACAGGTGCCCGCCGGCCCCGACGATCTGCTCGAGGAACTCGGGGATCTCGGGGACCCCGAGGTCGGCGATCGACTTCTTCATCTGCTTGGTCGCCATCCCGGTGATGCCCGGCATCGGCGTCAGGCCCATCGGCATGTGCGTGGCGGTGTTGCCGACCGGGGTGAACTTGAGGTCGTTCATCCGGGACTTGGTGATCATGTCGAGGCCCCAGAACGTGAAGAAGATGTGGGTCTCGACGCCCTCGCCGAGCGCGGCGTTGCCGAGGATGAGCCCCGGGTAGGCCATGTCGAGGTTGCCCTTGGAGCAGATGATCGCGAGCTTGCGGCCCTCGTTCGCGTCGTCGTCGAAGGACGGGACGAGCGGGGCTGGGGATGTGGTCACGATGGTGTTCCTCTCGTTGCGGACGGCATCGTCAGACGCAGCCGCGCGGCTTGGGCAGACCGGCGATGTAGGCCATCTTCTTGGCCGGCTTCTTCGGGAAGAGCGCGAACTGCTCCTTGGTGGACACGCCGCCGACCGCCTGGACCCGGCGGGTGGTCGCCGTCTCGCCCTGGGTGGCGAAGTCCGCGCGAAGGAAGCGCAGCACCTTCCAGTGGTCGTCGGTGAGCTCGATCCCGATGGCGGCGGCCAGGCCGGGCGCCATCGCCTCGTCCCACTCGGCGGGGTCGGTGAGGAACCCCTCCTCGTTGACGTGGACCTCGCGTCCGTCGATCGTGGTCACAGGCATGGTTCAGTCCTCTCTCAGGTCGTTCGCGGGCGCGGTCGTGGCGAGGGCCGCGGGCCGCTTCTTGCCGGTCATGGACATGTGCACCGGGACGGGGAGCCGCCTGCCGGGCAGGAGCAGGTTCCAGTAGATCCAGCGGAAGGCGAGCTTGCCCAGGTGGTTGATCCGGCTCTCGGCCAGGAGCCGCATGGGCCCGACGACGGGCAGCGGGTACATCCCGGGCAGGGGCTCGGTGTCGTAGTTGAAGTCGATCAGCAGCGCCTTGCCGTTGCCGGACTCGATGAAGCAGTTGGCGTGCCCGTCGAAGCTCTCCGGCATCGGCCGGCCGGCGACGTGCGCCAGGAAGTTCGGCACGAAGAGGTCGACCGCGAAGTGCGCGACCGAGCCGGCCTTCGAGGCGGGGGCGTCGCTCGCGTCGCCGACGGCGAAGATCGTGTCGTGCGCCTTGGAGATCAGGGTGTGCTTGTCGACCGGCACGTAGTTGAGCTCGTCGCCCAGCCCCGAGCGGGCGATGAAGTCGGCACCCATGTTGACCGGGATGGTCACCAGGAGGTCGAACGGCACCTCGCGCTCGTCGAAGGAGGTCAGCATGCCCGCGTCGGCGTCGATGCTCTCGACGACGAAGTCCGGCTCGATCGTGATGTGCCGTCCCTCGAGCATCCCGCCGAGGTACTGCGAGGACACCGGCTTGGTGAAGGCGCCCGGCAGCGGGGTCACGTACGTGATGTCGACCTTGTTGCGGATCCCGCGCTTGGTGAAGAACGCGTCCGCGAGGAACGTGAACTCGAGGGGTGCGACGGGGCACTTGATCGGCATCTCGGCGACGTGCACCACCAGGCGGCCGCCGGGCCAGGTCGCCAGCTTGGCGGCGAGGGCGTTGGCGCCCGCGTAGGTGAAGAACTCGTGCACCGACCCGCCGAGGCCCTCGGCCATCCCGGGAGTCTCCTCGGGCCGCGGCGTCGTACCCGTCGCGATGACCAGGTAGTCGTAGTCGAGGACGGCACCGTCCGACAGGAGGACCTGCTTCTTGTCGGCATCGACCCGCTCGACCGTCGAGACCACGAGGTCGACGCCCTTGGCGATCGTCGGCTTGCGGGGGCGCACGACGTCGCGCGGCCGGTACGTCCCGAACGGCAGGAACAGGAAGCCGGGCTGGTAGTAGTGCGTGACCTCGGGGTCGACGATCGTGATCGACCAGTCCTGCCGGCCGAGGCGAGGACGAAGCTTGTTGGCGACCATCGTCCCGGCCGTCCCTGCCCCGAGCACTACGAGTCGTCTCATCATCTGCTCCTGCTCTGCTCCTGCGACGGCGGACCTCCGTGAGGACACCGCGCGCGGGCGACGTCCTCGTGGCCCGTATGTCGACAGTATGGCGCGCGCGCCTCGCCCGCAGGGACGAAAGTCCATACCGCGGGGGGTATATTTCGGCAGCAACGGGTCATGACCGTCGAGGCAGCCCCGTCGGGCCGTGGCCGCGGTGTGCGAACGGCGGACCGCGCCCGGCCGTCAGCCCGCCAGACGGTCGACGATCGCACCGTACAGCGGCGGCAGCGCCCGCGCGACGGGTACCACGGCGGCGCGCGCGGGGGAGCAGGCCCAGGCCACCAGACCGCTGGTCAGCAGGCGGTAGTCGCGGGTCACGGAGGTCCAGGCCCGCTCGTAGGCCGCAGCGTCGTCGAGGTGGGCCACCGCCGCGGCGGCCTGGGCGAGGCCGACCCGCAGCCCCTCGCCGGTCAGGGCGTCGACGTACCCGGAGGCGTCGCCGACCAGGCGCACGCGGCCGGAGGTCCGGCGGGCCGTGCGCTGGTGCAGCGGTCCCGCGCCCCGGACCGGTCCGGCACTCGCCGCCCCGCGCAGGCGCTCCGCGAGCTCGGGGAACGACGCGAGGGCCTCGTCGTAGGCGAGTCCGGCCGGGCCCAGGATCGCGATCCCCACGAGGTCGTCCTGCACCGGCGTGACGTACGCCTCGACCCTCGGTCCCCAGTGCACCTCGACCAGGTGCGTCCAGGCCGGCATCAGGAAGTGTCGCCGCAGCCCGTACCGCCGACGTGGCGCCCGGCGTGCCGTGGGCCGGGCCGGGACGTCCAGGCCGCTCAGGCGACGCACTGTCGAGTGCAGGCCGTCACAGGCGAGCAGCCAGGACGCGCGCACACCCGCAGCCTCGACCGCGCCGTCCCGCTCGACGACCCGGTCGACCCGCGCAACGACCTGGCGGGTACCGAGCTCCTCGGCGCGGGCCTGCAGCGCGGCGTGCAGCGTCGTGCGACGGACCCCGCGGCCCGGGCCGGCCGAGAAGCGGTGGTCGACGTGGGCCCTGGCGTCGCGGTAGCTGATCCCGTCCAGCCGGTAGCCCGCAGGGTCGACCCCCAGATGCGCCAGGGCCTGCAGGGTGCCCGGCATCAGGCCTTCCCCGCAGGCCTTGTCGATCGGTCCGACCCGCTGCTCGGCCACCACGACGCTCAGGCCGGCCAGGCGTGCCCCGATCGCCGCGGCGAGCCCCACCGGTCCGCCGCCCACGACGAGCACGTCGGCGTCGATCACCGTCGTTCGCCGCCCGTCGATGGCGCATGGGCTGCGCCCGCGATGGCGCGTTCCTCGGCCGGGATCCGGAAGCGCAGCAGGAGGACTGCGTCGAGCACGGTGAAGGCGGTGGCGGTGACCCAGGCGCCGTGCACGAGCGGCAGGGCGAGTCCCTCGAGGGCCACGGCCAGGTAGTTCGGGTGACGCAGCCAGCGGTAGGGACCGCGTTCGACGAGCGGTCGGCCCGGCAGGACGATCACCCGCGTGCTCCAGCGGCGACCGAGGCTCGTGATGCACCACCAGCGCAGGGCCTGGCCCGCGGCCACCGCGACGAGAGCCGACCAGCCCAGGACCGGGATGAACGGCCGGTCCGCGACCACGACCTCGACGACGGCGCCGACCAGGAGCCCCGAGTGCAGGGCCACCATCGCCGGGTAGTGCCCCTGGCCGGACTCGACGCCGCCCTGGTCCAGTGCCCACCGGGCGTTGTGCGCCGAGACGACGAGCTCGGCGAGCCTTTCGACAGCTGTCAGGGTCATGACCAGCCAGAACAGGGTCAGCACCGTTCACACCTCCGAGGTCCGGCGGAGCAGGACGAGATCGGCGCTGACCCCCGGTCCGAAGGCGATCAGCACGGCGGGGGAGCCCGGTGCCTGGTCAGGGCACGCCCAGTCGTCGGCGAGGAGATGCAGCACGGACGCCGAGGACAGGTTGCCGACCGCGGCGAGCGACCGCCGGGACAGGGCCAGGGCCTCGTCGCCGAGCTCGAGGGCCTCCTGCACCGCGTCGAGGATGCGCGGTCCTCCGGCGTGCACCAGCCAGGACGTCACGTCGCGCACCTTGAGGTCGTGCTGCTCCAGCAGTGCTGTGACGTCGTCCGCCAGGCCCGACCGGATGACGCCGGGCAGACCGGACGTCAGCACGATCCGGAACCCGCTGGTCTGGACGTGCCAGCCCAGGACGTCGGCCGTACCGGGGTACAGGCGGCTCGCCGTGCCGAGGACGACGTGCCCGGGCAGGGCGGTCGGGCCGGCTGCCGCCGGGTGGTCGTCACCGACCATCACCACGGCTGCGGCGCCGTCGCCGAACAGGCCGCTGGCGACCAGGTTGGCCATCGAGTCGTCGCCGTGCTGGATCGTCAAGGAGCAGAGCTCGACGGAGACCAGCACGCCGACCTCCCGGGTGTGCCCGGCAAGGTAGTCGTCGACGCGCGCGAGACCCGCAGCGCCACCGGCACACCCGAGCCCGAAGGACGGCATCCGCTTGACGTCGGTCCGCATCCCGAGCCGTTCGACGAGCAGGGCGTCGACCGACGGCGCGCTGATCCCGGTGACCGAGGTGAAGAGCAGGAAGTCGACATCGGCCGGTCGGAGGCCCGCCGTGCGCAGGGCCGCGCGCACGGCCCGTTCGGCGAGCCCGGTGGCGATCTCGACGAAGTGGTCGTTCGCCTCGCCGAAGGACGTCAGGCCCGGGTACCGGTCGAGCGGCAGGGCCAGGTGCCGCGTGCTGACACCGGTCGCGGCGTGCACCCGTTCCAGGACGGCACGCGCTGTCGAGTCGTCGGTGGTGAGCAGCCGGCCCAGGACGGCGGTGATCGCCTCCTGGGGGTAGACGTGGTCCGGCAGCACAGGGGCCACTGCGACCAGGCGCGACATCACGGCATCGTGCCATCCGGACGACGATCCGGCCATCGGCCGGGGCGCTCGCAGGCGCGACGTCGCTGCGCCCGTTGCTACCGTCGGCGGATGGATCGACCCGGCTCCGCCGTCCTGGCACTCGCCCGGGCCTGCCATCCGGGACCCACGGTGCTCGTCACGGTGCTCGCCGTGGCGCTCGCGCTGGGGACCGGAGCCGGCGGGTGGACGGTCGCGGTGGTCGGCGCGGCGGTGCTCGCCGGTCAGCTGTCGATCGGCTGGTCGAACGACTGGATCGACGCCGGACGGGACCTCGCGGCCGGACGGCACGACAAGCCGGTCGTCGCAGGCCTCGTCTCCGAGCACGTGCTGCGCCGGGCGTCGCTGCTGGCGGCCGCGGCCTGCGTCCCGCTCTCCTTCGCCGTCGGCTGGCGGGGCGGTCTCGCGCACGTCGCGGCGGTCGCCGGCGGCTGGGCCTACAACGGCGCGCTCAAGGCCTCGGTGTGGTCGTGGGCGCCGTTCGCGGTGTCCTTCGGGCTGCTGCCGATCTTCGTCGTCCTGGCGTTGCCGGGACACCCGCGCCCGGCTGCCTGGGCGGTCTCGGCGGCGGCGCTGCTCGGCGCCGGAGCGCATCTGGCCAACGTGCTGCCCGACCTCGAGGACGACCACGCCACCGGCGTTCGCGGCCTCGCGCACCGGCTGGGTCGACGGACCTCGAGCGTGCTGGCGCCGGCCGTGCTCCTGGTGGCGGGTGGCCTTGCGGTGCTCGGTCCGGCCGGCGCGCCGGATCCACCGGCGTGGCTGCTCGGCGCCCTGGTCGGGGCGATCGCCGTGTCTGCGGGTGTGGTCGCCGTCGCAGCGCCGCGGAGCCGACTGCCGTTCACGCTCACGATGGTGGTCGCCGCCCTGTGCTGCGTGCTGCTCGTGCGCGTCGGTGACCAGGTGGTCCTGCCGATCTGATCCGCCGGCCGGACCGCCGTCGGCTCGGCGCGCGCGGGGCCCGACGTCGACCAGCACGCAGGCGGCGGCGATCGGGCTAGCGTGGGCCGATGACCGCAGGACGCCAGGGACCGCTCGTGATCGCGCACCGGGGGGCCAGCGACCGGTGGGCCGAGCACACGCGCGCGGCGTACCTGCAGGCCCTCGACGACGGGGCCGACGGTCTGGAGTGCGACGTCCGGCTGACGGCCGACCGGGAGCTCGTCTGCTGGCACGACGCGACGGTCGACCGGACGTCCGACGGTCATGGCCCCGTGCACGAGCACACCCTCGCCGAGCTGCGTCGGCTCGACGTCTCCTCGTGGAAGGACCCGTCCGTACCGCCGGGCTACGGGCGGGCCGCCGAGCAGCTTCTGGCCTTCACCGACCTGCTCGACCTCGCCCGGGCTGCCGGCCGCCCGGTGGTGCTCGCGGTCGAGCTCAAGCATCCCTCGCCGTTCGGCTTCGATGCGGAGGATGCCGTCCTGGCGACGCTCGACGCGGCCGGCTGGGACCCCGGGTCCGGGACGATCGGTCAGGTGTCGGTCACCTTCATGAGCTTCCACCCCGGCTCGCTCCAGCACCTGGGCTCCTTCGTGCCCAGTGCGCACCTGATGGCGTTGACCGACGAGCAGGACGTCGCGGTGGCCGTGGCGGAGCACGCCCCGGACCTGGCCGGCCCGCTCGCCGTGGCCGGCGTCGAGCGCCTGGTCGACGAGGCGCGGATGATGATCGACGACCGCCAGGTCGGCGGCGCGGGTCCGAGCGTCGCCTACCTGCGTGCCCACCAGGAGAAGGTCCGCCGGTGGATCCGTGCCGGGACCCTGGTGCGGGTGTGGACCGTCGACGATCCCGCCGATGTCGCGCTGTGCCGCGAGGTGGGTGTGCCCGAGGTCACGACCAATCGTCCCGCCGACGTGCTCGAGCTGTTGGGCCGCCGTACCTAGGCCGGGCGCGATCCCACCGGGTCGCCGTCGTGGACGGTCAGCCGGTCGTCGAGCCAGCCGAACACTGTCGCGAAGAACTCGGCGCGCGGGCCCTCGGCGGACAGGCTCAGGTCATGGATCCCGTCGGCGATCCGCACGAGCGTCACGTCGGCACCGAGGAGCGGGACCCGCGCCGCGATCTGCTCGACGTCGAGGATGGTGTCCTGGGAGTCGAGGCCCGGGTTCCCCATCGAGTTCGCGCCGCTCGTCTGCGCGGTGCACACGAGCACGGGCGCGCTGATCTGCAGTCCCTGCACCAGTCGGGCCTGACCGCGACGCACCGCACGCAGCCAGCCGGCGCGGACCGGGAAGCCCTCGGGCGGCTTGAGCCGCAGGTCGTAGTCCCAGCGACCCCCGTTCGCCACGTGCAGGTGGTGGGAGTAGGCCGAGTGACCCTCGGCGACGATCCGCTGGGGGTCGAGCGGGCCGACCGCGTCGAGCACCCTGGTCCCGATGACGCGCTGGAACCAGCGGGCGTTGAGGTCGAACCACGGGCTGTTGAGCACGAGAGCGTCGACCACGCGGGCGTTGCGCAGGCTGTGCGCCCACAGGCTGGCGGTCAGGCCGCCGGTCGAGTGCGCCATCACGACGAGTCGGTCGTGGCCGAGGGGCCCCCGGATCAGGCGGGCCGCCGCGCTGAGCTCGCCGACGTACTCGGTCAGGTCGGTGCAGAAGTGTGGCGTCTGCCAGGCGCGCAGCGAACGGCCGCACCGCCGCAGGTCGAGGGCGTAGAAGGTGTAGCCGTGCGCCAGCCACTGGTCGGCGAGGTGGGTCTGGAAGAAGTAGTCGTTGAAGCCGTGCACGTACAGGACCGCCCCGCCGTGACCGGTCCCGCCGTCGTCCGCCGGTCCGCCGGGGGTGCTGCCGCGTGCCGCGCGCACGAGGGTCGCGACGAGCGGACCCTCGGCGTCGACGCCGAGGTCGATGGTGGTCTGCTCCCAGCCGGGTCCCAGGGGGTCCGGGACCCAGGACGTCATCGGGTCCTCCGGGAGGTCATCGGGTCACGGTTCCACCGTGCCCTGCGGGACGACCGCGTGCCCGTCGGGCGGGCCCGCGACGTCGGTCCGCCCACGCGCCCCGACGGCGATCGGCACGAGCAGCCCCAGGCCGAGCGCGACGACGAGCATGATCCCGAGGATTCCCCAGTGCTGGGAGCCGCCGACGACGATCATCGTCGAGAAGGCCAGCGGCGCGAGGAAGCTCGCGGCCCGCCCGGTCGTCGCGTAGAGCCCGAAGATTTCGCTCTCCCGACCGGGCGGGATGAGGCGGGCCAGCAGGGTCCGGCTCGCCGACTGCGCGGGGCCGACGAACAGGCACAGCAGGAGGCCGAAGATCCAGAAGACGATCTGCCCGCCCTCGTGCAGCACGAAGATGGCCAGCCCGGAGACCAGCAGGCCGATCAGCGACGTCATGATGACGGCCTTGGGCCCGACCCGGTCGTCGAGGAAGCCACCGACGATGGTGGCGACCCCCGCCACCACGTTGGCGGCGATCGCGAAGACGATCACTCCCGCGGCGGTGAAGCCGAAGGTGCCCGAGGCGATCACCGCACCGAAGGTGAACACGCCGGCCAGCCCGTCCCGGAACACGGCGCTGGCGATGAGGAACTTCAGGGTCTGGCGGGCCTCGCGCCACAGCGCGGCGACGTCGCGGAAGAGCTGTCGGTAGGACCCGAGGAAGCCGAGGCGTGACCGGGTCGGGCTGGGCGGGACCTCGGGGACGGCGACCAGGACGGGGATCGCGAAGACCGCGAACCAGATCGCCGAGACGAGCACCGCGGCGCGGATGTCGAGGCCGTTCTCGCCGGTGATCCCGAACCAGCCGACCTCGGGGTTGATGAACCCGACGAAGAGGATCAGGAGCAGGACGATGCCGCCGATGTAGCCGGCGCCCCAACCGATCCCGCTGATCTTGCCGACGTTCCGGGCCGTGGAGACCTGGGCGAGCGTCGCGTTGTAGTTGACGGCCGCCAGCTCGAAGAAGATGTTGCCCAGGCCCAGCAGGGCGATGCCGAGCATGAGGTTCTGGGTCAGGCTCGACGGGTCGGGGGTGACCAGGAACATGGCCGCGCTGATCAGGACGGTGATGCCGGTGTGCACGCCGAGCCAGAGCTTGCGGCGGCCGTGGTCGTCGGACCGGGCGCCGGTGACTGGTGCGAGCAGGGCGATGAAGAGCCCGGCGATGGTCAGGCCCCAGCCGAGCCAGGCCGAGTGGTCGGCCATGATCCCGTCGAGCAGGGCTGTCGCGGCGCCTGCGGTGTCGCCCTCGGCCGCTGCGGCGGCGACGACCGTCGGGTCGACGAACGACGAGCTCGTCAGCCACCGGGTGAAGACGAAGGTGGTGATGACGGCGTTGAACGCGGCCGATCCCCAGTCCCACAGCGCCCAGGCGACGACCTGTCGGCGGGTGGTGGCGAGCGGGATGGCGCGGTCGGCGCTCAGGACGACGGCGTCGTGGGTCATCCGCGCATCGTAGGGGTCCGCGATGCCCTCGGCAGGGCATCCGGGTGAACGCGCGTCGACGAGCGGGAGACGACGCACCGGCGACGGTCCAGAAAGGGCCTCGGCGACGGCCCAGGGAAGGGCGGGGCCTCAGGTCGCGTCGCCCTCAGGCGTCGTCCACGACGACGGTGACCTCGTGCCACCCGGTCGCTCCGTCCGGGGCGACGGGCGCGACATCGCCGGTCTGCGGCCCGTCGACCGGGTCGCTCGCCCGGACCCGGAGCAGATGCTCTCCTGGCGTCGCGTCCCAGGTGAAGGACCACTGCCGCCAGGTGTCGATCGAGATCTCGTCACTCATCGTGGCGGGCTGCCACGCACCGTCGTCGACCTGGATCTCCACGTCGCTGACGCCCTTGTGCTGGGCCCAGGCCGTGCCGCCCACCGCGACCGCCCCCGCGGTCAGCCGTGCTCCGGGGCGGGGGACCTCGATCCGCGAGGAGGTCTTGACCGGCCCGAGCGCCGACCAGCCGCGGACCGTCCAGTAGGCGACCTGGTCGGCGAAGCGGGTCACCTCGAGGTCGACCACCCACTTGGTGGCCGAGACGTACCCGTAGAGGCCGGGCACGACCATGCGGGCCGGGAAACCGTGCGCGAGCGGGAGAGGCTCACCGTTCATCCCGATCGCCAGGATCGCGTCCCGGTCGTCGGTCAGGACGCCGAGCGGGGTCGAGGCCGTGAAGCCGTCGACGCTCGTCGACAGGACCATGTCCGCGTCGGGTGCCGGGCCCGCCTGCGCGAGCAGGTCACGGATCGGCAGACCGAGCCAGCGCGCGTTGCCGACCAGCGTCCCGCCGATCGGGTTCGACACGCACGCGAGCGTCACGTATGTCTCGATGAGGTCGGCAGCGAGCAGGTCGTCCCAGGTGAGTGTCACCTCGTGGTCGACCAGGCCGTGCACGCGCAGGCGCCAGGTCGCCGGGTCGACACGCGGGACCGTCAGGGCCGTGTCGATCCGGTAGAAGTCGGTGTTGGCGGTGACGACGTCGACGACGCCAGGGGTCGCGGACTGCGCACCCGTCGGCACGGGCGGTGCGGCACGGACGGGACGCGGCAGCCGCAGGGCGTCCCTGGCCGTGGCAGCCGCACGGCCCGTCGAGCCCGCGACGGTGCTCGCCGCCGCGGTCAGCGCGGCGACGACGGCGACGAGGCTCGCCGCGCCGAGGAAGCCGCGCCGATCTGGTCCGGTCGTGCGTGACGGATCGAGGGCCGACGGTGTGGCGCGTTCGCTCCGGACGAGCAGGGCGCGCAGGGCGATCGCCCCGGCGACCGCACCGGTGATGCTCGGCACGACGGCGAGCGGACCGGCGTCCGGCCGGGTCGTGGCTGCGACCGCTCCGACCACGCCGAGCAGGAGGACCGCACCGGTGCCCGCCGGGTGCGACCGGCGCGCCAGAAGGCCGCTCGCGGCGGCCAGAAGGATCAGGACGACAGTCATCCCGACGAACAGCGCGGCCTTGTCGTTGACGCCGAACGTCGCCACCGCCAGGTCCTTGAGCCACAGCGGTGTGGCGTCGACGAAGGCGTCGCCCACAGCGACCAGGGGTGCGGCGGAGGGAGCGATCAGTGCCGCGGCCAGCTGCGCGACGGCCAGTGTGAGACCCGCCGCCAGGACACCGGAGGCGGCCGCGCGTGCCAGCGCACGACGCCGCCTGCTCCTCGCGTCGGTCGTGGCCTCGGTCGTCGCCTCGGTCGCCATGGCACGAGCGTGACTCGTCGAACCATCGATGTCACCCCCGGTCTCACGTCCGGGCCCACATGTGCAGGCCGTTGCAGGCGGACCGCACGTGCGTGTCAGTGGGCCGGGGGAGCATGACGGGATGGAGACGGTCGGGTCGGCTCGGCGCGCGGGGCGGGACGCATTCGCGTGCGGCCTTGCACTGGCAGGCTGGTCCGAACGCTCCGCGTGGGGCTACGACGACGTGCTCGAGTGCTTCTGGGTCGAGCTCTGGCGCGACGGTGACGATGCCGGACCAGCCGTCCGGATCAGTCCCGAGCACCTGATCAGCACGGTGTCGGGCCTCGCCCGCGCGATGGCCTTCGCCCTGGAGGTCGGCGACGACGAGGCGTACCTGGCCCTGACGGCCTGAGCCGCCACGGGTCGCTCAGGTCCCGGCCATGGCCTCGGAGTTCTGATCCTGTCGACGCGCGCGGTGCCGAACCTCGACGTACGGTCGACTCTTCCGACCAGGAGGAGGCACTCATGGGAGTCGACGACAAGGTGAAGAACGCCGCCCAGAAGGCGGCGGGCAAGGCCAAGTCAGCCGTCGGCGACGCGCTGGACGATCGGGACCTCAAGGCCGAGGGCAAGGCGGACCAGACCAAGGCGTCGCTCAAGCAGGCCGGTGAGAACGTCAAGGACGCCGTCAAGGACGCTGCCAAGGACTGACGGGAGCGGTCGGGCTCGGCCGCTGGTGCACGATGTCCGGGTGACCGACCCGTTGGCCTTCGCCGAGTACGTGCCGGGAGGCTCCACGACGCGCGCCGGCGGCCCGGGCGGGGTCGAGGTGCGGGTCGCCACGCCGGACGACGACGTGGGCCTCGGGCGTCTGGTCGCCGGCGCACGCGACGCCCTTGCGCTCACGGCCCGGCTGCGCGCCGACGTCCTCGACCTGGAGCGCGTGGTCCTCGTCGCGCAGGATCGCGTGGGCGGACGTCTTCTCGGCTATGGACGGGCCGGGTTCCTCACCCCGCCGGACCCGGCTCCGCACGACGTCGCGCCCGCCGGCTGGTACCTGCTCGGTCTCGTCGTCGACCCGCGGGAGCGCCGCAGGGGCATCGGTGCACAGCTCACCGCCAGCAGGACCCGGTGGATCTGGGAACGCGCCGCCGAGGCCTGGTACTTCGCCAACGCACGCAACCTGGTCTCGCTCGAGCTGCACGCCCGCCTGGGCTACCGCGAGGTGACCCGCGACCTCTGGGTGCCGGGAGTCACCTTCGACGGTGGCGTCGGGGTCCTGTGCCGCGCGACGCGGCCGGGAGCGGGATGATCGCGCCGGGAACCTAGAGCGCCGCCAGCTCGCGCTCGAGGTCGTCCAGACCGAGCGAGCCCATGGACAGGGCGGCCGTGTGCCAGGCACGCAGGTCGAACGGGCGGCCCGCTGCCTCGTGCCGCGCGCGCGCCGTCGCACGCCCGGCCAGCCAGGCCCGTTCGCCGAGCTTGTAGCTGATCGCCTGTCCTGGCCAGCCGAGGTAGCGCACGATCTCGCTGTGCACGAAGGCTGCGGGAGAGCCGCTGCGCGCGGCGAAGAACTCCTCGCCGAGCTCCGCCGTCCAGGTCTCGCCCGGGTGGAACGACGCCGACGCCGGGATGGGCAGCGACAGGTGCATACCGATGTCGATGACCACCCGGACCGCGCGCATCCGCTGACCGTCGAGGTAGCCGAGCCGGGCGCCGGGAGTCCCCAGGTAGCCGAGCTCGTCCATCAGACGCTCCGCGTACAGCGCCCAGCCCTCGGTCGTCGCAGAGACCGATCCGACGCTGACCTGGAAGCGGGACAGCTCGTCGGCGCGGTACGCCCACTGGCCGAGCTGGAGGTGGTGACCCGGGACGCCTTCGTGGTACCAGGTGCTGATCAGGTCCCAGGTGGGGAAGCGCGTGCGGTCGAGCGTCGGCAGCCAGGTGCGCCCGGGTCGGGAGAAGTCGAGCGACGGCCGGGTGTAGTAGGGCGCGGCGGCCGCGCCGGGCGGAGCGATCCGCGCCTCGACCCGCTTGACCGGCTCGGCGATGTCGACGACCGTCCCGTCGAGCGCGGAGATCGCGTCGTCCATCATCGCCTGGAGCCAGCGGCGGACCTCCTCGACGCCCTCGATCGCCTCGCCGTGCACGTCCAGGTGAGCGAGCGCCTCGGCAGGGGTGCTCCCGGGCAGCACGCGCTGCGCCTCGGTCACCATCTCTGCCTCGATCCTGCCGAGCTCCTCCCAGCCCCAGTCGTACGCCTCCTCAGGGTCCAGGCGCGCGCCGATGCTGGAGCGCGCGCCGAGGAGGTAGCGCTCACGCCCCACCCCGTCCGGGACGCCCTGGGCCGCCGGGAGGTACGTGTCGGCGATCCAGCTCCGCAGGTCGGCGACGGCGTGCGTCGCGGCAGCTGCTGCGCGCCCGAGATCGCGGCCGAGCACCTCGGGCCCGTCGGCGACGAAGCCCGCGAACCATCCGCCCTCGGTGTGAGTGAGCCATGCACCGAGCTGTTCGACGACGGCCTCGGCCTGACGCGGTGCGCTGAGAGCGCCCTGGGCGAGCCCGGCGGCGAGGGACCGGCGGTATGACGCGGCCGCATCGGGCACCCGCGCCATCCGCCGTGCGATGACGTCCCAGTCGTCCACGCCGGCCGTGGGCATCATGAGGAAGATCGACTGCAGCTGGTGGACGGGCGACCCGATCGGCCGCAGGCTGACCAGGTCCTCGAGGGCGTCATGGACGTCGAGCTGCGCGCCCAGGCGCTCGCGAAGGAGCGTCGCGCACCGGCGGTCGTCGTCGTCGCCGGCCCGCGCGCCGCCCAGCTCGGTGAGGGCTGCGCCGGCGGCCGCAGCATGGGCCGCGTGCATCTGGGGCGAGAGGTCGGGCATCCGGTCGTCACCCGGCCGGATCCCCAGGGCGGTCCCGACCGTCGGGTCCAGGTCGGCGAGGGTCTCGACCCAGCGGTCGGCGATCTCACGGGCCGTCTCGGCTGGGGGTGCCACGTGCTCCGCGGCGGGGTCCTGGGTGGTCATCGCAGCACGCTATCGCTTCCGGCGAGCCTGCCTGCCTGTCTGTCTGTCTGTCCTGCGATCCTGCCGAGCTCAGAGCTGGCCGAACTCCCAGTGCCACGGCTCGTAGGGGCCGGCGCCACCGGGCTCCATGTAGTCGGGGTGGTACCAGCCGTAGTCCGCGGCGTGGGCCTTCATCCAGCGGTACGCGGGGGTGTCGAACTGGCCGACGGCGCCGAAGTCGCTGAAGTCGGCGGCCAGGCCGCGGCCATGGTTGGACGTGCCGGGTGCACCGGCGAGGAAGCCCCGTGCGCGCCGGGCTGCCACCTGGCCCGCGTAGTCCCGGTAGGAGCTGCTGACGGACAGGTTCGTCCCGAACCGGTCGCGGTAGGCGTCGTTGAGGTCCTCGAGCGCCTCCGCGGCGTCGCACCGGAGCTCGGTGTCCGCATCGAAGGACACCTCGCACAGCGCATCCTGCGGGATCTCACCGTTCGGGGCGTCGGCCGCGACGGCGATCTTGTGCTCGCGCTCGAGCGCTGCCGCCTGGGCCTCGGCCTCGGACCGGGCGGCAGCCTCAGCGGCGGCGATCGTCGCATCGGCGACCGCCTGGACCTGTGCGGAGAGCTCGGTGACTGTCTCGGCGGCGGCCACCAGCTGTGCGCTGAGGGCCAGGTGATCGACGGCGTCGGTCGCCGACGGGGGCGGGAGCTCACCGGCTGGTGCCGGCGTCACGACGGCGGCCGGCCCGGCAGGTGGCGTCGGTGCCGTCGTCGCTGTCGGGGACACGTCGGGGGTGGACGCCGTGGGAGACACCCACATGTCGGACGACGTCGCGGGTTCGGTCGGCGACGGGGTGCTGGACGCCGACGGCCCGGCGATGACGGCCGTCGTGGTGCCGGACGCGAGCAGGTCGGTCGCTGCGGCCATCGCCTGGACGGCCGACGGCGTCGCGAGGAGCTGGTCGACAACTGTCGGTGGGGGAGTCGTCGCCGTCACGGTGGCCGCCAGCGGCGCGCTCTCGAGGAGCTCGGCAAGGTGCGCGACGGCCTCGTCCAGGGGTGAGAGGTCTGCCGGACTCACGACGAGCGCCGAGGAGGCCACGACGGCATCGGCGGTCTCGACGGCCGCCTGTGCGAGGGTGACCGCCTCGGTGCGCTGTCGTTCGTTGTAGGCAGTTCCCTGGGCGGTGAGCCGGTCCGCGGTGGCCCGGTCGACGCGGACCAGCTGCGCGTGCTCGAGTGCGACCTCGCGGGCTGCGGCTGCGACGAGCTGCTCGTGCTCCGTGACCCGTTCGGCGCGGACGTGGCCCGCGCCGGCGCCGAAGAGCGCCACTGTCACGACGACGACCGCCGCACCCTGCACCATCGAGCTGGTGAGCAGCGACGCGGCCCGGAACCCGGCCCGGTGCGCCGGGCGAGCCGTGCCGGCTGCCGCATGCCGACCGTGGCCCTGCGCGGTACGTGCTTCGACGAGGGCGAGCAGCCGCGCCGTGGGCCGCCGGGCGTCGCGTTCGGCGACCCGCAGCTCGCGTCGCGTCACCGGCTGCATGCCCTGACCCGTCATGTGGTGTCGTCCCTGCTGTGGTCGTCCCCGCGTCGACGCGAGCGGGTTCGATGGACGAGTGGCACATCCCCGCACAAGGGGTGTCGGCCGTCGGCGGAGCCGACTGAAGCGTGCGGGTGGGTGATGTGCACCACGCCGGCAGCCGGCGTCGGCCTCGCTCCGACCCGGGCGGCCGGGTCGCGCCGGCAGCACACTCAGGCATGCTGGCCCGGTGCTCGACGACTTCGACCGACAGCTGCTGCGCGCCCGCGCCGGCTCGGGCGACGCCTTCACGGCCCTCTACCGCGACCTCGTCCGGCCGGTCGCCGCCTACCTGCGGTCGCGCGGTGTCCGCGAGGTCGAGGACGTGACGAGCGACGTCTTCCTGGCCGTCTTCACGGGTCTCGGACGGTTCGAGGGCGGCCAGGACGACTTCCGGGCGTGGGTCTTCACGATCGCCCACCGCCGTGCCGTCGACACCTGGCGCCGGACGGGTCGGCAGCCGAACCTGGAGCCCTTCGACCCCGAGGATGACGTGCGCACGTCACCGAGCGCCGAGAGCCATGCCATGCACGCCCTCGGTGCGGAGCGGGTCGAGGCCCTGCTCGCCGTGCTGACGATCGAGCAGCGCGAGGTCCTCGTGCTGCGGATCATCGCCGACCTGACCGTCGAGCAGGTCGCGGAGGTCGTGGGGCGCCGAGCCGGAGCCGTCAAGGCGCTCCAGCGCCGCGGCCTGGCCCGGGTGAAAGAGGCTCTTCTGGCGGAAGGCGTACCCCTGTGACCCGCTTCGACGATGACAAGGATGTGAGAGCGGATCAGGTGGACGTGGTGCTCGCCGGTGCAGCAGCACCGGACGAGCCGGAGCTGTCCGCCTTCGTCGCGTCGCTCCGTGCCGCAGCCGACGTCCCCGGTCCGCGCCCGACGGCCGCGCTGCAGCAGCTGCTGGACGAGGGGCTTGCGCCGGCCGTCGCATCGCGCAGGACGCCTGCACCTGTCCGGCGGCGGCCGGGCCGCACCCTGACCGGCCTCGGTCTCGCGGCGAAGATCGCTCTGGGTGCAGGGCTGGCCGCGGCGTCCGTGGCCGGCGCCGCCGCCTTCGACGGCGTGCCCGACGTGATCCAGGAGCCCGCCCGGGCCATCGTCTCCGGCGTGGTGGACCTGGTCACACCCGGCGGGTCCGGGCAGCAGTCGCCGGCGGGCCCGGACGAGGGCGTCGGGGTCCCCGCGGATCGCGTGGGTCGGCCGGACGAGCCGGCCGGGAACGGTCCGCCGGTCACACCGACCCACCCGGGCATCTCGTCGTCTCCCCACCCTTCATGGGGACCCGGCGCCGGCACCTCGGCAGATCCCGGAGCGCCCGCGCAGTCCGGGACCACGCCTCCCGGGACCACGCCGCCCGGGCACGGATCCGACCTGCCGGGGCAGGGGACGGGCCGGCCGGAGGTGCCGGGCGAGTCGGCCGACCCGGGCGCGAACAGCGCAGTCCCGCCCACGCGGCCGACCCCTCCCGGTCAGGACGACACCCGCGGCCGTCTCGATGGGTGAGACGGGCTGAGAGGCGGCGTACCCCTGCGGGCGTCGTCGACGATGGCGTGGACAGGGGCGCGGTCCGGTGGCTGACACCGGACTGCTGCCCTCGCCATGTTGTCGTCACCTGATGGAGGACACCCGATGAGCACCACCGCACTCGCAGCTGTCGTCGCCAAGCTGACCGGTCTGAGCCTCGCCGGGAAGGCCGCCGCTGGTCTCGCTGTGGCGGTCGGCGCTGTCGGGGCGGTGGGCGGAGTCACCGCGGCCGTCGAGGCCTCGGCCGAGGTCGTCGAGACCGACGTCGTCGATGCCGGGGAGCCGGTCGTCGAGCCGACCGAGGCCGCCGGCGACGAAGCAGTCGACGAGTCCACCGACGACTCCACCGACCCGGATCCGGACGCCACCGAGGACGGCACCGACCCGGTGGCGAAGGTTCTGCCGGATGCCGCCGAGTTCGGTCAGTCGGTTGCTGTCGATGCCCGCGACGGGGGCGTGGTCGGATCGGACATCGCCGAGCGCGCCCGTGTGCGGGCTGCGCTGCGGCACAGCGACGAGACCGTCGAACCGGTCGTCGAGCCGACCGAGGCCGCCGTCGAGGTCGGGACGGATGTCGAGGTCGACGCCGACGACCCTGCCGAGGCAGCGGATGTCGACGCCGCGGCATCTGCCGCCGTCGACCGGAAGCCGGCGGGTACGCCGGGCGTTCGCCCGTAGCTCCCGCCTCGATCCGGCGCCGTCCCCGCACCCCCTCGTGCGGGGGCGGCGCCGCCATCGGCCGGTCGCAGTGGTGAACGCCGGGCCCGGGCTCGCCACCCCGCCTCACTAGGATCGGCGCATGGCTCGCCCCAGGAACCTCCGGGAGCTGGTTCTTCGGACCCTGGCCGGCCCGGCAACGCTCGACGTCGGTCGTCGACCGCACGACGCAGGTCTCGACGAGGCAGTGGTCCGCGGGGCGATGGAGCTGGCCCTGCGCACCGGGGAGACGGTCCTCTCGCTCGGGGCTGCCGCCGCCGAGGTCGTCGCGGCCATCCTCGGGATCACCCGGGCGTTCGGCCTGGTCGGCTGCCAGGTCGACGTGACCTTCACGGCGATCACCGTCTCCTACGACCGTGGTGGAGCGAGTGTGCCGATCACCGTCATGCGCGTGGTCACTGCTCGGGTCGACGACTACGGCCGCCTCGGGCGCGTGATGCAGCTCGCCCGCGAGGTGGCCGTCGGTACCGACCCGGCCGGCGGCACCGGGCCGACCGGGCGCACGGGGCCCGCGGAGCGCATCGAGCCTGACGACCGCACCGCACACGTCGATCGCCCGGAGCCGGCCGTCTCCGTCGCCGACCCCGGTGGTGCGCTCCTGCGTCTCGAGCGGGCCCACGCCCGGCTCGACGAGATCGTCACAGCGCCGCACCCGTACCGACGCGGGATCGTCACCGTCGTCCTGGCCGTGATGGCTGCCGGTGTGGCGTTCCTGCTGGGTGGTGGTCCGGGAGTCGCCGTCGTGGCCGGCGCGACGACTGCTCTGATCGACCACGCGCTCTGGCGGCTCGGGCGATGGGGGCTCCCGGCGTTCTTCCGGCAGGCCGTCGGTGCTGCGATCGCCACCCTCGTCGCCGTCGGGCTGTGGCTCGTCGTACCGCTCCTCCCGGTCGATCTGGCCCAGTTCCCCCCGTCGCTGGTCGTGGCCTCGGGCATCGTCGTGCTGCTCGCCGGGCTCTCGTTGGTGGGCTCCGCCGAGGACGCCATCAGCGGCTTCCCGGTCACGGCCGGTGGACGCGCCTTCGAGGTGGTGGTCCTGACCATCGGGATCGTGGCCGGGATCGGGGCCGTGCTCGACGTCGCGCGTCGAGCGGGTGTCCCGCTCGAGATCATCGAGGTGCCGACCAACACCTCACCTCTGGTCGTGCAGGCGCTGTCGGCTGCCGTCGTGGCCTCGGCCTGGGGCATCGCCTCCTATGCCCGCCCTCGGGCCGCGCTCGTCGCTGCCGTGGCCGGGGGAGTGGCCTGGGTGATCTACGCGGTCGGTGTGGACGCCGGCCTCGGCGTCGCCGTCGCGAGCGCCGCGGCAGCGTCGGTCATCGGTTTCCTCAGCGAGTCCCTCGGCTCGCGGCTGCACGTGCCGACGATCGTCGTCTCGATCTGCGGCATCGTGCCCCTGCTCCCTGGGCTGGCGATCTACCGGGCGCTCTTCCTGCTCGTCACCGAGCCGTCGGCGACCGGCGGGCTCGGGTCCGGCGCGACCGGGCTGCTGTCGGCGGCCATGGTCGGTCTCGGGCTCGCGGCCGGCGTCACCCTCGGTGAGTTCCTCGCAGCGTCCCTCGCTCGACTGCCGCGGCGGTCGGACCCGCCCGGGTGAGCCGTCATCCGACGTCATCCCGGCGGCGGACCGGCCAGGTGAGTCGACCGGCCAGGTGAGTCGCCGGGCCAGGTGAGGCGGACCGGCCACGCGAAGCGGACGGATCGAGCGACGCACAGACGGGCGGCGCGGGACCGTTGTCCCGCGCCGCCCGTCTGTGCGTCGCGTGCCTCAGACCGACCAGGTGGACGTCAGCTGCAGCCGCTCGTGCTGCCGCAGCCCTCGCAGACGTGGCAGGAGCCGGCCGGCCGCATCTTGATCCCGCAGTTCATGCACAGCGGCGCATCCGCCTCACGGCCCTGCTTGAGCTCCATGAGCTCGGCCGAGGAGTGCACGGTCAGCGGCGCCGGGCTCGACGCCGCATCGGTCTTCTTCGGTGCGGACGGCGCCGCGGCCGGCCGTTCGGCCGCAACCTTCTCCGTGACCGGCACGGGCTTCTCGGCAGCTGACTGGTTCAGCGAGTCGAAGTCCTCGTTGTCGTTGTTCTCGTACGAGCCGGTCTCGAGCTGACGGGTGCGCTCCTGGGTGGTGTAGATCCCCAGCGAGGCGCGGGTCTCGAACGGCAGGTAGTCGAGCGCGAGCCGGCGGAAGATGTAGTCCATGATCGACTGCGCCATCCGGATCTCCGGGTCGTCGGTCATACCGGCCGGCTCGAACCGCAGGTTGGTGAACTTCTCGACGTAGGTCTGCAGCGGGACGCCGTACTGCAGGCCGATCGAGACGGCGATGGAGAAGGCGTCCATCACGCCGGCGAGGGTCGAGCCCTGCTTGCCGAGGCGCAGGAAGACCTCGCCGAGACCGTCGTCCGGGTAGGAGCCGGCGGTCAGGTACCCGTTGGCCCCCGCGACCGTGAACGACGTCGTGACCGACGGGCGCTGCTTGGGCAGCCGGGTGCGCACCGGTCCGGCCACGACCTTGGCGGGTGCCGCGGCAGCCGCCGTGGCAGCTGCTGTCGACGCCGACGCCGACTTGCCGTCCGAGAGCGGCTGACCGACCTTGCAGTTGTCGCGGTAGATCGCGAGCGCCTTGATGCCCATCGTCCAGGACTTGAAGTAGATCTCCTCGATCTCCTCGATCGTCGCCGACTCGGGCATGTTGACGGTCTTGGAGATCGCGCCGGAGATGAACGGCTGGACCGCTGCCATCATGCGCACGTGCCCCATCGGCGAGATCGCACGCTCACCCATGGCGCAGTCGAAGACCTCGTAGTGCTCGGTCTTGAGCCCGGGGGCGTCCACGACGTGACCGTGCTCGGCGATGTACTCGACGATCGCCTCGATGGTCTCCTCGGTGTACCCCATCCGACGCAGTGCGCGCGGGATCGTCTGGTTGACGATCTGCATCGACCCGCCGCCGACGAGCTTCTTGAACTTGACCAGCGAGAAGTCGGGCTCCACCCCGGTGGTGTCGCAGTCCATCATGAAGCCGATGGTCCCGGTCGGGGCGAGCACGGACGCCTGGGCGTTGCGCCAGCCGCTCGACTCGCCGATCCGGTTGCCTGCGGCCCACACCTTCGTCGCGGCCTTGTGGATGGCTGCGTCCATCGAGCCGAGCGTCCGGACGTCGTCGTTCGCGGCCGCGTGCTTGCGCATGACCCGCTTGTGGGCGGCCGAGTTCCGCTGGTAGCCCTCGTAGGGACCGACGACGCCGGCCAGCTCGGCCGACCGCTTGTACGCCGTACCGGTCATCAGGGAGGTGATCGCCGCGGCCAGGGCCCGGCCGCCCTCGGAGTCGTAGCCGTGTCCGGTGGCCATCAGCAGGGCGCCGAGGTTGGCGTAGCCGATGCCGAGCTGGCGGAACTTGCGCGTGGTGTCGCCGATCGCCTCGGTCGGGAAGTCCGCGAAGCAGATCGAGATGTCCATGGCCGTGATGACGAGCTCGACGGCGCGCTCGAACTTCTCGACGTCGAAGGTCTCGTCGTCGCGCAGGAACGTGAGCAGGTTGAGCGACGCCAGGTTGCACGAGGAGTTGTCCAGGTGCATGTACTCGCTGCACGGGTTCGACGCGGTGATCCGGCCGGACTCGGGGCTCGTGTGCCAGTCGTTGATCGTCGAGTCGTACTGCAGGCCCGGGTCCGCACACTCCCAGGCCGCCGTGGCGATCTTGCGGAACAGGGTCTTGGCGTCGACCGTCTCGATCACGCTGTTGTCGCTGCGGGCGCGCAGGCCGAAGCTGCCGCCGTCCTCGACGGCCTGCATGAACTCGTCGGTCACCCGCACCGAGTTGTTGGCGTTCTGGTACTGCACCGAGACGATGTCACGGCCGGACAGGTCCATGTCGAAGCCGGCGTCGCGCAGCGCACGGATCTTGTTCTCCTCGCGCGCCTTGGTCTCGACGAACTCCTCGATGTCGGGGTGGTCGATGTCGAGCACGACCATCTTCGCGGCACGGCGCGTGGCGCCGCCGGACTTGATGGTCCCGGCGCTCGCATCGGCCCCACGCATGAAGGAGATCGGGCCGCTGGCCGTGCCGCCGGAGGAGAGCAGCTCCTTGGACGAGCGGATCCGCGAGAGGTTGAGGCCGGCGCCCGAGCCGCCCTTGAAGATCATTCCCTCTTCGCGGTACCAGTTGAGGATCGACTCCATCGTGTCGTCGACGGCCAGGATGAAGCAGGCGCTGACCTGCTGCGGTGACGGCGTGCCGACGTTGAACCAGACCGGGGAGTTGAAGGCGAACACCTGGTGCAGCAGCATCCAGGTCATCTCGTGCTCGAAGATCTCGGCGTCCTCGTCGGTCGCGAAGTAGCCGTTGTCCCGGCCCGCCTTCGTGTAGGTCAGGACGACCCGGTCGATGAGCTGCTTGAGGCTCCACTCGCGCACGGCCGAGCCCACGGCGCCGCGGAAGTACTTCGTCGTCACGATCGTGGTGGCGTTCAGCGACCAGGTCGACGGGAACTCGACGCCCTTCTGCTCGAAGATCGTCTCGCCCGACTTCCAGTTGGTCTGGACGATGTCGCGTCGTTCCCAGGTCACCTGGTCGTAGGGGTGGACACCTTCGGTGCTGAAGACCCGCCCGATGACCAGGCCGTTCTTGCGACCCTTCGCCGGGCCCCGGGACCCGGACCTGCTGCTGCTCTGCGACGTCTCCGTCATGTCGTGCTCCTTCGGGTTCCCAGGATCGGGGCCGGTCGCGTTGCCCGGTGCCGTCGTGCCTGTGCGGTCTCTGTCGTCGTGCCTCTGGTCGTGCTTCTGGCCGTACGTCTGTGGGTATGCCTGTGCGTAGTGCTGTGGGAAAGCTGTGGGTAGCGGGCGCATCCCTGTGGATACCTTCACCACTACCACTGCCCGAACCACAGGCAGGTGACCACTATATGTAGTGCCTACGACATTCGCACGGCAGGGCTTCGTCCCACGACCGGTCGACGCCCGCGGGCCGGTGGTGAACCCGCAGGTGAGGGCGTCCGGCCGGTCCGCGGAGGCCGATGAACGCGCCTTCGATGGTCGGCGTGTCGCGTGCCGGGCGCGTCGGGACGGGTTCGGGAGAACCGGGACAGATCGGACCCGGGCTCGCTGCGCGCTCGGCGGAACGGGCTATGCGGCTGCGCCGCGGCCGGTCCCGTCCCCGGGATCGGCACGGGCGACCGCCGGGGGGCCGAATGCGGCGCGGGTGGCCGTCCGGCGGACGGCGGAGAGCGCCGGCCGGCCGAGCAGCGCGATCCCGACCGCCGTCGTCACCGCCCGGCCGATGTCCCAGCCGAGCGACGTGGCAGTGCTGTAGAGCACGAACCGGCGCAGGTTGGTCGTGACCGGGTCGCCTGCGACGAACGAGAGCCCGGACTCCGTGCCGAGCTGGAACGGCCAGAACGAGAGGTTCATGGCCAGGCCGAAGGCGAGCGCCGCCACCGTGCCGTAACCGGCCAGCACGGCGACCTCCGTCCGGCCGCGTACCCGTCGTGGCAGGAGGCCGGCCCCGAGACCGATCCAGGAGGCTGCCAGCATCTGGAACGGCATCCACGGCCCGACGCCGCCGGTCAGCAGCGCCGAGGCGAAGATCGTCGTCGAGCCCAGGGCGAAGCCGAACCCTGGTCCGAAGACGCGGCCGCCGATCACGATCACCACGAACACGAGCTCGACACCGGCGGTGCCGGCGGAGAGCGGTCGCAGGACGGCTCCGACCGCGGAGAGCAGGCCGAGCACGGCGATCGCCTTGACGTCGATGCCGCCGTCACCGAGCGCGACGAGGACGACGCCGAGGACCGCGACGAGCACGCCCGCGAGCACCAGCGGCGCATCCGTGCCGTGCTCGAGGCCGCTGCCCGGCCTGATCACCAGCGGCCAGCCGAAGGCGACGAGCCCAGCCGCCGTCGCCAGCGCGAGGGCCATCACGGTGCGGGATCGCAGGGGGAGCGCATCGACGTCGCGGGCAGGTCCCGGCCCACCGGCCGGGACCGTCCGGGCCGGTGTCGTGCGGGCGGTCATGCGGGCACCGTCAGCGCCGCGCGCACCGCGGCGACGGTCAGCAGCTCGAGGGGGTGCAGGATCTTGGCCACCTGCGGCGCGAACGTCGGCGAGGCCACGAGCACCTCGGCCGCGCTGCCGTCGGCGACGACCTCACCCTCGGCCATCACGACCACGCGTCGGGCGCAGTCGGCGACGAACTCGACGTCGTGGCTCGAGAGCAGCACCGCGCCCCCCGCGGCGGCGTGCCGGTTCAGTGCCGCGGCGAGCAGGCGTTTGGTCGCGTAGTCCAGCCCTCGTGTCGGCTCGTCGAGCAGCAGGACCCGCGGCCGTGCGGCGAGCTGGATGGCCAGGACGAGATCGAGCCGCTGACCTTCCGACAGGTCCCTGGGGTGGGTTGTGCCGGGCAGCTCCGGCGCGAGGCCCGTGAGACCGGCCAGGATCGCCCGGGTGGTGCCCGCGGCGGCGTCCGCCTGGACGTCGGCGGCGGCGCACTCGGCGGCGACCGTGTCGAGGTAGAGCAGGTCCTGGGGGTTCTGGGGCACCAGGGCCACGAGCCGTCTGGCGTCGTGCGGGCGCAGGGTCGCCGGGTCGGCGGCTGCGGCACGTCGGGCCGGTGACCCGCCGGGCGCTGCCGGACCGACGTCGGACGGTGCGTCGGTCGCCACCTGGACGCTGCCCGCGCTACGCGGTCCGGACCCCTGCAGGGCCCAGAGCAGCGAGGACTTGCCGGCGCCGTTGCGGCCCATCAGGGCGACCACCTCGCCGGCATCCAGGCGGAGGTCGACGCCGCGCACCGCTCGCGTCCTGCCGTAGCGGACCTGCAGGCCACGGGCTGCCAGCAGCATCGGCCGAGAGTCCTGCAGGCGCTCGGCAGCGGGCCGACCGGTGCTCCGAGGGGCGCCCGTCACTGGGTCGTCGACCGAACCGACCGACCGCGCCGCGGCCTCGCTCAGGCGGGTGCGCAACGGCGCGGCGCGCCGCCTGGCGTCCCGGACCGACAACGGGACGGGCTGCCAGCCGGCAAGTCGACCCAGCTCGATGATCGGGGGAGCCACGACCGAGCCGGCCAGCACGTCGGCCGGCAGCCCGTCGGTGACCGTGCCGTCGGCCGCCACGGCGATCACCCGGTCCGCGTACTGCACGACCCGCTCGAGCCTGTGCTCGGCCAGCAGGACCGTCATCCCGAGGTCGTGCACGAGCCGGGTCAGCGCGGCCAGGACGTCCTCCGCGGCCGATGGGTCGAGGGCGGAGGTCGGCTCGTCGAGGACCAGGATGCGCGGGTGGCTGGTCAGGACGGCGCCGATCGCCACCCGCTGCTGCTCACCGCCGGACAGGTCCGCGAGCGGGCGGGTGCGGAGCCTGGCCAGGCCGAGCAGGTCCAGCACCTCTTCGACCCGCTGACGCATGACGGTCGGCGGGATCCCGAGCTGCTCCATGCCGTAGGCGAGCTCCTCCTCGACCGTGTCGGTGACGAATCCCGCGGTGGGGTCCTGGACGACCACCCCGACGACATCGGCCAGGTCCCGCGGCGGGTGGTCGCGCGTGTCGCGCCCGTCGACCACGACCCGGCCCAGGAGCAGCCCGCCGGTGAAGTGCGGCACCAGACCGCAGACGGCCCGCAGGAAGGTCGACTTCCCGGCGCCGGTCGGCCCGACCACGAGGCAGAGCTCGCCCTCCGGGACGCGCACCGACACGTCCCGCAGAGCGGGGGCGGACGCGCCGGGGTAGGTCACTGTCACCTGGTCGAAGACGATCACCGGACCACCTCCGGGCGCCGGGCCGCGGGGCGACGGCTCCCGTGACGAGCGGGCCCGAAGGCCGGGGCCGCGGCGAGCAGCGCGCAGCCCGCGGCGACCGGCGGCAGCGACGGCCAACCCAGCGGGCTGACCGACGGGTCGAGGGCGGCCGGGTCGGTGGCCGTCGCGAGCACGAGGAGTCCGGCTGCCAGGACGCCGCACGCGGCGACCGCCGTCTCCGGCAGACCCCACCGATCGGGTCGGTACCTGGTCCGGCGGACCCGCCGTCCGGCCAGGACCGAGCCGACGACGGCCGCGCCGGCGCCCACGACCAGCACCGGCACGCCGAGCCACGCCGGCGACGTCCCGTCGAGCAGGCCGTAGGTGCCGAGGGCAGCGGCGAGCAGCGCGAGCAGGAGCAGCCCCGCCACGCCCCGGTCCGTACGGCCCGGCAGGGCGCGGGCGTAGCCGCGCGAGTCCATCGACGCCGCGAGGGCGAGCGAACGGTCGAGGGCGTCGGTCAGGACGGGCACGGCCGTGGACAGGACCGCCCGCACACCGTGCCCGTCCTGGCCCCGGAGTCGCTGAGCTCGTCGTACCCCGCCGGCCGACGTGACCAGCTGCGGGGTCACGCTCACGGCGATGACGACAGCCGTGCCGAGCTGGTGCAGCGCGGCGGGCAGCGACCGCAGGGCACGACGCGGGTTGGCGAGGGCGTTCGCGGCGCCGAAGCACACCACGAGCGTCGCGAGGCGCAGCCCGCCGTAGACGGCGATGAGCAGGCCGGTCAGGGTGATCGGACCGAAGAGCTCGACACCGACGGCCCAGTCGGGCAGCGCGACCCGCGGCACCTCGACGAGCACCGGGCCCGGTGTCTTGATCCCGACGACGACGTAGAAGAGCACGCGGGCGGCGACGATGAACCCACCGAGGACGAGGTAGCCACCGAACGCCCGAGCCCACGGGACGTCGTCGCGGCGTGCCACGACGACCAGGACGACGGCGGACAGGACGAGGCCGATCACCAGCGGGTTGGTCGTGCGCGTCGTGGCCACGGCGAGGCCGATGGCCCAGACCCACCACGCCAGCGGATGCATCGTCGCCCGCCCTCTCGTCTCGTTCTCGTCCCGGACCGTCACGGATCGTCCCGGTGGCTACCGGGGTCGGCGCTCAGTCCTGTCCGGGCGGACCGAAGCTGTTCAAGCGGCGGCGACCGACCAGGACGGCGGCAGCAGCCAGGACGGCGAGCAGACCGAGACCACCGAGCACGGCCGGGGACGGGCCGGCGTCGGCCGGCTCGGCTGCGTCGGTGGCGGCCGAGCCGTCCTCGGCCTGGTCGGTCTCGGCTGCCTCGTCGGACCCGGCCGTCGCCGCGGACCCGGCGGCAGCGATGACGGCGGCCGGCTCGACCGTCGGACCGGCCGTACCGTCGCTGTAGCGCCAGCCCTCGAGGTGCCCGGCCACGGGGACAGCTACGTCGGAACCCTCCAGGTAGGACTCCCACTGACCGTCCGGCGCAGCGAACCAGTACGACCAGAACGAGCCCTCGAAGGTCTCCGGGCACGGGTCGGGGGCGCCGTCGATCGCGCAGATCATCGACGCGGCGTCCCTGGTCTCGGTGAAGCCGGCGGCCTGCAGTGCCTCGGTGCCGGTGGCGGCATCGAGCGCGCAACCGACCTCGACCGCACCCCCGAGGTCGGTCAGGTCCACGACGACAGTGACGCCCTGCGGGTCGGTGCACGCCCCGCTCGGGTCGGCCGTCGACGGGACAGCGGCCTGGGCCGCAGTGGGGAGGGTGAGCAGGACGACGGCCAGCAGTCCGGACGCCGCGCGGCGCGCGCGGGGTGCGTGGGATGTGAGCACAGGTGCCTCTTTCTGAGCGGTCCGCGACGGACCCGGCACCCGTGCACGTCCCGCCTCGGGCCCGGAGCCCGACCGCGGGTCGTTGCGACGACCCGGGCTCCGCCCCGTATGCCTCGACGGTGGGAGCCTCTCGCCCGGCGTCAGGTGCTCCGGCTCGTCGGACGGTGGACCGTCCGACCTACGGTTGCGGGTCAGCGCCGGAGTCGGACCGGCTTCCCCTGGCTGCAGGACGTGTGTGAAGAGGTGCCACCTCTCGGTGGCGTGCTCACGCTACTACCTGATCGTGGTGTGCGGCACCAGGGGTAGGGTCCGGTTCCGGTCAGGGAACGTTCCCCGGCAACCCCGGCAACCCCGGCAACGCCGGCGACGTGGACAGGAGGCGGCTGTGCGGATCTACACCAAGGGTGGCGACGACGGGACGACCGGCCTGTTCCTGGGCAGCCGGGTCTCCAAGGCAGACGTCCTGGTGGACGCCTACGGTGACATCGACGAGGCGGTCTCGTTGCTCGGCGTCGCGCGTGCGGCGTGCCGGGACGACGACGCGCGGCTCGCCGCGATCCTGTTCGCGCGCCAGCGGGAGCTGTTCGTCGCGGCCGCCGACCTGGCGACCAACCCGGCACACCGGGACCGTCTCGTGCCGGAGGTGTCCCTGGTCACGTCGGCGATGGTCGAGCGCGTCGAGCAGCTGATCGACGAGCTCGTCGCGGAGCGCCCGTTGCGGCCGGTCTTCATCGTGCCGGGCGGGACCCCGCTGTCAGCAGCGATCGACCACGCCCGCACGGTCGTCCGTCGCGCCGAGCGACACGTGGTCCAGGCCCAGGACGCCGGCCACGAGGTGAGCCCGCTCGTGCTGCACTACCTCAACCGGCTCTCGGACCTGGTGTTCGTGCTCGCGCGGTGCGCGGCAGGGGACGACGAGGAGCCGGCCAGCCACGACTGAGCCGGGCCGCGCCGCGACCCGCCGCGCCGCGACCCGCCGCGCGGCCGGGTGAGATCGTCGTACGCGGCGCTCGACGGATGCTCCGGAGCGGGTCCGCGGGTCGTCGCGCCGTATACTCGGCGACCACGGTCAGGGTCCGCGAGGCCCGCGAGGAGCAGGTCACCGGGGACCCGCGGGAGGCAGGAGCTGTGGCGTTCGAGCTCGACCCGTGCCTCGTGCGGACAGCGGCCGGCGAGCTGCTGGTGCGCGGGTTCGTGCGCGAGCACGGCGCCGACTCGCTGCTGATCGAGGCCGAGCACTTCACCGGGAGCTGGCTCGAGGCGGGTGACATGGCAGTCGTCGAGGTGATGAGCGCGCACAAGGGCGCCTGCACCTACGACGCGGTCGTGGTGTTCAGCGAGGCGCGGCGGATCGAGCTCGCGCGCCTCCGGCTGCGCACGGTCGTCCAGCAGCGGGCCGCGGTCCGGGTCCTGACCGCCATCCCGCTGCAGGTGACGCACCGGGTCGAGGGGAACGAGCAGATCGCGCTCGACGAGCCGATGGACATCCTCGTGCTCGATGTCAGCGCGACCGGGATGCGCTTCCGGTGCGCCACGAAGCTCGCCGCGGGTACTCGCGTCGCACTCACCTTCCGCGGGACCCGCACCCCGCTCCACCTGGTCCTCGAGGTGCTGCGCGTCGAGGAGCACAAGGCGGGCCCTGCCTACGGCTGCGCGCTGGTCGGGATCACCGAGCGGGAGTCCGACGAGCTCTTCCGGTTCGCGCTGGACGAGCAACGGCGGCAGCTCGCACTGCGGGCGGACGCGCGCTGACGACGCGCCGGAGGCCCGACCGACCGGTGAGGTCCGTCGGGGCTCCGTGCTCAGTGTGCGGTGGTGCTCAGCGTGCGTGGTGCTCAGTCGTGCGGCTGGTACTCAGACCGACGGGCGCGCCGCCCGACGGGGGCGGGTCGCGTCGCTGCGCTGACCTTCGTACCGGTGGCCGTCGGCCCGTGCCCCGCCGTGGCTCTCGGGGCGGTCGGTCGGGTGCGCACGGTGGTGCGTCCCGGCGTGGGCGGTGGCATGCGCGGCCGACCGGCCGCGCGGACCCTCGTCCACGCTGATCCGCAGCGGACGGCCACCGACACGTGCCGCGCCGATGCGGCGGAAGGCCTCGGGCGAGAGCTCCGCGGAGATCTCGATCAGGCTGAAGCTCGCGAAGATGTCGATCTTGCCGAGGTCCTTGCCGGTCAGGCCGCCCTCACCGGTGATCGCACCGACGATCGCCTCGGGCCGCGCCCCGTGGGTGTGCCCGACGGCGACCCGGTAGCGCGTGCCGGTCGACGGGCGACGCGCCGCGGTACGGGCGCGCTCCTCGCTCGTGAAGGAGATCCGGCCGTCGTCGCCGCGGGATGCGCCGCGGGCTGCCTGGCTCGGGGCCTCGTCGATCTCCTCCGTGCTCACGCTGCCGGGGCCGCCGTCGCCGACGGCGAGCGAGGCGAGGATCGCGGCGAGCTCCGCGCCGTCCATCCCGCTCTCGGCGAGGTAGGTGGCGACAGCCGTGCGGTACATGTCCAGCCGTCCCGCCTGCTGCCGGTCACCGGCCTGGCCGAGCAGCCGGCCGACCCCGTGGGCTGAGACGTCGAGCGGGGACGGGACAGTGCTCTCCTCGATCTTCTGCCGGGTCAGACGCTCGATCGCCCGCAGCCGACCCTGCTCGTTGGGCGTGACGAAGGTCATCGCCACGCCGGTCCGCCCCGCACGGCCGGTGCGGCCGATGCGGTGCACATAGGCCTCGGGCTCGCCGGGCACGTCGAAGTTGACCACCAGGCCGACGCGCTCGACGTCCAGGCCGCGGGCGGCGACGTCGGTGGCGACCAGGACGTTCAGGGCCCCGCCGCGCAGGCGCTCGACGATCTTCTCGCGATCCTTCTGGGCGACGTCGCCCGAGATCGTCGCTGCCGACAGACCCTTGGCGATCAGTGCGGTGCCGACCTCTTCCGCGGCACCCCTGGTCCGGCAGAAGACGATCGCCGCATCGGCGTCCGAGGTGGCCAGCACGCGGGTCAGCGCACCGATCTTGTGCCGGAAGGGCACGACGGCGAACGTCTGGCGGACGCCGGTGACCGTGGAGGACTGGCGGGAGGTCGCGATCTGCACCGGGTTCTTCAGGTGCTCGTTGGCGACGCGGACGATCGCCGGCGGCATGGTCGCGGAGAACAGGGCGACCTGGCGGCGTTCGGGGGCGAACGAGAACACCTTGTCGACGTCCTCCGCGAAGCCCATCCGCAGCATCTCGTCGGCCTCGTCCAGGACGAGGAAGTTCACCGCGTCCATCCGCAGGGTGTGACGCTCGAGGTGGTCGATCACACGGCCCGGGGTCCCGACGACGATCTGGGCACCGCGTGCCAGGGCACGCTGCTGGGGCAGGAAGGGTGCTCCGCCGTAGACCGCGACGACGCTCAGGTTCTTGATGTGCTTGGCGAAGGACTCGATCGCTTCGGCGACCTGCATCGCGAGCTCGCGGGTCGGTGTCAGGACGAGGCCCTGGACCTGCCCGAGGTCGGGGTCGACGGCGGCGAGCATCGGCAGGCCGAACGCGGCGGTCTTGCCGGTGCCGGTCTGGGCGACGCCGGTGATGTCACGGCCGGCGAGCAGGGCGGGGATGGCCGCTGCCTGGATCGGGGTCGGTCGCGTGAAGCCGAGGTCCAGCACCGCCCGGAGCAGGGGCTCCGGCAGACCGAGGTCGATCAGGTCGAGCTCGGTGTGGTCGGCATGGTCGGCAGGCAGCACCGAGCCGGAGGCGTCGTTCGAGGGCATGCGGGGATCCAGTCGTCGTCGAGGTGGGAGCGTGGACGGTCGTCGATGGCCGTCGTAGTCGCATCCCGAACTCTCGATCGGCCGGTGCCTGGGCACCGGCTGCACACAGCCACAGGTGGCACGAGCCACACGCGGTCACACACAGGGAGACGCGACGTACTCCAAGGGGTCAGGGGCGAGTGTACCGGTCAACCGGGCCGGGGGGACAGGCGGCAGACGACCGGTGTGCGTGAGCCGTGTCACTGGCGGGGCCTTGTGGCGGCTGCTACCAGGCTGCAGGCTTGTAGTCCTTGAGGAAGACACCGTACAGGTCTTCGCCGCCCTCACCGCGCACGATCGGGTCGTACACCCGCGCCGCGCCGTCGACCAGGTCGAGCGGCGCGTGGAAGCCCTCCTCGGCGAGTCGCACCTTCGTCGGGTGCGGACGTTCGTCGGTGATCCAGCCGGTGTCGACGCTGGTCATCAGGATGCCGTCGGTGAAGAGCTCGGCCGCGCTCGTCCGGGTGAGCATGTTCATCGCGGCCTTGGCCATGTTCGTGTGCGGGTGCCCGGGACCCTTGTAGCCACGGGAGAACACGCCCTCCATCGCCGAGACGTTCACGACGTGGCTGCGCCGGGCCGGCGAGGCTGCGAGGCACGGCCTCAGCCGGCTGACCAGGATGAACGGCGCCGTCATGTTGCAGAGCTGGACCTCGAGCATCTCGAGGGCGTCGACCTGGTCGACTGTCGCGACCCAGCTGTTCGAGCGGTGCAGGTCGGGAAGCAGGCCGCCGGCGTCGATCGCGTCGCCGCGGGCGAGCCGGGCGAGCGACGACGAGCCGCCGGCCAGGGCCTGGGCGGTGAGGTCCGAGGCCCGGACCCTCGCCCGATGGTGCACGGACCCGGCGACCTCGTCGTCGTGGTGCGTGGCGGGATGGGTCCCGACCGAGCTGACCAGCGCGGCCGGGTGGGCGTCGCTCGCGTGCTCGAAGGTGATCAGGTGCGGCAGCGGGCCGTGCGGCAGGGGAGCGTGCTCGGCCTCGGTCAGTGGGGCGTAGGCGCCGGGCGACCGCCGGACCGTCTGCGCAGCGTTGTTGATCAGGATGTCGAGGGGACCGGCTGCGGCGACCTCGTCGGCCAGGGCGACGACCTGGGCCGGGTCCCGCAGGTCGATCCCCACGACGGTCAGGTGGTCCAGCCAGTCCGCGGCGTCGGGCATCGCGGCGAAGCGTCGGACGGCATCCCGAGGGAAGCGCGTGGTGATCGTCGTCGTCGCACCGTCGCGGAGCAGCCGGAGCGCGATGTACATCCCGATCTTCGCGCGGCCACCGGTCAGCAGGGCCCGGCGACCGGTCAGGTCGGTGCGAGCGTCCCGCCGGGCGTGGTTGAGTGCGGCACAAGCGGGGCACAGCTGGTGGTAGAACGCGTCGACCTGGTCGTACAGCTCCTTGCAGATGTAGCACGCACGCGGTCGGCGCAGGGTTCCGGCGCTGGCTCCACGGACGTTGGAGACCAGCGGGAGTCCTGCGGTCTCGTCGTCGATCCGGCGCGGCGACCCGGTCGCGGTCGCGGCCACGACGGCCGCGTCGTCGGCGCTGATCGCTGCGCGCCTGGTCGCGCGGCGCTCCTTCTTCACAGCCTTGAACAGGCCGGCCGTGGCACGGCGCAGCGCCAGCGCGTCGGGATGGTCGGCCGGCAGCGACTGGGCCTGTCGCAGTACGGCGAGGCAGGCGGCGAGCTCGATCGGGTCGATCGGGTCGATCGGGGCCGAGGGATCTGCGGCGTCGTGCGTCGCGGGCAGGCTGGCGTCCATCGTCTCCAGTGTCCTCCGGCGGTCGGTGTGCTTCGCGCGGTGCGGTGCGGTGCGAGGTGCTGCTCGCGGTGCTGTGCGAGGTGGCTGCGGCCGTCCGGTGCTGGCGCCTCGGGGTGCGGCGCGCCCGGAGAACTGTACGCAGCGGATCGTTGACCGGCCCCGGCCGGAAACGTACCGTGCAGTAACTTCTGCGGGTTCTCCGGCAGACGGAGGAGAGGACGGTGCTGCTGTGAGTCTGTTTCCCCAGGTCGACCGACGTGGTGCCGCGGCCGGGGCGGCGGCGAGCCGATCCGAGGATCGTCACGCCGACGGCCCGGACACCGATCCGCCGGACGTCCTGCTCGTCGGGTCGGATGCGCGCCTGACCGTCGCGGACGCCGAGCGGATCGCGGCGGGCTGCGGCCTCGTGGTGACCGGCGCGGGCCCGTGGGACCCCGGGTTGCGCACCCTCGTGGCCGAGGCCGGCATCGACGTCGTGACCCGGCCGCGCGAGCGTTCCGGGCTCGTCGGGGACCGTGACGCCATGGCCACGGGCACCGAGCAGGACCTGCTGGCCGGCGTGGTCGACGCGGAGGGCGTGGTCGGAGCCCACCTCGAGGGCAGGTCCCCGGCCGCGGCCTTCCTGCGGACCCAGGCCGGCGCCGTCGTCGGGGCGCTGGTCGAGCCCGGTGACGGACGTGGGCGCGCAGTGGTCCTGTGCGTCGACCTCGACGACTCGCCGTCGGCCCGCGCGCTGATGCACAACGCCGTGACCTGGTGCGCACCCGCCTCCGCTGCGTCCCCCGGGTCGCACGGTGACCAGGGGCGGCCGGACCTGGCCGCGCACCCCGCCTGGACTGCGCTCAAGGACGCCGTCGAGGCCTTCCAGCTGTTGCAGGCCGAGGACGGGTCGGTGCCGGAGCCGGCCGACCATGCCAGGGCCCGGATCCTCGTCGACGAGGTCTGCGCCGGCGTCACGGCACTCGCACCGGTGTTCGGCCACGACGCCGCGTACCTCGAGGCCGTCGTGACCGACCTGCGTCGGTGGGCCGACGAGGGTCTGGGCGTCCCGGACTTCCTCGACTCGCTCGTCGCGTTCGCGCCCCAGGCCCAGCGGGTCGACGGGCTCGCGCACCTGGTCCTGTTCCCGATGTACACCCAGAACGGCAGCCGGGACCGCCACCTGGAGGCCGTCATGGTCGAGGTGGTCTGGCCCGACTTCGTCGCGGAGCTCGAGGCGGGGGACTACTCCAACCGGATGTTCGTGCCGATCCGCTTCATCGACTTCACCTCCGGGTACGACACGAACGCCGCGGTGCTCTTCCCCGAGACGATCGCGATGCGGACCATCCCGACCTTCACCTGGGGCGCGATCTTCGCCGACCGCGAGGCCGCCCGGTTCCGCGCCGTCGTGCAGGCCGCCGCGCAGACCACCGGCCTGGCCCTGCCACCGGACGCGGCGCGGCTGGTCGCCGACCAGCGGCTCGCGGAGGAGACCTTCGTGATGTGGGACCTCATCCACGACCGCACCCACATGCGTGGCGACCTGCCGTTCGACCCGTTCATGATCAAGCAGCGGATGCCGTACTTCCTGTACGCCCTCGAGGAGCTCCGGTGCGACCTGACCGCGTTCCGCGAGTCCGTCGCGCTCGAGGCGCGCGGGGTCCCGCACGCCCGGCTGGTCCAGTACGCGGTCATCTTCGACCGCATCTTCCGCTTCGCGATCACCGGCTCGCGCGTCCGCAACTACGACGGGCTGGGTGGGCAGCTGCTCTTCGCGTGGCTGCACCAGCACCACGTCCTGCACTGGACGAACAACCGGCTGAGCATCGACTGGGAGCAGGTGCCGGACGTCGTGCTCGCCCTCGGCCACGAGATCGAGGACCTGTACTGGCGCTCGATCGACCGACCGAAGATCGCGCACTGGCTCGCCGCGTACGAGCTGGTCAGCGCGACGGTGACACCGCACCCCGCCTCGACGTGGGCCAAGGGGCCCGACGCGCTGCCGCTGCAGGGCCAGCTCAAGGAGATGACCGACGCGGTGCTGCCTGACGAGTTCCCGCTGTCCATGTTCTACGAGGCGCTGAGCCGCCGGATCGGCGACGTCGTCGCGTCCACCTCGGGGATCACCGGAGGCTCCGCCCGGTGAGAGGATGCTGCGCGTGACGCTCCATGACACCACCGGCCGTGGCTTTGCCTCCGACAACTACGCAGGGGTTCATCCCGAGGTCCTCACGGCCGTCAGCGCGGCCAACGGTGGTCACCAGACCTCCTACGGCGAGGACGTCTACACCGAGCGGCTGCACGGCGTGATGGCCGAGCACTTCGGACGTGACGTGCAGGTCTTCCCGGTGTTCAACGGGACCGGCGCCAACGTGCTGTCCCTGCAGTCGATGCTGCCGCCGTGGGGCGCGGTGATCTGCACGGAGACCGCGCACATCCACTCCGACGAGAACGGTGCGCCGGAGCGGGTCGCCGGGATCAAGCTGCTGACGGTCCCGACCCCGGACGGCAAGCTGACCCCGGAGCTGGTCGACCGGCAGGCCTGGGGCTGGGGTGACGAGCACCGTGCGCAGCCGCTCGTCGTGTCGATCACCCAGACCACCGAGCTGGGCACCTGCTACTCCGCGCAGGAGATCGCGGCGCTGTGCGACCACGCGCATGCGCACGGCATGCGGGTGCACATGGACGGTGCGCGGATCGCCAACGCCGCCGCGACCCTCGACCTGCCGCTGCGGGCGTTCACGACGGACGTCGGTGTGGACGTCGTCTCCTTCGGCGGGACCAAGAACGGGGCCCTGGGTGCCGAGGCAGTGGTCGTGCTCGACCCCGAGGCGTCCACCGGCCTGGTCTACCTGCGCAAGATGAACATGCAGCTCGGCTCGAAGATGCGCTTCATCTCCGCACAGCTGCTCGCACTCCTGGAGGGTGACCTCTGGCTGCGTTCGGCGCAGCACGCGAACGCGATGGCCACCCGGCTGCATGCCGCGGTCCGCGACCTGCCCGGTGTCACCGTCGAGCGGCCGGTGCAGGCCAACGCCGTCTTCGCCGTGCTCCCGGCCGGGGTGGCAGACCGTCTGCGGGAGCGCTTCCGGTTCTACGACTGGGACGCTGCCACGGGTGAGGTCCGCTGGATGTGCGCCTTCGACACCACGGCGCAGGACGTCGACACGTTCGCTGCGGCCATCGCGGCCGAGCTGACGGGTGCCGGGGCCGGAGCCCGGACCGTCGAGGTCTAGGAGCCGGCCTCTCGACCGGCTGCCGACCGGCGTCCCGCGTTCGGCCGAGGGGCTCCGGTCACAGCACGCCGGCGTCGATCAGCCGCAGGGCGAGCTCGTACCCGTCACCGCCGTGGACCACCAGCGGAGCCGGCAACCGCTGGGCCACGTCGTCCTGCGCCGGGGCGGGTGTGCCGTGCGACAGCAGCTGCTCGGTGGGCGTCAGCTGGCGGATCGCGACGACGGTGACCCGATCAGGATGCTCAGCGGCGACGTCGCCGTAGATCTGCGGGTCGTGCTGGCCGTCGTCACCCACCAGGACCCACCGGATCTCCGGCAGCTCAGCCATCAGCCGACGCAGGCTCTCGCGCTTGTGCTGCTGACCCGAGCGGAACCAGCCGCTGTTCGTCGGCCCCCAGTCGGTCAGCAGCAGCGGGCCCGCCGGGTAGCCGTGGCTCGCCAGGAAGCGGCGCAGCGCGGGGGCCACGTTCCAGGCCCCGGTCGAGAGGTAGAAGGTCGGTGCGCCCGGGTTGGCGTCGAGCCACCGGAGGTACAGCTCCGCCATCCCCGGCACGACGCGACGGGCGTTCTCGTTCAGGACCAGGCCGTTCCACGCAGCCAGCAAGGGCCGGGGCAGTGCCGTGACCATGACGGTGTCGTCGATGTCGCTGACCAACGCCGCCCTCTGGTCGGTCCCCACCACCAGGACCGGCGCCCGGACCGAGCTGCCCGCGATGCTCAGAGTGACCTCCTGCCAGCCGGGCGCGAGGTCGACGTCCAGCATCGCGTCGACGTACCCGCCGCGGTCAGCCGTCACCGTGCGGGTCACCGGACCGGCCGGACCGGCCGCGGTGACCGTCACCGTCGCGCCCGGGTCCTGGGCGGTCAGGAAGCTGCGCCAGCCCCGGACCGCGCGCTGGGCCGACCCGGGATCGCGTTCGGCGACCTCGCTCGTGCCGGTGCCCGGTGCGGCCAGCAGGGTGCGTGCCAGGACCCGCACCCTCGTCGGTGTCCCGTACCCGGTGTAGGGCTCGACCCGGGTGACCCAGCCGCGACGTCGGAGCCACCGGGCCAGGAGCGCGTTGAACCGGTCCTCGAGTCGTGCTGCACGGTGCGGCCGGCGCGACTCGGACGGCGGCAGAGCCGGCGAGGGCGGTGGGGTCTGGCTCACGCCGGCCACTGTCGCACCCGCACCGGTCGGACGCAGCCGGAGGGCAGCGGGAGGCCGGGCGTCAGCCGAGCTTGGCGACCGTCAGGAGTAGGACGCTGTCCTCGATCGCCTGGATCGAGCTGCGGCTCACCGGCACGATGATCAGGTCGCCGGCCGAGCCGTCCCAGCTGGTGGAGCCGCTGGTCAGGCGGATGCGTCCGGTCAGGACGTGGACGGTCGCCTCGCCCGGGTTCTCGGAGTTGTCCGTGCTGCGCCCTGCGCAGAGGGCGATGACGGTCTGCCGGAGCACCTTCTCGTGCCCGCCGTGCACCGTCTTGGCGCTCCGACCGCTCGACGCGCGCCGGGCCGCCTCGAGCTGGTTGCGTGCCAGGGCGATCAGCGACGACTTCTCCATGGCGAGGCCCTTCGTCGGTCCGGCGTCGAGGCCAGCATAGGGTGCCGTGGGTCAGCCGAAGAGGTCGGCGACTGCTCGCAGGCTGGTCAGGTCGCCCTGCACCAGGATCGATGTCACGACCGTCTCCTCCCAGGCCGCCAGTCGGTCGCGCACAGCGGCGCTGGGCCCGATCAGGGCGATGTCCTGGACCAGGGCGGTCGGGACGGCCGCTGCCGCCTCGGCCCGGCGGCCCTCGCCGAACAGCTCCGCGACCCGGCTGCACTGCTCGACGTAGCCGAGGCGCTCCAGCATCTCACGGTGGAAGTTGGCGCCCTCGGCCCCCATCCCGCCCACGTACAGCGCGATGAACGGGCGGACCACGTCGGCGGCCCGCTCGAGGTCGTCGTCGATGACGACCGGGACGGTCGCGCTCACCTCGAACGCCTCGGCCGGGCTCAGGTCGGGCCGCCGTCGCGCGAAGCCGTCGGCGAGGGCCTCCCGGTAGAAGGTGTCGGCGCTCGGGGCGAAGAACAGCGGCAGCCAGCCGTCGGCGATCTCGGCGGCGAGCGCGACGTTGCGAGGGCCCTGCGCGGCCAGGTGGATGGGCAGGTCGGCACGCACCGGGTGCACCGTCGAGCGCAGGGGCCTGCCGAGCCCGGTGCCGCCCCGGTGCGGCAGCTGGTAGAAGTCGCCGTCCGCCATGACCGGTGACTCACGGCGCAGGACCTGCCGGACGACGTCGACGTACTCCCGGGTCCTGGCGAGCGGCCGCGGGTAGGGCGCCCCGTACCAGCCTTCGACGACCTGCGGACCGGAGGCGCCGAGGCCGAGCACGAACCGACCGCCGGACAGGTGGTCCATCGTCAGGGCCGCCATCGCCGTCGCCGTCGGCGTGCGCGCGGAGATCTGGGCGATCGCGGTCCCGAGCCGGATGCGCTCGGTCTGGCTGCCCCACCAGGCCAGCGGCGAGAACGCGTCGGACCCGTACGCCTCGGCCGACCACACCGAGTCGAAGCCGAGGCGGTCAGCAGCGATCACGGCGTCGCGGGCACCGGGTGGCGGTCCTGCCGACCAGTAGCCGAGGTGGTAGCCGAAGCGCATCACGGGCCGACCCGGTCGGACGGGCCGACGAGGGTGCCCGGGATCGGTCCGGTGCGGCGCGATCGTGCGGCACGGCGCCGGAGCATGCGTGCGCCGGCCCAGACCAGGAGGGCGACGAGCACGAGCACCAGCAACGGGACCAGGACCGCACTCACGGTCAGGGCCAGGCTCGTCACGTCCTCCGCGGTGCTCACCAGCGGTCCCCCGAGACCCAGGGTCGTGGCGTTGACGAGCGGCCGGGCGAGCGCCTTGCCGGTGTGCACGGTCAGGGCCAGGACGACGCCCAGGACCACCGGCACCCAGGCGTTCGAGGTGAAGAAGGAGGCAGGGTCCGTGACAGCCGCCGTCTGCGAGGCGGAGCCGGCGCCGAACGCGAGCCCGCCGGCGGTCGGCCGGATGGCCGTCTGCAGCACGTCGTTGATGTGGTCGACGCCGGGGACCTTGTCCGCCACGACGTCCACGACGAGCAGGACGACGAGGATGGTCAGGACCCAGCCGTCGGACAGCCACTCCCACCCGGCCGGCAGGTCGACGAGACCGGTCCACCGGTCCAGGGCGCCGATGACGACCAGGGGCAGCGCGGCGTTGAGGCCGGCAGCCGTGGCCAGTCCGATGCCGGTGAGCAGCTCGAGCATGGGGTCAGCATCGCATCGCTGGCCGCCCTGCGCCGTACCGTGGGCCGGGTGTCCGCCCCCCGACGACAGCTCCGTTCCTCGCACGACGCGCTCCGGGCCGGGTTCGCGGCGATCCGGGTCGAGCACGAGGTACCCGTGGACTTCACGGCCGCCGCGTCCGCCGAGGCCCAGGTGGCTGCGCGCGAGCGGTTCGGCGACGGCCGAGCGCCGGGTGGAGCGGGTCGCGTCGACCTGACGCACATCGACTTCGTGACCATCGACCCGCCCGGTTCGACCGACCTCGACCAGGCGATGCACCTGTCGCGCTCAGGGGCTGGTCACCGGGTCCGCTACGCCATCGCCGACACCGCGGCCTTCGTCGTCCCTGGCGGTGCGCTCGATCGCGAGACCCACGAACGCATCGAGACCGTGTACTGCCCGGACGCGCGCGTCCCGCTGCACCCACCGGTGCTGTGCGAGGCGGCCGCGTCCCTGCTGCCCGGTCAGGTGCGCCCGGCCGTCGTGTGGACCCTCGACCTCGACGACTCCGGTGAGGTGGTCGATGTCGCCGTCGAACGCGGTCTGGTGCGCAGCCGGGCCCAGCTGGACTACCCGACCCAGCAGCGCCGTCTCGACGCCGGTGCCGCGGCCGACGACGTGGTCGTGCTCCTCGCGGAGATCGGTGTGCGTCGGGCGGCGCTCGAGCGGGCTCGGGGTGGTGTCTCGCTCGGCCGACCGGAGCAGGAGGTCGTCGACGCGCCCGACGGCGGCTGGGCGCTCGCGTTCCGGGCCCCGCTGCCGATCGAGGACCACAACGCGCAGATCTCGCTGATGACCGGGATGGCCGCAGCCGCACTCATGATCAGCGCCCGGGTGGGTGTGCTGCGAACGATGCCCGCCGCCGAGGACCGCGCGCTGGCCCGACTGCGGCACCAGGCCAGGGCGCTGGGCGTCCCGTGGCCCCGTGAGAAGGGTTACGGCGAGGTGCTCGCGTCGCTCGACCGCGATCTGCCTGAGACGGCCGCCTTCCTTGCCGCAGCCACGGCGCTGTTTCGCGGGGCGGCCTGGACGTCGTTCGAGGGCGAGCCGCCGGCCGGGCGCGAGCACGGGGCGATCGCGGCGCCGTACGCGCACGTCACGGCACCCCTGCGCCGGCTGGTGGACCGCTACGGGCTGGAGATCTGCCTCGCGGCGCATGCGGGGTCGCCGGTGCCCGAGTGGGTTCTCGCAGCGCTGCCCGCGATCGGCGCGGAGATGAGCGAGGGCGCACGTCGGACCAACGCGGTCGACCGGGCCTGCACCGACCTCGTCGAGGCCGCCGTGCTCTCGTCGCACGTCGGGGCGTCGTTCGACGGCGTGGCTCTCGACGAGCGCACCGTCCAGCTCAACGATCCTGCTGTGGTGGCCCGGACCGAGGGCGCCGAGCTGCCGGAGGGGGAGCGTGTCACGGTCCGCCTGATCAGCGCGGACGTCGCCACCCGGACCGTGCGCTTCCACCACGACGGCTGAGCCGCGGCTCATCGGGCGGACCGTCGGCCACGCGCCGCGCGGCGAGAGCGGACGCCCGTGGGCGGGCCGTAGGATCGCCCGGAGGGAGCGGGCTCGGCGAGCCTGCTGCGGGAGATGGGCGAGCGGGGGAGCGGTCGAGCAGTGACGGACCTGGACCGGCCCGGCAGCGCGGGTGAGACAGCTGTGCCCGGAGGCTCGCGGATCGCGACGATCCCGAACGCGATCAGTGCCGTTCGCCTGCTGCTGGTACCCGTCTTCACCGTGCTGCTGCTCAACGACCACGACCTGTGGGCCCTGGGCGTCCTGATGGTCTCCGGCGCGAGCGACTGGCTCGACGGGGTGCTCGCGCGTTCGCTCAACCAGCAGTCGCGGCTGGGCGAGCTGCTCGACCCCTCGGCCGACCGGCTCTTCATCCTGGTCACCCTGATCGTGCTGGCGTTGCGCGATGTCGTCCCGGTGTGGCTGGTCGTGGCCATCGTGGGGCGTGACGTGCTGCTCAGCCTCGTTCTCCTGGTCCTCCTCGCCGCCCGGATAGGTCCACTGCCGGTGCACTTCGTCGGCAAGGCCGGAACGTTCGCTCTGCTCTATGCCTTCCCCCTGCTGCTGCTCGCGCAGTGGTCGGGGCCGCTCGGCCTGCTGTCCGGAGTGGTCGGGTGGGCCTTCGCGTGGTGGGGTGTCGGCCTCTACTGGCTCGCCGGCGTCGCCTACCTGCGTCAGGCGGCCGTCGAGCTGCGCCGGCTCCGGCCCGCGGTCGTGGCGTGACCGAGCCGGACGGGCCTGAGCCGGACGGGACGGAGCCGGACGCGGTCGAGCCTGAGGTGGCCGAGCCTGAGGTGGTGGATCGCGGCGCCGGCTCCGGCCGGACGCCCCGGAGCACGAGCAGGCGGGCCGGCGGGACGGATCACGGCAGTCACGCCGCACCGGCGCTGGATGCGTCGATGGGGCTGCTCTACGAGGTGATGTACCGGCCGGTCGACCCGGGCTATGCCGAGGCCGCTGCTCGTGTCGAGCCCGTGCTCGCCCCGGGCGCGCTCGCCCGGCGGACGGGCGGCTACCTTCTTGTCGGTGTCGCGCTCGGGGTCGTCACGATGGCCGCGGTCCTGTCGCTGCGGACGCCGGAGCCGGCTGCGCTCGAGTCGCGGTCGCTGCTCGAGAGCGAGGTCGCCGACCGCGCCGCGGACGCCGAGGCGCTGGCGCAGAGCAACGCAGCGGTCGCCGAGGAGATCGCTGCCCTGCAGTCGGATGCCCTGGCGGCCGCGAATCCCGGGTTGTTCGCGGACCTGCAGGAGGCCGAGCTGCTCTCCGGTGCGTTGGCGGTGACGGGTCCTGGCCTGGTCATCGAGCTGCGCGACCCGGAGCTGGGTGCGGCGACCGTCGTGGACCCGGATGCCCGGGTCCAGGACCTCGACCTGCAGATCCTGACCAACGGGCTCTGGGCGGCCGGCGCGGAGGCGATAGCGATCAACGGCCAGCGGCTCACCGCGCTCAGCGCGATCCGGGGGAATGGCCCGGCGATCCTCGTCGACCTCGCGCCGCTCCTGCCGCCGTACCGGGTCGAGGCCATCGGGGACGTCCGTCCGATGCAGACCGACTTCGCGCGGTCGACCGCCGCAAACCACCTCTCCATGCTGTCCGGCACGTACGGGATCGCGGTCACGACGCGGGCCGACAGCGCCCTCGAGCTCCCTGCCGGAGGCGCGACCGTGCTGCGGTACGCGTCGACCGGCGATGTGGCGGATGTGGCATCGTCTGTGCCAGCCGACCAGGAAGGCAAGCAATGATCGCAGTGCTCGGCCTGCTCATCGGAGCCGTGATCGGGCTCGTCCTCGAGCCGACGGTGCCCCTCGTCCTGCAGCCGTACCTCCCGATCGCGGTCGTCGCGGCGCTCGACGCCCTCTTCGGTGGTCTGCGGGCGCTGCTCGACGGAACCTTCAACGATCGCGTGTTCCTCGTCTCGTTCCTCTCGAACGTGGTCGTCGCCGCGCTGATCGTGTTCCTCGGCGACCAGCTCGGGGTCGGCACGCAGCTGTCGACGGCCGTCGTCGTCGTCCTCGGGATCCGGATCTTCTCCAATGCTGCCGCCATCCGCCGGCACCTGTTCAAGGCATGACGTGACACCCGACCACCGCAACGACGGCCCGCCGGACTCCCTCGACGAGGTGCCGGCCCCGGTCGTCCCCGAGCGAACGGCCTGGCGGACGATCGCCCGGGCGCTCGCCCCTCGCGCGACCCGGGCGCAGCTCATGGCGGGCCTGCTGTGCGCACTGCTGGGGTTCGCGGTGGTCGTCCAGGTCCGCGCCAACCGGACGGAGGGGCTCGGCAGCCTGCGGCAGGACGAGCTCGTCCGGCTCCTTGACGACGTCACCCAGCGCACCGAGGAGCTCGAGGGACAGGCGGTGGAGCTGCGTGAGCAGCGTGCCGGGCTGGTGACCGGCTCGGACACCCAGCGTGCCGCCCGTGAGGCGGCGGCCGAGCGCGCCGAGGTGCAGGGCATCCTCGCCGGCCGGTTGCCGGCCGAGGGCCCCGGGGTCGAGCTCGTGATCCGCGAGCCGGAGGAGCCGATCCCGGCCCTGGTCCTCTACAACGTGCTCGAGGAGCTCCGCAACGCCGGGGCGGAGGCGATCCAGGTCGGTGACCTCCGGCTGACCGCATCGAGCTATTTCGTCGACACCTCCGACGGGGTCGAGGTGGACGGGACGATCCTCGAACCGCCGTACCGCTGGCGCGCGATCGGTGACCCCGAGACGATCTCACCGGCCCTGAACATGCCCGGTGGCGCCCTGACGGTCGTCCGCAACGCCACCGGGACCGCCGACCTGCGACTGCTCGACCTGGTGCAGGTCACCGCCGTCCGCGAGATCCGGCCGCCGACCTTCGCGACGCCGGTACCTGCCGCCGAGCCGGGCTGAGGGATGCCGGTTCCGCTCACGTCCGCATAGGCTGTGCCCAGGACGCAGACCCGAACCCGTGACAGCCGAGGAGGAACGATGAGCGAGCGCGATCCGTCCGAGCAGCGCTGGGCCTCGGTCGAGACCACGATGAGCTTCGGCGAGGGCGTCATCCCGGCGGAGCACGAAGGGCCGGTCGTCGGGCTCAGTGCGGCAGAGCACGCGGCGGTCGCTGCACTGCCGCCCACGTCGGCACTCTTGATCATGCAGCGCGGCCCGAGTGCAGGGGCGAGGTTCCTGCTCGATGCCGACCGCACGGTGGCCGGCCGCAGCCCCAGCGCGGACATCTTCCTCGACGACGTGACCGTCTCGCGCAAGCACGTCGAGTTCGTCCGTGAGCAGGACGGCTTCGTGGTGCGTGACGTCGGGTCGCTCAACGGCACCTACGTCAACCGGACCCGGATCGAGCAGGCTGTCCTGCGTGCGGGCGACGAGGTCCAGATCGGCAAGTTCCGGATGACCTTCCACCCGAGCCCGGTTCGTCCCGCCCACGGCTCGACTGCGGGGGACCAGGGATCGTGACCACCGCGCCCGGCCTGAGCTCGGCGCGAGACCGGCACGAGCGTGCCGACGACGGGCGTGCCGTCCGTGGTGCGCCTCCCGCCGGCAGACCGCAGCTGGTCGAGCGCTGGCCGCACGGTGTCTCGGGCGAGCCGACGATGCGGATCTCGGACGTCCTGGCCGAGCTGGGCGGCGACTTCCCGACCGTGACGCCGTCCAAGCTGCGCTTCCTGGAGGAGCAAGGTCTCGTCGAACCGCGCCGTACCGCAGGCGGCTATCGCCAGTACAGCCCTGCGGACGTGGAGCGGCTGCGCTACGTGCTGCGCCAGCAACGCGACAGGTACCTGCCGCTCCGGGTGATCGGTGAGCAGCTCGCCGCGCTCGACTCGGGCCGCACCGACGAGCCACTGACCCCGCGCCTCGCCACCGCCGACGGTGAGCGGACCGGCCCTGCGCTTGCCGGTCGGCACACGGCCGCATCGCTGGCGACCGAGACCGGGGTCGAGGTCGACTTCGTCGTCGCCCTGCTCGAGGCCGGCGTCCTGAGCGCGAGCAGGTCCGGTCACCTGGACGCGTCGGCGCACGAGGTCGTGGTCGCGGCTGCGGCCCTGGCGGAGCACGGGATCGAGCCGCGTCACCTGCGCTCGTTCCGCGCGGCGGCCGACCGGCAGGTCTCGGTGGTCGACCAGATCGTCGCACCGTTGCGGGGTCAGCGGGCCGTCGCCGCCCAGGCGCACGCGGCGAGCGTCGCGGCCGAGGTCGGCGAGCTGTGCGGTCAGCTGCACACCGTGCTGGTCCGGGCCGGGGTCGCACGACTGACGAGCTGAGGCGGCGTCCGCCACCCGCGGGAACCTGACGGCCCGACCAGGTGCCGAGACCGACCCCGACGTCGTAGCGTGGCAGTGTGGCAGGTGGGCTGGTGGAGCTGGAGGTCCTCGGAGTGCGGCGGCAGTCGCCCCTCGACCAGGTCGTCGTGCTCCTGCTCGACCTCGTCGGCCGGCGGCTGCTGCCGATCGTCGTCGGTCTTGCCGAGGGGACGGCGATCGCTGCGGCCCACTCGGGTGCCGTCCCGCCCCGTCCGATGACGCACGACCTGCTGGTCGCAACCCTGCGCTCGACCGGCGTCGACCTCGAGCGCGTCGAGATCGTCGCCCTGATCGACGGGGTCTTCCACGCGGAGCTGGTCCTGGACAACGGGGAGCGGGTCGACTCGCGGGCCTCGGACGCCATCGCGGTCGCCGTGCGTGCCGGGTGCCCCGTGCTGTGCGCACCGGAGGTCCTGATCGAGTCGGGCCTGGAGGTCGAGGAGCACACGGCGGACGAGGAGGTCGAGGAGTTCAGGGCCTTCCTCGACACCGTGAGCCCGGACGACTTCGTCGCCGGTGACGAAGGCCCTGAGGGTCGGCGGCCGCCATCGTGAGGACGTCCGGGCGGCGACATCCCTGACCTTCAGGTGGAGATTGAGACACGCGGCGGCGACACGCCGGGCCCCGCTCAGCGTGGCGTCGTTGACGCCCCCCACCTGCGGCCATAGCGTGACCAGTGAACATCCCGTAGCCCCCGGAGCGTCGGAGCGGATCACGAGTCGTGGATGGACGAAGGGGAGTGGCCTGTGAACGGCACCGGAGAGACGATCGGGGAGTCCGTCGGCGTTCCTCAGCGTGCCCAGGGCCTGCTGTTCGGTGACCAGCTGCCGGATCTGGACACCACGACCGGCTACCGCGGCCCCACGGCGTGCGGTGCTGCCGGCATCACCTACCGACAGCTCGACTACTGGGCACGCACCGGTCTCGTCGAGCCGACGATCCGGCCGGCCAGCGGTTCCGGGACCCAGCGTCTCTACAGCTTCCGGGACATCCTGGTGCTCAAGGTGGTCAAGCGGCTGCTCGACACCGGCGTCTCGCTCCAGCAGATCCGGACCGCCGTCGCCCACCTGCGTGAGCGCGGCGTCGAGGACCTCGCCCAGATCACCCTCATGAGTGACGGTGCGAGCGTGTACGAGTGCACGTCGGCCGACGAGGTCATCGACCTGGTGCAGGGTGGCCAGGGGGTGTTCGGGATCGCTGTCGGCCGGGTGTGGCGTGAGGTCGAGGGGACTCTCGCGGCGCTGCCGACCGAGCGGGTCGACGACGACTCCACCGCGTCGACGGGCAACGACGAGCTCGCGCAACGTCGTCGGGCGCGCACCGCCGGCTGATCGGCCGGACGACTCAGCACCCGCCAGAGGACCTGGCGATCACCGCCCGTGCGTCCGGCCTGCGGACGAGAGGCGGCCGGCACCGCAGAGCGGCTACCGTGCTGCTGCCCCCGCTACGTCTGAGGTGAGTCGTGTTCTCCAAGGTTCTCGTCGCCAACCGCGCTGAGATCGCGGTACGTGGCTTCCGCGCGGCCTATGAGCTCGGCGCGCGCACGGTCGCCGTCTTCCCGCACGAGGACCGCAACTCCGAGCACCGGCTCAAGGCCGACGAGGCGTACCCGATCGGTGTCCCCGGTCATCCGGTGCGCGCCTACCTCGACATCGAGGAGATCATCCGGGTGGCCCGTGAGTCGGGTGCCGACGCGGTGTACCCGGGCTACGGCTTCCTGTCGGAGAACCCGGCCCTGGCCCGGGCGTGCGTCGAGGCCGGGATCGCCTTCGTCGGGCCGCCGGCCGAGGTGCTCGAGCTCGCGGGGAACAAGGTCAGCGCGCTGCACGCGGCGCGGGCCGCGGGGATCCCGGTCCTGGCGTCCAGCGAACCGTCGTCCGACGTCGCCGAGCTGCTCGCCGCCGCCGATGCCGTCGGTTTCCCGCTGTTCGTCAAGGCGGTCGCCGGCGGCGGCGGCCGCGGCATGCGACGGGTCGCTGCGCGGGCCGACCTCAAGGCGGCCCTCGCAGCCGCGATGCGCGAGGCGGACGGCGCGTTCGGCGACCCCACCGTCTTCCTCGAGCAGGCCGTGCTGCGACCCCGGCACATCGAGGTCCAGATCCTCGCCGACGCCACCGGCGAGATCGTCCACCTGTTCGAGCGGGACTGCTCGGTCCAGCGCCGGCACCAGAAGGTCATCGAGATCGCCCCCGCGCCGAACCTCGACCCCGCGCTGCGCGACGCGTTGTGCCGCGACGCGGTGGCCTTCGCGCGGAGCATCGGTTATGTCAACGCCGGCACCGTCGAGTTCCTGGTCGACACGGTGGGGGAGCGGGCGGGCCGGCACGTCTTCATCGAGATGAACCCGCGCATCCAGGTCGAGCACACGGTCACCGAGGAGGTCACCGACATCGACCTGGTGTCCTCGCAGATGCGGATCGCAGCGGGGGAGACCCTCGCTGACCTCGGCATCTCCCAGGACACCGTGCGGGTCAACGGTTTCGCGCTCCAGACCCGGATCACGACCGAGGACCCGGCCAACGGCTTCCGTCCCGACACCGGTCGGATCGTCGCCTACCGGTCGCCGGGTGGCGCGGGCGTGCGGCTGGACGGGGCAACCGCCAGCGCAGGCGCCGACGTCAGCGGCCACTTCGACTCGATGCTGGTCAAGCTCACCTGCCGGGGTCGCGACTACCCGACGGCGGTCCGTCGCGCGCGGCGGGCCCTCGCCGAGTTCCGGATCCGCGGGGTCCGGACCAACATCCCCTTCCTGCAGGCCGTCCTGGCCGATCCCGAGTTCGTCGAGGGCCGGCTGTCCACCTCGTTCATCGACGAGCGGCCGCAGCTCCTGGTGGCCAGGGAGAGCGCCGACCGGGGCACCAAGATCCTTTCCTACCTCGGCAACATCACCGTCAACCGGCCGTACGGGTCGCCGGTGGGGATCCTCGAGCCGCAGCGCAAGCTGCCGCAGCTCGACCTGAGCGTCCCGGCCCCGGCCGGCAGCCGGCAACGGCTGCTCGAGCTCGGACCCGAAGGTTTCGCCAAGGCCTTGCGGGAGCAGACCGCCGTCGCCGTGACCGACACGACCTTCCGGGACGCGCACCAGTCGTTGCTCGCGACCCGGGTGCGGACCTTCGACCTGGTCACCGTCGCGCCGTACGTCGCGCGGATGACCAGCGGGCTGCTCAGTGTCGAGGCGTGGGGTGGGGCGACGTACGACGTCGCTCTGCGGTTCCTCGGCGAGGACCCCTGGGACCGGCTCGCGGCGCTGCGGGAGGCGCTGCCGAACGTCGCGCTGCAGATGCTGCTGCGCGGGCGTAACACCGTCGGCTATACGCCGTACCCGACCGAGGTGACCCGCGCCTTCGTGCGTGAGGCCACCGCGACCGGGATCGACATCTTCCGGATCTTCGACGCCCTGAACGACGTCGACCAGATGCGGCCGGCCATCGACGCCGTGCGTGAGGTCGGCACCTCGGTCGCCGAGGTCGCGCTGTGCTACACGGCCAACCTCTCGGACCCCCGTGAGGACCTCTACACGCTGGACTACTACCTCCGGCTGGCGGAGCGGATCGTCGAGTCCGGCGCGCACGTCCTGGCCGTCAAGGACATGGCCGGCCTGCTGCGCCCCGGCGCCGCGAAGACGCTGGTGACCGCGCTGCGCGAGCGCTTCGACCTGCCGGTCCACCTGCACACGCACGACACCGCCGGTGGTCAGCTCGCGACCCTGATGGCTGCGGTCGACGCCGGCGTCGACGCCGTCGACGTCGCCAGCGCGGCGATGGCGGGCACGACCAGCCAGCCGCCGCTGTCCGCGCTCGTGGCGGCCCTCGAGCACGGGGACCGGGACACCGGGCTGAGCCTCCGGGCGGTGTGCGATCTCGAGCCCTACTGGGAGGCCGTCCGGCGGATCTACCGGCCGTTCGAGTCCGGCCTGCCGGGACCGACGGGACGCGTCTACGACCACGAGATCCCCGGTGGTCAGCTGTCGAACCTGCGCCAGCAGGCCATCGCGCTGGGTCTCGGAGACCGCTTCGAGCAGATCGAGGCGATGTACGCCGCCGCGGACAAGGTCCTCGGCCGGCTGGTCAAGGTGACACCGTCGAGCAAGGTCGTCGGCGACCTGGCGCTGCACCTGGTGGCGCGCGGCGCCGACGCCGACCACTTCGCGGCTGCCCCCCAGGAGTACGACATCCCCGACTCTGTGATCGGCTTCCTCGGTGGCGAGCTCGGCGACCCGCCCGGTGGCTGGCCCGAGCCGTTCCGCACGTTGGCCCTGCAGGGCCGCGCGCCGCACCGGGAGACGGCTCGCCTGACGGACCAGGACCGCGCCGACCTGGACGGGGACTCGACGACCCGGCGCGACCGGCTCAACCACCTGCTCTTCCCTGGACCGACCAAGGAGTTCCAGCAGGTGCGCGCGACGTACGGGGACACGAGCGTGCTCGACACCGCCCGCTACCTGTACGGCATGCGGCCCGCCACGGAGGTCGAGGTGCAGCTGGGCCGTGGTGTCCGGCTGCTGGTCGGCATGGAGGCGGTGGGGGAGCCCGACGAGCGCGGGATGCGGACCGTGATGTTCACGCTCAACGGGCAGCTGCGACCCGTCCAGGTCCGTGACCGCAGCGTCGAGGTGGACCAGGCGACCGCCGAGAAGGCCGACCCGGGCACGCCTGGGCAGATCGCCGCGCCGTTCGCCGGCGCGGTCAGCCCGCTGGTCCAGGAGGGGCAGCGGGTCGAGGCCGGTCAGACCGTGGCCACGATCGAGGCGATGAAGATGGAGGCCGCGATCACCACGCCGATCGGTGGCAAGGTGCTGCGTCTGGCGATCGGGGCCGTCCAGCAGCTCGAGGGCGGCGATCTGGTGCTGGTGGTCGGCTGACGCGTCGCCCACCGGGCGTACCGTTGTGACACCTGTCCGCGAGGAGGTGGCCCATGTCAGTCAACCCGTCGACGAGTCCCGCGCCTGAGCACGTGCCCGAGCCGACTCACGAGGACGTCCCGCGCCTGGAGTACGACGAGACCGTGCCGCCGCGGCCGGAGGAAGAGATCGCGGACGCGACGCGCGCCTAGGGTCTGCCTCCGCCCCCATCAGCGCCCGTCACAGCTCCACCCGATCGCCGGACCGCACAACGTTGCAGGCTCCTGATCCGTTCATACAGTGAGACGATCAGGATGCGCGACCGGCAGAGGGGAGCCCGGTGATGGCCGCCTGGCAGGGGCTTCTCGAGGAGCTCGTGCGGGATCGGCGCTCGGCGCTGATCGGGTACGCGGCGCTGCTGACGGGCGACCGGGGCGAGGCCGAGGACCTCGTGCACGATGCCGTCGTGCGGACGTTCGGCCGGCCACGGTCCTTCCCGAACGTGAATGCGGCCGACGCGTACGTCCGGCGCGCGATCGCCAGCGCGTTCATCGACCAGGTGCGATCGCGGCGCGCCTGGCTCGTCGCGTTGCCCCGCCTGGTGGCGGGAGCGGCCGCCCCGGACGACGACGTCGCCGATCGGCTGGACGTCCGGGCCGCGTTGGGGACCCTGCCGCGGCGCCAGCGGACCTGCGTGGTCATGCGGTTCTACGACGACCTGCCGGTGGCCGACATCGCGGCGGCGCTCGGGCTGAGCGACGGCGCGGTGAAGCGCTATCTGAGCGACGGCATCCACCACCTGAACGCGGCGCTCGGCACCGCGGCCGACCCGCACGTCGGCGACACCCCGACGGTCGAGGTGCACGTGACCGGAAGGAGGGCCGGCTGATGAGCGACGAGCTGTCGGCGATGATCCGTGCCACCGCGCGCGACGAGGCTGCCGCGGCCGACCGTGAGTTCCCGTACTCCTCGGCCACTCTCGACCGGTTCGTCGGCGACGTCCGCCGGCGCCGGGTGGTCGGCGGGGCGATGCTCGCCGTCGCGGGCGTGGCAGTGGTCGGTCTGGGCATCCTCGGGCTGGGCCGGCCGTGGGACGACGCCCCGCCCGTGCTGGTCCCGGGACCGAGTCCGACGCCCTCGGTGTCCTCGTCTCCGGCACCATCACCGTCCTGGTCCCCGACCCCCGAGCCCGCACCGTCACCGAGTGCGACGCCGTCCGAGACCGTCCCCGCCCCCGACAGGACCTCGACCCCCAGCGTGACCACCTCGGGTGTGGTCCCCGGTCAGGTCACGGTGATCGACGCCGGTCCGGGCGGGGGCTCCGGAGAGGAGTACCTCCGGTGGTCCGAGGTCGCGGACGCCACCGGCTACCGCGTGTACCGGTCGAGGTCCGCAGACGGGCCCTTCGTCAAGACCGCGGCGATCGATCTCACGACCGGTGCGACGGAGGTCGGGGCGCACGTCCTCGAGCTCGCGCATCGCGACGAGGCCTACAAGGAGCAGTTCGGGTACCTCTGGGACGTCGACTACTCCGAGGAAGAGGTGTACGCAGGGGAGTCGGATCTGTACTACGCCCCCACCTACTTCCGGGTGACGGCCTTCAGCGCGGCGGGCGAGGGGCTGCCATCGGTCGTGGTCTGTGCCTACCCGGCACCTGGGGCAGCGGATCCATGCGTGGTCGGCGCACCAGACGTGGTTCCAGGTCAGGTCGTCAGTGTGCAGGCCGGTGCCGGTGGCGGTTCCGGGGAGGTCGTGGCCCGGTGGGTCCCGATCGCCAATGCCACGGGCTACCGCGTGTACCGGTCGGACTCGCCGGACGGACCCTTCACCGCATCCGCGTCGATCGACATCGCCACCGGTGAGACGACGATCGAGTCCGGCGCTCCCAACGAGTACGTCCACATCGACGACTACCGGGACGCGGCGACAGCCTGGGACTTCGAGTACCTCGAGGTGACGACCTCCGCCGCCACGTACTTCCGGGTGGTCGCGTTCACCGCCGCGGGCGAGGGCCCGCCCTCACCAGTGGTCTGTGCCAGCCCGGTCGGGGAACCGGAGTGCTGACCGCCGGTAGCTCGCTGGATGCACGGTTGACCATGGAAGGAGACGAGCGACGTGGGCCTGGGTGAGGTTGTCCGCGAACCGGCCGGTCGGCGTCGCCGGTCGCTCGTCGTCGCGGTGCTCCTGCTGGCAGGGGTGGTCGTGCTCGCTGTCGCGGCGCCCTGGAGGCCCGGGCCGACCATGCCGCCGTCGGGTGCCTCGGTGTCCGTCGGGCCGTCGGCGTCTGGCGACACGTCGCCGTCCGCGAGCCCGTCGCCGTCCGCGAGCGCCCCGACACCGTCGTCCGGCCCGGGCGAGCCCGTCGTGATCGGGACCGTGACGACGCACCCGAACCTGCCGCCCGCCAGGCCCTTGGAGCGCGGCCTCCTGGCCGGTGCGGGGGAGGGCTGGAGCCTCGTCGAGTACAGCGCCGTCCAGGCCGACGTACCGTTCACCGCGGGACCCACCATCCTTTACCTCGCTGGTCCTGACGGGGAGGTCTACCAGGCGCACGACTTCGGGGTGGGCGCGCACGTCCGACTGGCGGACTGGGCGGCGACGTCGTCGCTGGTGCTCGTCCTGACCGGCCCCGAAGGCAGGTCGGAGGGGTACACCACGGTTCAGGCGCTCGACCTGGAGACCGGCGACGTCGTCGCGAGCTTCGACCTCGAACCGGGCTTCGGGACCTTCGCCGCGTCCTTCACCCAGCCGACCGGCCGGAATGTCGTCGTGCGGGCCACGAACGGCGAGCGCGGCTGGCTCAAGCGGTTCTCCCTGGACGGTCAGGAGCTGGCCACGCTGGTCGCCGGAGTGGACCAGCAAGGGGACTGGTTCTCACCGACGTGGCTGTACGGCCAGGACGGGACGTACGTCGTCGTCGGTGGCGACGGGCTGTCGGCCGCGGGCGACGACGGACTGTCCCGCGTGAGCGTCGACGGCACGACGACCACGCCGATCCCGTTGCCTGCCGGGACGGTGTCGTGCCGCCCGATCCGCTGGTGGGACAGCACACGTCTGCTGGCCGGGTGCGCCGATGACTTCGGCCCGAACCCGGGCGACCCGACCCTCCGGCTGACCGGCAGCAACATGTGGCTGATCCCGATGACCGGCCAGGCGGCGACACGGCTCAGCTCGCACGTGTCCGAGTCGGTCGTGGACTACGGCATCACCGACCTGTGGGAGGTCGAGGGAACCCGCTACGCCCGGTGGTACGGCGACTGCGGGGCTGTGTCGTTCGGCACGCTCGATGCGGGGGGCATCTACACGGCGGAGGTCAGCGGGGTCGACGTCCTAGGACATCGCGGGGAGACGTTCGTCGGCAGGCGGCTCGAGAGCTGCGGTGACCCTGGCGGTGAGCTGGTCGTCCTGAACGGGCCGGACGGAGCGGTGCGGGTGGTCGTGCCGCGGGTCGGCGACGCCGAGGGCGTGCGCCAGGTCGTCGTCAGGTAGGCGCCGACGCCGGGCGCGATCGGCAGGTCAGGACCCGTGCCCGGTGTCGGCCGTGGGGGCGGTGTCGGTCGCGCGTGTGGCCCGTTCGGCGGCGTAGGCCCGCTTGAGGGAGACGAGGCCCGCGATCGCCACCCCGGCGGCCACAGCGACCATCACCCAGTTGAGCCAGATCCCGCCCTCACCGAGGATCGCCCCGAACTGGTAGCCGATCACGACGGCGCCCACGACGATCATCAGCGTGGGGGACCACCACCAGCGGCTGTCGAGCGAGCGGTTCCCGGCGAACGTGAGGTTCGCGGCACCGTCGCGATCGGTCGGGGCTGCGTCGTCGGGGGAGTGATCGGCAGGCGTGGCAGGCATGGGAGAAGGGTCTCACGGGGGAGCGTCACGATGCGATTCGAACATACGTATTGGGTATCTGCTTGAGTCCAGTAGATTCTGGGGTATGGACGAGCGGATTCCGGTGGCAGGGGTGGACTACCCGCGCACCCATCAGCAGTTGGTGGCGTGGTTCTCCACGGAGGCGGACTGCCTGGCGTACCTGGCCCGGTTGCGCTGGCCGGGCGGGTTCGTGTGTCCGGGGTGCGGGTCGGACCGGGCGTGGCGCACCGCCCGGCGGGGGATGTGGATGTGCTCGGGGTGCGGGCGTCAGACGTCGGTCACGGCGGGCACGATCTTCCACCGGTCCCACACACCGTTGACGACGTGGTTCGCGGCGATCTGGTTCGTCTGCGCGTCGAAGAACGGGGTCTCGGCCAGCACGTTGCAGCAGGTCCTGGGGTTCGGGTCCTATGAGACCGCCTGGGCGTGGATGCACAAGCTGCGCCGGGCGATGGTCCGCCCCGAGCGTGAGCTGCTGGCCGGGGTCGTCGAGCTGGACGAGACGATGGTCGGTGGGCGCGCGAAGAAGGCGTCGAGCGTGGTGATCACCAAGGTCCCGGTGATGGTCGCGGTCGAGACCCCCGGGGGCCGCAAGATCGGCCGGATCCGTCTGGCCAGGGCCGATGCACGCAACTCCAACCAGCTCGTGGACTTCGCCCACCGGGTGATAGCCCCCGGCGCGCACATCCGCACCGACGGCGCCCGCAACCTGCGCCAGCTCGGCGAGCAGGGCTTCACCCACGAGTACCGGGTCCTGATCTCCTCGGTCGAGCCGGCCCACGAGTACCTGCCCGGGGTCCACCTGGTTGCCTCGCTGCTCAAACGCTGGGTCGCCGGGACCCTGCACCACGGGATCTCCAAGCGCCAGCTGGACTACTACCTCGACGAGTTCACCTTCCGGTTCAACCGTCGCTCCTCACGCTCACGCGGCCTGCTGTTCTACCGCCTGCTCCAACAAGCCGTCGCCACCGACCCCCACCCCCTGACTAGCCTCATCGGCGGCACCGAAAACAGCGTCTGACCTGCACACTTGACTCAAGCAGATACCCAATACAGGTGTTCGACATCGGGCGTCGGTCGGGGGATCTCCGGGTCGGGCATCATGTCCGGATGACCACTGTGTGCCGGCTGACGGAGGAGGGCTGGGAGTCCTTGCGCGATCTGCGCCTCGAGGCGCTGAGCGAGGCTCCGGAGGCGTTCGGGTCGTCGCCGGCTCGTGAGCTCGGGTTCAAGGAGAGTCACTGGCGGATGCGGCTGCGGTCGACCGCCTGGTTCGTCGCGGACGACCACGGCGCGCAGGTCGGCCTGGTGGCCGGCATGCCTGAGCCCGGAGCGGAGCCCGACGACCGGCACGTGCTGGCGCTGTGGGTGCGGCCGACGTACCGGGGCCACGGCGTGACGGCCGACCTGCTGAGTGCTGTCGCGTCATGGGCGCGGCAGGACGGCGCCCGGACGCTCTCGCTGTGGGTCGTCCAGGACAACCTCGCGGCGCAGGCGTCCTACCGACGACTCGGCTTCGAGCCGTCGGGTGTGACGATGCCGTTGCCGCGCGACCCGACCAGGACCGAGGAACGCTGGGTCCGCACGCTGCCCGATGACGCGGCGTGAGGACGTGCACTCGTCGCGGTCGCCTCGTTCGGCCGGCGGCTGCACCGGGGAGTGCTCTGAGTAGGGTTCTCCGAGCCGTAATGACATAATGTACATTATCGGCTAAGTGATGGGACCTGCTCCGCTCGTCGACTGCTCGCGACTGAACGAATGTCGCGACTGAACGTGTGTGTGGACCTTCTGGCGCCTGCGGCCCGCGCATCGACCGACATGGCACATGGTCGACCCGCGGTTCACCCGCTCGGACCACTCCGTGGGGCTTCACGACGACTAGACTGGATGGAAGTCCGACAAAACGGACAAACAGGTCACCATCTGTGGGTGATCACAGGGTGTCGCCGAGGGCGAGGGGGTCGCCGGCGGCACGGGTACCGCGGCCGGGCGACCCAGTCCGGCCGGATCTCACGTTCCAGGAGGACTCCTATGAAGAAGACCCTGACGGCACTTGCCCTGGCGGCGTTCGCCGTTCTCGCAGCCGGCGCGCCCGCCGTCGCCGCCCCCACGGACCCGATCCTGAACCACACCTCCTACTGGGAGGCGTACACCGGCGACACGTGCGTGAAGGTCGAGATCGCGGACGGCATCACGACCTACACGCTGCCCGCCTCGCCGTCCGGCACGTACACGCTCCTGGTCCTCAAGGCCGGTAGCGGGTCCGCGGCGAACGACGTCATCGCGATGCCGACGGCCGGAGTGCCCTACGGTCACGCGACCGGCAAGGACCTGAGCCACGTCATCTACTGCTACGGCGACGTCGAGGTCCCGACCTGACCGCAGCTCGACACGCCCCGGCGGTCATCGCCGCCGACCTGATCGTGCGTTCGGCCCGTCACGTCGACGTGACGGGCCGAACGCACGTCTCGGGTCGTACCCACGTCTCGGTGCGTACCGCGGCCGAGTGACGGATCTGCACGGCACGACGCGTCGGCCGGCATCTGACGCCGCCGGCGGTGCAGCAGAATGTGCCGGTGTCCCGGCTGCTGCTCGACCTGACCCCGCTGCGGGTCAGCGTCCCGTACCGCAGGATGTGGCTCGGGACGTCGTTGTCGGGCATCGGCACCGCGCTGACCACCGTCGTCGTCGGGCTGCAGGTCTACGACCTCACGGGTTCGACCGCGAGCGTCGGGCTGGTCGGGCTCTTCGCGTTCGTCCCGCTGGTCGTCCTGGGCCTGTACGGCGGGGCGATCGTCGACGCGCACGACCGGCGCCGGGTCATCCTGCTCACGTCGTCGGGGCTGTTCCTCGTGGCGCTCGGGTTCGCCGTCCAGGCCTGGCTGGGAGGTGACGACGTGCGGGTCCTCTACGTCCTGGTGGCCGTCCAGAGCGGCGTGTTCGCGATCAGCTCGCCGGCTCGCACGGCCGTCCTGCCGCGGCTGATCGGGCTGCGGCTGCTGCCGGCCGCCAACGCGCTGTCGAGCCTGTCGTTCGGTGTGAGCATGACGATCGGGCCGCTGCTCGCGGGCTTCCTGGTCGGCTGGGGCGGGTACCGCACGGCGTACAGCATCGAGGTCGTGCTCCTGGCGGTGGCGCTCGTGACGCTCGTCGCACTCCCTCCGATGCCACCGGAGGGCGCGGTGCGACGTGCCGGCCTCGGCTCGGTCCTCGAGGGACTGCGGTTCCTCCGGACCCGACCGAACATCCGCGCGACGTTCGCGGTCGACCTGATGGCGATGGTCCTTGCGATGCCACGCGTCCTGTTCCCCGCCATCGGAGCGGTTCTGATCGGTGGCGGGGAACCCACGGTGGGCATCCTGACCGCAGGGATTGCGGCTGGTTCGATCCTGGGCGGCCTGTTCTCCGGGCGGCTGGGCGCGGTCCGGCGGCAGGGGCGCGCGGTGATCGTTGCCATCGTCGGCTGGGGCCTGGCCGTGACCGCGTTCGGACTGGTGGTCGCCTCGGCGCCGGGTGCTGCGGCTCCCTTGGCCGACGGCTCCGGAGCGTCCTGGACGTTGTGGCCTGCGACGGCGTGCATGGTGCTGGCCGGCTCGGCCGACACCGTCAGCAGCATCTTCCGCTCCACCATCCTGCAGGCCGCGACGCCGGACGCGATGCGGGGCCGGCTGCAGGGCATCTTCATCGTCGTGGTCGCCGGCGGGCCCCGACTCGGTGACCTGGTGCTCGGTGCGCTCGGCGGTCTGCGTGGCGAGGCTTTCGCAGCCGTCGTCGGTGGACTGGCGTGCGCGCTGGGCGTTACCGCCTTCGCGGTGCTGCAGCCTCGCTTCCGGCACTACGACGCCGAGCACCCGGAGCCGTAGGCCGCGACGACCACTCCCCCGCCGATCCATCGGCCCACGGAGTGATAGTTGTAGGATCAACTAATAGGACCTCCCGTCTTCAGGTCGAGAGGTCGGTGCTGCGGGATCGTCCTTCCGGCGCTGAGCGAACGCCGGGTGCCGGTGTCCCTGGCATACGGCAGGCTGGTACCCGACGCACAGGAGGTTTCCCATGACCGGCACAGCGGCGCAGGACAGCACCGAGATCGCCCGACTCATCGGCATCGTGACCGAGCAGCAGCACCGGCTGCAGCTGACGCACTTCGACAACGACGACGCATGGCGGCTCGGCTGCCTGCTGGTGGAGCTCGGCCGGGAGCGGCGACTACCCATCGTGGTCGACGTCCGGCGCAACGGTCACCAGCTCTTCCACGCGTCGCTGCCGGGGACGACGCCGGACAACGACTCGTGGGTCGAGCGCAAGGTGCGGGTGGTGAACCGGTTCGGCGCGCCGTCCTACCTGCTCGGCCTGCGCTCCCGCCTCGTCGGGAGCACGTTCGAGCAGGACTCCGGCCTGCCGGTGCAGGAGTACGCAGCCCACGGGGGGTCGTTCCCGATCACGGTCAAGGACGTCGGCATCGTCGGCACGGTGACGGTCTCCGGTCTGCCGCAGGCCAAGGACCACGCGCTGGTCGTCGAAGCCCTCGAGGGCTTCCTCGACCTGCCGCACCTGGTTGACTCCTGACCGTGGCGGTGCCGTCGGACACCGGGTCGCTGCTCCGCCGGATCGGTGGCCTGCTGTCGCCGTACCGGTCGTCCCTCGTGCTGGTCGCCGTGTCGATCGTCGTGGGTGCCGGGCTGGGCATCGTCACGCCGTTCCTCACCCAGGCTGTCTTCGACCGGGCACTGTTCCCGGTCGGTGGCGGTGACGTGGACCTGCGGCTGCTCGCCTGGCTGGTCTCCGGGATGGTCGTGGTCCCGCTGCTCACGGCGGGGATCGGCGTCGGGCAGACGTACCTGACCACGACCGTCGGCAACCGTGCCATGGCCGAGCTGCGCAGCCGCCTGTTCGAGCACCTCGAACGGATGGAGCTCGCCTTCTTCACGGCGACGAAGACCGGCTCGATCCAGTCGCGGCTGGCCAACGACGTCGGCGGCGTCCGTTCGGTCCTGACGAACACAGCGGCCAGCATCCTGTCCAACGCGGTGACAGTGATCGCGTCGCTCGTCGCGATGCTCCTGCTCTCCTGGCAGCTCACGCTGATCTCACTTGCGCTCATGCCCGTCTTCCTGGTCCTGCAGCGGCGGGTCGGCGCCCGCCGTCAGGTGCTGGCCCGCCGGACGCAGGAGTCGCTCTCCGACATGACGGCGATCACCGAGGAGGCGCTGAGCGTCTCCGGCGTCCTGCTGTCGAAGGTCTTCAACCGGGCCGACGTCGAGATCGCGAGGTACCGCGACGAGAACGAGCGCCAGGTCGGCCTCCAGGTGCGCCAGGCGATGGCCGGACAGGGCTTCTTCGGTGTGGTGACCGCGTTCATGGCGATCACCCCGGCCCTCGTGTACCTGGCGTCGGGGATCATGCTCGACGGCGGCGGCCAGATCTCGGCAGGCACGCTTGTCGCGTTCTCCACGCTGCAGGCCCGGCTGCTGATGCCGATGGTCTCCCTGATGCGGGTCGCGATGGACGTCCAGACGTCGCTCGCTCTGTTCCGACGCATCTTCGAGTACCTCGACCTCGTGCCGGCGATCACCGACCGGGCCGATCCGGTCCGGCTGGACGTGACGAGCGTCCGCGGTGACGTCGAGCTGGTCGACGTCTGGTTCTCCTACCCCCCTCCCCCACGACTCGTCGCTCCGGCGCCCTCCCCGTTCGAGCAGCGCGGGATGCGCGGCATGGGCGGCGGGATGGGCGGCGGGCGGGGGGCGATGCTCGGCTACGGCGCCGCGCCGGGCGGGCACCTCGGTGGAGGCGGAGGTGCCCCGGCCGTCCGCCGCCAGCCACCGTCGGTCGACGCTGACCCCCCGGGTCGGCCCGACACGAGGGTCTGGGCCGTGCGTGGGGTCTCGCTCACGGTGCGTGCCGGTCAGCTCGCGGCCTTCGTCGGGCCCTCCGGGGCAGGCAAGACGACGCTGACGTACCTCGTCCCGCGGCTGTACGAGGTGAACCGGGGCGCGGTGCTGGTCGACGGTCACGACGTGCGGGAGCTCGCACTCGGCTCGCTGGCCGAGACCGTCGGGATGGTGACCCAGGACCCGTACCTCTTCCACGCGAGCATCGCCGAGAACCTGCGCTACGCGCGCCCGGACGCCACCGATGCCGAGCTCGCCGACGCGGCCCGGGCGGCGAACATCCACGACCGGATCATGGCCTTTGCCGACGGCTACGCCACGACGGTCGGCGAACGGGGCTATCGGCTCTCCGGCGGGGAGAAGCAGCGCCTGGCGATCGCCCGGGTCGTGCTCAAGGATCCCAGGATCCTGATCCTCGACGAGGCGACGTCGGCGCTGGACACCGCCTCCGAACGGTTGGTCCAGCAGGCCCTGACCGAGGTGATGGCCGGTCGCACGACGATCGCGATAGCGCACCGGCTCTCGACCATCCGGCATGCGGACGTGATCTTCGTCGTCGACGACGGCCAGGTCGTCGAGCGCGGCTCGCACGACGAGCTGCTGGAGTCCGGCGGCCTGTACGCCCGGCTGCACGCCGAGCAGTTCGGCGGGGGTCGGGTCGAGGCACGCTTCGCCGACGGCGTCATGTTCACCGACGGCGTCGTCCTGGCCCAGCCGCTGCGCCGCGAGCAGGTGGGCTGACCGCGAGAAGTTGCAGGTCAGGCCAAGGCACGGGACCGTTGGGTGCGGGTCGACGCGCCGGTCATGAGGGCCGGCCGCCGGGGACGAGGACACGTTCACCGGACCTTCACGATCTTCGCGGAACACCACCTCCTACGCGGGCGTTGTGTGAGTGGAAGATGACGACCGAGCGGGGCAACCTTTCCGCTCGTCCCAGCAGCCAGAACGGAGGTCAACCCATGGCTGACCGATCCCTGCGCGGCATGCGCATCGGCGCACACAGCATGGAGACCGATGTGGGCGTCGAGTTCGCCCCGCGGTTCCAGGCGTACTACGACTGCCCTGACGGGCACACGATCGTGCTCCCCTTCTCCGCGGAGGCCGACGTCCCCGTCGTGTGGGAGTGCCGCTGCGGCAAGGAGGCTCTCCTGCGTGACGCGAGCCAGCCCGAACCGAAGTCCGGCAAGCCACCGCGCACGCACTGGGACATGCTCCTGGAACGTCGCACCGTCGGTGAGCTCGAGGAGCTGCTCACCGAGCGGCTGCAGCTCTTGCGGGCGGGCAAGCTTCGCCGCTCGGCCTGACCCCTCAGGTCACCGACCGGCTCGATCTCACGACGGCCGTCGCCTCCGGGCGGCGGCCGTCGTCGCGCGTCCGAACGCGTCGCGCACCTGTCGCCCACGTCGGGTCAGGCCCCACGCGGTGACGCGGACGAGGGCCTCCACGACGATCTGCCGGCTCATCTTCGAGCGGCCCTGCGTCCGTTCGACGAACCGGATGGGGACCTCTCGGACGCCGCCGCCGGCCCGCACGACCCGGACGGCCATGTCCACCTGGAAGCAGTAGCCCTGCGAGGCGACCTCGGCCAGGGGTATGCGTCGCAGCACCGAGGAGCGGTAGGCGCGGAAGCCGGCCGTGGCGTCCCGGAGCGGCAAGCCCGTCGCCAGCCTCGTGTAGGTGTTCCCGCCACGGGACAGCAGCTCGCGGTGGCGCGGCCAGTTCTCGACCTGTCCGCCCGGGACCCAGCGCGATCCGATGACCAGCTCGACGCCTTCGGTGCGGCCTGCGTCCAGCGCATCGAGCAGCAGCGGGAGCTGCTCCGGCTGGTGCGAGCCGTCGGCGTCCATCTCCACCACCACGTCGTAGCCGGCCGCCAGGGCCCACCGGAACCCGGCGACGTAGGCCGAACCGAGCCCCTGCTTGCCGGTGCGGTGCAGGACGTGCACCGCGCGGTCGTCAGTGCTGAGCCGGTCCGCGAGGGCGCCCGTGCCGTCCGGGCTCGCGTCGTCGACGACGAGCACGTCGGCGGCCGGTACCGCGCGCCGCAACCTGCCGAGGGTCACCGGAAGGGTCACGGCCTCGTCGTAGGTGGGGATCACGACGAGCGTGCGCCGTGCGTCGTCTGCGTGGCCTGCATCGTCGGCGTGGCTGCGCGGGGGGCGATCGTCCTCAGGAGCCATCGGCCACCTCACGGTCCACTCGTCGGATCTTGGCAGCGCCGGCCATCCCGGCGACCGTGCAGATGACGGCAAGCGCGCGCAACGCCCAGGTCAGGCCGTCCCCGAAACGGGTCGCCGGGGTGAGCTCCGTGCGGAGCGGGAGGCCCGCGACCATCTGCTCAGCGGTGAACAGGCCGGTGTCCGCGACGACGAGGCCGGCGGGGGTGATCACGGCGCTCACTCCGACAGTGGAGATCTGGACCGTGGCCCGGCCGTGCTCGATCGCCCGCAGCCGGGACATCGCGAGCTGCTGGGTCGACTCGTCGGTCGCGCCGAAGGTCGCGTTGTTCGTCTGCACGACGAGGACCTCGGCGCCGGCCAGGACCGCGTCGCGCACGAGGTCGTCGTAGGCGACCTCGAAGCAGATCACGTCCCCGATGCCGACGACCCGACCGAGCCGTGCTGAGTCGAGCTCGAGCAGGCCGACCTCCGTGCCGGGGACCATGTCGGTGCGCACCCGGTCGACGGCCTCGGAGAATCGGCGCGCGATGTCCCGCATCGGGATGTACTCGGCGAACGGGGCCGGGTGCTGCTTGGCGTAGGAGTCGACCGGGCCGAGCGCCGGGTCCCACAGAAGCCCCTCGTTGAGTCGGCCACCGGACTCCGGGTACTCGTCCGTGCCGACCAGGATCGGTGCGCCGAGCGCCTGCGCGGCGGCACTGACGGCGGCGCCGGCCGTGGCGTCCGCGCGTGGGTCGATGTCGGTGCCGTTCTCGGGCCAGAGCACCAGGTCGAGGGCTCCGGGCTCGACCTGGTCGAGCAGTGCGTAGGTCCCCGTGAGGTGGTTGTCGAGGACCAGCCGCGCCTGCTGGAAGGAGTCGAGACCCAGGTTCGGCACGTTGCCCTGCACCGCGCCGACCGTGAGCCGGCCCGCCTGGGCGGAGCTGTCCAGGGGCACCAGCCAGCCCGAGCCGACGACCACCGCACCGAGCAGCAGGTACCCGCTCGCCACGCCGATGTCGATCCGTCGCATCGCCAGGAACGCGAGGGCCAGCATCACCCCGACCACGACCACCACGGCGGACACGAGCGGGGTGCCACCGAGCCAGGCCATCCGGCCGAGGGGCGAGTCGGCCTGGGAGAACGCGAGCCTGCCCCATGGGAAGCCACCGAACGGCCAGACCGAGCGGGCCTCCTCGAGGCCGACCCACAGGACCGCGAAGACCGGGACCTGGAACCGCGTCCGGCTCCAGATGACCGCACCACGCCGCGCCCACGCCCAGGCCGCACCGAACAGCGCGACCGAGCCCGCCTCGACGAGGGACAGGCCGAACCAGGGCACGACCCCGACGGCGAACTTGGCCCAGGTGATGTGCGGGAGGAAGAACGCGAGCCCGAAGGTCAGCCCGACCAGGGCGTTCCAGCGCGCGCTGTCGCGGCCGAGTGCGAGGAAGAGCAGGGCGATCCCGACGAACGCGAGCGGCCACCAGCCGAGTCCGGGGAAGCCGGCATCGCACGCCAGTCCACCGCCGACGGCGAGCAGGAGGGTGGTCCCCCGGCGGGGCGCGGCGAACGGCACCGGCCCAGGGTATCGGCTGCGGGAGGACCGGCCGACGGGCACGGCAGAGCGTGGTGGACGCGCCAGGGCGGGGCTCAGGGCGGCGCGGTCGGGCTCGGCACCAGCGGGGTGGTGATCGGGGCCGGCTGACTGGCCCGCGTGTCCTTCGGACCGGACGACGGCATCCCGTGAGGGGGTCGTCCATTCTCTACTGAACACGCGGGCCAAGCCGGTCTCCTCCGTCGAGCGGGCGCACACTGGCGCGCGTGAAGCGAGCCGTTGCGCAGCGGCCACGGGGAGGAACATCCGCAAACCTATCGGCTCCAGCGGACGAGTCAAGACGACAAAGGTGCAGGTCAGCGCCATAGGCGCAGGTCAGCGAGGGCTCCGTCATCTGGGTGAGTCCACGCGTAGCGGCGTGTCGCTCGGCGTGTCGGGCATGCGACCCGCCCGGCGCCCGGCGGTCCGCGGCCGGCCGTCCGACAGCTGCTGTGTTGGCCGTCTCAGCCGAGGGTGTCGTAGATCACGACGCCGTCCCGGAGGGTCCGCAGGCACTGCGGCGCGGCGAGGTCCGGCCCCAGCTCGGGCAGCAGTGGCGTCCCGGCGCGCGGGTCGGTGCTCCAGGCGGCGAGGCGGCCGTCCGGCGCCTGAACGCCGAGGCTCTCGACCCGCCAGAGAGCGAGCGATGCGGGCGCTCCGAGCCGGATCTCCCCTGCCCCGGTGTGCATCAGGTGCGCTGCTCGCCAACCGCCGCTGGTGTGGGCCCGGAAGGCGGCCCGCGCGGAGATGCGCTGACTCGGCTCGTGGTGGGCGATCGCGGCGTGCACGGCACCCCAGGGGTCGAACGGCGTCACCGGGGAGTCGGACCCGAACGCCATCGGCACGCCGGCTCCGGCGAGGTCGGCCAGCGGGTTGAGGCCCGCCGCGCGGGACGGTCCGAGGCGCCGGGCGTACATCCCGTCCGGACCACCCCAGACGGCGTCGGACGCGGGCTGGACGCTCGCGGTCAGCCCGAGCAGCACGAGGGTCGCCAGGGCGCGGGTGTCGACCATCTCGACGTGCTCGAGCCGGTGACCGGCCGCGCGCAACGCCTCGATCCCCTCCACCTCGGACGCGGCCTGGAAGCCGAGCAGGACCTCGTCGAGCCCCCGGTCACCGATCACGTGGAAGGCGGCCTGCGAGCCGGCCCGGGTCACGGCGGCGACGTGGTTGGCCACCTGCTCGGCGCTCAGGGTGAGCTCGCCCGAGGTGCGCGCGCCCGCCGGATCGAGGTCAGCGTAGGGCCTGCGAAGGGCTGCGGTCCGGGAGCCGAGAGAGCCGTCCGCGAACAGGTCCCCGCCGATGCCGGCCAGCCCGGGGATCGCGGCGAGGATCGCGTGCGCGTCGTCGGACGTCTCGCACAGCTCGGCCCGGTACCCGACGACGCCCGGGAGACCGCTCGTCGGATCGGCCGTCATCGCGAGCAGCAGGGCGAGGCCCTCGCGGGTGTCGACGAACGGCGCGCTGTGCTCGTGCAGGCTCACGATGCCGGCGGCCGCTGCCGCACCGAGGGCGAGCCGGCAGACCCGGTCGCGGCGACCCGGGTCCACGTCCCGGGCGGCCTCACGTGCCGCGTGGTGCGCGGCGCCCGTGACCAGGCCGTCGGCGGACCAGCCTGCGTGGTCCTGGCAGCGGGCGACGACGGCGAACGAGCTGGAGACGACGGCCGAGTGCCCGTCCGCCCTGGACAGGAGGACCGGGGCGCCGTCGGTCGCGCGGTCGAGCTCGTTGCGGCTCGGCGGCCGAGCTTCCGGCCAGCGGGTCTCGTCCCAGCCGTGGCCCACCAGCGGCGCGGCGCTGCCCGCTGCGCGTGCCCGGCGCGCGGCGTCGGCGACGGCCTCGAGCGCACCGGCCAAGGAGGTGATGCCGGCGGCGGCCGACAGGTCGAGACCTTCGAGCGCGAGGCCGGTCTCGAGGACGTGCGCGTGGGCGTCGACGAAGGCAGGGGTGACCAGCGCACCGTCGAGGTCCACGACCTCGTCCACGCCGTCGAGGACGGTGTGGACGGTGTCCTCGCTGCCGAGCCAGGCGACCTGCCCGTCGGCGACCAGGACGGCCTCGGCGAAGGGATCCGTGCGGGAGTGGATGACCCCGTTGCGGTACAAGGTGGAGCGCACGCGCTGAACGTAGCGCACGGGCGGCGTCTCAGACCGAGCTGTAGGCGACCACGCCGCGACGCAGGAGCTCGACCGCGCGCCTCGCCGTCGTCCGGGTCGCCGTGGTCGGTGCGGCCTGGCCGAGCTGGTCGAGCAGGTCGATCACCTGCTTGCACCAGCGGACGAAGTCTCCCGCGGCGAGGTCGGTGCCGGCCAGGACCGGGCCGAGGCTCCGGCCGCTGGCCCAGCGGTGCACCGGCTCGACGATGCCGAGGTCGAGGGGTCGGGTCGGCTGCAGGCCGTGCGACGTCTCGAGGTCGTCCAGCCGTGACCACACCCGGGTGGTCTCGTCGATCGCCGTCGCGAGCCGGCCGTGCGGTCCGCCGGGGACGGGCGGTGGTGTCTCGCGGTCCTCCCGCCGGGCCTCGAAGACGACCGCCGAGACCACCGCCGCGAGGCCGGGTGCGTCGAGGCCGTCCCAGACGCCCGTGCGCAGGCACTCGGCGACCAGCAGATCGCTCTCCGCGTACAGCCGGCGCAACGACTGGCCCGCCCGGGTGACCCTGGTCCGGCCGGCCGGTCGGCCGGCGTCACGCGCGTCGTCGGCCTGCTCCGGAGCGACGACCTCGAGGTAGCCGGTGGTCGTCAGGACGTCGCAGATCTTGTCGAAGACCCGCGCGATCGAGCTCGTGCGACCCTCGATCCGGCGCACGAGGGCGTCGTGCTCGCGCGCGAGCCGGTGGTGCCGTTCGGCCCAGCGGGCATGGTCCTCGCGGTCGGAGCAGCCGTGGCACGGGTGGCTGCGCAGGCGTCGGCGCAGGCTCTCGATCGTCGCGTCGTCCGCCCCCGCCGAAGGACCCGGGTCGCTGGTGCGACCACGCGCCGTCCGATCGCTGCGGTCGGTACGCCCGGATGGTGTGGCATCGCCCGCCCGCTCGTCCGGACGGGTGCGCGGCTGCTCCGCCAGCGCGCTGCGCATGGCCGTGGCGAGGTCGCGCCGTGCTGCGACGTTCCGGGGCGAGAAGTTCTTCGGCACGCGGATCGTGGTCACGGAGCGGACGCCGTGGGTGAGGTCGCCGGCCGAGAGCGTCCGTACCTGGCGCTCGGTGGTCAGGACTGTCGGTCGCGGACCGTCCAGCCCGGCGTCACGGCCCGGGTCGAGCACCACGGCATAGCCGGCACGACGTCCGGTGGGGATCTGGACGACGTCGCCGATCCGGAGCTGCTGCAGGCTCGCCAGAGCCTCGGAGCGGCGGGCCCGGGCATACTCCCGGGACAGGTTCTTCTCCTGGTCGGCGAGCCGACGCCGCAGTGCCGCGTACTCCGTGAAGTCCCCCAGGTGGCACCGCATCGCCGCGGCGTACCCGTCGAGTGCCTCGGCATGGGCCTGGGCCTGACGGGCGAGGCCGACGACCCCGCGGTCGGCCTGGAACTGCGCGAAGCTCGTCTCGAGCACCTCGCGGGCCCGGTCCCGGCCGACCTGTCCCACCAGGTTGACGGCCATGTTGTACGTGGGCCGGAAGCTGGAGCGCAGCGGGTACGTCCGCCGCGAGGCGAGCCCGGCCAGCGCCACCGGGTCGAGACCGCCGTGGTCGACCACGACCGCATGGCCCTCGATGTCGATGCCCCGACGCCCGGCCCGACCGGTCAGCTGGGTGTACTCCCCCGGCGTGATGTCCAGGTGTGCCGACCCGTCCCACTTGACGAGCTTGTCGAGCACGACCGAGCGGGCCGGCATGTTGATCCCCAGGGCGAGCGTCTCGGTCGCGAAGACGACCTTGACCAGGCCACGCGAGAAGAGGTCCTCGACCGTCTCCTTGAACAGCGGCAGGAGCCCCGCGTGGTGCGCGGCGATCCCGCGTTCGAGGGCCTGGCTCCACTCCCAGAAGCCCAGGACCGCCAGGTCCTGGGAGGGCAGCACGGTGCAGCGCTCCTCGATGGTCGCCCGGATCGCCGCCTGCTGCTCGGCGGTGGTCAGCCGGAGGCCCGCGCCGAGGCACTGCTGCACCGCGGCGTCGCAGCCCGCGCGGGAGAAGATGAAGAAGATCGCCGGCAGCAGACCGTCGCGGTCCAGGACGTCGACGACCGCGAAGCGGGGCGCTGGTCGTCGGAACCCGCCGCCGCCGCTGCCCCCGCTGTGGACCGGTGCGCCCTGGCGCGCCCCTCTGCCCCGGTACCCGCGGTCGCCACGCCCACGCGGCGGCCCGGCCGACCTGTCCTGGCGGCGCAGGGCCTGCGCGAGCTCAGGGTTGATCGGCGGGTCGATCCCTGGTGCCGTCGGGTCCACGTGCCCGGCGTAGAGGTCGTACAGGCCGTCACCGGCCAGGACGTGCTGCCACAGCGGCACCGGGCGGATCTCGCTGACCACGACGGCGGTGTCCCCGCGGACCATCGTCAGCCAGTCGCCGAACTCCTCGGCGTTGGAGACCGTCGCCGACAGCGAGACGAGCTGGACGTCGTCCGGCAGGTGGATGATGACCTCCTCCCAGACCGGGCCCCGGAACCGGTCGGCGAGGTAGTGCACCTCGTCCATCACCACGTAGCCGAGGCCGTCGAGGGTCGGCGAGCCCGCGTAGAGCATGTTGCGCAGCACCTCGGTCGTCATGACGACCACCGGGGCCTCACCGTGGATCGTCGTGTCGCCGGTGAGCAGACCGACGTTCGCCACGCCGTGCCGGCGGACGAGGTCGGAGTACTTCTGGTTGCTCAGTGCCTTGATCGGCGTGGTGTAGAACGCCTTGCGCCCCTGGGTCAGGGCCAGGTGGACCGCGAACTCACCGACGACCGTCTTGCCCGCACCGGTCGGGGCCGCGACCAGGACGCCGCGGCCACCCTCGAGCGCTCCGCACGCCTCCGCCTGGAACGGGTCGAGGACGAAACCGAGCTGCGCGGCGAACGTCGCGAGCTCGGATCGCTGCTCCACGGCCCGACGGCGGGATGCTCCGTACCGCTCGGCCGGCGAGGACATGGAGCCAGCCTAGGCACTGTCGGGGTGGTGCTCAGGCCAGGAGACGGACCGCACCCGGTCTGACCTCGGCGCGCAGCGGGAGGGGACCGAGGCGCTCCCCGTCGGCGAAGGCCGCCGGCGGCATCGGACCCGTCGGGCTCGGCTCGATCAGGACCGTCCGGCTGCGCAGGACGGTGCAGGCGGGATGCTGGATGTGGGTGCCGGCGTAGATCCGCGGGAAGACGCTCATCAGCCCGATCCGGCCGAGCGGACCGACGATCACGACGTCGAGCAGGCCGTCGTCCATCCGGGCGTCGGGCGCGATCCGCATGCCGCCGCCGAACCAGCCACCGTTCGCGACGGCGACGAGCGACCCGGTCGACTCCCAGACCTCGTCGTCCAGGGTGATCCGGTACCCGTAGGGCCGGAACCGGGTGACCTCGGCCAGCAGGGCGCGCACGTAGCGGCCGCCGCCGCGTGGCCACGTCAGGTCGTTGGCGCGCGCGTTGACGGCGGCGTCGAGGCCGCCGGAGAGCACACCGAGGTACCACTCGTGCGCGCTGTAGTCCGGTGGCCCGGCGATGACCGCGTCGACGGGTCGGCCGCCGGTCTCCAGGCCGCTCTCGATCGCGCGCACCGCCGCCCCGACGTCGTGCCGCGGCAGCCCCATGGCGCGGGCCACGTCGTTGCCGCTGCCGGCCGCGACGATGCCGAGCGGCAGGTCGGTCTCCGCCACGACGTTGACGCCCAGGTGCACCATGCCGTCGCCGCCGACGACGACGAGGGCGTCGAGCCCATGGACGATCGCCTGCCGGACGTGCTGCGTCGCGGACGCCAGGTCGTCGGCCGTGAGGTCGACCAGGGTGTGGCCCCGGCGGCGGGCCGCGGTGAGCAGGTGGTGCCCGCGGACGGAGCCCCGGCCGTGGCCGGCCGTGGGGTTGACGACGACACCGATCGTGATGCCGGTCACCTGGCGACCTCCGCGCTCGTACCGGGCGGTTCGGCGTCGGTGCGCCGATCCTGACGCCGGTCGTGCAGCAGGCTGATGCCGACCGCGCCGAAGTACAGCGCGCACATCGGCACGGCGAGGGCGAACATCGAGATCGCGTCGGCCGTGGGCGTCGCGACGGCGGCGAAGACGAACGCGAGCAGCACCGCCCACCGCCAGCCCGCCAGCCACGTGCGCCCCCGCACCACTCTGGCGAAGTTGAGCCCGACCATGACCACGGGCAGCAGGAAGGCGAGGCCGAAGGCCAGCACCATGCGCATGATGAACGACAGGTACACCTGGGCGTCGATCAGGTTGACCGCCTCGTCCGGCGTGAAGCCGGCGAGCAGGCCCACCGCCTTCGGCAGCACCCACCAGGCCAGGGCAGCGCCGGACAGGAAGAGCGGGACCCCGGCGCCCATGAACACCAGGGTGTACCACCGCTCCCGTCGGGTCAGGCCAGGGGTGACGAACGCCCACAGCTGGTAGATCCACCACGGGCTCGTGAGGATCGCGCCGGCGAAGAGCGAGACCTTGATCTGCAGGTCGAGCGGCGTCGCGACGCCGCCGAAGTTCAGGGCGATGTCGAGCTGGCGGCTGCGGGCCAGCTCGACCACGGGTCGTTGCAGGGCGGCGAACAGCTGCGGGTAGAGGGCCCAGCCGACGGCGGTACCGACGACGAGTCCCGCCGCCACGAGCAGCACGCGGTTGCGCAGCTCGCGGATGTGCTGGCGCAACGGCATCCGCCCGTCCGGCTTCCGGCGCGCACCGCGCCCCGAGCGGGCCGCCTCAGGACGTGCGGTGCTCACTGTCGTCGTCGGTCGGTGTGCCGGCGCCGTCCGTGGTCGGTGGGGCGTCGTCCTTGCCGAGGTCCTTGACCTCCGACCGGAAGATCCGCATCGACCTGCCGACGCTTCGAGCAAGGTCGGGCAGACGTCGCGCACCGAACAGCAGGAGCACGATCGCCAGGAGGATCAACCACTCCCAGCCCCGCAGGTTGCCCACGATGATGCCCCTCTCGGTCGAGTCGGACCATGCTACCTGCGCCGGCGCGGGATCTGCGCAGGTCAGCGGGACAGCGCACGCCAGCGCCGGTAGGTCTGCTCGTGCCGCGCAGCACGTGCTGCGCGCCGCAGTGCGGTTGCCAGGGCTGACTCGGCGCGCCGCGCGCGTGCCGGTTCGGGGTCGATCAGGTTCACCGGCGCCAGGGCCCCGGCCCGGTCGGCCGCCGCCGCGAGCTGTTCGGCGCGCTCGGCGACCTCGGCCACCACGTCGGAGGCGCGACCGAGCTCCGACGCCAGTGCCTGTCCCGAGCGGTAGATCTTGCGCAGCAGGAAGAAGGCACCCACCAGGGTGCCCACGACCAGGACCGTCCAGACGATGAACCACAGCACCGGACCAGGCTAGTGCCCGTCACGCGCTATCGCCGTAGGCGGCCAGTGCGCTGCGCGCCGCCTCGGCCGCGTCGGTCGCCAGGTGCGGCGGCTCGACGGCGCGCACGTCGTCGGCCAGCCGCAGCAGGAGGTGGCGGAGCCACGCCGGCGAGGCGACCCGCAGGCTGACCCGGAAGCCGTCGTCCGGCAGCTCGACGATCTCCTCGACCGGGAGCTGCTCGGCGACCCACCGGGCCCGTCCGTCGAGATCGATCCGGACCTGCTCGTGCTCGTCGGTCGGCCGGAACGCGGTGGCGTCCCGTGGCGGACCGGGCCGGCGGGTCACGGTGGTCGGCAGCACGACCGCCTCGAGGATCCGGTCCAGCCGGAAGAGTCGCTCGCCACCGGCGCTGTGGCACCAGGCCTGCAGGTAGGAGTGTTCGTCACCGGTGAGCAGCTGCCAGGGGTCGACGTCCCGCCGGCTGATCGTGTCCGCGGCATCGACGTAGCGCACCCGGAGCCGGTGGCCGTCCCGGATGGCCGTCCGAGCGGCACGCACCACCTCGGGCGCCGCATCGACGGCCAGGTGCACGTCGACGGTCGCGGCAGCCTCACCGGTCGCCGCCGTGAGGGTCTCGAGCGTGCTGGCGAGCACGGCACGCTCCTGGGGGTCGAGCGACGCCGCGACCGACTCCTGCAGCGCGCGCAGCGCAGCCACCAGGGCGACCGCCTCGCGCGTCCCGAGCCGCAGGGCGCGAGACATGCCCCGGGCCTGGACCAGCCGCACGAGCCCGGACTCGAGGGAGCCGGCGTCGAAGTCGATCAGGTCGTCCGGCCAGTACCCGGGTGTGCCGGACATCCACAGCGTGTCGACGTCGCGCAGGACCTGCTCGGGCGAGACACCGAAGTGTGCGGCGAGCTGGTCGACGGGGACGCCGTCCTGCCGGTCGAGGTAGGCCACCATGCCCAGCAGGCGGACCAGCCGGTCGGGCGTGCGCTCAGCCACGGTCGACACCTCCCTCGTGCGCTGCGGCGGTCCCGTCGGGCGGGCTCGCCCCGCTCAGGCGCTCACCCATCGCGACGGCCTCGCGCAGCCGGCGCACGACCTCCTCGCGCAGGTCCGGTGGCGCCAGGACGACGACCGCGTCGGTGTAGCCCGTGATCTCGTCCGCGAGGTCGGTCGTCCGCGAGTACGGCACCGCCAGCACGTCCATCCCGACGGGCACCGACGCCAGGGCCGCCTCCTGCGCCTGGACCTCGTCGGGCACGACCGCGCGGGACCGCAGCGCCCCGGCACGGTCCGGGGCGACGGCCAGCCAGGCGGTGCGGTCCGCGCCCTGCTGGGCGTTGACGAGCAGGGCCAACGGGTCGGCGTCGGCCGGGACGACGAAGGCCGAAGGCTCGCCGAGGAGCGTCACCGGACCGACGATCCGGCTGAGCCGGAACACCCGGGGAGCGCTCCGGGCCTGGTCGTTGCCGACCAGGTACCAGCCGCCGCGGGAGGCGATCAGGCGCCACGGCTCGACCCGCCGGGTCAGCACCTCGCCCGTGCTCGCCGCGCGATAGGTGAAGCTCACGACCTGGCGGGCGTTGGCGGCGTCGAGCAGCGGGCCGAGCGCCGGTCCCGCGGGGTGGATCCGGGGTGCCAGGCCGGCGACGGCGTCGGTCTCGGACGGGGTGGCACCCACCACACGCAGCTTCGTCAGCCCGCGGTTGGCGTCGGTGCGCAGGGTCTGGTCCTGCCAGAGCTCCGCCGCGAGGGCCAGCACGCCGAGCTGTGCGGCGCTGAGCTCCATCGGCGGCAGCGAGTACGCGTCCGGGTCGACCCGGTAGCCCTGCTCGTCACCGTGCGCGGCGCTGGTCACCGTGACGACCGGGACGCCAAGGTCCCGCAGGGTCTCCTTGTCGCGCTCGAACATGCGCTCGAAGGCGTCGTCGCTCGCCTCCGGGTCGTAGCCCGCGACAGACGAGCGGATCTGCTCCTTCGTCATCCGGCCGCTGGTGTTGACCAGCGCGATCACGAGGTTGAGCAGCCGCTCGGCGGGGGGCAGGGAGTCGGACATCACGCCACACGCTAGCGGCCGGTAGCGTGCGGGGGTGATCACCTGGCGCTCCGGAACTGTGGTGTCGCTCGCCGAGGCGTGGTCCGGCGCCGTCGAGCTGGACGTGGCGACCGATGGCGGCGAGCCGATGCGAGCCCTTGCCTACCCGGCGCTGGTCGGCGAGCCCGCTGTCGGCGACCGGGTCCTGCTCAACGTCTCGGCGCAGGCCAGAGGGCTGGGCACCGGCGGCTACGCCCTGGTCGTCGCCCGACCCGATGCGCTGCCCGCGGATCCCGAGCCGGGTCCCGGACACCTGGTCAAGGCCCGCTACACGCCGCTGCAGGCCATGGTGCTCGGCGTCGACGAGCAGGAGTCACCGCACCACGGGCTGCTGCGCGATGCCGACGACCTGGCCGGGATGCCGGTCGTCGTCGCCGACCTGCACTCGGCGCTGCCGGCCGTCGTCGCCGGCGCCCGCCACGCCGCGACGATCGCCGGGCGGCGTCCGCCGCGGGTCGTCTACGTCATGACCGATGGCGGGGCGCTGCCCGCCTGGTTCTCGCGGACTGCCTCCGGGCTGCGCGAGGCCGGCTGGCTGGACGCGTGCGTCACGGTGGGGCAGGCCTTCGGGGGCGACCTCGAGGCGGTCACCGTCCACACCGGGCTGCTGGCCGCGCGGCTGGTCTGCGACGCGGAGCTGGTCGTCGTCGCGCAGGGCCCCGGGAACCTCGGCACGGGCACCCGCTGGGGCTTCTCGGGCGTCGCTGCCGGCGAGGCCGTCAACGCCGTCGCGACGCTCGGTGGCCAGTCGGTGGCCTCGCTCCGGGTCTCCGGTGCCGACCCGCGGGAGCGGCACCGCGGGATATCCCACCACTCGCTCACCGCCTACGGCAGGGTCGCGCTGGCCGCGGCAGACGTCGTGGTGCCCGTGGCCGACCCGGCCGACGCGGATGCGCCCTGGCGGGACGCCGCCCGTGCGGCGTTGCTGGCCCGGGTCCGCGAGCAGGCGGGCGAGCTGTGCGCGGCGCACGGTGGCCACCGGCTGGTCGAGGTGGCTGCCGGCGCCGACCTCCTGGCTGCCCTCGGGACGAGCCCGGTCCGCCTGACGACGATGGGCCGAGGTCTCGACGCCGATCCGGAGGCCTTCCTCGCTGCGGCGGTCGCCGGTGTCCACGCGGTCTCGATCGCGCCCTGAGCACACCCGGGCGACCGGGAACAGCCTGTGCTCAGTCGTCCCGGGGGGTCTGTGAGTGCAGGGCGACGAGCGTGGCCAGGCGTCGCGCCTCGTTCGCAGCCAGGGCACCGTCTGCTTGCTGGACGGCCATCACCGCCAGGAGGTCGCCCTCGTCGAGGTCGAGCTGGACCCACGGACGGCCCTGGCCGAAACGGACCGAGACGACCTGCACCCAGGTGACCCGGCGCGTGAGCATGAGGTTGCGGACGGTCAGCCCCTCACGGTCCGGGTCGGCACGGACCCCTGCCTGGCGCATCAGGAACCAGGCGACCAGCGCCCCGAAGGCAACGATCCCGGCGCGGTCGAGCCAGGACTGGCGACCAGGGGCCACCTGGGGCAGCACGGCGGCCAGGGTGATCATCATGGCCAGCACGACGATCGCGAGCACGATCGAGACGATCCGGGCGGCACGCGGACGGAAGGGCCGGTACAGATCGGCCTCGTCGCGCCCTGCCGCGGCCGTCACAACCGGCAGGCGTGGATCGAGGTGACCAGGATCGCGCGGGCGCCGACGTCGTACAGCGCATCCATGACACGGTTGGTCTCGTCGCGGGGGACCATCGCACGGACCGCGGCCCACTCGCGGTTGTGCAGCGGGGACACCGTGGGCGACTCGAGACCGGGCGTGATGGCGACGGCCTGGTCGACCAGGGTCAGCGGGACGTCGTAGTCCATCAGGACGTACTGGCGGGCCGTGAGCACGCCCTGGATCCGCCGGGTCAGGACGTCGAGGCCGACCGGCTCCGGGCCGTCGCCACGACGTACCAGGATCGCCTGCGACCGCAGGATCGGCTCGGCGAAGATCTCGAGCCCGGCCGCGCGCAGCGTCGTGCCGGTCTCCACGACGTCGGCGATGACGTCGGCGACGCCGAGCCGGATCGCGGTCTCGACCGCGCCGTCGAGCCGCACGACACCGGATGCCTCGACCCCGTGCGAGCGCAGGTAGTCGGCCACCAGGACCGGGTAGGACGTGGCGACCCGGTGGCCGGAGATCTGTGCGACCTCGGTGAACTCCCCTGCCGGGGCGGCGAACCGGAACGTCGACCTGGCGAAGCCGAGCTCGAGGTGCTCGGTCGCCGTCGAGGCGGAGTCGAGCAGCAGGTCACGCCCGGTGATGCCGGCGTCGACGGTGCCCTCCCCGACGTAGACCGCGATGTCCCGCGGTCGCAGGAAGAAGAACTCGACGTCGTTGTCCGGGTCGGGCAGGACGAGCTCCCGGGAGTCCCGGCGCTGGCGGTAGCCCGCCTCGCGGAGCATGTCGGAGGCCGGCTCGGACAGCGAGCCCTTGTTCGGGACGGCGATGCGGAGCACGGGGATCCTCGGCGGTCAGCGGGCGGTCGACAGGCCCGACGGTGGTCACTGCTGTGATGGGCGCCTGAGATGGGCTCAGAGGTGCGCGTAGACGTCCTCGAGGGTCAGCCCGCGGGCGATCATGAGGACCTGCAGGTGGTAGAGCAGCTGGGAGATCTCCTCCGCGGTGCGCTCGTCGCCCTCGTGCTCGGCGGCCATCCACACCTCGGCGGCCTCCTCGACGATCTTCTTGCCGATCGCATGGACACCCGCGTCGAGCTCGACGACGGTGCCCGAGCCGGGCGGACGGGTGCTGGCCTTGTCGGTCAGCTCTGCGAACAGCGAGTCGAACGTCTTCACGTCGGTAGAGCCTAGACGTCCGCACCCGTGGACTGCGGCGGTGTCCACGCAGGAGCCGCCGACCGGTCGAGCGGCCCCTCGGTGGCCCTAGACCTCGCGCAGGGCGACGGCCGTGGCCACTGCCGCCTCGGCCGCCTCGGCACCCTTGTCCTCACGCGATCCGGGCAGTCCGGCCCGGTCGAGGGCCTGCGCTTCGTCGTCGCAGGTCAGCAGCCCGAAGCCGACCGGGACGCCGGTGCGGACCGTCACCTCGGTCAGGCCGAGGGTCGCTGCGCTGCAGACGTAGTCGAAGTGCGGTGTGCCGCCCCGGATGACCACGCCGAGCGCGACGACGGCGTCCACGCCGTTGCGTGCGAGCCGGGCCGCGGCGACCGGCAGCTCGAAGGACCCGGGAACCCGGACGACCCGGACGTCGATCACGCCGGCAGCGGCCAGGGCCCTCAGCGCTCCTGCGAGCAGACCGTCCATGACCTGGGTGTGCCAGCTCGCCGCGACGATCGTGATGCGCAGCCCGCGGCCGTCGACCTGCAGGCTGGGTGCTCCGGCACCGCTCATCGTGACTCCTCCTGGACGTCGTGACGGGTCAGCAGATGGCCCATGGCCACCGCCTTGGTGTGCAGGTAGGCGGCGTTCTCCGACGTCCGGCCCACCTCGATCGGCAGGACCTCGTCGATCACGACGCCGTGCACGCTCAGTCCGGTCACCTTCGCCGGGTTGTTGGTCAGCAGGCGGATCGTGTCGAGCCCGAGGTCGAGCAGGATCGACGCCGCTGCGCCGTACTCGCGACGATCGGCCGGGAGGCCCAGCTCCAGGTTGGCCTCCACGGTGTCGAAGCCGGCGTCCTGGAGGGCATAGGCGTCGATCTTGGACAGCAGACCGATGCCGCGGCCCTCGTGACCGCGCAGGTAGACCACGGCGCCGCCGCTCTTGGCGACCTGCTCGAGCGAGGTGTCGAGCTGGGGTCCGCAGTCGCACCGCACCGAGCCGAAAGCATCACCGGTCAGGCACTCGGAGTGCACCCGGACGACCGGGACGCGTGCGGGCGACTCGACGTCGACCGGGACGAGGGCGACGTGACCGGCGCCGGTGCGCAGGTCGCGGTAGCCGTGCACCACGAACAGACCGTGCCGGGTCGGCAGGCGCGCCGTGCTCGTCGCGTGCACGCGACGCTCGGGGACGACCGCCACGCCGTCCGCGGCGGGGATGTCGCCGTGCGTGCGCCGCCAGGCGATCAGGTCCTGGATGGTCAGGATGACCAGTCCCTCGGCGCGGGCGAGTGCCGCGGCATCGACGAGCCGCATCATCGAGCCGTCGTCGTGCACGAGCTCGGCGATCCCGGCGACCGGCTCGAGCCCGGCGAGCCGGCACAGGTCGACGGCGGCCTCGGTGTGCCCGGCGCGGTGCAGGACCCCTCCGGGGACGGCTCGCAGCGGCAGCACGTGGCCCGGTCGGATCACGCTGTGCGGCCCGGCGGCCGGATCGGCGAGGACCTGCAGGGTGCGGGCACGGTCCGCGGCCGAGATGCCGGTCGTGACCCCGTCGACCGCATCGACGGTCACCGTGTAGGCGGTGCGTCGCGGGTCCTGGCTGTGCGGCACCATCAGCGGCAGCTCGAGCGCGTCCGCACGGTCGGCCGGCATCGGTGCGCACAGGTAGCCGGACGAGTGCCGGATGGTCCAGCCGACCCACTCGGCCGTGGCCGACTGTGCCGCGAGGATGACATCGGCCTCGTTCTCACGGTCCGGTGAGTCGGCGACCAGGACCGGCCGACCGGCCCGCAGGGCGTCGATCGCGTCCTCGACGGTGCCGAGCAGCACCCGGTCGGTCTGCTGAGCCCCGCTCACAGCAGCTCTCCCCCGGCCGGAGCCGGAGCGGCCCGGCCCATCAGCCGCTCGACGTACTTGGCGATCACGTCGACCTCGAGGTTCACCGGGTCACCGACCTCGAGCCGGCCGAGCGTCGTGGCGCGCAGGGTCGTCGGGATGAGCGAGACCCCGAAGCTGTCGTCGCCCGCCTGGGTGATCGTCAGCGAGACCCCGGAGACGGTGATCGAGCCCTTCTCGGCGACGTACCGGGCGAGCTCCACCGGGCAGCCGAGCACGAGGTCGTCCCACCGCGGGCCAGGGGTGCGGCTGCGCAGCGTCCCCACACCGTCGACATGACCCTGGACCAGGTGTCCGTCGAGGCGGCCGTCGGCCCGGACGGCCCGCTCGAGGTTCACCGGCGCCCCGATCCGCAGGGCACCGAGCGTGCTGCGGCGCAGGGTCTCGGGCATGACGTCGACCACGAAGTCGCCGTCGTTGATCTCGGTCACCGTCAGGCAGCAGCCGTCGACGGCGATCGAGTCGCCCGGGTGCGTGCCGGTCGTGACCAGCGGACCGCGCAGCGTCAGACGCGCGTCGCCGCCACCCGGCTCGAGGGCGACGACGGTGCCGATCTCCTCGATGATCCCGGTGAACATCAGGTCTCCTTCGGTGCGTTGGCTGGTGGGTGCGTCGTGGTGGTTCGGCGGAGCGGCTCGCCGACGATCAGCAGGTCCGGCCCGACGACCTCGACCTGCCGGGTGTGCAGCCGCAGCGCGTCGGCGATCGATTCGATGCCCAGATCGGCGACGGCGGCGGGACCTGCTCCCAGCAGCACCGGAGCGACGTAGGCGTGGATCTCGTCGACGGTGCCGGACCGCAGGAACGCCGCGGCCAGTCTCGGCCCGCCCTCGACGAGCAGGTGCCGGACCTCGCGGGCGGCCAGCTGCCCCAGGACCTCGGCGACGTCGTGGGTACGCAGCGTGACGAGTTCCCCGCCGGGCCCGTGCAGGCGCGCGGCCGGCGGCACGGGGCGGTGACCGACGACGACCCGCAGCGGCTGGTGCGGGTCGAGGCCGCCGTCCGCCGTGCGCGCGGTGAGGGCCGGGTCGTCGACCAGGGCCGTGCCCGTGCCGATCGCGAGCGCGTCGACGGTCGCCCGGAACCGGTGTGCGTGCTGCCGTGCCTCCGGCGACGTGATCCACCGGCTCGAGCCGTCGGCGGCGGCGACCCGCCCGTCCAGGGTGGTCGCGATCTTCACCGTCACGAAGGGGCGGCCGGTCCGCAGGGCGTGCAGCCAGATCCGCAGCACGCGTTCGCCCTCGTCGCGGCGCACACCGCCGACGACGTCGACGCCGGCGGCCGCGAGCCGGCGCGCCCCGCCCGCCGCGGCGTGGTTCGGGTCGTCCACCGCGTACACCACGCGGGCGACCCCGGCGGCGATCAGGGCGTCGGTGCACGGACCGGTGCGGCCGGTGTGCGCACAGGGCTCGAGGGTGACGACGGCTGTCGAACCGGTCGGGTCCGCCCCGCTCGCCCGTGCCGCGGCAAGGGCCGCCGCCTCGGCGTGGGGGGTCCCGGCACCCGCGTGATGGCCCTCGGCGATCGTGCGGCCGTCCGCGGCGAGGAGCACGCAGCCGACCCGGGGGTTCGGGCCGTGTGCCGGACCCAGGACGGCGAGCTCGAGGGCGCGGTCCATCGCGACCATCTCCCGCTGGTGACCGTCAGCCATGTGCACCTCCCCGAGCGCTCAGGCTCCGGGGTTGGGCACGACAGGCGTCATGCACGACGTCGCGACCTGTGCGGCTGCGAGCTCCGCCGAGTCGGACGCCACGTGCTTCCTCCCATCCGGACTTTGACCGTCGGTCCTGGAGTTCCACCAGGTCAACCGGTCCGGGTGCTGCCACAAGGGCTGCGCCATGGACCGGGTCGCGGACTGTCACCGCCGGCTCGGATTTTCACCGACCCCGGAGCACGTACGTGTTCGTCGGTCAGTCTGCCACAGACCGGGTCGCCGCCGGGATCCGGCGGCGCGCGGGGTCGGGGCGCGTCAGTGCCGGTGGCCGAGCGCCGCGAGGCGGCGCAGCTCGCTGATCGCGGCGGCAGCGTCGTCGGCCCCGTACACGGCCGACCCTGCGACGAAGACGTTGGCGCCGGCCTCGGCCGCGCGCTCGATCGTCGTGACCGAGACACCGCCGTCGACCTGCACCCACACGTCGAGGCCGGACTCGCCGATCGCCTGGCGGGCGCGCCGGATCTTGGGCAGGGTGCCGTCGATGAACGGCTGCCCGCCGAAGCCGGGCTCGACAGTCATCACGAGCAGCATGTCGATCTCGCCGAGCAGGTCGAGGAAGGGTTCCACCGGGGTCGCCGGGCGCAGCGCGAGCCCGGCCCGGGCGCCGAGCCGCCGCAGCTCGCGCGCCAACCGCACGGGTGCCTGGGCGGCCTCGGCGTGGAAGGTGACCGATGCGGCGCCCACCTCGGCGAAGCCCGGCGCCCACCGGTCCGGGTCCTCGATCATCAGGTGCACGTCGACCGGCACCGGGGAGACGCGGACGAGCCGTTCGACGACCGGCAGCCCGATCGTCAGGTTCGGCACGAAGTGGTTGTCCATGACGTCGACGTGCGCGAAGTCGGCGGACGCGATCCGGCCGAGCTCGGCCTCGAGGTTGGTGAAGTCGGCCGAGAGGATGCTCGGGGTGATCAGGACGTCCATGACGTCAGTCTCCCGTGGGGTCGGGGTCGGCGGGAGCCGACACGGCGGAGGACACCTTGCGCAGCAGGACGAGGTGCATGGCGTCCGTGCCGTGCACGTGCGGCCACAGCTGGACCCACGGCCCCGTGCCGAGCTCGATGTCGGGTCCCGCGACCGCTCGCACCGCGTCCCGGGCATCGAGCTGGACGACATCGTCGCGGCGCTTGAGCACGTCCCGCACCACGAGCTGCGTCTCGGCCATGTGCGGCGAACAGGTCGCGTAGGCCACCACCCCGCCCGGCCGGACGGCGTCCAGCGCCGAACCGAGCAAGGTGCGCTGCAGCTCGGTCAGCGGACCGAGATCGGCCGGGGTGCGTCGCCATCGTGACTCGGGCCGGCGCCGAAGGGCCCCGAGGCCGGTGCACGGTGCGTCGACCAGCACGCGGTCGTACCGGCCCGGCTCGAGCGTCCCGGCGTCGCGGCCGTCGGCGCACCGGACCTGCACGGTCGCACCGGGCAGGGCGGCGACAGCGCGTTCGACGAGCAGTGCCCGGTGGGGCGCGAGCTCGTTGGCGACCAGGCTCGCGCCACGGCCGACGGCGATCGCCCCGAGCAGCGCCGCCTTGCCGCCCGGTCCGGCGCACAGGTCGAGCCACACCTCGCCCGCGGCTCCGGTGCCGCGGTCCGGGGTGCCCGTGCCGCGCGCGCGTGGCTCGATCTCGACGGCAGCCAGGGCAAGGGCCACGAGCTGGCTGCCTTCGTCCTGGACGCCGACCCGGCCCTCTCGCATCCCCGGCACGCCGGCGGGATCGCCCCCGCGCAGCACCACGGCGGTCGGCGTCCATCGTCCTGCGACGGCACCGGGTGATGCGTCGAGGACCTCGGCCCGGTCGGCAAGGCCCGGACGCGCCACGACGGTCACCGCGGGTGGTGCGTTGTCGGCGTCGAGCAGCTCGTCCAGCTCGGCCGGGTCACGATGGTCGGCCATCAGCGCCTGGCGCATCGCCCGGACGATCCACGCCGGGTGGCTGTAGGCGACGGCGAGGCGTGCGGTGTCGTCAGGACCAGCCGCCTCCTCGATCCGGCTCAGCCACTCCGGGAGGGGTGTGGCGGAGATCGTGCGCAGCACGGCGTTGACGAACTGTGCGGCACCGGCTCCGACCCGACCGCGCGCCAGGGCGACCGTCTCGGAGACCGCCGCGTGCGGCGGCACCCGCATGGCCAGCAGCTGGTGTGCGCCGAGCCGCAGCAGGTCGAGGACGGGCGGGTCGATCGCGGACGTCGGTCGCTGGGCTGCGATCACGATCACCGCGTCGTACCGGCCGAGGAGCCGCAGCGTGCCGTAGGCGAGCTCGGTCGCGAACCCGGCATCCCGCCCGGTGATCCCGCGGTGCCGCAGCATGGGGGGCAGCACGAGGTTGGCGTAGGCCTCGGACTCCGCGACCTCGCGGAGCACGTCGAAGGCCGCCGTCCTGGCCGGGTCACCGGTGCGCCGGCGCTCCGCGGGCGTCTGGCTGGTACGTGGCGCGGACCGACCCGCTGCCCGCGCCGGCCCACGCTGCCGGCCGGCAGCGTCGCGTCGCGCGCCGCCCTCGCCGGCGCTGTGCTTGTCACTGCTGTGCTTGTCACCGCTGTGCTTGTCACTGCCGTGCTTGTCACTGCCGTGCTTGTCACTGCCGTGCTTGTCGCCGTGCCGGTCGCTGCCCTCGTGCCTGCCGTGTCGGTCGCCGTGCTCGGTCATGAGGTCCCCAGTCGTGCGCCGTCGGTGGGCCGTGCGCCCCGAGCCCAGTCGGCCGCCGGCATCAACCGCCGGCCGGCGGCCTCGACGTCACCGAGTGCCACGGCATGCGTCCCGGTCCCGACGAGCACCTCGGCGCGCCCGACGGCGAGCTCGCCCGGCGCGAGGTCGGTCACGTCCGCGCGCAGCCGGACCGGGCCGAGCTTGAGGCGGGTCCCGTCCGGAGCCGTCGTCCAGGCCCCGGGTGCGGGGGTGCACGCGCGGACCCGCCGGTCGGTGGCCAGGGCGGGGTGCTCCCACCGGACCCGACCGTCGTCCTTGGTCAGCCGCGGCGCGAGGCTCACACCCTCCTGGGGCTGCGGGACAGCGACGAGCGAACCGTCGGCGAGGCCGTCGAGGGTCGCGAGCATCAGTCCGGAGCCGGCGCGGGCCAGCCGGTCGAGCAGGTCACCCGACGTGTCGCGGGGCCGGATGGTCTCGGTCAGGGTCCCGTACACCGGACCGGTGTCCAGACCCGCCTCGATCCGGAAAGTCGTCGCGCCGGTGACCTCGTCGCCGTGCAGCAACGAGTGCTGCACGGGTGCCGCTCCGCGCCAGGCCGGCAGCAGGGAGAAGTGCAGGTTCACCCAGCCGAGGGTCGGGATGTCGAGCAGGGCCTGCGGCAGGAGCCCGCCGTAGGCGACGACCGGCGCGCAGTTCAGGTCCAGGGACGCCAGGTGGGTACGCAGGTCGGGGTCGCCCGGCGACCGCGGTGTCAGCACCTCGACCCCCGCCGCCCGGGCCCGCTCCTTGACCGGGCTCGCGGTCGTCCTACGCCCACGGCCGGCGGGAGCGTCGGGCCGGGTCAGGACCGCGACGACCTCGTGCCCGGAGTCGAGCAGGGCGTCGAGCGTGGGGAGGGCAACCGCCGGGGTCCCGACGAACAGCAGACGCATGCGTCGATCCTAGGCGGCTGCGGCCGCCCGGCCCGCGCAGTCCCGACGGGGCCCATCGCGCTCAGAGGACGTCGACGGGTTCGACCTGGACCCGGACCGAACCGGGCTCGCGCTTGGCGCTGCGCGTGGCGACCGCTGCCGCGATGCTCGCGGTGACCTCGGCGGCGACGTCCCACGGTGCACGCACCAGGGCACGCACCGGCCGTCGGCTCTCCGGCTCGAGCAGCAGGTCGGGCAGCACGGCGGCTGCCGGCTCGGCGGCGAGGCCGCCCGTCGCGTCGCGCGTGGCATCCGGACGAGCCCCGTTCGGTGCCTCGACGGCGTGCGGGCCGAGGACCTCGGAACCGGCCGGCAGCGTGATCCGCGCCAGCAGGGCCTCCACGGCGTCGCGGGGGCCGTCGAGCGCCACCAGGTGGACAGCGGGCGGGAGCCGGAGCTCGGCACGCTCGGCCAGCTCGCGCTCGGCGAGCCCCGCCGGGTCCCATCGGACCAGTGCCTGCGTGGGGGCGTGCGCCGCGTCGCCGACGAGCAGCACCACTCCCCCGTCCGACGCCCCGCGGACGAGGCTTGCCGCGCTGATCCAGGTCCGCAGCGCCTGCTCCGCGACGTCGAGCGACGAGCGACCGGTCACGACCGCCGCGTCGAGCAGCAGGGCGGCGGCGTACCCGGCGGCGGCAACCGGCTCCGCGCCGGGCGTGGCCACCACCAGGGCGGGCCCCTCGCCGACCGCCGCGATCACTCCGGCAGCGGCCGAGGCGCCAGAGATCCGCACCGGCACCCCGGGGAAGGCCCGACCGAGCTCCTCGGCCGTCCGGTCGGATCCCACCCGGACCGACCGGAGGGTCGTCGCCGAGCACTCGGGGCAGCGCCAGTCACCGGCGAGCCGACCGCACCACCGGCACTGCGGGGTGCTGCCGCTCGCCGGGAGGTGCAGCGGTCCGTTGCAGCCGGGGCAGCGTGCCATCGTGCGGCACCGGGCACAGGCGATGCTCGGCACGTAGCCGGCGCGCGGCACCTGGATCAGGACCGGGCCGCGGGTCAGGCCGTCACGGACGGCACGCCAGGCGGCACCGGGAAGGCGAGCCGCCGCTGCGGGCCCCTCCGCGGCGAGCTCGACAGCGGTCAGGGCGACGACCCGAGGAGTGCGGCCTCTGACCACCTCGCGCGGAGCGACGAGCGCACGGGCGTATCCGGTCGTGACCCAGCGTTGTGCCGCGACCGAGCGGATGAGTCCGCCGACGAGCACCGCGCAGTGCTCCAGGTCGGCGCGCATCGCCAGGACGTCGCGGGCATGCGGGTACGGCGCACGGGGTTCGGCGTGCAGGTGGTCGGCGTCGTCCCAGCACACGGCGAGACCGAGTCGCCGGACGGGTGCGAAGGCCGCCGCCCGGGTGCCGATCACGACGTCTGCGGCGCCGCGGCGCACAGCGAGGAACGACCGGTAGCGGACGGCGGGTCCGTCGTCGGCCATCAGCCGTACCCAGCCACGCGACGCACCTGGGGTCCAGGCGCGGATGCCTGCGCGCAGCAGGGCCTGCTCCATGAGGCGCACCTCGGCGGCAGAGGGCAGGACGACGAGCGCGCCACGGCCACCGTCCAGGGCCGCCTGCGCGGCCTGCGCCAGGCCGTCGGCCCACGACGTCCCGGCGCACCCGGGCAACGCCTGCCACACCGCCCGAGGGTCCTGCCCGGCGGCGACCCGTCGCAGGAACGCTGCGCCACCGGTGTAGGCGTCCCAGCCGTCCGGTGCGGCGACGGTCTCCGGGATGCGGTCCGCGGGTGCCTCGTCGGTGGGTGGCGGGACCGACCACATCTCCTGCTCGACCCTGGCGTGCCGTGGGGGCACGGCCAGCCGGAGCACGTCGGCGAGGGTGCCCGCGTAGCGGCGCGCGACGGCGCGCGCCAGGGCGAGCACCTCGGGCGTGAGCACCGGCTCGGGCGAGACGACCCGACGCACGGGGGTCAGCTCGCCGTCGTGCTCCGCCTCGGCAGCGCGTTCGAGCAGGTAACCGTCGAGGTCCTGGCCACCGAACCGCACCTTGACCCGGACGCCGGGGCGCGCGGCGTCGGACAGCGCCTCGGGGACGGCGTACTCGAAGACCCGGTCGAGATGGGCCTGCGGCCGGTCGACAGTCACCCGGGCGACCGGGAGCTCGGTCGCGACCGGGCCTGGCTCGGCCCGCCGGGTCCGGCGGGGCGCGCGGGGGCCGGGCAGCCCGGCGAGCGTCAGCTGCTCGGCTGCCGCGGTGCCCGGGGTGTCCACGCGCTCATCCCACCACGGCCCGCCGTCACGCCGGCACCATCCACAGCGCGCTGGACCGGCTCAGCCGACGGCGAACCGGCTCAGCCGAGGGCAGAGTGCAGGTCGAGCACCCGGTCGGTGCGCTCCCAGGTGAAGTCGGCGAGCTCGCGACCGAAGTGCCCGTAGGCGGCGGTGCGCGAGTAGATCGGTCGCAGCAGGTTGAGGTCCCGCACGATGGCGGCGGGGCGCAGGTCGAAGACCTCACGGATCGCCTTGGTGAGACGGTCGACCGGAACGGTCTCGGTGCCGAACGTCTCCACGAACAGGCCGACCGGGTGGGATGCGCCGATCGCGTAGGCGACCTGGACCTCGCACCGACGGGCGAGGCCTGCGGCTACGACGTTCTTCGCGACCCATCGCATCGCGTAGGCGGCCGAGCGGTCGACCTTCGACGGGTCCTTGCCGGAGAACGCCCCGCCGCCGTGTCGCGCCATCCCGCCGTAGGTGTCGACGATGATCTTGCGTCCGGTCAGGCCGGCGTCGCCCTGCGGCCCGCCGATGACGAACGTGCCGGTCGGGTTGATCAGCAGTCGATGTCCCGTGGTGTCCAGCTCGAGGCCCTCGAGCATCGGCGCGACGACGTGCTCGGCGACCTCGGGGGCGAGCTGGGTCTCGAGCGAGATGCCCGGGTCGTGCTGGGTCGACACGACGACGGTGTCCAGGCGGACCGGACGGTCCCCGTCGTAGGCGATGGTGACCTGGGTCTTGCCGTCCGGGCGGAGGTAGTCGATCGTGCCTTCCTTGCGGATGATCGCGAGCCGCTCGGCGAGGCGGTGGGCCAGCCAGATGGGCAACGGCATCAGCGACGGCGTCTCGTCGCTCGCGTAGCCGAACATCAGGCCCTGGTCGCCGGCGCCCTGGGCGTCGAGCGGGTCGAGGTCGCCCGAGTCCTGGCGGATCTCCCACGCCTTGTCGACACCGGCGGCGATGTCGGGCGACTGCTGGCCGATCGAGACCGAGACACCGCACGAGTGCGCGTCGAACCCGATCGTCGAGGACGTGTAGCCGATCCGGTTGAGCACCTCGCGGACGACCTGCGGGATCTCGACGTACGCCTCGGTCGTCACCTCGCCGGCCACGTGCACCAGGCCCGTGGTCACCATGGTCTCGACCGCGACCCGGGCATGCGGGTCCTGCGCGATCATCGCGTCGAGGATGCCGTCCGAGATCTGGTCGCAGACCTTGTCGGGGTGTCCCTCGGTCACGGACTCGGACGTGAACAGGCGCTGGGAGGCATCGGTCATGGCGGTCAGCGTACCGTCGCGCAGCGCGGTTCCCTCGGCCGTCCGGGCATCGGACACGGGCACGTCGGCGCAGCGGCGGGCGGACGCGACCTGGGGACGCTCAGGCGTCCAGGGGCTTGAGGAGCGGGACGATCGCGTCCCAGACGGCGTGCGCGACCACGTCCTTCGACCCGGCGGCCACGGCGACGTCCTGGCCGTGCTCGTCGACGATCGTCACGTCGTTGTCGACGCCGCCGAATCCCCTGCCCTGGCCGACGGCGTTGACCACCAGCAGGTCGGCACCCTTGCGGCGCGCCTTGGCGCGGCCGTGGTCGAGCACGCTGCCCTCGCCGTCGCCGGTCTCAGCGGCGAAGCCGACGACCACCTGCCCCGGGTGCAGCCGCTCGGCCGCGAGCTCGGCGAGGATGTCGGGGTTCGTGGTGAGCGCGATCGACGGCGCCGGCTCCCCCGCGACCTTCTTCATCTTGTGCTCGGCTGTCGTCAGCGGCCGGAAGTCCGCGACCGCGGCCGCCATCACGACGACATCGGCCGTCGCCCCTGCGGAGCGGACCGCCTCGCGCAGCTCCGACGTGGTCTCGACGGCCACGACCTCGACCCCGTGCGGGGTGGGCAGGCTGACGTTCGCCGCCACCAGGGTCACGCGCGCACCACGCTCGGTCGCCGCCTTGGCCAGCGCGATGCCCTGGGTGCCCGTCGAACGGTTCCCGAGGAACCGCACCGGGTCGACGGGCTCGCGGGTCCCGCCCGCGGAGACGACCACGTGCCGTCCGGCGAGATCGGCCGGCAGCGGCGACGCGACGAGGGCGAGCGCCGCCGCGGCGATCACGGCGGGCTCCGGCAGGCGACCGGGCCCCGTGTCCTGACCGGTGAGACGTCCGGAGTCCGGGTCGAGCACCACGACGCCGCGTCCCCGGAGGGTCGCAACGTTCGCCCGGGTCGCGGGGTGCTCCCACATCCCGGTGTGCATGGCCGGTGCCATGAGCACCGGGCAGCGCGCGGTGAGCAGGGCGGCTGTCAGCAGGTCGTCCGCTCGTCCGGCTGCCGCACGCGCGAGCAGGTCGGCGGTCGCCGGCGCGACGACCACCAGGTCGGCGCTCGTGCCCAGCCGCACATGCTCGACCGCCGGGACGTCGTCGAAGACCCCGGTGGTCACCGGGTTGCCCGACAGGGCCTCCCAGGTGGCACGACCGACGAACTCCAGCGAGGCACGGGTGGGCACGACGCGGACGTCGTGGCCGGCCTCGGTGAGCAGGCGCAGCAGCAGGGCCGACTTGTAGGCCGCGATACCTGCGCTCACACCCAGGAGGATGCGCACGCCGACTCCCCCGCTCCCGAGCCTGTCGGGCTCAGCCGTCGGTCGGTGTGACCGTCAGCAGGCCGGCGTTGATCTCACGCATGGCGATGGAGAGCGCCTTCTCCTGGTGACGGGCCTCGACCAGCGGGCCGACGTACTCGAGCAGCCCCTCGTTCAGCTGGGAGTAGTAGGCGTTGATCTGGCGGGCACGCTTGGCGGAGTAGATCACCAGGGCGTACTTGGAGTCCGCGGCGGCGAGCAGCTCATCGATCGGCGGGTCGGTGATGCCCTCGGGGTGGGCGACAGTTCCGGACATGTTCGCACTCCGTGTTCGGGTGGGCGGGCGGTGGGCACGAGATCTGTGGGCCGCTGGGCGGCGGGCGCCAGGGCACCTGGCCCCGGGCAACTTCACCATCCTACCGCCTCGTGAGCCCCATGACCTCGATGAGCTCGTCCGTGGCGCGGTGCACCTCGTCGTTGACGATCACGTGGTCGAACTCGGACTCGGCAGCCAGCTCGATCCGGGCCGTCGCAAGACGCCGGGCGCGCTCCTCGGCATCCTCCGTGCCGCGTCCGACCAGACGGCGCTCGAGCTCCTCCCAGCTGGGTGGCGCGAGGAACACGAACCGGGCGTCCGGCATGGCCGCCCGCACCTGGCGGGCGCCGGCCAGGTCGATCTCCAGCAGGGCGGGCCGGCCGGCGGCGAGCTGCTCCAGCACCGGGCCGCGCGGGGTCCCGTACCGGTTCCGGCCGTGCACGACCGCCCACTCGAGCAGCTCGCCGCGGGCGGCCATCGCGTCGAAGGCCGCGCCGTCGACGAAGTAGTAGTGCACGCCGTCGACCTCGCCGGGCCGTGGCGGCCGCGTCGTGGCCGAGACGGAGAGCCACACCTGCGGGTACCGCGCACGGACGTCCGCCGAGACCGTGCCCTTGCCGACCGCGGTGGGGCCGGCCAGCACGGTCAGCCGCGAGACCGCCACCGGGGCGAGGACGCCCGGTCGGGCGGGTCTGGACTCAGGGTTCTCGGGTGCTGACAAGGGTCCGTTCAGCCGAACCGCTCGACGAGCGCCTTGGCCTGGTGCGGGCCGAGCCCGCGCAGCCGGCGGGTCTCGGAGATCCCGATCTCGGCCATGATCGCGCGGGCCTTGATCTTCCCGACGCCCGGTAGCGACTCCAGCAGGGCGGAGACCTTGAGCTTGCCGATGACGTCGTCCGTGCGGCCCTGCTCGATGACCTCGGCCAGGGACCCCTGGGAGTACTTCAGGCGAGCCTTCACCTCAGCTCGGGCCTGGCGGGCTGCGGCAGCCTTGGCCAGGGCAGCGGAACGCTGTTCGGGTGTGAGCGGCGGTAGGGCCACGCGGGGTCACCTTCTTCGCGGAGGGGAAGTCACGGACGTGTCGAACCTAGCGAGCCGAGCGCCCTCTCGGCAACGCGGGACGAGAAGAGGCCCAGGTCAGCGCAGGGCCGAGGCGGCTTCGCGCACCGCAGCGAGGGCAGCGGTCCGCACCGCCGCACGGTCCGGCCCGGCCGCCAGGACGGCCCGCGAGGTCGCCGCGAGCACGCTGCGGCCGGCGCCGGCGAACGCCAGGGCGAGCTCGGCGGCTCCGGCGCCCTGAGCGCCCAGGCCGGGCGCGAGCAACGGCCCTCGGACAGCCGCGAGGTCGATCCCGAGTCGTGAGACGGCATCGCCGACAGTCGCCCCGACGACGAGACCGATCGAGCCCATCGGACCGCCGGTCCGGTCCAGCTCGGCGGCGTTGAGCTCGGCCGCAGCGAGCGCCATCGCCCGCGCGACAGGTGTCCCCGAGGGTCCGACGGCGTGCTGCACCGACGCACCCTGCGGGTTGGACGTCAGCGCGAGCACGAACAGGCCGCGACCCGCGCGCACCGCCGCCTCGACCGCCGGGGTCAACGACCCGAAGCCGAGGTAGGGGCTGACCGTGAGCGCGTCGCAGGCCAGCGGCGCGCCGTCCCGCAGGTAGGCGTCGGCGTAGCCCTCCATCGTCGAGCCGATGTCGCCGCGCTTGGCGTCCAGGACCGCCTGGGTGCCCCCGTCCGCCGCACGCACGGTCGCCAGGACCTCCTCGAGGACAGCGATCCCGGCCGATCCGTGCCGCTCGAAGAACGCGGACTGGGGCTTGAGCGCAGCGACCCGGCCGACGAGCGCGTCGACGACGGTCAGCGCGAACGTGCGCAGCCCGTCGGCGTCGTCGGTCAGGCCCCAGGCGGCCAGCAGCTCGGGGTGCGGGTCGATCCCGACGCACACCGGGCCGTAGTCGTCCATCGCTGCGGCGAGCCGGGCGCCGAAGGGTGCGGTCGGCGGGTTCATGCGCCGCTCCCGCGTGGTGCGGGTCGCAGCTCCAGGACGTGCTGCTGCAGGCTGCGGACGCGGAACGGCCCGGATCGCAGCGACTCGATGCCCTGCACGGCCGCGGCGAGCTGCTGGACGGTCGTGACGATCGCCTTGTCGGCCGAGACGGTCGCGGTGCGGATCTCGTAGCCGTCCGCGCGGGCGCCCTGGCCGGACGGGGTGTTGACGACCATGTCCACCTCACCCGCTGTGATCAGGTCGACGATCGTCGGCTCGCCGTTCGGCCCGCGACCGGCGGAGTGCTTGCGGACCACTGTCGAGGCGATCCCGTTGCGCCGCAGCACGGCCGCGGTGCCCTCGGTGGCGAGGATCTCGAACCCGAGCTCGCTCAGGCGCTTGACCGGGAACGTGATCGCTCGCTTGTCCCGGTCGGCGACCGAGATGAAGACCCGGCCGGACGTCGGCAGACCACCGAAGGCCGCTGCCTGCGACTTCGCGAACGCGGTCGGGAAGTCGACGTCGAAGCCCATCACCTCGCCCGTCGAGCGCATCTCCGGGCCGAGGACCGTGTCGACGACGGCACCCGTCGCCGTGCGGAACCGCTTGAAGGGCAGCACTGCCTCCTTGACCGCGATCGGGGCGTCCAGGCTCAGCGAGCCGCCGTCGCCGGTCGCGGGCAGCACGCCGTCGGCCCGGAGGCGGGCGATCGAGTGGCCGGCCATCAGCAGCGCGGCGGCCTTGGCCAGCGGGACACCCGTCGCCTTGGACACGAACGGCACGGTGCGCGAGGCGCGCGGGTTGGCCTCGAGCACGTACAGGACGTCCGAGACCAGCGCGAACTGGATGTTCAGCAGGCCACGGACGCCGACGCCCTTGGCGATCGCCTCGGTCGACACCCGGATCCGGTCCATCTCGGCGGTCGAGACGGTCACCGGCGGCAGCACGCAGGCCGAGTCACCCGAGTGGATCCCGGCTTCCTCGATGTGCTCCATGACGCCGCCGAGGTACAGCTCGGTCCCGTCGTACAGCGCATCGACGTCGAGCTCGATGGCGTCGTCGAGGAACCGGTCGATCAGCAGCGGCGGGATCTCGCCGCCCGCCCCCGCGTCGGTCGCCGTCCGCGCGCCGGCCAGGGCCCGTTCCACGTAGCCGGTCAGCTGGTCGTCCGAGTAGACGATCTCCATCCCTCGCCCGCCGAGCACGTACGAGGGCCGCACCAGGACGGGGTAACCGATCCGGCGGGCGACCTCGACGGCCTGCTCGAGGGTCCGTGCCGTGCCGAAAGCGGGTGCCGGCAGACCCGCCGCCATCAGGACGCGGCCGAACAGGCCACGGTCCTCTGCCGCGTCGATCGCTGCCGGAGACGTCCCGAGGATCGGCAGGCCGGCCGCCTCGAGCCGGTCGGCCAGGGCGAGCGGCGTCTGCCCGCCGAGCTGCACGATGATCCCGGCGACAGGTCCGACGGCGAGCTCGGCCTGGTAGACCTCCAGGACGTCCTCGAAGGTCAGCGGCTCGAAGTAGAGCCGGTCGGAGGTGTCGTAGTCGGTCGACACGGTCTCCGGGTTGCAGTTGATCATCACTGTCTCGTACTCGTCGCGCAGCGCGAGGGCGGCGTGCACGCACGAGTAGTCGAACTCGATGCCCTGCCCGATCCGGTTGGGACCCGAGCCGAGGATGATCACTGCCGGCCGGGTCCTCGGCTGGACCTCGGTCTCCTCGTCGTACGTCGAGTAGTGGTACGGGGTCGAGGCGGCGAACTCGGCCGCGCAGGTGTCGACTGTCTTGAACACCGGGCGCAGGCCCAGGGCGTGCCGCAGCTGGCGGACGGTCTCCTCGCCGATACCGCGCAACGAGGCGAGCTGGGCGTCCGACAGACCGTGCCGCTTGGCCCGCCGCAGCAGGTCCCGGCTGAGCTCGCCGGCCACCGCCACCTGCTCGGCGATGGCGTTGATGAGGACGATCTGGTCGAGGAACCACGGGTCGATGCCGGTCGCTGCGTACACGTCCTCGACGCTCGCCCCACCGTCCTGGCCGACCGATCGGAGCACCTGCTGCACGTCGATCAGGCGGTGCTCGGTCGGCACCGCGATGGTGGCCAGGAGCTCGGCGAGCCGCTCCCCCGCCGGCGTCGGACCCTGCCAGTGGAAGACCGATCGCGACGTGTCGAGGGATCGCATGGCCTTGCCCAGGGCCTCGGCGAAGTTCCGGCCGAGGGCCATCGCCTCGCCGACCGACTTCATGGTCGTGGTGAGGGTCGGGTCGGCGGCGGGGAACTTCTCGAAGGCGAAGCGAGGCACCTTGACCACGACGTAGTCGAGGGCCGGCTCGAACGAGGCAGGGGTCGAGCCGGTGATGTCGTTCGGGATCTCGTCGAGCGTGTAGCCGATCGCGAGCCGTGCGGCGATCTTCGCGATCGGGAAGCCGGTGGCCTTCGACGCCAGGGCGCTCGACCGCGACACCCGGGGGTTCATCTCGATCACCACGACGCGCCCGGTCTCGGGGTGCACCGCGAACTGGATGTTGCAGCCACCGGTGTCGACGCCGACCTCGCGGATCACCTTGATCCCGATGTCGCGCAGGTTCTGGTACTCGCGGTCGGTCAGGGTCAGCGCCGGTGCGACGGTGACCGAGTCGCCGGTGTGCACGCCGACCGGGTCGACGTTCTCGATCGAGCAGACCACCACGACGTTGTCGACGTTGTCGCGCATGAGCTCGAGCTCGTACTCCTTCCAGCCGAGGATGGACTCCTCGAGGAGCACCTCGGTGGTCGGCGAGTAGTGCAGGCCGGCGCCCGCGATGCGCCGCAGCTGCGTCTCGTCGAAGGCGATCCCCGAGCCGAGGCCGCCCATCGTGAAGGACGGCCGGACGACGACCGGGTAGCCCAGGTCACCGGCGGCGCCCAGCACCTCGTCCATCGTGTGCGCGATGAGGCTGCGGGCGCTCGAGGCACCGCACCGCTCGACGACCTCCTTGAACTGCTGGCGGTCCTCGGCCAGGTGGATCGACGCCACGTTGACGCCGATCATCTCGACGCCGTAGCGCTCGAGCACGCCGGCAGCGTCCAGCGCGATGGCCGCGTTGAGCGCGGTCTGACCGCCGAGCGTCGGCAGGAGGGCGTCGGGTCGTTCGGCCGCGATGATCGCCTCGATCACCTCGGGCGTGATCGGCTCGATGTACGTGGCGTCGGCGAACTCCGGGTCGGTCATGATCGTCGCCGGGTTGGAGTTGACCAGGATCACCCGGATGCCCTCGTCGCGCAGCACGCGGCAGGCCTGGGTCCCGGAGTAGTCGAACTCGGCGGCCTGGCCGATGACGATCGGCCCGGAACCGATGACCAGGACGCTCGTGATGTCAGTGCGACGGGGCATCGTTCGGGCTCTCCTGGGTGGCGGGTGCGTCGACGGTGGTCCGGGCGGGGCGACCGGTGACCGAACCTGTGGTCATGAGGTCGACGAAGCGGTCGAACAGATAGCTCGCGTCGTGCGGGCCGGCAGCCGCCTCGGGGTGGTACTGGACCGAGAAGGCCGGCAGGTCGAGGCACTCGAGACCTTCGACGACGTCGTCGTTCAGCGCGATGTGGGACACCACGACCCGGCCGTACCGGCCGCCGTCGTGCGGTGCGACGGACTCCGCGTCGATCGGTGCCTCCACGGCGAAGCCGTGGTTGTGCGCGGTGATCTCGACCTTGCGGGTCCGCCGGTCCATCACCGGCTGGTTGACCCCTCGATGCCCGTAGGTGAGCTTGTAGGTGCCGTAGCCGAGCGCACGTCCGAGGAGCTGGTTGCCGTAGCAGATCCCGAAGAACGGGATCTTGCGGTCGAGGACGGCGCGCAGGAGCTCGACCTCGTGCACCGCCGCCGCCGGGTCGCCCGGGCCGTTGGAGAAGAACACGCCGTCCGGCGCGAGCGCGAGCACGTCCTGCATCGTGGCCGTCGAGGGCAGGACGTGCGTCCGCACGCCGCGCTCGGCGAGCCGCTGCGGCGTCATCGACTTGATCCCCAGGTCGATCGCGACGACCGTCGCGACCGGTTCGGCCGGGCTCACCGGCCCACGGACCGGCTCGACCGTGTACGGCTCCCGGACCGAGACCTCGCCCGCGAGGTCCGCACCGGTCATCGACGGGGCCGCGGCGACCTCGTCCAGCAGGTCCTGGTCGGCCCGACGGCGCCCGGTGGCGTCGACGAGCGCCTCGCCGGAGAAGATCCCGGCCCGCATGACGCCCCGCTCGCGCAGGTGCCGGGTCAGTGCCCGGGTGTCGATGTCGCTGATCCCGACGATGCCGTCGGCGAGGAGGCCGTCGGTGAGGCTCCGCGTCGACCGCCAGCTGGACGGGCGGATCGCAGGGTCGCGCACGACGAAGCCGGCGACCCAGATCCGGCCGGACTCGGGGTCCTCGTCGTTGATGCCGGTGTTGCCGATGTGCGGCGCGGTCATCACGACGATCTGACGGTGGTACGACGGGTCGGTCAGGGTCTCCTGGTACCCCGTCATGCCGGTGTTGAAGACGATCTCGCCGACCGTGCGGCCGGTCGCGCCGTAGGCCAGCCCGGTGAAGGTCCGGCCGTCCTCCAGGACCAGGACGGCAGTCCGGTCACTCATGCGTGCTCCTCGCTCGTGGGGTCGGACGTGCGGGACGGCGTCGTGGCCGAGGCCGGCACCAGCAGGCCGCGCACCGCCTCGGTCAGCACCTCGCGGTCCGCGGCGTGCCGGGTCCGCAGCCCGGTGTCGAGGCCCTGGTCGCCGACGGTCCAGCCGATCACGACGAGACCGTCCCGCCCGACCACCTTGCCGGCCATCCCGGGCGCCCTGCCGACCGCGCGCAGGTCGGTCGCCGGGATGAAGACGTCGGTCGCCCCGGTGCGCGCGATCACGACGCCGGCGTCGTGCACGGTGACGACCGCCGCGGACCGGACCCCGAGATCGTGCGCGACGACGCGCTCGAGCCAGTCGCCGGTCGTCGTGGTCACGACGTAGGTCGCCTCGACGGGTGTGCAACGAGCATCGCCGAGCCCCTCGGCGTCCGGTGCCTGAGGGATCGCGGCGAGCAGCGCGGACGAGCGGGCAGCGCGCCCGCGCCACCCGACCCGCATCGCCAGGAGCGCCAGCAGGAACAGCACCGCCAGCGCGATGACGCCCAGCGTGGTGCGGGTCACCAGGTGCTGCTCTGCTCGGCGTCGGCAGACCTGGCGGCCCGGTGCTCGACGGCCACGCCGCCCAGGACCGTCGCACGGCCACGCAGGAAGGTGGCGACGACGCGTCCGGACAGCTCGCGGCCGCCGTACGGGGTGTTGCGGCTCGCGCTGGCGCCGACCGCGGGGTCGACCGTCCACCGTGCCGCCGGGTCGACGAGGGTGACGTTGGCCGGCTCCCCCACGGCGAGCGGACGGCCCTGGGCGTGCGGTCCGCTGTCCACCCGCCCGATCTGCGCCGGGGTGGTCGACAGGACCCGGGCCACGTCGGCCCAGTCCATCCGGCCGGTGTCGACCATGGTCGTCTGGACGATCGACAGCGCGGTCTCCAGACCGGTCATGCCGAACGCCGCGGCGGCCCACTCGCAGTCCTTGTCCTCGCGGGTGTGCGGGGCGTGGTCCGTCGCGACGATGTCGATCGTCCCGTCGGCGAGCCCGGCGCGGACCGCCTCGACGTCGGCCGCGGTGCGCAACGGGGGGTTGACCTTGTAGAGCGGGTCATAGGTGCGGGCGAGGTCGTCGGTCAGCGCGAGGTGGTGCGGGGTGACCTCGGCGGTCACCGCGATGCCGCGTGCCTTGGCCCACCGGATGATCTCCACCGACCCGGCGGTGGACAGGTGGCAGACGTGCAGCCGCGAGCCGACGTGGTCGGCCAGCAGCACGTCGCGCGCGATGATCGCCTCCTCCGCCACGGCCGGCCACCCGGCCAGCCCGACCTCGGCCGAGACGACACCCTCGTGCATCTGGGCGCCCTGGGTCAGTCGTGGCTCCTGGGCGTGCTGGGCGATCACGCCGTCGAAGGCCTTGACGTACTCGAGCGCACGACGCATCAGGACCGGGTCGTGCACGCACCTGCCGTCGTCGGAGAAGACCCGGACCCGGGCCGCGGAGTGCGCCATGGCGCCCAGCTCGGCGAGCTGCTCCCCGGCGAGGCCGAGGCTGACGGCCCCGACCGGGTGGACGTCGACCCAGCCCGCGTCGCGGCCGAGCCGCCAGACCTGCTCGACGACGCCTGCGGTGTCCGCGACCGGTGAGGTGTTCGCCATCGCGTGCACGGCGGTGAAGCCGCCGAGGGCCGCGGCACGCGTCCCGGTGAAGACCGTCTCGGCGTCCTCCCTGCCGGGTTCGCGCAGGTGGGTGTGCAGGTCGACGAGACCCGGCAGCGCGACCAGGCCGGTGCCGTCGATCGTCACCACGCCGGCCGCGCCGTGGCGTGCTCCGGCCTCGGCCCCGATCGCTGCGATCCGTCCGTCGGCGAGCAGCAGGTCGGTCGGTTCACCGCCCAGGGGTGCGACGCCGCGCAGGAGGTACTCGGGTGCCGCGCTCATTCCGACGTCTCCTTCTCCTTGGCCAGCAACAGGTAGAGCACGGCCATCCGCACCGCGACGCCGTTGGACACCTGCTCGAGGATCACGGCCCGGACCGAGTCGGCCGCATCGGCGGAGATCTCCAGCCCGCGGTTCATCGGACCCGGGTGCAGCACGATGGCGTGGTCGGGCAGCATCGCCATCCGCCGGCTGTCCAGGCCGAACGCCCTGGTGTACTCCAGCGGGCTCGGGAAGAAGCCGGGCACCCCGCGGCCGCCCGGTCCGTCGCCGCCCATCCTCTCGCGCTGGACGCGGAGCATCATGATCGCGTCCGGCTGCTGGTCGGTGATCAGCTCGTCGAGGTGGTACGAGGTGGTGCACGGCCAGGCCTCGGCGCCCACCGGCACCAAGGTCGGTGGTGCGACGAGCGTGACCCGTGCGCCGAGGGTGTGCAGCATCTGCACGTTGGACCGGGCGACGCGCGAGTGCAGGACGTCGCCGACGATCGCCACGTGCAGGCCGGCGAGGTCGTTGCCGACCCCGTCCGGGTTGTCTCCCGTGCCGGTCAGGTGCCGCCGGATCGTGTACGCGTCCAGCAGCGACTGGGTGGGGTGCTGGTGGGTTCCGTCGCCGGCGTTGACCACCGAGGTGCTGACCCAGCCGGAGTGCGCGAGCCGGTGCGGCGCGCCGGAGGCGGGGTGCCGGATCACGACGGCGTCGGCGCCCATCGCCTGCAACGTCTGGGCGGTGTCCTTGAGCGACTCGCCCTTGGAGACGCTCGACCCCTTCGCGCTGAAGTTGATCACGTCGGCGGAGAGCCGTTTGGCCGCCGTCTCGAACGAGATCCGGGTGCGGGTGGAGTCCTCGAAGAACAGGTTCACCACCGTCTTGCCGCGCAGGGTGGGCAGCTTCTTGATCTCCCGGCTCTGGGTCGCGGCCATCTGCGCGGCCGTGTCGAGCACGTGGATCGTCGCGTCGTGGTCGAGGTCGGCGGCACTGAGCAGGTGTCTCATCGGACGCCCCCGTCGATCCGGACCGAGTCCACGCCGTCGGTCTCGACCAGACGCACCCGCACCTTCTCGACCAGCGAGGTCGGCAGGTTCTTGCCGACGTAGTCCGCCCGGATGGGCAGCTCGCGGTGGCCGCGGTCGACGAGGACGGCGAGCTGGACCGTGCGTGGCCGGCCGATGTCGTTGAGGGCGTCGAGGGCCGCGCGGATCGTCCGGCCCGAGAAGAGCACGTCGTCGACCAGCACGACGACCTTGTCGTCGATGCCGTCCTCGGGGACCTGGGTCGCGCCGATCGTGCGTGTGGGGTGCCGGTGCAGGTCGTCGCGGTACATGGTGACGTCCAGCGAGCCGGCGATGGTTGCCGCGTCCAGGTACGGCTCGACGTCGGCGATCTTGGCGGCGAGGCGGCGGGCCAGCGGCAGCCCCCTGGTGGGGATGCCGAGCAGGACGAGCTCGGCGCCGCCGTGGTTCCGCTCGAGGATCTCGTGCGCGATGCGGGTCAGCGCGCGGGAGATCTCGGGTGGGCCGAGGACCTCGGAACCGGAGTCGTCGGGGGCGGGACCGCCGTGAGCGGTCGGACCGGAGGGAAGATCATGACTGGCGGGCACAGCGGGGCCAGAGGACATCTGGCGACCTCCTTCCCCGCCTCTCTGGACGGGTCTTAAAGGATGTCTGACGGTCCGGATCCTACTGCACCGACGGTGCACCGCGCGGATCGGCCCACCGTCGGTGCGGGTGTGACAAGACAGCGCGGCGTCGGGCCGAGAGCATGGGTCCATGGACCACCCCGTCACATCCCTGGCAGACGCCGCGACGGCGCTCGCGCAGCACTGGATCGACGCGACGGCGGCAGGTGAGACCGAGCACGAGCGGCGCACGACCGGCCGGCTGGCTGCCCTGGTCTCGGACCCTGCGGGCCTCGAGCTCGCCGTGCGGTTCGTCGACCGCGTCGCCCGGCCGCAGGACGTCGACGTCGCGGCCCGCGAGCTCGCGGGCCTGGCCCCCTACACCGATGCGGCGGGTGGCTTCCTGGGGCCGGTGGACCGCGTGCTGCTCGGCCTCGGGACGGTGCTCGCCCCGGTGCTGCCCGCCCTGGTGGTGCCGGCTGCGCGCTTCCGGCTGCGTCAGCTCGTCGGCCACCTGGTCGCCGACGCGGGTCCCGGCCTGGCGGGGCACATCGCCCGGGCCCGGGCGGACGGCTTCCGGCTGAACCTCAACCTGCTCGGCGAGGCAGTGCTCGGTGCGGCCGAGGCAGCCGGTCGGTTGGCCCGGGTCACGGCTCTCGTGGCGCGGCCGGACGTCGACTACGTCTCGGTCAAGGTCTCGTCGGTCGCGAGCCAGCTGTCCACCTGGGACATCGCGGGCAGCCGGGATCGGGTGGTCGCCACCCTGCTGCCGCTCTACCGGACGGCGCGGGACCGGGGCACCTTCCTCAACCTCGACATGGAGGAGTACCGCGACCTGGCCCTGACCACCCAGGTCTTCGAGCGCCTGCTGGTCGAGCCCGAGCTGCACGACCTCGAGCTGGGCATCGTGCTGCAGGCCTACCTGCCGGACGCCCTCGGGGCGTTCGAGGCGATCACGGCGATGGCTGCGCACCGGGTGGCACGGGGTGGTGCGCGGGCCAAGGTCCGGCTGGTCAAGGGCGCCAACCTGGCCATGGAGCAGGTCGAGGGGGTGCTGCACGGCTGGGAGCAGGCGCCCTACCCGACGAAGGCGGAGGTGGACGCCAGCTACGTCCGCCTGGTCGACCGTGCGCTGCGACCCGGGTCCACCGCCCACCTCCGGGTCGGCGTCGCGAGCCACAACCTGTTCGACGTCGCGCTGGCCCACCTCCTGGCGCAGGACCGCGGCGTCGGCGAGGCCCTGGACATCGAGATGCTGCAGGGCATGGCCCCGGCTCAGGCCCGGGCCGTGCGGGACGACGTCGGGCGGGTCCTGCTGTACACGCCGGTGGTCGCGCGCTCCGACTTCGACGTCGCGATCGCGTACCTGATCCGCAGGCTCGAGGAGAACGCCGCGGCGGAGAACTTCCTGCACGACCTCTTCGCCGCAGGTGGCTCGGGCGGCTCGGGTGGCCTCGACGGCCAGCGCAAGGCCTTCATCGCCTCGCTGCACGACGCGGAGGTGGTCGCGACGGCACCGCGGCGACGAGCACGGCCGGTGGTCGACCTGGCCGACCGGGAAGACGTGACCGACCGGGTCGGGCCGGCGGGGGCCGGGCACCGGTTCCGGAACGCGACCGACACCGACCCGGCCGTGGCCGCATCGCGCCGCTGGGCCATCGACCTGCTGACCAGGGACGTCCCGGCACCACCCGCCGTGGTCGTCGACTCGGTCCAGGACGTCGACGCCGCTGTCGCACGGGCCACCGCCGTGGCGGACCGGTGGGCCGCCACGGCCCCGCACGAGCGTGGCGAGGTCCTCCGGCGCGCCGCGGTCCACCTCGAGCGGGCTCGCGGCGACCTCGTCGCGACGATGGTCCACGAGGCAGGCAAGACGATCGCCGAGGCCGACCCCGAGGTCAGCGAGGCGGTCGACTTCGCCCGGTACTACGCCGATCAGGCCGAGCTCCTGGCCGACGGCGCCGTTCCGGGTGCCCGGTTCCGGCCGCACGGCCTGACGGTGGTCACGCCGCCGTGGAACTTCCCGGTGGCGATCCCCGTCGGCTCGGTGCTCGCGGCGCTGGCCGCCGGTTCGCCGGTGCTGGTCAAGCCCGCTCACCTGGTCCCCCGGTGCACCCAGGTGGCGATGGCCGCCGTGCACCGCGCGATGGACGACGTCGGCGTCCCGCGTGACGTGCTGCAGGTGGTGATCGCCACCGAGCGCGCCGCCGGCCGCCGACTCGTGTCCCACCCGGCGGTCGCGCGCGTCGTGCTGACCGGCTCGATCGAGACCGCGCAGCTCTTCGCCTCGTGGCGTGCGGACCTCGAGGTGGTCGCCGAGACCTCCGGGAAGAACGCCCTGGTCGTCACGCCGTCGGCCGACGTCGACCTGGCCGTGGCGGACGTCGTGCGGTCGGCCTTCGGGCATGCGGGTCAGAAGTGCTCGGCCGCGTCCCTGCTCATCCTGGTCGGGTCGGCCGGCCGGTCCACCCGGCTGCGCCGCCAGCTCGCGGACGCGGTGAGCTCGCTCGCCGTCGGGCCGGCCACGGACCTGTCGACGACCATGGGACCGCTGACCGAGCCCGCCGCCGGCAAGCTGCTGCGCGCCCTGACGACTCTGGACCCTGGTGAGCACTGGCTCGTACGTCCCCGGCAGCTCGACGCGCACGGGTACCAGTGGTCGCCGGGGGTCAAGCACGGGGTGGCGGCCGGCTCCTTCCTCCACACCACCGAGTGCTTCGGTCCGGTCCTGGGCGTCATGCGGACCGAGACGCTCGAGCAGGCGATCGCGTTGCAGAACGCCGTGGCCTTCGGGCTCACCGGTGGGCTGCACTCCCTCGACGAGGCGGAGATCGCGACGTGGCTGGAGACCGTCGAGGTCGGCAACGCCTACGTCAACCGCCACATCACCGGTGCGATCGTGGGCCGGCAGCCGTTCGGCGGCTGGAAGGCCTCGGTGGTCGGTCCGGGGGCCAAGGCGGGCGGCCCGAACTACGTCGCCCAGCTGGGCGAGTGGTCCGACGCACCCGAGGTCCCGCAGGACGACGTCGGCTGGCTCGCCTGGGCGACGGCGGACGACGAGCGGTGCTGGTCCGGTGACCTGGGTGTCGAGCACGAGCTCGCCGGACTCGGTGTCGAGGCCAACGTGTTGCGCTACCGCCCGGTCCCGCTGCTGACGGTGCGGGTGGGCACGGACGCGCGTGACCGTGAGGTCACCCGGGTGCTGGCGGCGGCCGAGCGCGCCGGTGTCCCGGTGACCGTCAGCTCGGCGCGGGTCGAGACCGACGACGTCTTCGCTGCGCGGGTCCGCAGCGGCGACGTGACCGGCCGGATCCGGCTGATCGGCTCGGCCGACGGTCTGACGGCGGCGGCGCGGACCCGCACCGGCGAGGTCACCGTGATCGACGGACCGGTGCTCGCCGCCGGGCGACGCGAGCTGCTCACGGTCCTGCGCGAGCAGGCCATCAGCCGCACCGTGCACCGTCTGGGTCACGTCAGCCCGGGCGAACCAGACACGAACGGGTGAAGAAGATCAGCCGAATGCGCGGCGAGTCGCGCTCAAGGCACCAGGTGCCGGAACCGATACTTCCCCTGTGCCCGCATCTGTCCTGTCGTGGCCGACCGTCATCCAGTGCGTCGTCGCGGGTGTCGTCATCGGCATGTCGCTGCTGCATGCGAGCTGGATCCGCGGGAGCAGCCGCAGGTCAGAGGCCCGATGGACGCTCGCCCTGTCGCTGAGTCTCGCGGTCGTCACGCTGGTGAACGGACTGCTCGGGGTCGTGCCGGCAGAGGCGACCGAGACCCTTCTCCTGCTGCGCTTCTGCGCGATCGGCGCCAGCCTCGTCCTGTGCCTGCCTGCCGTCCGGGCCTACACCGGTGGCTCGGACGTCCGGGTGCTCGCCGCGGTGCTCGCCGGCTGGTACGGCGTGGGCGTCGCCCTGTGGCTGACCACCGACCTCGTGCACGCCCACCGCCTCGAGGCCGGGCTGCCGGTGTCCGGTCCGCTGACCGCAGCGGTCGTGCTCGTCCCGGTGGTCGTCGTCGGGCTGTACCTGCTGCACGCCGTCCGCGGCCTGACCGTGACGCCGTCGGGCGGCGTCCTGATCGTCACGAGCTTCTTCTCGATCGCGCTCCTGATCGCCTCGACCATGCCGCCCCCGACCGAGCTCACCGAGCTGCTGCGTGGCGCATGGGTGATCCCGCTGGTGATCGGCCTGCAGGTGGTCGCGACGGCCCGGCTGACGGCCGTCCGGCGCGAGGCCCTGCAGGGCAGCGTCATGCGCGACTCCCTGGCGGCAGTCACCAACGCGGCGTGGCTGCTGCGTACGCCCGACCAGGTCCTGGTCCGCGCGCGTGACGAGGCGCGCACGCTCCTCGGCGACCCGTCGATCGAGGGCAGCCTGCGGCCGCTGGCCCGGGACAGGTTCGTCACCGAGTTCTTCTCCACCGAGGGCCGCCCGACCGACACCGTCGGGCAGACGTTCCTGCGGGACCTGGCCCGGGTGGTGTCGAGCGCTGCCGAGCGGAACGCCCTCACCACACGACTGCGCAGCGCCGCGTTCACCGACTCCCTGACCGGCCTGCACAACCGGCACTCGCTCGACCGCAAGGTCACCGAGGCGCTGGAGAAGGCGAACGTCGAGCGCACGCGGGTCGCGGTCCTCTTCTGCGACCTGGACGGCTTCAAGCACGCCAACGACCGGCACGGGCACGACTGGGGCGACAGCCTGCTGATCCTGGTCGCCGAGCACCTGCGGCGCACGGCCGGGTCCGACGCGATCCTCGCGCGGCACGGTGGTGACGAGTTCGTCGTGCTGCTCGAGCGCGCCGGGCCGGACGCCGAGCTCCGTGTGCTGGCGCAGCGCCTGCGGGACGAGTTCGAGCCGCCCGGGCGCGACGTCGCGCCGACCAGGCTCACCGTCGGCATCGCGTCGTGGCGACCCGGGGACATCGTCGACCCCAGCGCGCTGCTGCGCGAGGCCGACCTGGCGATGCTCGAGGGCAAGCGTTCGCACGCGGGCGTCGCCCTGTACGACACCAAGCTGCGGGCCCGGATGAAGGCGCAGTCCGCCGTGCGCCAGGACCTGGAGCGGGGCATCGCGTGCGGTGAGATCGTCGCGCACTTCCAGCCCCTGACCGACACCGCCACCCTCGAGGTGGTCGGGCTGGAGGTCCTGGCCCGATGGCGGCGTGACGGCCGGCTGCGGCACCCGGCCGAGTGGCTGCCGCTGGCCGAGGAGACCGGGCTGATCGTCGAGATCGGCAGGCAGATGTTCGTCGCCGCGCGCGCCGGCTCGGAGAAGTTCGACCTGCCGGTCGCGGTCAACGTCGCGGCGCGTCAGCTCGACGAGCGCGACTTCGTCCAGCAGGTCGAGCGGTCCTGGGGAACCGACGGCTGGGACCGCCTCACGATCGAGGTGACCGAGAGCGCCCTGCTGTACGACGCAGCGCACGTGCGCGCGTCGTTGGCGACCCTCGTGGAACGGGGCGTGCGGATCGCCCTCGACGACTTCGGCACCGGGTACAACTCGCTGTCCCGGCTCGGCGAGCTCCCGCTGCACATCCTGAAGATCGACCGCACCTTCGTCCGGGACATCACCACGCCGGAGGGTGCGGCGGTGCTCCGTGCGATCCTCGCGCTGGCCGCAGCACACGGTCTGGACGTGGTGGCGGAGGGCGTCGAGCGGGCCGCCGAGCTGACCGCCCTGATGGATCTCGGTGTCGAGATGGTCCAGGGCCACATGCTCGGCCGGCCGTCACCGACGGTGCCGATCCGCGGCCGCCGCCCACTGAGCAGGACGGTCCCCGCGCAGGGTCCTCGGGAGATCAGCCCAGCAGCGTCGGTTTGAGCTCGACCAGTCGGCCGAGCAACCCGTTGACGAAGGTCGGGGACTCGTCGGTGGACAGCGCCCTGGCGAGCTCGACGGCCTCGTCGACCGCGACCGCATCCGGCACGTCGTCGTTGAACAGGATCTCCCACGCGCCCAGACGGAGCACCGCGCGGTCGACCGCAGGCATCCGCTCGAGGGTCCAGCCGTGCGAGTAGGTCGAGATCAGCTCGTCGATCCGGTCGCGGTGCGCCAGGACGCCCTCGACGAGCTCGACCGAGTACTGCGGCAGCGCGGCCTGGGTGCCGGGCTGGGCGATCCGGTCCGCGAGCACGTTCAGCGCGGCGAGCCCACGCTGGTCCGCCTCGAACAGGACGTCCAGCGCGCGCTTCCGGGCCTTGCTGCGGGCTCCCACCGGGTCAGTCGTTCACTCGGCCGAGGTACGAGCCGTCGCGGGTGTCGACCTTGATCCGGGTACCGACCTCGAGGAAGAGCGGGACCTGGATCTCAGCCCCGGTCTCGACCGTCGCGGGCTTCGTGCCACCGGTCGAGCGGTCGCCCTGCAGACCGGGCTCGGTGTAGGTGATCTCCAGGACCACCGAGGGTGGCAGCTCGACGTACAGCGGGCTGCCCTCGTGCGTCGCGACCATCGCCTGCTGGTTCTCCAGCAGGAAGCTCGCGGAGTCGCCGACGGTGACGTCGGGGACGTAGAGCTGGTCGTACGTGGACGAGTCCATGAACACGTAGTCCGTGCCGTCCTTGTACAGGTACTGCATGTCGCGCTTGTCGACGGTGGCCGTCTCGACCTTGAGGCCGGCGTTGAAGGTCTTGTCGACGACCTTCCCGGACAGGACGTTCTTGAGCTTGGTCCGGACGAACGCACCGCCCTTGCCCGGCTTGACGTGCTGGAACTCGACGACGGTCCAGAGCTGGCCGTCGATCTTGAGGACGATGCCGTTCTTCAGGTCATTGGTCGTGGCCACAGTGGATCTTCCTGTCGAGTTCTGAAGGTGCGCGAGTGCGGCGTCGAGTCTATCGTCCTGGGGCCCGCGGGCCCGCCACCGCGTCCGGCTTCCCGGATCGGTCCGCGAGACGGGGCCGATCGGCGGCGTCCCGGTCGATCGGCGGCGTCCTACAGGACGAGCAGCCGGAACGCGCCGCCGACCAGGACCGCCCACAGCATCGAGGTGAGCGTGCCGATGACGAACCGCTCGGACGCGCCAGGGTTCTCCCGCAGCTCGGGGTACCGGCCGAGGCCCTTGACCGCGATGACGAACGCGATGCCGGCCGGGTAGCCGGTCAGCAGGGCACCGGTGATGGCCAGGCGCTCGAGGATCCCGATCCACAGCCCCCCGCGCAACGTCCCGCGCGCGCGGTCACCCACCGGCCCGTCGCCGCTGTGGTCCGGGTCCGTGCCGGCACCGTGGCCCGGGTCGTCCCCGCCCGCATCGGCGGAACGTGCGGCGAGCCGTAGCACCGCCGCGGTCAGCGGGGCGCCGGCGAGGGCGCTGAGCGCCAGGGCGCCCGTGCCGGCGAGCACTGCGAGCCACTCGGTCATCTGTCCCCCTCGTCGAGCAGGCGTGCGGCCACCGGTCGGACGGCGGTCTCCTCGGCCCACAGTGCGGTGCGCAGCCGTTGGCTGACTGCCTGCTGGCTGATGCCGAGGTGCGCTGCGACCTGATCCTGGGTGGTCTCGGGCCCCAGTGCGATGACGGTGTCGATCACTGCCCAGCCCTGCGGCGTGCGTCGGGACATGATGGCACCGACCAGGCTCAGGACGGCCTCGCAGTCCCGGGCGCGATCGTCGGACGACGCCGCGACGGCGATCGGGACGGGGCGTAGCCGGCTCTTCGCGCGCTCCACGGCGTCGCGCGCCAGGACGAACGCCGGACCGCTGCCGGCGCGGGCGCTGGCAGGCAGGGGTTCGTCGACCGGCCCGGCGCCGATCCCGATGCTCCAGCCGCCACGCCGCAGGACCCGCAGCGCGACGTCCACCGCGAGCTCCGGGTCGTCGAGCACTGCCTGGACCTCGTCGCCGACGGTCCGTTCGAAGGCCCGGACGACTCCGGCCGTGCCGTCGGGCAGCCATCCGGCGAGGTCGCTGAGCAGTCCGTCGACCCGGTCCCCCAGCCGACGACTCCCGATCTGGTCGATCGTCAACACCAACATGTCAACAAGCCTAGAGGTTAGTGATGTTGCACACAAGAGCCCACCCTTGTACCCCACGCCGTCGACGCCTCGCCGACCCATCACCGGACCGGACCGGAACGGATCAGGCGAGGCGGGCGGCGATGGCTTCGAGGGCCAGGCGGTAGGAGTCGGGGCCGAAGCCTGCGATGGTGCCGGTCGCGACGGGGCCGATCACGCTGTGCTGGCGGAACTGCTCGCGCGCGGCGGGGTTGGACAGGTGCACCTCGACGAGCAGCAGCCCCGACGTGGTGATCTGCGCGGCGGCGTCCCGCAGGGCGTAGGAGTAGTGCGTGAAGGCCGCCGGGTTGAGGACCACATGCGTCCTGGCGTCGACGGCCTCATGGATCCAGCCGACCAGCTCGGACTCGTCGTCGGTCTGCCGTACCTCGACCTCCAGGCCGAGGAGCGCGCCCCATCGTTCGTTGGCCGCACGCAGGTCGGCGAGGGTCGCCGACCCGTAGATCTCCGGCTCGCGGACGCCGAGACGGCCGAGGTTGGGTCCGTTGAGCACCAGCACGCGGGTCATGCCGCAAGGCTAGGGGATGCGGCGCGGCCGACGGCTCAGGTCGGGCGCCGATCCTGCCGATGTCCGATGAGACGTGACCGGACGCCGCGGAGACCGAGGAGCCGACGATGGAGCGCACGTTCGTGCCCGAGGGTGAGCCACCGGCAGGCGCGGCCGGTCACCTGCTGAGCGATGACGGGCGCTGGTGGTGGGACGGCCTGCGGTGGCAGCCCACTGCGGCACCGCACCCCACCCCGGTGCCACGGCCGGACCTGGCGCCGCCCCCGACCATGGCACCGCCGGACGCGCACTGGGCGCCGAGGACGCCACCGACCGTTGCCTGGGCGCAGAGCCGGCGAACCGGCCCGACGGGCCGGACCGTCGCGTTGGTCGTCGGGTCGATCCTCGGGGCCGCGCTCCTCGGCCTCGGCGCCATGGCCGCGCTCGGGATGCGGACGGTCGAGGTCCAGCAGGAGCGGGTCGATGACGCGGTGCTGCGGGCCACCCTGCTCAGCGCCATGCTCGCCCAAGAGACGTACCGGGTGGACGCCTTCTCCTACACGACGGACCTCGCGGAGCTGACGTCCTCGGGACTCACGCTCGGGCCAGGCACCGAGGTGACCATCGTCAGCGCATCGGCCGACGCGTTCTGCCTGGCCGTCGGCCAGCACGGCGTCGAGCCGACCATGTGGGCGACTCAGGAGGCGCGCGACCTCGAGGTCCCCTGCTCCTGAGACACCGGACCCGACACAGGACCCGACACCGGACCTGACCCTGCCGCCGGCTCAGAGGTGCACGGGGGCGCCCGACGGCGCGTCCCGGCTGACCTCTGCGTAGGCGGCGGCGAGCAAGGCCGGATCGGGGCCCTCGAGGCGGGTCGGACGGCCGATGCCCTCGAGGACGACGAAGCGCAGCAGGTCACCCCGGGACTTCTTGTCCCGCCGCATCGCCGCGAGCAGCTTGTCCCAGCGGTCGCCCCGGTAGCTCACCGGGAGGCCGACAGCGGTCAGCACCGCGCGGTGCCGGTCCACGACCTCGTCGTCCAGGCGTCCGGCGAGGCGGGCCAGCTCCGCGGCGAAGACCATGCCGACCGACACCGCAGCCCCGTGCCGCCACGAGAAACGCTCGACGTGCTCGATCGCGTGGCCGAACGTGTGGCCGTAGTTGAGGATCTCGCGCAGGTCCGCCTCGCGCAGGTCCTGGCCGACGACGCGCGCCTTGATCGCGATCGAGCGCTCGATGAGCTCACGCAGGGCGCCACGTGCCGCGCCGGTGAGGGCCGGCGCGGTCAGTCCGCGCGGGTCGGCCTCGACGATCTCCAGGATCCGCTCGTCGGCGATGAACCCTGCCTTGATGACCTCGCCGAGGCCGGCGACGCGATCGTGCACCGGCAGCGAGTCGAGGGTCTCCAGGTCGCACAGCACGCCGGCGGGCGGGTGGAACGCGCCGACGAGGTTCTTGCCCTCCGCGGTGTTGATGCCGGTCTTGCCGCCCACGGCGGCGTCCACCATGGCCAGCAGGGTCGTCGGGACCTGGATGACCTTCATCCCGCGCAGCCAGGTCGCGGCGACGAAGCCCGCCAGGTCCGTCGTCGCTCCCCCACCGAGCCCGACGACGGCGTCGCTCCGGGTGAAGTCGGCCTGGCCGAGCACCTGCCACAGGAAGGCCGCGACCTGCACGGACTTGGCCTCCTCGGCCTCGGGCACCTCGGCGAGGAAGGCCTGGTAGCCGTGCGCGACGAGGTCCTCCCGCACGGCCTCGGCCGATGCCGTGAGCGCTCCCGGGTGCACGACCAGGACGCGACGCACGCCGGTCCCGAGCAGCGTGCCGAGCTCGCCGAGCAGGTGGTGGCCGACGACGACGTCGTAGGGGTTCTCGCCCTCGACGCGGATCGTCGTCGGGCCCGGGTTCTCACTCACTGTCGGACTCCTCGTCGAGCATCTCCGTGGTGCCGAGACCGAGCGCCTCGGCGATCGTCGCTGCCACCGTGTGCGGCCGCATCGCGTTCGTGTCCACCCGCAGGGTCGAGACCCGGTCGTACACCGGACGTCGGGCCGCCATCAGGGCCTGCCACTGGGCGCGGGGGTTGCCGAGCAGCAGCGGTCGGGCGGTGTTGAAGCCGACCCGGGGTGCGGCGTGCGCGAGTGAGACGTCGAGGAAGACGACAGTGCCGCCGTCGGCCACGTACCGGGCCAGCGTCGCCTCGGTGCCGGGATCGAGAACCGCTCCCCCGCCCAGCGCCAGGACGCCGTCGTGCTCGGCGAGGGCCGCAGCGACGGCGCCGCGCTCCAGGTCGCGGAAGTGCGGTTCGCCGTCCTCGACGAAGACGTCGCTGATCGACTTGCCCGCGATCTGCTCGACGTCGGCGTCGGTGTCGCGAGCGACGACCCCCAGTCGCTTTGCCAGGGCGCGCGCAACCGTGGACTTGCCCGACCCCGGTGGCCCGACCAGCACCACGACCGGACGGGTCGGACGCGCCGGTGGGGTCGGACGTGTCGGGCTCACCGCTGCAGCTCGGGGATGGCCGCCAGGTAGGCCTCGTGGTTGCGGGCGACCTCGGCCACGCTGTCTCCGCCGAACTTCTCGAGCACGGCCTCGGCGAGCACGAGCGCGACCATGGCCTCGGCGACGACGGCCGCCGGTGGGACCGCGCACACGTCGGAGCGCTGGTGGATCGCCTGGGCCGTCTCGCCGGTCGCGACGTCGACAGTGGCGAGCGCACGCGGCACCGTCGAGATCGGCTTCATCGCGGCGCGCACCTTGAGCACCTCACCGTTGGACATGCCGCCCTCGACCCCGCCCGCGCGGTTGGTGCGCCGGCGGATCAGGCCGGTCGACGGGTCGCGGTCGATCTCGTCGTGGGCCTGCGACCCGCGGCGGGTCGCGGTACGGAAGCCGTCGCCGATCTCGGCGCCCTTGACCGCCTGGATCCCGAGCAGCGCAGCGGCGAGCCTTGCGTCGAGCCGCCGGTCCCAGTGCGTGTAGCTGCCGAGCCCGGTCGGGACGTCGTAGGCGAGCACCTCGACGACGCCGCCGAGGGTGTCGCCGGCCTTTTGGCAGTCGTCGATCTCGGCGATCATCGCGGCGGACGTCTCGGCGTGGAAGCAGCGCACCGGGTCGGCGTCCAGGGCGTCGACGTCCTCCGGCGTCGGCAGCACGGCGTCGTCCGGCACGCCCACCGGGCCGATCGCCACGACGTGCGAGACAAGCCGGAGCCCGACCGCCTGCTCCAGGAACTTCGCCGCGACCAGGCCGAGGGCGACCCTCGTCGCCGTCTCGCGGGCCGATGCGCGCTCGAGCACCGGGCGTGCGTCGTCGAAGCCGAACTTGCGCATGCCGACCAGGTCGGCGTGGCCGGGCCGGGGCCGGGTCAGCGGGGCGTTGCGGGCCCGCTCGAGCAGGGCCGGGTCCTCCACCGGGTCCGCTGCCATGACGTCGACCCACTTGGGCCACTCGCTGTTCGCGATCTCGATGGCCAGCGGACCACCCTGGGTGACGCCGTGGCGCAGGCCGGCGAGGATGCGCACCTCGTCCTGCTCGAAGCTCATCCGTGCGCCCCGGCCGTAACCGAGACGACGGCGCGCGAGTGCCGCGGCCACGTCCGCAGTGGCCACCTCGACCCCGGCGGGCAGACCCTCGATGATCCCCACGAGTGCAGGGCCGTGCGACTCCCCGGACGTCAACCAGCGCAGCATGGCGCAATCCTTCCACGCGGCCGGACGCACCTCGGCCCGCGTCCGGGCTGCGGACGCGGGCCGAGGTGCTGACGGGTCGAGCTCAGCCGCCGCTCACCGTGAGCGGTGCGAACGGGTTGCCCTGACCGGACGGCACCGGCATCTCGGCGGGTGCGTCCTCGGGCTCCTCGGGGACGTCACTCGTGTCCGGCAGGACGATCACGGAAATCGTGAGCCGCAGCTCCAGGGCACCGTCGGCGACCGCCGGGCGACCGCTCTGCGCACCGGCTTCCTTCTGTGCGTTGGCCTGCACCGCGGAGACGAAGACGAGTCTAGGGTTGCCGGTCTGGAGGGTCTCCAGGAATGCCAGGCTCTCCTCGTAGCCGCCGATGGTCGTGACGGCGACCTCGACGACGAAGAAGCCGGTCGCTGTCGGTGCCGTCGGTACGGCGCTGTCACCCAGGGCTGCGTCACTGGCGCCGTCCGCGATCGAGTCCTCGGTCGCTCCGGTGGGCTCCGGCGCGGCCGGTGCGGCCGCGATGACTGCTGTCGGGCTGCTCGGCATGACCGAAGTGATCACCACGCCGGACGCCGAAGCCAGCGTGACGAGCTGCCGAGAGAGCTGAGCTGCCTCGACGCCGGTCGGGATCTGCGCGCGAAGCCCGGCCAGCTCGGTGCGGAAGTCCTCGATGTTCGCGAAGTCCCGCTCGAGCGCGGCGAGCTGGATCTCCAGCTGGTCGCTTCGCACCTGCTCGGCTGCCGTGCTCGCGCGCATCTCGCCGGCCGATTCCATGCGCGGAGAGATCGCGAAGAGCCAGGAGGCTGCGATCAGCACGATGGCGAGGAATGCGGTGCCAGCCACCCACGGAGCGGTCTTGGTGGTGCTCATCAGCTACCCTCCTTCGGGACAAAGCGGAGCGCGTAGGCGTTGTCGTCGACCTGGACGGTGACCGCGATGCTGTACGAGATCACACCGTCGTCGTCCGTCAGCTCGGCCGTGGTGTACGTCGGATCCGCAAGGCCGGGAATCGCGTCGAGCGCATCCATCCACGTTGCGAGGTCCGGGAGGGTCGCGGCATTGCCCGTGAGGCTGACGGAGCCCACGCTCACCGCATCGAGCGGACTGGTCGAGGTGATCGGCGCCTGCAGCGGGCCGGGCATCGCGGTCGAGAAGGTCGTGATGCGGACGGACTCCGGTGTCACGGCCTGCACCGAGCGCAGGTACTCGGTCCACAGGACCTCGGTCGCCATCGTGAGGTCACGAGCCGTCGCGACCGCGTCGATCTGGCTCTTGACCCGCGGCACCTCGGCGAACTCCTCCTGCTGGGCAGCGAGGTCCGCCACCTGTCGCTGCGTCGTGGCGAGCTCCTCGGCCGCCGCCTTCTCGGTGAATGCGGCGTAGACGAAGGCGACGGCGGCGATCAGCAGGACGATGAGCAGCGCGAGGCCGAGCCGGACCTTGACCCGGCCGAGCGACCGTCGGTTGCGGATCTCGGGCGGGAGCAGGTTGACCTGGGGGCGGAGTGCGGCGCCCAGTCCGGCGTAGTCGACGCGCCCGTCCGGGAAGGCCTCGGCGGCGCGCGTGCTCTTCGGGCTCATGCCGCCACCGCCATGGCGAGTCCGAGCGGGACCGCCAAGGTCGACTCGATGCCGTGCAGAGGTTCCAGGTGCGCCGTCTTGGCGACCGTGATGCCGGTGAAGAGGTCCGCGAGCGAGACGGTCAGCCGGCTCGCGCTCGCGAGGTACTGCCCCAGGCCGTTGAGGTACGAGCCGCCGCCGGTCAGTATGACGACCTCCGCAGCTGCGCCGGGGTTGTTGCTCGCGTAGTAGACGATCGTGTTGCGGATCGACTCGACGAGGTTCTGGGTCACATGGTTGACGACCTCGGCCGCAGCCTGGAGATCGGCACCCACCGCGTAGCCGACACCGACCTGACGCTTGATCGCCTCAGCCTCATGGACCGAGATGCGCAGCTCCGACGCGACGGCGTCGGTGATGTGCTGGCCACCGGTGGGCAACGTCCGGACGAGCCGCGGCACCCCCCGGTGGGTCACGACGATGTTGGTGATCCGCGCGCCGATGTCCACGAGGGCGACGATGCGCGTCGACAGCTCCCCGAGCATCTGGGCGCGGGCCAGTGCGAAGCCGTTGAGGTCGACCATCAGGGGTCGCAGGCCCGCGCTCTCGGCGGCGCTGACGTTCGACTGCACGGTGTCGCGGGTCGCGGCGACCAGCAGACCCTGCACCGTCCGGCCCGTCTGGGCCTGGTGCTCGGAGGTCGGGTAGAAGTCCAGCAGGGCATCCTCGACCGCTACCGGCAGGGTGTCCTGGACCTGGTACGGCAGTGAGGCGCGCAGCTGCGGCATGGGCATCCACGGCAGATCGAGGTTGCGCACGAGGACGCGCTGGTTCCCGACACCGAGCACGACGTCGCGGTGGCTGAACTTCGCCGTCGCCCACATCGAGCGCAGCGCCTGGACGACGCCCTCCGGCTCGGTCACCTCGCCGTCCTGGACCGCGCCGAGGGGCAAGGGCGCCTCGGCGTAGCGGAGCACTGTCGGGGCACCACGGCCCTGCTGGAGCTCGACGGCCCGGGCATGGGTCGTCCCGATGTCGAGCCCGATCACTGTTGTGGCCACAGCCTTTTGTCCCCTTCGTCGCCCGGTGGCGATGCTGTCCGTTGTGCTATCGGGACTCAGTCGCTGCGGCTTGAGCCTCGTCGGGCACGGAGTTCACATCAGCAGATCCAGGTAGGCGGACCAGAGCGGCTCCCCCGCAGCAACTCCGAGGCCGGCTCCGAGCAGCATCCACGGCCCGAACGGGATCCCGGTGGTGCGCCCCGCCCGGCCGGTGGTCAGGAGACCGATCGCGTAGAACCCGCCCGCGACAAAGGCAGCGAAAGCACCGACGGCGAACGTCCCCCACCCCAGCCAGGCCAGGCCCGCGCCGAGGACGCCCGCTAGCTTGACGTCCCCCAGGCCCATGCCACGCGGGTGGATGAACCATGCTCCACCGTAGAAGGCGAGGAGTGCGGCCCCACCGAGGACTGCGCGGAGCAGTGAGCCACCCCCAGGGGTCTGCCCCGATCCCCAGCTCGCGACGGCGAGGAGCGCGGCGAGCACCGGGTACGCCGGCAGGACGAGGGCGTCAGGCAGTCGGTGCACGTCAAGGTCGATGAGCGCGAGTGCGACGGCGAGGGCACCGAGGTACAGGTACGCGGGCAGGGCCCAGGGCAAGGCGTCGTCGACCAGGAACCGTACGGCGACGAGGGCGAACAGGACGGCGGTGCCTGCCTCCACGAGCGGGTAGCGGGGGGAGATCGGTTCGGCACAATCACGGCATCTGCCACGTAGGAGCAGCCAGGAGAGCACCGGGATGTTGTCCCGGTGCCGGATCGTGTGCGCGCACCGCGGGCAGGCGCTGGCGGGCGAGACCACGGACTCACCACGAGGAACGCGCCAGATCACGACGTTGAGGAACGAACCGACAGCAAGGCCGAGCACACCGACCAGTAGGACACCGAGGAACGCGTCGGTCACGGGACCTTCACCGAGGCGGGGTTCTGGATCTCGCCGCTGTACCGCAGGGTCCACTGGGCGTTGGTCCATCGCGGGAAATACGGGGGTGGGCCGTAGATGAGCCGGCGGTCGTACTCGTACAGCTTCGTGTAGCCGTTGCTCCCCTGCCCGACGATCCCGCGCCAGCGCTGGGCGATGGAGCCCCAGACGTTGAGCGTCCCCGCGGCCCCGCCCACGGAGTACTGCTGGACATAGAACGAGTGCTGCAGCGTCTGGATCGAGCCGGCGATCTGGATACCGTCCGCCGGGACGAGTCCACCGGTCGTCGGGTCGGTGTATCGCGTGGGCCAGCCGCCGACCTCGGTCGCGCTGGTCGCGCAGTACTGGTACGTCCTGGCACCCGACCCGCTCTCCCGGCAGTTCGAGTACCGCCGCACCCACTCGTAGGTCGTGAGCCGGGGGTGGAAGACCTCGACGGAGTTCGTCGCGACAAGACCGAGGATGTCGTCCCCGCTGCGCCCACCGGCCAGGACGAGGTCGCCGGTGGTGATCACGGACTGCGCGGCGGCCAGGCTCACCCGGCCGTTGACCGTCCCCTCGGCGTAGAGGTTGCCCTCCTGGCATGTCTTCGTCGTCTCCGCCATGGTCACGTCGTAGCTGTAGCTCGGGTGGGTGCCGGTTGCGGAGTTCGTCGTCCGGTCGTAGGTGCCCAGCGGGAGCTCCCTTCCGGTCGGACCGCCGATCTCGTCGGCGTTGCACTGTACGCGGAGGACCGATGCGGGGGCGGGTGCGACGTAGACCACCATCTGGTCGGGGACCGGGACCGTGGCACCTGCGTCGCTGTCAAGGTCGTCGAGGCTGCCACAGGTTGGCGTCCCGACCGGTCCGCTCTCCGCACGGGGGGCAGTGCTGCCGTTGTTGACCTTCTTGTTCCATACGGTCATCGTGCCGCCGGCGTTGAAGATGATCCTGGTCGACCCGTAGTAGTGGCAGCCCGGGAAGGTCGCAAATGCTGCCGACGTGTCGGGGAGGTACAGCGGGCCGTCTTCCGAGGCTGCGGGTGCGGTGCCGTGGAAGTCGGCGGTGCTCGTCGAACCACCGGAGTTGCGCAGGCAGTTGTTCCAGGTGGAGGTGGTGGCCGTGACCGTCAGGCAGCCCGGGTTCGCCGAGATGAATCCATCAAGGAAGTGGGCGCCGTTGGACCAGGCCGCGTCGTTCGTGAAGACGGCGCCGTCGAGCCGGTCACCGCTGATGAAGGTGATCTCCACGCAGCCCTCGCTGTTGCGCCCTTCGTACCAGTACTCGGCCAGGTCGGAGCCGAGCCCACCGCACTCGGTCGACGGCGTCGACGGGTATGCCTGCACGTTCTGGGGGTCCGCAGACTCGAAGTCGGTGTAGTAGACGTAGTCCGTCGACCCACCCTTGCCGACGGTGGTCTCGATGGTCCTGAACTCGCCGTTGACCCGTCCGGTCGCGGTCACCAGGACACTGCCCTCGAGCGTTGCTAGGCTGCCGTCGATCGCGTAGTGGAAGTGCGCGGCGTCCGGGTCGGTCTCGCCCGGGACGACGGGCAGCCAGCCGACCGCCGTGGTGGTCGTCCAACCACAGGAGTCGGTCCCGGATGTCGTGGGGGCCTGCAGGGCCGGGTTGGCGCAGTCGAGGGTGTCGGCGTAGGTGTCGTCCCGGTTGAGCCGCGAGATGACGTCCTCGATGCCGGACTGTGCTGCGGCCATCGCGCCGGTGTGGTCCTGCGAGTACCTCGCGAAGGTCTGACTCTGCATCGTGTAGGCAAGTGCGGTCATGGCGAGCATGGCGAGGACGAGCATCGAGCCGATCACAAGGACGAGCGCCGCACCCGCATCCCGGCCCCCGTCGGCGGCACGCCCGCGCAACCCGCGCAGAACACCACGCCCTCGGCGTGGCGTGCTCGGGTTCACCGCTCGCGCACTGCCCACGGACCAGCTCACGGTGTCTCCTCGTCGCTCAAACGCAGGACGGCCTTGGCGTTCGGCAGCATGATGCGCTGGATGTAGGTGGTGGGAGCGGCCTGGGTGGCGTTGTCGGCCTGAACGGTCACGACCAGCTCGATCGAGAGCACCCGCGCGAGCTCGTCCGTGGTGAGACTGGCGCCGGACACCGGGATCAACGGCACCCCGGCGGCGTCGTAGTACCGGAAGATGGGGTTGAGGTCATCGGCCTGGACGCCGAAGGCGATCGGTCGGGTGCGCGCCCGGCCTATGCAGTCGGCGTCGGCGCTCGCCAACGTTGCGTCGCAGTAGTCGTAGCCGCTGGAGTCGGGGACGGGGCTTTCCGGGATCTGGATGGTCTCGATGAGCTGACCCGCGGTGGCACCGCTCGTGCTCAGGACGTAGGTGACCCGGCTGGGCCCGACGTCGTTGCCGGAGTTGTTGACGTTGGAGTAGAACCGCACCGAGGTCGTCCGGCCCTCGAGGAAGGCGTCCTCGCAGCCCGGGCAGGTGCCGATGAGCTGTGCGGGCTTGACGGCGGCCCGGACGGTCCGGCTCATGCTCTCGACCGCGGCGCGAGCCGTGTCGATCTGCTCCTGGCGGGACATGTTCTGCGCGGTGGTGCGGTGGAAGCCGACAGTGAGCGACACGGTCCCGGCGACCACGAAGGACATGATCATCATCGTGACGACGAGCTCGGTCAACGACATGCCCGTGTCCCGTCGGTGCGGGGCGGTGCGTTCCCCGTTGACGCTGCGGCGGTGCGGTTCACGGATGCTCGTCATGGTCCCACCGTCAGCGGTCCGGAGGTGCGGTAGTCGATCGTCAGCGTCGTGGACATCGGCCCTACGATGATCGTTCCAGCGAGCCTGCAGCGAGGTGACCATGTGGCACTCGAAGCCTGGTCGTTCCCGTACACGTACCACGTGCCCTGGGGTACCACACCGTTCAGGCTGGCGCCTTCGGATGCAGGTCGGCCCCAGCTCGCCACGGTGCCGGCACTGGTCAAGCCGCTCGATGTGCAGCTGAGCGACGCGGTCGAGGTGCTCAGATAGACGTAGGGGCGTCGGGAGCCGGCGTTCTCGATGCCCGTGATCGTCACCGCGGCGGAGTTCAGGGCCCAGGCGACGGACTTCGCCTGGCCGAACGACACCGTCGCCGGGTTCTGGCCGCCCGCGAGGAAGCCCTGGCACGCGCCGTCGGGTGCACCATCGGTCACATAGAGGTACCAGGTGCCGGGCAGCAGGCCGACCGGGCCGGTCCTGGCACCGTCCACATTCCGCGCGATGGGTGCGGCCGCGGCTCCCGGACACGTGCTGAGCGGGCCGGTCAGCCCCGCGTCGACGGCCCACAGCGTGCCGCCGGGCACCGCGCCGGTGACCCTCAGCGTGCTGGACTGGTCCCACGCCACGGCTTCGGAGAGCCCAGAGCCGAACTCCGTGCCCGTCGGGTCGCCCGAGGAGCAGGAGAAGGTCGAGCCGACGACGAAGAACTGCCATGTCCCGGGGAGCAACGAGATCGTCGTGTCCGGTGCCGACGCGGGGAAGGTCTTGGCTCCCGCGCTGCCGCAGGTGAGCCCCGAACCGGCAGGGACGGCAACGATGGCCGACGTGCCGGCCGGCAGGTTCGTGAACGGCACCTCCGCGGGGGCGAAGGGCACGTCGAGGGTCACCGTGGCGCCCGGGGTGACCTCGACCGACGGGTATCCGCCGGCCGGCGCGACGGTTCCGAAGTAGCCGCCGTAGATCGTGGGCCACAGGTTGGAGATCGTCTGGGTCACGCCGGTCAGCGTGTGAACGGTGGCGCCGGACGCACCGGCGTACTCCGAGGCGACCAGGGTCACCTGGGCGCCGCTGACCTCGTCGTCGGTCAGGGTGGCGCCGGCAGGGTCGTAGACCCGCAGCTCGACGGAGCCGGCGCGCTCGTAGGCGAACGAGACGCTGTTGTTCAGGGTGCCGCGCAGGATCGGTCCGGTCGCCTTCGACGGGGACGGGTTGCCGCTGATGTCCACGTAGCCGACATCGGCCATCGACACGATGTAGTCGGTGCCGGCTCCGACGGCGGGGTCCACCCGGACCACGGCGCAGCCGGAGGGGTCGGTCAGGCCGGGGTGCACGGCGCCACCGCTGACCACGCGCACGCTGCGGCCGGCGTTCGGCTGACCGGCCGCATCCACGACCGAGACGGCGACGAACGACGACGTGCCCGGTACGCCGTTGCCCTTGTCCGGGGCGAAGAGGGCATCGGACACGACCGGTTGGATCGGGCCCATGTTGGGCCAGGTGACGCTCACCGTGACGGTGAGCGTCGGGTAGGCGACGAGCGTGCCGCCCTCGCACGCCGACTCACCGTGGGCGGTGGGGTTCCAGGCGGCGGAGCGCACGACCGAGTACGGGACGCCGTCCAGGACCAAGGGATCGCCGGGCGTTCCGCCGTCGAGCGGGTGGGGGTTGGTGACGGTACCCGCGGCAGCGAGGTCGAGGGGGCCCTCGTCCGACGCACCGAACTCCTCGCGGACGAAGTCGATCTCCCGTGCGGCGAGGTTGGCGGCGGCGATCCGTGCGCGGTTGCCGACCTGGGCCGACTGGGTCTGCATGATGATGCCGAGGATCGCTGCGGCAAGGACGCCGAGCAGCACGCTCGCCACGACGACCTCGATGAGGGTGACACCGTCGTCACCGGAGGTCCGGCGGCGGGCGGCGCTCAGTGCACCGGTGAGGGTGCGGGCCGCGGTGCGCGTCACGGACATGAGGTGCCTCTCAGGTGCGTCGGTGGACGGGGATCGTGGATCCCGGGTCGATCTGGGCCGGCGGCTACGGGCCTGCGGACCTGCTACGGGTCCGCAGAAGCCCCGCTGGGGCGAGGACCAAGGCCCTCGCCCCAGCGGGGCTGATGCGTCTGCTAGATCACGGAGCCGTGATGTCGCCGAGACCGGTCGCCGCGTCGTACGTGATGGTCGCGGCGTCACCCTCGGTGCCACCGCTGAACGTCAGCGTGACGGAGAAGTCGGCGGCGGTGACCCCGGCGCCCATAGTGACGATCGGGCTGACGAGCTTGCCGCTGACCGGGCCGATGTTGAACGGCGAGCCAGCCTCGCCAGTTACGGTCATCTGGTAGAACTCGCCACCAGCTTCGACATCCACGTCGGGCATGGTGTCGACGTCGACGAGCGAGGTCGCCACCTGCTTGGCAATGGTCGCGACGTCCGCCTGGGCAGAGACGTCGACGGCCTTCTGGCGCTGGTTGAGGAAGATCGGGATGGCGATGGCGGCCAGGATGCCGATGATGATGATGACGACGAGGAGCTCGATCAGGGTGAAGCCCTGGTCCTTCTCGTCGAGGGACTTACGGATGCGAGCGATCATTCTGATGCTCCCCTTCGATGTCAGTTCGAGGTCATGCATTGAGCGGAGCCGATCGGCCCCGGTGATTCACCTGCTACATCGGGTGAGACAGCATCCACCTTGAGTCGTGACGCTGGTCACAGCCACTTTCACCCGTTCGCCGTATGCCCTTCCAGGACGAATCGGACACAGGTGGCGTGATGCGACGGGCGTGCCCCTACTCGATCAGGTCGAAGACGCTGAAGATGGGCATGTACAGAGCGATGATCATGGAGCCGACGACGGTACCGAGCACGGCGATCATGAGCGGCTCGATCAGGGACGTCAGCTGCTCGGTGGTCGACTCGACCTCCTGGTCGTAGAACTCGGCGATCTTCGCGAGCATCTCGTCCAGGGCGCCGGTGTCCTCACCGACGGTGATCATCTGCACGACCATCGGTGGGAAGACCGGGTGGTCGCTGAGCGGCGCGGCGAGGGACTGCCCGCTGCGCACGGAGTCCCGCACGGCCTTGGCGGCGTTCTCCACGACCATGTTGCCGCTGGTCTCACCCACGATGTCCAGGGCCTGCAGGATGGGCACGCCGGCGTGGATCATCGTGCCGAAGTTGCGGGTGAACCGGGCGACGGCCACCTTGCGGAACAGATTGCCGAAGATAGGGGCCTTGAGCTTGATCGGGTCGAGCCTCGCCCGGACGGCGTAGTCGTTCTTGTGCCTGGACCACCAGACGCTGAAGATAATTCCCAGGACGATGGCAGGTGGGACGAGGTACTTCATCAGCTCCGACAGGAAGACCAGAACCTTGGTGGGTGCCGGGAGCTCCCCGCCGAGGCTCGCGAACATGTCGGCGAACACGGGCACGATGAAGAGCAGCATGCCCACGGTCGCCGCAATCGCCATGATGAAGACGACGACCGGGTAGGTCATCGCGGACTTGATCTTGGACCGCAGCTTGACCTCCGACTCGTAGTTCTCCGCGACGGAGACGAGCACCTGGTCGAGGAAGCCACCGACCTCGCCGGCCTTGATCATGTTGAGCATCAGAGGCGGGAAGACGACCGGGTGTCGACCCATCGCAACGGACAGCGCGGTACCGGCCTCGACGTCGTTGCGAACCTGGAAGAGCACCTTCGCCAGGGTCTTGTTGTCGGTCTGCTCGGCAAGGATCTGCAGCGCGCGCAGCAGGCTCAACCCGGCATTGATCATGGTCGCCATCTGGCGCGCCATGATCGCCAGGTCCTTCATGCCGACCTTCTCGCCGAAGCCGGGGATCTTGAGCTCGCGGCTGAGGCCCGAGGTCGAGACCTCGGAGATCGACAGCGGGGCCACGCCCATCGTGCGCAGGCGGGACGCGACGGCCGCCTGGTTCTGGGCCTCGATCCGACCCTTGATGATCTTGCCGTCCTTGTTCCGGACGGCGTACTCGTAGGTGTGGCTCGCCGCGGTGGTGGCCATCAGCGCACCCCGGGATGCGTCGGCGGTGCGGTCGGGTCACTGTGCGCTGGCCGATGGATCGGCGGCATCGGTGGCAGCTCGGCGTGGCCGCCGCCACCGTTGTGCGGGTCACCCATCGAGCCGCCGCCCTGCGCCATCCGCGAGGTGCGGCCGACGAGCCGGTTGAAGTCCTCGACGTTCTGGCACTTCTCGAGGCCGACCTCGTACGTGATCTTGTTGCCCTTGACGAGCTCGGCCAGGTGCTGGTCCATCGTGTGCATGCCGAGGGCCGCTCCGGCCTGCATCGAGGAGTAGATCTGATGCGTCTTGCCCTCGCGGATGAGGTTGCGGACGGCCGGGGTCGCGAGCATGACCTCGGTGGCCACGACCCGGCCGCGACCGTTGGCCCGCTTGCAGAGGGTCTGGCTGACGACGCCCTGCAGCGCGCTGGCGAGCTGGGTCCGGACCTGGTCCTGCTGGAAGGCCGGGAACACGTCGATGATGCGGTCGACAGTCTGCGCGGCGTCCTGGGTGTGCAGGGTCCCGAACACCAGGTGGCCGGTCTCCGCAGCGGTCAGGGCGACCGAGATCGTCTCCAGGTCACGCAGCTCGCCGACCAGGATGATGTCCGGGTCCTGGCGCAGCACGTGCTTGAGGGCGTTCGCGAAGGACAACGTGTCCGACCCGACCTCGCGCTGGTTGATCAGCGACTTCTTGTGCCGATGCAGGAACTCGATCGGGTCCTCGACGGTCATGATGTGGTCGCTGCGGGTCCGGTTGGCCAGGTCGATGATCGACGCGAGCGTCGTCGACTTGCCCGACCCGGTGGGTCCGGTCACCAGGACGAGACCCCGGGGCAGCCCGGCGAAGTTCGCCACGATCGGCGGAACGCCGAGCTCCTCGAGCGGCTTGATCTCGTAGGGGATCGCCCGGAAGGCCGCGCCGACCGAGTCGCGCTGCCGGTACAGGTTCACGCGGAACCGGGAGACCCCGCGGACCGCGTAGGCGAAGTCCAGCTCGAGATTCTCCTCGAACGTCTCGCGCTGCTTCTGCGTGATCACCGCGTACAGGCTGCGCTGGAGCGCGTCCGGGTACATCACGGGGAAGCCCTCGAGAGGCCGCAGCCCGCCGTCGAGGCGGATCATCGGCTGCGCACCCGAGGTGATGTGCAGGTCGGACGCGCCGCGCTCCATCATCGCGCGGAGGGCGGCGTCCAGGTCGATGTCGCCCTCCTGCGAGAGCTGCGCGAGGCCGATCCGCTGGGATCCCTCGGGCCCACGGACTCCGGGAGTGACCGGACGCGGGGCCGTCGGCTGCTGCGCCGCCGGGCCCGTCATCGGGCGGACCGGCGCCGCCTGGGTAGCGATCGGACGTGACGGCCCGGCGGGCGGGGCCGCCGCGGGCTGGACGCGGGTCTGGGCGGGGACGGTCGGGGCCGGGTTGACCGGTCCGGGGCCCGCACCGTACGCCGGGTTGACCGGCTGGTACGGGGCTGCCACTGCCGACGGTCCGGCGGGCTGCTGCGGGCGCCCGGGGGGCTGGCCGGGTCCGTACGGGGGCACCGGGCCGCCGATGTCGCGCGGGACGTAGGGCGTCGCGGCCCTGGTGGGCTCGGCGCCTGGCGCGGGGTAGTAGTCGGTCACAGCGGGCCTCTCGCTCCTGGGCGTCCTGCAGCAGGACGCTCCCGGTCGTGTATCGACTCCTGGGTGCTCCGGCTTGAGCACTCGGAACGGACAAATGCCCGCCGCCGCCCGGCGGCGGGTCCCCTCATGCGACGACGCGCAGGATCTCCTCGATCGAGGTGTCGCCGAGCAGCACCTTGGTCCAGCCGTCGTCGCGCAGCGTGATCATGCCCTGCTCCCGCGCCGTGCGGGCGATGTCGGAGGACGACGAGTGGGCCACCGCGTGCCGCTCGATGTCCTCGGTGACCTTCATGACCTCGTGGATCGCCATCCGGCCCTTGTACCCCGTGCGGGAGCACGCGGCGCAGCCGGCCGGCCGGTAGATCGTGGGGATCTCCTCCCCCGGGTTCCAGGGGAACTTGGCCGCGATGAGCTCGATCTCGCTCGGCAGGTACGGCTCCTTGCACTTCGTGCACAGCCGGCGAGCCAGGCGCTGTGCCACGACGCAGTCCAGTGCCGAGCCCACGAGGAAGGGTTCGATGCCCATCTCGATCAGCCGGGTCACGGCGCTCGGCGCGTCGTTGGTGTGCAGCGTGGAGAGCACGAGGTGGCCGGTGAGGGCCGCCTCGATGGCGATCTGGGCGGTCTCGTGGTCACGGATCTCACCGAGCAGGACGACGTCGGGGTCCGACCGCAGGATCGAGCGCAGCGCGCCGGCGAAGGTCAGGCCTGCCTTGGGGTTGACCTGGACCTGGTTGATGCCTGCGAGTCGGTACTCGACCGGGTCCTCGACGGTGATGACGTTGATCTCCGGGCGGGACACCGCGTTGAGCGTCGCGTAGAGCGTCGTCGACTTGCCCGATCCGGTGGGCCCCGTGACCAGGAGCATCCCGTACGGCTTGGAGTAGGACTCCTTGTACTTGAGGTAGTTGTCCTCGAGGAACGACAGGTCACGCAGGTCGAGGCTCGCGGTGGAGTTGTCGAGGATGCGCATGACGACCTTCTCGCCCCACACGGTGGGCAGGGTCGCCACCCGCAGGTCGATCTTGCGGCCGTTGTGCGTGACGGACATGCGGCCGTCCTGCGGCTTGCGTCGCTCGGCGATGTCGATGTCGCTCATGATCTTGAGCCGGGAGATGACCCCGGACTGGATCTGCTTGGGCGAGCGCTGCATCTCGTGCAGCACGCCGTCGATGCGGTACCGGACGCGCAGGTCGGTCTCCGCCGGCTCGATGTGGATGTCCGATGCGCGGTCCTGGATCGCCTGGGTGATGAGCAGGTTGACGAAGCGGACGATCGGGGCGTCGTCCTCGACGACGTCCCCGACCTGGGAGAGGTCGGTCTCGGCCTGGGTCTCCTCGAACGCGGAGGCCAGGTCATCGATCTCCTCGTCCGCCCGGCAGAAGCGGTCGATGGCTGTGGCGAGGTCGTCGTGCGTCGCGACGACGGTCCGGACCGGCAGGCCCGACAGGGTGCGGGCGTCGTCGACGGCGAGCACGTTGCCGGGGTCCGCCATCGCGAGCACGAGGGCGCCGTCGATCAGGGAGATGGGCAGCACCATGTACCGGCGGCACAGCGAACCGGGCACCAGCGCGACGGCGTTCCGGTCGACCGGGTAGTCGGCGAGCTCGATGAACTCCATCCCGACCTGGTTGGCCAGGGCGCGGACGAGCTGGGCCTCGGTGAGCATCCCGATCTCGACCAGGACGCGGCCGAGCGACTCGCCTCGAACCGCCTGCTCGTCGAGGGCCGCCATGAGCTGGCCCTCGGTGACGATTCCTTCATCCAGCAGGATGTCTCCGAGCTGCTTCACACGTGTCCTTCCGGAGGCGCTCGTGATCCGAAGGGGGTCGGACCACAGGCCGCCGGGACCGCGCCGCGGGGCCTCCTTCCCTATCGGCAGCCGAGGCGGACCCCTCAAGCCTGGATCGGCACCTCGTGTGCCAGGGCCTGGGCCAGGGCGCGCTCCATCGCGTCGAGCGGGGCCGGTCTGCCCGTCATCAGCCGCACCTGTTCCCCCGCCTGGTGCAGGAGCATCCGTTCGCCGGACACGAAGGCGCCGCCGCGGGACTGCCAGGCGACGCCGAGCGCCGTGGGTCGGGGGTCGTAGGCACAGTCGAGCAGGACACCGTCGACCCGCCCGTTGCGGGCGCCGGCAGCCCGGTTGCCGTCGTCATCCTGGGTCAGCAGGTTCGCGAGCTCGTCGGCCCCGTGCGGCGGCAGGGTCGAGACGACCACGTCCGCGCCCGCCATGGCGGCTGCGACCCGGTCGAGCGGTGCGAAGGTCAGGAAGCGCGGCTCGACACCCATCCGGTGGGCTGCCCGCATCGTGGCGCCCGCGCGGGCCATCGTGCGGACGAAGACCGTCGGCGTCGAGCAGCCGAGCTGAGCCAGAGCGGCGAGCGTCGAGGCAGCAGTGGCGCCTGCGCCGAGCACGACGGCGGTGCCGATTGCCGGGCCGTCCTGGGCGTGGCACCCCACCAAGCCCTCACGGAGTGCCGCGACGATGCCGTGGACGTCGGTGTTCGCGCCCACGAGCCCCGGCCGCCCGCCGGCGACGGGCTGGACGAGCACGGTGTTGACCGCCCCGACCACCTCGGCCAGGGGTTCGACGTGGTCGAGCAGCCCGAGCACCGCCTGCTTGAGCGGCATCGTCAGGCTCAACCCGGCCCAGTGGGCGTCGAGCCCCTCGACGAAGGCCGCGAGGTCCTCCTCGGTGACATCGACGGCCTCGTACGTCCACCCGGTCAGGCCGAGCGCGACGTAGGCGGCACGGTGCAGCGCCGGGGACAGCGAGTGGGCGATGGGGTGACCGAGCACGGCGGCCCGGCGCACGACGTCGCTCACCCGGTCGGGTTCGCGGCCTGCCACTCGCGCAGCAGCGCGACGTTGGCCTGGTGCTCGTCGAAGCTCTCGGCGAACCGGGTCTCGCCGGTGTCGTAGTTCACCGTGACCCAGAACAGCCACGGGCCGTCGGCCGGGGCGAGCGTCGCATCGATCGAGACCAGGCTCGGTGCGGCGATCGGCGTCGGCGGCAGGCCGGTCCTGGTGTAGAGGTTGTACGGGTCGTCGGCCGCGAGCTCCGTGGTGGTCAGGTCGAGCCCCGAGATCCCGGCGCCGTAGGCCACCGAGGCGTCGATGTCGAGCTTCATGTCGATGTCGAGGCGGTTCTGGATCGCCCGGGCGACCTTGGCCCGGTCCTCCGGGGTCCTGGCCTCCTCCTCGACCAGGGAGGCGATGGTCAGCACCCGCTGGCGGTCCGCCGGGGCGATGCCGCGCTCGTCGAGTGCACCGACCGTCGCGGCGACCATCTCGGCGATCATCTCGGTCGGCGTGGTGCCCGGCTCGAAGGTGTACGTGGCGGCGAACAGCCAGCCCTCGTAGTTGCCGGCGGCCTCGGCGGGCAGCCCGGTCGCGGCGGTGTCGGCCATCGCGGTCTGGAAGTCCTCGACCGGGACCGTCGTGACCGAGGACAGCTTCTCGAGCATCTGGTCGACCCGCTCGCCCTCGGGGAACGTCACCTTGACCTGGACGCGGTACGTCGGGTCGAGCAGCGCGTCGACGGCGTCGCTCGCCCGCATCTCCAGCAGCAGCCGGTAGGTGCCGGGCTGGATGCTCGGAGCACTCGGGTTGGCGGAGAAGGCGCCGGTGAAGGCGCTCGTGCTCTGCACCACGCCGGCCTCGACCAGCACCTGCGCCATCTGGGTACCGCTGGAACCGGCCGCGATCGTGACGTCGACGGTGCCGTGCCCCGGACCGGGGTAGTCGGCGGCCGCCTCGTCCTGGGGCAGCGAGAACCCGGAGATCACCGGCATCACGTACTGCACGACGAGGTACGCGCCACCACCGAGGATCCCGAGCGACACGACCAGCGCGATGATGCTGCGACGCCGACGCTTGCGGCGCGAGCGGGCGCGCTCCTCGCGCTCGGCGCGTCGGGCGGAACGCGCGCCGGAACCCGAGGGCGGCTGCTCCGGGCGCACGATCTCGTCGAGGAAGAGGTCGTTCACAGCGAGCCTCCATGATCGGTGATTCGGCCCATGCGGCCCATCCAGTCGGTCCTTCCCACAGCGTCCCCGGTCCTGGTCAGCCCTGCCGTCCCGGTGCATCGGCACCGGCACCGGCGGACGGGGGCGGGCTGCCCACCAGCTCCCCGCTCCGCGTGCCGGAGCTGCGCTCTGCATCGATTGCGGACTGCAAGATCACCACTGCGGCCGCCTGGTCGACGACCTGCCTGTGGCGGCGCCCGGACCGTCCGGACGCATACAACGCTTGATGGGCGGTCACCGTGCTCAACCGCTCATCCACCAGACGCACCGGCACTGGTGCGACCGCGTGCGCCAGCCCAACAGAATACGTGCGAACCGCCCCAGATGCCGAACTCTCGGTGCCCGAAAGATGCCGGGGTAGTCCGACATACACGACAGCTGCACCGCGCTCGTGCACGATCTCCACGATCCGCGCCACGTCGGACGTCAACCCGGCACTGCCGGCTGTCGATCCGGCGTGGGCCGCGTCCGCGGCACGCGGGACCGTCTCGACCGGTGTGGCGATGAGCCCGTCCGGGTCGCTGGCCGCCACGCCGATGCGCACGGTCCCGACGTCGACGCCGATCCGCGCGCCACGTCCGAGCGACGGCCCGGGCGCGGGTGCGTGGGCCGGAGGCCCCGAGCCCTCGTCGGTCGGGCACCCCACGTCAGCGGCCTCCGCCTGCCGTCACCACGGTGTCGCGCACCGCAGCGAGGGCCGCGGGCAGCAGGGTGACGTCGGTCCCGCCGCCCTGGGCGATGTCGTCCTTGCCGCCGCCGCCGCCGCCGAGGACCGCAGCCGCGGTCTTGGCCAGGGCGCCGGCCCGCAAGCCACTGTCCCGGGCCGGGGCGTTCGTCGCGACCAGGACGACCGGGCGGTCCTTGACGATCCCGCCGAGGGCCACGACTGCTGCGTCCTGCCCCATGCGGCCACGGACGTCCAGGGCGAGGGCCCGCAGGTCGTCGACCGATGAGACCTCCCCGGCGTCGTGCGCGACGGTGCGGGTGGTGCCCAGCACGACGGCGGCGTCGGCCAGCGCGCCGGCCCCGGCGAGCAGCCGGCCCTGCCGGAGGCCGGCCAGCTCCTTCTCCGCGTCACGCAGCCGTGCCACGACGCTCGCGACCCGTTCGGGCAGCTCCTCCGGGCGGACCTTGAGCGCATCGGTCAGGGTTGCGACGAGCGCACGCTCGCGAGCCAGGTGGTGGAAGGCCTCGAGGCCGACCAGTGCCTCGACCCGCCGGGATCCGGAACCGACGGACGACTCACCGGTCAGGGCGATCAGGCCGATCTGGCTCGAGTGGTCGACATGCGTGCCGCCGCACAGCTCGCGTGACCAGGGGCCGCCGATCTCGACCACCCGCACCTGGTCGTCGTAGGTCTCGCCGAACAGGGCGATCGCGCCCCATGCCTTGGCCTCGGGCAGGCTCATGTACTGCCAGCTCACCCCGAGGTCCTTGCGGATCGCACGGTTGGCGACGTCCTCGACCTCGCTGCGCGCGGACGGCGACAGCGCCTGGTTGTAGGCGAAGTCCAGGCGCAGGTAGCCGGGCTTGTTGTAGGAGCCGGCCTGCAGGGCGTCCGGTCCGAGCACCTCGCGCAGCGCGGCGTGCACCACGTGCGTACCCGAGTGCGCCTGGCGCGCGCCGAGACGCCACTCGGGGTCCACCTGCGCCAGCACGTCGGTGCCGGTGGTGATCTCGCCCTCGACGACCCGCACGGTGTGCACGACCAGGCCCTTGATCGGACGCTGGACGTCGAGCACCTCGAGGCGTGCGCCGTCGGCCGTGATGACCCCGGCATCGGAGTCCTGGCCGCCGGACTCGGCGTAGAACGGCGTCCGGTCGAGCACGACCTCGACGGTGTCACCCTCCGTCGCGGCGTGCACCGGCGCGCCGTCGCGCAGCATGCCGCGCACCGTCGACGGGGTGCTGAGCTCGGTGTAGCCGGTGAAGTCGGTGGCGCCGGGCTCGCGCAGGGCGCGGTAGGCCGTCGAGGCGGCCTGGCCACCCTTCTTGGACTTGGCGTCCGCGCGGGCGCGCTCGCGCTGGGTCGTCATGAGCTCCCGGAAGCCCTTCTCGTCGACGGTCAGGCCCTGCTCGCCCGCCATCTCGAGGGTCAGGTCGATCGGGAAGCCGTAGGTGTCGTGCAGGGCGAACGCCTGGTCGCCCGGCAGGGTCAGACCGCCGGAGCGCTTGATCTGGGCCACTGCGGTGTCCAGGATCGTCGTCCCGGCGACCAGGGTGCGCCGGAACGCCTCCTCCTCGGCGTACGCGATCCGCGAGATCCGGTCGAAGTCCGTGACGAGCTCCGGGTAGGACTGCCCCATCGCGTCCTTCGACGCGGGAAACAGGTGCGGCAGCGCCGGGTCCTCGACGCCGAGCAGACGCATCGCACGGACGGACCTGCGCAGCAGGCGACGCAGCACGTACCCGCGGCCCTCGTTCGACGGCGAGATGCCGTCGCCGATGAGCATCAGGGCCGAGCGCACGTGGTCGGCCACCACGCGCATCCGTACGTCGTCGTCCCGCGAGGCGCCGTAGCGCCGGCCGGACAGCTCCTGGGCCGCGGTGATCACCGGGAAGACCTCGTCGATCTCGTACAGGTTGTCGACGCCCTGCAGCAGGTAGGCGACGCGCTCGAGGCCCATCCCGGTGTCGATGTTCTTCTGCTTGAGGTCCCCGACGATGCGGAACTCGTCCTTGGACCGCACGTCGTCGATGGCGTACTGCATGAAGACGAGGTTCCAGATCTCCAGGAACCGGTCCTCGTCGACGACGGGGCCGCCGTCGGCCCCGTACTGGGCGCCGCGGTCGACGTAGATCTCCGAGCAGGGGCCGGCCGGCCCGGGCTGCCCGGTCGTCCAGTAGTTGTCCTTCTTGCCCCGGCGCTGGATGCGCTCCTCGGGCAGACCGGCGATGCGCTTCCAGAGCGCCGCGGCCTCGTCGTCGTCGTGGTAGACGGTGACCCAGATCTTGTCCGGGTCGAAGCCGTAGCAGCCGTCCGCCTGGGAGCCCGTGACCAGCTCCCACGCGTAGCTGATCGCCCCCTCCTTGAAGTAGTCGCCGAAGGAGAAGTTGCCGTTCATCTGGAAGAACGTGCCGTGCCGGGTGGTCTTGCCGACCTCCTCGATGTCGAGGGTCCGGACGCACTTCTGCACACTGGTCGCGCGCTGCCACGGCGGGGTCTGCTGGCCGAGCATGTACGGGATGAACGGCACCATGCCGGCGATGACGAACAGGGTCGACGGGTCCGGCGAGATGAGCGAGGAGCTGGGGACGACTGTGTGGTCGCGCTGCTCGAAGTAGTCGAGCCAACGGCGTCGGATCTCGGCGGTCCGCATGATGTCCTCACGTCTGGGTGGTGCGACCGGGCATGCTGCCCGATCAGGGCTGGGTGCCGGGCTGCGTGACGTCGGTGGGTCGCCGCGCTCGGCCGGTCGGGGGTCGTCGCTGGTCAGAAGCCGCTGCTGGTCAGAAGTCGTACAGGGGTTCGTCGTCGTCCACGCGGCCGGCGGGTCGCCGTCGGGTGCCGGGCGACTGCTCGGCGTCGGCGAGTTCGTCGGTGCCGGACGGCGTGTTGTACGCCGGCGCGGTGAAGTCGGGATCCGGGTCGTGGCGGCGGCGACGCCCGCTCAGGCCGTCGAGGCCGGCAGCGGCGTCGCCCCCCTCCGGGGTCACCAGGAGGGTCGCCACGAGATCCCGTTCGCGCTGGTCCTTCGCGCTGCGGAACTGCTCGACGGCGCCGCGGAGGGCCGACGTCGTGCGCCGGCCGACGTCCTCGGCCCGGTCGCTGACACCGGCCGGGGTGTAGCGGCGCACGGCCGTGCGCAGACGGTCGACCGCGACGACCGCCCCGACGGCACCGACGCCGACCCAGAAGAGGCGCCGCATCAGTGCTTGAACCTGTCCGCGAGACCGCCGAACGCCTGCCGGACGCCGTAGGAGAAGGCCGCCACCTTGATCAGCGGGCCGCCGACGGTCGCCGCCACGAGGGCGGTCAGCGCCGAGAGGTTCTGGCTGATCTCGGCAGCCGACGTCGTCATGGTGTCGACCTTGACGAGCTGGGTGTTGGCGGTGGCGACGGTCGCTGCGGTCTCGTCGAGGACCGGCACCGTGTGGTCGGTGAGCTCCTTGACCGAGATCCTGGTCTCGTCGAAGACCCTGCCGAGCTTGACCAGGGGCAGCGCCAGGAAGCCGACGAGCGCCACGAACGCGATCGCCGAGATGAGGCCTGCGACGTCTCCGATGGACATCCGGGATCCTTCCGTGCCTGCTGGGCTTGCTGGGAATCGTCTGTGCGCGACCTGCTGCCGGTGGTGCCGACCCGGTCGCGCGTCCCCGAGACTACCGGCCACCACCACGTCCACGCTGGATCCCCACCCGCCGGCAGGCCGGGAGGGGACGCAGCAACGCCCCGCACCCAGGCCGGCGGACCGGGCTGCGTACGGGGCGCTGAGGCGCGACGACCGAGGTCAGCGCGAGTAGTACTCGACGACCAGCTGGACCTCGCACGTGACCGGGACCTCGACGCGCTTGGGGCGACGTGTCAGCACGGCACTGAGCTTCTCGAGCTGGACCTCCAGGTAGCCCGGGACGGCCGGGAGCACGTCGCGGTGCGCGCCGGCAGCGGCGACCTGGAACGGCACGGTGGTCTGGCTCTTCGGCTTGATCTGCAGGGTCTGGCCCGGCTTGACCTTGAACGAGGGCCGGTCGACGATTTTGCCGTCGACCAGGACGTGACGGTGCACGACGACCTGACGAGCCTGCAGGATCGTCCGGGCGAAGCCGGAGCGCAGCACGAGCGCGTCGAGGCGGGTCTCGAGCAGCTCGACGAGCGACTCACCGGTCAGACCCGGCATCTTCTTGGCCTCGTCGAACGAGCGGGCCATCTGCTTCTCGCGGAGCCCGTACTGGGCGCGCAGTCGCTGCTTCTCACGGAGGCGGACGGCGTAGTCGGACTCGGTGCGGCGGCGGGCACGGCCGTGCTCACCGGGCGGGTAGGGACGCTTCTCGAAGTGCTTGACAGCCTTCGGCGTCAGGGCCAGGCCGAGGGCCCGGGACAGGCGCACCTGGCGGCGCGCGCGGGTCACAGATGACACAGTGTGTTCGTCCTGTCGTTGTCGTGGCACATCCCGCAGCGGAGGTGTCCGGCGGGTGTGGGACCAACCTTCGTGGTGCGGCTGAGGTCCCCAGGTGGTCACCCGCAAGCGGGCAACCCGGCGAGTCTATCGCACCGACGCCAGGTCCGTCCCCTCGCGCGGACGGGCCGGGTTCAGGTGCCGTGCAGGATCTGTCGGATCCGCTCGAGCCGCACCGCGACATCGCGTTCGTAGCCCCGGTCGGACGGCTCGTAGTAGCGGGCCCCGGTGAGCTCGTCGGGGGCGTACTGCTGGCTCGCGACGGCGTGCGCCTCGTCGTGGGCGTACCGGTAGCCTGCGCCGTGCCCGATCGTCTGGGCGCCCGCGTAGTGCGCGTCGCGAAGGTGCAGGGGCACCGCGCCGGCCTTGCCGGCCCGGACGTCGGCGATGGCGGCGTCGATCGCCAGGTACGACGCGTTCGACTTCGGTGCGGTGGTCACGTGGACGACCGCCTCGGCCAGGATGATCCGCGCCTCCGGCATGCCGATCAGGGCGACCGCCTGGGCGGCCGCGACAGCGGTCTGCAGCGCCGACGGATCGGCCATCCCGACCTCCTCCGCCGCAGCGATCACGATCCGACGGGCGATGAACCGCGGGTCCTCCCCCGCGACGACCATCCGGGCGAGGTAGTGCAGCGCCGCGTCGACGTCCGAACCGCGCATCGACTTGATGAAGGCGCTGATCACGTCGTAGTGCTGGTCACCGGCCCGGTCGTAGCGCACCGCTGCCACGTCGATCGCACCCTCGACGGTCGCGAGGTCGACGGTGACCGGCAGTGACTCCCCCGGGACCTCGAGCGCAGCCCCCGCGGCGGCCTCGAGGATCGTCAGAGCCTTCCGAGCATCCCCACCGGCCAGCCGGAGCAGGTGCTCCTCGGCGTCCAGCGCGAGCGTGACCGTCCCGGCCAGACCCCGTTCGTCGGACACCGCGCGGCGGACCAGCTCCCGGACGTCGTCGGTGGACAGCGGCAGGAGCGTCAGCAGGAGCGATCGGGAGAGCAGCGGCGAGTTCACCGAGAAGCTCGGGTTCTCCGTCGTCGCGGCGACGAGCGTGACCCAACGGTTCTCCACCGCCGGCAGCAGGGCGTCCTGCTGGGTCGTGGAGAACCGGTGCACCTCATCGATGAACAGGACCGTCTCCGGCGCACCGGTCGCGAGGCGCCGCCGGGCGTCCTCGACGACGACGCGCACGTCCTTGACGCCCGAGGTGACCCCGGAGAGCTCGACGAAACGACGTCCGGAGGTCGCAGCGATGAGGTACGCGAGCGTCGTCTTGCCCGTCCCCGGTGGTCCCCAGAGCACGACGGACGACGGCGCCGCCCGGCGCGAGGCATCGTCCGCGGGCTCGACGAGACGCCGCAGGGGCGACCCCGGCCCGAGCAGGTGCCGCTGCCCCGCGACCTCCGCGAGGGTCGCGGGCCGCATCCGCACGGCGAGCGGTGCGTGCCGTCCGACGCCGGGCAGACCCTCCGTCGTGGAGGTCACCGCGTCGAACAGGTCCATGGCACGAGCGTACGCACGCCGGAGGTCTGCTCCCGCCGTGACGTGCGCGGACACCTCCTGACCTGGGATGATCAGTAGCGTGTTCGACACCCTCGGCCGACTGATCGCCCACCACCCCAAGATCACGGTCTTGACCTGGGCCGTCTTCACGGCGACCTGCTTCGCGCTCACGATGGCGGGGGTCGGCGGTGAGACGCTCTTCGAGGAGCTCACCACCGGCGCGCCGTCGGTCCCCCACTCGGAGAGCGCCGAGGCGGACGCGATCCTGGCCGAGGGCTCGACGTCGGGCCAGAGCCTGAGCCTCGCCGTCCAGGGCGTCGACCCGGCCCACGCGGACCTGGAGCCCGTCCTCACCGAGGCGCGGACGGACCTGATGGCGATCGGCGGGGTCGCCACGGTGATCGACCCGTTCATGCTTCCCGACGGGCCGACCAGCGCCGCTGCGGCCCCCCTGCTGGCTCAGGACGGCGAGGGCTTCCTCGTGGTCGTCGAGCTCGAGCCGGACCTCTCGGAGGGTAGCCAGGGACAGGCCCTCGGCCTCGTCGAGGAGCGCCTTCGGGGGCTCTCGCAGGAGCTGACGGCTGAGGTCCCCGGCATCACGGGCCAGGTCGGCGGCATCTCCTTGATCGTCGACGAGATCACCAGCCAGGTCGAGAAGGACCTCGTCACGGGCGAGACGATCGCCCTGCCCATCGCGCTGCTGGTCATGGTGCTGGTCTTCGGCGGCTTCCTGTCCGCCGGGATGCCGATGGCCGGAGCGCTCGCGTCGATCGCCGGCGGTCTCGGCAGCGTCTTCGCGCTCTCGCACTGGCTCGAGATGGATGCGGCGGTCGTCAACGTCGTGACGGTCCTCGGCCTCGGTCTGTCCATCGACTACGGCCTGCTGATCGTGTCCCGGTTCCGCGAGGAGCTGCACCGGCTGGTGGACGTCGACGGGGGTGCGTCGGTCCGTCGACGGCGCGGTGACGGCGCCGTCGAGACAGCGCTGCGGCGCACGATGGCGACCGCCGGGCGCACTGTCACCTTCTCCGCGCTGACCGTCGCGATCGCGATCAGCGGGCTGATCGTCTTCGAGCCGGCCATCCTGCGCGCTGTCGGCGCAGCCGGCGTCGGGGTGATCCTGGTGGCGCTGGCGACCGCGCTGACCCTGGTCCCGGCCCTGCTCACGATGGCCGGACGGCGGCTCGTGCGTCCCGGGCTGATCGCTCGGGTCCCCGGTCTGCGCTGGGTCCTGGCCCGCACCGGTGACGTGTCGTCGGAGGAGGGGATCTTCTCCCGCCTCGCCGGCCGGGTTCAGCGCCACCCGTGGTGGGTGCTCGGCGGAGCGGTCGTGGTGCTCGGCATCCTGACCACCCCGTTGGCCCACCTCGAGCTGCGGAACTCGACCTTCGAGCTCCTGCCGCGGGCATCGGACCAGCGCGCCTACCTGGAGACGATCGGCGAGCAGTACCCCGCGTCGGAGTCCCCCGGCATCATCGTGGTGACGGACGGGCCGCTGGACGAGGTGACCACCTGGTCGACGGAGCTCGCCGCGCTGCCGGACGTCGCTCGCCTGAGTCTCCCGTCACCGGTCGGTGGGTCCGTCGTGGTCGGGGTGTACCCCGACACCGAGGATCCTGGTGGCCATGTCGCGCGGGACGTCGTCGAGGCGATCCGTGACTTGGACGCACCCTTCGAGACCCTGGTCACCGGTCAGGCGGCGAACCAGATCGACTTCACCTCGGCCCTGATGGAGCGGCTGCCGGTGGCCGTGGGGATCGTGGTGCTGGCCACGTTCGTCCTGCTCTTCCTGATGACCGGCTCGCTCGTGATCCCGCTCAAGGCACTGATCACCAACGCGCTGTCGCTGTCCGCATCCCTCGGGGTCCTGGTCTGGGCGTTCCAGGACGGCCACCTCGAGGACCTTCTGCGGTTCACGCCGACGGGCGGCATCGAGACCTACGTGATCGCGATGATCATCGCGTTCGGGTTCGGGCTGGCGATGGACTACGAGGTCTTCCTGCTCTCCCGGATCAAGGAGCTGCACGACCAGGGAGCGAGCAACGACGACGCGGTCCGGCTCGGTCTGCAGCGTTCGGCCCGGATCATCACCTCTGCGGCGGTGATCATCATCGTCGTCTTCACCGGGTTCGTCTTCGGCGAGCTGCTGGTCATCAAGGAGGTCGGCTTCTCGCTGGCCGTCGCCGTCCTGATCGACGCCACGCTCGTCCGGATGCTCCTGGTGCCGGCGACCATGACGCTCCTCGGCCGCTTCAACTGGTGGGCCCCCAGGCCCCTGCGGGCCGTGTACCGACGCTTCTCGATCACGCACTGACCCGATGAGGGCCGTGCCGACCGACGTCGCGGAGTACCACCGGCTGCGCCGGCGAGCGCGTCGGGCAACCGTGGCCGTGGTGCTCGCCGCGGCATGGCTGGTCTACCTGATCGTGCGGATCGTCGGCCAGGACGGGGACGACACCAGGGTCGCGATGCTCCCGTACATCGGGCTGTGCCTGCTCGGCGCGGTCGCCTGGTTCGCGGTCCGGCCGAGGTGGCTGGCGTCGCTCGCTGCCCGGCCGAGGGTGCAGACGCTCGACCCGACGCCCGGTGAGCTGTACGGGATCCCCGAGCTCGACGCGCCACCGCAGCGACACCACGGTCTGTCCGGCGACGACAAGCCACCCGTTCGCTGGTGACGGCTCCCGTCCGCCCGGCGGGCTCCCGCCCTGCCGGTGGTGAGGGCTCCGGTCAGGGTGCGACCGGTACGGCAGCCTCCTCGGCGACGTCGCGCTGGGCACCGCGGGCGACCGGCGCCGCGTCGACTCCTGCCTCCTTGCGCTGCTGAGCCGTGATCGGCGCCGGCGCGCCGGTGAGCGGGTCGAAGCCGCCACCGGACTTCGGGAAGGCGATGACGTCGCGGATCGACTCCGAGCGGGTGAGCAGGGCCAGGATGCGGTCCCAGCCGAGCGCGATCCCGCCGTGCGGCGGTGCCCCGAAGGCGAACGCGTCGAGCAGGAAGCCGAACTTCTCCTGCGCCTCGGCCTCCCCGATGCCCATCATCTCGAAGACGCGCTGCTGGACGTCGCGACGGTGGATACGGATCGAGCCACCGCCGATCTCGTTCCCGTTGCAGACGATGTCGTAGGCGTAGGCCAGCGCGGCACCCGGGTCGGACTCGAAGGTGTCCATCCACTCCGGGGTCGGCGAGGTGAAGGCGTGGTGCACGGCCGTCCACGAACCGCCGCCCACCGCGACGTCGTCGTCCTCACCGGTGGGCTTGAACAGCGGTGCGTCGACGACCCACACGAAGGACCACTGCGACTCGTCGATCAGGCCGCCGCGGCGGCCGATCTCCAGGCGGGCTGCGCCGAGCAGGGCGCGCGCCTCCGACGTCGTGCCTGCGGCGAAGAAGACCGCGTCACCGGGTGCGGCGCCGACGGCGTCGACGAGCCCCGCGCGTTCGGACTCGGACAGGTTCTTGGCGACCGGGCCGCCCAGCTCGCCGTCCTCGCCCACCATGACGTACGCCAGGCCCTTGGCGCCGCGCTGCTTGGCCCACTCCTGCCAGGCGTCGAAGCCACGGCGCGGGGTCGACCCACCCCCGGGCTGCACGACGGCGCCGACGTAGGGCGCCTGGAAGACGCGGAACGGGGTCTCGGCGAAGTACCCGGTGAGCTCGACGAGCTCGAGCCCGAAGCGCAGGTCGGGCTTGTCGGTGCCGAACCGGGCCATCGCATCGGCGAACGTCATCCGCTCGATCGGGGTCGGGACCTGGTAGCCGATCAGGTCCCAGAGCGCGACGAGCACCTGCTCGCCCACCGCGATGACGTCGTCCTGCTCGACGAAGCTCATCTCGACGTCGAGCTGGGTGAACTCGGGCTGGCGGTCGGCCCGGAAGTCCTCGTCGCGGTAGCAGCGGGCGATCTGGTAGTAGCGCTCCATGCCCGCCACCATGAGCAGCTGCTTGAACAGCTGCGGTGACTGCGGCAGCGCGTACCAGGAGCCGGGCGAGAGGCGCGCCGGCACCACGAAGTCGCGCGCGCCCTCGGGCGTCGAGCGGGTCAGGGTCGGGGTCTCGATCTCGACGAACTCCTGGGCGTCCAGCACCCGGCGTGCGGCGGCGTTGGCCTTGGCGCGCAGCCGGAGCGCTGCCGCGGGTGCCGGCCGGCGCAGGTCCAGGTACCGGTACCTGAGCCGGGTCTCCTCGCCGATCTGCTCGTCGAGAGCCGAGGAGACCTGGAAGGGCAGCGGTGCTGCCTCGTTGAGCACGACGACGTCGGCCGCGGTCACCTCGACGGCGCCCGTGGCCAGGTTCGCGTTCTCGTTGCCCTCGGGCCGGCGGCCGACCTCACCGGTGATCTGCAGCACGTACTCGTTGCGCAGGCCGTGCGCGACCGCCTCGTCGCGGATCACGACCTGGCAGATGCCCCAGGCGTCGCGCAGGTCGATGAACGCCACACCGCCGTGATCACGTCGCCGGTCGACCCATCCGGTGAGCGTGACGGTCTGGCCGATGTGCTCGGCTCGGAGCGAGCCGGCGGTGTGGGTACGGAGCACGGAGGGGTCCTTCCGGGACGAACAGGATCGAGCGCCCGCCCGGGCGCCCGGTCGAGTCTAGTGGCGGCGGGCGACCACCGCCCTGATCGCGGCCGGGGGTGGTGGCAGCACGGCGGGCAGACTGGGCACGAGCACGTCGTTGTGCACCGCAGGACGTCCGAGGAGGACCGCACGGCCCGCAAGATCGCGACCACCGACCGGGTCTCGCGCGAGGAGCTCCAGGAGTACCTCCGCCCGCGGCACACCGCCGTCCTGCTGACCTGGCGGGCGTCGGGAGGTCCGCAGATGTCCCCGGTGAACGGTCCATCGCGGGCGAGCACCCCGACTGGGATGTGTACCGGGCGGCGATGGTCAGCCAGGGCAAGTCCCTGATCCGGGTCACGATCGATGCGTGGGGTCCGGTCGCGACGGGCGGGTTCCCGGCCCGGCTGGCCGAGGACTGATCGGTCGGAGTGCGGCCAGGGCGTCGACCGGGACCACGGGTCCGGCCGGTGGAACGGGTTCGAGGCGCAGGTACGTCGACTGGTCGACCGGACGAGGGTCGACCTCGCCGACGTTCGGCCACAACGAGCACGCCCGCTCGGCCTGGGCGGTGATCGTCAGGGACGGGTTCACGCCCAGGTTCGCGCTGATGGCCGCGCCGTCCAGGACGTGCAGCGTCGGGTACCCGTGGACCCGCTGGTACGGGTCGAGGACGCCGTCGTCCGCCGTGGTCCCGATCGGGCAACCACCGATGAAGTGCGCCGTCAGGGGCATGTTCGCGACGTCCCCCCAGGAGCTGCCGGCGGTTCCGCCGAGCTCCTCGGCGATGAGGGTCGCGGCGCGGTGCCCGGCGGGGATCCAGGTCGGGCTCGGCTCCCCCGGCCCTTGGCGACTGACCAGGCGCCAGCCGGTCAGGCCCCGCCGCACGCCGGTCACCAGGGAGTTGTCGAGCGCCTGCATGACCAGGGCGATCGCGGTGCGCTCGCTCCACCGGTACGGGGCGAGGGCGCGCACGGTCGTGACGGGGCGCCGCGCGAGCTCAGCGGCGTACCGGCCGAGGATCTTCGCCCAGCGGGTGCTGCGGGGGCCGCCGGTCGTGGCGAGCGTCGTGATCAGGGCCATCGCGTTGCTCCCCGGCCCGTACCGCACGGGTTCGACGTGCGTGCTCGGGTCCGGGAAGAACGACGAGGTGATCGCCACCCCGCGCGCGAGCTCACGTCCGGGGTCGACCTTCGGCGCGCTGCCGCCGAGCAGGGCCTCGGAGTTGGTACGGGTCAGGGTGCCGAGCCGATCGGACACCCGGGGCAGGTCGTCGCGGCGGCGTGCCCGGTGCAGCAGGAGCTGGGTGTTGTAGGTGCCGGCCGCGAGCACGACGTGCTCCGCGCGCCACGTGGTCGTGCCGGTACGGCTCCCGGCTCGGTCGGCCGTACCGCGGGACTCCACGAGCCACCCGCTGCCGGGCCGGTGACGCAGCCGGGTGACTGTCGTCATCGGGACCACGCGCGCGCCGGCCTGCTCCGCCAGGAACAGGTAGTTCTTGACCAGCGTGTTCTTCGCCCCGACGCGGCACCCCGTCATGCAGGCGCCGCACTCCGTGCACGCGGTCCGACCCGGACCGGCACCCCCGAAGTACGGGTCGGCGACCGGGGCGCCGGGCTCACCGAACAGCACGCCGACGTCGGCACTGCGGAAGGTGTCGGCCACTCCCATCCGCGTCGCGACGGTGCGGAACAGGACGTCCGACGCCGTGGTGGTCGGGTTGGTGGTCACACCGAGCATGCGTGCGGCCTGGTCGTACCAGGGTGCGAGCTCGGCCGCCCAGTCGGTGATCCCCGACCACTGGGGGTCGTCGAAGAACGGCCGCAACGGACGGTAGAGGGTGTTGGCGTAGACCAGTGACCCGCCCCCGACGCCGGCCCCGGCCAGGACCAGCGAGTCGGACACCCGGTGGATGCGCTGGATGCCGTAGCAGCCGAGGCGGGGGGCCCACAGGAAGCGACGCAGGTCCCACGAGGTCCGGGCGAACTCGTCGTCGGCGAACCGGCGGCCCGCCTCCAGGACCAGGACGCGGTAGCCCTTCTCGGTCAGTCGCAGCGCCGCGACGCTCCCGCCGAAGCCCGACCCCACGACGACGACGTCGTAGGTCTGCTGCCCGCCACCGGTGCCCATGGTCGGATCGTCGCACTCAGGTCGTTGCGGCGGTGCTCCCCGCGCCGGAGCCGGGGCCCGGTACGACAGTCGGCCACAGGTCCTGCGCGGGCGGCTGCCAGGTGCCGGCATCGGCAGCGACCTGCTCGCCGGAGCGGATGTCCTTGACCTGGTCGGGCGTCGCGGCCACGACGGCGCCGTCCGACCCGGTGTGCCCGGGCGTCGCCGGGAACCAGACGAAGGGCACCCCACGCCGGTCCGCGTACCGGATCTGCTTGCCGAACTTCGCGGCGGTCGGCGCGACCTCGACCGGGATGCCCCTGGAGCGCAGCGCCGCGGCCACCCGGTCGCTGTCCGCGCGGGTCTCCTCGGAGGTCACAGCCACCACGACGGCGCTCGGCACCGAACGGGACGCCTGCATCAGGCCGGCCGACAGCAGGCGGGACACCAGGCGGGACACGCCGACCGACAGACCGACACCCGGGTACGTGGTGGTGCCGTCGGAGGCCAGCGCGTCGTAGCGGCCACCCGAGCAGATCGAGCCGAGCTGCTCGTGGCCGACCAGCAGGGTCTCGTACACCGAGCCCGTGTAGTAGTCGAGGCCGCGGGCGATCCTCAGGTCGGCGACGATCACGCCGGGAGCGCGCCGCGCCGCGGCGCCGATCAGCGCACCGAGCTCGACCAGCCCGGTCTCCAGGAGCTCGGTCACGGCGCCGTGCTCGACGGCGAGAGCGCGCACGGCGTCCACGACGCCGGTGTCCTCGCCGTGCAGCGCGGCGAGCTCGAGCATGGCGCGCGCCGACTCCGGCGTCGCTCCGGCGTCGGCGACCAGCAGCTCGACGACGGCGTCGGGCCCGAACTTGTCGAGCTTGTCGATGCTCCGCAGCACAGCCTCGACGTCGACCAGGCCCAGCCCGAGGGCGAAGCCCTCGACCACGCGCCGGTTGTTCACCAGGATCCGCACCGGCGGCATGCCGATCGGGGCCATCGCCGCGAAGGCCTCGGCGATGACGAGGGGCAGCTCCACCTCGTAGTGGTAGGGCAGGTCACCCTGGCCGACGACGTCGATGTCGGCCTGGACGAACTCGCGGAAGCGGCCGTCCTGCGGTCGCTCGCCCCGCCAGACCTTCTGGATCTGGTGCCGCTTGAACGGGAACTGCAGCTGCCCGGCGTTCTCCAGGACGTACCGCGCGAACGGCACCGTGAGGTCGAAGTGCAGGCCGAGCTGTCCGGCGCGGTCGCCAGGATCGGCCTCGGCCTCCTCCTGCAGGCGCCGCAGGACGTAGACCTCCTTGGACGTCTCACCCTTGCGCAGCAGCTGGTCGAGCGGTTCGACGGCCCGGGTCTCGATGCCGGCGAACCCGTGCAGCTCGAAGGTCCTGCGCAGGACGTCGAGCACATGCTGCTCGACCACCCGGCCGGCGGGCAGCCACTCAGGGAATCCGGACAGCGGGGTGGGGCGGGCCATGACGGGGATCCTTCCAGGTCGCGACCGGACCCGTGCGACGGGTCCAGCGGTGCAGAGCAGGCGCCGTGCACCGGCGGGGACGGCGTGGGCTCAGCGGGACGGGTGCAGGTACGGGTTGACGGCGAGCTCGACGCTGATCCGGCTCGCAGGGCCGTGCCCCGGATGGACGGCTGTCGTCCGGTCGAGTGCCGCGACCCGGCGAAGGCTCGACGCCATCAGCGAGGCGTTGCCGCCCGGCAGGTCCGTCCGGCCGATCGTGCCGGCGAACAGCACGTCACCGGTCAGGGCGACCGGGCCGTCGGCGTCGAGCAGGTAGATCGTGGAGCCCTCGGTGTGGCCCGGGGCGTGCAGCACCGTCAGGGCCAGACCCTCGCCCGGACTCTCGCCGGTGGCGGCCAGTCGGAGCACCGCCGTGCCGTCCGGCCCGGCGGTGAAGGTCTCGACCCGCTCGGGCCGCTGCGGCAGCCCGACGGATCCGGAGCTCTCGGCCAGCTCGGCGAGCTGGGGTCCGAGCGGCCCGAGCGTCCCGAAGGGGTCGTCCAGCCGGTAGGCGTCGTCGGCGTGCAGGTGCAGGGCGACCTCGAGGGCCTCGCAGAGGGCCCCGGCGGACCAGGTGTGGTCGACGTGCCCGTGCGTGACGAGCACACCGACCGGGGTCCAGCCGTTGCCGTGGACCAGCCGCAGCACGTCCTCGACCACACCCGCACCCGGGTCGACCACCGCGCAGCGCCCGTCGTCGTCGACCAGGACGTAGCAGTTGGTGCCGAGCAGCGGGGCCACCACGGTCCGGATCTGCACCTCAGAAGACTAGCCTCCTGCCTCGCCGGCACGACCGAGACCAGACCGTGACGTCGCAGGTCCGTCGGTGGCGACAGCGCTCCGCGCGGCTTGCCTAGACTGTGCGAGGTCCCCGGCGCTGCAGATCGCACGCGCCTGGGTGCCGGGGCTGCGTCCTGCAGCCCACCGAGGTCAGACGGGAGTGCAGGTGTCCTCGAGCAAGCGGGAGCGCGAGTACGCACGCAGGCGCCACGAGAAGTGGCTCGCGCGCCAGGCCGAGATCCGTGCCAGGCGTCGACGGCAGCGCGTCATCGCAGGCGTCGTGGTGGGCGTCCTCGCCCTGGTCGCCGTCGTGCTGCTCGTGCTCGACCTGACCCGGAACGACCCCGCGCCCGTGGTCGCGGACCCGCAGGCGTCCGCGACCACCGAGCCCGATCAGACCACCGAGCCCGATCAGGTCGTGCCGACCGAGACCCCCCGCGCCATCCCGGACGCGGCACTCGCCGAGGCGCGCACCTGGACCGCGAACGTGCGGACGTCGGTGGGCGACCTGACCCTCGAGCTCGACGGCGCTGCTGCCCCGCAGGCTGTGGCGTCCTTCGTGACGCTCGCCCAGGAGGGCTTCTTCGACGGGACGACCTGTCACCGCCTGGTCACCGTCGACTACCACCTGCTGCAGTGCGGCGACCCGACCGGGACCGGCTTCGGCGGTCCGGGCTACCGCTTCGGCCCGATCGAGAACGCCCCGGCCGACGGCCTGTACCCGGCCGGTACCGTGGCCATGGCGCGGGCCGACGGCGACGGTGCGAGCATGGGCAGCCAGTTCTTCCTGGTGTACGAAGACACGATCATCCCGGCGGACACCGCCGGGGGCTACACGGTCCTCGGGACCATCACGAGCGGCATGGACGTCCTGACGGGCGTCGCGGATGCCGGAACGGCCGAGGGTGCCGGGCAGACGCCGGCCACCGAGGTCACCATCGAAGGAGTTGAGACGCAGTGACCGACCACGAGCCGACGGCGGACGAGCCGACGACCACCGAAGCCACTGCGGACCTGACGCCTATCGAGGTGACGGGCGCCGGCGAGGCGAGCAGCGAGGGCACCGTCGAAGGGGTCGCTGACGAGGAGGCGCCCGACGAGGAGGCGCCCGACGAGGAGCCGGTGGCCGACGAGGTCGTCGCACCCGACGAGGAGCCGGTGGCCGACGAGGTCGTCGCACCCGACGAGGAGCCGGTGGCCGACGAGGTCGTCGTCCCCGACGAGGAGCCGACGCCCGACGAGGTCGTCGTCCCCGACGAGGAGCCGACGCCCGACGAGCTCACGACCGTCGACGCCCCGGCAGCGGCGTCGACGACGTCGGAGAGCGACCAGACCGTCGAGGACGTCCCGACGCCGGAGGTGAGCCCGACCCTTGAGGGCTCCCCCGCTGCGCAGGCGCACGCCGCCGAGACGCCCGCACCGGAGGCCGCCCCGTCGGCCGAGACGACTCCGACTGCCCGGCCGATGGCACGTCCGGTTCCCCGGCCGCATGCCCCCTCGACCCGACCAGCAGTCCCGAGCCCCGCCGCCGTCGCCGCGACGGCCGGTCCGACGACCACGCCCGTGCCTGTCCCGCCGGCGCTGACGCCCGCCGAGAGTGCCGAGGCTGCCCGCTGGGGCCGGGTCGACGACGACGGCACCGTCTGGGTCCGCGAGGAGTCGGGCGAGCGCGTCGTCGGGCAGTACCCGGGTGCTGACCACTCCGACGCGCTGGCCTTCTACGTGCGCCGGTACGCCGACCTGCACGCCAAGGTGCTGCTCTTCGAGGCACGCCTGAGCGCGACCGATCTCCCGGTCAAGGAGATCGACTCCACCCTCGAGCACCTCACCGAGGAGCTCGCCGAACCCGCTGTCGTCGGCGACCTCGACGCCCTGCGCACGCGACTCGTCGCGCTCGGCGAGGTCGCCGCGCAGCGACGCGCCGTCGCCGACGCCGAGCGGGCTGCGGCCAAGCAGGCAGCGCTCGAGGCGCGAACGGCCATCGTCGAGGCGGCGGAGAAGATCGCCGGAACCGATCCCGAGCGCATCCAGTGGCGTCCCGCCGGTGAGCAGCTCCACGCGCTCCTCGATCAGTGGAAGGACGCCCAGCGGCACGGCCCGCGCGTCGATCGCGGCTCGGAGGACGCGCTGTGGAAGCGGTTCAGCCATGCGCGATCCACCTTCGACCGCGAGCGTCGTCGGTACTTCTCCGAGCTCGAGAAGCACAACGCCGGCGCGAAGGCGGAGAAGGCGGCCCTGGTCGCCACCGCCGAGCAGCTCGCCACCAGCACCGACTGGGCCGAGACGTCCTCCGCCTACCGCGACCTGATGACCCGCTGGAAGAACGCCGGGCGGGCGAGCCGCAAGGACGACGACGCCCTCTGGGCACGCTTCCGGGCAGCCCAGGACCAGTTCTTCAGCGCCCGGGACGCCAACCAGAAGGAGACCGACGCCGAGTTCGCAGCGAACCTCGAGGTGAAGCTCGCCCTGCTCGCGGAGGCCGAGAAGCTGGTCCCGGTTCGCGACCTGGCAGCCGCACGTGCCGGGCTGCGCGACCTCCAGGAGCGCTGGGAGAAGGCCGGCAAGGTGCCGCGCGGAGAGATCCAGCGCGTCGAAGGTCGACTGCGCGCCGTCGAGCAGGCCGTCCGAGAAGCCGAGCAGAGCCAGTGGCAGCGCAGCAACCCGGAGACGCGGGCACGGGCCGAGGGGGCCGCTGCACAGCTTCTCGCCGCCATCGCGGGGCTCGAGCAGGATCTCGCGAAGGCCACGGCTGCCGGCAACACGCGCAAGATCGCCGAGGCGCAGGCTGCCCTCGACGCGCGTCGTGCGTGGCTCGAGCAGGTCGAGCGCGCGGCTGCGGACTCACGCGGCTGAGCGGAGCGCTTCCGCGGCCTGCTGGGCTGCCGGCTGAGCTGGGCGCGCGCCGAGCGAGCCACGGTGCTCCCGTTCGAGCCGTCAGGCGTGCAGCGTGGGTGCCTCAGCCACCCGGGAGCCCGTGATCCGGTAGACGTCGAAGACGCCGTCCACCTTGCGCACCGCCGCGAGCACCGAGCTCAGGTGAGCCGGCTCGGCCATCTCGAAGACGAAGCGGGACAGGGCGACCCGGTCGCGCGAGGTCGAGACCGTCGCGGACAGGATGTTCACGTGATGGTCGGACAGCACGCGCGTGACGTCCGAGAGCAGGCGACTGCGGTCGAGCGCCTCGACCTGGATCTGGACGAGGAACATGGTGTTCGCACCGGTGTCCCACTCCACGTCGACAATCCGCTCGGGCTGGGCGCGCAGGTCGACGACGTTCGCGCAATCGGCCCGGTGGACGCTCACGCCGGTCCCCCGGGTGACGAACCCGATGATCTCGTCACCGGGGACCGGGGTGCAGCACTTGGCGAGCTTGGCCCAGATGTCGCTGACACCCTTGACGATGACGCCGGCGTCGCCGGTCCGCGCCCGACGCGTCTGATGGCCGGGACGAGCGGCCTCGGCCACGGTCTCCTCGGTGCCCTGCTCGCCACCCATCGACTGCACGAGACGGTGCACGACCGATGCCGCCGACGCCTGGCCCTCACCGATCGCGGCGTACAGCGCCGACACGTCGGCGAAGCGCATCTCGTTGGCGAGCGTGACGAGGCTCTCGTGGGTGAGCAGGCGCTGCAGCGGCAGGTGCTGCTTGCGCATCGCCTTGGCGATGGCGTCCTTGCCGTGCTCGATCGCCTCCTCGCGGCGTTCCTTCGAGAACCACTGGCGGATCTTGTTGCGCGCCCGCGGGCTCTTGACGAAGGTCATCCAGTCCCGGCTGGGGCCGGCGGTCTCCGACTTGGACGTCAGCACGTCGACGACGTCGCCGTTCTCCAGCTGCGAGTCGAGCGGCACGAGCCGGCCGTTGACCCGCGCACCCATCGTGCGATGACCGACCTCGGTGTGCACCGCGTAGGCGAAGTCGACAGGTGTCGAGCCGGACGGCAGTGCCATCACGTCGCCCTTGGGCGTGAAGACGAAGACCTCGGTGCCGCGGATCTCGAACCGCAGGGAGTCGAGGAACTCGCTCGGGTCGGCTGTCTCACGCTGCCAGTCGACGAGCTGACGGAGCCAGGCCATGTCGCCGGCGGCGTCGACGGCGCCGCCCTGCTGCTTGGCGATCTCCTTGTACTTCCAGTGCGCCGCGACGCCGTACTCCGCCCGACGGTGCATCTCGTGGGTGCGGATCTGGATCTCGACGGGCTTGCCGCCCGGACCGATCACCGTCGTGTGCAGGGACTGGTACATGTTGAACTTCGGCATCGCGATGTAGTCCTTGAACCGGCCGGGGACCGGGTTCCACCGCGCGTGCAGGGCACCGAGCGCCGCGTAGCAGTCGCGCACCGAGTCGACCAGGACACGGACGCCGACGAGGTCGTAGATGTCGGCGAAGTCGCGGCCGCGGACGATCATCTTCTGGTAGATCGAGTAGTAGTGCTTCGGGCGGCCGGTCACGACCGACTTGATCTTCACGGCCCGCAGGTCGGCGGTGACCTGCTCACGGACGACCGACAGGTACTCGTCCCGCGCCGGTGCCCGTTCGGCGACGAGGTGGACGATCTCCTCGTAGACCTTGGGGTACAGGGTCGCGAACGAGAGGTCCTCGAGCTCCCACTTGATGGTGTTCATGCCGAGCCGGTGCGCCAGCGGCGCATAGATCTCGAGCGTCTCGCGGGCCTTGCGCTCGGCCGACTCGACGGGCACGAACCGCCAGGTCCGGGCGTTGTGCAGCCGGTCGGCCAGCTTGATGACCAGGACCCGGATGTCGCGGGACATCGCCACGACCATCTTGCGCACGGTCTCGGCCTGGGCGGCATCGCCGTAGTTGACCTTGTCGAGCTTCGTGACGCCGTCGACCAGCATCGCGATCTCGGGCCCGAACTCCGCCTCGAGCGCAGTCAGCGAGTAGTCGGTGTCCTCCACGGTGTCGTGCAGGAGGGCCGCGGCGAGGGTCGGCGCCGTCATGCCGAGATCGGCGAGGATGGTCGCGACCGCGACCGGGTGGGTGATGTACGGGTCTCCGCTCCGGCGGACCTGGCCGCGGTGGGCGCGCTCAGCAGCCGTGTAGGCGCGCTCCAGGACGCTCAGGTCGGCCTTGGGGTGGTTGGCGCGGGCGGCGACCATCAGCGGCTCGAGGGCCGGCGAGCCAGCGGGCGTGCGGCTGCCGAACCTGACGAGCCGGGACCGCACCCGGTTCCCGGTCGCCGAGCCCTCCGAGGTGACCGGACGTGCGGCGACGTCGGCCGCAGCGTCGTCGGCCGCCGTGTCATCGGGCGCAGCGTCGTCGTCGCCGTCCGGCGCGTCGGGCAGTGCGACCGCCGGCACGTTGTCGATCGGCTCGGTGGCCAGACCGACCGGGCCGGGCGCAGCCGGCCGGATCGGCGCGTCGTCGGTGATGCCGTCGTCGGCCGCGGTGGTCGCCTCGGGCGCCGCGGCAGGGACGGGTGTCGACGTGTCGGCCATCAGGCCCTCCCTCCGCGCTGGACGATCGTCCGAGTCTAGATCGGTCACCGGAAGGCCGCGTCTGGGGCGTCAGTAGGTGAGCAGCACGTCCAGCTCACGTCCGGCGAGCTTGTCACGCCCGTTGAGGAAGGTCAGCTCCATCAGGAAGGCGAGCCCGACGACGACTCCCCCGGCCAGCTCCAAGAGCTCAGCGGTCGCGGCAGCGGTGCCGCCGGTGGCCAGGACGTCATCGACGACCAGGATCCGGGCTCCGCGCGGGATCACGTCGGCGTGCACCTCGAGGACGGCGCTGCCGTACTCCAGGTCGTACGCGCCGGCGAGCGTCGCACGCGGGAGCTTGCCCTCCTTGCGCACCGGCACGAAGCCCGCGCCGAGGCCGAGGGCGACCGGCGCACCGAGGATGAACCCCCGTGCCTCCACACCGACCACGATGTCGATGTCGGCCGGCGCCCGCGCGACCATGTGACGGACGACCGCCGCGAAGGTCGGACCGTCCGCGAGGAGCGGTGTGATGTCCTTGAACACCACACCGGGCTGGGGGTAGTCGGGCACGTCGTGCACGAGGCGCCTCGCCCGCTCGACGAGGTCGGTTGCCGGTGCCAGGGGTGTGGTCATGGCTTGCGTCCCGTCGGGCGGTTCGGCTTGTTCCGCTTGGGTTGTGCGCGCGTGCCGAGGTGCGTCCCGGGAACGGGGGCCCCGACGTGCACGGTCACCCGACCGGGCTCGCCCGTCCCGCCGGCCACCGTGGCGGCCGTGCGGCTCGCGAGCACCTTGGCCGTGTGCTCGGCGATCTTCGGCTCACGCTCGCGCAGGCTCACCTCGAAGGGTGTCGCGATGAAGATCGAGGAGAACGCGCCGACCGCGATGCCGATGAACAGGGCGAGGGCGATGTCCCGCAGCGTCCCGGCACCCAGGAGGAAGGCACCGATGAACAGGATCGCGCCGACCGGGAGCAGGGCGACGACGGACGTGTTGATCGACCGGACGAGGGTCTGGTTGACCGCGAGGTTCGCCAGCTCGGCATAGGTGTACCGACGCTGGTCGAGCGCGTCCTTGGTGTTCTCCCGAACCTTGTCGAACACGACCACTGTGTCGTACAGCGAGTACCCGAGGATCGTCAGGAAGCCGATCACCGTCGCCGGGCTGACCTCCCACCCCACGGCTGCGTAGAGGCCGACGGTGATCAACAGGTCGTGCGCCAGGGCGACGAGGGCCGCGGCGGCCATCCGCCAGGCCCGGAAGTAGAGCGTCATCACGACGCCCACGAGCCCCAGGAAGATGACCAGCCCGCGCAGGGCCTTGCTCGTCACGTCGGCGCCCCAGGTGGGGCCGACGAACGACGAGCTGACCTCGGTCCGCGGGACGTCGTAGGCGGCGGCCAGCGCATCGGCGACAGCCGTGGTCTCGGCGTCGGTCAGGTCGCTGGTCTGCACCCGCAGCGCCGACCCACCGACGACCGACACCCGCGGGATCTCGTCCGGGACGATCGCGGTGACCGCGTCGACAGCCGGCTGCTGCGCGGTGTCGCTCACGCTGCTGACCGTGAACTCCGCGCCGCCGCGGAAGTCGATGCTCGGGTTGAGCCCGCGGACCAGGAGCAGCAGGCCGGTCGACACGACCATCACCGCGGCGATCGCGTACCAGCGCCGACGGTGACCGACGATGTCGTAGGACCGCTTGCCCGTGTAGAGGTCGTTTCCCCACTGGGACACTCGCGAGGCCATCAGGCGTCCTTCCGATCGGTCTGTGCATCGGCCTCGGCGGTGGCTGCGGTCGTGACCGGGCTCACGGTGGCGGCGTCCTGGGCGGCCTTGCGTGCGGCGGCCCTGCGCTCGGCGATCGTGAGTCGGCGGTCGCCCGTCTCGACGTCCTCGGACGTCGGCCGGCCGGCCGCCCCCGCGAGGTCGAGCTCGCGTTCGGAGCCCTCCGGGTGGGTGCGATCGGCCCGCTGGGCGGCGGGGGCGACGCGCCCTCGACCCACGTATCGGCTGCGGGCACCGAGCATGCCCGGGTCGAGCCCGGAGAACTTGTGCCCCTGCCCGAAGAAACTGGTGCGCGCCAGCAGGAGCATCACCGGGTGGGTGAACAGGAAGACGACCATGAGGTCGATCAGGGTGGTCAGACCGAGGGTGAAGGCGAAGCCACGGACCCCACCGACGGCCAGGAAGTACAGCACGAAGGCTGCCAGGAAGTTCACCGCGTCGGAGGCCAGGATCGTCCGGCGAGCCCGCAGCCAGCCCTCGTCCACGGCTGCGACCAGCGTCCTGCCGTCCCGCAGCTCGTCACGGATCCGCTCGAAGTAGACGATGAAGGAGTCCGCGGTGATACCGATGGCCACGATGATGCCTGCGACACCGGGCAGGCTGAGCCGATAGCCCTGCGTCCAGGACAGCAGCGCGATGGCTGCGTAGACGAGCACGCCGGCGACGGCGAGCGAGGCGATCGTGACCGCGCCCAGCGCCCGGTACTGCACGATCGAGTAGATCCCGACCAGGATCAGGCCCACCAGACCGGCGAGGAGACCCCGCTGGAGCTGCTCGGAGCCGAGCGTCGCGGAGATCTGCTGCTCGCTCTGCACCTCGAACGTCAGCGGCAGAGCACCGAAGTTGAGCTGCCGGGCGAGGGTCGCGGCGGTCTCCCGCGTAAAGGTGCCCGAGATCTCGGCCATCCCGTTGGTGATCGCCGCGTTCACCGAGGGCGCCGAGATCACCAGGCCGTCGAGCACCATGGCGAACTGGTTGCGCGGGGGCTCGAGCTCCAGCAGGCGCGTCGTGACCGTGCGGAACGCAGCAGCACCGTCGCCGTTGAACGAGATGTTGGTGACCCACTCGTTGGTCTGGATCCCGCTCGGTCCGACGCGCAGCCCGGAGCTCGCGCTGTCGATGTCCGAGCCCTGGACCTCCACCGGGCCGAGGACGTACTTGGTCGTGCCCGAGGCGTCGCAGGCGACGACTGCGGCGTTCTGGTCGCCGACCAGCGCGCTGCCACCGCTCAGGTTCGCCGGGTCGGTGCAGTCACGAGCCTGGAAGTCGGCCAGGAGGGCGTCGGTCAACCACGCGGGGTCGCTGGCGTCGACCGGCTCGACCACGTCGGTCGCCGGGGTGGCGGTCGGGGCCGCGGCGGGTTCGCTCGCCTCCGGCGCGGCCTGCACGATGACCGGTCGGAAGAGCATCTGGGCCGACTCGCGCACCAGGCGGAGAGTCGCCTCGTCCGGCTCACCGGGCAGCGCCACGACGATGTTCGAGCCACCCTGGCTGGTGATCTCCGCCTCGGCGACACCTGAGGCGTCGATCCGCTGGCGGATCACATCGATCGCCTGGGAGATCGTGTCGTCGGTGACGCGGCTGCCGTCCTGCGCGGTCGGCCGCAGGATCACCTGCGTGCCGCCCTCGAGGTCGAGGGCCAGCTTGGGAGTCAGGGAGGCGTCGGACCACGTGGTCCCTGCCAGCAGACCCCCGAAGAGGGCCGTCACCAGGATCCCGAGCATCACCAGGGTGCGCACCGGTCGTTCGCGGTGGGTCGTCGTTGCCAACTGTTCGTCTTCTCTCGTGTGCGTGCGGCCCGTCCGCCCGGGCTACCGGCAGGCCGTGCGGTGTGTGACGGGGACGTGGCCCCGTCGGGTGATCAGCGTCGGGGACTGTCGCCCTCGTCGGTCCCGTCCGTCAGGCTCGAGGCGTCGTCCGGGACCTCGACGTCGTCGTCCTCCTCGAGCTCGTCGTCCTCGAGCTCGTCATCCTCGAGCTCGACGTCCTCGAGGCTCTCGTCGTCGTAGACGTTCTCGTCGTCCTCGACCTCCTCGTCGAGGTCGTCGGCGACCGGCGCCTCGATCAGCTTGGCGATCGCCGGGCGCAGCCACCGGGTGGTGACCCCCTCGGAGATCTCGAGCGTGATGACGTCGTCCTCGACCTCCACGATGGTGCCGAAGAGGCCGGAACCGGTCATCACGTCCTGCCCAGGTGTCAGGTTCGCCCGGAAGTCGGCGGCCTGCTTCTGCTGCTTGCGGGTGCGGTTCGTCATGAGCCACATCGCACCGAAGGCAAGGGCAAGGATGATCAGAAAGGTGGGATCCATGGCTTCGTCTCGCGTCCTGTGTCGATGGCAACCGCGCGCAGTCTAGGCGACCGGCGCTCCCCCGCCCTAACGCATCGGCGCTCTGCACGGTTCCGCCCGCCAGGCTACTGGACGGGTCGCCGACGAGCCGGGACCGAGGTCAGCCGAACAGCGTCGCTGCACCGTCGGGAGCGGTGAGCCCGAGGTGCGCCCAGGAGCGCGCGGTCGCGACCCGGCCCCGTGGGGTGCGGCCCATCAGACCCTCACGAACCAGGAACGGCTCGGCGACGGTCTCCACTGTCTCGGGCTCCTCGCCGACGGCGACGGCGAGTGTCGTCAGGCCGACCGGTCCGCCGCCGAAACGAACGCACAGGGCATGCAGCACTGACCTGTCGAGGCGGTCGAGTCCCAGGTCGTCGACCTCGTACACCGCCAGCGCGGCCTTGGCGGCGGCGTGGTCGAGCGTCCCGTCCCCGCGCACCTGAGCCCAGTCGCGCACCCGGCGCAGCAGGCGGTTCGCGATCCGGGGCGTTCCGCGCGAGCGCGCGGCGATCTCCACCGCCGCATCGTGGTGCAGGTCGACGGCGAGCAGGCCGGCCGAACGCACCAGGACCCGCTGCAGCTCGGCCTCGTCGTAGAAGTCCAGGTGCCCGGTGAAGCCGAAACGGTCGCGCAGCGGCGCCGGCAGCAGACCGGCCCGCGTGGTCGCACCGACCACGGTGAACGGTGGCAGGGCCAGGCCGATCGCGTTGGCACCGGGCCCCTTGCCGACCACGACGTCGACCCGGAAGTCCTCCATCGCGACGTACAGCAGCTCCTCGGCCGGTCGGGCCAGCCGATGGATCTCGTCGATGAACAGCACCTCGCGGTCCTCGAGCGAGGACAGCACGGCGGCGAGATCGCCGGCGTGCTGGATCGCCGGCCCGGAGGTCACTCGCATCGAGGTGCCCAGCTCCGCGGCGATGATCATCGCGAGCGTCGTCTTGCCCAGACCGGGCGGTCCGCTGAGCAGCACGTGGTCCGGCGCCCGATCACGGGCCATCGCTGCGTGCAGGACGAGCTCGAGCTGCTCCCGGACGACCCGCTGCCCGATGAACTCGCCGAGGTGCCGGGGCCGAAGCGCACTCTCCGCCGCCCGCTCCAGGTCCTCGGCACCGGGCGCGACGATCCGCTCGGTCGTGATCTCGTCGGTCGTCGTCTCGTCCTCAGCCATGCCCGCCGCCCAGCACCCGCAGCGCGGCGCGCAGCAGGGGTGCGACGTCGTCCGACTCGACCGCCCCCGCATCGGTCGGCAGGGCTGTCGTCACGGCGTCCTGGGCTGCCCGGAGGTTCCAGCCGAGACCGACGAGGGCCTCGACGACCTCGTCGCGACGATCCGCCGTGGCAGGTGCGGCCCCGCCGGCAGGACCGCCCGTCGTCGGGGGCCCGAGCCGGTCGGCGAGCTCGAGCACGATCCGCTGGGCGCCCTTGCGTCCGATGCCGGGAACCCGTTGGAGGGCCGCCAGGTCCTCGGTGGCGACTGCCCGACGCAGACCGTCCGGGGTGTGCACGGCGAGCATGGCCATCGCCAGGCGCGGCCCGACCCCGCTGACCGTCTGCACGGTCTCGAAGACGTCGCGCTCGTCGGCGTCGGCGAACCCGTAGAGCGTCAGGGAGTCCTCACGCACGACGAGCGAGGTCGCGAGCTCGCCCTGCTCCCCGACCCGCAGGCTGGCCAGCGTCGCCGGTGTCGCGTAGGCCCGCAGGCCCAGCCCGCCGACCTCCAGGACGACGGCGTCCAGACGGATGTTCGCCACCCGTCCTCGGAGCGTCGCGATCATGGTGAACCTCCTGCGCGAACCGGCTCGGGACCAGGGCCCTGCCGAACATGTGTACGACCAGCAACAACCGTAACAAGGGGCCGGTCAGGCCTTGGTGCGGCGCGCCGCAGCCTCTGCCTGTGCCCAGGCGGTCTGCGCCGCGGTCGCCGACGAGCGTCGGCGGGCTCTCGCGACAGCGCCGTCGGCGGGCCGGGCCGTCGCGCCGGTACCGAAGGGTGCCCCGGCGTGGCCGGCCGTGACGGGTCGCCACAGGTGACAGATCGCCAGGGCGAGGGCGTCCGCGGCGTCGGCCGGCGTCGGCACCTCGGGCAGCCCGAGGATCTTGGCGACCATCTGCTGGACCTGGGCCTTGGGCGCGCGGCCGTTGCCGGTCACCGAGGCCTTGACCTCGCTCGGCGTGTGCAGGGCGACCGGTATCCCGCGGGACGCGGCGGCGGCCATCACCACGCCGGAGACCTGGGCGGTGCCCATGACGGTGCGCACGTTGTGCTGGGCGAAGACCCGCTCGACCGCGACGGCGTCCGGCCGGTGGGTGTCGAGCCAGAGCTCGACCTCGGCCCCGATCCTGCACAGTCGGACCGCGATGTCGTCGTCGACGGACGACCGGGCGACGCCGACCGCCACGAGCGCAACCCGCCGTCCGGCCACGGAGTCGACGACGCCCAGCCCGCACCGGGTCAGGCCCGGGTCGACGCCGAGCACGCGCACAGGCTCAGCCCTCCTCGTCGAGCTCCGCCATGACCTCGTCGGACGCGTCGAAGTTGGCGAACACGTCCTGCACGTCGTCGCTGTCCTCGAGGGCGTCGATCAGGCGCAGGATCTTCCGGGCGCCGTCGACGTCGACCTCGATCTGGGTCGCCGGGACGAACTGGGCCTCGGCCGAGTCGTAGTCGATGCCGGCGTCCTGCAGCGCGGTCCGGACGGCGACGACGTCGGTCGCCTCGCTCATGATCTCGAAGGCCTCACCCAGGTCGGTGACCTCGTCGGCGCCCGCGTCGAGCACTGCACCGAGGACGTCGTCCTCGGTCAGGCCGTCTGCCTTCGGGACGATGACGACGCCGCGCCGGGAGAAGAGGTACGACACCGAACCGGGGTCGGCCAGTGAGCCGCCGTTGCGGGTGAACGCGACCCGGACGTCCGACGCAGCGCGGTTGCGGTTGTCGGTCAGGCACTCGACGAGCACCGCGACGCCACCGGGGCCGTAGCCCTCGTACATGATCGTCTGGTAGTCGGCGCCGCCGGCCTCCTGACCGGAGCCGCGCTTGACCGCGCGGTTGATGTTGTCGATCGGCACCGACGACTTCTTGGCCTTCTGGACGGCGTCGAACAGGGTCGGGTTGCCGGCGAGGTCGGCACCACCGGTCCGGGCCGCCACCTCGATGTTCTTGATCAGCTTCGCGAAGAGCTTGCTGCGCTTGGCGTCGACGACCGCCTTCTTGTGCTTGGTCGTGGCCCACTTGGAGTGACCGGACATCGTTCGTAACCCCTCAACCGCGGTCGGTGACGATCTGGACGAACATCCGGTGCAGGCGCAGGTCGCCGCTGATCTCCGGATGGAAGGACGTGGCCACGACGTCGCGCTGGCGCACCGCGACGATCCTACCGGCGGCCGCACCCGTGGCCACGGTCGCCAGGACCTGCGTGCCAGGACCGGCCTCCTCGACCCACGGCGCGCGGATGAAGACCGCGTGCACAGGATGCTCGGTGCTGTCCGGCACCCCGGCGACCACGAGGTCGGTCTCGAACGAGTCCACCTGACGGCCGAAGGCGTTGCGGCGGACGGTGATGTCGAGGCCGCCGAGCGTGCGCTGACCGTCGATCCCCCCGGTGATCCGGTCCGCCAGCAGGATCATCCCGGCGCAGGACCCGTAGGCCGGCAGGCCGCCGGCGATGGCCTGCTGCAGCGGGTCGAAGAGCTCGAAGATGTGGAGCAGCTTGTCGATCGTCGTGGACTCGCCACCGGGCAGCACGATCGCGTCGACGCCCGCGAGGTCTGCGGCGCGCCGGACGGACACCGCCCGGGCGCCGGAGGCATCGAGCGCTGCCATGTGCTCACGCACGTCACCCTGCAGGGCGAGCACGCCGATGGTCGGTTGGGCAGTCACGACGGGCGATTCTACGGCGCCTATGCTCGACGGATGACGACGTCTGCCCCGGCACCCGGCCCGCGATCCCCGGCCGGACCGGGTCCAGGACGCGGCCAGGTCGCTCCCGACGGACGACCGGTCTCCACGCGGGCGCCCCGCGTGCTGACCTTCGCCGGCGTGGCGCTGTGCCTCGTCGCCCTGGCGTTGACGGCGCTCGCCGCGCGGAGCTTCGGGGGCCTGTTGCCGCTCGACCTCCTGGATGCCGAGGGCGGGCCGGGCACTGCTGTCGTCGGGGTCGTGCCGGCACCTGGTTCGGTGCCCGTGGAGCTCGAGGGCGGTGCCGACTACGACCTGTTCGTTGCGCACGACCACGGTGGCGCCGACCTCGCCGTCGAGCTCGAGGGCGACATCACGGTGCGTGCGCCGGACGGCACCGCTGTCGACGTCCGGGACCACGCGGAGGTCGACCAGCACCTCGGGCGAGGCGATACCCAGGTCGACACGGTCGGCTCGTTCCGCGCCGCCCGCTCCGGGACCTACACCGTGAAGGCACCGTCGACGGCGGACGGGAGCACCGCCTCGGTCCTGATCGCACCGGAGCAACACCTGATGCCCTTCGTCGGCGGGATCTTCGGCACCGTGCTCGGGCTTCTCGGTGCGGTCTTCGTCGGCATCGTCGGTGCCTGCATGACGATCGGCGGCGCGCTCTGGTGGCGCTCCCGTGCCCGCACCCAGGCCGCCCAGGGAGCGCCTCGCGCCGCACCGTGAGCGTGCGGCAGGCGTGCGCTCGGCGCGGGTGGTCGGTCGGTCGGTCGGACGGAGCCCCGTCGGGGCCCCGTCAGGGCCCGGTACCGAGCTGCCGGACGACGCCGTCCCACCCGGCCAGGAGGTCACGGGCGAGGTCGACGAACCCCTCCGGGTAGACCTGCTCGGGGACCGTCGCGAGATCGTCGAGGTGCCACCAGCGGACCTCGTCCATGAACTGTCGCTCGAGGTCGGTCCAGCCGTGCATCGCGATCTCGCCCGGTGCCTCGACCCTGGCGAGGAAGAAGTCCTCGGCCTGGCGCACGGTGCGCCGCGCGAAGTCGAACAGCGCCGTGCGGGTCAGGACGGGCCCCACCAGCGCCGTGGCATCGAGGCGCAGGCCCGTCTCCTCGTAGAGCTCGCGCAGGGCGGCGTCACGGGCGGACTCCCCTGCGTCGATCCCGCCACCGACGGTGAACCACCAGTGCCGGTCCGGCTCGTCGAGATCGTGCCCGCGGACCATCAGGACGCGGTCCTGCGGGTCGACCAGGATCAGGCGTGCTGCGGTGCGGAACGGCACACCGTCGTCGCCGAGCACCCAGTCGGGGCCCAGCTGGAGGAACCCGTCACGCCAGGTGTCGTCGGGCGCGCCGGACGTCACCAGCCGCGCTCGGCCAGCCGGTGCGGCTCGGGCACGTCCTCGACGTTGATGCCGACCATGGCCTCGCCGAGACCACGAGAGACCGTGGCGATCACGTCGGGGTCGTCGAAGAACGTGGTGGCCTTGACGATCGCGGCCGCACGCTGCGCGGGGTTGCCCGACTTGAAGATCCCGGACCCGACGAAGACGCCCTCGGCGCCGAGCTGCATCATCATCGCTGCGTCGGACGGTGTGGCGATGCCACCGGCCGTGAACAGGACGACGGGGAGCTTGCCGGCGCGGGCGACCTCGGCGACCAGGTCATAGGGAGCCTGGAGGTCCTTGGCCGCGACGTACAGCTCGTCCGGGGGCAGGGTCATCAGGCGGCGGATCTGGTCACGGATCTGGCGCATGTGCGTGGTCGCGTTCGACACGTCGCCGGTGCCGGCCTCACCCTTTGACCGGATCATCGCCGCACCCTCGGAGATCCGGCGCAGCGCCTCACCGAGGTTCGTCGCGCCGCAGACGAAGGGAACGGTGAACGCCCACTTGTCGATGTGGTGCGTGTAGTCGGCCGGCGTGAGGACCTCGGACTCGTCGACGTAGTCCACGCCGAGGGACTGCAGCACCTGGGCCTCGACGAAGTGGCCGATCCGGGCCTTGGCCATGACGGGGATCGACACGGCCTCGATGATCCCGTCGATCAGGTCGGGATCGCTCATCCGTGCCACGCCACCCTGCGAACGGATGTCCGCCGGCACGCGCTCGAGGGCCATGACGGCGACCGCACCCGCGTCCTCGGCGATCTTCGCCTGCTCCGCGTTGACGACGTCCATGATGACCCCGCCCTTGAGCATCTCGGCCATGCCGCGCTTGACCTTGGCGGTGCCGATGACGTTCGGGGTCTGCTCGCTGCTCACGTCGATCCTTCGTCAGGAGGGGAGGATTGTCCGCTTCGTCGTCGTCGCGGTGATTCTCATCCTAGCCCGCGAGAGACCGCTTCCTGGCCCGCGAGCGACCGCTGGACGGCATGCCTGGCGGCCGCCACGTCCTGCAGGAGCGAGGCCTCCTCGGCCGACGTCAGGGGGTCGGGGTGACGGATCCTGACCCGCTGACGCTGGTACGCCAGCCGGGTGGCCGCGACCTGGAAGTCGCGCATCGCGTGCTTCGCCCAGGGACCGCGGTGGCCGGCCCAGGCCCGGGCCCGCCGCCGCTCGCCGAGCGAGGCGAGCATCGTGACCTCGGCCGGCGCGAACCATCCCGCGGTCGCGTACTCGGCCAGCCGGTCCCGTACGACAGCGGCCTCACGGCGGCGCAGCCAGAAGACCAGCCCGACCGCGCCGAGGAACAGCGGGAGCTGCAGCGCGACGTAGAGCACGAGGAACCCGGTGCCGTCGCCCATCATGGCGCTGCCGTTCCACAGACCGTGCAGCGCCATGCCGACCAGGAGGCCGAGCGGCAGGGTCCACAGCCACGCGAGCCGGCTCCGGCTCTGCGCGGCGAAGCCGAGGGCCAGCCCGGTGCACGCTGTGAACAGCACGTGCGCGAACGGGGACATCACGGCCCGCATCATGAAGATGGTCAGGACGGCCTGTCCCCCGTCGGCGGAGCCTGCCGTCATGGCCATCGTGCTGCCGAAGTACAGGATGTTCTCGACGAATGCGAACCCGGCGGCCACCGTCGCCGCGTAGACGAGCCCGTCGACGAGCCCGTCGAACGAACGACGCCAGACGAGGAAGATCAGCAGCACCCCAGCTGCCTTGATCGACTCCTCGACGATCGGCGCGACGACGGCCGCACCGAGGACGTTCGCCGTCGTCTCGTCGGATCCTGCGCCGACCATGGCGACCATCGCCCCGGTGTTCAGGACGAGGGCGACGAGCACCGAGACCGACGCGCCCCAGCCGAAGGCCACGGCGAGGGCCTGCCACGGCTCACGCTCCCACCGGTCGACCCACAGCACTGCGGCCATCACACCGGCCAGCGGCACGAGGGCCAGGACGGCTGCGCCGGGCAGCGCCGCGATCCCGATCTGGAAGGCGATCACCGCGAGAGCCACCAGGACCAGGACGCCGAGGAGCACGAGCGCCACGACGGTGCCGGCCCCGTGCTGGGCACGGCGTCGCGGCGCCGGGGCGAAACCCACCGGGACGAGCGCGGCCGGGGCCGGGGCGGGAGCGGGGTTGGCCGTGACCGGCCGGTAGGCGCGCGGAGAGGTCTGCGGGTACGGCTGCGCGCTGTACCGGGCCGCTGTCGGCAGGGGTGGCCGGCCCTGCGGCGGTGGCGGTGGGTACGGCTGGCTCATGCGGTCTCCCCAGGCCGTGCGAATGCTTCGGGCCAGGCGTCATCGATCTCGACGGTCCGCGGCATCCGGGCGCGACCGTGCAGGCGGAGCATGCGGACGAGGAGCTTGCGCCGGACCCGCTGGGTCTGCGCGACGGCCTCGTTGTGGAAGCGGCGGGCGAGCTGCACGCGGTACCAGGCGGCCGCGAGCGCATCGACGAGCTCGGCGCCGAGCGGGGCGCTGCGCAGGGCCCGGACCTCGTCGGCCCCGCCGAGCGCAGCACGCACCGTACGGGACAGGTCGCTCTCGGCGCGTTCGCGCTCGGGCTGGTCCTCGACGGTGCTGCCCTCGAGCGAGCAGGCGTCGATGGTCGTGCCGAGGTCGGGCACGTCGGCGGCGAGGTCGGGCCGGCTGTGGCTGCCCGCTGAGAGGGCCGTCCAGGCGGCCTCGCCGACAAGGACGGCGCTGACCGGGTCGAGCAGACCCGACGACGCGAGCTCGGCGGCCGCTGACGCGCGGCGAACCAGCTGGTTGTCGAGCGCTGCGCACGAGGTCGCGACCTTGCGGTGCAGGCGGTCGAGACGGCTGGCGGCGACCCAGACCCACCACAGCTGCACCAGGAGCGCCGCCGCGACGACGACGGTGATCTCGGACCAGGTCATCGGGAGCCACCTCGATCCGGGCCGGACCCGGCGTCGGCGTCGGCGTCGGCGATGGTGCGGACCGACGACGGGTCCTCGCCGACCCGGACGCGCGGGACGGTGCCCGACAGGACCATCTCGTAGACCGTCAGCACCTGTTCGGCGACGACCGACCAGTCGTACCGGCGGACCACGACGCTCGCCCGCGCGGCGGTCCGGGCTCGCAGCTCCGGGTCGCGCAGGACGCGGTTGAGCGTCGCTGCGAGGTCACCGGGATCGCCCGTCCGGAACAGGACGCCCGCTGCGCCTTCGTCGAGGACCCGACGGAAGGCGCCGAGGTCGCTCGCCACGACTGTGGCCCCGGCGCTCATCGCCTCGACCAGCACGATGCCGAAGCTCTCACCGCCGGTCTGCGGTGCGACGTAGACGTCGACCGAGCTGAGCAGCCGAGCCTTGTCCTCGTCGGAGATCCCCCCGAGGAACTCGACGGACGCAGTGGCCGGGCCCAGGGTCTCGCGCGCCTCCGCCTCGCCGGCCTCACCGCGCCCGGCGACCAGGAAGCGTGCGCCGGGGTGCTCGGCGAGCACCCCGGCGACAGCCTGGGTCAGGACGGGCAGACCCTTGCGCGGCTCGTCGAGCCGGCCGAGGAAGGCGATGGTCGGTGCCTGCGGCGTGCCGGTCCACCGGGGGTCGGGCTCGGCCGCCTCGAACGCGTCGACGTAGACCCCGTTCGGGATGACCACCGCGTCACCGCCCAGGTGCTCGACGAGCGTGCGGCGGGCGTCCTCCGACACGGCGATCCGCGCCGAGATCTTCTCCATGCTCTGGCGCACCATCGGATAGGCAACCTGCAGGGCACGCGAGCGGAGCAGGGCGGTGTGGAACGTCGCGACGATCGGGCCGGACGCGATCCACAGGGCGAGCATGCCGAGGCTCGGGGTGACCGGCTCGTGCAGGTGCAGGATGTCGAAGTCGCCCGCCGCGAGCCACCGGCGCACCCGGCGCGCGCTGACCGGCCCGAACGTCATCCGCGCGACAGCACCGTTGTAGCGCACCGGGATGGCCCGGCCGGCGGTCGTCATGTAGTCGGGGACGGGTGTGTCGTCGTCGGCCGGTGCGAGCACCGACACGGTGTGCCCCAGGTCCTGGAGGGCCTCGGCCAGGTCGCGGACGTGGAACTGCACGCCGCCGGGGACGTCGAACGAGTACGGGCAGACCAGACCGATCCGCAGGCCCTGCTGGCTCACGTGGCCTCCTCGGCATGCTCCGCGCCGGCCCGGGTGGCGGCATCGCGCTGCGGGTCGAGATCGGCGACGAAGACCTTCTGGAGCATGTGCCAGTGGGTCGGGTGTGCCGCGATGTCGGCACCCAGGACGTCGACCCATGCCTGGGTCAGTCGCTGCACCCGCTCGCCGCGCGGGCCGTCGTCCGGTGCAGGCAGCGCCTCGTGGAAGGTGAGCGCGATGCCCCAACGGCTGCCGGCCGCCCGGCGACCTGCCCCGCGCAGGCGGACGTGCCGGATCGTGGTCGGGAAGAGGGCGGCGCCTGTGCTCACGGCCAGCACGGCGGGGCCGGCCGCGACCCGGGCGACCTGGCCGAACAGGTCGACCTCGACCCCACGGGCCGTCAGGTCGCGGTCGGCGAGCAGCGGCACCAGGATCCCGCCGGCACGGACCGCCCGGATGAGCTCGCGGAAGGCGTCGCTGCCTGCGTCCAGCGGGACGATCGTGAGCCCGAAGCCCTCGCGCAGCCGCACGAACTCGTCGAAGACGTCCGGGGGCTCGAGCCGCTCGGCGACGGTCGTCACCGGAGCCAGATGCGCCGAGGCCCACGCGCCGGCGAGGTCGTAGTTGCCCTGGTGCCCGAGCGCGAGCACGACGGAGCGCCCCTTCGTGACCTCGGCCATGATGCCCTCGGCGCCCTGGACCAGCACCCGGGCGGTCATCTGCTCCTGGGTCATGCGGCCGAGCATGAACGTCTCGCCGAAGTAGCGGAGGTAGGTGCGCACGCCCTCGCGGCTCAGCTGCCGCAGCTCCTGCGGGGTGGCCGCGGGGCGGACCCGGGCCAGGTTGGCCTCGAGCTGGCGGACACCGCCACCCCGACGGAGCCAGGCGACGTCGGCGGCCACGTGCATCGCCGCGCGGACGACGTCCTCGGGGAGCCGGGCCGCGACGCGCCAGCCGATCAGGAAGAGGGAGGTGGTCCGCCTCGCCCTCACGGGGAGCCCTCGCTCGGGCCGGCCGCTGCTCTGACCTGTCGACGGACCGTTGCCATCCGCTGCAGGACGGTGACCGCGCTGGCGACCGCCAGCACAGCGAGCACGACCGTGAGCACGACCGGCGGCAGCCCGAGGCCGACCAGCCCGGCTGCCGTCAGGACGAGGGTCAGCCGGTCGGCACGCTCGGCGATCCCGACGCTCGCCGTCATGCCGAGGCCTTCGGCCCGCGCTCGCGTGTAGGGCACGACGGAGCCGAGGACGAGGCACGTGAGCGCCAGCACGGCACCGACCGGGTCGTCGCCGCGCCCGGCGAGGTACACGACGAGCCCGCTGAAGATCGCGGCGTCGGCGAACCTGTCGAGGGTGGAGTCGAGGAAGGCGCCCCACGGACCGGCACGGCCCGACGAGCGCGCCATCACGCCGTCGATGAGGTCGCTCAGCACGAAGAGCGTGATGACGAGGGTTCCCGCGAGAAGGTGTCCGAGGGGGAACAGCCACAAGGCGGCGACGACCACCCCGAGCGTCCCGGTGATCGTGACGGCGTCCGGCGAGACCCCACGTCGGAGCAGGAACTCGGCGATCGGGGTGAAGGCGCGGGTCGTCACCGCACGCAGCTGACTCAGCACGGGTCGATCATCCCTTCATCGGCGCGGGCCATGCCGCGGCCAGTCGCTCACGTGTCTCGCCGAGCAGCTCCGGGAGCGCTTTCGTCCTGCCGATGATCGGCAGGAAGTTGGCGTCGCCGGCCCATCGGGGCACGACGTGCTGGTGCAGGTGCGCGGTGATCCCGGCACCGGCCACGGCGCCCTGGTTCATGCCGAGGTTGAAGCCCTGCGGTGACATCACCTGCTGGAGCACCCGCATCGCCGTCTGGGTGAGCAGGGCGACCTCCGCCGTCTCGTCGACGTCGAGGTCCGGGAAGCCCGCGACGTGCCGGTACGGCACGACCATCAGGTGCCCGGAGTTGTACGGGTACAGGTTGAGCAGGACGTAGGCATGCGTCCCGCGTGCGACGAGCAGAGCATCGGTGTCCGTACGACCCGGAGCCCGGCAGAACGGGCACTCCTCGACGCTGTCGCCGACCGGCTTGTCCTGACCACCGATGTAGACCATCCGGTGAGGTGTCCACAGCCGGTCGTAGCCGTCCGGGTCGCCGGCCAGCTCCGAGCCCTGCTCGATGCGGCTCGGCACGGTCCGGTCGGCCTCGTCGGACCCGTCAGACCTGGACACGGTCCCGCACGGCTGCGACGACCCGCTCGACCGCCTCCGCGACCGGCACCCCGTTGTCCTGCCGCCCGTCGCGGTAGCGGAACGAGACGGCACCGGCCTCGACGTCCTCACCGCCGGCGATCAGGACGAAGGGCACCTTCTGGGTGCTCGCGGTGCGGATCTTCTTGCCGAACCGGTCGTCCGAGGTGTCGAGCTCGGCACGGATGCCGTGTGCCCGCAGCTGCGACACCACGTCGGCGAGGTAGTCGTTGAACGGCTCGGCGACCGGGACGGCGATCACCTGGACCGGCGCGAGCCAGGCCGGGAACGCGCCCGCGTAGTGCTCGGTCATGATCCCGAAGAACCGCTCGATCGACCCGAACAGCGCGCGGTGGATCATCACGGGCCGCTGCCGGCTCCCGTCCGGGGCGGTGTACTCGAGCTCGAAGCGTTCCGGCAGGTTGAAGTCGAGCTGGATCGTCGACATCTGCCAGGTCCGGCCGATCGCGTCCTTGACCTGCACCGAGATCTTCGGTCCGTAGAACGCCGCACCGCCCGGGTCGGGGACGAGCTCGAGCCCGGAGGCGAGCCCGACCTCCTCGAGCGTGCGGGTCGCCTCGTCCCAGGCCTCCTCGGGACCGACGCACTTGTCCGGGTTGCGGGTCGACAGCTCGAGGTAGAAGTCCTCGAGCCCATAGTCCTTGAGCAGCTGCAGGACGAACTGCAGGGTCTGCGTGAGCTCGTCCTTCATCTGGTCGCGCGTGCAGTAGATGTGGGCGTCGTCCTGGGTCAGCCCGCGGACGCGCGTCAGGCCGTGCACCACACCCGACTTCTCGTACCGGTAGACGGTGCCGAACTCGAACAGCCGCAGCGGCAGCTCGCGGTAGGAGCGCCCACGCGACCGGAAGATCAGGTTGTGCATCGGGCAGTTCATCGGCTTGAGGTAGTAGTCCTGGCCGGGCTTGCGCACGATGCCGTCGTCGTCGACCTCCGCGTCGATGTGCATCGGCGGGAACATGCCGTCCGCGTACCAGTCCAGGTGCCCCGAGATCTCGTAGAGGTGCGCCTTGGTGATGTGCGGGGTGTTGACGAAGGAGTAGCCGGCCTCGATGTGGCGCGCACGGGAGTAGTTCTCCATCTCCGTGCGCATGATCCCGCCCTTGGGGTGGAACACCGGCAGACCTGAGCCGAGCTCCTCGGGGAAGGAGAACAGGTCGAGCTCCGCGCCGATCCGCCGGTGGTCCCGGCGCTCGGCCTCGGCGACCCGCTCGAGGTGCGCGCGCAGCTCATCCTTGGTCGGCCAGGCCGTGCCGTAGACGCGCTGGAGCTGAGGGTTCTTCTCCGAGCCGCGCCAGTAGGCCGCAGCCGAGCGGGTCAGCTGGAAGCCGTTGGCGATCAACCGCGTGCTGGGCAGGTGCGGTCCGCGGCACAGGTCCTGCCAGGCCACCGAACCGTCCCGCTTGAGGTTCTGGTAGATGCTCAGCCCGCCGAGGCCGACCTCGACCGAGGCACCGTCGGCCGCCTCGGCTGCGGTGCCCTTGAGCCCGATGAGCTCGAGCTTGAAGGGCTCCGCTGCCAGCTCGGTACGCGCCTCGTCCTCGGTCAGGTCCCACCGCCGGAAGGTCTGCCCCTCCTTGACGATGCGCTGCATCACCTTCTCGAGCGCCTTGAGGTCCTCGGGGGTGAAGGGTGTCTCGACATCGAAGTCGTAGTAGAACCCGTCGGTGATCGGCGGCCCGATCCCGAGCCGCGCTGCCGGGTTGATCTCCTGGACCGCCTGGGCCAGGACGTGGGCCGCGGAGTGTCGCAGGACCGCGAGCCCGTCGGGTGAGTCGATCGTCACGGCCTCCACGCGGGAGCCTGCCTCGAGGGCGGTGGCGAGGTCCGTGAGCTCGCCGTCCACGCGCAGCACGACGACGTCGCGGCGATCGGCGAAGAGCTCCGTGCCGCTCGTCCCGGCGTCAACTGCTCGTTCGACTCCGTCAACGGTCAGGGTGATCTGGGACACGGGTGCTGCTCCTCGGGTGGTCGGCCCCACGATGCTACCGAGGCCGGGCCGTCCCGAGGTACGGACGGGCGAGCTGTGACGACTGCTCCGGACGGGTGATGGTGCCCCGGACCGGGCGGGTGAATTATCGTGGGCCGATACCTGGGATGACCGGTCTGACCAGGGAAGTCACAGTCTGTCATCTCGCCGTGCACCCGAAAGTCCACCCGTTTGACGGATGACGGATGTGTAAAGAAGTGGGCGATACTGGGTTCGAACCAGCGACCTCCTCGGTGTGAACGAGGCGCTCTACCACTGAGCCAATCGCCCGCAGTGCCGGGCGAACAGCTCATCGCACGACAACGCCATGATGTTAGCGAATGCTCGGCCGATTACCGAACCCTGGTGCTCGGCGGGTTGTCTCCATCAAGATGTGGCGGGGCCGGAGCAGACGACGACGGACAACGAGGGAGAAGGAGGGATGACGATGCCTGGAGCAGTGGGTGGCACCTTCGAGGTCGTCCCGATGCATCTCGTGCTCTCGGACGCGAGCGTCCTGCCGATCAGTGCAGAGCTCAGCTTCGACCCATCCGATCCGTACACCGTGCGGATCGCGTTCAGTGGCGCGCACTCGACGTCGACCTGGTTGATCGGCCGAGAGCTCATCGCTCACGGCGTCCTCGCGGACTCGAACGCCCCGGCCGGTACGGGTGACGTGCGGATCTGGCGTGACGAGGACCCGACCTACCTGCTGGTCGCGCTGAGCGGCGTTGAGGGTGAGGCCCTGCTCGCAGGGCCGGCCGAACCCTTCGTCCACTTCCTCTCCGAGACGGTGGAGCTCGTGCCGTTCGGTGCCGAGAGCCCGCGCATGGAAGATGAGATCTCGCGTCTGATCGTGACCCTCCTCGACGCCTGACCCGCTGGGTCACGGATCGAGCAAGGTCACGGATCGGTCGGGGTCACGGATCGAGCTGCTGGGCCGCCCGCCACGCGTACGTCTCGCATGCGCGCACCGTGAGCGGCCCCGGCTCGATCTCGCGTCCGTCCAGCGCAACCACCGGGACGATCGTTCGCACCGACCCCGTGATGGCCAGGTGCGCACGGCCGGCGTCGACCTCGTCGAGCACCGCATAGCCGAGCTCGCCGTGCGCTGCCTCCCGGACCGGCAGCCCGGCATCCGCCGACCACTCCAGGACGAGCTCCCTGGTGATCCCGGCCAGGCACCCGCTGCTCAACGGCGGCGTGACGAGCTCGCCCGACCGCTCGACGAAGACGTTGCTCCCGGTTCCCTCGCACAGGTCTCCCACCGTGTTGGCGAGCAGCGCCTCGTCCGCCCCACCCGCGACGGCCCGGGCGAGCGCCACGACGTTCTCGGCGTACGACGTCGTCTTGAGGCCGGCGACCGCCGATCGCTCGTTCCGGGTCCACGGCACCCGTACGACGCGCGCAGGTGCGGGGGCCGTCGCCGGACCGGCGACGACCAGGACGCTCTGCCTGCCCGGTGTCCGGCCCGACCCGAGCGGCCCGAGGCCGGCGGTCAGGGTGATCCGGAGCCGTCCCAGGTCCGTACCGGCCGCGAGCACCGCCTCGACGCCGCTGCGCACGAGGTCGAGGTCCGGGTCCTCGAGGCCGAGGCCGCGTGCGGACCGGACCAGACGAGCCAGGTGCCGGGTCAGCGCGAAGGCCGTCCCGTGGACGACCCCGCACGTCTCGAATACCCCGTCGCCCACCGTGACGCCGTGATCGACGGCGGTCAGCACAGGTTCGGCGGGATCACGCAACCGGCCGTCCGCCCACACCACGATCTGCCCCACGTCAGCTCCCTCCGTGCCACGACCGGCATCGCCCGGCTCTGCGTGCATCCTTGCTCAGTCGGGCGTGGAGGCAAGGGCGACGAGCCGGTCCGCCTTGAGCTCGGTCTCCGCCCACTCCTGCTCGGCCACGCTCCCCCAGGTGATCCCGGCGCCGGTGCCGAAGTGCAGCCGACCGCCGTCGTCGTCGGTCCACCAGAAGGTGCGGATGGCCACCGCGATCTCCGCGCGGCCGGCATCGGAGTCGATCCAGCCCACGGCACCGCAGTACGGGCCGCGAGGGACCGGCTCGAGCTCGTCGATCACCTGCAGGGCGGTGTGCTTCGGAGCTCCGGAGACGGACGCAGGCGGGTAGGTCGCCCGCAGGACGGCTGCCCAGTCGGTCGTCGTGTCGCGCAGGCGACCCTGGACCGTCGTCACCAGGTGGACCAGGCCCGGGTGCCGCTCGAGCGCTAGGAGACCGATCACCTCGACCGTCCCCGGCTCGCAGACCCGCTGCAGGTCGTTGCGGACCATGTCCGCGATCATCACGTTCTCGGCGCGATCCTTGTCGCTCAGCCCGCCGGGCTCGACCGCCGTGCCCTTGATCGGTCCCGAGGTGATCAGGCCGTCGCCGACCCGCAGGAACAGCTCGGGAGACGCCGTGACGACCCAGACCGGTGGCAGCGACGAGCCGAGCGGGACGTGGATGCCGCCGGCGTACGGGGCGGGGTTGCCGGCCCGCAGCCGTGCGGCCAGCGCCAGCGGATCCGGTTCGGAACCTGGCCGGCCCGGGACGGCAGCACTCAGGACCCGACAGAGGTTGACCTGGTAGACGTCACCAGCCCGCACCCGTCGTCGAATCGTCCGGACGCCCGAGAGGTAGTCGCGCTCGTCGATCGACGAGGACCACGCGTCGCGTGCCGGCGGGGACCAGCCCGACGAGGCGCTCGGGACGGGCTCCGCTCCCCCGCGGTCCACGTCGGCGAACCGCCATGCCCGGACCCGCCCCTCGAAGTCGCCGACGACCACCCAGAAGCCGCCTGCCGCCACCCGATCGGCCTCGTCGTCCAGGTCGACGCACTCCACGGCCCCGCGCGCCCGAACTCCCGCGAACCAGGCCTCGCCAGGTCCTGCCGCCGGCGTCGGGTGCGCTGGGACCCGCTCGTGCCGGGGGGTCGGATCAGCCACCGGCACAACCTAGCGCCGAGGCCGCTGCGGGCCGCGCTGCACCGCGACCCGCCAGCGGCGTGGCCGGTTGGACTCTCGTCGCAGCGGTCGGTTAGAGTTCGGGACGCACACGACGCCGGACCTGTTCCGGAGCGTGTCGCGCGGACGTGGCTCAGTGGTAGAGCATCACCTTGCCAAGGTGAGGGTCGCGGGTTCGAATCCCGTCGTCCGCTCGAAGGCAGCATCCTGGGACGGTTCCCGGAACCGGACCTGGGCTTGGGCCTTTGCGGTGGAGTGGCCGAGAGGCGAGGCAGCGGCCTGCAAAGCCGTCCACACGGGTTCGAATCCCGTCTCCACCTCGTACGACATCTCACCTGATGAGGGCTTGGCCGCAGTACCCCGGGCGATTGGCGCAGCGGTAGCGCGCTTCCCTGACACGGAAGAGGTCACTGGTTCGATCCCAGTATCGCCCACCAGAGTTTGCGCAGGTCAGAGGCCGTTTCGGACGCAGCCCGGGGCTGCCTTGATCATGCCCGTACGCCAACCTCAGACGCCAACGGGGGCCGCGTACCCCCGCCCTGACGAACGCCGGCGGATGCGCACGGACCCGCGTGGGAGCCTCGTGAGGTGGCGGTGACCCCTTCCCTTTGGGGGACCCCGGAAGAGGTCACCGCCCAGGCATCGCTGCCCTACACCACCCGGGCATGCGACCTGGCGACCTCCCGTCAGCCGCGGGAGCCAGATCCGGGCGAGCGTAGCCGCCCTCAGTGCCATGAGCGGATGTCAGATCACCCTCGCGTGGCTGCTCTGAGCCGGCCAGTGAGGGTCCAGGACACGTCCAGGTCGGTGAGGCTGAGGTTGCTCGCTTCGTCGGCTCCGCCGAGGAACAGAGGGACCGTGTAGCCAGCGCACTGGTCGAACCCGATCGGCTCGGGGTGCTGGCGTAGCCACTGCTCGAAGAAGCCCGAGGCAAGGGCCGCGTCGGTGTACTCCACCAGCTCGGTGTCGTGGAACGCGGAGAAGGCGCACGGGATCTCCAGGACCTCACCGGCCCCGATGTCGAACAAGACGGTGTACGGGTCGTCGTGAGCGGCGCGCGAGGCATCGAGGGAGAACTGGCGCCCGAGCCAGTCCATACCGAAGCAGGCGATCCGTCAGACCCCGCTCGTCAAGGGTGGCCGTGTCACCTTGCGCAGATGCTCCCGGTGCAGCGCTCTATCGGGAAGCCCTGCTCGCTGGGGTTCAGGTTGTTGCTCACACCTGGCGTGATGGTCTCGCCGGCGGTCGGCGGGGAGACGACGAAGGCGATGGTGAGGGCGACCGCGAGAGCCAGGGCGATGGCCGCGACGGTCAGGAGCACGCGGCGGGCCGAGGCCCGGGGAAGCGCCGAGAGTTGCACGGTGGCAGACATCTGAGGTCCGTTCCGGGCCGCAAGTCCGTTGCGTCCCTTGGGTAGTCCGGCGGTACCGGGTCGGCACCGATCCGATGTGGTCAACGATCGGCACCGTGGGTCAGCCGCGGTATTCGCCTTCGGGCGTATTCCGCAGCAGTGTGGGCGGTCGTACCGTGGAGGCACCGCAGGGGGACCTGGTGCCTTGGAGGAGCCATGGACAGCAGCCATCTTCGTGAGGGCGATGTCGACCTGATGCTGCGGGTGATCGAGGACGGCCGACACGACGACCCAGGCGAGCAGATGCCATGGGCGCTGCTGGAGGGTCTGCAGGCGCTGATCCCTGCCGACCTGGGCGCCAGCTACCAGCACTACGACTACCTCGAGCACCACACACTCGTGATGCAGGCCGTGACGGGTGAGGGCCTCCACGAAGGCCCCGACTACGCTGACATCGGGCAGGGCGACCCGTTCTGGCAGCACTGGTGGGCCAGCTACTGCTCGTATCCCCAGCGGGCGGGGGACCTGGTGAGTGTCGTCCACACCGGCGACTTCTTCGCCACCGAGCGGGATCGCCTGGCCCATCCGATGAGCGAGGTTCTGGACGACCTGAAGTACTCAATGATCGTTTCACTGCCCGCGCCGCCGGGCCAGGCCCGCCGAGTGCTGTTCCAGCGGTGGTCCGGCCCGTCGTTCAGCGAGCGTGACCGGCAGGTCGCTGCGCTGCTCCGCCCTCACCTCGAAGAGATCTGGCTGGACGCCGAGCGGCGGCGACACGGCATCCCGCAACTCACGCCGCGGGAGTGGCAGGTACTCGCGATGGCGGCGGCGGGCCTGTCATACGCGCAGATCGCGCATGAGCTCTTCGTGTCGTTGGGCACGGTGCGCAAGCACACGGAGCACGTCCGGGATCGGCTCGGTGTGCACACCATAGGTGCGGCCGCGGCCCTCGCGCTGCCGCATGCACCGGCCGCTATCCGCATGACCGTCCCGGCTCCCGCCTGATTGGTCGGGCGGATCTCCCTGACACCAGGTCCTCGCTACCGCAACGTGGCGATCGGCTGCCGCTCGAAACACGACAGGCACCACCCTGGTTTCCGCCCGAGCCGACCTTCCGGAAGGACTCATCGGGACGCGTCATCACTTCCCCGAGGCTCCCCCTCAGAGACATCCGCAGCTCGGATTAGCGAGCATGTCGGCGGGGCAACAGCGCGCCCGACGGCACCTCATAGCACTTGTTATACTCGACAGATGACTCCTCCCCTGGCTCAGGTTGCTCACGACGCGGACCAGGCGGTGCTCGCCGCCCGCGCCGCGCTGGTTCGTGCCGTGCGCCAGGCAGCCGCTGAAGGGATGACGCAGGCCGAAATCGCTGCGCAGATCGGGCGCTCGCAGCCGGAGGTGTCCCGGCTGCTGCGCTTCCACGGCACCAGCCCCCTGGCGCGCCGGTTGCGAACTCACCGCGCCGAGGTGCTCCATCTGATCGCCGCGGCCGGCGGCACCAACGTTCGTGTGTTCGGGTCGGTCGCGCGCGGCACGGACCAGGCGGGCTCGGACATCGACCTGGCGTTCACCATGAGTCGTCCCCTGAGCCTGTTCGAGCTCGAGGATCTCGAGCACCGCGTCGCGCACGCCGTCGGCGCCGCAGTGGACCTCGTCCCAGACCATGCGATCCGCCCCGCGCCGCGCAGCCGCGTCCTGACCGAGGCAGTTCCCCTGTGAGCCGTGGCAACAGACCCGTAGCGGACGTGCTCAGCGATGCGCTGAGCCACCTGGACGCGGTCGCCGACTACGCCATCGGCAACCTGAAGGAACAGAAGACCGTCGATGCGATCTGTATGCGACTGTCCGCCGCGATCGAAGCCCTCGCCGACCTCGACGAGACCACGCGCACGGACCTCTTCGGATCGACCTGGCCGCAGATGTGGGGCATGCGCAACCGCATCGCCCACGGCTACCTGCTGGTCAATCCCCCCATCGTCCGCGCCACCGTCGAACGCGACCTCCCGATCATCACCCGTGCCGTCAGACTCGGGCTGCGCGAACCGACCTGACGTCCGGTGCCCGCGCCGGCGTACGCCAACTGCGTACGCCAACCAGCTTCCGTTCGCGTCCGTCCGCGACGGTTCGCGGGCCGTGACGCAGGCGCCTGACCTGCACAGACGTACACCGGCGGACACGCGCGAGGCCCACTCCGATCACTGACACGGAAGAGGTCACTGGTTCGATCCCAGTATCGCCCACCAGCATCAGACGACGATGCAGCAGGTCACAGGCCGTTCCGGAGAGCTCCGGGGCGGCCTTCGGCAGCTCCTCCGTGACCGCGATCAGGCCCGGTCGGCCGCCGGGGCGACGGTGCTCACGTCGTTGGTGGCGGCCCAGCTGGCCAGCAGGGCCCGAGCATCCGCGCTGGGGCTGCCTGGCTCTGCCGTGTACACCAGAAGGGTCAGGCCCGGGTCCGCGGGCAGCGGGAGCGTGTCGTACATCAGCTCCAGTCGCCCGACGACCGGGTGGTTGATGACCTTGTTCCCGGTGCGGTGCAGGCGCACGTCGTGCGCTGCCCACCGGGTGCGGAACTCCTCGCTGCGGGTGGACAGCTCCCCGACCAGGTCCGACAGTGCCCGGTCGTAGGGGTTGCGACCGGCCAAGCCGCGCAGGATGCCGACCGTGTCGTCGGCCGCCCGGTCCCAGTTCGCCCAGTAGTCCTTCGCCGCCGGGTCCAGGAACGCGAAGCGGGCGTGGTTCGCAGGTCGAACGGGGTCCCGGTACAGCGGGGCGTACAGCGCGCGGCCCAGGGCGTTCGTCGCCAGGATGTCGAGACGGTCGTTGCGGACCACCGCCGGGGCGCCCGTCATGGCATCGAGCAGGGCCTGGATGCTCGGGCGCACCGTCCCCTGCGCAGGGCGCCGACGCGCCTTCGCGGGGCTCGTCCCCGCCGCACGTGCCAGGTCGACGAGGTGGACGCGCCCCGCCTCGTCGAGCTGCAGCGCGGTCGCGAGCGCGTCCAGGACGCTCTCCGAGACACCGCTGAGGTTGCCCCGCTCGAGGCGGACGTAGTAGTCCACCGAGACGCCGGCAAGCGTCGCGACCTCCTCGCGGCGCAGCCCGGTCACCCGGCGGTTGGTGCCGTAGGCGGGGAGACCGGCCTGCTGCGGGGTGAGCCTGGCTCGCCGAGAGGTCAGGAAGTCCCGGATCTCGTCGCGGTCGTCCATGCCGTCGACGGTACGTCCGACCGGACCGAGCCGGGAGACCCTGTCAGTACCTGGACCAGCGGGCCCACCACCTTCGCGCTGAACGGGGCGTCCGGGACTCGACCGACACGGATCGGCGACGCCGCGACACGGCGCTCAGAGCAGTCATCCGCCATGCTTGCCCCTGCCGGCAGAAGCTCGGCGTGCCACGACCTCGGAGTGAGAGTGTCGATCCTGTCCCGTCCCGCAGCAGCAGCATCGGTCGCACGGCTCCTCCAGGCAGGGGCAGCCGTGGCGGCCGCCGGGTTGGAGCGCCGTGCGCGGCGGCGCCTGCCCGAGTACGACGTCCCGGTGCACTCCCTCGAGGTGCCGACGTCGATCGGCCCCGTGCGAGTCGGGGTGTACCGGCCGCGCGACGTCGACGAGTCGCCGGCTGTGCACGTCAATTTCCACGGCGGCGGGTACGTGCTGGCGATCACCGCCATCGACGATCCGATCTGCCGCACCCTCGCCGCCCTGACCGGGTCGGTCGTCCTCAACGTCGACTACGCGGTCGCACCACGCCACCGATTCCCGGCTCCGCCCCACCAGGCGTACGAGGTCGTGCGCTGGGTGGCAGACCATGGGCACGAGCACGGGTGGGACAGCTCCCGCCTCACCGTTGGCGGGCAGAGCGCGGGCGGTGGGCTGGCAGCGGCGGTCGCCCGACTCGCGTTCGAGGACGACGGACCAGCGCTCGCCCTGCAGGTCCTGCACTACCCGCCGCTCGACCTGACCGTGCCCGTGTCCCAGAAGCGGTCGCTCGTGGCCAGACCGGTGCTGCGTCCGTGGATGGGTGAGGTCTACGACACCGCCTACGCGCCCGATCCTGCGACCCGCGCCGATCGGCTGGTCTCACCGGCAGGCGCAGCCGACACCGCGGACCTGACCGGTATCGCCCCCGCCGTCGTCATCGCCGCCGAGTACGACGTGCTCCGCGACGAAGCTCGTCGCTACGGCGATCGGCTCCGGGGTTTCGGCGCGCTCGTCGAGTACCGGGAGGTACCCGGAGCCGATCACGGCTACGACGTCAGCGACGACCTCCGCGCACGCAAGACGTACGCCTTCATCGCCGACCACCTGCGCGTCGCCACGGCCCGCTGAGTCGCCACGGCCCCCTGAGTCGCCACGGCCCGCTGACCCGGGTCAGAGGTCGTGCTCGGCGAGCTCACGGAACTCGTCGGGCACGGTGGCGCCCCGACGCCGCACCGCCGGCAGGTAGCCGACCGCGTCGCCGCCGAACCGGGTACGGATCGCGTCCATCGAGCCGTCCGCCGCCCGTCGAGCCGCGCCGGTCGCCGACCCGGGACGCCAGGGGTCGTTCGGTGCGAGGTCGAGCTCGGGCTGGATCGTGCGCTGATCGGTGAGGTTCGACACCGACACGGCGAGCAGGGTGACCTCCGGCTGGTCGGGGTTGTCCTCGATCGCGGACCACACCAGTCGTTCGGCGACCTCGGTCAGCGTGAGCGTGGCCGCAACGGGCTCGGCGAGGGTGCGGGAACGGGTCACCGACCGCATCCCAGCGAACCGCACCGTGACGGTGATGGTGCGCCCGGCCCGGTGCTTGGCCCGCATCCGGCGCGCCACGCGGTCGGCGAGGTGTGCCAGCACGGCCCGCACCTCTTCGGGTTGCGGGCGGTGTCGGCCCATGGCTGACTGAGCGCCCACCGACCGGGCGCGGTGCGCGGTCGCGATCCGGCGTGGGTCCTCGTCGTGGGCCATGGCGCTGAGCTTGTGCCCGACGGCGTGGCCGAGGATGTGCTCGACCGCCGACGACGGGGTCTGCGCGAGCTCGCCGATCGTCCGGATGCCGAGGTCCGCGAGCCGCCGCTCGTTGACCGGGCCGACGCCCCAGATCAGACCGACCGGCAACGGGTCGAGGAACTCCCGCTCGGCTCCCGGCTGGACCACGATCAAGCCGTCCGGCTTCGCCACCTGGGACGCAATCTTGGCCAGGTGCTTCGTCCGAGCGGCACCGACCGAGATCGCCAGGCCGATCTCCCGCCGGACCCGTCGCCGGATCGCCGCCCCGATGGCCTCCGGCGGGCCGAACAGATGGGTCGCGCCGGAGACGTCGAGGAAGGCCTCGTCGATCGAGATGCGCTCGACCAGCGGCGTGACATCCGCCAGGACGGCCATCACCGCATCGGCGAGCCGCTGGTACTCACCGAAGTGGCCTCGGACGAACCACAGCTCAGGGCACAACCGGGCCGCACGCCAGCCCGGCATGCCGCCCTGCACCCCGAAAGCCTTGGCCTCGTAGGAGGTCGCGAGCACGACACCGCCGGTCGGCCCTCCGCCGACAGCGATCGGCCGGCCGCGCAGTGCAGGGTCGAGCAGCTGCTCGACCGATGCGTAGAAGGCGTCGAGGTCAGCGTGCAGGATCGTGGGGCCGCCGACGGGCATGGTCCCAGGGTAGTCGAACACCTGTTCGAGCCACCAGGGCGTAGGGCCTCAGGTTGCTGCAGGCGCCTGGTATCGGTGAGCGGGGTCGCCGGCGTCGGCCGGATGGTCACTGCGGTGCACGATTCCACCTTGCAGGCTCAGTGCGCTCATCACCAGCGGGAAGTGGCTGAAGGCCTGCGGGGTGTTGCCCAGGTGGCGGCGTGCTCGGGGGTCCCACTCCTCGCTGAGCAGTCCGACGTCGTTGCGCAGGGTCAGCAACCGCTCGAAGAGCTCGGTCGCCTCGCGCCGGCGCCCCACGCCGACCAACGCGTCGACGAGCCAGAAGGAGCAGGCCAGGAACATCCCCTCACCGGGGGGAAGCCCGTCGTCGACGGTGCTGGTGCGGTAGCGGAGCACCAGGCCGTCGACCACGAGGTCCCGCTCGACGGCAGCCAACGTCCCGAGCGCGCGCGGGTCGTCATACGGCAGGAAGCCCACCCTCGGGATCAGCAGGAGGCTCGCATCGAGGGCCGTGCCGCCGTAGGCCTGGACGAACGTGTTCCGGGCCGCGTCGAAACCGTGGGCCAGGACGTCGGCACGGATCTCCGCGCGCATGGCCGCCCACCGGCGGGCCGGCCCCGGCAGGCCGTAACGCCGGGCCCCGTCGACCATCCGGTCGGCCGCCACCCATGCCATCACCTTGGAGTAGGTGAAGTGCTGTCGCGGACCGCGCATCTCCCACAGCCCGTTGTCGGGTTCTCGCCACGCCCCCTCCAGATGGTCCAGGAGTGCCGTCTGGATCTCCCACGAGTCGTCACGGGGATCCTCGAAGGCACGCCGGGCCAGCGAGAGCCCGTCGAGGACCTCACCCCACACGTCGAGCTGCAGCTGGCCGGTGGCGGCATTGCCGGTGCGCACCGGTTGCGAGCCCTCGTAGCCGGCCAACCACGCCAGCTCGCTCTCGGGGAGGCGACGACGCCCGTCGACGCCGTAGACGACCTGCAGGTCGGCAGGATCACCGGCAACGGCACGCAGCAACCACTCGCGCCACGCGACAGCCTCCTCCGTGTAGCCGGTGATCAAGGACCTCTGGACCGGTTCGCGATAGGTGCCATGGACCCGACTGCGCTGCGTCCACCGCTGCCAGTAGGCGACGGTGTCGTCGAGCGCCGCGAACGCGTCGACCGGCGCCGGGCGTGGCTCGTGGCTCGGTGCCCAGGTGAGGACGAAGGGCACCCGGTCACCCGGCCCGACCGCGACGTCGCCGACCGTCGCCCAGTCCTGCCCCCGGAGCCGGACCCCCGCTGTCATGTAGGCGGAGTCGGGACCGGCGACAGCCGACATGCTGTGGCCCTCGTGCCGCACCCAGGGGATGACGTGACCGTCGTCGAACCTCAGGCGCAGCGAGCTGCGGACCCGGACCCGCCCGCGCACGCCTTCGACGATCCTGACCACGTGCGGGACGGTGGCGCGGGGCGGCATCAGGTCGAGCACCCGGATCTGGCCGTCGACGGTCGTGTGGATCGTCTCGAGGACCAGGGTGTCCGGCAGGTACCGACGGCTGGTGTCGATCGGGTCGCCGACCGGACCGAGCTGCCAGCACCCGGCGCGTTCGGAGTCGAGGAGCGCCGCGAAGCAGGCCGGCGAGTCGAACCGTGGCAGGCACAGCCAGTCGATGGAGCCCGTCCGGTCGACCAGCGCTGCGCTGTGCAGATCGCCGATCAGCGCGTAGTCCTCGATGCGTGCCACCGTGTCACGGCTCGGTTCTGCTCGGTGCGGTTCTGCCCGCGTCGGCTCCGGCACCCGGTACCGGGCCGTGCGCCGTCTCGGGGCCGGGCCCGGGCCGCCCCAGCTGCGACTCGATGGACCGCAGTCGCGTGTCGATCTCCGCCAGGTGCGCGAGGATCTGCGCATCCGCGGACGCCTCCCGGGCCTCGTACGGGGCGTCCTGCTCGCGCACGAACAACGACGCCAGGGACGCGCTCACCATGGCGAGCAACAGGAATCCGACGACCATCAGGACCACCGACAGGGCGGCCCCGACCGCCGTGCGGGGCGGTTCGCCGATGAACCCCACGGTCGTGATGAGACTGATCGACCACCACAGGCCCCGCCAGAAGGACGCGACCGTGTGGGTCTCGATCGCCGCCGTCGCACCCGCGGTGACGATCAGGATCACCAGCGATGCCAGCAGGGCCGGCCAGAGCCACGCGCGCCGCACCCGGAACCGTCGCGGGTGTGCCATGGGCCCTCCTCATGGTGGACGACGGACATCTCTGGTCATGCTCGCACGGCCCTATGCTCGAACGTGCCCCTGGGAGGCTCCGATGGCTCCGGTCGAGATGTCGAGCGAGACGTTCGACGCCCTGGTCACCGACGCCCTGGACGCCCTGCCGGAGTGGATGGCGCCCAACCTCGCCGAGATCGTCGTGCTGGTCGAGGACGAGCCCCCGCCCGGGACGACCGCCCCGGGGACGACCCTGCTGGGGCTGTTCCACGGCATCCCGATCACGGTGCACGGCGGACGGGTGGCTGGATCGATGCCGGACACGATCACCCTCTACCGGCGGCCCGTCCTCGGCGCGTGCGACACCCCCGCGGCGGTCGCGGCCCGGGTGCTCAAGGTGCTCGGTCACGAGGTCGGCCACGCCATGGGCATCAGCGAGGCGGAGCTGCGTTCGCTCGGCTGGCACTAGGGCGCGGCGGCGAAGGCCCGGGCTGCCGACGTGCGATCAGTCGGCGGTGACCTCGGTGACGCGACCGTCCTCGACGTGCAGGCGCCTGGTCAGCCGGACGGTCTCGAGCATCCGACGGTCGTGCGTGACCAGGAGGATCGTCCCGTCGAAGGTGTCGAGCGCCGACTCGAGCTGCTCGATCGCGGGCAGGTCCAGGTGGTTCGTCGGCTCGTCGAGGACCAGCAGGTTGACGCCGCGGGCCTGCAGGAGCGCGAGCGCCGCACGGGTGCGCTCGCCGGGCGACTGGGAGGCCGCGGGCCGGTTCACGTGGTGCCCACCGAGCCCGAACTTGGCCAGCAGCGTCCGCACGTCCGCGTTCGTCCAGTCCGGCACCTGGCGCGCGAAGGCGGTCACCAGTGGTTCGTCACCCTCGAACGCGCGCCGGGCCTGGTCGACCTCGCCGACCAGCACGCCCGATCCGAGCTCGACCGCACCGGAGGTCGGCGCCAGGCGTCCGAGCAGCAGGGCCAGCAAGGTCGACTTCCCGGCCCCGTTCGGGCCGGTGACGGCGACCCGGTCGCGCCAGTCGATCTGCAGGTCCACCGGGCCGAGGGTGAAGTCGCCACGTCGGACCGTCGCACTGCGGGCCACCGCGACCACCGCGCCGGATCGAGGGCCTGCGGCGATCGTCAGCTGGAGCTGCCACTCCTTGCGCGGCTCCTCGACGACGTCGAGCCGACTGATCAGGCGATCGGTCTGCCGCGCCTTCGCAGCCTGCTTCTCCGAGCCCTCGGTGCGGAACTTGCGGCCGATCTTGTCGTTGTCGGGTGCCTTGCGCCGGGCGTTCTTGACGCCCTTGTCCATCCAGGCGCGCTGCATCCGGGCGCGCGCCTTGAGGGCGTCGAGCCGGGAGGCATAGCCGTCGTACGCCTCGCGTGCGCGCCTGCGGGCGATCGACCGCTCCTCGAGGTACGAGTCATAGCTGCCGCCGTACGTGACGACGCGCTGCAGGCTCCGGTCGATCTCGACGACCGAGGTGACCGTCCGGCTGAGGAACTCGCGGTCGTGGCTCACGACGACGATCGGGGCCTCGGAACGGTCGACGAAGTCCTCGAGCAGGTCGAGTCCCGCGGCATCGAGGTCGTTGGTCGGCTCGTCGAGCAGGTAGAGGTCGTACCGCGAGAGCAGCAGGGCCGCGAGACCGACGCGCGCCGCCTGACCACCGGACAGCGCTGCCATCGGCAGGTCCAGGTCGACGGCCAGGCCCAGGTCGTCGACGACCTGGGCGAGCCGCGTCTCGAGGTCCGCTCCCCCGAGGCCCAACCAACGTTCCAGCGCCTCGGCGAAGGCGTCGTCGGCACCGGGCAGGCCGACGCCGAGCGCATCGGCGGTCGCGTCCAGCCTCGCCTGGGCGGGTGCCACGCCGGTGCGCCGCTCGAGGTGGGCCCGCACCGACTCGCCGTCGAGACGCTCGATCTCCTGGGCCAGGTAGCCGAGCTGGGCGTGCGCGGGCGACACCGCGACGCTGCCGACGTCGGGCAGCCGACGTCCCCCGAGGATCTGCAGCAGGGTCGACTTGCCCGCACCGTTCGGCCCGACCAGGCCCACCACGTCACCAGGCGCGACGACGAGGTCGACGCCGGCGAACAGCCCGCGGTCACCGAAGCCCGCGGCCACGTCCTTCGCCTGCACGGTTGCCGTCACGCTCGCCATTCTCCCGTGCCGCGAGCCATGCCCGGCACCGCGGTCACCGGCGCGGTCTCGCCGAGCGGGTCACACCGAGCCGGTCAGGAGCGCCGATCCAGGACCAGACCCGGCCGCCGGGCGTCGTCCACCCGGAGCACGACGTCGGCAGTCTCCTCGGGCGCGACCTCGTCCGTGTACCGCGCATACGCCGGCAGCGTCCACTCCTCGTCGGGTGGCGTGCGACGTGCGCGCGTGTCCGCCCGGAGCGCCAGGTGCACCGTGAGGTCCAGGTCGAGCCACCTGCCCAGCAGCATCGCGCCGTCGATCAGGAGCACGCCGCCGGCCGGAGCGGCGGCGTACGGCACCCTGGTGGCACGGTCCAGGCGCGCGTCCCACAGGGACGGCAGGTAGCGGCCCGTGCCACCCGGACCCCACGGATCGACCACCTCGCGCGCCAGCGCACCGACGTCCACCTGGTCGTAGTACCCGTCCGGGTCGTGCCGCCCGTACTCGAGCCGCACCGACGCCGGGCGCAGGAAGTCCGTCGCGTGAACCCGCACCACCGAGCGGCCGATGGCCCGCAACGGGTCGACCAGTGCGTCGGCGAGCTCCTCGGGGTGGGTGGACGGATGTCCGTCGACGACGACCCGCAGCCGCGCCTCGGGGCGTCGGCCCACGACGTCGACGAGGTGGCCGACGACGCCGTCCGGCGTCAGTGGTCGGACCTGCACGCCACGCCCTGCTCCGCCGCGCCGTCCAGGTAGACCCATGCGCCGGCTTCGCGCACGAACCGACTGACCTCGTGCTGCGAACCCGCGCCACGGTCCGAGCGGTACCAGGCACGGAAGGTGACGGTGCCCTCAGTGCCGCCGATGCCGCCGCGGGAGGTGTCCAGGATGTCGAGCCGGTACCAGCGGACGTCCATGTCCAGCTCGAGGTCGCCCGGCCGGGTCGTCGAGTGCCACGTCCACCGCAGGTAGTCGACATCGCCCACCGCGTACGCGCTGAACCGCGACCGCATGAGGAGCTCCGCCGTCGGCGCGAGCAGCTCGCCGCGATGGAGCCGTCCGCAGCACTGGTCGTACGTCTGCCCGCTCAGGCACGGGCACCGGGTCGTGGGCACCCCACCAGTATCCGCGGCTCGGGCGGGACCCGGCCGGCGTGGGCTAGCGTCGCGGTGGCGAGCCCGATGCGCTCGCGCGACGCGCGGCTCGAACGAGAGGACGACGTGGTGAGCGACGACCCGCAGGCGACGGGCTCGATCGCCCGGGGTGCCGGGTCGGCACCAACCGGGTCCTCGCGTCGACGGGTGCCGCTGCGCACCACCTGCGCCCAGCCGCACCACTGTCCGAAGCCCGTCCGGATGGACGTCCTGCGGCACGTCCCGTACTTCTCGGGCCTGACGGACGAGGAGCTCGACGCGATCGATCGACGGCTGGTCTCGTTGTCCTGGGCGCAGGGCGACCCGCTGTACCACGCAGGTGACGCGGCACAGCACCTGTACGTCCTCGCGGCCGGGCGGGTCAAGCTCTCCCAGCCGACCACCAGCGGCAACGCCGTCGTCACCGACGTGATCACCCCGGGACGCCTGTTCGGGGCGATGAGCACGCTCGGCGAGCCGGTGCACGGGGAGACCGCACAGGCGCTGGTGACGTCGTGCGCGTTGCGGATCGACCAGGACTCCTTCCGAGCCGTCCTGACCGAGCACCCCCAGGTGGCGCTCCGGGTCCTGGACGACATCGCCGACCGGCTCGCGCGGTCCCACACGGACGCCGGGCAGCGCGCGACCGGCACCGTCGCCCAGCGGGTCGCGACGGCACTGCTGCGGCTGGCCGACCAGGTCGGGCAGGAGCGCGCGACCGGCGGCACGCTGCTGCAGATCCCCCTCTCGCGCGCCGACCTGGCGGGGTTGTCCGGCTCGACCGCCGAGTCGGTCTCGCGGGTCATGAGCAGTCTGCGCAAGGACGGCGTGATCGACTCCGGCCGGCGATGGACCGCCGTCCTCGACCGGGACCGGCTGCAGGCGGTCGCCGACGGGCACTGACCCGAGCCGCGGGTCGTCGGGCCCACATCCGCCGGCCGCCCACGGAGCACGTGGCAGGCTGTCGTGATGGACGACGAGAACGCCCGCCTCGATCGGGCTGACCAGGTTCTCCGGACGGCGGCGGCGATCGCCCTCGACTACGCGGGCTCGGTCGACGACCGCAGGGTCACGCCGGACCAGGACGCGCTGGCTGCGCTGGCGGCGTTCCACGAACCCCTCCCGGACATCGGTGCCGACGCCGAGGACACGCTGCGCCTGCTGCACGCCGTGGGCAGCCCCGCCACGGTCGCCAGCACGGGCCGGCACTACTTCGGCTTCGTCACGGGAGCCACCTACCCTGTGGCGCTGGGTACCTCCTGGCTGGCGAGCGCCTGGGACCAGAACGCCGCCCTCCCGGTGATGTCGCCGGTGGCTGCCACGCTGCACGACGTCGTGCGGGGCTGGCTCGTCGACCTCCTGCGACTGCCGGCCGGCACCGCAGTCGCCTTCGTCACCGGTGCCACGGTGGCCAACGCCGCGTGCCTCGCATCCGCCCGGGACGCCCTGCTCGGCCGGCTCGGTTGGGACGCCCAGGCCGACGGCCTGTTCGGTGCACCGCCGTTCGACGTCGTCATCGGCGAGCGGGCGCACTCCACGCTCTCGAAGTCACTGGGCATGGTGGGCCTCGGCCGGTCGCGCGTCACCGTCGTGCCGGCTGACGACCAGGGGCGTCTGCGCGCCGATCTCCTGCCCGACATCGACGGGCCGGTGCTGGTCTGTGCGCAGGCGGGCGAGGTCAACACCGGGGCGTTCGACCCGTTCGACCCGATCGCCGACTGGCTGGCCGAGCGGTCGGGCTGGTTGCATGTGGACGGTGCGTTCGGCCTCTGGGCCCTCGCCGACCCGCTGCGGAGCGACCTCGTCAGCGGTCTCGACCGGGCTGACTCCTGGGCGACCGACGGCCACAAGATGCTCAACGTCACCTATGACTGCGGCATCGCCTTCGTCCGGCAGCCCGACGACCTGCGACGCACGTTCGCCGCGACCGCGGGCTACCTGCCACCCGGCTCCGGGTTCGAGGCCATGCACCACACACCCCAGTCCTCCCAGCGAGCCCGTCAGGCGGAGCTGTGGTCGGTGCTGCGGACGCTCGGGCGAGACGGCGTGCGGCGGCTGGTCGCAGGATCGTGCGAGGCGGCCACGACCATCGCCGGACGGCTGGCCGACGGCGGCCTGACCGTCCTCAACGAGGTGGTGCTCAACCAGGTCCTCGTCCGGCTCGTCGACGGACCGACGACGGCGGCTCTGATCGCCGAGGTCCAGGCCGACGGGCGGATCTGGTGCGGCGCGACGTCGTGGGACGGGGCCACGGCCATGCGGATCAGCGTGTCGTCCTGGAAGACCGACCTGGCCGACGCCGGGTTCGCCGCCGACGTCATCCTCGAGTGCGCTCGCCGGGTGGGTGACCGTCCTGCGCATGCTCGTGCGCAGCAGCCATCGCGCGGCGCCCCGACGGGAGGGCCACCGCGATCCCGACCACCACGAAGATGACCAGCCCGGAGACGACCAGCAGGGACTCGACGGTGAAGCGGTCGGCGAGCGGGCCGAAGATCAGCATGCCGATCGGCATCGCGACGGCCATGACGATGCCGACGAAGCCGAAGACCCGGCCCTGCAGCTCGGGCTCGACCGTCTCCTGGAGCACCGTCATCGAGGTCGTCGAGAAGAACGGGACGGCCAGGCCGACGAGGAGCATGAACCCGAAGAACACCCAGAGGTTCGTCGACAGGCCGAGGGCGACCGACAGCCCGCCGAACACGGCCGTCGAACCGACCATCATCGCGACCCGGTTCCTCAGGCCACCCCAGACGGCGAGCAGCGCACCGCCGAGGATCATCCCGGCGCTGAACGCGATCTCGTTGGCCGTGAGCTTCCACACCTCCGCACCGAACGTGCGCACGACCATCAACGGTGTGAGGTACGACGGCGCGACGATGAGCACGAAGACCACGGCGTAGAGCCCGAGCACCCACCGCACGAAGGGGTGCGACGCCGCGTAGCGGACTCCCCCGGCCAGGTCCTCGAGGTAGCCGGGCGACTGGTCGCCGGTCCCGACGCTCCGGACCAGACGCGGGACGGCGAGCAGGCTCAGCAGCCCGATGCCGATCACCGCCGTCACGACGTCGACGAAGAACACGGCGATGATCGACGAGCCCGCGTAGACCGCCGCGGCGGCCGCCGGCGCGACGAGCATCATCGCGGACTGGATCGTGCCGTTGATCCCGTTGACCCGCATGAGCTTGTCGACCGGCACGATCTGCGGCAGCAAGGCGCCCACGGCCGGCATCTGGAAGCCCGCGCCGACCGACCGGATCGCCAGCGCGAGGTAGATCAGCCACAGGTCGTCCGCACCGCCGATCATCAGCACGGCGAGCACGAGGGTCACCGCCGCGATCGTCGCGTCAGCCGTGATGATCAGCTTCTTGCGGTCGACGCGATCGGCCAGGACGCCACCGAAGACCGAGACGACGGCCTGAGGCAGGAAGCCGAACACCGAGGCCAGCGCCATCACGGACCCGGACTTCGTCTCCAGGGTGAGGTGCCACATGATCGCGTACTGCACGAGCATCGAGCCGAACAGGGTGGTCGTCTGGCTCGCCAGGAAGATCGTGGCGTCGCGACGCCAGCCCGGCCGATCGGTCCCGGCGAGCGTCGTGAGCTCCTCGGGTTCGACGGGTACGACGACGAGCTCGCCGTCGGTGCGCGGGGAACCGGCCGGTGCGCGGTCACCGGGTTGTGAGGTCACCGGGACATTCTCCGTGGTCGTGCGGCGTCCGCCTATGGCAATTGCCGGTCAGGTGCCGCTCGCGTCGACGTGCGTGATCCGGAGCGGCTGCAGGGCGGCGGGCGGCTCCGAACGACCGGGCCCCCCGGCCTCGAGCCAGGTCCGCAGCTCGGCGGACAGGACCTCCCCTGCGAGACGCTCGAACCACATGGGGCGGACCGCACGTCGCCGCTCCGCCGCGCACGGGTGCACGACGACGACGTCGCCCCGTTCGCACTCGTCGAGGCACTCGACCAGGGTCAGCCGTGCGACCCCGCCGGCCGCCAGCTCGCGCAGGCGCGCCAGCTGGCCGCCGTCCTGCGCGTCGGTCGCCCCCAGCGTCTCGCCTGCGCACAGGCTGCAGGCGGTCAGGCCGGGCAGCCCCGCGCGGGTCCGGGGCCGGGCGGCGTCGTCCTTTGTCACGGCGTAGACCGTACCTGGTCCGGCGGTGGTTGATCCTGGGCCCCCTTGTCGTGGGGCCGCCCAGGGCGACGGTCCGCCGGCGGTCAGTCGACGCCCGCCGGTAGCGGCGTCAGCGCCAGCCCAGGGTTCTCGCGCTCGAGCGACCGGATCCGCCAGATGTCCTCGAACAGGGCGATGTCGGTTCCGTCGGACCGGCGCGCGACCTCGACCCCTCGTCGCCCGGCCAGCAGCGGGAGGTCCGCCGTGGTGGGCACCCGGGCGACCGAGTAGCTCAGTCGCTCGATCCGCATCGGGGAGTTGAACTCGTGCTCCATGCGGAACGCCGCGACCTCGAACTGCAGGGGCCCGACCGCGGCAAGGATCGGGGCGCCGTCGCCGCGCGCCTCGGAGACGAGGACCTGGACCACACCCTCCTGCTCGAGCTGGGCGATCCCCCGCCGGAACTGCTTGGAGCGGCTCGGGTCCGCAGCGCGGGCCGCGACGAAGTGCTCCGGGGCGAAGACCGGCATCGGTGGGAAGGTGACCGGAGCACCCTCGGGGTCGTACAGGCTGTCGCCGACCGCCAGTGACGTCGCGTTGACGAGTCCGACGACATCGCCCGGGTAGGCGGTCTCGACCGTCTCCCTCGACCGGCCGAACACCGACAGCGCGTACTTGGTGGCGAACGACCGACCGGTCCGGGCGTGCGTGAGCATCATGCCCCGCTGGAACTCCCCGGAGCACACCCGGACGAAGGCGACGTGGTCCCGGTGGTTCGGGTCCATGCCGGCCTGCATCTTGAACACGACGCCGCTGAACGGTGCCTCCACCGGACGGTCAGTGCCTTCACGGTCCGGTCGGGCGCCCGGTGCAGGGGCCAGGTCGGCGACGACGGCAAGAAGCTGCCGGACACCGATGTTCGACAGTGCCGCTCCGAAGAGCAGCGGCGTCGTCGTACCGGCGAGGAAGCTGTCGCGATCGACCGGCTCGAGCAGGGACGCGCTCTCCGACGCGTCGCGCATCGCCTCGGGGACCTTGCGGTGCGCCTCGGCCCGGGTGAGCAGGGTCTCCTCGGCGAGCGTCGCACCACCGGGGGCGCGCCGATAGGTGGTCACCGCGCCGGTCGCGCAGTCGAGCAGGCCCTGGAGGTTGCCGGCCTCGCCGAGCGGCCAGGTCACCGGTGTGGGCCGCAGCGAGATGCTGCGCTCGAGCTGGTCGCACAGCTCGAGCGCGCCGAGGCCCGGCCGGTCCCACTTGTTGATGAACGTGATGACCGGCACGCCTCGACGACGGCACACCTCGAACAGCTTGAGCGTCTGCGGCTCGAGGCCCTTCGCGGCGTCCAGGAGCATGACCGCGGCGTCGACGGCCGTCAGCACGCGGTAGGTGTCCTCGGAGAAGTCGGCGTGCCCCGGGGTGTCGAGGAGGTTGATGACGATGTCGCCGACGGTGAACTGGAGCGCTGCCGAGGTGATCGAGATCCCCCGCTTCTGCTCCATCTCGAGCCAGTCCGAGACGACCCCGGCCCGACCGTGCTTGCCATGGACGGCACCGGCCTCGCTGATCGCATGGGCGTGCAGGGCCAGCGCCTCGGTCAGGGTCGACTTGCCAGCATCGGGGTGCGAGATGACGGCGATGCTGCGCCTGCGCGACGCGTGCGCACCGACATGGGTGTAGGAGGTCAGCAGGCCGGTCACCGGGACTGGCCCGCTGCCCGTCGCCGATGGCTGGTCGTGCGACCCGATCTGTTGGTGCCCAGACCCATGTCAGCCTCCCTCTCCGGCGGCACACCTTACCCGAGCGGCAGCGCCGGCCCGGTGGGCGTCACCGCATCAGGGGCGTGACCTGCGAGCCGACGAGCTCGACGAACCCGACCGGGTCAGGCTCGTCCGCCGTGGGCTGCAGCACGATCGTGTCGGCACCGGCGGCCACCCAGGGTGCCAGGGCCGCCGCGATCCCAGCCGCGTCACCCACGACGCCGACCTCCTGATCGGCGGCGTACCCCCACACGCGTCGGTGGGTCGCCATCCGCTCGGCCGCCCCTGGCCCGGTCGCGGCGGGGACGTACACCGTCACCGGCTGCGGCCTCGCCCGGCCGCTCGCCGAACGGCCCTCCTCGACGAAGCGCCGCGCCGCCCGCACGCCCTCCGGGCTGGTCCCGCCGGTCAGGACGATCATGTCGGCGATCTCCCCGCACAAGGCGAGCGATCGTGGTCCGCCGGCGCCCGCGGCGAGGGTGGGCGCTGACAGCGGCGGCCACGCCAGGCGCACCTCGTCGAGGTGGACGTACCGGCCGGACACCGTCACAGTCTCGCCGCGCAGCAGACCGCCCAGGGACGTGGCGTACTCACGCAGGAGGCCCAGCGGCGACTCGACCCGAGCACCCACCTGCACCATCCAGTCCTGGACGCCATGGCCGACGCCCACCGTGATGCGCTCCGGGAAGAGGCGGTCGAGGGTGGCGATCTCCATGGCGGTGAGCGCCACGTTGCGCAGCGGCACCGGCAGCACACCGAGACCGACGCGTAGACGACTCGTCCACGCCAGGACGGCGGCAGCGCTCGCGACCCCGCTCTCGGCGAAGCAGTCCTCCCACAGCCACAGCTCGGCGAGGCCGGCCGCGTCTGCCGCCTGCGCGACCGGGCGGAGCAGCTCGGGTGCGAACTGCGGGAGGAACACAGCCCCGACGGTCGTCATGCGGCCGACCCTAGCGGGACCGGGCGACACGCCACGCGGTGAGCGGGGACTGCGGCGACGTTCGCTCAGCGCGGAGCAGCGACGACCCACATGGTGCCGATGCCCAGGGCAGCCGCGCCGACCGCGAGGAGCAGCGAGCCGAGCGCGTTGGCGACCGCGCGCCGGTGCTCACCGGCCTGCACGAGGCGGACGGTCTCGACCATGGCGGTGGAGAAGGTGGTGTAGCCACCGCAGAAGCCTGCGCCGGCCACCACCTGCCAGGACGCCCCGAGATGGTGGTACAGCGCCGCCCCGGTGACCAGGCCGAGCGCCAGGGAGCCGGTGACGTTGATCAGGACCGTGGCGATCGGGAACGCGCTGGTCCATCGCGCCCGGACCAGTCCGTCGAGGACGAAGCGGCTCGCGGCGCCGAGGCCACCGAACAACGCCACCAGCAGCGCGGTCATCCCTCGGGCTCTCCCGCCCGGGTCGCTGCCCGCTCGCCCGCGTCCGGGACGAGCACCGGTCGGCCGGGGCGCCAGGTGTGCTGCCGCGCCGCGGCGACCACCCCCAGCAGGCAGGCCAGGAAGCCCAGCACGAGACTCGAACCCGCGTACGTCAGGGCCGTTCCCGTCGCGCCGTCGGCCAGCAGCCGCTCGATCTCCACGGCGAACGCACTGAAGGTCGTGAAGCCGCCGAGCACCCCGGTACCCAGGCCCAGGCGCATCATCCGACCACGGGAGCTCTCGGTCCCCCGGCGCAGCAGCGCCTCGAGCAGGGCGCCGAGCAGGAACGCGCCGGCGATGTTCACCACGAACGTCGCGGTGGGCCAGCCTCCCGAGGTGGCCACCGAGGTCGACACCGCGTAGCGCGCGCCCGTCCCGACCATCCCCCCGAGCGCCACGAGCGCCACGAGCCGTGGGTCGAGGTGGTGCGGGGTGCTCATGTCGCGGGCCGGTCGTCGGCGATCGTCCGGGCGGCGGCGGCAAGACCAGGGAAGATGCCGCGGAGCGCCGGGTAGATCTGCCGGTGCACGGCGAAGAGTGCGTCGTAGCCGGCCGCTGTCGACGGATCGGGCGACAGCTCGTGACCGTCCGGTCGGATCCGGTCCGGGCCTGCGACATCGCCGGGCGCCCGGCGGTCCAGGAAGGCCCGGGCGAGCACGGCGGCACCCGCTGCGCTGAGCTCCGCGTCGCCGTGCACGCTGACCCGCCGTTGGGTGGTGTCCGTCACGATGCGGGTCCACAGCGCGCTGCGGGCGCCTCCCCCGGTGACCCGGATCGCCGTGATCGGCCGGCCGGTGACCATCTCCAGCCGCTCCAGGTGCAGGCGCAGCTCGAAGCCGACGCCCTCGAGGATCGACCGGTACAGGTGCGCCGTGGTGTGCCGACCGTGCCAGCCGACGACGGCCCCGCGCGCCAGCGGATCCCAGTACGGGGTCTGGGCGGCATTCCAGTAGGGCACCGTGAGCAGGCCCTCCGCACCGATCGGCAGTGCCGCCGCCGCGGCCTCGAGCTCGCTGCCGGCGGGGCCGTCCACCCCGGGACGGCCGAACTGCTCCCGGCACCAGGTCGCGACGTAGGCCGCGGCGTTGAGGACGGTCTCGAACGTGTAGGTGCCGGGCCGGGCACCGGCGAGCGTCCGGAACGCCGGGTCCCACAGGTACGTGTCGGACTGCACGCCCAGGACCATCGACGTGCCGAGGTTGAGGTAGGCGACACCGGGCGTCGTGACGCCCAGGCCGAGCCCCGCCGCTTGGCCGTCACCGATCCCGGCGACCAGGGGCACCGGCCCAGGGAGCCCGAGGGACGCCGCCACCTCCGCCGTCAGGAGGCCCAGCTCGTCGCCCACCGGTACGAGCTCGGGCAGCTGGTCGCGTCGGACGCCGGCGAGCTCGAGGAGCTCGCTCGACCAGGTCATCGTCCGCAGGTCGAACATGCCCAGCGTGTCGGCCGAGCCGTGGCTGGTGGCCCACCGGCCGGTCAGCCGCCAGGCCAGGTAGGCCTGGACGTCGCCGACCCGGGATGCGTCGCGCAGCACGGCCGGCTCGTGCCGCGACAGCCAGGCCAGCTTGTAGAGGGCGGGCGTCGTGTCCGGCGGCTTGCCCGAGAGCTCGTGGACCCGCGCTGAGCCGAGCTCCGCGATCTCCTGGTCGGCGCGGCCGTCGAGCCACAGGATCGCCGGACGCAGTGGTCGGCCCGCGGTGTCGAGGCACACGAAGGACTCGCGCTGGTGGGTGATGCACAGCGCCGTGATCCGATCGGGGGCGCCCGACGCCCCGACCGCCTGCGCGATGGCGTCACGTGTCGCCGTCCACCACTGCTCGGCGTCCTGCTCGTGCCAGGCGGCCTTCGGCTGGTCCGTGCTCAGGGGCCGGGACGCCTGGGCGACGACCTGACCGCTCTCGTCGTAGACACCGGCCTTGGCTGCGGTCGTCGAGCAGTCGACGGCAACCACGAGGCCGGGCAGGCGGCTCATGCCCTCGGGGTGACGACGACCTTGAGCCCGGTCCGGTCGTCGGCGACCCGGAAGGCGGTGGCCGCGTCGTCGAGCGGGTACGTGTGCGTCACGACAGAGGTCACGTCGACCAGCCCGCGATCGACCAGCTGCGTCGTCCGGGCGTACATCTCCTTCATCCGCCGCGAGAGCATCAGCGTCAGGCCCTTGCGCCGGGCCAGCCCGGCAGGGAACGTCGTGGTGTCGTCGGCCGGGATCCCCGCCAGCACGACCCGGCTCCCGGGACGCGCCGCGGCGACGGCGAGGCCGACCGCCGCGTCGTTGCCCGCGATCTCGAACGTGACGTCGGCGCCCCTGCCACCCGTGGCGTCCGCGATGGCCGCCGCGATGTCGGGCGTGCCTGGGTCGAGCACGACGTCAGCGCCCATCGCCGCCGCTGCCGCCCGCCGGTGCGCCAGGGGCTCGAGAGCGACGACCCGGGTGGCGCCGGCGATGCGGGCGAGCTGGATCATGCACAGCCCGATCGGGCCGCAGCCGACGATGACGACGACCCCGCCGATCGGCGGCCTGCCGAGGTCGAGTGCGTGCAGCGCCACCCCGAGGGGTTCGAGCATCGCCGCGTCGGCGTCGCTGAGCGAGTCGGGAACCGGGTGCAGCAGGGCCGTGGGCCAGGCGATGAGCTCGCGCAGGCCGCCGTCGTTCGAGCCGTGACCGGCGAAGCGGACCGTCGGGCACAGGTTGTGGTTGCCCTCGAAGCACTGCTCGCACCGGCCGCAGGGGTGGGCCGGGTCGACGGCGACGCGCCGCCCGTCGAGCGGCCCGCCCTCGACCACGCCGGCGAACTCGTGCCCGAGCACGAGCGGCTGGGACAGCCCCGCATCGCCGATGCTGCCCTCGCTGAACCAGTGCAGATCCGATCCGCACAGCCCGACGGCCGTCACGCGGACCAGGCTCTCGCCCTCGGCCGGCGTCGGTGGGGCCTCCTCGGCGACGCGGACGTCACCGAGGCCGTGCAACCGGGCAACCTTCATGACCGACTCACCGACGATCCTCACTCCGCGGGGTCATCGACCTCGGGGCTGTCGACTTCCGAGTCGTCGACCGATGGGGGGGTCGACGTCGTTCTCATCATCGCCGATCCTAGCCGCGGGCCCACGGGACCTCGTCGCACCCGACCAGGTCACGGCCCGCACCGGACGGGCCTTAGGCTGGCCCGGTCATGCCGATCCGAGGGCCAGGAGGACGTCACGTGAGCAACCCCAGCACCGAACCCACGGTTGCTCGGCGACCGAGCGTCCTGTTCGTCTGCGTGCACAACGCGGGACGCTCCCAGATGGCTGCCGGGTTCCTCGGGCACCTGTCCGGCGGCGTCGTCGAGGTACGGTCCGCCGGATCGATCCCAGCCGACCAGATCAACCCGACCGCCGTGGCGGCGATGCTCGAGGCCGGGATCGACATCCGCGACCAGCAGCCCAAGGTCCTGACCACCGAGGCCGTCCAGGCGTCCGATGTGGTGATCACGATGGGCTGCGGGGACGTCTGCCCGATCTTCCCCGGCAAGCGCTACGAGGACTGGGCGCTCGACGACCCGGCCGGTCAGGGCATCGAGGCCGTCCGCCCCATCCGTGACGAGATCCGCGCACGCGTCCTGGCACTGCTCGCGGAGCTCGACGTCGCACCGGTCGCTCCCTGACGGCAGCGGCGACGGGGACGTCCCGCGATGTGAGCGATCACCCCGCGGGGAGAAGCCCGACCTTCCGGACACTGCCGATCCGGCCGGATCCGGCTCAGCCAGTGGCTGAATTCTCCAGCACCTTGCGTGGCGGTGACCTGCAACGTTGCTGCAACAGCCCGAAAACACGGTTGCACGGTCCTGGCGAAGGCTCCGAGAAAGACCTACGGTGTCACGGTTGCCCCGGGTGGAAGGCTCCCGGTACCGAGGTTGGGGTGCATGCATGAGTATGACCTTCGCTACTGCCGAGCGGTGTCCGGCGCAGGGTGGCTCGATGCCGACCCTCGCCGACCTCGGCATACCGCTGACCTACGTCGACGCGCACGGCAACGTCCACACACCTCCGGCCGCGACCCTCACCGCTGTCGCCCACGCCATCGGTGCGGGTCCGATCGTCGAGCAGCCTGTCGTCTGCACCCCGGGTGATCTGTGCCCCGAGCTCGAGGGTGAGCTCTCCGACCTGACCGGCGAGGACGCCTGGCCCGCTGCCGGCGTCGCGCCCGACGCCGGCTACTACCAGCTCCTGACGCCGGACGGCCGACGCCGCATGGTGATCAGTGCGCCGGCGCGCCTGCCGCAGCCGGCCCGGGGCTGGGGCTGGTCGGTGCAGCTCTACGCCGCACGGTCCCGCGGATCGTGGGGCATCGGCGACTTCGCGGACCTCACGACCATCACGACGGCCGCCGCGTCCGCCGGTGCGACCTCGGTCCTCATCTCGCCGGTGCATGCGGCCGCGCCCATCCCCTCCCCCCAGGCCTCGCCGTACTCACCGGCGTCACGCCAGTGGCTCCAGCTCCTGCACATCGCGGTCGAGCAGGTGCCCGGCGCCGACGCGGCCGACATCGCCGATCTCGCCGCGGCAGGTCGCGCCCTCAACGGCGAACGCCTCATCCGCCGGGACGCGGTGTGGCAGCTCAAGCTGGCGGCCCTCGAGCGCATCTGGGCCGCGAACCGCGACGAGCTCCCGGCCGAGCACGACCAGTGGGTCACCGGGCACGGTCAGGACCTGACGCGGTTCGCCACCTGGTGCGTCCTGGCCGAGACGTACGGCACCGCGAACTGGCGCCAGTGGCCGTCCGAGCACCACCACCCGGACGGTACGGCGGAGTTCGCCGCCGCCCACGCCGACCGGATCGCCTTCTACGCGTGGGCCCAGTGGGTCGCCGACATCCAGTTCGGTCTGGCCTGCCGGGCGGGCGCGACGGTGGTCGCCGACATCGCGGTGGGCTTCGACTCGAGCAGCGCTGACGCCTGGACCAACCAGGACCAGGTCTGCTTCGGGTTCGAGGTGGGCTGCCCGCCGGACCGGCACAACCTCGACGGTCAGGGGTGGGGCCTGCCCCCGCTGAACCCGGTGGCCCTGGTTGCCGCGGACTTCGCGCCCTTCATCACGATGGTCCGCGCGGCCCTGCGGCACGCCGGGGCCCTGCGGATCGACCACGTCATGCAGCTCTGGCGCCTGTTCTGGGTTCCCGCAGGCGCCGGGGCAGCGGCGGGTGCCTACGTCCACTACCCGACCGAGGCGATGCTCGCGATCCTGCGCCTCGAGGCCGACCGCGTCGGAGCGTGGGTCGTCGGCGAGGACATGGGCACTGTCGCCGACGGCGTCCGCGACATGATGGCCCGGGACGGGATGCTCGGCTACCGCGCTGCGCTCCGGCTCCCGGTCGACCAGTTCCCCGAGGCCGTCATGGGTGCCTCGTCCACGCACGACCAGGCCACCATCGCCGGAACCCTGACCGGCTCGGACTGCGACGACCTGCGCCGGATCGGGAAGTCGGCGGACTTCGACCAGCTCGACGGCGTGCGTCGCGAGCTCGCGGCCGTGGCCGGCGTCGACCCGGACGGCCCGATCGGGCCCGCGGAGATCCACGCGGCGATCCTGGCGCAGTACCGGCGTCTCGCTGCGTGCAGGGCCCGCGTGGTCCTCGCCTCGCTCGACGACGTCGGAGCCGTCGCGGAGCGACCGAACATGCCCGGCACGGTCGCCGCGTGGCCCAACTGGTGCCTGAGCCTCCCCCGTCCGATCGAGGAGATCCTCACCGAGCCGCTCGCCTGCGAGCTCGCCCAGGTGCTGGTGCGCGGGGTTGACGACCTGCACGCCTGAGACGGCGACCGACGGGCGCCGCCGAGCGCTCGTGGGCCCCTGACCCGACGGCGCGTCAGCCGGCCGGGATCCAGAGCCTGAACGTCGCACCGAGCCCACGGCCCGGCGAGGTCACGTCGACCCGGCCCCGATGAGCCTCGACGATCGCTCGCGCGATCGTCAGCCCGATGCCGGTACCGGTGCGGGTCCCCTCCGACCCGTCGGCCGGCGCGCGGTAGAACCTCTCGAAGACGCGCTCGAGGTCGTCCGGCGCGATGCCACGCCCAGTGTCGGAGACCTCGGTCACGACACCGCCCGCATCGGCGACGGTGCGCACCCGGACAGTTCCGCCGCGGGGTGTGGCGGTCAGGGCGTTGCCCACGAGGTTCGTCACCACCTGCGCCAGCCGGTCGGCATCCCCGGAGACGGTCAGCGGCCCCGCGCCGGAGCCGACCTCGAGCGCGACGCCGGCGTCGTCGAACTGTGGTCGCAACCGTTCTGCCGCCCGGGCCGCGACGTCGCCGAGGTCGGTCACCGCGAGGCGCAGCTCGACGCCGCGCTCCTCGGCCCGCGAGAGCGCACTGAGGTCGTCCGAGAGCCGGCGCAGACGGCGGAGCTCGCCCGCAAGCTCGGCCATGGTCGCCGCATCGGCGTCGAACACGCCGTCGATCAGCCCTTCGACGTAGCCGTCCAGGACCGTCAGCGGCGTGCGCATCTCGTGGGCGACCTCACCGAGCAGGTGGGCCCGCCGCTCCTCGCTGCTCGCGAGCCGACGCGCGAGGGCGTTGACGTCGGCCACCACGGCGGCGAGCTCCTGCTCGCGGGGCAGCTCCAGCTGCTCGTCGTAGGTCCCCTCGATGAGGCGATGCGTCGCAGCCCGCACGTCGGTCAACGGCCGCATGATGCGCCGGGCCGACCAGGCTCCGGCCACCGCCGCCGTCAGGATCCCCGCCAGCACGCCGATCAGCACCGCACTGTTCATCGCGCCGACGGCTGCGGCCCGCAGCGTCCCACCGTGCATCGGACCCACCATCCGACCGGCCCGCATGTCGTAGAGCTGGGGCGCGAGCAGGAGCACGATCAGGTAGGCGGTCAGGCCGCCGACGACGGCGACGATCCCATGGCTGACGAGCAGCCTGGTCGAGAGTCGGTTCATCGGGGCTCCAGGAGGAACTTGTACCCGACCCCGCGCACCGTCCCGATGATGGCCGGTGCCCCGGCGTCGTCGTCGAGGTGCTTGCGCAGGTTGCGGATGTGCACGTCGACCACCCGCTCGTCGCCGTAGAAGTCGCCTCCCCACACCTGCTCGAGCAGCTGCTGCCGGGAGTAGACCCGCCCGGGTGCACGGCCCAGTGCGATCAGCAGGTCGAACTCCAGAGCGGTCAGCCGGACCGGCTGGTCGCCCTGGGTCACCTCGCGTGCCGCGGGGTCGATCGTCAGCCCGTCGAAGACGAGCCGGGTCGGCGTGCTCGCGGAGCCCCGACCCCGCCGCAGGACCGCCTTGACGCGAGCGACGACCTCACGCGGGCTGAACGGCTTGGTCACGTAGTCGTCGGCGCCGACCGCGAGGCCGACGAGGGTGTCGGTCTCCTCGGCGCGTGCGGTGACCAGCACGACGTAGACGTCGGAGAACATCCGGATCCGGCGGAGCACCTCGAGCCCGTCGACGTCGGGGAGCATCACGTCGAGGAGCACGAGGTCAGGTGCCCAGCGCCGGACCTGCGCGACGGCGTCCTCGCCGGTCGTCGCCTCGGCCACCTCGAACCCGTCGGCCGTCAGGTACCCGGCCAGCACCCGCCGGATCCCCGGCTCGTCGTCCACAACGAGTACCCGCCACGCCACGTCGAACCCTTCCCGTGCTCCGCCGGCCGGACGTCTCAGAGATCCGTCTCAGCTGTCAGCACGATCCCACATGCCGCCGCCCATCCGGCCCGCCCCGACACCGTCGCCGAGTCGCTGCTCGCGGTTCTCCAGCATCTGCGCCTGGCGCTCCGCGCGGCCCTCCTGCATCTCGACCTGGTGCTCCTCGCGCCACTGCACCATCTCGGGCGAGTCGAAGCGTTCCTGACAGTCCTCCGGTGCCCAGGACGGCGGGGCCGTCCTGGACCAGCTCTCGCCGGGCACCGTCGCGTCGTCGTCCGTCGCTGCCCACGCTGCACCGACCGGCACGCCGATCACCGCTGTCGCGATCCCGACCAGCAGGACCCGCTTGATGCTCTGCCTCATCACAACCACCTCTGTCGCACTACCCGGGACGTCCCGGCTGCCTCAACGGTCCCGCCGCCACGTGGTGGCTGTGCGAGCGGGACTCTGAAGACTCTGTGAAGGTGACGCGCGTCACCAGCAATACCCGCTGGGGTATGCGACGGAAGTCCTCCTACGGTCGGCGACCCGAGACCTAAAGTCATGGGAGGTATCCAGGAGACGGGAAGAGGCACATGAAGATCGTCGTCGTCGGTGGCGTCGCAGCCGGTATGTCCATCGCCGCTCGCGCGCGTCGGCTCGACGAGTTCGCCGAGATCGTCGTGCTCGAGCGGGGCCATCACGTCTCGTTCGCGAACTGCGGGCTCCCGTACCACATCGGTCAGGTGATCACCGAGCGCGACCGGCTCATGCTGCAGACGCCGCAGAGCCTCAGCGAGTCGCTCGACATCGATGTACGCGTGGGCAGTGAGGTGGTCGGCATCGACCGGGCCGCGAGGACTGTCACCGTCCGCGACGTCGACTCCGGGGAGCTCACCGAGGAGACCTACGACGCGCTGGCGCTGACCCCCGGCGCCATCCCGATCCGACCGAACCTGCCCGGCATCGACCATCCGGCGGTGCACGTGCTGCGCCGGATCGGCGACATGGACGTGATCAAGGCTGCGGTCGACGGCGGCGGCGGCGCCAAGCGGCAGGGCGGGATCGGCCACGCCGTGGTGATCGGCGCGGGCTACATCGGCCTGGAGATGGCCGAGAACCTGCACGAGCGGGGCGTGAGCGTCGAGATCGTCGAGATGGCCGACCAGATCATGCTGCCGCTGGACCGTGAGCTCACCACCACGATGGAGAACTACCTCCGCGCGCACGGCGTCGCCCTGCACCTGCGCACGGCGGCCGCCGCGTTCGCCGAGCGTGCGGACGGCCAGGTCCGGGTCGAGCTCAAGGACGGGTCGGTGATCGACACGGACATGGTCGTCCTGGCGGCGGGTGTCCGGCCGAGCACGGAGCTCGCGGTCGCCGCAGGCCTCGAGCTCGGTCCTCGGGGCGGCATCAAGGTCGACCGCCACATGCGGACCTCGGACCCGCACATCTGGGCAGCCGGTGACGCGGTCGAGGTCGAGCACACCGTGCTGCCCGACACCTGGCTGATCCCGCTCGCCGGGCCCGCGAACCGTCAGGGCCGGGTGGCCGCGGAGAACATCTGCGGCCGGGAGACCGTGTACGAGTCCACCCAGGGCACCTCGGTCGTCAAGGTCTTCGACATGGTCGCGGGCGGGACGGGTGCGTCCGAGAAGCAGCTCGTCGCAGCCGGTGTGCCCTACGCAGCGGTCCAGACCCACCCGCACGGTCACGCCGGGTACTACCCCGGCACGGCGATGATGCACATGAAGCTGCTCTTCGCGCCCGACACCGGTCGCATCCTCGGCGCCCAGATCGCCGGCTTCGACGGCGTCGACAAGCGGCTCGACGTGCTGGCCACGGCATTGCGCGCGGGGATGACGGTCGAGGATCTCGAGAGCCTCGAGCTGTCCTACGCACCGCCGTTCGGCTCCGCGAAGGACCCCGTGAACATGATCGGCTTCGTCGCGGCCAACACGCTGCGGGGCGACCTCGCACTGTGGCACGCGGGTGACTACCCGGGCGCGACCGACGGTGCCCGGATCGTCGACGTCCGTGGTCCGGACGAGTTCGCGCTCTGGCACCTGCCGGGCGCCGAGAACGTGCCGCTCAAGGACCTGCGGACCCGTCAGGAGACCTGGGACCGGAACGTCCCCATCCGGCTCTACTGCGCCGTCGGCTTCCGCAGCTACCTGGCCTACCGCTCGCTCGTCCAGCGGGGCTTCACCGACGTCCGGACGCTCTCCGGCGGGATGGCGACCTTCCGGGCCTTCCACGACGTCACGCCGAGCGAGATCGACTCCCCCACGCCCGTGATCTCCTATGCGGAGACCGCACCGGCGCCGACGTCCACCGGGGTCCTGCTCGACCTGGACTGCACCGGGCTGGCCTGTCCGGGCCCGATCATGAAGCTCCAGGAGGCCATCAAGACCCTCGGGGCCGGCGACGAGGTCCTCGCCCACGTCTCCGACTCGGGCTTCCGCCTCGACGCACCTGCGTGGGCGACCAAGAACGGGCACACGATCGTGTCCTTGGTCCCCGAGGGAGCGGGCTACGCCGCGCGGATCCGCAAGGGCGCACCGGTCGGTGGCACCTTCGCGGCGGTGAGCGGCGCGGCGGCGCGGATCACGGACAAGAAGTCGTTCGTCGTCTTCTCCGGCGACCTCGACAAGGTGCTCGCGGCCTTCATCCTGGCCAACGGCGCCGTCGCGATGGGCGACGAGGTCTCGATGTTCTTCACGTTCTGGGGTCTGAACGCGCTGCGCAGGGACGACCCGCCGGCCCGGCAGCGCACGGTCATGGACAGGGTGTTCGGCGCGATGCTGCCGTCCGGTGCGGGCGACCTCAAGCTGTCGACGCTGCACATGCTCGGCGGAGGTACGGCGATGATCAAGAAGGTGATGCGGGCGAACAAGGTGCCGAGCCTGCCGGAGCTGATCGGCTCGGCCCAGGCGTCCGGCGTCCGGCTCGTGGCGTGCACGATGACGATGGACCTGCTCGGGATCGCGCAGGCGGACCTGATCGACGGGGTCGAGCTCGGCGGGGTGGCGACCTTCCTCGGCGAGGCCAACGAGTCCAACGGCGCCTTCTTCATCTGAGCCGCCCTCCGGTCGCGGACCTCGCGACGGGAATGGCCGGTTCACGGTAGCGTTATACCCCCAGGGGTATTCACCCCCTGACATCGAGGAGTTCGCATGGCCACCGTCAACCTGACCACCGAGACGTTCGACGCGACCACCGAGGCCGAGGGCATCGTCCTGGTCGACTTCTGGGCCGCGTGGTGCGGTCCGTGCCGGAGGTTCGGCCCGGTCTTCGAGAAGATCTCCGAGCTCCACCCGGACGTCGTCTTCGCCAAGCTCGACACCGAGGCCGAGCAGGAGATCGCGGCCCGCCTGTCGATCACGTCGATCCCGACGCTGATGATCTTCCGCGACGGCACCCTGCTCTTCGCCGACGCCGGCGCCCTGCCGGGCAAGGCACTCGAGGACCTCATCGCCCAGGCGCGCGGCCTCGACATGGCCGAGGTCCGCCGCCAGGTCGCAGCCGAGTCCCCGGCGTCCTGAGCCGTGCGGTCGGCGGCAGGGCAGCAGGCACCGACCGACGACGGGGTCGCTGAGCTCGTCGTGCACCTGCGGGCCCGCGAGGACGAGGCGCTCGGGCAGATGTCGCGCGTCCTGGCAGGCACGGCCCTGTGCGCCGTCGGCCCGGACGAGACGCACCGCGTCAAGTACCTCGAGGGCGTCTCCGCGGCGCTCGCCCAGGTGCGTCGGACCCTGGTGAGCCGCGGTCGGTCCGGCGCCCTGCAGGACGAGCCGGCGGCAGTCGTCGCCGAGATCCGGCAGCAGTGGAGGTCGACTGCAGGCGCAGCCTCGACCCGGGGCCAGGCCTGGGCGCGGTACCTGGCCGGTGCGCTCGACGCCCTCGACGAGCTGGCGACGACCCTCACGACCGGAGAGACCCCATGACCCTGACCCGACCCACCCAGCCCACCAGGCCCACCCAGGTCCAGCGGCTGACCGGGCGTCGCTCGACCCGGCGGGTCGCGGTGGCCGCAGCCGTCGCACCTGTGCTCTTCGTCGGGCTGTCCGCCGTCAGCGGCGGCGTCGACCTCGTCGGCGCTCCGGTCTGGACCATCCTGGTGGCCCTGATCGCGTCCGTCGGTGCGACGGTGCTGGCGACCTACGTCCCCGTGGCCGGGTCCTGGCGGCATCCGGCGATCGGTTGCACGCCGTGCGCCGTCGTCGCGGGACTGACCGTCCTGGCATCCGCGGCGGTCCTGAACGGCGGGCCCGGCCAAGTGCCGACAGCGGTCCTCGCCCTGCTCGTCACCGGCTTCGGGCTCGCGCAGCGGCTGCGTGACCCGGGTACCTGCGCACGGCCCTGAGCTCCGCCGCGCGGCGTCCGTGTGGTGGGTGCCATAGCCTGTCGACTGGCGTTCTCCATACCCCCAGGGGTATGCTGTCGACGAACCTACCGACCGATCGAGGAGTACACCATGTGCAGTCCGGCTCGTTGCTCACGCTGCGGGAACGTCACCTGGAGCGGCTGCGGCATGCACGTCGACGCCGTCATGGCCAGTGTGCCCGTCAGCCAGCAGTGCACCTGCCGCTGACCCCACGGCGCACCACGACGCACGCCCCGCGGTACGAGCCCAGGCTCGTCCGGCGGGGCGTTCGTCGTCCTGGCGCCGGCCCGGCTGCGGGGCGTGCCGCTCAGAAGAGCTGCGGAACGCTCCGCACAGCGGTGTAGACCGCGACGACGACGAGCAGGATGGTGAACGCCAGGCTCAGACGGGCCGGGCTCACCCGTGAGACGACCCGACTGCCCAGAAGGCTGCCGACGACTGCCGCAGCCGTGAAGCCACCGATCAGGGCCCAGTCGAGCGTCACGTCCTGACCGATCCGCGAGGCCAGTGCCGTCGCGCTGTTGATCGCGATGACGACCAGGGACGTCCCGACGGCCACCGGCATCGACAGGCCGAGCGCGAGCACGAGGGCGGGTACCACGGCGAATCCGCCACCCACCCCGAAGAAGCCCGTGAGCAGGCCCACGCCGGTGGCCGTCCCCAGCACCGTGCCGGCTCGTGGCCAGTCCACCCGCACGTGCGGGCGCCAGATGACGATCGGTGCCGGCTCGGCGGCCGGCTGGGCCCCGGGAGCGATCCGTGCCTGCTGGTGGCGTCGCCAGGTCATCAGGGCGGCGACCACGAGGATCAGGAAGGCGAAGCCCGTCAGCAGGACCTCGTCGGGGACTGTCGTCGAGAGCCGTGAGCCGACGTAGGAGCCGATGACCCCGAGCAGGCCGAAGGCGATGCCCTGGCCGATCCGGACGCGGCCGACGCGCTGGTGCGGGATCGCCCCGATCACCGACGTCACGCCCACGATGAGCAGGGATGTCGTCGTCGCGGCGCGGGAGTCCTGCCCGAACAGGTAGACCAGCGCCGGGACCGCGAGGATCGAGCCGCCCCCGCCCAGGGAGCCGACGCTGAGCCCGATCACCAGGCCGACCGGGATCAACCACGCGAGCACTGTCACGTCCCTTCGGACGGCGCGGGCACCGGGACGGGGCCACGCCCGGGGATGTTACCGAGCGCCGTGCGGACGGCGCGCGGCGGCATCAGGCGGCCTGGCCCTGCACCAGCGGCAGGCCGGCGGCAGCGGCGTGCTCGGCGAACGAGTCGTCGACGTGCACCACCCGACGGCCGTGCGCAGCCAGCAGCGACGCGGCGATCGACGCGCGGTACCCACCGGCGCAGTGCACCCAGACCTCACCGTCCGGCACCTGGTCGAGGCCCTGCAGCAGCGCGTGCAACGGGATGCTGACGGCACCGTCGATGTGGCCGTCACGCCACTCGCTGGCCCGGCGGACGTCCAGGACGGCGACCGGTCGGTGGTGACGGACCTGGGACAGGTCGGCGAACGTCGCCCGCTCGATCGTGGCCAGCACCTCGTCGGTCCACTCGGCGGGCGTCCCGGTTGCTGCGGCGGCCGGCCGGTCGATGCCGATGCGGACGAGCTCGCGCTGGGCCTCGGCGACCTGCTCAGGGCTCTCGCCGAGGAGGGTGACCGGGGTGCCCCACGGGATCAACCAGCCCAGATAGGTCGCGAACTGGCCGTCGAGACCGAAGTTGAAGGTCCCCGGGACGTGTCCGGATGCGAACGCGGTCCGGGTGCGCAGGTCGACGAGCCACTCTCCTGCGGCCAGTCGCCGGCGCAGCTCGGCCTTGTCGGCCCGCTCGGGTGCGGTCAGGTCGGGCGCGGACGGCCCGGCGGAGTTCGCCGGCCCCATGTGCACGTAGTAGGCCGGGTAGGCGTCGAGGCCTGCGACGATCTCGGCGACGTAGTCCTCCTCGTCCTTGCTCAGCGCGGGGTTGCTCCGGCGCTCCTGGCCGATGGTCGAGCCGGTGGCGCCGTCCGTCGTGGCCGTCGCCGAGCAGAAGCTGCCGAAGCCGTGCGTCGGCATGACCTGCGTCTCGTCCGGCAGCTCGGCGGCGAGCTTGTGGGCGGAGGCGTACTGGTGCCGCGCAAGGGTGTGGGTGTGCGCGGCACCGAGCAGGTCGGGGCGCCCGGTCGAGCCGAACAGCAGTGAGCCGCCGGAGAAGACGACCGGCTCGGGGCCCTCCAGCACGTACGACAGGTGGGTGAAGGTGTGGCCTGGCGTGTGCAGCACGCGAACCTGCAGCTGGGGGCTGACGTCGATGACGTCGCCGCCGCGTACCGGGACGCGCTCGAAGGTCACCGGGTCGTCGGCGTTGACGAGGTACTGGGCGCCGGTCGCCTCGGCGAGGGCATGTCCGCCGGTGACGTAGTCGTTGTGGATGTGCGTCTCGAGCACGTGCGTGATCCGCACGCCGGCGCGGGTGGCGGTGTCGAGCATCCGGTCGATGTCGCGCTGAGGGTCGACGACGAAGGCGACCTCGCCGTCGTGCACGAGGTAGCTCCGGTCACCGAGGGACGGGGTCTCGATCGGGACGATGGTGTGGCTCATGGTGGTCCTGTCTGATCGGTCGCCGCACGGCGGCGGCACAGCGGTCGAGGTGCAGCGGTCGAGGTGTGGGTCGCCGGGCTCAGGAGGCGTTGGGGTGCGGGCCGACGACGACCGGGCGCCCGGAACGGACCCACTCGCCGGTGCCGCCCTGGACGGAGAGCGCATCGAAGCCGTTGCGGGTCAGGAGGTCGGTCATCACCCGGCTCCGGTTCCCGCTGGCGCAGATCACGTAGATCCGCTCGTCGCGGGGAAGGTCACGCACCCGCGCGGGGAGCTGCCCGACGGGAATCAGCTGAGCACCGGGGACGTGACCGGTGACGTACTCGTGCGGCTCGCGGACGTCGAGCACGAATGCACCGTCCGCCTGCGCCGCGGCGAACGCCTGGACCTGCACCTCTGGCATGGGTCGAGCCTCTCATCTGTAAGGGATACCCCCGGGGGTATACGAGAGGTTACAACGGAACCATCACGCGTCGCATTCCGCGAACCTCGTGGATCCCGCTGCAACGGGCGGGTCGGACCGGCGTGAGCCCGGACGAAGGGCGTCCCGCAGGGCGGCCCGGTCGTCGGACCCAAGGGCACGGACGAGGTCGCGCAGGGTTCCGGGACGGTCGTCGCTCGCCGCGAGCTCCTGGGCCATGAGCCCGGCGACGTACTCGCTGCGCTCCAGGCGCGGTCGGTAGGACCAGGCGCGTTCGGTGCTGACCCGCTCGACGAGGCCCTTGCGCATGAGGTTCGTCAGGACTGTGGCGACGGTCGTGTACGCCAGGGTCGTCGTGGTCAGCCGTTCGAGGACGCGCCGGGTGCACAGCTCGTCGGCACAGGACCAGAGCACGTCCATCACCTGGCGCTCGAGCGCACCGAGGCGGGGCAGCGGCGTCGTCCGGTCAGGCATGCGGGGCCCCCATCGGCACGAGGCACATGACCTGCCCCCGGAGCCGGACGAGCAGCGCGGCCGCGGTCGTCAGGAGCGCGACGGCGGCCAGGTAGGGCTGGACCGGTGCGAACCAGGTGATCGCTCCCGAGTAGCCGAGCGCGAGCAGGGCGAGCTTGTTGCAGACCGGGCAGCCGACCGCGAACCAGGTCAGGATCCCGCCGGCCACGCCGAGCTTGCTCGGGGTGTCCGTGCCGTCCTCACCGGCGAGGACCTCGGGGGCACCGTCCGCGCCGTCGTCGGATCGGCGCGCGGCCCTGCCCTCGGGGCGGACGTAGGTGGCCGCGAGCATCCCGGCCAGGACCGAGGTGATGATCCACACCGGGTAGTTCCACGCCAGAACAGGGATCTCTCGGCCGAACACCGGGTTGGGGATCAGCACGGTCGGATAGCCGATCATGAGGGCGAACGCCACCGAGAACAGGCCGGCGGCCAGGTACTGGCGGGCCGTCCAGCCGCGAAGGCCGAGGGCGGCGGCGCGCAGGGTGCGAGCCGGCTCGGCACCTGGGAGGGAGCCGACGTCGGGTCGCGCCGAGATGGTCACCGGTTCGCTGCTGCGCGTGGAGGGAGTCGAGGACATGGACCTACTATGCGGCATAGAAGGCCCGTGGACCGCCTCGCCGGTGTCAGGCGACGTACGGCGTCAGGAGCTCGCGGACGTGACCGGCCGTGGGTACCCGGCCGGAGAGCACGACCTTCTCGTCGACGACCAGCGCCGGTGTACGCATGACCCCGTAGCCGGCGATCGCCGCGTAGTCGGTGACCTTCTCGATGTCGGCATCGATGCCCATCGCTGCGACCGCCTCACGCGTGACCCGCTCGAGGTTGACGCAGTTCGCACAGCCGGGTCCGAGAACCTTGATCTTCATGGTGGCCTCCTGGTGGTGATGGTGGTGAGCTGTCAGACGCCGATGACGGCGTTGAAGAGATAGCCGACGGCGATGATCCCGACACCGACGACGCCGACGAAGAAGGCGATGAGCTGAGGCTTGAGCACCCGGCGCAGCAGGATGAGCTCGGGCAGGCTCAGGGCGACGACGGCCATCATGAAGGCCAGCAGGGTGCCCATCGGCAGGCCCTTGTCGTGCAGCGCCTCGACCAGTGGCATGATCCCGGCGGCGTTCGAGTACAGCGGGATCCCGATCGCCACGGCGATCAGCACGGCGAACGGATTGCCTGCGCCGGCATAGGCCGCGAAGAAGTCCTCCGGTGCCCAGCCGTGGATCGCCGCACCGAGCCCGATGCCGACGAGCAGGTAGGGCCAGATCTTGCGCAGGATCACGCCGACCTCTTCGATGCCCATCTGGATCCGGTCGTCCCAGCTCAGGCCGAGGGTCGAGTCGATCAGCTGACCGCCCAGGCGGGTCTCGAAGACGAAGGGTTCGACCCAGCGCTCCAGGCGCAACCGCCCGAGCACGAAGCCCGCCACGATCGCGATCGTCAGGCCGGCCCCGACGTACATCACTGTCGGGCCGATGCCGAACATCCCGAACAGCAGGGCGATCGCGACCTCGTTGACCAGCGGGCTGGAGATCAGGAAGCTCATCGTGACCCCGAGCGGCACGCCGGCCGCGACGAAGCCGATGAAGGCCGGCACGGCGCTGCACGAGCAGAACGGGGTGACCACGCCCAGCCCGGCGGCCATCACGTTGCCGACGCCCTCGCGCCTGCCGCCGAGGAGCGCGCGCGTGCGCTCGACACTCATGAACGACCGCAGCACGGTGACGACGAAGATGATCCCGACCAGGAGCAGGCCGATCTTGACGGTGTCGTAGAAGAAGAAGTGCACACCGGAGCCGAGGCGGCCCGCCGGGTCGAGGCCCAGGACGTCGAGGAGCAACCAGTCCCACAACGGACGGTTCAGCTCGTACAGGGCGAACCAGACGATCGCCGCCACCGCCAGGCCGACCCACCGGCGCGTCGGCGTCCTGGCCCGCAGCCGCTCGGCGACGCTCATGAGGTCACCACCGCCCGCGCGCCGGGCAGTGCCGTGCGCATCCGGTCGTGCGCGTCGTCGGCCAGCGCGTAGTCGATCCAGCGCCCGCGCCGGCTGGTCGTGACGAGGCCGGCGTCCCGCAGCACCTTGAGGTGGTAGCTCAGCAGGTTGCCCGCCACGGGGACACGCTCCTGCAGGTCGCACACGCACCGGGGGGCATCGGCCAGGACCTCGAGCACCGTCCAGCGGATCGGGTCCGCGACGGCCTGGAGCACCGCCATCGGTCCCCCGTCGGGTGCGTCCGTCACCTCAACGATCCTTGATTCAGTCACGCCTGAACTGTACGGCGCACGCCGGACGTGGCGCGGGGGACATAGGTCCCCGTCGATGCGAAGGGTGCTAACCCGCCGACCGCCGGGCCAGGTACACCGTGTTGGTCGCCTCCCGGCCCTGCAGCGGGTTCGGGAACCGCACGACCACCGCCTCGACGTCCACGAAGATCGCCGAGAGAACGGCGAGGAAGCCGTCGTCCGGCGGATCGTTCGACCACAGGGCGAACACACCGCCCGGGTGGATCCACTCGGTGAGACGACGCAGCCCTGCCGCCTCGTAGAAGTCGGCGTGGCTGGGGTTCAGGAGGTGGCGCGGCGAGTGGTCGATGTCGACGACCACCGCGTGGAACTGCCGCCCCGGTTGCTCCGGATCGAGCCCGACCGGCCCGGCGGCCATCGCGAAGAAGTCGCCGTGGACCAGACGGCAGCGCGAGTCCGAGGTGAGCCGCTCCCCCACCGGGACCAGTCCGCGCTCGTGCCAGTCGATGACCTCGGCGAGTGCCTCCACCACGACCAGGGACCGCACCCCGGTGTGCTCCAGGACGGCCTGGGCCGTGTAGCCCAGGCCGAGCCCGCCGACCGCGACATCGAGCCCGGGCCCGGGCAGCAGAGCCAGCGCCAACCGCGCCACCTCGATCTCCGCGACGGTGAACAGGCTCGACATCAGGTACTCGTCGCCGAGCTTGACCTCGTAGACCTGTGCCCCCGTGACCGGGTCCTGCCGTCGGCGGAGACTGATCTCGCCCATCGGGGTCGAGCTCCAGTCCAGCTCCTCGAAGCGAGCGGCCACCCGACTACCTTTTCCCCGGCGACGTCATCCGGCAACCCTAGGACCGCGCTGGGCCGAAGGGCACTGTCGGCACAGCGCCCACCGGCAGATCATGGCCCCATGGACTGGCTGCGGTCGCACGTCGAGACACTCCTGTTCGTCGTGTCCGCCACCCTCCTGGCGGTCGGCGGCGGGCTCTGGTTGCTGGAGCTCGGCGGTCCGGCGCGCGCGGTGTGGATCGCCGGCACCGTGCTCGGACTGGCCTTCTCGGTGGCCTGGACCGTCGAGGGCCTGCTGGCCCGTCAGGCCGGCGTCGACGTCATCGCGGTGCTCGCCCTCGCCGGGGCGCTGGTGGTCGACGAGCCGTTCGCGGGCGCCATGATCACGGTGATGCTCGCGAGCGGTCGGCTGCTCGAGGCGCGCGCCGGCGCCAGGGCCCGCCGCGAGCTGAGCCTGCTGGTGGCCCGCGCCCCGCGGATCGCCCGCCGCCTGGTCGAGGGCGGCGTCGCCGAGATCGGGGTCGACGACGTCGTGCCCGGCGACCGTCTCCTGGTCGGCACCGGTGAGGTCGTCCCGGTGGACGGTCGGTTGCTCTCGACGGCCGTGCTGGACGAGTCCGCCCTGGCCGGCGAGCCGCTCCCGGTCGAGCGGCCGCAGGGCGACGACGTCCGCAGCGGCGTGGTGAACGCCGGTGCACCCTTCACCCTCGTCTCGACGGCAGCGGCCTCGGCGTCGACCTACGCCGGCGTGGTGCGCCTCGTCGAGCAGGCCCAGGCGTCCTCGGCGCCGTTCGTCCGGGTGGCCGACCGGTTCGCTGTGCTCTTCGTCCCGCTCACCCTCGTGGTCGCGGCCGCCGCCTGGGCGATCAGCGCCGACCCGGTCCGCGCGGTCGCTGTCCTGGTCGTCGCCACGCCGTGCCCGCTGCTGCTGGCCGCGCCGATCGCGATCATGTCCGGCCTGTCACGCGCTGCGCACGTCGGCGTCGTGATCAAGGGCGGCGGCGCCCTCGAGCGGCTGGCCGTCGGCCGGGTCATGCTGTTCGACAAGACCGGCACGCTCACCCAGGGCCGACCGACGCTCTCCGACGTCGTCACCGCGACCGATCGGATCGACGCCGACGAGCTGCTGCGCCTCGCCGCCTCCCTCGACCAGGTCTCGGCCCACGTGCTCGCCACCGCCATCGTCACGGGAGCGACCCGCCGGGGCATGGCCCTCGAGATGCCGACCGAGGTGCGCGAGCGGCACGGCTACGGCCTGCAGGGGCGCGTCGGGGACCACGAGGTCCGCCTCGGCAAGTCGGGGTGGGTCGTCGGCGAGTCCACCCCCAGCTGGGTCCGCCAGGTCCGACGACGTGCCGATCTCGACGGCTCCCTGACCGTCTTCGTCGCCGTCGACGGGCAGGCAGCGGGTGCCTTCCTGCTCGAGGACCCGATCCGCACGGACGCCCCGCGCATGGTGCGGGCCCTGCGCGCCGCCGGGGTCGCCCGGATGGTGCTGGTCACCGGCGACCGCGCAGACATCGCGGACACCGTCGGCCGGATCGTCGGGGTCGACTCGGTGCTCGCTGACTGCGACCCGGCCGAGAAGCTGCGGGCGATCCACGCCGAGGGCGGTCAGAACGGCACGATCATGGTCGGTGACGGCGTGAACGACGCCCCCGCGCTGGCGGCGGCCGGAGTGGGTGTCGCGCTCGCTGCCCGGGGAGCCACCGCGTCGTCCGAGGCCGCCGACGTCGTGCTCACCGTCGACCGGGTCGACGCGCTGGCCGACGCGATCATGATCGCGCGCAGGTCGCGGCGGATCGCGGTCCAGTCCGTCGTCGTGGGGATGAGCCTGTCCCTGGTCGCGATGGGCTTCGCAGCCGTCGGGCTGCTGCCCCCGGCGGCGGGCGCAGTGCTCCAGGAGGTCATCGACGTGCTCGCGATCGCGATCGCCCTGCGCGCGGTCCTGCCGGGGCGGGTGCACACCCTCACGCTCCCCGCGGAGGACATCGCCATGGCCCACCGGTTGCGGGTCGAGCACGATGCGGTGCTGCCGGTCGTCGAGCGGGTCCGTTCCGTCGCGGACGGGCTGTCCGCGCGAGCCTGCGACCTGGCACCGGCGCGCGGCCTGCTCGTGGCGCTCGAGACGGACCTCATCCCGCACGAGCGCGCGGACGAGGCGCTGCTCGTGCCGCTCGTCGCACGCGCACTCGGCGGCCCGGACACCACAGCGGCGCTGAGCCGCACGCACGCCGAGATCGAGCACCAGGTCAACCGGCTGCACCGGCTGCTCCTCGAGCTGACCGACGAGACCGCCGCGCCGGAGGATGTCGTCGAGCTCCGTCGCCTGCTCTACGGGCTGTACGCCGTGCTCCGCCTGCACAACGCGCAGGAGGAGGAGGGCGCGTTCAGCCTGGTCCCGGACGGTGCGCACACCCTCACCGCTCGACGCCCGGTCGCCTGACACGCTCGTTCGGCTGACACGCTCGTTCGACTGAGACGCCGGGCGACCGGACCGCTCAGGCGCCGGCGAGAACGCCGAGCACGACCTCGACCAGGACAGTCCTGGTGCCCTGGTCGAGATGTCGGCCACCGGGGTTGTCACGCCGCCAGGCGGCGACGCCGGCCGGCAGGCAGCCGACGGCGCAGGCGGCCCGGATCCGGAGCTCGGCAGCGCTCACCGGATCGGCGGGGGGCGGCCCGACCAGGGCCCGGCCGACCCGCTCGGGCAGGGCGCTGTCCCCGGTCAGGGCCCGCATGTGGCTGCCGACTGCCGGGTCGGAGAGCATCACGACGACCTGTGGACCGACCTCCGCGACGACGTCGACCAGGGCTGTGACCAGTGCTCGGCGGTCCTGCTCGTCCACCGCCCGCCCGTGCTCCTCGAGGACGCTCGCGACCCGGCCCATCGCCGGCGTCAGCACGTCGGCAAGGAGCTCCTCCTTGGACGGGAAGTGGTAGTAGACAGCGGCCTTGGTCATCCCCATCCGCTCCGCGATGTCCCGGATCGAGGTGCCTTCGTAGCCCTGGCGACCGAACAGGTCGAGGGCCACCTCGAGGATCCGCTCGCGGGTCGTCCCCGACTCCTCTGCACGCACGGCGGCCTCCCAGGACTTGACGATCGGTCAGGACAGAGCACACCATAGCCGCCTGTCCCTTACCGGTCGTCCAGTCAGGAGCACGTCATGAGGCAGTTGGCACGCTGGAGCTCGGGGCACCCCCTGCTGGTCGGACTGGTGTGGCTCGTCGCGATCGTCGGCGTCCAGCTGGCCTCCCACGCGGTCGGCACGGACTTCCGCAACAGCTTCGCGCTGCCCGGCACCGACAGCCAGGCAGCCGTCGACCTGCTGCACGAGCGCTTCCCCGAGGCCTCCGGCGACGCCGACACGATCGTGCTGCGCACCGACGGCGCCGCCGCGACCGATCCTGCCGTCCAGCAGCGCGCACAGAGCCTGTTCGACGAGGTCGCGGCCCTGGACTCGGTGGCCGCGGTCCGCAGCCCGTACGGCCCCGGCGGTGCCGCACAGATCAGCGCCGACGGCACCGTGGCTTACGCGACGGTCCAGTACCGCACGGCCGGCATCGAGGTGCCACGGTCGGACCTCGAGGCACTCGTCGACCTCGTCGACGGTGTCGACGGTGTCGACGGTGTCGACGGTGTCGGTCTCGACCTCGCCGTCGGTGGTCAGGGTGTCGCAGGCCTCTCGCACCCGGAGATCGGCCCCGCGGAGCTCATCGGGGTGGCCTTCGCGGCCCTCGTCCTGCTGCTCCTGTTCCGGTCCGTGGTCGCGATGACCGTGCCGATCGTGTCGGCGGCGGCGGCACTCGGGGTCGCGACCGGGCTCGTGCGCCTGGCCTCGAACGTGACGACCATCTCGGACGTCGCGCCGACCCTCGGCATCCTGCTGGGGCTCGGCGTGGGGATCGACTACGCGCTGTTCATCGTCAGCCGGCACCGGAACGGACTGCGATCCGGTGTGCCGGTGCACGACTCGATCGCCACCGCGCTCGACACGTCGGGCCGGGCTGTGGTCTTCGCCGGGATCACCGTGGTGATCGCCCTGCTCGGACTCTTCCTGACCGGCATCGAGTTCCTCTTCGGCCTGGCGATCGCCGCGTCGGTGTCCGTCGTGCTCACCGTGCTGGCTGCCACCACGCTCGTCCCGGCGCTCCTCGGTGCGCTGGGGCTCCGCGTGCTAGGTCGCCGCGACCGGCGTGCCCTGGAAGCGGGGCGGACGGCCCCCGAGCACACGACCGGCGCCTTCCGACGGTGGGCCGAGACCGTGCAGCGGCACCCGGTCGTCCTCGCGGCTGCCGGGCTCGCGCTGCTCCTGACGATCGCCGTCCCGGTGGGTGACCTGCGGCTCGGCACCGCCGACCAGGGGAACGACCCGTCGGGGACGACGACCAGGGATGCGTACGACACCCTCGCAGAGGGCTTCGGACCCGGGGTGAACGGTCCGCTGGTCGTGGCCGTCGACCTCACCGCTGCACCGCTCCAGGGTGGCGACCCGAGCCCGCTGATGCCGCTCGTCGCGCAGCTCCAGGCCGACCCGGGCGTCGCCTCGGTCGTCGGGCCGATGCCGAATGCGGACGGTACGGCGGCCGTGCTGCGCGTCGTGCCGACGACCAGCCCACAGGACCGGGCGACCAGCGACCTGATCGAGCGGGTGCGTGACGACGTGGCACCCGCGTACCAGGCGGCGACCGGGAACCACGTCTCGGTCGGTGGCCCGACGGCGACCTTCGACGACTTCGCGACCGAGATCCAGGCGACGATCCCGCTGTTCGTCTCGGTCGTCATCGGGCTGTCGGTCCTGCTCCTGGTCCTCGCCTTCCGCAGCCTCCTGGTACCGCTCGTCGGGGCGGCCCTGAACCTCGTGTCGGTCGGTGCGGCCTTCGGGGTCGTCGTCGCGGTCTTCCAGTGGGGCTGGGGCGCCGACCTGATCGGCCTCGGCAAGGCCGGGCCGATCGAGCCGTTCCTGCCGGTGATCCTCTTCGCGATGCTCTTCGGCCTCTCGATGGACTACCAGGTCTTCCTGGTGAGCCGGATGCACGAGGAGTGGCGGCGCGTCGGCGACAACGCCAGGGCCGTCCGGATCGGGCATGCCGACACCGGCAGGGTCATCGTCGCCGCCGCCTCGATCATGGTGTTCGTCTTCGGGGCCTTCGTGTTCGGCGACTCGCGGACGATCAAGCTGATGGGCCTCGGGATGGCCGCCGCGGTGCTGCTCGACGCGTTCGTGATCCGGATGCTCATCGTCCCCGCGATCATGCACCGCATCGGCGCAGCCAACTGGTGGCTCCCGCGATGGCTCGACCGGGTGCTGCCGCACCTGTCCGTCGAAGGGGACGAGTCCCTGCGGGGCGCTGACCCGCAGCCGACGTCGGTCGCCCCGCAGGTCGGCTCCACCCACAGCGAGCCGGTCGTGGTCGGCGCCCCCGATGCCTGATCGACCGCCCGGACCCGGGCAGGTCCAGACCCTGCTGACGATCGGGCAGGGGCACCGGGGGGCCGGTGCTGCGGCGGCGTCGGCGACCGATGGCGCGCCGGCCCGTGGCAGGCTGCGGCTGACCGACAGCGGACTGGCCGTGCTGTCCCAGGTCCAGGGCGTGCAGATCCGGATCCTCGAGACGCTCGTCAGCGCTGGGAGATCGGCGCGTGGGTGAGCTCCGGGACTCGCTGCGCGCGGTCGGGGCGGTCCTCGACGACCTCGGGACACGCACGGGCGCGCGGGCCTGATCGGCGGGGCGCAGGGCTCAGGGCGCCCCCGTCGGGCCCGATCTGCCACGAGGGCGCCAGGCGTGGACAGGTCGTTGACATCCGGCGGCGGGCCGCACAGACTTGCGTGCCCCGGGTCCAGGGCACACAGCCAGGACCACGGTAGGCGCTGGGCTCGCAGGTCGCGGGCATGAAGGAGAACCGTCATGAGCAGGACGACGTACGGTCGGCGAATGTCGCGCGCGGCATGCCTGACCGGTTGCTGTCCTCGCTGACCGTTCCCGAGCAGGCCTGCCGCCCGCTCTGACGTGCCGTCGCCGGCGTCCTGCGGCCTGAGCGCGTCACGAGCAGCCCTGCCCTTCCGCCGGCCCTGTTCGTCCACGAGCCCTGTCCGTCCACGACGGGCCACGGACGCACGTCCGCCACCGGCCACGCGCCGGACCCTCAGCCCGAGCGCCTGCTGTGGGCGCAACGAGAGTGAACCCAACGTGAGGACTCACCCATGACGAACTCCGCCCTGCAGCTCGTGGCGCTGCTCGCCCTGTCGAGCTTGGTCTGGTGGCTGACCCAGCGTCGACGTGGGCAGTTCCGTCCGTCTGGTCCCACGTCCACGACCCTGACCGGCGCGGGATCGTCGGTCCTGGGGACCGGTCATGCGCTCGGCGCACGCGCGACCTTCGTGCAGTTCTCCGCGGAGACCTGCAGCACCTGCCCGCAGGTCCGCCGGGTGCTGACGGAGGTTGCGTCGTCGGCCCCCGACGTGGGCTTCCTCGAGCTCGCCGCGGACGATCACATGGACCTCGTGCGCCGGCTCGGCATCCTGCGCACGCCGACCGTGCTCCTGCTGGGCCGGGACGGCGAGATCCACTCCCGCACGTCCGGCCCGATCACCCCGGCGCAAGCCACCGCAGCGCTCCACGACCTCCCCTCCAGCCGCACGCACGCGCACGCACCCGTGCCGACCTTCGCATCCGCACCCACGCCTTGGAGCAGCCATGTCTGACCGATCCGACGACCGCACCACCACCACGGACCGCCCGGCAGTCGCGCAGGCACCCGTGACACCCGCGGGCATCGACCCGCGCGGCCCCCGCTTCGGTGCCGCCGTGAGCGCCGCCCTGCTCGGTGCGACGCTGCTGCTCGGCACGACGACGGCCGGTGCGGTGCTGCTGGCCGTGGCTGCCGGGCTGTTCGCGCTCGGTGCGATGCGCGGGGTCCAGGGGACGCTGCAGGCCGCGATCTTCCGCTCGCTGGTGCGTCCGCGCCTGGCTCCGCCGGCCGACCTCGAGGACCCCCGTCCGCCCCGCTTCGCCCAGGTCGTCGGACTTGTCGTGACGGGAGGCGGCCTCCTCGTGGCCGCCGCCGGGGCTCCCGTCGCCGTGCCCGTCGCCGCGGCGATCGCCCTGGTGGCCGCGTTCCTCAACGCCGCATTCGGCCTGTGCCTCGGGTGCGAGCTGTACCTCGTTCTCCGGCGCCTCGCACCGCAGCGCTGACGGCGACCGGCCACGCCATCGGGCGCTCACCGGGTCGTCCGGTGGGAGAATCGTGATGACGGTGGTCTGTCGGCAGGACCCACCTGGACGCTGGCCGCCAGCAGGAGGTTGTGCGATGTCCGCGACCGGAACGGCCTGTGCACCGACCGGCACCCGACGCTCAGCCATCGCAGCGGTGGCGACCGTGGTGCTGGCCGTCCTCACCTCGTGCGCCACCGGAGGCGATCAGGAGCCCGAGCCGAGCTCGGCGCCGACGACGACGGCGTCCGTCGAGCCGAGCCCGACGCCGACGTCAGCCCCGACGCCCACCGAGGTGACGACGCCCACCGTGACCGTCTACTCGATGGTCGACACGCGCACCGGCCTGCGGCTCGTCCGCGAGAGCCGCGACGTCCCTGACGGCGACCTGATGGTCGCAGCCGTCGAGCAGATGATCGCCGGTCCGCTCGACCCGGACTACACCAGCCCCTGGAACCCGATGACCGAGGTGCTGGGCGTGAGCCAGGTCGACGGTGTGGTCGTCGTCGACCTGTCGGCCGACGCGCGGACTGCCACCATCGGGTCGCCGGGTGCGGCGCTCATGATCCAGCAGCTCGTCTACACGGTGACCGACGCGGCCCAGGACCAGGCCGTACCGGTGCTGCTGCAGATCGACGGGGTTCCGGCGGGTGAGCTCTGGGGAGCGGTGTCGTGGGACGCGCCCGTCACACGCGAGTCGCCGGATGCGGTGCGTGCGTACGTGCAGATCGACGAACCGCGCGACGGTGCCGACGTCACGTCCCCGGTCACGGTCTCCGGTGACGCCAGCGCGTTCGAGGCCAACGTGCCGTGGCAGGTCCTCGATGCCGACGGTTCCGAGATCGCCTCAGGTGCAACCCTGACGAGCGAGGGTCAGACGTTCGCCCCGTACAGCTTCTCCGTCGAGCTGCCGCCGGGTACCTACACGATCGTGGTCACCGAGGACGACCCGTCCGACGGTGCCGGTGGCGTGCCGATGAGCGACACGAAGACGATCACTGTCAGCTGAGCACGCAGCACGGTCGGCCGGGCGCACGCGAAGCGGCTGTGGCAGGTCCCGGGTCGGCTGGTGCTCAGGACCGCCTGGCGAGACCCTCGGCGAGCGTGCCGATCAGTGCCGCGGCATCGGCCGGCGCGAGCCGGACACTCGCGACGCACCGGCCGAACCGCCAGGTGCTCACCACGAACACCTCGTCGCGCTCGTGCCAGGTCACCTGCAGCGCCCGGTGCTGGCCACGGACGTCGGACAGGGCCGCTGCGCCGGCCAGCGGCAACGCGATGACCTCTCCCATACCTCGACGATCCTCCCTGGCCACGGCGCTGTCCAGAGATCGATCGGGTGACGGGCCCCGCCGGTCCCGGCCGCGTCCGGCCGGCTGGTCACGGGACCGCGGTGGCCCGACCGGCGAGCTGGATCAGCACGGCCAGTCCGTCCGGCGTTCAACCAGAGCCGACCCTGACCGCGCGCGGCACCGTCGGGTCCCGCGCGAGTCGGGGCAGCAGCCGCACCACAGCAGGCAGGATCCGCAGCACCTCGCCGAGCGTCGCCCGGCCGGGGCGCAGGACGACCAGGGCGACGACGAGCAGGAGCCACAGGACCACGAGGCTGGTCGCCGCGCCGATCAGGACGTCGACCAGGAGGCTCCGACCGTCCATCGCCGACCTCGTCCCCGCGGCCCGGGTGGGCCGGCACTGCCTCAGTGTGCCCGAACGTCCTACCGGTCCGCCCCGGACCGGCGGCCGGCGCTGTCCCGATGAACGAGATCAAGAGCACGGCACGCCGCCCGAGCGCGACTTCGAGGCGCCCGCAACCGCGCCCCGCCCACCGGGCGCAAGGGACTGAGGACCTATGGCATTGTGGCCAGGAACGGGCAAACTGCTCAATGTCAACGAAAAGGGCAAACCCATCGAAAGGTGGGGACGCAAAGCCAGCGGGACCCTCGGGTCGGCCGGGCTCACCGAATGGCAAGGAGCTGAGATGACACCCAAGGTGTCGACCACGTCCACCCGCCGCATGACCGCCACCAGCGGTCTGCTCACCCCCAGCGAGGTCGCCGCGATGTTCCGCGTCGACCCCAAGACCGTGACCCGTTGGGCCAAGGCCGGCAAGCTCTCCGCGATCCGCACGCTCGGCGGTCACCGCCGGTACGACGAGCGTGAGGTCAGGGGCCTGCTGGTCGGCGTCCCGCAGCCGCGCGGCTCGCAGAACTGACCCCGCCGCCCACACCGGTGTGACACGGTGGTGGGATGGACGCCAAGCTCAGAGTTGCCGTCGTCGGTGCTGGCCAGTGGGGTGACCAGCACGCACGGGTCTTCGCGCACCGCACGGACACGACGCTGTGCGCCATCGTCGGTCGGACACCGGAACGCGCCGGAGCGCGGGCCGAGGCCTACGGCACGACGGCGTACACCGACCTCGACGAGATGCTGGATCGCGAGCAGCCCGACCTGGTGACCGTGTGCCTGCCCAACGAGGCGCACTTCGAACCGACGATGCATCTGATCCGCCGCGGCGCTGCCCTGCTGGTCGAGAAGCCGCTCGTTTTCGAGCTGCACGAGGCCGACGCACTGCTCGAGGAGGCAGCGGCTCGCGACCTCTTCTTCGCGATCAACCTCAACCATCGCTACGCCGAGCCGGTGCAGCGAGCCAAGCGCGCGATCGAGGCCGGTGAGCTCGGCGAGCTGGTCTTCGCCGACTGGCGGTTCGGCGGCGAGCCCAACTGGGGCACGTCACCGCACGCCAACCTGATCGAGACCCAGGTCCACGGGATCGACATGCTCGAGCACCTGTGCGGACCGATCGTCTCGGTCATGTGCCAGATGTACGACGGCACCCGCCCGGGAACGTTCACCACGCTCGCCGTCGCCCTCGAGCTCGCCAACGGGGCCGTCGGCACGCTCCTGGGCACGTACGACTCCTCCTACGCCTACCCGGACACGCACCGCCTGGAGATCAACGGGACCCAGGGCCGGGCCCTGATCCAGGACACCGTGCGGCGGCTGACCCTGTCCCGCGCCGGCGACGAGACGTCACAGGTCTGGGAGGCCGGCTACTTCAACGACGAGGCACGCAGCTTCCACTCGACGTTCGACCGCCATGTCGACGCCGTGCTCGGCGCACTGCGCGCGGGGCAGGAGCCTCCCGTGCACGCGCGTGCCGGACGTCGCGCGCTCGCGGTTGCGCACGGCATCATCCGCTCGGCCGAGCAGGGCACCCGGGTGGGGACCGCGCCGGACGCCTGAACCCCTCAGGCCGGCACGCAGTCAGGCCGGCACGTCGAGGTGCTCACCCGGCGCCAGACGCAGGTACGTGCCCGAGCAGAGGCCACCGACGACGCGGTCGACCAGGCTGACCCCGGTCTCGCTGAGGATCGCGTCGTGGATCGGGACGACGGCGCCGGCCCGCACCGACCTGGCGTACTCGACCGCTTCGGCGACCTTGAGCCACGGTGCACTGACCGGGAGCAGGAGCACGCCGACGTCGACGCCCTCCGGCGGCAGGGTGAAGGAGTCCCCCGGGTGGAGCACCACGCCGTCGAGCAGGTACCCGACGTTGGCGATGACCGGCACGTCCGGGTGGACCTGTGCGTGCAGCTCGCCCAGCACCTGCACGTCGAAGCCGGCTGCCGTGACGCGCTGCCCGCGACGGACCGGGTGCACCCGCCCGGCAAGGGCATGACGCCCGTCCAGCAGCAGCTCGACGACGTCCGGCGGACCCCAGACCTCCAGTACGGCAGACGCGCCGAGCTCGGCGACGAGCCGGCCCAGGTCCAGGTGGTCGGTGTGGTGGTGCGTCACGAGGACCGCCTCGGCGCCGGCGAGCGCCGACGCCTGGCTGAACGACCCCGGGTCGATGACCAGAACCCGCCCGTCCCGCTCCATGCGCACGCAGGAGTGCCCCTGCGTGCTCAACCGGATCGCACGGCTGACGTCCCGCTCCAGCGGATCGATGGACATCGAGGCCTCCCTCCAGGCCGCCGAACCACGGACCGGCAGCTGGTACGACGCTATCCGGCATCTGCCCCGGCTGCGGGACCGAGGTCGGCCAACGCGCTCTCCGCGGCGGTGCGCAGCAGCGTCGTGTCCGTCGCGGCGGTGAGCATCCGGACGCCGCGCGCGGCCCAGTGCGTCGCCATCTCCTGGTCGGAGCAGTGCAGCCCCGCGACGATGCCTGCCTGCGCACAGGCATCGACGACCCGCTGGATCGCGCCGTCCGTCTCGACCGAGTCGCGGTAGGTGGCGCGACCGTACCCGCAGCTGAGCGCCAGGTCGTTGGGCCCGATGTAGACGCCGTCGACACCTGGGACGGCGACGATCTCGTCGAGCGCGTCGAGACCCGCTCTGGTCTCGATCATGACGATGCAGAGGGCGGCCTCGTCCTGCTCCTGGGGCAGCGGCGCGCCGTCGGGCCGGACGTCGCCCCACATCGGTCCCCAGCTCCGGTCCCCCGTCGGTGGGAACCGGCAGGCCCTGGCCGCGCGCCGGGCGTCCTCGGCGCTGTTCACCATGGGCACGACGACGCCGGCTGCGCCGGTGTCCAGCGCGCGCATCACGGCTGCGGGATCGTTCCACGGCACCCGGACGAGGGGCGCCCGATCGGCCGCGCGCATCGCCTGCAGCATCCCGGGGAGCTCGCTGAAGGTCGCCAGGCCGTGCTGGAGGTCGACGCACACGTAGTCGAAGGCGGTCCCGGCGACGAGCTCGGCGACGGCGGGATCGGCGAAGCAGCTCCAGATCCCGAAGGCCGGCCGATCGGCGGCCCAGAGCCCGCGCAGATGCGCCGAGCTGCGGGCTGTGACCCCGTGGTGCGTCATGACCTTCTCCTTCGTGCTGCTGGGTGGGGCGCCGCGGTGTGCTGCCGAGCGCCGTGGCCGGTCAGTGCGACTCGCGACCGACGTCGTGGCCGCTCCCGCCGATCAGGAAGTCCAGGTCCGCACCGGTGTCGGCCTGCTGGACGTGATCGATGTAGAGCCGCTGCCAGCCGCGCATCGGCGCGGCGTACCCGGCGAGGGCCGCCGGCGACTGCTCCCGGGACGCGAGCTCGGCCGCCGGCACGTCCAGCTCGAGCCGGCGACCCGCCACGTCGAGCACGATCGGGTCCCCGTCCCGGACCAGGCCGAGGGGACCCCCGTCCGCGGCCTCCGGGGCGACGTGCAGCACCACCGTGCCGAACGCCGTGCCGCTCATCCGTCCGTCACAGACCCGGACCATGTCCCGCACACCCTCGGCGAGCAGCTTGGCGGGCAGCGCCATGTTGGACACCTCCGGCATGCCCGGGTAGCCCTTGGGCCCGCAGCCGCGCAGCACGAGCACCGAGTCCGCGTCGACCTCCAGCGCCGGGTCGTCGATCCGGGCGTGGAAGTCCTCGATCGAGTCGAAGACGACGGCGCGTCCGCGATGCTGCATGAGGTGCGGTGAGGCGGCCGCCGGCTTGATCACGGCACCGCGGGGCGCGAGGTTGCCGTACAGGACAGCGATCCCGGCCTCGGGCTGCAGCGGCTCGGCGCGCACCCGGATGACCTCGGGGTCCCAGATCCGGGGCGTGTCGAGGTACTCGACCAGCGGCCGGCCGGTGACGGTGAGCGCCGTGGGGTCGAGCAGGTCACGGACCTCGCGCAGCACGGCGAGCAGCCCACCGGCACGGTGCAGGTCGTCCATCAGGAAGCGTCCGGCCGGCTGGAGGTCGACGAGCAGCGGCACACCGGAGCCGGTGCGGTCGAAGTCGTCGAGGGACAGCTCGATGCCCAGGCGGCCTGCGATCGCCAGCAGGTGCACGACGGCGTTGGTCGAGCCGCCGATCGCAGCGAGGGCGACGATCGCGTTGAGGAACGAGCCCCGGCTCAGGATCGTGCTCGGTCGGCGGTCGGCCTCGACGAGCTCGACGGCGAGCCGCCCGGTCGCGTGCGACGCCTCGAGCAGTCGCGCGTCAGGGGCCGGTGTGCCGGCGACGCCGGGCAGGGTCGTGCCGAGCGCCTCGGCGACCAGTCCCATCGTCGACGCGGTCCCCATCGTGTTGCAGTGGCCCTTGCTGCGGATCATCGACGACTCGGACGCGAGGAACTCCTCCCGGCTCATCGTCCCGGCGCGGACCTCCTCGCTCAGGCGGTACGTCGACGTGCCGCAACCGAGCGGGACCCCACGGAAGGTCCCGGTGATCATCGGGCCACCGGGGATGACGACCGCCGGCAGGTCGACCGACGCCGCCGCCATCAGGAGGCTCGGGATGGTCTTGTCGCAGCCGCCGAGCAGCACGACCCCGTCGATCGGGTTGGCGCGCAGCATCTCCTCGGTCGCCATCGCCGCCATGTTCCGCCACAGCATCGCCGTGGGGCGGACCTGGGTCTCGCCGAGCGAGACCACCGGAAGGTTGAGCGGGATGCCGCCGGCCTCCCAGATGCCCTGCTTGACGGCGGCCGCCACCTCGTCCAGGTGCATGTTGCACGGTGTCAGGTCGGAGGCCGTGTTCGCGATCGCGATGTGCGGTCGACCGTCGAAGGCGTGGGCCGGCAGACCCCGTCGCATCCACGCCCGGTGGATGTAGGGATCCTTGCCGCCGCCGGCGTACCACTGGGCGCTGCGCTGCTCCGACATCGATCTCTCTTTCCGTTAATCGGAACGTATGGCTAACATGTGGAACGCGATGAACTCTACTCGACGGACGGACATCCCGGAACCCGCTGATGAGCCCCGGCTCGTCGGCGCCGACCGTGTGCTCGCTGTGCTCACCGAGCTCAGCGGCCACCCGCAGGGGATCAGCCTCGACGACCTGAGCCGCATCGTCGACAGCCCCAAGCCGACGGTCCACCGCGCGCTCGCCGCTCTGCGCCGCGCAGGCTTCGCGACCCAGGACGTCCGCGGTCGCTACGTCCTCGGCGACGAGTTCCTGCGGTTGGCCTTCACCCACCACGAGGCGCGGCCCGACCACGTCCGGGTCACGCCGGTGCTCGAGGCGCTGTCCGAGCGGTTCGGCGAGACCACGCACTACGCGGTGCTCGACGACGACACGGTGATCTACCGCTCGAAGGTCGACCCGCTCACCGGGGGCGTCCGGCTGACGTCCACCGTCGGCGGCCGCAACGGAGCACATGCCACCGGCGTCGGGAAGCTCCTGCTCGCACTGGCCTTGCGCGACGACGACGCCGTCCGGTCCTGGGCGGCTGGTCGGGTCTTCGAGGCACGCACCCCACGCACGCTGACCAGCACCGATGCGCTCGTCACCGAGCTGGCCACCATCCGGGAGCAGGGCTACGCGGTCGACGACCAGGAGAACGAGCCAGGGATCGTGTGCGTGGCCGTCCCCGCCTACCTGACGTCCCCCACCGCGCCGAGCGGTGCGATCTCGGTCAGCGCTCTGGCCTACCGCACGCCGCTCGCGACGCTGCTCGCCGAGCTCCCGGCCATCCGCGAGATCGTCGATGCGATCTCGACGCGCGGCGCGGACTCCCCGAGGGACGTCCCGACGAAGGAGTCCCCGTGACGCTGCTCGAGGCACACCCGGCCACCCCCACGATCCACCGGCTGGCCGAGGGTCCGGTCTGGGATGCCGCACGTGGCCGCGTGCTGTGGGTGGACATCGATGCGGGCACCGTCGTCGAGGGGCTCCTGCACGGCAACGAGATCGAGACCGTCCGTGCGATGACTGTCGACACCACCGTCGGTGCCGTCGTGCCGTCCCCGGACGGGCGCCTGCTCGTCGCCGGCCGTGATCGGCTCCTCGTCGTCGAGGTCGACGGACACCTGACGCCGGGTCCGGCCGTGCTCCCGTCCGGCTCGGCCGGACGCCTCAACGACGGCGCGTGCGACCCGGCCGGACGGTTCGTCGTCGGCAGCGTCACCGTCGGTGGCGCCACCGGCCACGAGGTCCTCACCCGGCTCGAGGACGACGGTTCCCTCACGGTCCTCGACGACGACCTCTGGCTGTCCAACGGCCTCGCCTGGTCGGCCGACCCGGTCGTGATGTACTCGGTCGACACCCTGCCGGCGATCGTCTGGCGGCGGGACTACGACGTGGCCTCCCGGACCGCCGGGACCCGGCGTGAGCACCTGCGGATCACCGGCGGGGGCCTTCCCGACGGGCTCTGCCTCGACACCGACGGCAACCTCTGGGTGGCACTGTGGGGTGCCGGCCAGGTGCGCTGCTACTCCCCCGGCGGCGAGGTGCTGCACGTCGTCGAGGTCGCTGCACCGCACACGTCCTCGGTGGCCTTCGTCGGGCCGGAGCTCGACCGGCTCCTGATCACGACCGCCTCGGCCGAGCTCGACCCGGCCGGGCTCTCGGAGCACCCCGGCTCCGGTCGGCTGTACACGGCCCCGGTCGGCGCGCTGCTCGGCGTCCACGGCCAGCCGACCACACCGTGGAACGGGCGTGGCATCCCACCGTCGCCCGCGCGACCTGCGTCGCCCGCTGCGACGTCCGAGCCCCGAGAGAGCTGAGCCATGCGCGCCTTCGTCGTCACCGCCCCAGGGGAAGCCGGCGTCCAGGAGGTCCCGGACCCCGTCGCCCAGCCCGGACAGGTCGTGGTGGACATCGAGCGGGTGGGCGTCTGCGGCACGGACGTCGAGTTCTTCACCGGCCAGATGACGTACCTGCACACCGGTCACGCGGCGTATCCGATCCGCCTCGGGCACGAGTGGTGCGGGACGGTGTCCGCCCTCGGCGACGGCGTCGACGCCCGGTGGCTCGGACAACGGGTCACCGGCGACACGATGCTCGGGTGCGGGCACTGCCGGCGCTGCGCCGCCGGTCGGCAGCACGTCTGCGAGGCACGCTTCGAGCTGGGCATCCGGGGCGGGTTCGCCGGTGCGCTCGCCGGGCAGATGGCGTTCCCTGCCGGTGCCCTGCACGCCCTGCCGGACGCGGTCGACGACGTCGCGGGAGCGCTTGTCGAACCTGGTGGGAACGCCCTGCGCGCGGTGTGGGGCGCCGACCTCACAGCGGGCGACCGCATCCTCGTCATCGGGCCCGGCACGATCGGGCTGCTCGTGGCGGAGTTCGCCCGGGCGGCCGGGGCCGAGGTCCACCTGCTCGGCCGCTCTGCACGATCCCGCGGCTTCGCCAGGTCGCTGGGCTTCTCCGGTGTCTGGACGATGGCCGAGCTGCCCGGCGGCCCGTGGGACGCGGTCATCGACGCATCGAACGCGGCCGGCATGCCCGCCCTGGCCGTCGACCTCGTGGAACCCGGCCGACGCGTCGTCCTGGTCGGGCTGGCGACCGTACCCACACCGGTGGACTCCCGAGAGCTGCTGCTCAAGGACGTCACCGCGGTCGGGATCCTGAGCGCCTCACCAGGCCTTGCCGCCACTGTCGAGGGCTTCGCCTCCGGTGCCGTCGACCCCCGGCCGCTCGTCGCGGCCACCATCGGCCTGGACGCGGTGGCGGCCGTTCTCGCCGGCCAGCGCCCCGCCGGGTCCGGTGACGGCCCGAAGCTGCACGTCGACCCCAGGCTCTGATCGTCGCCAGGACCCGAGGAGACGGCAGGTTCGTCGCAGCCGTGGGATGATGCTCCGACGTACCACCGCCCACCTGCATACCCACCCGTGCCGGCGTGCCCACTCGAGAATCGGACGCGCCATCACCTCGTCATCCGCAGGAACAGCCGCAACCCTCGATCCAGCCCTGGTCGCCACGGCTGAGCCGACGGTGCGCGACCACGTACCGACCCCAGCCGGCAGCCGGCTCGTCGCGCGCGAGGACGTCGTCCTGGTCGGTGGCCGCTACGCGCTGGTCAACCTGACGCTCACGCCCGCCGACGCGGTCGTCGAGGACCTGCTCTTCATCCGTCGGCTGCTCGACGCGGCCGGGATCGAGCACCTGCTGGTCCGCGGGACGGGCGAACGCCCTGTGCTGGCCGTCTCCTGGGCGGACCGCAAGGCCCTGCGGCGCGCCCTTCGCGACGGCTGCGCGGGCGAGCCGTTCTACGCCCGGGGCATCGGGTCCGACCGGGACCCGATGGTCCTGGTCGCCGAGGGTGGCCTGGCCGGCCTGATCGCCCGGCGTGTGCTCCGGGTGCACCGACCGCGGATCGAGCCCAGCGGCGGCCTGTTCTACGGCGGCTCGACGGCGGTCCAGATCGAGCTCTGGTCCTACGGTGCACGCAAGGTCACGCTGCCGAACGGCAACGCGCTGACCCGGCACGTCATCGACCCGAGCGAGCTCGTGCGCACCGAGATCCAGCGGTTCGGGGCGACGTGGACGACCATCGACGGCATGTTCGACCCGCAGGCCGCCGATGTCTCGTTCGACATCGACATCGTCTTCTCCTGGGTCGACGGGTCCAGCGGCGAGTGGCAGAAGGCCCGCGCGGCGCGGATGCAGAGCTACGTGGTCGGCGAGGGTGACGACTCCGTCGCGCGGTTCCGTCAGGTCGACGAGCTGCGGTACGCCCTGCGGTCGGTGCACATGTTCGCTCCGTGGGTCCGCCGGATCTTCGTGGCGACCGACTCGCCTCGGCCCGCCTGGCTGGCCGAGCACCCGGGGGTCACCTTCGTCCGGAGCGAGGAGTTCTTCGCCGACCCGAGCGTGCTGCCGACCCACAACTCGCACGCCGTCGAGGCGCAGCTGCACCACATCGACGGCCTGGCAGAGCACTTCCTGTACTCCAACGACGACATGTTCTTCGGCCGGCCCGTCCGGCCGGACATGTTCTTCTCGCCCGGCGGGGTCTCGCAGTTCATCGAGTCACCCACCCGGATCGGGCTCGGCAGCAACGACGCCGCACGCAGCGGGTTCGAGAACGGCGCGCGCGTCAACCGGAAGCTGCTGCTCGGCCGGTTCGGCCGGATGACCGTCCGGCACCTCGACCATGCGCCCACTCCGCTGCGGCGCAGCGTGCTGGCCCAGCTGGAGGCGGAGTTTCCCGAGGACTTCGCCCGGACGGCTGCGAGCCGCTTCCGCGCCAGCACGGACATCTCCGTCACCAACTCGCTCTACCACTACTACGCGCTGATGAGCGGCCAGGCCGTCGTGCAGCGCGGCGCGCGGACCAAGTACGTGGACACGACGTCGCGCGCGGGTCTCGCGGACATGACGGCACTGCTCGCGTCCCGGTCGAGGGACTTCTTCTGCCTCAATGACGGCAGCGAGCCCGAGCTCGACGCGGAGCCCAGGGCGCGTGCGGTGACCGAGTTCATGTCGCGGTACTTCCCCATCGTCGCGCCGTGGGAGCGCGAGCCGGACCAGGGTCAGGACTCCCCCACGGCGGGTTGAGGGTCGACCCGCGCGGCCGCGACTCCACGGGCGCTGTATGCATCGAGCGTCTCCGTCATTGCGCGCGAGCACGAAGCACCCAAGGCCGACCAAGGCTTTGTATACAATGACCTTGCCGCGGCGTACTGTCGGGACGGTGCGGGCAAGCGAGCGGGTCTACTCATCCCTCAAGGACGACATCCTCGCGTGGCGGCTGACCCCGGGAACCGAGCTCAGCGAGGTCGACCAGGCCATGCGTCTGGGTGTGTCGCGGACCCCGCTGCGCGAGGCGCTGGCCAGGCTCTCCGCGGAGGGGCTCGCCACACCGGGCCGAGGGCGGACGCTGGTCGTCTCCGACCTGTCGCCCGGCGATCTGCGCCACCTCTACGAGCTCCGTGAGGCCCTCGAGACCCAGGCCGCCCGACTCGCCGCCCGCCGCCGCTCCGCCGAGGTCTTCGCCCGGCTCCGCACGCGGTTCGCCGACGCGACGGCCCTGCTCGACGGGACCGACCCGGAGCGCACCCGCTACTACGAGCTGGTCGCCGACCTGGACCGGGCCGTCGACGACGCGATGGCCAGTCCCTACCTGCACCGCTCGCTGGCCACTGTGCGGACCCACGCGGCGCGGGCCCGCCGCCTGTCCAGGGACAACCCGGCGCGCCTCGAGCAGGCGGCCCACGAGCACCTGCTGATCGTCCAGGCGATCCTCGACGGGGACGAGACCCTCGCCGCGCAGGCCACCGCCGTCCACCTGCGGATGAGTCTGGCGACGATCCTCGCGTCGCTCGCCGCCGCACCCACCGAGGGTGCTCCCGAGCCGCCCAGTGCAGGAGTGCCGTCGTGAGCCGAACCCACACCGTCCGGGTCCACGCCAGCGCCGAGGGTCTGCCCCGCCACGCCCAGCTCGCCTGGGCGCTTGCGGAGGTCGCCGCCGACCCCGTCGACGTCACGCCCGAGGCCGCCGACATGGTCGTCAACCGGGTCATCGACAACGCGGCCGTCGCCACGGCCTCCGTGCTGCGCGGCCCGGTCGCGGCCGCGCGCGACCAAGCCCTCGCGCACCCCTACGCACCCGGTTCGACCGTCTTCGGGACACCCACCGAGCGCCGGGTCAGCCCCGAGTGGGCGGCCTGGGCGAACGGCGTCGCGGTCCGGGAGCTGGACTACCACGACACCTTCCTCGCCGCGGAGTACTCGCACCCGGCCGACAACATCCCCCCCGTGCTCGCCGTCGCGCAGCACCTCGGTCGTCGGCGCGGTCTGTCCGGGCACGACGTCGTGCGCGCGATCGCGACCGGCTACGAGATCCAGGTCGACCTGGTCCGGGCGATCAGCCTGCACCGGCACAAGATCGACCACGTCGCGCACCTCGGCCCCTCCGCGGCTGCGGCGCTGGGCACCCTGCTGGGGCTCGACGTCGAGACGACGTTCCAGGCGATCGGTCAGGCGTTGCACACCACGACCGCGACCCGCCAGTCGCGCAAGGGTCAGATCTCGACCTGGAAGGCCTACGCACCCGCGTTCGCCGGCAAGGCCGCGATCGAGGCCGTCGACCGGGCGATGCGCGGCCAGACCTCGCCGGAGCCGGTCTACGAGGGCGAGGACGGCGTGATCGCGTGGCTCCTGGACGGGCCCGAGGCGCGGTACGACGTGATCCTGCCCGGACCGGGTGAGCCCCGGCTGGCGATCCTCGACACGTACACCAAGGAGCACTCGGCCGAGTACCAGGCCCAGGCGCTCATCGACCTGGCCCGTCGGCTCGGTGCCGAGCACCCCGTGCTGCGCGAGCCCGGAACCGTCCGCAGCATCGTCATCCACACGAGCCACCACACACACACGGTCATCGGCTCGGGCGCGCACGACCCGCAGAAGTACGACCCGCACGCGTCCCGCGAGACTCTCGACCACTCGATCCCGTACATCTTCACGGTCGCCCTGCAGGACGGTCGGTGGCACCACAAGGACTCCTACGAGCCGCAGCGTGCGACCCGGCCGGACACGGTGGCCCTGTGGCGCACGGTCACGACGGCGCAGGACGCCGGCTGGACGCGCCGCTACCACTCGACGGATCCTGCCGAGCAGGCGTTCGGCGGGCGGGTGGAGATCACCCTGACCGACGGTCGACAGATCGTCGACGAGATCGCTGTCGCCGACGCGCACCCGCTCGGCGCCCGACCCTTCGCGCGCGCACAGTACCTGGCCAAGTTCCGTGACCTGGCCGAGGATGTGCTGGACCCGGCCGAGATCGATCGGTTCCTCGATCTGGCGCAACGCCTGCCCGACCTGACCGCCGCCGAGCTCGGCGGGTTGACCGTCGTGGTACCCGACGGCCTCCTTGCCTCCGTGCCGAGCAGGGAAGGGATCTTCTGATGCTGCACTCGACGACGACCGCCGCGGACAAGCGCCTCGCGCTCCGCGCCGCGCTGGCGACCGGTGAGCTGCTGCGCTTCCCCGGCGCGTTCAACCCGCTCTCGGCCCGCCTGATCCAGGACAAGGGGATGGAGGGCGTCTACATCTCCGGCGCGGTGATCTCGGCCGACCTCGGCCTGCCGGACGTCGGTCTGACGTCCGTGACCGAGGTGGCCGGCCGCAGCCAGCAGATCGCGCGGATGACGGACCTGCCCGCGCTCGTCGACGCGGACACCGGCTTCGGTGAGCCGATGAACGTCGCGCGGACCGTCCAGCTGCTCGAGGACGCCGGCGTGGCCGGCCTGCACATCGAGGACCAGGTCAACCCCAAGCGGTGCGGGCACCTGGACGGCAAGCTCGTGGTCGACGCCACGACCGCGGCGAAGCGGATCCGCGCAGCGGTGGACGCGCGGCGTGACCCGAACTTCCTGATCATGGCCCGGACGGACATCCGGGCGCTGGAGGGCCTCCCGGCGATGATCGACCGAGCCCGGCTCCTGGTCGATGCCGGTGCCGACGCGATCTTCCCCGAGGCCATGGTCGACCTCGCCGAGTTCGAGGCCGTGCGGCGGGCCGTCGACGTCCCGGTGCTGGCCAACATGACCGAGTTCGGCAAGTCGGACCTCCTGACCACGCGCCAGCTCGCCGACGTCGGGATCAACATCGTGATCTTCCCCGTCTCGTTGCTCCGCCTGGCGATGGGCGCCGCAGAACGCGGGCTCGACGCGATCGCCGAGCACGGGACGCTCGAGCCGCTGCTGGACCAGATGCAGCACCGTTCACGGCTCTACGAGCTCCTCGACTACGAGGGGTACACGCGCTTCGACACCTCCGTCTTCGGGTTCACGGTGCCCACCGACCGTCATCCCGACGAGGGATGACCGAAGCCTGACCGACCCGCTGACCGACCCGCTGACCGCAAAGGAGCGATCATGACCGAGATCCGCAAGGGGCTGGCCGGCGTCGTCGTCGACGAGACCTCGGTCTCCCGGGTGAACCCCGAGAGCAACTCGCTGCTCTACCGCGGGTATCCCGTGCAGGAGCTCGCCGCCGCCTGCTCCTTCGAGCAGGTCGCCTGGCTGCTCTGGCACGGCGAGCTGCCCAGCACCGCCGAGCTGGCCGAGCTGCAGGCGGCCGAGCGGCAGCACCGCACGCTCGAGGCACCGGTGCGGGCGGCCATCGACTCGTCGCCGACCAGTGCCCACCCGATGGACGTGGTGCGCACCGCGGTGAGCGTCATGGGCGCCCACGACCCGACGTCCGACGACGCCTCCCCGGGCGCCACCCTGGACAAGGCCGTGCGCCTCTTCGCGCAGCTGCCGGCCGTCGTGGCCTACGACCAGCGCAGGCGCCGCGGGCAGGACCTCGTGCCGCCGCGCCACGACCTGGACCACGCGCAGAACTTCCTGCACATGACCTTCGGCGCCACCCCGCCGCCGGTCGTCGCGGACGCGTTCCGGGTCTCGATGGTCCTGTATGCCGAGCACTCGTTCAACGCCTCGACCTTCACCGCCCGCGTGATCACCTCGACGCTGTCGGACCTGTACTCCGCTGTCGTCGGTGCGGTCGGTGCGCTCAAGGGCCCGTTGCACGGCGGGGCGAACGAGGCAGTGATGCACATGTTCGACCAGATCGGCGATGCGGGTCACGCCGAGGCATGGCTCGACGACGCCTTGGCCGCCAAGCGCAAGATCATGGGGTTCGGGCACCGGGTGTACCGCAGCGGGGACTCCCGCGTGCCGACGATGAAGGCGGCCCTCGACACCCTGGTCGCCGAGTACGACCGCCCCGACCTGGCGGCCCTCTACGACACGCTCGAGCGGGCCATGCGCGACCGCAAGGGCATCCTGCCGAACCTCGACTACCCCTCCGGCCCCGCCTACCGGCTGATGGGCTTCGACACCGCGACCTTCACCCCGCTGTTCGCCGCGAGCCGTGTCGTCGGCTGGACCGCGCACATCATGGAGCAGCGGGCCGCCAACGCCCTGATCCGGCCGCTGAGCTCCTACGTCGGGTCGCCGGAGCGGCACCTCGACGCCCACTGAGCGGCCGGGCAGCCGAACACCGGCCCGGGACCCGAGAGCGGCCCAGGCGCGGTGCGACCGCGTGCTACTGGGCCGTCCACCCGCCGTCGACGGGGAGCACCGTGCCGGTCACGAGGCCCGCGGCCGGGGACGCGAGGTACAGGACCGCGGCAGCGACGTCGGCAGTGGTGCCGAACCGCCCGACCGGGATGCGGGCCAGCACGTCGTCCGCGAAGTCCGGCTCGTCGAGACGTTCGGCGGTGCCCGGCGTCCGGATGAACGTCGGCGCGACCGCGTTGACCGTGACGCCGCGGGGTGCCCATTCCAGGGCGAGCACCTTCGTGAGCATGTTCACGCCGCCCTTGCTCGCGGAGTAGACGGCATGCCGCCGGATGCCGACGAGGCCGGCCTGGGAGCTGAGGTTGACGATCCGCCCGTAGCCACGCTCGATCATGGGCCGGGCAGCGGCCTGGCTCATGAAGAACAGACCCTTGAGGTTGACGTCCATGAGCTCGTCCCAGTCGGCCTCCGTGACGTCGAGCGCATCGTGGTTCGCGCCGAGGCCCGCGTTGTTGACCAGGATGTCGAGGCGGCCCTCCCGCGCGAGCACGTCGTGGACGGCGCGACGGACGGACGCGACGTCGGTCACGTCCGTCTCGACCCCGAAGGCGCGGCCGCCGGAGCCCCGCACCTCGTCCAGCAGAAGATCGAGGTCCTGGCGGGATCGCGCGGCGGCGCCGACCACGGCGCCGGCCGACGCCAGCGCGAGGACGAGGTCGTGGCCGATACCCCGTGAGGCACCGGTGACGATCGCGACGTGTCCTGCGAGATCGAAGTCCGGGGTCATCATCCCCCGAGCGTACGGGCAGGGCTCAGACCGGCACCCGGTCGCCGATCTCGGTCCACCGCCACGAGGTCCTGCGGGCGTCGATCGTCGATCCGACGGTCGCGTGGTCACCGATCGGGACGACCGAGTGCGTGATCGTGTCGTCGTACACGTGCACGAGGTTGAACGCCTGCGCACCGTCGCGCCCTCGGGTGCCGCCGTACGGGGTCTGCAGGTCCTGCGTGTAGCAGGTCGCCGACGCCACCGAGACGGGGATCCCGGCGAAGGTCGCCGAGGTCGAGTGGTGCAGGTGGCCGGCCAGGATCCCCCTGACGTCCGACCCTCGCAGCACGCCCGCCAGCGCCGCCTGGTCCCGCAGCTCGACGAGGATCGCGAGGTCCTGCACGCACGGCACCGGCGGATGGTGCATGGCGAGCAGCGTGCCCTCCGGGGCGGGGTGCTCGAGCACGGCCGCCAGCCAGCGCAGCTGGTCCGGGGCGAGGGCGCCGTGGTGCGCGCCAGGCACGGTCGTGTCGAGCACGACGATCCGCAGGCCGCCCAGCATGACGACGTCGTCGTACGGCGCGGTCGACCCGGGCTCACCCAAGAGCTCGGTCCGCAGCACCGCGCGGTCGTCGTGGTTACCCATGACCCAGATGGCCCGCGCGCCCAGCCGTGCGGCTGTCGGCTCGACCACCTCCCGCAGGCTCCGGTAGGCGGCCGGGTCGGCGGCATCGGCGAGGTCGCCGGTGAACAGCAGCGCCTCAGGTCGGGCACCCGAGGCCTCGAGCCGCTCGAGGAGCGCTGCCAGATGGGCCCTGCTGTCCGCCACGCCGTGCAGCAGCGGCGCCTGCGGCGTGACGAAGTGGGTGTCGCTCAGGTGCACGAGAAGATGGAGTGGGCGTGGGTGCTCAGCGGAGCGCACGGTCATGGGCCTAGGAGATCGTTCGTCGGCCACGGGTACGTGGCTCGGTGGTGAACGAGGCGCGGGAACCCGATGAACGATCCGGCGGTCGTCCCACCGTCGGCCGCCGCCGGGTCGTGGCGGGGCGGGGCGTGGCTACGATCGGCCAATGAACCGGCTGGCACGGCGGGTCCAGCGGACCTATCTGGTGCTGATCCTCGGGAACACCCTTGCCGCGTCGTTCATCTGGGGCATCAACACCCTGTTCCTGCTCGACGCCGGCCTCACCAACCTCGAGGCCTTCGCGGCGAACGCGTTCTTCACGGCTGGCATGGTCGTCTTCGAGATCCCGACGGGTGTGGTCGCCGACGCGTGGGGGCGCAGGACCTCCTACCTGCTCGGCACCGTCGTCCTGGCCGCGTCGACGTTCCTCTACTACCTGCTCTGGCAGACCCACGCGCCGTTCTGGCAGTGGGCCGCCGTCTCGGTCCTGCTCGGGCTCGGGTTCACCTTCTTCTCCGGCGCCGTCGAGGCGTGGCTCGTCGACGCTCTTGCGTTCGCGGAGTTCGAGGACAGCCTCGAGGCGGTCTTCGGACGTGCGCAGGTCGTCGGAGGTGCGGCGATGCTCGCCGGTTCCGTCGCCGGCGGGTACATCGCACAGGTCACCTCGTTGGGGGTGCCCTACCTGATCCGGGTGGCGACCCTGGGCCTGATGTTCGTCGTGGCAGCCGTGTTCATGAAGGACCTGGGCCACGTCCGCGAGGCAGAGCAGACACCTGTGCAGGCGATCCGGACCATCGTCGTCACCTCCCTCGACCACGGGCTGCGGAACCCGCCGGTCCGCTGGCTCATGCTCGCCGCCCCGTTCACCTCCGGGGTGGGGTTCTACGCCTTCTACGCGATGCAGCCCTTCCTGCTCGAGCTGTACGGCAACACGGGGGCGTACGGCATCGCCGGCCTCGCGGCAGCGATCATCGCCTGCTCCCAGATGCTCGGTGGGCTCCTCGCTCCCCGGATCCGGCGGATGGTGCGCCGCAGGACCTCTGCACTGATCGTCGCCGTGGTCCTGGCGACGCTCCTGCTCGCGCTGCTGGGCATCACCCACAGCTTCGTGCTCGCCCTGCTGCTGCTCGTGCTGTGGGGCATGTCCCAGGCCGCGGCCCTACCGGTGCGCCAGGCCTACCTGAACGACCTCATCCCGTCGAGGCAGCGAGCGACGGTCCTCTCCTTCGACTCCCTGATGGGCAGCAGCGGCGGAGTCGTCGTCCAGCCGGTCCTGGGCCGGGCTGCCGATGCCTGGGGCTACGGGCCGTCGTACCTCGTCGGGGCGGTGATCCAGCTCGTGGCGGTGCCGTTCCTGTACCGCAGCAGGCGGGAGCACGACGATGCGGATCTCAGCGTGCGGCCCTGAGCCACCCCGCCGTACCGGTCCGACCGTTCAGCCCCGCACGAGGCCCGGCGCGAACACCTGGATCCGGCCCTTGCCGTTGGCCTTCGCCGAGTACATGGCCACGTCCGCCCGGTGGATCAGCTGTTCGAGGTCGGACTCGCTGGTCGCGGTCGCGACACCCACGCTGGCTCCGACGCGCGCCACGCCGCCGTCCAGGTGCACCGGGGCCGCGACGGCGTCGACGACGCGCTGGGCGATCACCGAGGCGGGCGCACTCCCGGTGCGGTGGAGCAGGATGGCGAACTCGTCCCCACCGATGCGCGCGCACAGGTCCCCCGGGCGCGTGGCCCGACGCAGGCGTCCCGCGACCTCGCGGAGCAGCTCATCACCTGCGCCATGGCCGAACAGGTCATTGACGTCCTTGAAGTCGTCGAGGTCGACGAACAGGACCGTGGTGTCCTGCGCGGAGGTGTCCTCGAGGGTGGTGGCGAGAGCGGCGTTGAAGGACATCCGGTTGGCCAGCCCGGTGAGGTTGTCCAGGGTCGCCCGCAAGGTCAGCTCCTGGTGCACGTCGCTGCTGCGCAGTGCCAGTGCCACCTGGTTCGCCAGGCTGTCGATCGCGGCCAGCGCCTCGTCGGGCACCGTTCCGGGGTAGCCGAGGAACAGCCCCTCGTTCCCCGGTCGGTTGCGCGCGTCGGTCATCGGTACGCAGGCCCAGGCGCAGGGCGTGCCGACCGCCGCGTCCAGCTCCGCGTGTCCACGGACTGCGACGTGCCCCTCCTCGCAGCCACCGATCGCCACGATGTCCGCGGGAAGCGTCGCGGGGACGCCGCTGAACCCACCGCGCGCTCCGTCCACGCGCAGCGCACCACCGGCCCTGGTCACCTTGACCACTCGTAGTCCCGGCAGGACCGCGCAGATCTGGGCGGTCGCCAGCCAGGCGATCCGACGGATCTCGTCCGCATCGGTCACACCCAGCAGCCGGTGCCCCACCGAGACGTGCACGGCGTCGAGCTGGGCCATCCGCTCCCTCGCCCGCAGGCTGCCCGCGAGCTGCCGGCCCACGACGAGCGTCAGGAGCATGGTCGGGATCACGCTGACCACCGGGACCAGATCTGCCGCCACGGAGTGGCCGGGAACGTACTGCCACAGGGGCACCGCAGCGATCAGCCCTGCGGCGTAGACCGCCCACCGCAGGACGGCTCGGAGAGCGGAACCGTACAGCGAGCGGAACCACAGCGCAGCGAAGACCAGACCGAAGACGGCAGCCGGCTCAGGGCCGGCCAGCGCGAAGACCGTCATCGCGACGGCGTCCACCACGTCCATGGCCGGTGGGGCGCAACGCCGCAGGTATCCCGTGACCCAGGACAGCCCGAGGGTCACCGCTGCGGCCACCGCAGCGACCACCGTCACGCCGTCCGCTGCCACGAGCGTCCCGGGCAGGGCGAGCACGACTGTCACGAGTGCCAGCACGGCGAACAGCCAGCGCGTGGCCTCGAGGGCCCCAGCCGGCCGGCGGGCCCGCGTCCGCATGCGGCCGAGCAGCCCGGACAGTCGCCCCGACGCTCGTCGCGCGGCGCCGAGGGCGTCGCGCACCTGGATCCCGATCAACGGCGGTCCCTCTCGTTCGGCGGCCCGGCTGACCTCATGGGTCCCGTGGCTTGGCGTCCCCTCCTCGCGGCGGGTTTGCCCTTTCGTCGGTACATCCGCTCATCGGCACGACGCGGGGTCGCCTGAAGGCTGTGCGACGCGAGGCACCGTGGAGGCGGCATCATGTTCGCACGCTTCGTCCCTACCGCGGGGGGGCGGCAGGTGTGGAATGTGGTCGTGGCGATCCATGACAACGTGCTGTCCCACCGGTCGGCGGAGCACGCCGTGCCCCCGAGCCAGGCCGGGGAGGAACCATGACCGTTCTCGTCGCGTACGCCAGTCGGTACGGTGCCACAGCCGGCATCGCCGAGCGCATCGCCGAGACCCTGACCGCATCCGGGCACCCCGCCGAGGCATGCCACGTGTCGGATGCGAAGGACGTCGCCGACCACGAGGCCGTCGTCGTGGGCAGCGCTGTGTACTTCGGCTCCTGGATGAAGGACGCCACCGCTTTCGTCGAGCGCAACAGTCGGACCCTGGCCGACCGCCCGGTGTGGATGTTCAGCAGCGGCCCACTGCCGGGCGCGGTCCTGCCCGAGGAGACCGACAACGACCCGCAGCCCAAGGGCCTGGCAGGGGTGCAGGAGGCGATCGGCGCCAAGGAGCACCGCATCTTCGACGGCGCGCTCGACCCACGCGCGCTGAACCTGCGCCACCGACTCGTCCGCGCCCTTCCGGCGGGCCGGCCGCTGCTCCCCGAGGTGGACGGCCGCGACTGGCCCGCGATCGACGCCTTCGCACGGTCGATCGGGGCCGCGCTCGGCACGTGACCCTCTCCACGGGAGCCATCAGAGCTCTCGTCGGGGGCCGCTGCTCGGGCTGCACCGGCCGCCGCCCACGTTCGTCGGTCGATGACCGACGGGCCCACCGAGTGAGCACCGCGGACATCACTACGGACTGATATCATCCGGAGATGGTGTCAATCGATGACGGCAACCCACCGAGCACGGACGCCGTCGTGCGGGTGCTGGCCGAGCCACTACGGGCCCGGATCGTCGAGCTGCTGGCCGACGAGCAGCTGTGCACGTGCCATCTGGTGGAGCTGACCGGCGCCCGCCAGACGAACGTGTCCAACCACCTGCGGGTGCTGCGCGACGCCGGGCTGGTCGAGCCCGAGCCCGCAGGTCGCTACACGTACTACCGGCTGCGGCCCGATGCGCTGGACTCCGTCAGCGCACGGTTCGCCGCCCTCGCCGATCGTGCCCGCGCCGCCGGGCAGACCAGGAGAAGCTGCACATGAGCACCCACCCGGACTCCGCCGTCACGAGGGCCGACACCACCGCGGTGGTCGCCCGGCTGTCCGCGACAGACCGGCTCCTGCCGGTGCTGATCGGCACCGCCATGGTCGTGGGCCTGCTGCTCGGTCGGCTCGTGCCCGGCCTGGACGACGCCCTCGACGCGGTCAAGGTCGGGCAGACCTCCCTGCCGATCGCACTCGGGCTGCTGCTGATGATGTACCCCGTCCTGGCGAAGGTCCGGTACCGCGAGATCGGCCTGGTCACCGCCGACAAGCGCATGATCGCCGCGAGCCTGCTGCTGAACTGGGTGATCGGTCCGGCGGTCATGTTCGCCCTGGCCTGGCTGCTGCTGGCCGACCAGCCCGCCTACCGCACCGGCGTCATCCTGGTCGGCCTGGCGCGCTGCATCGCGATGGTCCTGATCTGGAACGACCTGGCGTGCGGGGACCGGGAGATGGCCGCGGTGCTGGTCGCCCTGAACGCCGTCTTCCAGGTGCTGACCTATGCCGCGCTCGGCTACTTCTACCTCAAGGTTCTGCCCGGATGGCTCGGCCTGGCGACCGCGGACCTCGACGTCTCGATGTGGGACATCGCCACGACCGTGCTGGTCTTCCTCGGCATCCCGCTGGTCGCCGGCTTCCTGACCCGCACCCTCGGCGAACGCCTGCGCGGCCAGGAGTGGTACGAGACGACGCTGCTGCCGAGGATCAGCCCGATCGCCCTCTACGGGCTGCTGTTCACGGTCGTCGTTCTGTTCGCCCTCCAGGGCAGGACCATCACCGACGAGCCCCTCAACGTCGTGCGCATCGCCCTCCCCCTGCTCGCCTACTTCGCCATCATGTGGTTCGGCGCCTTCGGCATCGCCCGCTGGCTCAAGCTGAGCTACCCCCGCACCACGGCACTGGCCTTCTCGGCGGCCAGCAACGACTTCGAGCTGGCCATCGCCGTGGCGATCGGCGTGTTCGGCGTGACGAGCGGCCAGGCGCTCGCGGGCGTCGTCGGCCCACTGATCGAGGTCCCCGTCCTCGTCGCTCTCGTCTACCTGGCCCTGTGGCTGCGCGGGCGCCTGACCTGGCCGACGGCCGCCGCCCGATAGCGACTGCCTGACATCGACGAGACGAGCACCCCTGTGAACGAAGAGCTGGCCACCGGCGCTGCGGTTGCCGCCCTGGTCCTCCTGACCCTGCTCGCGTTGTTCCAGCTCGCGCTGGCCCTGGGCGCCCCGCTGGGTCGCGTCGCCTGGGGAGGCCGGCACCGGGTCCTCCCCGGGCGTCTTCGCGTGGGCAGCGCGGTCTCGATCCTGCTGTACGCGCTCTTCGGCACCGTGCTCGCCGACCGCGTCGGACTCGTCGACGTCCTGCCGGACGCGGTGTCCGAGGTGGGGACGTGGGTCCTGGCCGGCTACTTCCTGCTGGGTGTCGTGATGAACGCGGTCTCGCGCAGCGTGCCCGAACGACTGACGATGGCTCCCGTCGCCGCCCTGCTCTCCGGGGCCTGCGTCGTCATCGCCCTCGCAGCCGGATAGCCCGACGGCGCACCGGTACGCGGTGCGCCGGCCCCCGACGACGCCCCGGCCGCCGTTCACACGAGCAGCGCGACGCCGATGGCGACGAGCCACAGCGACCAGGCGACGTAGGCCACCGGCGTGAGTCGTTCGGCGAGCCGCCAGCCGATCGGCTCGTGGCGACCGACGAACTCCAGCGAGCAGGCGACCAGGACCGGCCCGACGACGACCCCGACGACTCCCAGCCACGACGGCACGACGGCACTCCTGGCCAGGGCGATCCCGACCAGGGTGGTCCAGGCGCCGGTGAGCGCATAGCCGAGGTGCTCGCCGACGTCGACGCCGAGGTAGCGGTTGAAGGACTGGAAGACGACGTCGATCGCCTCCCGGCGCGCCTCGCTCGCGTCGGGCTCGTCGTCCGCCCGGGCGAGGTAGGGCACCAGGAACGGCCAGCGGACGAGCCCGAGGAACTGCACGGCGGCGGCCAGCACACCGACGGTCGTGGTGACGGCGAGGAGCCCGCGGTCACCGTCACCGATCGCCTCGGAGAGCAGGACGACCAACGGGACCATGAGGACCGCCGTGAGCGCGAAGGCCCACCACAGCAGGACCAGGCTCGTCCCGCCGGCGCGGAACGCCGCCAGGACCTCCGCTGTCGGTCGGCGCAGGATGTCGGGGTAGTCGAAGCGTGCGGCGAGCAGCGCGAACGCGACGTTGAACGCGAGCGGGACGACGACGAGCAGGAGGCCGGTGAGCGGGGAGACGGTCGGCGCGTGGCTGAAGATCATGGTCCCTCTCTATGATGTACGGTGTCCGTTACGGTAACGTACGTTGTACACCCGGGGGGGTCAAGAGCCGTGAGCCACGAGCCGGACGCAGCGTCGCCCATCGACCCGGGCCGGACGCGACGATCCCGCGGCTCGCTGAACCCGGACCTCATCCTCCAGGCAGCCGAGGACGTCGCGGCCGAGGGTTTCGACGCCCTGACGATGCGGGCGGTCGCCGGCCGGCTCGGCGCCGTGCCGATGGCGCTGTACAACCACTTCGCCACCAAGGACGCACTGGTCGACGCCCTGCTGGACCGCGTGCTCGGCCGCTTCGAGCTCGAACCGGCGACCGGCGACTGGGTCGATGACCTCCGCCGATTCGCGCATGCTCACCGGCGTGTGCTGACCGGCCATCCGTGGGCCGTCGCGCCGCTCTTCAGCCGGCCGAACCCGGGGCTGGGCGCCGTCCGCATCGGCGAAGGCGCACTCGGCATCCTGCAGCAGGCCGGGCTCTCCGGTGCCCGCGCCGTGGCCGCCTTCAGCGGGATCATCGCCCTCAACTACGGCTGGTCGTCGTTCACGGCCCCGCGCACCCTCGACCCCGGCACGCCGGGCCGCGACGTCGGTGCCGCGCTCGCAGCACTCCCCCGTCGCGAGTACCCGCTCACCGTCGGAGCCGCCGACGAGCTGGCCTCCTACGGCAGCGACGCCCACTACGACTTCGTCCTGGACCAGCTCCTCAACGGTCTGCGCATGACCGCCCGCGCATCCTCCGGATCCTGAGCGGATGCCGGCCATGGACCCGGACCACAGGCCGGTTCCCCGGCGGCACGGGCGCGTCGTCCCGAACGTGCTGCTCATCGGGCTGACCAGCATGTTCGTCGACCTGAGCACCGAGATGGTCTATCCGCTCGTGCCGATCTTCCTGACCGCCACGCTGGGGGCCACACCCATGGTGGTCGGCGTGATCGAGGGGATCGCCGAGAGCCTCGCCTCGCTGCTCAAGGTCTTCAGCGGCTACCTCGGCGACGTCCACCAGCACCGCAAGCGCCTGGCCTTCCTCGGGTACTCCGGTGCCGTGGTCTACAAGGTCCTGCTGCTCGCGGCGACGTCCTGGGGCGGGGTCCTGCTCGCACGGGTCGTGGACCGCACCGGCAAGGGCATCCGCACTGCTCCGCGAGACTCGTTGATCGCGCAGTCCAGCGACCAGAGCAAGCTCGGTGGCTCCTTCGGGCTGGCCAAGATGCTCGACATGGCCGGGTCGTCAGCCGGCGCACTGCTCGCCCTCGTGGTGGTCAGCACCGGTACCGCGTTCCACCAGGCCTTCCTCTGGTCGATCGTGCCCGCCGTCATCGGCATCCTGATCATCCCTGCCGTCCGCGAGGAGCGGGTCGAGCGGCCCGCCGGCGTGCGGCCGACACTGCGCGGGGCACCCCTGGACGCACGCCTACGGCTGTACCTGGGCACCGTCTTCTTCTTCTGCCTGGGCAACTCCTCGAACGCGTTCCTGCTCCTCAAGGCAGCGGACCTCGGCTTCTCACTGACCCAGGTGATGCTCCTCTACCTGATCTTCAACGTCTCCGCGTCGGTCTTCGCGATCCCCTCCGGCCGGTTCTCCGACCGGTTCGGCCGCAGGTCCGTCCTGGTCCCCGGGTACCTGCTGGCCGGGCTGGTGTACCTCGGGCTCGCAGGCTTCACGTCCCGACCAGCCGTCGTGCTGCTCTTCGTCGTCTACGGCGCCTGCACGGCCTTCCTCAGCGGCGCCGAACGCGCCTTCGTCGCCGAGGCCGCGCCCCCGCACCTCCGTGGCACGGTGCTCGGCGTCTACGGCACGCTCCAGGGCATCGGGCTGCTCCTCGCCTCCCTGATCGCCGGCGCGATGTGGGTGGGCCTGGGCTCGGATGCCCCGTTCTGGTTCGGCGGCAGCCTCGCCGTCCTCGCCGCCGCAGCGACCGCGACGATCCTCGGCTCGGGCCGTCGCCGGAACGCCCGTCATGGTTGACAGTCGTCCGACACGATGGGGTGTCCGATCGTCGACAGGAGCGCTGATGAGGCAGGGTGACCTGTACGCGCGGCTGTCAGCCAGCCAGCGTGCCGGGATCGTTGCCGCATCGGCCTCGGTGCCGATGAGCCTGGTACCGCTCCTGCGACCGCGCTCGGCGACGGACCAGGGCTTGATCACCGGGCTCTCCTCAGCCATGAACTACGCACTGACGACAGTCGCGCACGATGTCGTCCTCGGCACCTCCCGTGGCGCGCTGCGCCTCGTGGGCGCGCGCATCGACGTCGGCAGCACGGCGCGCACGACCCTCGCGGTCGACCTCGTCGCCCTCGCAGCGTCGTCGGCGGTGCACGTCGCCCTCCCCCGCCGCGACGGCGAGGCGGCCGCCCGGGCGATCGTCCGGACCACGGCAGGTCGCATCCGAGCCGCCGCCGTCGCGGGCATCCTGCCGAGCGTGCTCGACGCCCTGCCGGGACGGGACCGGGCGATCGGCGCTGCCCTGCGTACGGTCCCCGTGACAGTGGTCGCGGGCGCGGGCATCTCCGCAGCGATGCAGCTCGTACGCGTCCGGCGCCTGCGCGCCGCGGGCGTCGACCCGGTCAACGGTCATGGTGCCCCGGTGGCGAAGTCGCTGGGCATCGGCGCGGTCACGGCGATGGGGGCGGTCGGCCTGGCCGCCGCGGAGCGTCGCATCGCGCACGCCGCGGACGCCGCCATCCGCCGGGTGACCGGTCGCGCCGGACACGGCTCCATCCCGAGCCACCTCGCGTCCGTCGCCGTCATCGGTGCAGGGCTCTACGGCGTCGGGGCGAGGTACTACCGACGGGTCGAGGCGGCAGCATCCGCCGTCGACGGGACGCTCGCAGCCCCCCCGGACTCACCGCACGTCAGTGGCGGCCCGGGCAGCGTCGTCGCCTGGGGACCGCTCACCCGCCAACCTCGTCGTCACCTGACGTCCGTCACCACGGCCGGCAGGATCGAGTCGGTGATGGGTCGGGCCGCGCGCGAGCCGATCCGGGTCTACGTCGGTCTCACGAGCGGGCCGACGGTCGCCGACCGCATCCAGCTGGCCCTGACCGAGCTCGAGCGCACCGGGGCCCTGGACCGGTCCGTGCTCGTGCTGGTCTCCCCCACGGGGACCGGGTACGTCAACTACGCAGCAAGCTCGGCCTGGGAGTACCTCACCGGTGGAGACTGCGCGTCGCTCGCCCTGCAGTACTCGCTGCGCCCCTCGATCCTGTCCCTCGACCGGGTGGACGACGGCCGGGAGCAGAACGGGGCCATGTGGACGGCAGTGGCGGAGGTCCTCGCCCGACGGGCCCCGGCCGACCGCCCACGCGTCGTCCTGTTCGGCGAGAGCCTCGGAGCCCACACCAGCCAGGACGCGTTCCTGCACACCGGTACCCGTGGCCTGCAGGCGCACTTCGTCGAGCGTGCACTGTGGCTCGGGACCCCGCACGCGAGCGGTTGGGCACACGAGGTCCGCGACCCCGCTCGCACGGACGTCCGGCCCGGAGAGGTCCTGCAGGTCGCCTGCGCCGATGACCTCGACCACCTCGATCCGACCGCTGCGGCAGCCGCCCGCTACCTCCTGCTCGCGCACGACGACGACGGGGTCAGCCTGTTCAGCCCGGACCTGCTCGTCCGAAGCCCCACCTGGCTGAGCGACAGCCGGCCCCCGGCGGTACCCGCTCAGGCCGGTTGGTCGACCCCGATCACCTTCCTGCAGACCGCCATCGACACGAAGAACGCCGTGGACGCGACTCCCGGGGAGTTCGTCGCCACCGGGCACGACTACCGAGCCGACATCGCCCGGGCGGTGCGCTTCGCCTTCGGCCTCCCGTGCACCGACGAACAGCTCGCCGACGTCGAGTCCGCCCTGCGCCGCGAGGAGCTGGACCGAGCCGCCACCTGGTCGTGAGGCGATCATCGGCGCTGCCGCCGGCCTCGGGGCGGTCCTGGAAGGGTGCCGGCGGTGGCGTGGTCGTTATCCATCCGTGACTTTCGGGGCTCCGTATGCCTACCATGTGCCCGCTCCGGGGTCCGGAGCGGCCTGAGGTGGACCGCCGAGTCCTGTCACCACCGAGGGTCCTGGTACGAGCTCGCTGGCAGGAGCGGGGGAACCACATCGTGGGCGCCGGTCATGGCGTCCTTGGGGTGAAGCCGGAGAGATCCGGCCGGGCGAACTCCCGTCCGAACCCGACAGCTCACCTCGTAGGCGACCGGAGAGGTTGTCATGCCTACAGGTCCGCTCCCCCCACGCCATCGCGCGGTCGGCATCGCCCGCAACCCGCTGCATGTCGCGGCAGCCGGCGTCGCCGAGTCGCTCGACCGGATCGGCCGTCGCGGCGTCGTCGCCGTCGGGGCCTCGGGCCTCCTGGTCTCGATGCTGGGCGCCCCGGCGTCAGCGGCGGTGCGCACGGACCACCCGTCGGTCGACACCCGCGCCCTGACCGCCTTGGCGCGCGAGGCGCTGGCCGTCTCGCCCCGCGTGTCGGTGCCCGCGGATGCCGTCTGGACGTTCGACGCCCCCGTGATCAGCGTCGAGGCGGACCCGCCGCCCCCGCCGCCTGCCCCCGAGCCGGTCTCGCGCAGCACCGAGCAGGCACCCGCGGCGGCCATCGGCGCCGCTGCCCCGGCCTCCGCGAACGGCAGCGCGATCGTCGAGATCGCCTCGCGCTACGTGGGCGTCCCCTACGTGTACGGCGGCACGACCCCGGACGGTTTCGACTGCTCAGGGTTCACGTCCTACGTGTACGCCCAGATCGGCATCACCCTGCCCCGCACCTCGGGCGACCAGCGGTATGCCGGCACCGAGGTCGCAGCCGCCGACGCCCAGCCCGGAGACCTGATCTGGTCCCCTGGCCACATCTCGATCTACGCCGGCGGCAACCTCCAGATCGACTCACCCGTGCCCGGCCAGGCGATCCAGATCCGGGAGATCTGGCAGTCCAACCCGGTCTTCATCCGGGTCGGCTGATCCGGGGCGGGTCGTCACGACCGCACCGGGTGCGGCGTCCTCACATGCGGTGGGCCATCGGCAGCAGGAAGAAGTAGACGTTGACGGCCCCGAGCAGGGCAATGATCACCGCGTACGGCACCACGGTGCCCCGGCGTCGGGCCGCAGTCCGGTACCGACGGCGGGCGATCCGCCCGGCCGTGTACAGCGAGGCGGCAACCCCCAGGGCCAGGAGCGCGAACTGCAGCGCCTGGATGGTGCCGGCGCCGACCAGAGCGGGATCGCCGACCACAGGCGCGTCGCCGAACAGGCCGGCGACCGTGTAGTACACCGAACCGCCCTCGGCCAGCAGGTGGAACAGGTTGTGGGCCAGGTGCCCCGCCACGTCCAGCGGGATCAGGGCGTAGCCGAAGCGGGCGAAGTTCTGTCGGGTGGTCTCCAGGTTCGTCCCCGCGGCGGCTCGTGACGCGAGGGCCAGCAGCCCGACGGGGAGGGTGACGGCGAGCGCGAAGGCGACCGTGAAGATGACCGGGTAGCTGGTGATCCCGGTGGTCGTCTCGATCCAGGTCAGCACGTCGTTCCAGACCTCGAGCATGGTGATGTTCTGGATCAGGACGATCCCCATGATCGCCATCGCGAGGTACGACTCTTCGATCTTGGGCTTGTTGATGAACCACAGCTCGCTGGTGGGCTTCCGCAGCCGCACCGCGATCGCGTCGTTGGGGCAGGACTTGATGCAGTTGGCGCACAGGTTGCAGTTGGCGCTGTCCTCCATCGTCCGGGGAAAGGTGAACAGGGGGCATCCGGCGACCTTGTCGTTGCCGTTGTAGCAGACTGCCTTGGCCTTGCACGTCCTGCAGATCTCGCTGTCCGCGCGCAGCTCGACCATGCCGACGCGCGCGTAGTTGCCCGACATGCCGCCGAGGAAGCACAGGTACCGGCAGAAGGTCCGGCGCTGGAAGAGGGCACCGGAGGCGATGACGGCCGTGGTCAGGATCAGGACCAGGACGCCTGAGCCCCACGGCGACTCCACCACACCCCAGACATGGTCCGCCCAGGTGATCAGGAGGAACGAGGCGTCGATGATCCAGATGCCGTATCGCTTCAGGAAGACCGGGACCGGGCGGTTGACCCCGACCCACTTCTGGACGAAGTCCGAGATCGCACCGAACGGACAGACCGCGCACCAGAACCGGCCCAGGAGCACGAACACGATCGGGATCAGCGGCCACCACAGCACCCACATCAGTGCCGTGCCCGCGTTGTCGTGGGCCGCATCGGGACCGGCCAGCAGCTGGAAGGCCACCAGGCCGAAGACCCCGGCGACCGGCACCTGGAGCACCCCCGGATACCACCGGCTGCGCAGCACGCCGGCCACGAAGCGGTTGGTCATCAGGTTGCGGCCGACCGGCGCAGGAGTCGTGTCTGGCGTCTCGTCAGGGTCGACAGAGCCATCCCGGACGGTCGGTGCGGGCAGCGTGATGGTCGGCATCTCTGGTCCTCGGAGAGTGGATGGGCGATCAGGCGGCGGACGGGACGGTCGTGCGGGCCGCTGGGCCGCGGCGGACCTTCGGCGGCGTCCGGCGGCGCAGGATCGCCGCGGCAGCCAGGACGGCCACGTTGATGAGTGCGAACGAGCCCAGGACCAGAGCCCGGGGGCGCGGTGTCCGCTCGGAGTGCTCCTCGCCAGGGATGGCAACCTCCTGATGGTCGGAGTCGGTCATCTCCTCGTGTTCCGGCTCGCCGTCGGCCGGCGCGACTGCTTCCTGGTGGTCCGAGGGCGACATCTCTCCGTGCTCGGCGACCGGCGGGTCGTCGTCGAGGACGGGCCGGCCGAGTCCTGTGGACACCGGACCGAAGGGAGCCGCCGATGCCATGGGAGCAGCGGCTCCGAGCAGCAGGGCCGCCAGGACGACGGTGCGTGCGAGACGTGCGGGGTGGCGCATCGTGGGGCTCCTCGACGTGGGGCGACACGCCACTGTCCCGGCACCACGGACGCGCGGCCCGGGACTCGTGGGACCCGAGCCGGGTTCTTCATCGGACCTTCATCGTTCGCGCCCACCAGTCACCGGCGCCGATCTGCGTGCACCACGGGCCCATCGCCATCTCCTGACGTTCGACGAGCATCTGGTGGCGCCCGGGACCATGAAGGTTCGCTGAAGATCCGCCCGAGAGGCCCCCCGTCCGGTCCGGATCGGCCGACCAGCGGCTAGCGTCGGATGGCGCGCCGGATCGTCGGCGCAGGTGCCACGACGTGGCGTCCGCAGGAGCGTGCGGGGATCCGCAGGCACGTCACCGAGGGAGAGAGCCCGATGACCACCACGAGCTACGACGTGGCCGACGCGACCGGGCCCGGCTCGTGAAGGCCGCCGCCATCGGCCGACTGACCGCCTATGCGGTGGTCCTGGCCATCGCCTTCGCCGTCGCGTACGCGCTCGGCTCCGCCCTCCAGGCCTGAGGACCACCATGACCACGACCGACCTGACGACGACGGGCAGCGGACCGCTCGACGACACCGTGACCACCATCGAGCTGGCCATCGGCGGGATGACCTGCGCGTCGTGCTCAGCCCGGATCGAGAAGAAGCTCAACAAGATCGACGGCGTGACCGCAACGGTCAACTTCGCGATGGAGTCGGCCAAGGTGGCATTCACCACCCCGATCACCGTCGACCGCCTCATCTCGGCCGTCGAGGAGGCCGGGTACACGGCTGCTCCCCCGCCGCCGCCCACGCCTGCCACCTCTGCCGGGGGCACCACGGCGGCGGCCGAGCAGGTCGGCACCCACGACGACCCCGTCGACGCCCTGCGCCGACGTCTGGTGATCTCGGCCGTCCTGACGGCTCCGGTCCTGGCGTTGGCGATGATCCCGCCGCTGCAGTTCGACAACTGGCAGTGGCTCTCCCTGACGCTTGCCGCGCCCGTCGTCGTCTGGGGTGCGCTGCCGTTCCACCGAGCGGCCTGGAAGAACCTGCGGCACGCCACCGCGACCATGGACACCTTGATCTCGATGGGCGTCCTCGCGGCCTTCCTGTGGTCCCTGTGGGCCCTGTTCCTCGGGGACGCCGGCATGCCGGGGATGCGGATGGACTTCACGCTCTTCCCCGAGCCCGGCGCCGGGAGCACGGAGATCTACCTGGAGATCGCCGCGGCCCTCGCCGTGTTCATCCTGTTGGGCCGGTACTTCGAGGCCCACGCCAAACGGCGCTCCGGAGCAGCCCTGCGGGCGCTTCTCGAGCTGGGCGCCAAAGACGTCGCCGTGCTGCGCGCGACCGCAGCCGGCGACGTCGAGACCCGGATCCCGATCGACCAGCTCGAGGTCGGCGACCGGTTCGTCGTGCGGCCCGGGGAGAAGATCGCCACCGACGGCGTCGTCGTCGAGGGCTCCTCGGCGATCGACGCCGCGTTGCTGACCGGTGAGTCCGTACCGGTCGAGGTCGGTCCGGGCGACCCCGTCACCGGTGCGACCGTCAATGCCGGCGGCCGGCTCGTCGTCGAGGCGACACGCGTCGGCGCCGACACCAAGCTCGCGCAGATCGCGCGGCTCGTGGTGGACGCGCAGTCCGGCAAGGCGGCCGTCCAGCGGCTCGCTGACCGGCTCTCGGCGGTCTTCGTCCCGATAGTCATCGCGCTGTCGGTGGGCACCCTCGGGTTCTGGCTCGGCCTGACCGGGGACGTCGTCTCGGCGTTCACCGCTGCGGTCGCGGTGCTGATCATCGCCTGCCCGTGCGCCCTCGGTCTGGCCACCCCGACCGCCCTGCTGGTCGGTACCGGGAGGGGCGCCCAGCTCGGCATCCTGATCAAGGGTCCTGAGGTCCTCGAGTCGACGCGCAAGGTCGACACGGTCGTCCTGGACAAGACCGGGACCGTCACGACGGGCCGGATGTCGCTCGTCCATGTCGTGGCGGGCGCCCGAGACGATGCCGATGAGACGCTGCGGGTGGCGGCGACCCTCGAGAACGCGTCGGAGCACCCGATCGCGGCTGCGATCGCCGCCGGGGCGACCGACCTCGGCGTGACACTCGGGACTGTGACGGACTTCGCCAACGTCCCGGGACGCGGCGTCCGCGGCACGGTCGAGGGCCATCGAGTCCTCGCCGGCCGGGCGTCGTGGCTGCAGGACGAGGGACTCGACCTGCCCGTCGAGCTCTCGGCCGCCCTGGACGAGGCCGAGAGCGCTGGTCGCACCGCCGTGGTGGTCGGTTGGAACGGCGCGGCACGCGGCGTGCTCGTCGTGTCCGACACGATCAAGACGACGTCGGCCGAGGCGATCGCCCAGCTGCGCAGCCTGGGCCTGACGCCGATCCTGCTGACTGGTGACAACACCCGTGCGGCCCAGGCGGTCGCCGCTCAGCTCGGCGTCACCGAGGTGATCGCCGAGGTCCTGCCCGAGGACAAGGTCGCAGTGATCACCCGCCTCCAGGGTGAGGGCCGGGTCGTGGCGATGGTCGGCGACGGCGTCAACGACGCGGCCGCCCTCGCCCAGGCCGACCTGGGCCTGTCCATGGGCACCGGGACCGACGCGGCGATCGAAGCCTCCGACCTGACCCTCGTCCGCGGTGATCTCCGGGCTGCAGCGGACGCGATCCGACTGGCCCGGCGCACCTTGGGCACGATCAAGGGCAACCTGTTCTGGGCCCTGGCCTACAACGTCGCGGCGATCCCGCTTGCGGCGTCCGGTCGGCTCAACCCCCTGGTCGCCGGTGCGGCAATGGCGTTCTCCAGCGTCTTCGTGGTGTCGAACTCCCTGCGCCTGCGTAGGTTCGCGGCCTGGTCCCAGCACACCTCCTAGACCCGCCGACCGGTCGCCCACCCCCTGGGGCGACCGGTCGGCGCTCCCCCTCACGAAGGACTCCCATGGCCGTGATCGACCTGCCCGTCAAGGGCATGACCTGTCAGGCCTGCGAGGTCAGGGTCACCAAGGCGCTGCGCACGGTACCCGGTGTGCTGAAGGTGAAGGTCTCCGTACGCCGCGGCGTGGCCCGGGTGCAGACCGACGCGCACATCCCGCGCAGTCGCCTGAACGCAGCGATCCACAAGGCAGGGTACGAGCCGGGCCACGATGACAACGCCTGGGTGACCACCGACTCCGTGGTCTGGCGGGACATCGCCCTGGCCGTCGGCACTCTGGCCGTCCTCGGCCTCGCGCTGCAGGCGAGCGGGCTGACGAGCCTCACGGACCGGGTCGGCGCGCTCGCCTCGTCGGGGAGCCTGCCGGTCATCGTCCTGCTCGGACTCGCCGCGGGCCTCTCGACCTGCATGGCCCTGGTCGGAGGGCTCGTCCTGGCGCTCTCGGCCCGCCATGCCGAGCAACGCCCCGCCGCGACCCCGCTGCAGCGCCTGCGCCCGCAGCTCGCCTTCAACGCCGGACGCGTCGTCGGGTTCGGGGTCCTCGGCACGCTGGTCGGCGCCCTCGGATCGGCCTTCACCCTGACCGGACGGGCGCTGGCCGTCCTGATGGTCGTCGTCTCGGTGGTCATGGGCGCGGTCGGCCTCAAGCTGACCAGCCTCTCCCCGCGCCTGTCCCGCGGCGGAACCTTCGCCCTGCCGCCGGCACTGTCGGGGGCACTGGGACTGGATCGCGTGCAGGGCCCCTACACCGACCGTCGTGCCGCGCTGCTCGGCGCCGGGACCTTCCTGCTGCCGTGCGGCTTCACCCAGGCCGTGCAGGTCTACGCGATGTCCACCGGCAGCCCGCTGCGCGCCGGGGTGATCATGAGCCTGTTCGCGATCGGGACCCTGCCGGGCCTGCTCGGCATCGGCGGCCTGACCGCCGCCGTCCGTGGCGCGTTCGCCACCCGCTTCTTCCGCTTCGCCGGCGTCACCGTGCTGGCCTTCGCCGCGATCAACGTCACCGGCGCCCTCGGGGTCCTGGCCCCGGCCCTGGTCGCACCCGCAGCAGCCGCCGCGACCACCACCACGGGCCTCTCCGACAACGTCACCCTCGACGGCGACCTGCAGATCCTGAGCACCACGCAGGTGGCCAACGGGTACGAGCCGGCTGCCGCGACGGTGTACGCCGGGCGGGAGGTCCGCTGGGAGATCGACTCCGTGGCGGTCAGCTGTGCCGCCTCCCTGTACGCACCCGACCTGGGCATCGAGCCGACGGTGCTCGAGCGGGGCCTCAACGTCCTGTCCTTCACCCCGACAGAGACGGGAACCCTGCGCTACTCCTGCGGCATGGGCATGTACTGGGGGTCGATCACCGTCATCGAGGAGCCCGCGCAGCCGACGGGCTGAACCGCGTACTCGCGTCGGGCGACCGGTGGGCCGGCCTTGCCCCCTGTCCCGTCACCACATGCCCCCCGGGCCGAGGCGTGATCGTCACCGACGGGTTGGCCGGCACCGTGAGTCCGCACCGCGCCGACGTCTTGATCCGGTCTTCACCGTGCCGCAGCCACCGCTCGACACCCGCCCACCAGGATGGGCACATGGAGAGCGAAGCTGACGGCACACATGCGCGCGAGAGTGTCTCGATCGGTACCCCGGCGGCTCAGCACCGGCCCCGACGGACCGTCTGGACGGTCGTCACGGGTGCGCTCGGCGCCATCGGCGGGGTGGCGCCCCACGTCCTGCACCACGTCGGACCCCTGGTCGGGACGGCCCTGGTCGCCGGAGCTGGGGGGACCGCTCTGTTCGGCGTGCTCGGCCTCGCGGCCTCCGTACCGATGCTTCTCAAGCTCCGTAGGCGATTCGGCAACTGGTGGGCTCCCGGCATCGCGCTGGCCGCGTTCACCGCGATGTTCTTGGTGTCCTCGTTGGTCGTCGGACCACTCATCAGCGGCACCGACGTCGTGCCTGCATCCGACACCACCCCCGTCCACGACGACTCACACCACGAATGAGCGCGACGGCCGAATGCGCGTCCTGAGGACCTGGCCCCCTACGCCCGCAGCGCCGCCCCTGCTCTCAACGGGTTCACCGGCTCGGCCTTGCGCCGCGCCGTCGCACCGCAGGGGTGGTGAGCAGGCCCGCGGCCAGCAGCAGGACCGCCAACGCGTCGACAACCCCCGCCGGCCATCTGCCGAGGCGGTCGGCGAGTGTGAGCGAGGTGCGCAGCGGCAGGTCCTGGGCCATCTGGTTGCTGGTGAAGTGCCCGGTGCGCTCCAGGTACGTCCCGTCAGGACCGATCATGGCACTGACCCCCACGGTGGAGATCTGCACGACGGCCCGGCCGTGCTCCACTGCGCGGAAGCGTGACATGGCCAGCTGCTGGGTGGACTCCTGGGTCAGGCCGAACGAGGCGTTGTTGGTCGGGATGACGATCAGCTCGCCGCCCGCCACCACCGACTCCCGGATGAGCTGGTCGTACGCGACCTCGAAGCAGATGGCGGTGGTGATCGGCACGGCGCGGCCCAGACGCACGATCGGCACGTCCAGCAGCGCGATTCCGGCGCCCGCGACCATGTCGGTGCCGACCAGGTCGACCGCCGGGCTCAGCCGGCGGAAGAAGCTGCGGTACGGGATGTACTCCCCGAACGGGACGGGGCGCTGCTTGCTGTAGGAGGCCGTACCGCCCAGACCCGGTTGCCACAGGACGTAGTCGTTGTAGCGGACCGGTGGCTCGAACCGCTGCGTGCCGAACAGGATCGGCACACCTGCGGCCTGCGCGACGGCGTCAACCGCCGCGCCGAGCTCACGATCGGTACGCGGGTCGATGTCCGAGGCGCTCTCGGGCCACACCACGAGGTCCAGCGCGCCGGGGCCCACCTGTTGTAGGAGGGTCCGCGTACCGGACAGGTGGTTGTCGGCCACCGCCCTGGCCTGGGACATCGCCTCGGCCCCCTGCGCAGGCACATCGCCCTGGATCGCGCCGACGGCCAGGGTGCCGGACTGCGCCGCCGTCCCCAGCGGCATCAATCCCGGACCGAGCGCCACAGCCGAGGCCAGGACACCTCCCACGACGCCCGCACGCACGCCGTCATGCCGTACCCGGAGGGCCACGAGCGCAAGGACCCCACCGAGGACCACCACGGCCGCGCTGACCAGGGTGGTACCACCGAGTGAGGCGAGGCGCAGGAGCGGCGCGTCCGTCTGGGAGAAGGCAAGGACGCCCCAGGGGAAGCCCCCGAACGGCACCCGGCCACGCAGCTGCTCCACAGCGACCCACAGGACGGCGGCCGCCACCACCTGCAGGCCGGCCCGGTCCCGCACCAAGGGTGTGCGCCGCACCCAGACCCACACACCGCCGAACCCGCCCAGAGCAGAGGCCTCCATGGCTGACAGGGCGATCCAGCCGATCGGCTCGCCCACGGCCTCGTTCGCCCACCACAGGTGCGGCAAGAAGAATGCCAGGCCGAAGATCCCACCGGTCAGGAAGCCCCAGCGGACCGAGTCCCGGCGCAGGGCAAGCAGGAGCAGGGCAATCCCGACGTAGGCCATCGGCCACCACGACCGGGCCGGGAAGGCGGACTCGGTGGCCAGACCGCCGGCCAGAGCCAGGACGAGACTCACCGATGTGCGGGGACCGCGGCGGGGGTGCGGGCCGCCAGCTGTAGGGGCGGGTGCAGCGAGCAGCGTCGTCGTGGTCATGCTACGTAGGACAGGAGCGTCATCATGGCGAGCTCTGCGTGATGGAGGGTTGTGGCAGCGCACGGCCACTGACCGGGGTTGTCCGCGGGCAGGTCAACCGCCAGGGCCCGCATCGGCAGCACGTTGACCATGTCACCGCGGATTGCTGTGGGCGTGTGAGCGTCGGCTGCTCCGGCCGTTCTCATTGGTTCCTCCTGGTCTGGGACAGGGGTCCCTGCCTCATCACGGACGAGCGTGCGGGTCGCCCCTCCTGATCCTGACGGACCGGGTGGCCCTTCTTGCCACCACGAGTCGACGACAACACGACCTCCAGCATCGAGGACGTGTTGCGACGTCCGATGGAACCCACCCGTCGACCCCTGATCTGTCTTCCGGCGACGTAGACAACTCACGGGATCGGCAAGTGCAGCCCGCTGCCTCGCACGGTTCGATGCCCGCCACCGGGGGCCGCGCGGCTGGCTACCGAGGGGACCGGACGGACGCGTGGAGATCGAGGCCCTCGTGGAGGGGCAGGTCGCACCACCAGCCACATCGCCGCCAGGACCGTCACCAGACCGGCTGCGGTCCAGCCCGCCGGACGCTCGCCGAGCACCACCGCCGACAGGACGATGCCGAAGACGGGCGTCAGGAACGTCCACGTGGTCAGGGTGTCGAGCCGTGACCGGCGTGCCTCGATGAACCAGACCACTGTGGTCGCGGCGGTCGCCACGAGGGCCAGGAACGCCAGCACGGCGACAAACCTGGGTGTCCATGCGATCACCGGCGCCCCCTCGACGGCCGCAGCCAGGACCGCCAGGACCGCGCCGCCGATGATGAAGTGGCAGCCGGTGGCCACGATCACATCGAGTCCGCCCAGGCGCCGGGCTAACAGCGTGCCGCCGGTGATGGCCACCGCAGACAGCAGAGACAGGGCCGCGCCACTGCCGCCGCCGCCAGGCACCGCGACCAGGACAAGGCCGGTGAAGCCGACGACGAGCGCCCCGGCCGTCCGCGGCGAGACGACCTCGCCGTAGAGCCACCAGGCCGGTAGCAGGATGAGCAGCGGCTGGGCGTTCGACAGCACCGCGGCAGTGCCAGTCGCCAGGTCGGACACTCCCGCGAACATGGCCGCGAACGCGACCGTGACATTGACCAGCCCCAGCACCGTGATCAGCCCCCACGCTCGTGCCCCGGAAGGAACCGGACGCCGCTGCAGACCCGCCACCATCACGAGGACCACGCCGGCGAGGACGGCGCGTAGTGCCGCGAACCACAACAGCGGTGCATCGCGCAAACCGATGCGGATACCGATGAAGCAGGCGCCGAGCGCCACCGTCATCAACAGCATCCGCAGCGGCCTGGGCCGCCGTAGCTCCGCAAGACCGACGGGAGCCGGGCGGGCGGGCGACCGGGACCCAGCTCTCAGGGCTACGCCGGTCACCGCCCGGCCGTCGGGGCCGCGTCCGGGCCGGCTGCGACGCGCACCGGGGAGGACACAACGGGGGCGGGTAGGTTCAGGCGCTTGAGCAGCAGCGCGTTGACCGCGACGATCAGCGATGAGCCGGACATCGACAGTGCCGCGATCTCCGGCCGCAGGACCAGCCCGAACGCTGGGGCGAAGAGGCCCGCGGCGATCGGCAGGGCGATCGCGTTGTACCCCACGGCCCAGCCCAGGTTCTGTCGGATCTTGCGCAACGTTCCCTTGCCGATGCGCAGGGCGACCGGCACGTCCAGGGGATCCGAACGCATCAGGACGACGTCCGCAGTCTCGATGGCGACATCGGTGCCTGCGCCGATGGCGATGCCCAGGTCGGCGGTGGCCAGGGCAGGGGCGTCATTGACGCCGTCGCCGACCATGGCCACCTTCTTGCCGGCCTTCTGGAGCTCGGCGATCCGGTCGGCCTTGTCTCCGGGCAGGACCTCGGCGATCACGGTGTCGATGCCGAGCTGGTCGGCGATCCGCTGCGCGGTCGCTTCGTTGTCCCCGGTCAGCATGACCACCTCGATCCCGGACTTGTGCAGGGCGGCCACCGCCGCTCCGGCCGTGTCCCGGGCCGCGTCGGCCAGGGCGATCACCCCGACGGCGGTGCCGTCCACGGCGATCAGCACCGCGGTCCGCCCGGAGGCGGCCAACTCGTCACGGCGGGCCTCCAGAGTGCCGAGGTCGACGTTCTCGGCACTCATGAGGCGCCGGTTGCCCACCAGGACGCGACGGCCGTCGACCTCGGCTCCGGCGCCGTGGCCCGCGACGTTCCGGAAGCCGGTCGCCGTCAGGGTCGCCACGCCGCGGTCGGCCGCGTGCTGGTCGATCGCGCGCGCCAACGGGTGTTCGGACTCGCGTTCGACGGCGGCCACCAGGGCCAGCATCTCCTCCTCGCCGATACCGTCGGCCACGACGTCGGTGACCTCGGGTTCGCCCTTGGTCAGGGTGCCGGTCTTGTCCATCACGACGGTGTCGATCCGCGCAGAGGTCTCCAGGGCGGTCGCGTTCTTGAACAGGACCCCGCGCCGGGCTCCCAGGCCCGTGCCGACCATGATGGCCGTCGGGGTGGCCAGGCCCAGCGCGTCGGGGCAGGTGATGACCACCACGGTGATCGCGAAGAGCATCGCTGCCTGGACGGTGGCACCGGCAGCCAACCAGACCAGGAAGGTCGCGGTACCACCGACCAGGGCGACGAGAACCAGCCAGAACGCCGCCCGGTCCGCGAGCCGCTGCCCGGGAGCCTTGGAATTCTGCGCCTCCTGCACCATGGCGACGATCTGGGCCAGGGCGGTGTCCGCGCCGACCTTCGTCGCCCGAACCCGCAGCGTCCCGGTGGTGTTGATCGAGGCGCCGATCACCTCCGCACCGGGACCCTTGGCCACGGGCATGCTCTCCCCGGTCACCATCGACTCGTCGACCTCGGACTCGCCCTCCTCCACGACCGCATCGACGGGGATCTTCGAGCCGGGCCGCACCAGGAGCAGGTCACCGACCTGGAGGTCGGCGGTCGGCACCTCGACCGGCTCGCCGTCCCGCAGGACCAGGGCCGTGGCCGGTGCCAGCTCGAGCAGGGTCCGGATCGCGTCGTTGGCCCCGCCCCGGGCCCGCATCTCGAACCAGTGCCCCAGCAGCACGAAGGAGGTCAGCACCGTGGCCGCCTCGTAGAAGACCTCCCCGCCCCCGGTCACCGTGACCCCGAGGCTGTACAGCCAGCCGGCACCCACCCCCACAGCCACCAGAACCATCATGTCCAGGGTCCTGGCCCGCAGGGCCCGCACCGCGCCATCGAAGAAGATCCAGGACGAGTAGAAGATCACCGGTACGGAAAGGATCAGGGCGAAGACGTCGTCACGCAGCCCGAACGGGCCCGCGACCGTGAAACCGAGGACGTCGCGCCCGATCGGCGACCAGAGCAGGATCGGCACCGAGAGCACGGCGGCGACCAGGAGCCGGTTGCGCATGTCGCGCGCCATGTCCGCCATCGACATGGCGCCATGTCCGCCACCGTGCCCCATGACCTCCTGCGCCGACCGACCCACCGTCTCGTGCCCGGCGTGCAGATCAGGAACAGCGGGCGCGTCGTGACCCACGTGCGCACCGTGAACTCCAGGGATGGTCGAACCGGCGGGCTCAGCCATCGGGTCGCACACGTGCTCAGGCACCGACTGCCCGGCGCAGTGGAACCCGCAGTCACGGATCCAACCGGACAGCTCCGCGACGTCGGTGCGATCGGGGTCATAGGTGACGGTCGCGGTCTGGGCAACGATGTTCGCCTCGATCGACACGACCCCGGGGCGACGCCGCAGGGTCTGCTCCACCACCGCGCCCGACGTCGCCCAGTGCATCCCGCCGATCTGAAGTACAGCGCTCTTGGTCGTCATGGTCAGCCTTCCCTTGGTGTGCGTCGTGCCCGGTCCCCGAAGACGTCGGGGCCGCCCTGGGCCCCGTGCCGAGTGTCCTACGAGGGCCTCGGAACTGCCCGAGCGGGCTCCGCGTCGTGTGCCCTGGCCTGGAGGGCGGGCAGGAACTCCTGACGCATCCCCAGGGCCGCGTCGGTCATGGCTATCGAGGTGGGACCGTCGGTGATGCTGCCGACCAGTGCCCGGACGGCGTCGATGGACTCGGGCACGACGATGGCCTCGTTGTAGACCTGGTAGGTCAGGTAGGCCTCATCGCCCTCGACGTTCAGGACGTCCTCCCAGAGCGCCACCTCCCACATGTCACCGCGGGGTCGGCCGAGATCTCGCATGAGCTCGACGGTGGTGTTCAACGCGACCAGGCCATCGGCCATCCGGATGAACGCGATGCGCGGGGCGGCCCGCAGGGCGCCGAGCACCTCCTCGCGGCTCGCCGGGCGAGTCAGCTGCAGGCTCCAGAAGTGACTGTGTGTCTGGGTGTGCGCCGCCTTGGCGGCCATCGTCACCACATCGAGGTCGGGCAGGACCGTGCGGGCATCAGGCCCCTGGTGCGAAGGGATCGACGCCTCGGGCATGACGGTGTTCATCAGACCGCCGAGGTGCGACTCCCCTGGATCCGTGGCCCGGCGGATCAAGACGCCGCGACCCCGAGCCAGGAGCTCGGCTTCATGCAGCGCCCCGAGCACGCGCACGATGCTCGTGGTGTTGCACGAGACGACGCGGGTCGCTTCGCGCCCCAGCGCCGTGGCGTAGTTCGCCTGGGCGACGAAGGAGTGGCCGATGGTCGCATGAGCCTCCCCGCCCTGGAACACGGCCTTGACACCCGCGTCGCGATACCGCCCGACGTTGGTTGCCGCCACGGCCTTCGGTGTGGTGTCCACCACCGCATCGACCTGCCCGAGCAAATCGTGCAGGCTCCCGGCGACGGCCACACCGGCCGCGCGCATCGCCCCGTCGGCCTGTTCGGTAGCCGCGTAGACCGCGATGTCGTGACCGGTCGCAGTACGGATCCGCCAGTCCGATGCGACGTCGGCGACACCGACGAGCTCCATGTCCGGCATCGCACGGACAGCATCGGCAACACGCTTGCCGATCACCCCATAGCCGTTGACAGCAACACGGGTAGCACGCATCTTGCATCGTCTCCTTCGTCGTTCGGCGTCGCGCCGCGTCGGCGCACGGGTCCTGCGGGGTCTGGCATCCCCGGTCGGCGGCCCGTCCGGACCAGACCGGGGCCATGGGCCCTCTCAGCTGCGGACGAGCCGTGAGATGGCGTCCGATGCCTCCTTCAGCTTGGCGTCCTGCTCGGCACCGCCGGTACGCGCCGCCTCGACGAGGCAGTGGCTCATGTGGTCATCGAGCAGGCCCAGGGCCACGCTCTGCAGGGCGCGGGAGGCCGCCGACACCTGGGTCAGCACGTCGATGCAGTACTTGTCCCCCTCCACCATCCGCGCGATCCCCCGGACCTGCCCCTCGATGCGGCTCAGGCGCGTCAGGAGATCCGCCTTGCCGCCACTGGTTCCGATCATCTCTCTCGTCCTTCCTGTTGCTCCGCGTCACCGCGGCCCTGCCCCCTGCCTGAGTGAGGTACCCAGGGCAGGTGGAGGGGTCAGGCCGGATCGGCGCCGAAGGTCGCCGCGCAGTGCGCGGAGCAGAAGTAGTAGATGCGGCCCTCGTACGCCCGGCTCGCGGCCGCCGTCGAGGGGTCGATCGACATTCCGCAGACCGGGTCGATGACCGTGCCGTGCTCAGAGGTCCCGTGGTGGTGTGCCATGACGTGCTCCTTCTGTGGATCGCGTCCGACCTCGACCACCGGGACGGTGGCTGATGCGCGGACATTGTCTGGGATGGCCTGGGCCGCAAGACGCGGGAGCCGGTTGGCGTTGGCACGTCGGCGGCGACCTGCACAACGTCTGCGCTGTAGCCGCCCGCGACCGTGACCACCTGGACGCCGTTGTCGATGGCTGCGCGACGGGGTCTCTTCGGTCCGACGAACTGCCAGCCGATCAACCCCACCACCGCAGGTGCCGCGGCGAACACCACGATCTCGCTCGCGTCCACAACCTCACGCCTGCCGTCACCTTCCGCCTCGCGCAGGAGGCCCGCCCAACCGCGGATACCCCGGGCGGGTATCCATAACCCAGTTGACCCCTGCATGATGTGGGTCCGACCGAGGATCGGTGAAGGTTCGATGTGTCCCGCGTCAAGATTCCTGGCAGGGCCCGTTGCTTGCGGGTTGTCCCGCGCCGTCGCAGCGCAGGGGTGGTGAGCAGGCCCGTCTGGTCGCTGGTGAAAGGCCGGTGCGCTCCAGGAACGTCCCGTCCGGACCGATCATGGAACTGACCCCGACGGTGGAGATCTGCACCACCGCCCGGCCGTGGTCCACGGCACGGAAGCGCGACATGGCCAGCTGTTGGGTGGGTTCCTGGGTCAGGCCGAACGAGGCGTTGTTCGTCGGGATGACGATCAGCTCGCGACCCGCCACCACCGAGGCCCGGATGAGCTGGTCGTAGGCGACCTCGAAGCAGATGGCGGTGGTGATCGGCACGGCGCGGCCCAGACGCACGATCGGTACGTCCAGCAGCCCGATCCCGGTGCCCGCCGCCGCGCCGAGCTCGCGATCGGTGCGTGGGTCGATGTCCGAGGCGCTCTCGGGTCAGGGGCATGTCGGTCCGTGTCCTGGCTGGTCCTGGGGTGCCACCGGGTTCCACTGCGCCTCGGCATGCCGTGGCGGCGCGGCGCGCTGGTGTCTGAACATCTGGCACTGTCCGCCGGTCATCGTCACGGCGATGCCCCCGCCGACCCGTACCCGTACCAGCGGGTTGGCCGCGCAGTGGTCAGCCTCGACCGTCACCGAGTCGTGGGCGAGCGACACGCGTAGCCGTTGCCCCCTGTGCTGGAGGTCGAACTCAGCCCGGCGCAGTCCCGTCGGGAGCCTGGGATCCAAGATCACCGTGTCGTCCTGTGTGCGCAGCCCGGCGAAGGCCCGCACGACGATGTCCAGGGTCCCCGCCATGGCGCCCAGGTGCACACCCTCGCTCGTCGTTCCGCCCTGGGTGTCGTCCAGATCGGCCGCCAGGGCCTCCTGGAAGTTCTGCCAGGCGCGTGCGGGGTCCATCCGTGCGAGCACGGAGGTGTGCACGACCCGGCTCAGAGTGGATCCGTGCGCCGTACGCGCGAGGTAGTAGTCCACCGTCCTGGGCAGGATGTCGGGCGCCAGCGGGTAGCCGAGGCGGTCGAGGGTGGTTACCAGCTCCTCCGGGCCGAGGAGGTAGACGAGCATGAGCACGTCCGCCTGCTTGGCGAGCTTGTACCGGTTGGTCGAGTCGCCCTCGGCGTCCAGGATCAGGTCCAGTCGTCCGATATTCCCGTAGGTGCGTCGGTAGCGCCCCCAGTCGAACTCGATCAGGTCGTCGTAGCCATCGAACTGGCTGATGATCCCGTCGGAGTGGAACGGAACGGCCAGACGCCGGCTCAGCTGCTCCCAGCGCGCAGCCTCCCCCGCCCCGATCCGCAGGCGGTCGCGCAGATCGTCGCAGTCGTGCCCGGACGTCAGCGCCAGAACGTCGACGGCGCGCCCGCACACCCATGAGGTCAGCACATTGGTGTATGCGTTGTCACGCAGGCCCCGGCCGGGAGCGTCGGGATATCCGTCGTGGTACTCGTCGGGTCCCATCACACCGCTGAGGTGGAACCGGTCCTGGTCGGCGTCGTAGGTGGCCAGGGAGGTGAGGAAGCGAGCCACCTCGATGATCAGGTCGGCACCCCGGTGCGCGAGCCAGGCGACGTCGCCGGTGGCCTGGTAATAGCTCCAGGCGTTGTACGCCACCGCAAGTCCGACGTGGCGCTGACGCCGGGAGTTGTCCGGGATCCAGCGCCCCGAGCGGGTGTTGAACAGCTCCAAGGGCGTCTCCTCGCGCCCGTCGCTGCCGCTCTGCCACGGGAACATCGCCCCGGCGTACCCCTCGTGGGTAGCGGCCCGCCGGGCCGCCGGCAGGCGCCGGAACCGGTACTCCAGCAGGGCGCGGCCGACCCAGGGAAGGTGTGCGGTCAGCACGGGCAGGACGAACAGCTCGTCCCAGAACACGTGACCGCGGTACCCCTCACCGTGCAGACCGCGCGCCGGAACCCCGGCATCCACGTCGGCGGTGTGCGGGGAGACGGACTGGAGCAGGTGGAAGGCGTGGAGGTTGAGGACCAGCTGGGTCTGACTGTCGGCATCGAGCCTCACCGCGAACCTGGCCCAGAGGCGCGCCCAGGCGTCCTGGTGCTCAGCCAGCAGTGCGACGAAACCGCCCTGCGTCGCACCCAGCTGCTCGAGCGCGCCCTGGCGCGGCGATGCGAACGCGGCATCCCGGGACGTGACCACCGCGACGGTCTTGTCGACGGTGACCGGCTCACCGTCGAGCAGGACCAGGTCGAACCGGTGCATCGTCCGGTCGCCCTCCTGCTCCACGCCGGTCATGGCAGGGGTGCCGGTTCCGGTGAGCCGGACCCGGGCGCCCGTCGCGATCCGCACCTGGCTCTGCGTGGTCTCGACCTCCACGAGGATCGTGCCCTGCTCGGTCACCTCCGCCGCCACTGTCCGAAGATGCCGGTCGGCCAGACCCCGGTACTCCGCGACGTTGCCGTTCGTGACCCCGGCATCCACCCCGCACCGGATGCTGACCGGACCGGTCCAGCCCTCCGCCACCAGGGTGGTCTCCAGAGCCGCCACGTGCGGACGGGCCATCGAGACCAAGCGTCGTTGGGTCAGGCGCAGCCGCCGTCCCAGGCTGTCCGTCAGCACCGCATGCCGGGTCAGGAGCCCGCGTCGCAGGTCCAGCTCGCGCCGCTCCTGGGTCGTGGTCAGACCACCGGAAGACCACCACTCGGCCTGACCGACGCGTACGTCCAGGACCAACCAGTTCGGGACGTTGATCAGGCTTTCGTTCTCCATGGCCCGCCCATGGACGTTCGAGGTGATCCGGTTGTAGACCCCGGCGAGATACGTGCCTGGATAGTGCACGTCGTCGGCGGCCCGTTCCGGCGCTGTGCCGCGGGTTCCCAGATACCCGTTGCCGAGCGTGGTCAGCGCCTCGCGATGGCCTTCGTGGGCGGGGTCAAAACCCTCATAGACCAGTGACCAGGGATCGGCCCGCAGGGCACCGAGGTCCAGCTGGGAGACGTCGCCGAGGACCATGTGAGCACCAGCGGCGAGCAGCGCTTGGCGCTGGTTGCCGCGGTCGATGCCGACCACGAGACCGAACCCCCCGCGCCGCGCCGCGGCGACACCCGCCGTCGCGTCCTCGACCACCGCCGCACGGGCCGGATTCACGCCAAGCAGCTGAGCCGCCTCGAGGAACATCGCCGGGGCGGGTTTGCCCGGCAGGCCCCTCTCGGCTGCCACCTGGCCGTCCACCACGACGTCGAAGAGGCCCGTGAGGTCCGCTTCGGCGAGCAGCACCGAGGCGTTGCGGCTCGCAGTGACCAGAGCCGCGCGCACCCCGCCTGCCTTCAGGCGGCGCACCAGGTCGACCGTCCCGGGGAACACCCGGACACCCGCACGCGCGAGCGCCTCCAGGTAGAGGGAGTTCTTCCGCGCCGCGAGCCCGTGCACGGTCCACGCATCAGCCAGGTCGCTCTGGTCGCCCACCGGCAGGGCGATCCCGCGGGCCTCCAGGAACGCGGAGACCCCGTCCTCACGGGCACGGCCGTCGACGTAGCGGCGATAGTCAGTCACCGCGTCGAAGGGCTGGTACGGACCGGCGCCCGACAGCCTCAGGTCGTTCAGCACCTCGTCGAAGAGTCGCGCCCATGCCGCGGCGTGAACCGACGCGGTGTCCGTCACGACACCGTCCATGTCGAAGATCACCGCCTCCTGGGGCGGGACGGCACCCGTCGGGACGGCACCTTCGGGGCGATCGCTGCCGTCCGCCCATGCGTGCGTCACTACGGATCCTCCTGACTGTCCAACGATGGCGCCTCAGCCGCCTCGGATGCCGCAGCGACCCGACCGCAGACCCAGCAGGGGTGTGCGGTCGGGTCGGTCAGGTGAGCGACCTTGTCGCCGCTGCACCGACCCATCACGGATCGGTTCCTCCCTGACAGCCGTTGCCTCGAACGGCCGTTAGTGCGAGTGGTGGTCATGCGCCGCGTGGTCGTGCGGGGCGGTGACGTAGCGGGCGGGGTCCTCGACGAAGCTCTTGTGGCAGTGGTGGGAGCAGAAGTAGTACGTGTGCCCCTCGTGCTCCACGCTCGCAGCCGCGGCCGAGGGGTCCACGCTCATACCGCACACCGGGTCGGTGGTCGTGGTGGGGGTGGTGGTCATGGTGTCCTCCGGTTGATCGTCGGCTCCGACTTCGACCACCGGTTCGATGGCCGAGACTGTGATGTCCTGCGGGAGCGCGGTCGGCGTGAACCGGCGCAGGCGGTTGGCGTTGGTGACGACGGACAGCGAGGAGAGTGCCATCGCCGCAGCGGCGATGACCGGGCTCAGGCGCAGACCCAGCCACGGGTAGAGGGCGCCGGCCGCGATCGGGATCCCCAGGCCGTTGTAGATGAAGGCGAAGGCCAGGTTCTGTCGGATGTTGCGCATCGTCGCCCGGGACAGGTCAACGGCCGTCACCAACCCGCCGAGCGCCCCGGAGATCAGCGTGATGTCCGAGGACTCGATCGCCACATCGGTGCCGGTGCCGATTGCCGAGCCGACATCGGCCTGGGCGAGGGCTGGGGCGTCGTTAATCCCGTCGCCGACCATCCCGACGACGCGCCCTTCGTCCTGGAGCCGCTTGACCTCCCGAGCCTTGTGCTCGGGCATGACCTCGGCCACGACGCGACTGATCCCGACCTGCCGGGCGATCGCCGCAGCCGTGGTGCGGTTGTCACCGGTCATCATGACCACCTCGATACCCCGGGACTTGAGGGCAGCGACCGCAGCGATGGAACCCTCCTTGACCGTGTCAGCCACCGCAATGACCGCAGCGGGCCGGGAGTCGATCGCGACCAGCATGGGCGTCTTGCCGTCGCCGGCGAGTCGCTGCTGGTCCGCCAGGAGGCTCCCGACGTCGACGCCGGCCGCGACCAGCAGCCGCGCGTTCCCGACCAGGATGTTGCGTCCGTGCAGCCGGGCACCCACGCCCTTGCCGGTGATCGAGTCGAACTCGGCGACGTCGTCCAGCACCAGGCCGCGCTCCAGCGCCCCGGCCACGATGGCCGCGGCCAGCGGGTGCTCGGAGGACCGCTCGACGGAGGCCACCAGCTGGAGCACCTCGTCGGCCGTGAAGCCCTCGCTCGGAACCACGTCGGTGAGCGCAGGCTTGCCCATCGTGATGGTGCCCGTCTTGTCCAGGACCACGGTGTCCAGCTTGTGCGCCGTCTCCAGGGCCTCGGCCGAGCGGATCAGAATCCCCGCCGTGGCCCCTTTGCCGGTCCCGACCGTGATCGACAGCGGTGTGGCGAGCCCAAGGGCGCAGGGGCACGCGATGATCAGGACCGAGACGCCGGCCACCAGGGCGAAGACGATCACTGGCGGTGGGCCGATCAGAGCCCAGGTGACGAAGGTCCAGATGGCGATGATGATCACCGCCGGCACAAAGTACCCCGAGACCCGGTCGACGACCCGCTGGATCGGCGCCTTGGAGCCCTGGGCCTGACGGACCAGCTTGATGATCTGGGCGAGCATCGTGTCCGCGCCGACCTTGGTCGCCCGGTAGCGGAAGGTCCCCGTCTGGTTGATCGTCGCCCCGATCACCACGTCACCCACCGACTTGACGCCTGCGATCGGCTCACCGGTGATCATCGACTCGTCGACCGCGGACCGACCCTCGACGACCTCGCCGTCGACCGGAAGCTTCTCCCCCGGCCGCACCACGACGACGTCGCCCTTCAGGACGTCCTCGATGGGGATGTCGAGCTCAGCGCCCGCGCGCCAGACCCGCGCCGTGCGGGGCTGGAGACCGATCAAGGTCCGGATCGCCTCACCCGTGCCGGCCTTAGCCTGCGTCTCGAACAGGCGGCCCAACAGGATCAGGGTGATGATCACCCCGACCGCCTCGTAGTACACCTCCCGCACCTCGGTGGGAAGCAGCCCAGGTGCGACCGTGACGACGACGCTGAAACCGTAGGCGGCGATCGTACCGATCGTGATCAAGGAGTTCATGTCCGCGCCGCGGTGGCGCAGTGCGAGCCACCCGGTGCGATGGATCGGCCACCCCGTGTAGAGCATCACCGGTGTGATGAGTGCGAACTGCAGCCAGCGGTCCATCAGCAGCTCGGGGACCCAGTCCACCTCGAAGAGCTCGACGGCCATCACGGCGAAGAGGACCGGGAAGGTCAGGGCCGCGCCGAAGATAACGCGCTTCCTCAGGTCGGCGATCTCGGCCGTGCGCTCGCGCTCCTCATCCTCCTCGGCCTGTGCCGCCGTGAGCGGGTTGGCCCCCGCATCGTCCGACCTGTGCGCGGTGGGCGACATGACAGCAGGGGGCTCGAGCACCGCGACGGACGCGACGGACGTGGGCGTCCCGGATGCGTCCGCCCCCTGGCCATCCACGACGACCAGTCGGCCACGCAGCATGTTCATCCCGCACGCGAAGGCGAAAGTCCCCGTCTCGCCTGGGACGAACTCCACCGTCGTGGTCTGGTAGGCGGGGAGCATCTGGTTGACCTTGAAGTCCGGCATCACCACCCGCGCGGAGCAGTCACCGGCCTCCTGCCGGTCGAACTCGATCCGCACCGGCACACCGCGGGTCACCTCGACCAGGTCGGGGCTGTAGCCGCCCTGGACCTTGATCCGGACAACCTGGACCCCCTGGTCCAGGTCAGGTCGCCCGGTCCGCTTCGGACCGAAGAAGAACCACAGCGCCCCACCCGTCAGAAGAGCCGCCACGCCAACGACCAGAACCGCGTTCATCTCCAGCCACCTCCGATCGGCATCTGGTCCGCGGCGGTGCAATCACGGTTGTCCCGGACCACCAGTGGATCCCGCCCGGGCGGCCGAGTGCTCAAGCTGTGATCAGTCACCGTGAAGCCCGCCTCCGTCACCGCCGTGACGAGCGCCTCCGGAGCGACCAGCTCGTCACTCCGGACCACCACGGGCGAATGCCCACCGACGCGCAGGCTGATGCCCACCTCCACGACCCCGTCAAGATCGTGGAGCCGCTCGAGCACCTCGACCAGGCACGTGCCGCACATGAGCCCCTCGACAGAGAACAGCTCCTTGTGAGTCATTGCCCGACCTCCCCTTGGTACCCTACCCCTGTACGGTATAAGCATCCGTGGGCACGGAATGGGTTCCCATTTCGGCTCGATGAAGGTTCTATGAAGACCGGACACGAGGCGACCCCGGTTGCTCGACGGTGGGCGCTCGATCTAGTGGCAACCGGACCTGGTCGGCGGCTGAGCCTCGTCAACCGCTGCGTTCCGATCGGGCGCCTCGGCCAGACCGGCGCGATTGCCATGACCCACGTGACCAGTCTCCGCGGACTGAGCATGCCGGCTGCCGTGACCCCCATGGCCGCCGGCGTGCATCGCCAGCATCAGGCCGACGAGGGCGAGCGACGCGATGGTCCGTCCGGACACACCGGCCAGCCACAAGACGCCGGCCAGGACCGCGACGCCGAAGTACAGCTTGCCTGACAGGCTCTTGAGGGACATCTCGACCTCTGCTTCCTGGACGCCACGCGCCCATCGGTACCCAGATGCCCAACGTGGTACGCACTGATGAAGATTCGGCTGTGATCTCGGTCAAGGTCTGCTGACGCTTCACGTACGTCGGTTCCGGCGAACTCGCTGCGGTATCCCGCTCAGCACTCCGTCCCGTCCGGGCAACAGCGCCGGTCCCCGGGCCGAACGTCCCGGTAGGGCGGGCCGACCAATGCGGCCCGACCGAGACTTCATCGAATCTTCGTCGTTCCCCGTTGAGTGCACGCCGACCGGGCATCAAGCATGTCCCAGCAGGACATTCCTGACCTGGGCCGGTCGCCCGACACTGCACGGCCGATCGCCGAAGCCCGCTTCGCAGCGAGCACCAGCCCCAGGGACACTGACAGCGCACGAGGAGAAGCCGACATGGCCACGGAGCACCGTCTCCACCTCCAAGAACCGCCCGGCCCCGCTCGGCCCGGCGCCCCGCACCTGCGCCGCCGGGACCTACGACCGGTCCGGGCCACGGGCCCCGGGCACCGAAGGCGCGCCAAGCTCGACCCGCGTCGCGCCGCCGCACGCCTCGGTGTGGTCACCGCGATGGTCGTGTCCACGGCAGCCTTCGCAGTCGCCGGACGCGCCGAGCCGGCTCCTCCCGTCGCTCCGGCCACCGGACTCTCCGCCGTCCAGGTTCTCAGCGCCCCGAGCGCTGATGCCATCCCACCTGAGAGCCTGCGCGCCGTCCGTGACCGCCCTTCCATCGTCGGCGTCGGCGTCGGCGTCGAGCTGACCTCCCGCATCGTCGAGCGGCCCTCGCGCGGCGCCGTGCGACCAGCGCTGCCCGACTGCACCGGCGTCGTGACCGACATCGGCACCAACGGCCGGCTGCCGGCCGCCGCATTGTGCGACCTGTGGCAGGCGCCATACCAGGACCGCGCGGACGCCGTGGTCACCTTGTTCGCGCTCAATGACGCCTACCGGGCGGCGTTCGGGCGGGACATGTGCCTGTCGTCCGGCTACCGAGACCTCGAAGAGCAGGCCGCGCTGCGTGCGCGCAGGGGGGGCCTGGCCGCGGCGCCGGGAACCAGCAACCACGGCTGGGGCTTGGCAGTGGACCTGTGCCCCTCGACGTACTCCGGCGACGCTGGCACCTGGCTGCACGAGGTCGGACCGGTGTACGGGTGGGCCAACCCGGCCTGGGCCCACCGCGGAGGCGACGGACCTTACGAGCCGTGGCACTGGGAGTACACCGACGCGGTGACCGAGATCGAGGCGCGCTCCGGAGGCCGGTGATGAGGCGGCGGCCCCTCGGTGAGCGGGACCATCCGCCCGCCGATGGTGACCGCGTCGGCGGTCATCCTCGGGCACTTGAGCGAACCTTCATGGAAGGACAGCCCGGTCTCCATCTGAGTCGACCAGCGTCTCAGGTAACGGGTGAGACACCCAGCCGATGGCTCGCCTACCTGTCCACGAAGGAAAGGCCATGACCATCCACGTGACTGTCAACATCACTCCGACGGAACGGGTCGCACGCATCCTGGTGGGCTTGCTCGGAGTCCTCGGTGGATCGATTCTGCTGGCCGGTGCCGGGTCGGCGACTGCCGTGGTCCTCGAGGTCCTCTTGATCGTGGCCGGACTCGACCTGGTCGTGACCGGGGCACTCGGCCACTGCCCCCTGTACAAGAAGCTGGGTCACGTTCCGGCCTCGCTGAGGCAGGTGACCTCATGACGCGACCGACGTCCAGCAGGGTCCCGATCCCGCTCCCGGCGGCACGGCCCGAGATCGCCCACCCGGACACGCTGCTGCACGAGCACGACCGACGCGAGCACCCCGCGGAGAGCCCCGCCCATCACGGCCACTCCGGCCACCGGCTGATGATGATCGCCTGCTGCATCCCCATGCTGGTGATCGTGGGCGTCCTCGTCGCGACCGGTGTGGCGGGCTCCGGCGCGATCCTCTACGCCTTCGTCTGCCTGGGGGCGATGGCCGTGATGATGTTCGCGATGCCGGGTGACGGCCACCACTGACCCCGCTCGCACCGTGCGCAGTCGCCACGCTGGCTCCGCTTGGCGACTCCGCGATGCCAACCACGCACCCGTTGGCAGCGACGGGCGCCGCTGCATGCCGTCCTGTCTTGGACGAAGCCTTCAGAGCGGAGCATCCATGACGCACCGGCGCTCTCGGCCTTCAGGTCAGCCAACGAGCGGCCGATCACCGGATGCCTCGGTGACCACCGAGCCCGGAGGCCGGCGGTGCCCATTGCCGTCTCGCGGCTATGCATGAGGCCCTTCCATCGCGTGCCCCAGCCCGTCCTTGACGTGATCTTGAGGTTGTGTGAACAGGGCCTTGAGCCGAGCGGCGCATCGTGGGATGTGTTCAGTCGGACTGCCAACGAAAGGAGCGGACAATGATGGGATACGGATGGGGGATGGGTGCCGGCGGGTGGATTGCCATGGCCATCTTCTGGATCGGCCTGCTCGTGCTGGTCGGATGGGCCGGTGTGCGGGCCTTCCCCACGGGCCGGGACACCGGGGCCAGATCAGAGACGCCCGATGAGGTTCTCGACCGGCGATTCGCCGCGGGTGAGCTGGATGCGGAGACCTACCAGTCGATGCGGGTCGCCCTCACCTCGAGCCGGACGGGTCGGAGGTAGGCGACGTGACGCGCAGAATCGCCGTGCTTCTTGTGCCGATGCTGGCCCTGGCCGGCGTCATCGCCTCTGGCACGTGGCTGGTGACCCACGGGCGGGATGCGGCCTGGTCGTCCTCCGCCTCGGGTGGGACGGCCGGCTGGCAGGGGTGGGGCGGGATGATGGGCCCGGCACCGACGCTCGGGGGGATGATGGGTGGACCCGGCTGGCTCGACGGCGAGTCCGAGCCGGTCAACGACTTGGCGGAGGCGCGCGAGCAGGCCGGGCGGTTCGCCGATGCGATCGCCGCCGACCTGCGCGTCGGTGAGGTGATGCGTTTTGAGAACCACTACTACGCCGAGCTGGAGGACTCCGAGGGCGCCAACGTCACCGAGGTCCTGGTGGACCCGCGCACGGGAGGCGTCCGAACGGAGTTCGGTCCGGCGATGATGTGGAACACAGGTCTCGGGATCAGTTCCGGCGCCTCGCGATCGCCGCAGCTGTCGGCCGACCAGGCCCGCGGGGCGGCCGAACGGGAGCTGCCGGCGGGGATGACGCTCGGACCGGCCGAGGCGTTTCCCAGCTACTACACGATGCACACGCTGCGCGACGGACAGATCCAGGGCATGCTCTCGGTTCACGCCGTGACCGGGGACGTGTGGGACCACACCTGGCACGGTCGGTTCGTGGAGATGTCGGAGCCCGAGTGAGCCAGGTTCAAGGTGCGGTCCCTGCAGCCCGTGGCGGCACACCGCCGCCACGGGTGCGGGTGCTCGTCGTCGAGGACGAGCCCCCGATCGTGCGGGTGCTCGTCGGCTACCTCGAGCGTGAGGGTCTCGAGGTCGTCGTGGCCGGCGACGGCGAGAGCGCGCTGGACGCAGTTCGCGCGTACCGGCCCGATGTGGTCGTCCTGGACCTGATGTTGCCCGGCATCGACGGGCTGGAGGTGTGCCGGCGCCTCCGGACCTTCTCCGACGCGTATGTGATCATGCTGACGGCGCGGACCGAGGAGATCGACAGGGTGGTGGGTCTTTCCGTCGGAGCTGACGACTACCTTGGGAAGCCATTCTCGCCGCACGAGCTCGTGGCGCGAGTCAGAGCCATGCTCCGCCGTCCCCGGGTCGGCGCCGCCGACGTGTCGACCACGCGCACGTTCGCAGATCTCACGATCGACCCGGCAACGCGCGAGGCAACCCAGGACGGGGCACCCCTGGAGCTGACGCGCACGGAGTTCGACCTTCTCGACGTCCTCTCCGAGCGCCCCCGCCAGGTTGTCCCCCGCGAGCAGCTGTTCGAGCGGGTGTGGGGCGGGCAGTGGTTCGGTGACGATCACGTGGTCGACGTGCACGTGGCGAACCTGCGGCGCAAGCTCGGTGACGACGCCCGGGCGCAGCGCTACATCCGCACCGTGCGGGGCGTCGGCTACAGCATGGGCGCCGACACGTGAGTCGCTCCCGCGCCCCTGTCGGCCTTGGACCGCGCTTGCTCCTCACCCAGGGTCTGGTGATCGTGACCGGTGCGGTCACGATGGCGCTCGTGGCGGTCATGCTCGCCCCCGGTCTCTTCCATGAACACCTCAGCCGGGCTCAGGTCCCCCTGGACGGCGACCTCCGCGACCACGTCAACGAGGCATTTCTCAGCGCAACCTCGACATCCCTGGGTGTGGCGGTCACCGCAGCCGTGATCACCGCACTGGTCGCCAGCTGGTTCGTGACCCGGCGGGTCGTGCGGCCGGTGCACGCGATGGCCCGGGCGGCCGAGCGGATCGCAGGCGGCGACTACGCCGCTCGGGTGGACGTCAATGGTGCCGGTGAAGAGCTCGACTCCCTTGGGCATGCGTTCGACCAGATGGCGCAAGAGCTCGCTGCGACCCAGCGCACGCGTGCCGAGATGCTGCGGGACGTGGCCCACGAGCTGCGTACCCCCCTGACCTCGTTGCGCGGCTACGTCGACGCACTGTCCGACGGGGTGCTGAGCGTCAACCCCGAGACGTTGCAGACCCTGCACGCCGAGCTGTCCCGCGTGGAGCGACTGGTCGACGACCTCGCAACGGTGTCCCGTGCCGAAGAGCGCCGGCTCGACCTCCACCTGGTGCCTGTCGCTGCCGGTCAGCTGGTGGAGAGCGCGGTCCGGGTCGCGACCAGGGCCTTTGCGGTCGCCGGAGTCGAGCTGCGATCTGAGATCGAGGCGGACCTGCCCCTCGTCCTCGTCGACGTGGACCGGATCCAGGAGGTGCTGGCCAACCTTCTGGACAACGCACTGCGGCACACACCGGCACCCGGCGTCGTCACAGTCCTCGGCCGCCGCCGTCGCGCCGTCGTGGAACTGGTGGTCCGCGACACCGGCGACGGCATCGCCCCTGAGCACCTTCGGCGGGTGTTCGAACGGTTCTACCGGGTCGACGCCGGACGCTCGCGCCAGAAGGGGGGAAGCGGCATCGGCCTTGCGATCGCCCGCGCCCTGACCGACGCCCACGGTGGAACCATCCACGCCGAGAGTCAGGGTCCCGGCCGGGGCTCGACCTTCACCGTCACGTTGCCGGCCCCGGCTCGACCGGGTCAAGCAACCGCCGCGCCAAGCCGGCGATGAAGGGTTCGTCCATCACGGCCATGGTGGCCGGAAGCGCCGACCGACCCTGGGCCCGCGGCCGGAACGACATGCAGGGGTGATCGCGGCCTGCTCCTCCCACCGATCGGTGGTGTTCATCGCCGACCGGTCGCCCCGTCGGTGCGCCCCGACCTTCATCGAACATTGATCGGATCCTGCGGCCTCCCTACATGACGGCCCTCGAGGCTGTCCCCGGGCACCGAACGACGCGGCCGGATGCGCCGCCCACTCAGCCGGGACGACAACAGGGAGGCCTTGTGCGGCCGGTGTACGTGATCACCCACGATCTCCCGCTCCCGGAGCCGGCCGCCAGGGACCGCATCATCGGCCCTGTCGGCGAGTGCCGCCAGGTGGCCTCGGCATGGGCGTGAGCCGCTATGGCCGGGCCGCCATCGTCCAGGTGGCGATCGTGGTCCCCTTGGTGGCCGCGACAATCGCAGGGCTGCTGGCCCTGTGGCCCAGCGGGGAGGTTCACGAGACGGGCATCGTCGCCGTCGACGCCGAGTACCCGCAGGCACGGGTCACCTCAACCAGGACGGACTCGTGCGCGGGTACGAACGAGGACCGGCAACCGGACGGGACGATACCGGGCTCGGTCCCGTGCACCTTGGTGACGGCCGAGGTGGCGGGCCAGACGGTCGAGGTGTGGGCGCCGGCCACGGTCCGGGCCGCTGATGTGCCCTCCGGGACCGCGATCGTCCTGGTCCGCTACCTGGAGACCGAGACCGAGCCGGAGGTCTGGGCCTGGTTCGACTACTCCCGGAGCGTCCCGCTCGGCGTACTGGCGGTCGCATTCGCCGTCGTGGTGATCGCCGTCGCTGGCCTGCGGGGACTGCGGGCGCTCATCGGGCTCGCGGTTGCCTCGGTCGTGATCGCCACCTTCATGCTGCCGGCTCTGCTCGAGGGTCGCGATGCCCTGATGGTGGGCCTGGTGGGCTCGTCGGCGATCATGTTCGTGGTCCTGTACCTCGCCCACGGGTTCTCCCAGCGAACCACCACGGCCCTGCTCGGCACGTTCGCCGGGCTTGCGGTCACCGCGATCCTGGGCGTCGTGGCAGCCAAGGCGGCCCACCTGACCGGGATCTCCACCGAGGAGAACTACCGGCTGGCGATGCTCACCGGGCAGCTGGACGGCACGGCTCTGCGCGGGCTGTTCCTCGCCGGTGTCGCGCTCGCTGGGCTGGGTGTCCTCAACGATGTGACCGTCACCCAGGCATCGGCCGTCTGGGAGCTGCGAGATGCCGACCCGACAGCCTCGCGCCGGGCCCTGTTCTCCCGTGGCATGCGCATCGGGCGGGATCACATCGCCTCGGCGGTCTACACCATCGCCTTCGCCTACGCCGGGGCCGCGCTGCCAGTCCTCCTGCTGCTGCAGGTCTACAAGCTCCCGATCCTTCAGACGATCAGCAGCGGCGAGTTCGCCGAGGAGATCGCCCGCACCCTCGTCGGCTCGATCGGTCTGGTCCTGGCCATCCCACTGACCACCGTCATCGCGGCCCTGGTCGTGACGACCCAGCCCGTTCGACGGCGCCACCTCGAGCGCGAAGCGGGCCACGGGCACTCCCACGCGTGACTCATGATCCGCCCCGAGCAACCTTCATTGAACCTTCATGGGCCGAGCCAAAGAATCATCACCGTCGTGTCGCAGGCTGGATGACGTCGCTGTCGGCCTCGGATCCGATGACCACCGACCGCCCACTCATCCAGGAGACACCCATGAGCACCTGCTGCAAGGACACCCAGACCGAGAGCACCGGCTGCTGCTCGAACACCACCACCGCGGCGACCAGCAGCACGACGACGAGCCATCAGGCCGGCGGGCACTGCTGCCAGGACGACGCATCCTGAGGCATCCGAGCAGGAATGAGGTCCGCGCGTCCGATCCTTGCCCCACTGACATCCTGGGAGTACCGCCGATGACTCACACCCGCCGCCTGACACTGACTGCCACCGCCGTCGTGCTGGCCGCCACGCTGACCGCCTGCAGCGGGGACGCCGACGCGCCGACCGCCGAGCCCGACCAGGCGACGGCATCGGAGACGAGCGATGCGGACTCGGAGGGATCGGTCCACAACGACGCCGACACCGAGTTCGCCCAGATGATGATCGTTCACCACGAAGGTGCGATCGAGATGGCCGAGCTCGCCGCACAGCGGGCCACCACGCCCGAGGTCACGGCCCTGGCTGAGCGCATCGCCGGCGCCCAGGGCCCCGAGATCGAGCTCATGACGTCATGGTTGGAGACCTGGGACGAGCAGCTGCCGTCCGAGGCCGAGATGGGCTCGATGGACCACGGCCCCATGGAGATGGACGGGATGGACCAGGAGGCCGTGATGGAGCAGCTGACCTCGCTCAGCGGCACCGAGTTCGATCGCCGCTTCCTGGAGCTGATGACGGACCACCACCGCGGCGCGATCGAGATGTCCGAGGAGTTCCGGGCCGCCGGCCAGAACGCCGCGGCGATCCAGCTCGCCGGGGCGATCATCGACGCCCAGACCGTCGAGATCACCGAGATGGAGAATCTCCGCCAGGGGCTGTAGAGCGCGATCCATGGGCCTGTCCGCGTGAGCGGGCGGGCCCTGACGCGTCCCTGCCGCAGCTCAGTGCCCCTCGGCCCTGTCCCCTGGCCGCGAACCTTCATCGAAGGTTGATCGTCCGGTCGGCCGTTCTTGATGCGACGGGGTCATCGTTGGGTGACCCCATCCAGTTTGGTGCGCACCGGCCCGCGGCGGCGCGGCACATGACGTTCGAGGTGACATGCAACCGGTCCTCTTCTCGGTTCTCGGCATCGACATCCAGGCCTACGGCGTGAGCAAGGCACTCGCCGCCCTCGTCGCGGCATACCTGCTCGGCCGAGCGTTCGCGAGCCGCGGCCTACCCAAGGAGTCGGCCCACACCCTGGTCTTCTGGGCCACGATGTGGGGCTTCGCGGCCGCCAAGGTGTACTACCTGGCCGAACAGCTACCCGGCATCACCGTGCACGACCTGGGTGGCATGGGGTTCACCTGGTTCGGTGGACTGATCGGCGGCATCGGCGCGGCGCTGGTGATCATCCGTCGGCACGGCCTGCCGGTGGGAGTGGTCGCCGGGTTGGCCGCCGTCCCGCTGACCGTCGCCTACGGGATCGGCCGGCTCGGCTGCCTGCTGTCGGGCGACGGGACGTATGGACGCCCGAGCACCCTGCCCTGGGCGATGACCTTTCCCAACGGGGTGGTCGCGACCGACGTCCCGGTCCACCCCACACCCCTGTACGAGGCCCTCGCTGCCGCGGTGATCGCCGTCCTGCTGTGGCGCGCGAGCCGCACGTTGCCGCTCCCGGCCGTCTTCGGCGTCTACCTCGTCCTCAGCGGCGTGTCCCGGTTCCTGGTCGAGTTCCTGCGGATCAACGACCCCGTCGTCGCCGGCCTGACCCAACCCCAGCTGTGGTCGGTCGTCAGCGTCCTCGCCGGCGTGACCGTCGCGGTGCGGGTCCGCAGCAGCCACGCGACGGACGCGACGTCCGCGACCCAGGAGGAGGAGCTCGCTACCGTGCGGTGACGGACGGTTGCTGGTAGCGCCTCGAGGAGGAGGTCATCGTGGACGTCGACCTGATGGTGCGAGTCCTTGCGCGCCGAGCCGCGCTGGCCCGCCACGACCGTTGGTCGCCGGCGCAGCTGGCCACCCATCAGGCGGCCTGGCTAGCGGACCTTCGCCGCCATGCCTACGCACGGTCACCGTTCTATGTGAGACATCACGCCGGCCTGCAGGACGCGCCGTTGGCTGCCCTGCCAGCCGTGACGAAGGCGCAGATGATGGTGGACTTCGACCTGCTCGTGACGGACCGGCACCTGAACCTCGAGCAGATCGAGGCGCACCTGGCCCAGCTGACCGACCTCGGCGGCGACCCGGGTGTGCCGTTCCGAGGGCGCTGGTGGACGGCTGCGACGGCAGGGACGACCGGTCGGCGTGGGGTGTTCGTCTGGGACCGCCACGAGTGGGCTACCGTCCTTGCGTCCTACTCGCGCGCAACGATGTGGGCAGGGGTGCGCGTCGGGCTGGGCCACCCGGTGCCGATGGCGGTCGTCAGCTCACGGGTACCCACCCATCAGAGCGCCGTGGTCGGCGCCTCCTTGAGGTCACGCACCGTGCCCACGCTGCGCCTGGACGCGCGAGCACCCTTGGCCCAGACCGTCGAGGCCCTCAACACCTTCGCACCGCAGGTTCTGGTCGGCTACCCGTCGGCGCTCAGACCATTGGCCGACGAGCAGCTCGCCGGGCGTCTTCGGATCGCTCCCCAGGCCGTCATGTCCGCATCCGAGGTCCTGACCGACCACGCGGCACGCGACATGGCCCGGGCGTGGGGATCCTCGCCGTTCGATGTGTATGCGGCGACCGAGACCGCCGGCATCTCGTCGCCGTGCCACCTCGGGACCCGCCACATCTACGAGGACCTCGTCCTGGTCGAACCGGTCGACGCGACGGGCGCGGCGGTCCCGGTCGGGACCGCAGGGGCTCGCCTGCTGGTGACCGTCCTGTTCTCCCGGACGATGCCACTGATCCGCTACGAGCTCTCCGACCGGGTCACCCTCAGCGCCCACAGCTGCGCGTGCGGGAGCCCCTTCCGGGTCCTGGAACGGGTCGAGGGTCGCGAGCAGGAGGTCCCCACCGTGACCACCGCGCGCGGCGCGGTCAGCCTGCACCCGAACGTCTTCCACGCCGTGCTGGACGACCTGAACGTCGCCGGATGGCAGGTCGTCCAGGAGACCCACGACCGCCTGCGGCTCCTCCTGGTGCCAGGAGCCGCGCCGGTCGACCTCCTCGCCGCGCAACGGCGCGTGGCCGCCGCCGTCACCGAGGCGGGAGCCGGATCGGTGAGCGTGGAGGTGGAGGCGGTGACGGAGATCCCGCGGACCGCGCTCGGCAAGACCCTGCTCACCCGTCGACTGGCCCCCTGAGCCGCCGACGTACCCTCGCCACAGACGGCGGCCGAGCTCCGATGACGCTTCGATCCGGCAGTCACGTCACGAGCAGCGCGACCGTCGACCCAACCGCGGCGACGAAGGTCACGACGAGGGTGACCTGTCGGCCGTGAGCGGTCTTGCGAGGCAGGCCACGCAAGGGGAAGAGGAGCTGACGTGCGAGCGTGTATGCGCCGAAGCCCGCGACGAAGACCAACCCGTCGACCGCGGGCGGGCCCTGCAGAACCACGACGAAGGTCAGGGCGGCCAGCACTGCCGCTACCGTCGACTCCATGAGCTGCACCGGGATCCGCCGCTGACCCACGCGCCGGTCCGAGGACCAGAGCCCCCATCGGGAGGCAGTGGGCAGTCCAACGCAGCAGCCGCCGAAGAAGCAGCCAAGCCGTCCGATGGCCTGCCCGATCAGCAGCGCGGGCACCGTCGTGTCGAGCAGATGCCCCAATGGGACCGACCACGCCAGACCGCCCGCAAGGAAGGTCGCAACGGCAGCCACGACGAATCCCTGAACGCTCATCCCGGTGACCAGGAGGCGCCCCTTCTCCGTCAGGTGGGTGAGCCGGTAGTACACCTTGGCACCGACCAAGCCGACCACGGAGGCCAGCAGCCCGAGCGCCAGGACTCGGCCCGGTGCGAGTCCGTGGGCGCGGGAGAGCACGGACTGCGCCACGAGCGCGGCGACGACCCCCAGTCCGACCAGCGCCGGCCACGCTCCCAGGACCACGCCCGGTGCGCGGATCCCGGCGACGGGAGCGTAGGTCGTGTGCCCGGTGCCCGTGGCACGAGGCAGGTGCCGCGCGGCGGAACGGTCCCCACCGGGTGGGATGACCAGTCCGTCGGCTGCGACCTTCCACAGACCCGGGTTCTTCCCGGTGATCCGGTGCGTCAGGGCGACCCGACCGGTCCTCGGCAGGACCTTGTCGAGCTTGGCAACCACCTGGAACGAATCCTTCGGTCCAGGTTTCCCGATGACGTCCAGGCGCGTGCCGGTGAACCGCACTCCGACGGCGTAGGGCGCCGCGGCGTCATCCGTGTCGAACCAGTAGGTCAACCCCAGCGCCTGCGGCTCGAGCTCGGCAAGGGCCGGCGTGCTCAAGGTCACGAACTGCAGTGGGGTCTGTCGATCGCCCGATCCGGTGATCCGCGCGAGGGCGGGCTCGGACCGCCGCTCCTGGACCACGTCCGCGGTCGTCTTCGCCTGTTGGCTTCGGTGCATGGGTGTCCTCCGTCAGTTCTGCCAGCCGTGCAATGGACGACGTCAAAGGCAGTCCTCGTCGCACGCTTCGATGGCCTGGCTGGGCCACCACCAGATGCTGACGTCGGCGAACCGAACAACACCCTCAGGTCGGATCAAGATTCGCTGAAGGAGCGCCACGGATGGCTGGCACTTGAAGAGCCGACTTGCCCAGTTCGAACGCCGACGCCCTGCACGCCGATCCGGTCGGCTCCCTGGGGGCGACCGACGGCCCAGTCCTCATGGACTGGGCCGTCTCCGCGCCGGTGACGAACCTGTGCGCGTGCAGTGATGGTCTAGACAGTGCCGTCTCTCGGCGTCAGAGCCGGTCGAGTGCCTCCTGGAGCAGGTCGGTGGGGGCGAGCCACATGGATGGGTAGTTTCCGTACCACTGCTGGACGCCGTCGGCGTCGATCAGGATGAATCCGTGACCGGGCAGGCCTTCGTGCATGCCGGTCCCCAGGGTTCCGTACTCTTCGGAGACGGTTCCGTCATCGAGCAGGAACGGGGTGCTGACGCCGAGTCGCTCCCGCTCGGGGTTGATCTGCTCGGCGGTGTTCATCACGATCGGCACCACCTTGATCCCGGCTTCGGCGAACCCGGGCTCCTTCTCGATCTCGGCCATCTGCAGCAGGCAGGAGTCGCAGCCGGCACCCTCGTTGAAGTACAGGATGACCGGTGTCCCGCGCAGAGCCGACAGTGTCAGGGTGCCGCCCTGGGAGGTGGGCAGGGTGAAGTTCGGTGCCTGGCGCGCATCGGAGGACTCGACCGGCCGCGAGCTGAGCAGGGCAGCGGTCACGAGGGTGGCGATCACGAGCAGGCCGGCGCCCCACGCCGCCAGGCTGAGCCGACGCCGCCGCCGAGCGGCACCGGTCTGGGACTTCTTGATCTCGTCGAGCTTCTCCTGGCGTTCGGCCTGGCGACGCGAGGCGGTTCCTGAGGTCATCGCACGGATCCTTGATCGGTGGTGGGGTCGTGGCAGGTGGGGGTCGACGCCGGTCCGGTCGCCTCTGCCAGGGAGGGGTGGCCCTCGACCAGGACGACATCGTCGCCGAGCGACGCTCGCGACTCGGCCGTCGGGCGGGTCGTCGTTCGGCGTCGTCTCTCGGACAAGGTGGCCCAGATGAAGACGCCGACGAGAGCGAGCAGGCCCAGGCCCAGGACCGGTTCGGGGACCGGGCTGAGCCAGCCCTGGACCGCCAGGAAGACGTCGGTCAGGGTGTTGGCGGCGGCGTCCTGCGCGGCGGTGCCGCCGGTCATGTCGGCGTCGTCGGCCAGGGCGATGATGAAGACGCCCATCACGACGAACCCGATCGCCACGGCCACGTTGAGCGTGTTGGTGGCGAACACCCGTCCGGCCACCCGGAATCGGACGGCCTTGGCCCGCAGGAGTTTCCGCTCCCCCAGACGGGCCTTGTCCCAGATCAGGGCCATGACGAACAACGGGAAGACCATCCCGAACACGTAGGCCAGCCCGAGGGTCAGGCCCCCGATCGCAGAGCCCGAGAGGACCGAGAGGGTCATCACGCCGGCCAGGACGGGGGCGCAGCAGCTCGAGGCGACACCGGAGAACACGCCCAGGGCGAAGAAGCTCGCGGAGTCCCCCTTCGTGGTGTCCGGAGCGCGCAGGGCGCTGGGCAGCGACCACATCGTGCCCGAGAGCGCCAGCCCGGCCAGGGCGATCATGAGCAGACCCCCGGACCAGTACAGCGGGGCGTGGTACCGCGCGATGGCACCGGCGAGCAGGCTCATCCCGAGCGTGATCGGGACCAGCACGAGGGCCAGTCCGGCGGCGAAGATGAAGGTCAGGGGAAGCAGTCGCCATCGCCTGTTCTTCACCGCCCCGGCGAGGTAGCTCGGCGCGAGGAACACGATGCAGCACGGTGCGAACAGGGCCACGCCACCGGCGAAGAACGCCGCGACGATCGACCCCGTGGTCAGCAGCTCAGTGCCCACGACCCACCCCCAGCGGGCCACCGCGCCCGGTGGTCGGAGCCAGCACGCCGCGCCGCTCCAGCAGCGTGCGGAGCTTCTTGCGTGGCAGGCGTCCGGAGCTGAAGTACTCACCGTCGACCAGGACCAGGGGATTCATCGCCGGCCGGTGCCACGCCACGAGGTCGGCGCCCTCGGCGGACTCGAGCTCCACGACCCGCACGTCGAGGTCGACCTCGGCGGCCAGGTCACGCAGAGCCGCCTGCGCGTCGTCGCAGAAGTGGCACGCCGGGGCATGGACCACCGTCACCACCACGGGTGACCCTGGGGTCGGTTCACGCACGGGGGTCTCCAAACCGGTTGGCGATCGGACGTCTCCAGGTTGACGCCACCGTGCTTGCTCTTGGTCGACGTTGGATCAATGTTTGATGAAGGTGAGGGTGACGGACGAGCGGTACGGATCGGAGGACCCGTGATCCCGCACAATGGGCCTCATGGCCCACCCACCCGCAGCCCCCCAGCGAAGAGCACTTGTCATCGACGACGAGCAGGCGCTGGCCCGGCTCGTCGCCGGCTACCTCGAGCGGGAGGGCTTCGAGGTCCACCTGGCGTTCGACGGACCGGACGGCGTCCAGGCCGCCCGCACCGTCGACCCGGACGTCGTGGTGCTGGACCTGGGACTGCCCCGCCTCGACGGGATCGAGGTGTGCCGCCAGCTGCGCACCTTCTCCGACTGCTACGTCGTGATGCTGACCGCCCGCTCGGAGGAGATCGACACCCTGATCGGCCTGTCGGTCGGCGCGGACGACTACATGACCAAACCCTTCAGCCCCCGGGAGCTGCTCGCCCGGATCGGAGTGCTCCTGCGTCGCCCACGACGGCCGGCCGGTTCGCTCCACCCGCCGGCCACCGAGCCGGTGCAGATCGGAGCCCTGTCACTCGACGTACCCGGGCGTGAGGTGCACCTCGATGGGCAGCCCATCGCGCTGACCCGGACGGAGTTCGACGTGCTGGCTGCCCTGGCCCGCAGCCCACAGGTCGTCTTCACCCGACGCGCGCTCATCGAGGCGGTCTGGGGCGACAACTGGGTGGGAGACGAGCACCTCGTCGACGTGCACGTGCTGCACGTGCGTCAGAAGCTGGGCGACACGGTGGACGAGCAGCGCTTCATCCGCACGATCCGCGGCGTCGGCTACCGCATCGGGACCGGCGGATGAGCCACCGGCGGCGCACCGCCGCCCCGGGGATCGCCAGCCGGCTCCTGGCCGCGCTGGCGCTCGTCGTCGTCGCCGGCGGGCTGACCGCCTGGCTCGTGGCCGGCGCGATCGGGCCGGCCATCTTCCACCAGCACATGGTCCGGGCTGGGCTCGAAGAGGACACCGCAGCGGTGTTGCACGCCGAGGAGGCCTTCCGCTCGGCCGCCGCCCTGTCCTTGACGGTCGCGCTCGCCGCAGCCGTCGTTGCCTCCCTGGCGGTGAGCCTGTTCCTCACCAAACGCATCGCCGGCTCACTCGGCGCGCTGTCGGCCGCGGTCGCCCGGATCGCTGGTGGACGGTTCGACTCCCGAGTCGCCAGCCCCCGCATGGGACCCGAGTTCGACCAGCTCTCGCACGCGTTCAACGACATGGCAGCTCGCCTCGAGGAGAGCCAGGCGCTGCGCCGCCGGCTCCTGGCCGACGTCGCCCACGAGGTCCGTACCCCTGTGGCGACCCTCAACGCCTACCTCGAGGGGCTCGAGGACGGCGTCGAGACGCTGACGCCCCAGACTGTCACCGTGCTCCGCACCCAAGGCGCTCGGCTGACGCGACTGGCCGACGACCTGGCAGCCGTCACGCGCGTCGAGAGCGGCGAGCTCACCCTGCACCGGGAACCCACCTCGCCCGCGGCCCTGCTCGACCAGGCACGTGCCGCGGCCGAGGAACGCTTCGCTGCCGCGGGCATCGATCTGGCGATGGAGGTCGAGCCCGGGCTTCCCGCGGTCCTGGTCGACCCCGACCGCATGGGCCAGGTGCTCGGCAACCTCGTCGACAACGCCCTGCGCCACACACCGCGCGTGGGGACGGTCGAGCTCACCGCCCACCTGACCGAGGACCGTCGCGTGCGTCTGGCGGTCGTGGACAACGGTGAAGGGATCGACCCGCAGCACCTCGCGCACGTGTTCGAGCGCTTCTACCGCGTCGACACCGCCCGCGACCGCGGCCACGGCGGCTCAGGCATCGGCCTGGCCATCGTCCGAGCCCTGGTCGAGGCGCACGGCGGAACCGTCAGCGCCCACAGCGACGGCCTCGGTACCGGCTCGACCTTCGAGATCCTCCTCGAACCCGCCACAGCGGCCGATCGCCCCTGAGCACCCCGACTGTCCGCAGTGGTCGGCGATCAAGATTCCATGAAGGTTCGCTGACCTGAGCCTTGACTACGCCCACATGTCACTCACGGGGCGCACCATCGTCAACCATGCGATCACGGTCAGTTCGACTGAGCGTCGCGGGCGCCCTCGCCATAGCAGCGCTCGCGTCCAGCCTCGTCGCGCCCGCCGCCGCCGAAGAGTCCGACGACAGACGGGCCCGCGCGAAGTCCGAGCAGGGCGCAGTTGCGTCGTCGATGGAAGAGCTCAACGAGCTGCTCGAGGACACCGACGCCGAGCTCGTCGCCGTCTACGCGGATCTGCAGACCCTCACCGCCCAGCTGCCCGGCGCGCAGGCCGAGCTGAGCACCGCGGAGGCCGTGCTGGACGGGCTCGAGCGCGAGGCGGCGATGATCGGGGAGCGGCTCACCGTGACCCGGGCCGAGGGCGCCACGATCACCGCGGCGATCCTCGTCGACACCCAGCGCGCCGAACAGAGCCGATCGGCGATCGGACAGCTCGCACGGGACGCCTACAAGGGCTCCCTGAGTGCCTCCGCGATGTCGGCAGTCCTCGACTCCCGGAATGCCACCGACTTTGTCCAACGATCGGCGATCTCCTCTGCCGTCCTGCAGGCGCAGACCCAGGCCCTTCGCGACCTCGAGCAGATCAACGGGCTCAACGGCAACCGACGTGCCCGGCTGACAGCAGTAGAGACCGAGATCGCCGAGCTCAAGAGCGAGGCCGATGCCAACGTCGCCGAGGCCGAGTCCGCACGCATCACGGCCCAGCGACGTCGGGACGAGGTCGCCACACTCGTGGCGCGGCAGCAGGCGAACGCTGACGTCATCGAGGCACGGCGCGCCGATCAACTCGAGCGCAAGACCGCCTACGAAGCGCAGCAAGCGGCGCTCGCCAGCGAGCTCGCCGCCATCGTGCGGGCACAGGAGGACGACCGCGCGCGACGGGCTGCCGCCGCGGCTCAGGCCGCTGTCGTGGCCGGCGAGCCCGTACCGGCTCCCCCGCCGCCGGCTCAGCAACCCGGCCGCGGCGTCCTGGCCTACCCGAGCCCCATGAACCCGCCCGTGATCACCTCGCCCTACGGATACCGGATCCACCCGATCTACGGGTACCGCAAGCTGCACGCCGGGACCGACTTCCGCGCCTACTGCGGCACGCCGATCATCGCGTCGGCCGCCGGGACCGTGCAGTGGGCCGCGTCCGTCGGCGGATTCGGAAACCAGGTGATGCTGAACCATGGCCTGCAGAACGGGAGCTCGCTGTTGACCAGCTACAACCACCTGTCGTCCTTCGCCGTCACGACCGGGCAGACAGTCACCCAGGGACAGGTCGTCGGCTACTCGGGCACCACGGGCACCTCAACGGCATGCCACCTGCACTTCGAGGTCTACGTGAACGGCGTGACCGTGGACCCCGAGACCTTGCTGTAGTCAGCGGTGGCCGGGACCGACCGACCGGGTGGGCATCGAGGTCCCGCAGGCATCGGGACCTTCGAGGCATCGGCATCCTCGCGTCGGCGACTTTCGCGCGTCGGCCGCGGGGCGTGATCTCCGGCGCCCGAGCAGCGGGGCGGGGCGGGGCGGGGCGGGGCGGGGCGGGCGGGGCGGGGCGGGCGGGGCGGGGCGGCGCGCGCTGCCCCGCGCGCGCCGCCCCGCAACGATCGGTCAGACGTGGATGCGCCCCTCCGGGCCGGCTGCCTGGACGTCGCGGTCGGCCGACGAAGGCGTCTGGATCGAATTCTGCGCACAGTGTGCGCTGTGCTGGTGCTCCCCGGAGGCGCCCGCTCCGTGGTTGCGGTTCATCATGAACATCATGCCGACCATCATCAGAGGGCACGCGAGCAGAAGGGCCCATGGCAGGGCCTCCTGGAAGCCGACCCCGAAGAGAAGTAGGACGACGAGGATGCCCGCTCCTCCAATGACCATGTGCTTGAGATGACCCTTCATCAGCTTCCTTTCGTCTCGACCGGCGCCAACCGGTCGAGCTCGCGACGGATCAGACGGTAGGTCTCCGGATCGATCTCCCCAGATGCGAGCCGCGACTCGAGGACGGCATAGGCGTCGGGCGCCGGCTGCGCGGGGAACAGTCGTCCCACCCCCCAGACGATGAGCGCCACGACCGCGACCCAGAGGACGACCATGGACAGCCAGCCACCTGCCCCCGTCTGCGTGCACCACAGACCCATCGCCATCTCCTGCCGTTCGACCAGGCACCCGGTGGCACCTGTGCACCACCCTGGCCACGGACCATCAAGAAGCGAGCGGCGATCCATGAAGACTCGCTGAAGATCCGCGCGCGGGACCCTTCATCCACCGTCGTTCTCGACGGCGAGCTGCAGATCCTGAGCACCGCGCAGGTGGGCGACGGGCATGGGCCGACCGTAGCGACGGGCAGGATGCACGCTGGGAGATCGAGGGGCGGTCGGCTGCGTTCCCTGAACGCGCCGACCTGACCATGGAGCCGATGGTTTCGAACCTCCGGAGCCATCGGGATGAGCTGTCACCCAAGGCGGTCGACCTGGTGACGTCCCCTGGGGTGGTGTAGTTCTCGATCTTGTTCGTCGTGGTGACCGCGACGGAGAAGGCCATCGTGCGATGGTCGGTGAGACCGGACTAGGGAACTCACGGAAGGACATCGCACGATGGCCATGGACCAGTCTGCCCTGCTCGACCTGCTGACCGCATTGAAGGACACCGAGGTCACCGACCGGGTCCGGACCGCGACCGAGCACCTGTATCAAGAGCTGATCGACGCCGAGGCGACCGCGGTGATCGGCGCCGGCCCCTGGCAGCGCACCGCCGAGCGGACCGCCCTGCGCAACGGGTCGCGGGACCGGGTCCTGACGACCACGGCCGGGGACTTGGAGCTGCGGATCCCTAAGCTGCGCACCGGGTCGTTCTTCCCCTCGTTGCTCGAGCGGCGTCGCCGGGTCGACCAGGCGCTGTTCGCGGTGGTGATGGAGGCCTACCTGCACGGGGTCTCCACCCGCAAGGTCGATGACCTGGTCAAGGCTCTGGGGGCCGACACCGGGATCTCCAAGAGTGAGGTCAGCCGGATCTGCGCCGGCCTGGACGAGGAGGTCGGTGCGTTCCGCGACCGGTCGCTGGACCAGATCGCGTTCCCCTACGTCTACCTGGACGCGACCTACTGCAAGGCCAGGGTCGGGCGTCGGGTGGTGTCCCAGGCCGTGGTCATCGCCACCGGGGTCCGCGCCGACGGTCACCGTGAGGTCCTGGGGTTCGACGTCGGGGACTCCGAGAACGGCGCCTTCTGGACCAGCTTCCTGCGGTCCCTCAAGGCCCGGGGCCTGGGCGGGGTGCAGCTGGTCATCTCCGACGCCCATGAGGGGTTGAAGACCGCGATCGCCTCGGTGTTGCTCGGCTCGTCCTGGCAACGCTGCCGGGTCCACTTCACCCGCAACGTGCTCGACGCGGTGTCCAGGACCAACGCCGAGATGGTCGCCGCGGCGATCCGCACGATCTTCGCCCAGCCCGACGACGCCCACGTCGGCGAGCAGTTCGAGGTCATCGCCACGATGCTGGGCCGCTCCCACCCCAAGGTCGCCGCGATGCTCACCGACGCCCGCGAGGACCTGCTCGCGTTCACCGGCTTCCCCGCCAGCCACTGGAAGAAGATCTGGTCGACCAACCCCCTGGAACGACTGAACAAGGAAGTCAAACGCCGCACCGACGTCGTGGGGGTCTTCCCCAACCCCGCCGCCCTGCTGCGCCTGGCCGGCGCCGTCCTGGTCGAAGCCCACGACGAATGGGCCGCCACCGACCGCCGCTACCTGTCCGAGCACTCCATGGCCCAGCTCGCCACCATGACCCTGACCGCGACGGAGGTGGACGCCCCCGAACTCCTCACGGCATGATCAACACACTGACCCGCACGGTGTCGAGCAACTCCACCACTCAGCGGGACGTCACCGTCGACCTTCAGCGAACCTTCATCTGATCGCTACTGATCGTGTATCCCACCGCGGACATCGTTGAGTCGACGCGTCCGTCAGTTCCATCGATCGGCGGAGACGTCACCTGACCGGGTGAGGGCGATCATGGCCGAAGCCACACATCCCACCGCCAAGAGACCGGGACCGCGATCGGCGCCGGGTTCTCAGGCCGTGCTCACCGCCGTCGGGCTGGAGAAGTCCTACCACCGCGGTCCGTGGCCGCTGAGGCGGTCCGTGCGGGTGCTCCTGGGCGCCGAGCTCACCCTCTACCCGGGCGAGGTCGTGGGTCTCGTGGGCGAGAACGGCTCGGGCAAGAGCACGCTGATGAAGATCCTCGTCGGCGCATTGACCGCGGACGGCGGCTCAGTGACGCGCCCGGGGCAGATCGGCTACTGCCCTCAGGAGCCGCTGGTCTACCCGCGGCTGACCTGCGACGAGCACTTCGAGATCTTCGGCAGGGCATACCGGATGCCCCACGTCGCCGCGCACCGCAACCGCCAGGACCTCTACCAGTCTCTCGGCTTCGCTCGGTACGCCGGCACGCGCGCCGACCGGCTCTCCGGCGGAACACTGTCGAAGCTCAACCTCGGACTCGCCCTCCTGGCCGACCCTGGCGTGCTGCTCCTGGACGAGCCGTACGCCGGGTTCGACTGGGACACCTACCTGAAGTTCTGGGAACTGGTCGAGCAGCGCCGGGCAGTGGGCAAGAGCGTCTTGATCATCAGCCATTTCGTCGTCGACGAGCACCGATTCGACCGGATCGTCGACCTTCGAGACGGACGGACGTGGCCGAGATGACGACCATGGTCTTGGTCCACCGGTTCCTCGACGACTACGCGCGCAACAGGGCCAACCTCCTGTTCCTCGTCCTGGTGCCGATCGTCTTCGTGGTCGTCGCGGCCGACTCGATGGCCGAGGCAGCGCGACTCCTCGGCGGCGCCGGTGGTGGGGCGCCGATCGAAACCATCACGGCAGGATGGGCAGCGGGCTTCCTGGCCGCGATCGCCATGTACTTCCAGGTCCGCGCCGCCAAGCTCACCGACCGGCGCTTGGTCCTGTCGGGACTCCCGCGCCTCACGCTCGTGACCGCCCGGATGATCGCAGGTGGGCTGCTGGCGGCGGTTGCATGCACCGCCGCTCTGCTCGCCCTTGCGGCCCGGAACGGTATCCAGCAGCCAGGCCGTGTGGTCCTCGGGACGCTCATGTTCGCCGTCGTCTACCTGGCCTTCGGAGCGCTGGTCGGGGCCACGGTCCCGAATGCCGTGAACGGCACAGTCCTGCTGATGTTCATCTGGATCATCGATGTGTTCTTCGGTCCCACGCTCAGCGGCTCGGATGCCCTGGTGACCCGGTTTCTCCCCACCCACTTCATCTCCCTGTGGACAGTCAACCTGCCCGCGGGGCACGCGGGGGCCAGCGAGCTCGTCTGGTCCCTCACCTGGACGGTCACCGCAACGGCCACTGCTTTCGTCGTCGTGCTGCGGACCAGCGCGGTGGGACGCAGATGGAGCGCCGCCCGCCCTGGCTCTGCCGGGACCCAGCTGCGGACCGGGCTGCGGATGGCGTGGCGAACCTGGCGGCGGACACCTGTGCTGTGGGCACTGCTGGCTGTTGTCCCCACGGTGTTCATCTGGCTGTCAGATGCGATCACCCCGCATGGCAGCACCCCGGTCACGCTTCGCGAGGGCGGTGCGCCGCTCACCGAGATGCTCGACCCCGCCCACATGCATGCCGCGACGATGGCCCCCGTCGCCGTGGCCTCGCTGGCGGCGCTTGCGGGAGTCTTCATCGCGCTGGACGCACGCGAGGCGGACCAACGGCTCGCCCTGGCGGGCCAACGCCGCTGGGTCGTCCTCGCCACGCGACTGAGCACGGTGTTCGCGGCGGCCGGCATCGCCACGGCGGCGTCTGTCATCGTGACCTCCACCGTCTTCGATGCCCACCAATGGGGGGTGTACGTCGCTGCAATCACGCTCGTCGCCCTGACGTACGCACTGGTCGGAGTGCTTCTCGGTCCGCTGTTCGGGCGAGTCAGCGGCACCTTCATGGCCTTCCTCATCCCGTTCATCGACCTGGGCATCGGCCAGAGCCCGATGCTCCAGGCACAACCGGAGAGCTGGGCCCGATACCTCCCGAGCTACGGCCCCACCCGCATGGTGATCGACGGCGCACTCACAGCGACCTTCGACGAGGCCGCCTCCCTGGTGGTCGCACTCGCATGGGTCACCGGTCTGACCCTGGCGGTCGTCATCCTGTTCCGACGGGAGCAGGCTGCGACGGTCCAGGCCGGCTAGCTGTCCGGTAGTGCGGCGCCGACGGGCCCCGGGCTGACGGCAACCGTGGCCGTCAGCCGCCGACCCCGCCGTCGCAGGGGGCGCCCGGCTCGGGTGTCTGCTCGCCCTGGAGGTAGCGCAGCAGGAACGGTGCCAGGCGTTCGTCCAGCGCGGAGTCGAGCTCGAGCTGGACGCCCCAGGCGGTGGCGACGACATCGGATGCCAGCTGGTCGAAGGGGCTCACCAGGAGATACGGGTTCTCCTCTGCCAGGCCACGCAGCGTGGCGACCTGTTCGTCGTCGAGGCCGGGCCGGTACGTCAACCAGACCGCACCGTGCTCCAGGGAGTGCACGGCGTTCTCGCTTCGCACCGGCTCCGCGTAGAAGCCGCAGTTCTGCACGACCGGGTCGTGATCCCCGCCGACCGGAGGCAGGGCCTGACCCTCGTCGGCTGCGGCGGTTGGCGTCGGATAGGGAACGTCCTCGATGACGTGCGTCGCAGAGGGCACCTCGACGACCTCCTCCCCCTCGATCGGAGCGCTCGCCGCCGCCTGGGCCGCCGCGGCCTGACGCTGCGCGTTGACGATCAGAACCGTCGTGGGCACCGCCAGGGCCAGCACGACCAACCCGACAACCAGGGCGATGAGTCGCGTGCGGCGCCGATCGGCCCGCTGCTGTGCGGCCTGGATCTCCGCGAGCCGGGCGCGCCGCTCGTCCTTGTCAGGGTTTCGCTTGCCGCCAGCGCTCATGGGTTCCTCCGGATCGGTGCGGTCGTCGACCGCTCGGGTGACCTAGGCACATCGTGGGGTTCGTGGAAGGTTCAAGGATACGCCGCGTGGCCAGCCCGGCTGTCGCGGGACCCGTCGCCACCGAGATGCACGGTCACCGCACGGGACCGGGTGCGCGACTCGATTCCTTCGTCGCAGGTGGCCGCCGAGGTCCGCCCGGTGTGATGGAATTGGGCCATGTCCCGTCAACACAGCTCCCGATCGACCACGGCCCACGCCGTTGGCCCGATGCGGCGCCTGTGCTGTCCGGGCATCCGCTGCGACTGTTGACCTGAGCGACGGTCCGTGCCCTGTACAGGGCGCCGACCGACCCGGCACACCGCCCTTCCCGTCCCGGTCGCACCGGACGATCACCGGCGGCTCGGAGCCGGCGTGCAGAGGTCCCGAGATCGGACACCCTGCTCCGCCGGATCCGCGCGTCTTGCCCGAGCCTCCCCACTCCACGTCGCGCCTCGTGCGCACCCACCGAAGGACTCCCGGACCATGTCGAAGAACCGCCTCACCCGTGCTACCGCCCTCGCTTCCCTCACCCTTGCCCTTGCCGCCTGCTCAGCCACCGGCGACGACGCCGGGTCGACCGCAACCTCGGATCCTTCGGGGCAGCCCGCCGACACGTCGTTGGCCGACGTCGTGGACGCCGGCACCCTGACAGTCGGGACGGAGGGGACCTACCGGCCGTTCTCCTACCACCAGGACGGTTCGGGCGACCTGACCGGCTACGACGTCGAGGTGATCGAGGCCGTCGGGGCCGAGCTCGGCGTCGAGGTCGTGTTCGAGGAGACGCAGTGGGACGCGATCTTCGCCGGGCTCGAGGCCGGCCGCTTCGACGTGATCGCGAACCAGGTCTCGATCACCCCGGAGCGCGAGGAGGCCTACACGTTCTCCACCCCGTACACCGTCTCGACCGGGGTGATCGTCGTACCGGCCGACGACGACTCGATCACGTCGTTCGAGTCCCTGGCTGGCAGGACCACCGCCCAGTCGTTGACCAGCAACTGGTACACCCTGGCGCAGGACAGCGGCGCAACCATCGAGGCGGTCGAGGGCTGGGCCCAGTCCGTCGCCCTGGTCGAGCAGGGCCGGGTCGACGCGACGATCAACGACAAGCTCACCTTCCTCGACTACGCCCAGACGAATGACGCCTCTGGGCTGAAGATCGCCGCCGAGACCGACGAGGAGTCGCTGAGCGCGTTCGCCTTCGCGAAGGGCAGCACCACGCTCGCCGAGGCGGTGGACGAGGCCCTGGCCGCTCTGGCGCAGGACGGCACCTTGACGGAGATCTCCGAGAAGTACTTCGGCCAGGACGTCTCGAGCTGATCCGGCGAGCGACGGACACCGACCATGAGCCAACCCGACTGGACGCTCGTCCTGGACTCCCTGTGGCCTCTCACACTGGGAGCCGCCCGGGGCACCATCCCGCTGGCCGTCGTGTCCTTCGCACTGGGTCTGGTGCTCGCACTGGTCCTGGCCCTGATGCGGCTCTCACGACGGCGGTGGTTGTCGGGAGTCGCCCGCGGGTACATCTCGGTGGTCCGGGGGACGCCGCTGCTCGTCCAGCTGTTCGTGATCTTCTACGGACTGCCAACGATCGGTGTGGTCATCGATCCCTGGCCGAGCGCCGTCGTCGCCTTCTCGATCAACGTCGGCGGCTACGCGGCCGAGGTGATCCGGGCAGCGATCCTGTCCGTCCCGAAGGGCCAGTGGGAGGCCGCATACATGATCGGCATGTCGCACCCGTTGGCGCTGCGCCGGATCATCCTGCCGCAGGCGGCACGCGTCTCGGTGCCACCGTTGTCGAACACCTTCATCAGCCTCGTCAAGGACACCTCGCTGGCCTCGCTGATCCTGGTCACCGAGCTCTTCCGCCAAGCCCAGGAGGTGGCGGCCTTCAGCCAGGAGTTCATGCTCCTGTACCTGGAGGCCGCCCTGGTCTACTGGTTGATCTGCCTCGTCCTGTCCACCGCGCAGGGCTCCCTCGAGAAGCGATTGGACCGCTATGTCGCCCACTGAACCCGGAGCCGTCGACCCGCTCGAGCCGCCGCACCGGGCCGACGCACCGACCTCCCCGGGCGCCCCGCTCCTGACGGTGCGGGGGCTGGCGAAGAGCTTCGGCGCCAACCAGGTGCTCCGTTCGGTCGACCTGTCGATCGGACGCGGCCAGGTGCTGGCCCTGATCGGCCCGTCCGGCTCCGGCAAGACGACGGTCCTGCGCTGCCTGAACGGCCTGGAGGTCGCCGACGGCGGAACGATCGCGGTCGGCGCCGACCTCGCGCTCGACTTCGCCCGTCCGCCGTCCAGACGCGAGCTTGCCGCCTTGCGCGACCGCTCGGCGATGGTCTTCCAGCACTACAACCTCTTCCCGCACAAGACGGTGCTGCAGAACGTCGTCGAGGGACCGGTCGTGGTCCAGCGGCGCCCCGCCGCCGAGGTCGACGCCGAGGCCAGGGCCCTGCTCGATCGGGTCGGCCTGACCGACAAGTCGGACAGCTACCCGTTCGAGCTGTCGGGCGGTCAGCAGCAACGCGTCGGCATCGTGCGCGCGCTCGCGCTCAAGCCCCAGCTGCTGCTCTTCGACGAGCCGACGTCGGCCCTGGACCCCGAGCTCGTCGGCGACGTCCTGGGCCTGATCAAGGAGCTCGCGCTCGAGGGCTGGACGATGGTGATCGTCACCCACGAGCTCCAGTTCGCCCGGGAGGTCGCGCACGAGGTCGCCTTCGTCGACGGCGGGACGATCGTCGAGCGTGGTGAGCCGGCCCAGCTGCTGCGTGACCCGCAGCACGAGCGCACCCGGCAGTTCCTGCACCGGCTGCTCCACCAGTTCTAGCCGGCAGATGCGCGACCAGGGCACTCCGTGCGTCTGCACCTCGACGGTCATCAGCCGACAGCGATCGTCCCCATCATCCCGAGGTCCTCGTGGTCGAGGATGTGGCAGTGATAGACGGTCCGGCCGCTGAACCGGTCGAACGCGATGCGCACCGTCACCTCCCCGTCCGCCGGGACGTCCACGACATCGCGGCGGTCGACCACCGTGACAGGCCCGTCCGCTGTGCGTACCAGCTGCATCGGCCACACGTGCAGGTGGAACGGGTGACTCATCGGTGAGGTGTTGCGGATGGTCCACTCCTCGACGTCGCCGGCGCGAACCTGCTGGTCGATGCGCTCGGGATCGAAGGAACGCCCGTCGATCGTGAACCGCATCCCGCCGTCGCCCATGCCCATGCCCATGCCCGTCGCCAGCTCGAGCACGCGAGAACGCGCAACGGACGCGCTGCGCAGGTCCCGCCCGGCCGGACGACGCCCGGGGCCGGGTGCGGCCGGCGGAACCGCACCTGCCCCGCTCGTCGTCCCGGTGGCCCGGACGATGGCGAGGGTCGTGGCGCCCCGCGAGGACGGCGGACGTCCGCCCATCATGCCCATGCCACGCCCGCTGCCGCGGTCGTAGGCCAGTGTCTCCAGCTGCGTCGTGCCGGCAGGCAGGGTCACGGTCAGATCCGCGCGGTTCCCTGGCGCCAGGACGATCTCGGTGACGTCATGCGGCGTGGCGAGAGGACGGCCGTCGAACCCGTTGAGGCTCATCGGGTGGCCGTCCAGGCTCAGCCGCAGGTAGCGCGAGGTGCAGGCGTTGAGGACGCGCCAATGCTCTGTCGCGCCCGTCCGGCCCTCGAGCACCGGACGAGCTTGCCCGTTGACGAGCACGAGGTCTCCCTCGCGCCCGGCCATGCGATCCATCGGGGAGACCACCGCGACGCTCCCGTCCGCGGCCAGGCTGGTGTCCGAGATGATCAGCAGCCGTTCGCCCGCTGTCGCGGAGGCGTCGCGGTCCACGACGATCGCCCCGTAGAGGCCGGCGAAGACCTGGCCGGCGACCATACCGTGGTGGTGCGGGTGGTACCAGAACAGCCCGGTGGGATGGTCGGCCGGCAGCAGGATGTCGTAGGCGTGCGCCTCGCCTGGGTCGACCCGGACGAAGGGGTTGTCCCCCGCGCCCTGCGGTGACACCTCCAGACCGTGCGTGTGGAGGTTCGTCGGTTCGTCGAGGTCGTTGACCAACCGCACCCGCAACCGGTCACCCGGGGCCAGGAGCAGCGTCGGACCCGGCACGCTGCCGTTGAACGCCAGCACGTGGGCGGTGCGGCCCGCGAGGCTCACATCGGCCGGAGCGGCGCGGAGATCGACCTGGAGCACACCGTCAACGGCGCGAAGCACGTCGGGCTCGGTGAGCGCAGCGCCCTGCCCCGGTGCCGGGTTCCGGACCGTCGAGCCGGGCCCGAACGGCGGCCACCCGTTGCCGCCCAGGCCGACGAGCCCGACACCTGCGCTCGCTGCACCCAGCAGCCCCAGCTCGAGGGCGTGGCGACGGCTGATCGCCTCCGAGCTCACTGACCGTCCAGGTTGCCCAACCGCTCCTGGAACTCGGTGGAGTCGATCTCCCCTCGCGCATAGCGCTCCTCCAGGATCGCCCGCGCCCGCGAGACGCCACCCGCCGGTGGACCGGACGTCGTCCCACCGTGGCCCGAGCCTCCACCGGACGATGTGCCACCGCCCGAAGCGAGACGCACCAGCACGACCACCAGGACCACCACACCCGCGAGGACGAGCAACCACAGCAGCCACATCCCAGGGCCCATCCCGTATCCGTTCCACATCATGTCAACCATTCCTCTCGACTCGTCGACAGGACCGGCCCGCTGAGGGCCGCGCCGATACCCCATGGTGCGCTCCGGACCTGAAGGCCACCCGATCGGGGACATGAAGGAACGCTGAAGGTCCCCAGGGCCAGGGCCCTGCCGGATCATCTCCAGCAAGACCCTGACCTGGGACGACACTGCCGAGAGAACAGTCCGATCAGATGGCGGACCAGCCCCCGTCGCACGGCAGGATCACGCCGTTGACGTTGCTCGCATCGTCGCTGAGCAACCAGGTGATCGAGGCCGCCAGCTGCTCGGACGTCGCGACGGGTGGCACGATGGCGAAGAACGGCCCGAGCACCTCGCCGGCGAAGGCGGACTTGAAGGGCGCCTCGATGTTGGTCGCCACCGCCCCCGGAGCGACGGCGTTCGCGCGGATGCCCTTGCCCTTGTAGAAGACCGCCGTGCTCTTCGTGAACCCGTTCACCGCATGCTTCGAGGCCGTGTACGCCGCGCCGGACGCCGATGCGCGCAGGCTGGCCTCGGAGGAGACGTTGACGATCGAACCTGCGCCGACCCCGAGCATCAGCGGCAGCACCGCGCGGGTCAGCCGCATGACTGCGGTGACGTTGACCGCGAAGACCCGGTCCCACGTGGCGTCGTCGAGCTCGGCCGGCGGGAGGAACGCGTCCATGATCCCGGCCACGTTGGCCAGGGCGTCGACCCGGCCACCGGCGGCGCCGACGACCGCCTGGACGGCTGCCTCGGTCGAGATGTCACCGGCCACGGTGACCAGGTCCAGGTCCGGGTTCTCGGCGACGAGCTCCGCGAGGCGCTGCTCCGAGATGTCGCTCGCGACGACCCGTGCGCCTTCACGGGCGAGACGAAGGGCAGTCGCACGGCCGATACCCGAACCTGCCCCCGTGACGATGGCGGTCTTGCCGGCGAAACGACCCTCGGTGAACTCAGCGGCGACAGACATGGATGTGTCCTCTCTGACACGAGCGCGATCATCAGCCCGGGGTTTCCGGTACTCAGTCCACAAACTAGAGTCAACGCCCGTGACGGACAAGCACCGGTCTCCCCAGGGGCGCCCCCCGGTCACGTCCGCTGCCCAGATCGCCTCGGTCGCCCTGGAGCTCTTCGCCCGTCAGGGCTACGACGCCACGACCCTGGCCGATGTCGCCGGCCAGGTCGGCGTGGGTCGATCGACGCTGTTCCGCTACTTCGAGAGCAAGAGCGCCATCGTCTGGCACGGTCGGCTCGAAGCCGAGCAGGCGCTGCTCGCCGAGCTCGGCCACGCGGAGCCCGGGCCCGCATGGCGACCGCAGGTGGCTCGATGCCTGATGGCGGCGCTGCGCTTCCCCGGCGACGACACGCATGCCCTTCGCCTGCGCCTGCGGCTGATCGACAGCACGCCGTCGCTCCGCACCCACCTGCACACCACCGCCGAACCTGCCGTCGCGGCGATCGCCGACGTCATCGCCCGCAGCACCGACCGCCCGGCCGGCGATCTCGAGCCGGTCGTGCTCGCCCGAACCCTGTGGTGGGCCACCATCGAGGCGCTCATCTGGTGGGCAGTGGCCGGCACCGGGACACCCGAGGCCTCGGTGGGCAGGGCGCTCGTCGCCCTGGGCTTCGACCCCACGGAGTCCGCTCGAACGCTCTGACTCAGTCGCCGATCGCGCTGTCGGCCATCACCGGAGCAGGTCGCGCACCGGTCTCGTCGATGCTGGTGGTGACCAGGACGTCGACGCGGACGCGGCGGGTCGGGAGCCGGGTGAGGGCCCAGTCGACGACGACGCCGATCACGAGCCCGCCGACGACACCGACGGCCACAGCACCCCACGGATTGCCCTGGAGCCACGCGCCTGCCCCGACCCCGATGACGGCGGAGTACGCGGCCCAGGTGACCGAGCTGAGCGCGGCGAGCCAGACGAACCGGCGCCGGGGGTAGCCCACCGCGCCCGCCGTCATGTTCACCGCGACGCGCGCGATCGGGATGAACCGCGCCGCGAGGATGAACGACGGCCCACGATGCGTCAGGGCCTGCTCCGCCCAGATCAGGCTCTTGCGCCCGCGACCGCTGCGCAGGAGCGGGAACCGGCGGACGTCGAGGCGCTGGCCGATCGCGTAGGCGACCTGGTCGCCGGTGAAGGCGCCCGCCGCGGCGACCAGCAGGACCAGTGCGAGGTTCGGCTTGCCGGTCGCCACCGAGAGGGCGGCCAGACCGAGAGCGGCAGCTTCGCTCGGGATGGGCGGGAAGAAGCCGTCGACCACAGCGAAGAGGAACATCCCCAGGTAAACGAGCGGTGAAGCGGCGAGCGAGAGGAGCCACGCATCCACGGTTGCCCCCTCCTCGCCGCGAGGACCGCCGGTCGGCGGTACTCGTCCTGGTTCTCGATGGTAGGTGCTATCTGACGCCGTGTCCGCATATGGGCTCCGATCTCCCTACGACAGATCAGTCGGGCCCGGCCGGTGCGCGCGTCGGCACCGGGACGTGGTGCTCTCCGACCGGGACCGGCGCGCGCACCGAGTTGCCGGGCCCGGGCAGCGGGCAGGCCCAGGACGCGTCGTACGCGCACGACGGCTGGTAGGCGAAGTTCAGGTCCACCACGAGCTCGCGCGGTCCACCGCCGAGGTCCGCCCCCTTGACCGTGTCCAGGACGTACCGGCCACCGCCGTAGGACGTCCCGCCGCTGGTTCCGTCGCGCAACGGCAGGAACAGACCACCCCCGTACGTCGCGATCCACCACACGTCCAGCGCACCGAGCCCAGCGAGCACCACCCGACCGACCCGCTCGAACGGCACCACCCCGTCCGTGCCGGTGACCACCTCGCGCCGTTCGGGCTCGACGTCGACGTCGACCGGTACGACGAACCGGAACCGCGGATCGTAGGGCGCCATCGCCACACCGCCGAAGCCGGCCCGCGAGGCAATCGGCACGGGCGATGCCGGATGTGTCGCCAGGAGCCGTCCGCGGGCCGTCGCCCAGGCCGCATGGGCAGACGCCGGGTCTCGCTCGTGGCGGACCTCTCGGTAGACCTCACTGACCTGACGTCGCCAGTCCACGACATCCCACGCGAGTGACCCCATCCGCCGACCCTACGGCGGCGTCGGGGTCACCCACGACCCGGACATTCACCCAGTGAACGGCGTCATTCCTGACGTCCCGGCGGCTCATCACTGGTACAGGCAGAGGCTCGTCGAGTGCCCGGTGGAGGTGAGTGGCATGGACGGCATGAGCACCGCACGCGACTCGAACACCAGGACCGTGACCACGGGGCACGTCCGCCTCGTCTACCACTACAACGACGGGCACGACTTCACGACGGAGTCGATGCTCGAGGGCGAGGCGATGGCGTACATGCCGATCCTGCAGGCGCAGCCGCTCGACCTGCACCACTATGTCGCCCCCTTCGCGACGATCGAGCTCCAGCCCGTCTGAACCGCCGGCCCTTCTGAGGAGCCGGCGGGCTCGTCATCGGGCACGTCGTGCAGCCGGGCACCTAGGCCAGCGGCCCCCCGACACCGAGCTGCAGGCGCAGCGAGCTGATGCTCCCGACGAGCCCGGAGCCGTCGATCTGCCGGCGGCCGAGCCGGGTCGCGTACACGCCGTCCGACTTGCCGTACTTGCGGCCGAGGATCCCGAGGACGACACGCAGCGTCGCCCGGGCATCGGCGGGCAGGGTCGCCACCTGGACCTGCGTGGCCCACCGGGCAGTGCCCAGCCGAGCTCGAGCGCGAGGTCAAGGAGCTGCGCCGGTCCAATGCGATGGCGGATTCAAGCGGTGGTCGCAACGAGTTCTGCGAACTTCTCTGATGGTGTCATGTAGCCCAGGGTCTTGCGGGGGCGGCCGTTGAGGCTGTCCTGGATCCGGTCGAGCTCGTCGCGGCTGACCAGGCTCAGGTCGGTGCTCTTGGGCAGGTACTGGCGCAGGAGCCCGTTGGTGTTCTCGTTGCTGCCGCGCTGCCAGGGTGAGTGCGGGTCGCAGAAGTAGATCGGGATGCCCGTCGCGGCGGTGAATGCGGCGTGCTTGGCCATCTCCGCGCCCTGGTCCCAGGTGATCGTGCGTCTCAACGACACCGGTAGCGCGGTGATCGCCTCGCGCATCGCGACCTCGACATTCTCTGCGCTCTTCCCCTCGCCCAGGTGCAGCAGGAGCGTGAGGCGGGTCGAGTGCTCAACGAGTGTCCCGACCGCGCTGCGGCTCTGCTCGCCCAGGATGAGGTCGCCTTCCCAGTGCCCGGGAACGGCCCGGTCCTCGACCTCGGCCGGCCGGTCGCTGATCATGACCATGCCTGGAAGCCGCCCACGCCCGTCGACCGCAGTGCGGGGCTTGCGCGCGGTCCGTCCCGAGCGCAGGCAGCGCGTGAGCTCTCGGCGCAGCTGGCCGCGGCCCTGCACGAACAGCGACTGGTAGATCGTCCCGTGGCTCACCTGCATCTCCGGATCGCCGGGATGCTCCAACCGTAGGCGGGCGGCGATCTCCTGAGGCGACCACAGCTGCTCGAGCCTCCCAGCGACCTCCTCGAGCGGCCGGCCCGCCGCGAGCTTGAACGGCTTGGGGCGGCGAGCCTGGGCTCGGGCGTGCTCGTGAGCGGTCCACGCCGAGTACTCCTCCCGGCCGCCGGCGCGGGCCACCTCCCGACTGATCGTCGACACAGCGCGTCCCAGCTGGGCGGCGATCGCCGTCAACGACAGTCCCTGAGCAAGCCCACCAGGATCTGCTCGCGCTCGGCGAACGTCAGACAGCCTGGGCGGGGTTCCGACCCGAACGGTTTGGCGTCCATGTGTCGGCCGGTCCGGACCATGAGGCCGACCATCGGGGCGCTGCATCCGATCTCCCGCGCGATGTCGACCAGCCGCCAGCCCTTCGCGTGCAGCCGCAACGCCAGCTGCTTCTGCTCCCGGCTGAGATGACCATGCTTGCCCTGCATCCGGACCCTCCCGTGATCAGCTTCCGGCTCATCTCACAGGACCCGTTGCACCGACCGCTTGAACCCGCCATCAGGGCTCGTTTCTGAACTCGCGACTTGACGGTCATAGGAGCCGGAAGGCCGCTGCCGGTGAAGGCGCGGATCGCCGGCCAGGTAAGTGCGCTGCCAGTTCAGTCCGATGACGTCCCGACGCAACCGACGCCTGCGCCATCTCCCATGTCACAGGCTGCCGGGCTGTCTCGTCTCGGTGGCAAGGGCAGAACCGGATTGGACGGGGTGAGGTCATGCGAGTCTTCGTGGCAGGAGGGACTGGGGTCATCGGGCGTCGCCTGGTGCCGCAGCTGGTGGCCCGTGGCCATCAGGTGACGGCGACGTCGACGACCGCGGGCAAGCTGGGGCTGCTGGCGCAGTTGGGCGCCGAGGGTGTCGTGATGGACGGGCTGGATGCGGCGTCGGTGGGCGAGGCGGTGGCCGCGGCCCGGCCGGACGCGATCGTGAATCAGATGACCGGCCTCTCCGTGGCGCACGCCGGCAAGCCCAACCTGAGGAGGGCCGACCGATACTTCGCCACGACCAACCGGCTCCGCAGCGAAGGGATCGACCACCTGCTGGCCGCGGCTGCGGCGACCGACGTCGCCCACGTTGTTTCGCAAGGCCATGCGAGCATGAACGGGATCCGCGAGGGCGGATGGGTCAAGACCGAGGAGGACCCGTTGGAGGTGATCGAGGGAACGAAGGCGATCACCCACCTCGAGGACGCGGTGGTCAGGGCAGGCGGGGCGGTCCTGCGCTACGGCGGGTTCTACGGGCCGGGCGCCAACGACGATCAGATCACGCTCGTGCGGAAGCGGCTGTTCCCGCTCGTCGGCGGTGGCACCGGCTATCTCTCGTGGGTGCATCTCGACGACGCGGCGAGCGCCACCGTCCTGGCGGTGGAGCAGGAGGCGACGGGCGTGTTCAACATCGTCGACGACGAGCCGGCGCCGGCCAGCGAGTGGCTGCCCTATCTCGCGGAGTGCGCTGGGGCCAAACCGCCGCGGCGGGTCCCCGCGTGGCTGGCCCGGATGCTCGCCGGCGAGATGGCGGTGGGCATGGTGACCGAGGGGCGTGGTTTCTCCAACGCCAAGGCCAAGCGGGAGCTCGGCTGGGAGCTCCGCTATCCGTCGTGGCGACAGGGTTTCAAGGAACAGCTCGCATGACGCGAGCCGAGGAGTTCGAGGAGCTGCGACCGCTCATGTTCGCCATCTCCTACCGGATTCTCGGCAGCGTGGCTGAAGCAGAGGACGCGGTCCAGGAGGCCTGGCTCCGCTACGAGTCCTCCCCGACGCTGCCCACGTCGACCAAGGCCTTTCTCGCGGCGGTGGTCACTCGGATCTCGATCGACGTACTGCGATCGGCACGCGTTCGGCGGGAAACGTACGTCGGGACGTGGCTGCCCGAGCCGCTGGTCACCGACCCCTATGAGGATCCGGCGCGGTCGGCCGAGTTGGCCGACTCGTTGTCGATGGCGGCCCTGTTGCTGCTCGAGCGACTCAGCCCGCTCGAGCGGGCGGTCTTCGTGCTGCGAGACGTGTTCGCGTTCGGCTTTCCCGAGATCGCCTCGGCCGTCGGGAGATCCGAGGCGGCCTGCCGCCAGCTCGCGGTCCGGGCGCGACGTCACATGCACGAGGGGCGCCCCCGGTTCGAGGCGGACCGCCGGGAACGCGAGGAGCTGGCGGCGCGGTTCTTCGACGCGGTCCGCGATGGCGACGTCGCCGGGCTGAGAGAGCTCCTCGCTGCCGACGTCGAGATGGTCGGGGACGGAGGAGGGAAGGCGCCGGCCTTTGCCAACGTCGTGATCGGTGCCGACAACGTGGCCCGCGTGTTCGCTTCGGTGTCCCCGGTGCTCGCCGCGATCGGCGCGAGGGTCGAGCCGTGCGAGGTGAACGGCCGGCCAGGCGCGATCCTTCGCGATCGGGACGGCAAGGTGGTCGGCACGTTGATGCTCGACGTGCTCGGCGGGCGCGTCCAGACGATCCGCTCGGTGGTCAACCCCGACAAGCTCGGGCACGTGGGCCCCGTGGCGGATGGGTGGGCATTTGCCCGCGAGCTGAAGCAGGCTCGCCGGCTCAGGGACTGACCCTGCGCGCCACAGAGGGTTCGGCCCTCGCAACGATCTGGTCGACGCCGCTCGGTGACCACCCGAGACGACACTCGGGCCGCTGTCACACCCAGATGCCAAAATCACCCCGACCCGACGGCCCGGCCGCCACTACGACCGAGCACCGGCGCCCCATGAAAGAGCGAGGCTAGGGGCGCAGTTGACTCGAGGCGTATTTGCTGGGCGCTACGCCATAGACTCCGCTGAACACCCGAGAGAAGTAGAGAGGATCGACGTAGCCGACGTGCCGTGCGACCTCGTTGACGCGAAGGTCGCTCGTGCGCAGCAAGAGCGCGGCCTCCTGCATTCGTCTGAGCCGCGACCACGCAATCACCGACAATCCCGTGTAGCGCGCGAACAACCGTTCCGTCGTGGTGATGCTGCATTGCCCCGCATCGGCGATCTCAGCGACGGTGAGGTGTCGATCAATGTTTCGGAGGATGCAGTCGATCATCAGGTCGAGCAGGGTCGGGAAGCCCTGGGCAACTGATTCGGTTGCCGCCCAGTCGGAGCTCTCGTCCGATATGAGCACACCGAGCGCGCGCAGCGGTGCTTCGCCTGTTCTCCCAGTCAGAAACCGCTCAACACCGTGAGAAGCGAGAGCGATGACGTTTCGCCCAGAGATGGACCGGCTCGACATCATCACCGGATGCTCGCCCAGCGCCGCCGCTCGCCGCCACGGAGCCGTGACCAGCGCATCCCCACTCTGGAATGCGACCCGTGGTTCGACCGGCACAGCGGCATCGTGCCACGGGATCAAGTGAATGATCCCGACGTGGAACGGAGAATGCGCGTCCGGGCGGTAGTGCACGTCGTGACGCCACGGCAATCGAAGGATCGCATGGGTCGTCATAGCGAAGGACTGACCGCCGCTGACGATCGTTCCTGTGCCGTGAGCCACCCAGACGAACGATACGCTCTGCACGTGAGCATGACTGATGCGCTCCCCACTACGGAACCGATACCAGTTGGCCCCGATGAGAACTGGCCCGCCATCGCTCGCCGTATCCATGCACGAAACCCCGCGGCACTAGACGGACGCGACGGATGGTGCCGTGACGACGATCTGGTGGTCTCCGTGCGTCAGTCGTGCACCGTCATGGGACATCTCACCGTCCACCGTGATGATCGAGCGTTCCGTGATCGGAAGAGCGAGCACGGCCGTCGTACCGAAGGGAATCTCCAGGTCGATCCGCACGTCGCCGTGCGGCCTCAGGGTCCAGTCGATGGCCAGCCGCCCGAGGCTCGTGTCGATCGCCGCGCGAGCCCACGGCACGCCGACCGTGGGGCGGGGCGCGATGAGCACCGACTGGTAGCCCGGCGCGTCGGCTACCGGCGCGAGCCCCGCCACGTTGCGATACATCCAGTCGACCACCGCGCCGTACGCGTAGTGGTTCAGTGAGAGCAGGTTGGGGCTGGCGGGGTCGGTCGGGTCTGCCGGGTTGACGCTCCCGTCCGGTCGCAGCGCGTCCCACCGTTCCCACACGGTCGTGGCGCCGACCTCGACCTGGTACAGCCAGGAGGGTGCGTCGCGTCGTAGGAGCATGCGGTAGGCCTGCTCGACATGCCCGGTGTTCGACAACGCCTCGAGGACGAGCGGGGTTCCGAGGAAGCCTGTGGCGATGGCACCCGACCGGCGATCGACGTCCGCGGCGAGGGCGGCCGCGACCCGGGCTCGTTCGCTCGCGGGTGCGACGGCGAGCTGCAGCGCCAGCGCGCACCCCGTCTGACTGGCGAGCGCCGCAGGCCCGTGGCGAGCCCACGCCAGCCCCGCGACCTCATCCGCGAGGGCGGAGGCCTGCGCAGCCCTCGCCCGATCACCGACGAGGGCCTCAGCGCGGGCCAGGATTCGTGCGCTGTGGGCAAAGAACGCGTTGGCGACGAAGTCCCCCGAGACCTTCGCCTTCCACGGCAGCGCGGCATCCGGGTCCAGCCAGTCGCCGAACTGGAACTCCGTGGGAAGGAGCCCGTCCGGGCCGCGGCGCGCAAGGAGGTGGCTGATCCACGCTCGCATGCTCGGCAGCTGCCGTCGGAGCACCGAGTCATCACCGTAGGACTCGTAGACGGCCCAGGGCACGATCGTGGCGGCGTCGCCCCAGCCGGCTCGGCCCACGACGCCCACCGGGCTTCCCTCGACGACGATCGCCTCAGGGTCCAGGACGTTGGGGACCACCGCAGTGACGCCGCCGTCGGCCTCTTGCTCGAGCGCGAGATCAACGAGCCAGGACTGCCAGAACGCCGCGGTGTCGAAGAGTGTGCTCGCCGTGGCCGCGAATGCCTGCGCATCGCCCGTCCAGCCCAGCCGTTCGTCACGCTGCGGGCAGTCGGTGGGAACCGAGAGGAAGTTGCTGAGCTGCGACCAGACGACGTTGTCGTGCAGTCGAACCAGGGCAGGCTCGGCGGTCTCGAAGTCGCCACGCGGCTCGTTGTCGCTGCTGATGGCCACGGCGACCGCAGACAGGACCTCGGCGTCGCCCGTCACCTCCGCGAAGCGGAACCCGTGGAACGTGAACACCGGTTCCAGCGTCGTGACGCCCTCGTCTCGCAGGAGGTAGGTGTCGGTGGCCCGAGCCGATCGCAGCGGCATCGTGAGCAGGTCGCCGCTGGTGTCCAGCATCTCGGCGTGCCGAACGACGACTCGATCGCCGGCATGACCGCGAACGGTGAGTCGAACCCATCCCGCCAGGTTCTGGCCCGCGTCGAGGATCAACCCCTCACCGGCCCGCTCCACCCGCATGGTGAACGTCCGTATCTCACGGATCGGCGGGGCTCCGGCCGCGGCCAGGACCTCCATCTGCCAAGGCACCAGGCGGACAGGCTGCCACGACGCGTCATCGAAGCCTGCCGAGCCCCACCCTGTCGGTTCCATGCGCCAGTCGATGTCGACCCCGTCATAGATGCCGGAGGCACGGATGTGGCCGATCGAGCCCCGCCACGCCTCGTCCGTGACGACTCGATCCGTGGATCCGTCGGGGTAGGTGATCTCCAGCTGTGCGATGAGAGCGAGCTCCCCGCCGTAGTGCTGGTCGACGCCGAGCCAGCCGAGCCGTCCACGGAACCACCCGTCGCCCAGCGCGGCCCCGATGGCGTTGAGACCGCGGACCAGAAGGTCGGTCACATCGTGGGTCGAGACCAGGAGGCGCTGGTGATAAGGCGTCCAGCCAGGCGCCAGATGGTCCCCCGAGACCCTCTGACCATTGATGGCGATGTCGTTCACGCCCAAGGAGGTGACATGCAGCCGAGCCCGGAGCGGGACGTCCCGCACGACGAACTCGCGCCTCAGCAGGGGAGATGGGCCCCCCGGCGTGCAAGGGATGCCCACCGCGCGGGCGTGCCAGTCCGAGACCTGCGTGAGTCCCGCTTCCACGCGGCACACCGGGCTCCATCTGGTCCAGCCCCTGTGCGTGGCGATCCGCACCCGAAGGAACCGGACCTCCCGGGAGGCCAGAGGCCCGCCCGGAGCGTCGCGTGCGATCGCGGACGCACCACTGACGACGCCCGTCGACGTGATCACCTCGAAGTCCTCGTCAGCGCAGGACTGCAGCTCGAATGCCAGCTGTTGCGCTGCCGGGTCGCTCGACCGGACGCGCCAGCTGACCACCAAGCGGCCGCTCGGGACGCCGAGCAGGCCCCGGGGGTGGTTCGTGCGCAGCGCGGTGACCGTGGTTGCTGAGTCGGTCATCGCCTTCCTGGTCACGGCGCCACGTGGGTCGTGTACCGAAAGCTCCGCTGTCCGCCGGCGAGCTGGTGCTCGGGCTCACCCGGCAAGCGCACGATCGCGCGCATGCCATCCGGCACGCTGACGTCCAGCGTGATCGAGTCGCCGTCCCCTCGTGACCAGCTGAGCGACACCAGCCCGCGCGGCGTGCGCAGGGAACCTCGCGCCCAGGACAGTCCGCCGCCGGCTCGCGGCGCGATGATGACGTCGCCGTATCCGGGGCTCCCAGGTGCGATCCCCAGCACGACTCGATGGAGCCAGTCGGCCACGGACCCGAACGCGTAGTGGTTGAAGCTCGTCATCTCACCCGGGTTGATCGAGCCGTCCGGCAGCATGGAGTCCCAGCGTTCCCACATGGTGGTGGCGCCCATCCGGATCGGGTACATCCAACCGGGTGGCTCCGGCTGCAGCAGCATGCGGTACGCGGACTGGACATGGCCCGTGTCGGTCAACGCGTCCAGCACGAAGGGAGTGCCGGCGAAACCGGTCGCGATCCGGTACCCGGATCCGGCGACGAGGCTCGCCAGGCGCGCACCCGCGACGTCGCGCTCTGACCCGTCGAGCAGACCGAAGCAGATTGCCAAGGCGTACACGGTTTGACAGTCACTGACCACGTGGCCGCCGTCGTACACGAAGTGCTCCCTGAACGCACCCCTGAGCCTGGCTGCGAGGCCGGTCATCGCGTCGGCCGTCGGGGCGTCATCGAGCACGCGCGCGGCTGCGGCGGTGATCGCGGCCGATCGGTAGAACGCCGCTGTCGCGACGACCGCCTTGTCAGCCTTGGCCTTGGCAGCGTCATCTGCAGGAGCGTCGGGGTCGAGCCAGTCGCCGAACTGGAAGCCACCCTCCCAGAGTCCGCGTGCGGACAGCAGGCGCTCGACCCGCCGGACGTGGGCGACCATCGCCGGGAAGTGTCGGGTCAGGGCCTCGCGGTCTCCGTACGCCTGCCACAGGGTCCACGGCAGCCACGCGGCTACGTCGGACCAGATCGCGACACTCTCCATCGGCGGGAACATGCCACGTGCCTTCTGATCCAGCTTCAGCAGGTCCGGCACGACGAAGGGGACGCGACCATCCGCGGCCCGCTGCTCGGCTGCGAGGTCGGCCATCCAGTCGTCGAGGAACGCCGACACGTCGAAGAGATAGGCCGCGGCGGGGGCGACGACGGCGAGATCCCCCGTCCATCCGAGGCGTTCGTCCCGTTGGGGGCAGTCGGTCGGCACGTCGAGGACGTTGCCCTTGAGGCTCCAGACGACGTTCTCGTGCAGTCTCGTGACGGCCGGATCAGAGCACTCGAACGCTCCGATGCGGTCGAGGTCGGTATGGACGACGACCGCCTCCAGGTCGTCCGCCTGCAGGATCCCGGGGAAGCCGTCGACCTGGGCGTACCGGAACCCGTGGGCTGTGAAGGTCGGTTCGAACGTGTCGTCAGCCCCGCTGAGGACGAACCGATCGGTCGCGAGCGCCGACCGTAGTGGACGGACACCGAGCTCGCCATGGTCGAGAACCTCGGCGTGCCGCACGGTGATGACGGATCCAGGTTCGCCGCGAGCCCGCAGGCGAACCCACCCGACGAGGTTCTGCCCGAAGTCGACGAGAGTCGATCCTGACCCGCTCGTCCAGATCGCGAGTGGCCCGAGCGTCTCCTGACGCCGGACGACGGGGCTTCTGTAGGCGACCAGTCGAGAGCTGTCGAACTCCACAGGGTGCACCCCGCCCCAGTCGTTCAGCATCGCTCCCGGACTGAGCCAGGAGTCGTCGCGCAGCCGCGCATCGATCGACTGCCCGTCGTACAGGTCGTTGGCCGTCACGCATGACGGTCCTGCCTGCCACGACGCATCGGTCACGATCGTCTGCACGTGTCCATCCGCGAACTCGATGCAGAGCTCGGCGATGGCGGAAGGCTCTTGTGCGTAGAAAGCACGCCCACCCGTGTAGCCGAGCCGTCCGCAAGCCCAACCGCGGCCCAACGCAAGGCCCAGCACCAGGTGCGCACCAGCCTCTCGCACCAGCTGTGTGACGTCGTGCGTGCGATATCGGAGCCGCCACTCGTACGCCGACCACCCGGGTGTGAGCACCTCGTCGCTCACGGCGCGACCGCCGACGTAGCACTCCACGATGCCGAGCGCCGTCACCGCCAGAGCCGCACGGGTGACGGTTCCGTGAACCACCTCGACGCGGCGCTCCGTCCGAAGGAGAGGAGCGCCCGCGCGGTCCTGGTCGGCAGCGATCATGAGGGCACTCCATGAGCGCTGCATCCGAATCCGCTCCCACCAGTCTCGCTGGGTGTGACGTGCTGGACGCCAGCATCACGATGGCAGCACCGCTGCCGTCGTTGCCCTTGTCCGCTATATCGATTAACTAATTAGACCAGGCAACTGTTACCCGTGTCAAGACACGCCGGACGTCGGGTGCGTGCGCCATCTGTGCTCGACCTGTCGGACTCCACCCGACGGTGGCGAGTCGGAGGCGACCTTGCGGGGGACGGGACGGACTACTGGCGCGGCGGCCCCGGATCACCGGGCTCAGACCAAGCCCCCACGGAGCGCTGCGGCGAAGTAGTCGAGCGACCGGTCGACCTCCGGCAACGACGGGGTGCGGTTCAGGTGGCCGTGGGGCATTCCGGGAGCGAGGTGCGCGGTCACGGGAACGCCGACCTCGACGAGCTGTCGCTGGAGCAGCTCGGCCGAGGAACGGAGGTCGTCGTACTCGGAGATCAACAGGTGCACGGGCGGGAGACCCCCGAGCGCAGCGGCGCCCGGCAGCGCATCGGCCGGGAGATCGGTGACGCGCCCCACGTAGTTGCGCACCATGTCCTCCACGGACTCCGGCGAGAAGCGCAGGATCTGGGGCAGTCCGGCAAGCTCCGCGCTCAGCGCCGGCTCCGGCGCCGGGTTGGGGAAGTGCGCGAACGGATAGGCCACCAGCAAGGCGGCGGGCGGGGTGCCCTTGCCATCGCGCATCCGCATCGACGTGGCCAGCGCCAGTGCGGCGCCCGCACTCGCCCCACCGAGGGCGAGCCACTCGAGTCCTTCCGTCCCCAGGAGGTCCTCCCCGTTCACGACGCTCGACCACACCGCACTGACGTCGTCGATCGGCACGGGATAGCGCACACCGTCCGCGGCCAGCCGGTAGTCGACGCTCACGACCACGGTGCCGGCGCGGGCCGCGAGCTCCGCGGCGACCATGTGAGCCTCCGGCATCTCCAGGTCCCCTCCACCGAAGCCGCCGCCGTGGGCCCACACCAGGCCGATTCCCGACGGACGCGCGGGGTTGTACACGCGGCAGCGCACGGGACCGTGGAGACCGGCGACCTCGTCGTCCCGGATGCTCACCTCGGCGGGAGCCGACCACTCGGCAGGATCGCGGCTGTACTCCTGGACCCGCGCCAGAGTCCCCGCATCGATCGACGACCAGGACGCGCCCTCGAGCAGGTGCAGCTTCGCAGACAGGAAGGGGTCGAACGGCATGAGGTCTCCGATGTCAGGTTGTGGTCGCTCGCAGACCACCGGGCGAGGCACTCCACGGAGATCCCGAAGTCGGAGCGCGGGCTCAAGACCGCAGGTGCGGGTCGGGCGCCTGAAGAACGGCGTCCGACCCGCAAGGAGCAGCTGACTACTCTCCCATCACGCCTGCATCAGAAACCGTTGATCTTGATGACCTGGGCTTGCTCTCCGTTGCAGGTGTAGATCTGCATGACTCGCCCATTGTTGGTCAAGCCACCGGGCAGATCGAGGCATAGCCCCGACTGCGGGTTCTTGAGCGAGCCGTTCGCCTGGGGCACCCATTTCTGCCCGCCCACACCGTTGCAGTCCCACACTTCCACCTGAGTGAACAGAGCAGTCCCGTTGCCCACAACATCCAGGCAACGACCGCTAGTGAGCACTCGGATCGTCTGGTCCGGGTAGAGGCGCCACTGCTGGTCCCTGTCGGCGGCCTCGCCGGAGTGGAGTGTCGTGCAATCCCAGAGGATCACTCTCTCGCCGTTGCTTCCGCTCTCCACCCCCTCGAGGTCAAGACACTTCCCTTCGACCTTGAGCGGAACACCGTTGGTGATGGTGAACTGTTGTGCCGTATTCCCGTTGCAGTCGTAGATCTGTAGGTCGGTTCCGTTGGTCGTGACACCCATCGGGTCATCGAGGCACCGACCCGACTGCGGGTTCTTCAGGGATCCGTCAGGCTGTGGAATCCAGACCTGCGCTCCGCCTCCGTTGCACGTCCATAGCTCAACGGGGCTGAAGTTCGCCGTGCCGTTCCCCGTGACGTCGAGGCAGAGCCCCAGCGTGGTCAGCGTGCCGTTGGCGATCCCTCCGCCCGTGGCCGACGCGCTCCAATGCTGGTCGGCGGCGAGATCCTTGCAGTCCCACAGCTGGACGTGTGCGGTGAGGCCCGCGGTGTCGTCGCCTTCCACATCAACGCACTTCCCGCCCGGCCCGACAATCGTCGAGCCCGGCCCGCCACCCGAGGTCTCCCCCGAGTAGCCCGCCGCGACGACATTGGCCTGGACTGCGTTCTCGGTGGCATCCGACGCGTACCCGAACGTCATGACCCCCTCGAAGAAGGAGCTGGTTCCCTTCTGGCTGTTGTCGCCGCCGACGCCGAGGACGATGGAGCCCTCCTGATGCATCGGCGCGTATCCGCCCGCAGGCAGCGAGCCGCTGTAGTACGTCGTCAACGCCCCGGACTGAGCGTTGCCCGCCTTCAGCGCGAAGGTTGTCTGGCCGTTGTTCTTGAGCGTGGCGGTGACGAATTTCGTAAGTGGGATGCCAGCGTTCGGCGGGTATACCGTGGTGAAGCCCTGGAAGACGCCGTTCTCGAGATCCGCCTGTACCCAAGGGCCGTTTCCGGTAGCGCCCGGAGAATTCATCAATGACAGGTTGAGCGTGTCCATGTGGCCGTTGCCGGTGTCGGCAACCTGCACCTCGACGTTGCCGAAGTCGGCACAGCATCCGTTGTTGACGTTCGTGCCACTTGCCACCATGTACATGGACTCAGGTTGACCATTCACCGCGGTGCCCGTCACAACCGCTCGGCGATATCCAGTCACTGGTGGAAGGTAGATGCCGTAGACCGAGTGGCCGGCGAGCGTGACCGGGAGCTTGTTGGCGACCGCGGGGTTGTTCGGTCCTCCCAACGGGCCGCCCGGGGCGGGCGTGAGGTCGTTGTGGTTCGAGGTCTGGTCGTAGACGATCGTGATCACGCAGGTGGTACCAGCACAGAACGCATCCTGTGCAGCGGCGTTGGCGTAGTCGCCAACCGCGAGCAGCCCGATATCCAGGGTCTGGTTGTTCGAAGCGCGTTTGACTTGGTAGAGCGGCCCGTTGTAGTTCTGGAAGAGAGCTCGGGTAGAGCTGAACGCAGCGACGCACGGAGTGCCGCCCGTGGCGTAGATGTCGCACGGCAGCTGCCCTACCGCCGAGGCGGGGCTAGCATTCAGTAGACTCGTTCCGAAAGCGATCACGATCGCCGTCACGGCGAGGAGCACAGAAGCCCCCCGCCGTCGGCTTCGACGATCGGGGGCTAAGGACGCTATCGACATGGTCATCCATTCCTGAAGCTCCATCGCTTCGATTGCTCTTCGAGGCTGCAGGCGGGACACGTGTGCACCATGGCGACGATCTTCACTCTGGCGCCCCTCTTGCCACCACTGCGGCGGACCCTCGAAGGCTAGGTCAGGCCGTGCCGCTCGACCATAGGCAACTGCGTCAGAGCATGGACGATTCACCCAGCGCCAGATGCCGTTTCCTGGATAATGGACGACCGATAGCGGCGCCAAGGGCCGGCCGCGCTCGGCGCAGCAACTACGGCGTGATGGGCACCGACGCTGTCGGTGCCTCTGTCGACCTGGGGCCCGGGGTCGCAAGCCGGGGCGCGGGCTCCTCGCAGCCACATGAGCGGCGCGGGACAAAGCTGACTCCTACCTCCTTGCGCGTCCAGCCACCCACCTCGCCCGCAATGAGCTGGAAGAGTCGATCCGCGGCGAGTCTCGCCATGTATTCGGCAGGAACATGGACCGTCGAGATCCCTGGTGTTGTGACGCGGGAAAGTCCGAAGTCGTCAAATCCCACGATCGACACGTCGCGAGGAACCTCGATCCGCTGCAGCTCGAGCGCCTGCAGCCCGCCGAACGCCATGTCGTCGTTGGCGAAGACCATCCCGTCGAAGGTCCGATCGTGCAGGGACAGGTCGCTGATGGCGGCGAACCCCGAGGCTTCGCTGAAGTCACCTTCGACGACGAAGCCGTCACTCGACATTCCATGCCGCTCGAGGGAGTCAAGGAAGCCGTCGCGACGATCGATCCCGGTCTGGTGGTCGAGCGGGCCGGCCACGTGGAGCAGCCGCGAGCGCCCGTGCACCTCGATGAGGTGGTCGGTCACGAATCCAGAGGCACGGAAGTCGTCGATGCCGACCGTCACAGCTGAGGGGATCTCGGGATAATTCCCGATGAGCACCATCGGGAACCCGCTGCTCGCGAGGCGTCCGATCGTCGGGTCGACGATGGCAGCGCTCGTCAGGATCGCCCCGTCGGCACTCTTCGATCTCATCACCCGCTCGTAAGCGGCGACACCGTTCGACTCGTCGTTGCTGGTCGAGATGAGCAGCTGGACGTCTCGCTCGTTGGCCGATGTCGAGACGCCGCTGAGAATATGCATGAAGTAGCTGTGGCCGAAGACATGCGTCGCCGTCGTCGGAACGATCAGGGCAATAGCCCCTGCCTGTTGCTTGCGTAGGGCTCGCGCGGCAGAACTGCCAACATAACCCAGGTCGGCCGCAGCCTCTTGCACGGACGCGCGCGTCCGTGCGCTGATGCGCGTGCTCCCGGCAAGCGCCATCGACACCGCTGCGGGAGTGATTCCGACGCGGTCGGCAACATCCCGTAGCGTGACCGACTTCCCGCTCGGGATTCGCCTGGTCATGGTGAAGTCGTCCCATCGATCGCGGGAGGTAGAAGCCGCCGCGAGGACGGCCGGATCCTATGCTCCACCTGCTTTAGTGCGAGCCTATCGCGACCAGCCGACGGTACGCCGTGGCAGACTCGGGCCCCTCCCCCGACGCGGCGAGCCCTGAGGTGTACGTGAGCGATCCGGGCTGCGCGAGTGCTGTGCACCTGCGCATGCGGCGACGCCACGCGGCGCAGCCGGGACGTACTCCTCGTTATCGGGATGGTCGGAGCTCGCCGTCGTCACCGCCGCGAACTCGGTCCCCTCAGGTCATTCCGACGAGGCGCGCCCCGGTGCGGGATCTCCTGGTGTCCCGCTACGCCACGCAGTCGTGACGTCCCCTGGGGTAGTGGCGTCGACCCGCGTGCCCGTGATCACTGCACGGATGGCGGCGATCCCGAGCTTCGGCCTCCGATCGGCGCCGACAAGTCCGTTGGTCTCCTGCAGAGTGTCGGTCAGCTGCGTGTAGCAGGTACCCGCGAGCCATGTGCTCGACCTGAGCGCCCCATGGATCTCTTCCAGGCGGTTCTCGAAGTCCTGCGACGACGACACCGTCGAGTACCCCCAGGTCGGACGCCCTGTGTCGAGTGTCGGCGCTGCGAAGCTGACACCGCCGAACTCGGTCAACATGGCGGGCGTCGCGCTGGAGCCCTCGCCCGCCAGAACGATCTTTCGGCCCTCTGGGCCGACCCCCTGGAGCATGCGCGTCAGGCCGTCACGCGTTGCGTAGCGGGTCCCGAGTACAGCCGGATCATCCGCGTAGTCGTGGATGGTGAGGATGTCGGACTCGACGTGCTCCCACCCATCGTTGGAGATGACCGGCCGGGTCGGGTCGATCGCCTTGGTCAGGCCCACGAGCGCCCGCACGAAGCTGACCTGAGCCGGGTCGTGCGAGATGTGCTGGACGCCCCAGCTCTCGTTCAGCGGCACCCATGTGACGATCGACGGATGGGATCGGTCGCGGTCCAGCGTCTCGAGCCACTCACGCGTCGTACGGCACATCGCGGTCGGTGAGAACTCCAGCGCTGCAGGAGCCTCGCCCCACAGCAGGAGACCGAGCCGATCTGCCCAGAAGATGAATCGAGGATCCTCGACCTTTTGGTGGATCCTTGCCGCGTTGAAGCCGAGCGCAAGGATGAGCTCCACCTCCTCCCGCAGCGCCCGCGGAGTCGGTGCAGCCAGGTGGGACGTCGGCCAGTAGCCCTGGCTGAGCACCGAGCGGACGAAGTATGGACGATCGTTGAGCAAGAAGTGGCCGGACCCAACGCTCGTCGAGCGGATGCCGAGATACGACCAGACCTGGTCCCGCCCCGCGGCGTGGAGCACGACTGTGGCATCGATGAGCGTGGGCGACTCGGGGCTCCACAGGAGCTCTTCAGCTCCCTGTCCGTTGGTCAGCGCCGGGACGGAGATCACCTGCCTCGCGCGTTGCCCGTCGAGAGGGAACGTCGCGCCCCCGACCACCACGTCGCCGTGCGAGAGCTGCACCTCGCAGAGCGTCCCCGGCTCGGGCGGCCTGGAGAGGCGCAGCTCCAGGCTGACCGTGGCTCCCGGCACGTCCGCGGTCCAGTGCACCTGCTCCACCGCCACGACGGGCGTCGCCTCGAGCCAGACCGGCTGCCAGATTCCCGACGTCCGGTCGTACCAGACCTTGTGCGCGTGCGGGAGCCAGTCCTGCTTCCCACGTGGTTGGGCCACGTCAGCCGTTCGGTCCTCGACACGCACGACCAGCACCTGGGACACCCCCGCGCGCAGGAGGTTCTGGATCTTGAACGTGAAGGGGGTGTGCCCTCCTTCGTGCCGACCGACGAGATCCCCGTTCAGCCACACGCTGCATCGGTAGTCGACGGCGCCGAAGTGCAGCAACAACCTGTCACCCGTGGCGTGCCCGACCTGCTCGATGTGATGCTGAAGGATCTCCCGGCGGTACCACATGACCTCGTGGGCATCGGTGTCGGCGATCCCGGACGCCGGGGACTCCGGCGGGAACGGAACCACGATCCGGCGGTCGAAGACGCCGCCGCTCTGATACCAACGCTCGACCTCGCCGACGTCACCGTCGTCGTACGCGAAGCTCCACTCGCCGCACAGGTCTACCCAGCGCTCTCGGATCATCTGGGGCCGGGGATGCGGCTCCTCCTGCGCGCTCGCGCGGGGCAGAGAGAACGATCCCGCAGCGTCGGCGCTCACCGGCCTCATCCTCGGGCCTCCGTCTCGAAAGCCGCAGCGGCGAGAGTGTCCTCGCGATGCAGAACGCCGGTCACCTGCTCGACCAGGGACACCAGGCCCATGCGCCGCAGGAACGGCGTCACGCTGCTCCCGCGCTCCGCGTACGTCTCGCTCGCAGAGCCGCTGGTCGTTGACGGATCGAGCACGAACTCCTCGACGTTGCGCCCGCCAGAGGCGTAGGACCAGTCAACGAAGTCCATGAGAGGCCACCACGTATAGCCACGCACGTCGTGGCCTTCGCGACGAAGCTCCCGCACCTGCGCCGTCGACTCCTCCAACCACTTCCGCCTGACCAGCTCATCCGCTTCGATGCTGGTCTCGGTGATGAGCATGGGCAGCCCGTACAGCTCGGTGAACCGCTCGATCACTAGACGGAGGCCGTCCGTCCACTGGTTCGACGTGTGCTGGTGCACGTCGTGGCCCACTGCTCGGAGCACCCGAGGCGTCAGGTCCGGGTAGTAGTTGACACCCAGAAGATCGACGGTGGGCGGCGCAATGAGCAGCCCCTCGAGGACCGCCACGGATGCACCGTTCTCCACCAGCCAGCTCCACATCGGATGCTTGACACCGACGCGACCCAGGAGCAGGTCTGTCGGGAGAGCGCCGACAGCGGTCAGGTGACCGACCTCAGCACTCAGGTGCTCATGGGGAGTGTCGTACAGGCTGGCGGCCTCGACGTGGACGATGACCACGTCAGGGTTGGCCGTGCGCACTGCCGCCACCGACCGACGTATCCCCTCGACGATCGCGAGAGTCACGGTCGTCCAGCCTCGCCAACCCTCAAGAGCCGGCGGCCACACACCACGAAGTCCGCAGAACGAGGCGGTCGTGAGCGGCTCGTTCAGCGGAGTCATGTGGTCGACGAGCCCTCGGTAGCGCTCGGCGAACGCTCCGCAGAACTCCGCGACAAGATCCGGATAGCGCGGGTCGGCGAACGACCCGTCGAGCCATGTCGGCGTCCCGTAGTGGACCATGTCCGCGATCACCACGAGACCGAGGTCGTTCACCGCAAGCTCCAGGCGTTCATCGAGGACGCTCCAGTCGAACACGCCAGGTGCGAGGTGAACACGGGGCCAGTTCACCCCGTATCGAAGACCCGTTGCACCGAGACGAGCGACGCTGAGAAGATCCTCCCTCCACTGGAGTGAATGACCGGTGAGCTCGAACTCGTCGAGAACGACCATCCCCGATCCGGGCTGGGGATACACCGAGGTGTCCTCGATGCCGAGCAACCAGCGGAACGATCCCTGCTGAAATCCCTTGGTGGACACTCGTCCCCTACTTGAGTCCGGCGGTGGATATGCCCGCGACGAAATATCTCTGGGCCATGAAGAATGCCAAGGCGATCGGCAACAGCGAGATGACAGCTCCCGCCATGAGCACCGCATGATCGGTGACGTGGGTTCCGGCGAAGAGTGCCAGGCCAGCGGGAAGGGTGCGCTTCTCGGGCGAGCTGCTGACGACCAGCGGCCACAGAAGATCGTTCCACAGCGCCGTGAAGTTCAGCAGCGCAACCGTCGCGATGGCCGGCTTCGACAAGGGAAGGATGATGCGGGAGTAGATTCGGAAGTGACCGGCACCGTCGATCCGAGCAGCTTCGTCGAGCTCTCGCGGTACCGACATGAAGAACTGGCGAAACAAGAAGATGCCGAACGCGCTCGTGGCACGAGGGACGATCAGTCCCTGATAGGTATTGAGCCACCCCAGGTGGTACAGCTCTTCGAACACCGGGATCAGCGTCGTCTGAAACGGCACCATGAGTGTGGCCAGGACGAGCCAGAAGCACAGCGTTCTGCCGCGGAAGGTCAGACGGGCCAAGGCGTACGCGCACATCGAGTCGAACACCACTGTGAGCGTTGTCGTGACCCCGGCAAACAGAATCGTGTTGAGCACGAGCCTGAAGAACGGGAGCTGCTCCCAGATCTGACGGTAGCCGTGCAGCGTCCATTCCGTCGGAACGAGACGTTCCGGGTGTCCGAACAGATCGCTTTCCGGCCGGAACGATGCGCCGACCGTCCAGATGAAGGGAACGAGCGCCAGTACCAGTCCGATGCTCAGGAACGTCCACCTGGAGGTGGCGAGCAACCATGCGCGGGAGTGCTTGGGAGTGCTTTCTCTAGTCGGCATCGTTGTACCTAAAGTATCGAAGTTGGATCGCCGTGACGATCGCGATCAGCAGAAGTAGCACCCACGAGATCGCCGCCGCCTCCCCTGCCTTGAACTGGACGAACCCGTCGCGAATCAGCTTCGTCACCAGGGTGTCGGTCGAGAAGAGAGGTCCGCCTGCAGTCATCACGTAGACGAGGTCAAATATCTGAAGCGACTGGATCGTCAGCATGAGAGTGACGAACATCGTCGTCGGCCGCAGTGCGGGAATCGTCACGTAGCGAGTGATGGCGACGGAGCCGGCTCCGTCGATCCGAGCCGCTTCGTAGAGCTCTCGCGGGATTCCCTTGATGCCTGCGACCAACACAATCATGGCGAACCCGACGCTCTTCCATACCGAGACCGCGATGATGGTCGGTAGTGCCCACTGGGTTGAGCTCAGCAGTCGAATCGGCTGCAGGCCCAGTCCCTGGGCGAGGCCGGACGCGAGGCCGATGTCCGGGTCGAGCAGGAATCGGAAGGCAAGCCCGACTGCGGTGAGCGAGACAACCGTGGGGAAGAAGAAGATGGAGCGGATCGCCCGCGAGCCGATTCCCTCACCGGACAGAGCCGTGGCCAGGAGCATGCCGATCACCACGATGAACACGACCGAGACCGCTGTGATCTCCACGGTGTGAAGCAGCGCACCCCAGAACCTCGGGTCGGCCGCGATGTGCCGGTAGTTCCCCCACCCGACCCAAGGTTGCTCAGCGGCTCCAATCGTCCAGTCGTGCAGGCTGTACCAGAACGACTGAAAGGTGGGGAAGGCGACGAACACCCCCAGGATCATCAGGCTCGGGGCCATGAAGAGCCACGCGGGCTGCCAGCGGACACGTCCCCGGAACGGGGCCCGGGAAGCCGCGCTGGCTTCCCGGGCCCCGTTCCGCGCGGATGCTACTTCGTGCATCCTGTTGCCCCGTCAATGGCCGTCGTGGCCTCCTTGGCCGCGTCCGCGACAGCCGTGCCCCGTGTGATGCTCTGGATCATCGGGGTGTAGCCGTCGAGGTCGACGGCGCTGGCGTTCGGGACCTTGCCCGGGTAGAACCGCGCCCCAGCAACCTGGTCGGTGAAGACCGAGACCACGGGATCAGCCTTGAGGCTCGCCTCGTCCGCGAGGTCCGTGCGGAAGGAGGGGAAGCCAGAGGCGAGGGAGAACTTCAGCTGGGCCACCTTGCCCGTGTAGTAGGCGAGGAACGCCTGCGCCTCGTCAGGATGTGCCGACTTGGCCGAGACGCCGATCGGTCCACTGCTTCCCAAAGTCACCGGGCCGTCGACCCCTGTCGGGATCGGAGCGATGCCCAGGTCGATCCCTGCGTCCTTGTAGCCGGCCGCCGCCCAGGGTCCATTCATCTCCATCGCGGCCTTGCCGGCCGAGAACACGGAGTCGGCCTCTGCACCGCTCAAGCCGACCGGTGAGATCTTGTCGTTCACGACGAGGTCCGCCCACGACTGAAGGCTGGCAATCCCCTCCTCGGTATCGAGCTGGCTGCAACCATCGCCGTCAAGAATGGTGCCCCCGGCCATCCACTGCAGGATGGGCCACATCGGGATCGTGTCGTGGTCGGCAAGGACAAGACCGTACGTGTCGCCCGACGTCAGGGCCTTGGCGTCCGCCTGGAAGTCCTCGAGCGACGCCGGGGGTTCGGTGATCCCGCTCGCCTCGAGCAGGGCCTTGTTGTAGTAGAGGCTCAGCGTGGCGAAGTTGGCCGGAACGGCGTACAGGGTGCCGTCATAGCTGTACTGGTCCACCAGCTCGCTCGAGAACTGGTCCACGTTGATCTCGGAGTCGCCGTCACCCGTGTTGGTGATCGGGATGATCGCGCTGGTCTCGACGAAGTGCGCGAGCGAGTTCCCGTCCAGCGTCGCGATATCCGGGCCGTCGGAGGTGAGCAGGGCCGAGGGAAGCTTCTGGTTCAGGGAGTCCCAGGGCTCAGCCGAGAACTCAACCTTGATCTCGGACTGGGAGGCATTGAAGTCGGCGACAATGGCCTCGTACGCCGGCCGGTCACCTCCGGTGAATCCCGTCCAGAACTGCAACGTGACGGCCTCTCCGTCGGCTCCGGACGCATCGGCCGTAGCAGACGGGTCGGAATTCGTCGAACCGCCCGAACAGGCGGCCAGTGCGACCGCTGCTGTCGCCAGCATCGCGGCAGTTGTGAGTGACTTGCGCAAAGTACTCTCCTTTGAGTATGGCGGCTCACCGGTGTGCGCGAGCCGGAAGCAGACGTGCCAGCATCGCGTCCGACGATCGAACTTGTTTAATCGATCAAGCGCGATGCTACGCCCGCACTTCCCCTCTCCGCAAGATGACGTCTGATTCCGTTACCTTCCTGAGATCTGCGGTGCTTGACGTTGACCTTCTACCGACGTACGCCCCACCCGATCTTGCGGGCTGCCTGATGCTGAATCCCTCGGCCGGCGCTCCGGGAGCTGGCGGGCTCACCGCCCTCGCACCGGGGCGAAGGTCCGCTGTGCCGCAGCAGGCCCGCGTCCGAGGGCGCCCCCGCCGCCCGATCCGTCCTGAGCCCGGCGGGCCCGAGTCTGACCCCCCGTCACCCCAGAGCCCTGAGCCGACCGTCACGGTGCGCTGACAAGGAGGTCAACGATCCGCACGCTTCGGTCGAACACGTCCCAGCTCGCCGTGATCACGACGCGGTGGAGCGCTGCGTTGGCCTGCCGGTACCCACGACAGGTCAGACGGTGCCTGGTCGTCATGTCGGCAGACGCGTGGATCGGTGCGACGCTGCAGAGGCTCGACGCACGTGCCCTCGGCTCCCCATATCGACCTCGCGCGTCCCTGTGACAAGCCCCGAGCGCCACCAGCGAAGGCCTGCAGCGGCATCCGGCAGAGTGGTCGATGACTGGCCCGGCGACGCTGGAAGGCCTGGTCGCGTGGTGGCCGCTGCGGCGCACCGTCCGCCGCTGAGACGGCACTCATGCGAGGACCGCGGGCTTGAGAACGTCCTGGCACCACTGGCGGAACGTCGCGGGAGTGCTCCGCTGCGGTGTGCGCACCGCACCGTCGTCGAGGTCGGCGTCCTTGGCCATGGCCGTGGCACGCATGCCCTGGGCCATCGCCGTGGACATGCCGTTCTGGATCAGCCGGTCCTGGTGGGCCTCAGCCGGGATCGCAGCGCCGCCCGAACCGATCCGCAGGGCACCAGCCCGCTGGAGGGTCCTTGCGGCTCTCGTCAACCCGACTCGGCGATCACCGTCATCTGGAGAACCGGTGCGGGTACTCGTACCTACCTCGCCAGATGCCCTGCACGTTCGAGGGCGAGGGGGATCCTCCGCAGCACGGAGGCGTCGTACATCCCGTAGTTGTAGAAGTCGACCTGTGCCGCGCCGGAGTCCCAGCAGGCAGCAACCTTCGCGGCGAGATGCCCCGCCGAGGACGTGTCAGGGTGGCCGGGCCTCAGGACGACCCTGACCGGTACTCCCCCGGTGAGGGCGGTGATCGACGCCACGTCGGTCGCCAGCCGGCCTGTGTCGGTCGCATAGCCGAGCACGGTGTAGCTGTCGACGTGCTCTGCGATCGCGGCCGGGTCGATGGCCAAGCGCCAGGCCTGGTCCGCGGCCGGAGCCCCGGTCGGCGCACCGGAGGCGTAACCGAGCACCGCGCCCGTCAGGTCCATGAAGGACAGCGACTGCCCGGCGGACCGCACGCTATCGGCGACCACGGCAGCCAGGTCCGCAACGGCCGCCGTTCGGGCCGCGAGCAGGCCCTGGACGTCGTCCCCACCAACCTCATGCATGGCATCTCGACTCGCCGGGATCCCTTCCGCGCCGGCGAACGCGTCCTGGATCCGACGCCGGACCCGTGCAGCGAGCCGCTCTGGGTCGCTGCCGAGGGCTGCCGCGCGCGCGCCGCAGTGGACGCAGAAGCACAGTCCCAGGAGCGCTTCATCCCCCTCGCTCAGCGGGGTGAAGGACCGCTCGTGGTGGTGCCCGTGAGCGAACGTCTGGGCGCTCAGCGCCTCGGCGATGACGTCGAAGCCCCGCGACGCGACATCTCGTGCGAGGGCCGAAGCGTAGGCGACGACGTCGGGGTGGGACGGGCACAGGTTGGACATGAGGCGGTCATCGAAGCAGGTCCGGGTGGTTGCCTCGGGGAACGACTCCCCCAGCGAGCTGTTGTGCAGGAAGACGGTCCACGCCTCGACCGGTGGCCGTGGGCGTGCGGCCAGCAGTGCCGCGACGGCCAACCGTTCCTCGACGGGAGCGAGTCGCGGCTGGAGCCGCACGCCCGACCAGATCGCCTCGTCGGGATCGAAGAACACGCCGTCCGTGCGGTAGCGGACCCGCGGCTTGCGGCCGGCATGAGGGACGACATCGCGGGCCTGGTGGTAGGCCATCGCCAGGGCGAAGGAGCCGGTCCCCAGGCTCGCGCCGACCTGCACGACCTGCTCGACGCCCTCGTCGACGAGGTCGCTGGGGAATGCGTAGAGGCTGCTCGCTGAACGTGCTGTCACGGTCGGCCTTCCGGTCGGCGGCCCCGACGGGCCGGATCCTGACTCGGCTCTGTCAGGCGCGCTCCGGGCCCTCAGTAGGGCTCGGCGAAGGAGAAGTAGCGCTTGGGGTTCTCCACGAAGAAGAGCCGGACGAGCGCGTCGGCATCCTCGACGCTGAACCCGCGGTGACCTAGCTCGCTGCGGAAGCGGGGCAACCACGTCCCTGCGATGTAGTGCTGGCCTGGGCCGCCGGTGTATGCGGTGAGATCGGTCTTGCGCGCGAGGTCGCCCCCGATGAGGACCCGGTCCGCGTAGCCTGCCTCGACCACCGCGAGGATCACCTCGATGCGGGTGCTCTCCGGCAGGTACTTGATCTTCGAGAAGCCGTCGTAGCACAGGTAGGTGCCGCGCGCGGCGATCTGCCCGTGCAGGAAGGGATCGGGGTTGCGCATGAGGTGGACGAGCCCGACCCGGGTGAGGTCGACGCCCTCATCCTCGAGCATGTCCAGCTGGGTCAGGGCCATCGTCCCGGTCTCGGTGTGGCCGTGCAGCGGGGCTCCGGTCCGCCGGTGGGCGCGCGCAGCAGCTCGCAGCACGCGATCCTCGACGGGCGAGACGCGGTTGTAGCTGGTGCCGTACTTGATCGCACCTGCACGGACGTCGGTGCCGTCCATCCCGGCCTCGACATCGGCGACGATCCGCTCCTCGAGGCCCTCCACGCTCACGTCGGCCAGGAGATCGTCGAACCACGCGCCCTTGTTGAAGCCTCCGCAGGCAATGATCTGCAGCCCGGTGGCCAGGGAGATCCGGCGGAGCTCCTCCGGGTTGCGGGAGTAGTCCCACGCGGAGGCCTCGTAGATGCTCCGCACGCCCACCGCGAGCGCAGCGCGCGCCTCCTCGAGCGCCGCGCTGGGGTCCAGGACCACCAGGTCCTCGTCGACGCGCTTGTCCGCTGGCGGCGCACCGATCAGGTGCTCGTGCGAGTAGGTGAAGCCGAGCTCGTCCGGGTGGATGTCGCCGGTGACCGTTCGGATCATGCCGATGCCTTTCGTTGTGCAGCGAGGATCTTCTCCGCGAGGTCCATGGACAGCCCTCGGACCAGCTCGTACCGACGGCGCCGCACGTCCCAGGCGGGGACACTCGCGGATCGCTGCGTGAATGTCTGAGTCGTCAGTGCGGGGCTCACGGCGTCACCGACCGCCCGCCAGCCCAGGACGGCGGCGCCGAGGGCGGACAGGTCCGGCTGGTCGAGCACGTCGACCGGCGTGCCGAGGATGTCCGCGATGACCTGCGGCCACGCGGCGATGCGCCCACCACCACCGGAGACGATGACGCGTGACCATCTCTGGCCATCGAGCCGGTCAACCAGCCCCGCCAGGTCGAAGGCCACGGCTTCGAGCAGGGCGGCGACTATCTGCGCAGCCGTCGTTGCCGGCGTGATGCCCAGGATCGTCCCGGTAGCGGTGGGGACGTAGTCGGGGCTGCCAGTCCCTGCGAGGTAGGGCAAGAACATGAGCAGGTCACCGGGGTCCGGGTCGGGGCCCGCATCGGTGAGCGCATCGGACCCGACGAGCGAGCGCAGCCAGTTCAGCGCCAGGCCGCCGGTGAGCAGTGAGCCGAGCGCGAACCAGGAGCCGTCTGCGGCAGGGTGCACGGTCAACGCGCCTTGGGCGTCCTGCGGCAGGCTCGGTCGCGGGCCTTCGCCGAGGGCGGCCATGAGGGTCACCGAGGTCCCGAGGGACACCGCGAGAGTGCCGGCCGACAGGCCGCCCATCCCCGCGAGCGCAGCCGCGACGTCACCTGACCCGGTGGCGATAGGGACGCCAACGGGGAGGCCGGTGACGGCGGCGGCCTGCGCGTGCAGGCGCCCTGCGACCGCATCGCTGGCCAGTAGCGGCGGGAAGATCCGGCGCTCGAGGCCGACCGCGGCAATCAGCGCGTCGTCCCACTGCCCGTCACGCAACAGCAGCGAGTTGTATGCGTCTGTCGGATCGGTCGCCACGTCGCCGGTCAGCCCAAGGCGGAGGTAGTCCTTGGCGGACAGCCAGGCGGTGGCGCGCGTCATGGTCTCCGGGTCGTGCTCGCGCCACCACAGCAGGCTCGACAGTGCGAAGACGGTGCCCGGCTCGTTGCCCGTTGCTTCGAGGATCTGGCGCCGGATCTCGTCGGAGAGCCGCGCAATCTCGTCGGCGCCCCGCGGGTCGGCCAGCAGGAGCGCCGGACCCAGCGGCTTGTTCGCCTCGTCGACCAGGACCACCGAGCTCATGTTCCCGCTGAACCCGATGGTGCACACGCGCGTGAGGTCCACCTGGTCACCGAGGTCGGAGAGGGCGCGCAGCAAGGACGCCCACCAGACACCCGGGTCGGCCTGGACGCCATCGGTGTGCTCCTCGATCCCGTGGTGCGAGGCCGCGGCACCGGCGAGCTGACCGGCGCCGGTCAGCGCCGCCACCTTGACGCTCGTCGTGCCCAGGTCGATCCCCAGGCTCAGCGGAGATGTCATCGCAGAAGGGGTGAGAGCTGGCCGAGGCGCCGGCCGGCGTGGTTGTGGGCGTCGATCCGCATGGACACGGCGAACGTCTCGCCCCGGACGTAGGCGATCGAGTGCTCCGCTGCCGTCCCGTCATGCAGGAAGGCGGTACGCACCACCTTCATCACCGGTCGGTTCTTGGGAAGCTCGAGAAGCGTTGCGGTCGCCGGAGGCGCCGTCTCGGCGCTCCAGCTCTCGTCGGCGGCGCACGGGCGCAAGGGCGAGCCGTCGGCGGTCCGGAGCTGCTCGTACAGGGATGTCTGCTCGATCCCGGTCCGGGTGAGCGTGCCGAACACGGCACAGGGCAGCCACGAGATGAGGTGGACGACAGGCTCGTCGTCGCCGACGATCACCCGTTCGACGCGCCACACGTCGCGCCCTGCCGGGATGGCAAGGGCAGTAGCGACGTCCTCCGGGGCGCCGACCACGTCCAGGGCGATGACCCGCTCCCGGGTGCTGCGACCGGCCTTGCGCAGGTCTTCGCTGAACGAGGGAAGCGTGCCGGTCCGGTTCGTGCGGATCGCCCGTTCGCTCTCAGCGACGAAGGTGCCCTTCCCCTGCCGCCGGACAACCAGCCCGCGCTGCTCGAGGTCGCGCAGCGCCTGCGTCGCAGTCGCCCGGGACACCCCCAGTCGCGCGACGATCTCCGGCTCGGAGGGGACGCGGGTCCCCGGATCGGCATCGGTGATCATCGAGGCGAGCCGATCGGAGATCTGGCGGTACCGCGCCACCGGGGACAGCGGGTCGATGGGGTCGAAGACATCGACGCCGATCGGTCGTGGCTCGCTCACGAGACCGCGGCCTTCCACTGCTCGATGATCCCGCGGGCCACGCCCACCACATGCTCGACGACCCGCTCGCCCTTGTCCGCGGTCGCCGCCGTCGCGTCGCCGAAGACGCCCGTGCTGCTCACCGCGTCCCAGCGGACCGGAGCACTGTCGAAGTGCGCAGGATAGGTCGGGTACTCACTGACGGCCCTGTCCATCTGCACGCACTCCTTCCGCAGGTGGAGCATGACCGAGGTCTCGATCTCGTCCGAGTGCATGATCGTCGGGTGGCTCTGCGGCGCCTCGCTCACCTGCCGGACGATGGTCGACAGGCCGGGGTAGGCCATCGAGATGGCCGGCAGGCCGCCGGTCTCGGCCAGCACCCTCGTCGCCTTCTTCAGCGCGGCAACGTTGCCCAGATGGGCGGAGAACAGGACGAGGCCCTTGACGCCGACCCGCTCCAGGCCGCGGGCGAGGTCGGTGACGAGGGCGACGATCGTCTCGTCGCTGATCGACAGGCTGCCGTCGAAGTGCTCCAGGGACCACACCTGGCCGTAGGGCATCACGGGCAGCTCGATCAGGTCGGCCGCCTCCGCGATCCGGCTGGACAGCTCCTCTGCGGCGAAGGTGTCCGTGCCGAGCGGCAGATGCGGGCCGTGCTCCTCGACGGCACCGAACGCCAGCAGCACCCACGGGGTTCGATCGACGGCGGCCCGGACCTCTGGCCAAGTCAGGTCGTTCCATCTGGTCACGAGCGACGCCTCCTCGCGGCGATCCGGCTGTTCAGGAAGAGCATGCCGATGAGAACCGAACCACTGACGATCAGCTGCACCGGGGACGGGATGCCGAAGGAGTTGAGCACGGTCGTGAGGAAGGCAAGGACGGCGACTCCCGCGAACGTCCCGACCATCCCACCGCTCCCCCCCGACAGTGCGGCTCCGCCGATCACTGCGGCGACGACGGAGTTGAGTGCGTAGCTGTCCGCTGCCGTCAGCGAAGGTGACCCCGAGTACGCGATCAGCAGGATCCCTGCGGCCGAGGCGAGCAGTCCGGACACGACGTAGGCCGTCACCGTGTGCGACCGCACCGGTACCCCGGACAACCACGAGGCTCGCGGGTTCGCCCCGACCGCCTGGAACCGGCGGCCGGCCACGCTCGTGCTGAGCACGAACCCGACCACCACGAGCAGGACGATCCACAGGACGAGGGACCACGATAGCGGGCTGCCGCCGATCCGCCCGTCGGCCAGGGTGCGCAGCTCGGCAGGGATCATGCCGCGCGGCTGACCACGGGTGACGAGGAAGTAGACACCCTGGATCACGGTGGCGGTCGCAAGGGTCCCGAGCAGGGGCGGGATCGACGTGAACGCCAGCAGGACGCCGTTGACAGCACCGATCGCCGCCCCGACGGCGAGCACCATGAGCGTGGTCGTCGTGAGGCTGGCGCCCGCCCGTGCGGACAGGACAGCCGTGAGGATCCCCGCGGTGTTCATCACCGGCCCGACCGAGAGGTCGAGGCCACGGTTGATGATGACCAGCGTCTGCGCGATGGCGACCACACCCAAGGGTGCCGCGTTCGAGAGGATGCGCAGCATGCGGTCGAGGTCGAACCCGCTGGGAGAGCTCACGCCGAGCAGCACGACACAGGCTGCGGTGAGCCCGTAGGCGACCCACAGCTGTACGGGGACCCTCCGGACCGCGGCAACCAGTCCGGTCATCGCTCGCTCCTCCCTGAGGCCACGGCCGGGCGGCGCAACCGCCACGGGATCCGCAGCCGCTGACCGGATAGCTGGTAGACGCTCACCGCGAGCACGAGCAGCACGCCCTTGAAGATGGTCTGGTAGTACGCGTTCGTCCCGGTCAGGGTGATGACCTGGCCCATGACGGCGATGACCAGGGCCGCGGGCAGGATGCTCAGCAGCGAACCCACCCCGCCGGTGATGACGATGCCCGCCACCAGCACGGTGGCGACTGAGTCGATGACCGAGGAGGCCCCGATGAGGGCGTCGGCGCTGTAGGTCCGCGTGACGATGGCCAGGCCGCCCATCGCCGCCAGCAGCCCGGAGAGCCCGTAGGACACGAGGGTGGACCGGGCGACCGGTAGTCCGAGGCGCGTGGCGATCCGGCCGTCGTACCCGGCGCTCTGGAGCACGCGGCCGGCCCGGGTCTGGCTCATCCAGAGCCAGACCGCGACCAGGACGACCAGGGCGACGAGTGCGGTCACGGGAACCGACCCGACCGTTGCGCCCAGGGCGCGCACCAGGTCGGAGGGCATGGCCGTGCCGGGCAGGTCCTGCAGGAGCAGCGCGCCACCCTGGATGACACCGGCGAGGGCGAACGTCATGAGCAGGGGGTTGATGCCCGCGACCACCCCGAGCCCGTTGACGAGGCCGGCGAGCACTCCGGCGATGAGGGCGAGGACGAGCGCAGTGCCCGTCCCACCGGGAACCTTCGCCCCGAGGGTGAGGACGACCGTCGCCAGCCCCGCAACGGCGCCGACGCTCAGGTCGATGCCCCCGGACATGACGGCGATGCCCTGGCCGACGGAGATGAGGACGATCGGCGCGAGGGACACGAGCAGGGAGTTGATGCTGACCGGGTTGCGGAAGGCGGGCAGCGCCCAGCCTGCCGCGACGACGATCCCGACGGCGACCGCCCACAGGGGAAGTGCGCGTCCGATCGCTCGCTGCGCGGTGGTCGAGATCGGGCTAGGCACGAACGCCCCCTCCGGTGGCGAGGTGCATGACGGCTGACTCTGTGGAGCCGACCGTGTCGAGTCGTCCGGTCACCCGACCCGCGTACATGACGTAGACCTGGTCGCTGAGACCGAGGATCTCCTGCAAGTCGGTCGAGACCAGGACGACCGCGACGCCCCGCGCTGCGAGCTCGCGGATGACGGCGTAGATCTGCACCCGGGAACCGACGTCCACCCCGCGGGTCGGATCGTTCAGGACCAGGATCCGCAGGTCGTCGTAGAGGAGCCACCGACCGACCAGGACCTTCTGCTGGTTGCCACCGGAGAGGTCGATGGCGGCCTGCGCGGTGGACGCGCACTTGATCGAGAGGCGGTTGATGATCTCCCCGGTCACCTGGCGTTCCCGGCGCCGCGAGACGAGACCGAACCGGAACAGGCGTCGAGCAGCCGCCAGGATGAGGTTCGCGGCCACCGACTTCTCGAGCAGCAGACCCTCAAGACGGCGGTCCGGCGGGATGTACCCGATGCCATGACGCACCGCCACGCGTGGGGAACCGAGGCGGACAGGGTGGCCGGACACCAGCACTCGGCCTGCCGTTGGCGCCACCGCTCCCGCCAGGACCTCAGCCACCAGCGCCTGCCCGTGGCCCTCCAGCCCGGCAATCGCCGTGATGACGCCGCCGGGGAAGTCGAGCGAGACGTCGACGATCCTGCGATCCACGCTCACCTCGCGGAGCGAAACCCGCGCCGGTGCACCGAGGTCGACCTCGGTTCGCTCAGGATAGAAGCTGTCGGTCTCCCGACCGACCATCAGCTCGACGAGCGACCCCCTGGTGTGCCTGCCCAGGTCACCGAATGCCACCTGGGCTCCGTCACGCATGACGAGCACGCGAGTGCACAGAGCGAAGAGCTCCTCCATGCGGTGCGAGACGAACACGACCGCCGTCCCCTGCATGCTGAGCCGCCGGACCGCAGCGAACAACAGCTCAACCTGTGGCCCCTCGAGGGACGAGGTGGGCTCGTCGAGGATGAGCAGCGTCGGCGGAACCGCGACCGCCTTGGCCACCTCGACCAGCTGACGCTGCCCCGGGCTGAGGTCCCCGACCGTGGCATCCACATCGATCGAGACACCCAGGTCCGCCAGGACTCGGATGGCACGGGTGTGGGAGGCGCGTTCGTCGACCACCGCGCCATGCTCCGGACGATCGATCTCGAGGTTCTCGGCCACCGTGAGGTTGGCGAACAGGCTGAGCTCCTGGTGGACCATCGCCACCCGGCGGGCGCGAGCTCCACGCGGTTCGGCGACGGCGATGCTCCCGGAGTCCGGGTGCATGCCACCAGAGACAAGGTTCATCAACGTCGACTTCCCAGCACCGTTCTCCCCCACGAGAGCGAGGACCTCGCCCGGCTGGAGGCTGAAGCTGACGTCGCGGACGGCGCGTGTGGCGCCGAACGACTTCGCGACGCTCTGGCACGTCACTGCTGCTTCATCCACCGGGCGAAGTCCTCTCTCAACGTGGTCCGGATGTGGGCCGTCCGGCCTACGAGAACAGTGCGTTGATCTCGTCGTCCGTCATCCGGGTGTTGACCCAGAGGCTGTCCGGGAGGTCGGGTCGGACGAACTCGTCGAGATTGTCCTTCGTGATGACCTCAGGCTCGAGGATGTCGTCCTTGACGACGTCCTCGCCATCCAGGATCGCAAGAGCGCTCTCCAGGGCAGCGGCGGAGATCCACGTCGGCTTGGCGACCGCGATGCAGTCGAACGTCGTGGCCCCCTCGTCCAAGAGGGTCTGCCACTTCTTGAGCAAGCCGTTGCTGTCCTCCCCCGTCATCGGGACCAGAGGCACACCCGCCGCCTCGAACGCCTCGATCGCCCCCAGCGTCATCGAGCCACCCTGGGACCACACGCCGTCGACGTCGGGGTTGGCGGCGAGGAAGGACTCGACGGCTGTCTTGGTCGTCGCCTGGTCCCAGCTGCCGTCGATCGTCGAGACGATCTCGATCCCCGGGTTGGCGTCGAAGACCTCCTTGGCGCCCTGGTAGCGCAGGTCGCTCGTCGGGATACCGGCGATCCCGTTGATCGCCAGGATCTTGCCGGAGCCGCCGAGCTTCTCGACGAGCCACTCGGCGCCCGTCGCGCCGAACTTCACGTCGTCGACGTTCACGTACGACGAGTACGCGTCGGTCGCGGCACCGGAGGCATTCAGGACGACGACGATGCCGGCCGCCTCGGCCTGCTCGATGACGGGCGCAATGCCCTCTGGGGAGATCGGAGTCACGATGATCGCATCGACGTCCCGAGCGATCATCGACTGGAGGTTGCTGATCTGTGTCTGAGCGTCGTTGTCCGACTGCGTGATGACGACGTCGGAGATCCGATCCGACTCGCGCACCGTGGCGGAGGTGAACTCGGCCTCGAGCTGGGCCGACCAGGTGTTGCCGACGAAGTAGGAGTCGTAGCCGATCACGTAGGTGTCGGCAGCATCCCCGCCACCGGTGCTCTCGGTGGGATCGCCACCGGTGGTGTCGCCGGTGGTGTCGCCGGACGAGCATGCGGAGAGAGCGAGCGCGGCCACCGCGAGTGCGGCCACACCGGACGTGCGCATCCAACTGTTCATGCCCTTGGTGCCTTCCGTTGTGAGGTCTCTGCCGAGAGGTCCTCCCGATCGACTCCACCGTTCCACTTGCCCGGTCAACCTGTCAACCCTGGACCAGGCAGACCATCGGCCGCGCAGTCGGCGGGGGCCGTCCCATCGCCGAGCCGCCGCGAGGGGTGACTCCGCGTCATCCCGGTCCGCCCGCGTCGTGGGTCGTCCGCCGGCAGCCTCGTTGACATCTCGTGACACCAACGCCGGAGGCCCTCTCGATCCGACGATCGAAAGGGCCTCTGAACTGAAGCTTCACGTGTCACGGGGCCAGGATGCGAACCTGCGACCTCTGGCCCACGCGTGCAGTCCGTCTTCTAGCGGATCGTGTAGCCGCCGTCCACGATCAGGTCGGCCCCGTTGATCATTGCGGCTTCCGCGGACGCGAGGAACACCGCGGCGGCGGCGATCTCGTCGGGGTACGCGAACCGGCCGGTCGGGATCAGCTTCTTGAGCGCGTCGCCCTTGGGCCCGTCCCATGCCTTGCGTCCCAGGTCGGTCAGGACGACCGTCGGCGAGATGGTGTTCACCGTGACGCCGCGGCCCGCCCACTCCGATGCGAGCACCTTGGTCAGGCCGATCACGCCGAACTTCGACGTGCAGTACGCCACGTGCTGGTCGAGTGCCACCGAACCGGCCTGGGACGCCAGGTTGATGATCGTGCCCGCGCCGGCCCCGAGCATGAGCCGCCCGGCCGCCTGCGCCATCAGGAAGGTGCCGGTGAGGTTCACGGCGAGCGTCCGCTGCCAGTCCGCGAGCGTGAGGTCCTCGGCGGGCGCCAGCGCCACGATGCCCGCGCTGTTGACCAGGATGTCGATCCGGCCAAAGGCCGCGACGACGTCGGAGACCGTGCGCTCGACGGATGCCGGGTCCGCGACGTCACACGCAAAGGCACGGCCGCCCAGCTCCTCGGCCATCCGCTGCGCAGCCGCCTCGTCCAGGTCCACGACGGCGACCGTCGCACCCTTGCGGGCAAAAGCTGAGGCGATCGCGGCGCCGATGCCCGAGGCCCCGCCCGTGACCAGGGCCACCTTGCCGCCGAGGCTGAACGTGAAGTCGATGGATGGTGCGGTGTCGGTCATGGCTTCTCCAAGGTGTGGTCGTGCGGGTTCGACGGGGGTCACGGATGCCGGGGGTCGACGGTGCCGCCCGGGGTGGTGCACGCGTCCAGCTCGGGCGCGACGGCATCGGCCGCCATCTGAGGGTCGCCCGCGTCGGGCTCGTAGGAGCGGATCGCCTCAACCTTGATCGCCGAGGCGGACGAGCTGTCGAACCGGTATCCGAGCCACTCCCGGGCCAGTCGGCGCGCGAGCTCGATGCCGATCACGCGCTGCCCGAAGCAGAGGACCTGCGCATCGTTGCTCAGCACGGCCCGCTCGACCGAGTAGCTGTCATGAGCCGTCACGGCCCGGATCCCCGGCACCTTGTTCGCACTGATCGCCACGCCCAGGCCCGTACCACACAGGAGCAGCGCACGGTCGGCGCGGCCGTCGGCGATCATCCGGGCGGCCGCGACAGCGATGTGCGGGTACGCCGTCTGGTCACCGCTCCCGACGCCCACGTCGATCACCTGGGCCACACGGTCGTCGCGCTCGAGGTCGGCCTTGAGCTGGTCCTTGTAGGAGAGGCCCGCGCTGTCGCTGCCCACGACGACGCGCCATCCGTCGGTCATCTCATGCCTCGTCGGTGACACCGACGGCGAGCGCCCGACCCGCGACCCCCAGGCACAGGGCCAGGGAGGTCGCTCCGGCGTCGGGAGTCCCGATGCTGCGCTCGGCCAGCGGACGTGCGCGGCCGACCCGCGGGGTCATCGGCGCCGTGTCCTTCGCAGCACGCTCGGCCACCACCGCCGCCGCGGCCCACGCCGCGGGCAGGGTTCGTCCCGCGGACACGTCGCGTTCCAGGGCGGTGACGAACGGACCCAGGGCGTCGAGCATCGTCTTGTCCCCGAGCTCGCACTTGCCGAGGCGCTGGATGGCGTCCTGCCCGGCGCGCAACGCCGCAACGACGTCCGCGCCCGCGATCTCGTCCCGCTCGTCGCCGAGCCGGTCGCCCACCGCGATGAGAGCGGCGCCCCACAGCGCACCGGACGTGCCGCCGGCCTTGGTCTGCCAGGCCCTGCCCGCGGAACGGAGGAGGGTCGCCACACCGGAACCGTCGTCGGCACACGGACGGGCGGCGCCCACTGCGGCGGCGATGCCCTTGACCATGCCGCGCCCGTGGTCGCCGTCGCCGGCGATCGCGTCGATGCGGCCCAGCTCGTCCTCGACCTCGACCAGCGCGGTCTGCATCTCCGTGAGGGCGCGGAACGCCCGCGCGGCGCACGCGACCGACGCCGCGGTCGCGACGGCATGCGCTTCTCCCCCGGTGAGGGCGTCGTCCACGGACTCGTGCCGCCGCTCGCCGGCCGCCCATCCGACGGCGCTTCCCGCCGCCTTGCGGTACGCGGGCGTGTCGGCAGGGGCGCGCCACAGCCGCTCCAGCTCGTCGTCGAGGGCCACGAGCGTCAGCGAGCAGCCGGCCATGTCGAGGCTGGTCACGAGCTCCCCGACCTCGGGGTCGACGATCGTCACGCCACGCTCGCGCAACAGCGCGCTGACCGTCTTCCAGACGACGAAGAGCTCCTCGTACTTGGTCGCGCCAAGCCCGTTGAGGATGGCGCCGACGCGGGGGTTCTCGCCCAGCTCCAGCTCGGCGATGGCGCCGTCCACCAGCCGGCGGGCCAGGTCCGCGGCCGGCTGGATGGCGTCTTCGGACACCCCTGGCTCGCCGTGGATGCCGAGGCCGACGCCCATCTTCCCGACCGGGACGGTGAACAACGGGTGGTCGGCGCCCGGCATCGTGCAGCCCGCGAACGCGACACCGAGGGTCCGGGTGCGGTCGTTCGCCTTGATGCCGATGCGTACGACCTCGTCGAGGGAGCAGCCCTCCTCGGCCGCGGCACCCATCGCCTTGAAGACCACGAAGTCCCCGGCGATCCCCCGGCGCTTGGCGACGTCCGACACCGGAGCGCTCGCCACGTCGTCCGTGACGAAGACGACCCGGGCCTCGATCCCCTCGGCCGTGAGCCGCTCCTGGGCCTGCGTGAAGTTCATCACGTCGCCGGCGTAGTTGCCGGAGGTGATGACCACGCCGCCCCCACCGCTCGCGGCGCGGCCCACCGAGTAGGCGTCCTCGGCCGAGGGCGATGTGAAGATGTTGCCGACGACCGCCCCGTCCGCGAAGCCCGGCCCGACCACACCGCAGAACGCGGGGTAGTGGCCCGACCCGCCGCCGACCACGACGGCGACCTTGCCGGGCGCGGTCTGCGTGGAGCGCACCACACCGCCCGGCACGCCGGTGACCCGGTCGCGGTGGGCGTCCAGGAACCCGGCGAGCATGTCCTCCATGAATTCAGCTGGGTCGTCGTAGAGCCGGGTCATGGCAGCATCCCTCTTCCCCGATCATCACAGGGCGGTGTTGTCGAGAACGTAGTTGACGTGACAAACATGCAGCCGAGGCCGCGTATGGAACATGTCACATGTGAGAAATCTCGTCAAGGGCCTTTACAACCAACATCTGGATGTGCGACGGTGCCAACACCAGCATGACGTGCCGGTGGCGGATGACGGAGTCCACAGAAGGCGAGCCCTCCCTTGGAAACCCCAGCTCTCGAGGTTCGGGACCTGCACAAGGCCTTCGGTGGCGTTCCCGTGCTGCTCGGGGTCGGCTTCAGCGTCCTTCCCGGTCAGGTGACCGGCCTCGCCGGTGAGAACGGGGCCGGGAAGTCGACGCTGATGAAGATCGTCAGCGGCCAGTACCGGCAGGACGCCGGTCAGGTCGTCGTGCGAGGCCAGGAGCTGCTGCACGCCGACCCGATCCATGCCCGAGCCCTCGGCGTCGGCATCGTGCCGCAGGAGCTGGCCCCCTACCCCGACCTGACGGTCTACGAGAACCTCTTCGTCGGCCGGGAGCTGCACGGCCGTGCCGGCCTGCTCGACCACAGGGCCATGGCGCGCAAGGCACGCGAGATGCTCGCCGTCTACGAGGTGGACGTCGACCCGCGGACCCGCATGGGCCGGCTGTCCGTGGCGCTCACCCAGATCGTGGAGATCGCGAAGGCGACCACGTGGGGGGCGAAGGTCCTCCTGCTCGACGAGCCGACGTCGTCCATCCCGGAGCGCGAGGTCAGCCGCCTCTACGCGGTGGTGCGACGGCTCACCTCACAGGGCGTGGCGATGGTCTACACGACCCACCGGATGGAGGAGATCCAGGAGCTCGCCGACCAGGTGGTCGTGCTGCGCGACGGGCGGATGGTGCTCGACGCCTCCCTGCGCGAGACTGACGACGAGGCCATCGTCCGCGCCATGATCGGGCGCGACCTCGGTTCCCTCTTCCCCGACGTCAGCACACCCTCGACCGAGGTCGGGCTCAGCGTGCGCGGACTGCAGCTGGAGCGTGACGGCGTCGCCGTGGACCTCACCGTCCGGAAGGGCGAGATCCTCGGGCTCGGCGGGCTCGTCGGTGCGGGCCGGACCGAGATCGTCGAAGCGCTCTTCGGGGTACGTCGCTCGGCGGCGGGCACCATCGAGGTCGCAGGGCGGACGGTCCCGCGCAACGCGCCGGCACAGGCGATCCGCGCCGGGGTCGCCCTGGTCCCCGAGGACCGCAAGGGCGCCGGCCTGGTCCTGACCCAGTCTGTCCTCGACAACGGGAGCCTGCCGCACCTCTCGGCCTTCACCACGGCCGGCTGGATCAGGCCACGCCGGCGCCGAGCAGCCGTGGGTGCGGCGATGTCGTCGGTCTCGCTTCGCGCACGCAACCTGGAGCAGAGCGTGGGGACGCTGTCCGGTGGCAACCAGCAGAAGGTCGTCCTGGCCCGCTGGCTCACCCAGAACGCGAAGGTCCTCCTGCTCGACGAACCGACCCGAGGTGTTGACGTCGGCGCGCGCGGCGAGATCTACGACATCATCCGACGCCTGGCCGAGGCAGGGCTCGCCGTCGTGCTCGTCAGCTCGGACATGCCCGAGCTGATCGGCCTCAGTCATCGCGTGCTCGTCGTGCGCGGGGGCATGGTCGCCGGCGAGCTCAGTCGCGAGCAGCTCGACCGTGACGACGCCCAGGAGCAGATCTTCCGTCTTGCGAGCGGGCACCTCGCAAGCGTGTCCACCCAGGACGGGCTGCCCGACGGCACCCAGCCCGCAGCCCCCCCATCGTCCGGCACGACAAGGAGCACCCCGTGAGCACATCGACGACCCCCGGCCAGAGGGTCGACCTGTCGGTCGACGACCACGCCCCGGGCACGCGACGGTGGAACCGGGCGCGCATCGAGGAGCTGCTGATCCGCAACTCGATGGTGCTGGTGCTGCTGCTGGTCATCGGGTACTTCTCCTACGAGAGCTCGCGGTTCGCCACCGGCTCCAACCTGCGCACCATCCTCATCGCGGCCGCCCCCTTCGCACTCGTGGCCCTCGGACAGACCGTCGTGATCCTCACCGGCGGGATCGACCTCTCGGTCGGCAGCGTCATCGCGCTCGCGGCGATGGTCGGTGCGCGGACCGTCGTCGGGCACCCCGACCGGCTGTGGCTCGCCGTGACTCTCGCGGTCGTGGTCGGGATGGCAGCCGGGCTGGTCAACGGGCTGATCGTGAGCCGGCTCAACGTCGCGCCGTTCGTTGCGACCCTCGGCATGCTGACCGCCGCGTCCGGCCTGGCGTACGTCGTCGGGCACGGCGCGCCGATCAACGGGCTGCCGCCGGAGTACGGCCGGATCGCCAACACGAACATCATCGGCCTCCCGGCCCCGGTGCTCGTGATGATCATCGGGTTCCTGGTGATCGCCGCGGTGATGAAGCGCACCTCGTTCGGGCTGCACGTCTACGCCGTCGGCGGCAACCGCGTCGCGGCCGAGGTCGCCGGCGTGAACACGCGACGCACCCTGACCAGCGTCTACGTGATCAGCGGCGCCCTTGCTGGGCTCTCCGGCGTCATCCTGTCCTCGCGCGTCATCTCCGGTCCGCCGAACCTGGGCCAGGGCTACGAGCTCGACGCCATCGCCGCCGTCGTGATCGGGGGCGCGAGCCTCCTCGGTGGTCGCGGCACCGTCTGGGGCACGCTGCTCGGCCTCCTGCTGATCCAGACGCTCAACAACGGCCTCGACATCCTCGTGGTCCCGGCGTACTGGCAAGCGGTCATCAGCGGCGTCCTGATCGTCGCGGCGGTGGCCGTCGACATGTGGGCAACCCGAAGGAACCGCACATGACGGACCCCACACCGCACCAACCCATCAGCCTGATCAGTCCCACCGGCATGCACAGTCCACAACCTAAGGAGAACGCGGTGTTCCGAAACGTACGACGTGGTGCGATCGCCCTGACTGCGGTCGTCGTCCTCGCCACAGCAGGATGCGGTGCCGGCGACGACACCCAGGCTCCCCCGAACGATGGCGGCGACGGCACCGCCGCCGCCGACGCGCCGCTGCGCATCGGCGTCACCGTCTACGACATGTCGTCGTTCATCACCCAGGGCCAGGAGGGCATGCAGGCCTACGCCGACGACAACAACATCGAGCTGCTGTGGAACTCCGCAGGCAACGACGTGTCGACGCAGGCGACCCAGGTCGAGCAGCTCATCAACCAGGAGGTCGACGCGATCATCATCGTGCCGGTCCAGGCGGACTCACTCGGGCCGCAGCTCGAGCAGGCCCAGGCGGCCGACATCCCCGTGATCGCCGTCAACACGACGCTGTCCAACGAAGAGCTGATCACCGCATCCGTCCTGCCGGACGACGTCGCAGCCGGCGCACAGGAGATGCAGATGATGGTCGACGCCATCGGCGGGGAGGGGAACATCCTCATCCTGCAGGGTCCGCTCGCGTCGTCCCCTGAGCTCGACCGGACCGAGGGCATCAACTCGGTGCTCGCCGAGAACCCCGGCATCACGGTGCTCGCCATGGACACCGCGAACTGGAAGCGCGACGAGGCCGTCAACAAGGTCAAGAACTGGATCTCCAGCTTCGGCGACGAGATCGACGGCATCGTGGCCGAGAACGACGACATGGGCCTCGGTGCGGTCCAGGCGCTCAAGGAGGCCGGCACCTCGGTTCCCGTCGTGGGCATCGACGGCATCCAGGACGGGCTCGCCGCCGTTCAGGCGGGCGACTTCATCGGGTCCTCGCTGCAGCACGGTCGCGTCGAGATGGCGGCCGGTCTCGCGGTGGCTGCCAAGGTGGCACGGGGCGAGGACGTCGAGAAGACCTACACCTACATCATGCCGCCGATCACACCGGAGAACGTCGACCAGTACATCGCCAACGTGGTCACGGAGAAGGACGCCTTCCTGGAGGGCATCGGCGACCTGATCAACAAGAACCTGGCCTCGGGGGACATCGCCAACGAGGAGTGAGCCGTCGGTTGCTGGGCGGCTCCGGCCGCCCCAGCACCACCCGGCCGTGCGCCGGCCGCACGATTCGAGAAGGCGCCTCACCGATCGACGTATACTTTCCGCGCCGTCTGCTGGTGACGCGTTTGTCCCGTTGAGAGGGAGATGGTGTGAGCCTCACCGCCCGCAGGACGACGCCGCGTCAACAGGATCGGCACGAAGCGATCACCGAGCTGGTCCTCAGCCAAGGCTCGGCGCGCATCGAGGACCTCGCCGAGGCGTTCGGTGTCAGCACCATGACGGTGCACCGCGACCTCGACACACTTGAGGCGCACGGCATCCTGCGCAAGTCCCGCGGTGTCGCCACCGCCCTCGCCACGAGCCTCTTCGAGTCGAGCCCCGAGTTCCGCGCCCGTCAGCACCACGCCGACAAGGAAGCGGTGGCGCGCGCCGCACTGCCCTTCGTCGAGCCCGGACAAGCCGTCATCCTCGATGACTCGACGACCGGGCTCCACCTCGCGGCCCTGTTGCCCACGCGGCAGCCGCTGACCGTGATCACCAACTTCCAGCGGGTCGTCACCGCGCTCGTCGGCGAACCGGGGATCGCCCTCATCGCCCTGGGCGGCCTGCACTACCAGTGGTGCGACGCCTTCATGGGAAGTGTCACCCTCGAAGCACTCCGGTCGCTCCGCGCCGACGTGCTGTTCATGTCGACGCCCGCGATCATCGACGACATCTGCTTCCACCAGCACCACGACGCCGCGCTGGTGAAGCGCGCGATGTTCGACGCCGCCGCGAAGCGCATCCTCTTCGTCGACCACTCCAAGTTCACCCAGCGAGCCCTCCACGCCACCATGCCGGTCGCCGACTTCGACCACGTGATCGTCGACGCCCACACGCCGGCGGACGACGTCAGCCGGCTGCGCGACAAGGGAGTCTCCGTGATCGTCGCCGAGGCTGTCCCGGTGCACTGACCGACCGACGCCGTGAGTGTCGGCCGGGCAGGGCGCGCAGTCCCGGCGGACGGCGTCACAGGAGTCCGAGCTCGGCGAACGCGGCCACCAGCCCCGCGCGCTCCGGCCCGCGGGCGATGAGGTCGGCGAGCGCGACGAGCCGCGGGTCGCCGCCCTCGATCGCGACGGCCGTTCCGGCGTACGCCAGCATCTCCAGGTCGTTGGCGCCGTCGCCGAACGCGATGACGTCCTCGCGTCCGATCCCGAGGTCGCGCGCGACGACCTCCATGCCGGCCGCCTTGTGGACCCGGCGAGGTGGATCTCCCCGGCGAAGGGCCCCAACCCCGGCATCGAGCTCGGCAGCGACCCGACCTCGTCGCCGATCATCGCGGCCAGTGCGGGCACCGGGATCGGGCAGTCGAAGACGCTGACCTTCCCGAACGCGACGTCCGCGTAGTCGTCGCGCATGCGTAGGGCGCCGAGTACGTCGTCGAGCCCATCGCGGGCCTCACCCGGCACCGCCGGCAAGCCGTCCAGCAGCGCCCGCAGGTGCTCGTCGACGCCAGGCCGGCCATACTCCGCCTCTGGCGCCTCAAGGATGTAGGCAACGCGGTGCGCATCCAGGACGGCGAGGGTGCGTGCCGCGACGGCGTCAGGGAACCTCCGGTCCAGGAGGACCCGCCCGCCGACCTCGACGTACCCGCCCGCCCCCGCGACGAGGCCGTCGAACCCTGCGGCAAGAAGGTGCGGCGAGAGCATCGCCCGGGAGCGCCCGGTGCACAGGAAGACCCGGTGCCCGGCCGCACGGACCGCGCGCACGGCAGCCTCGTGCCCCGGCGGTACCACACCGTGGTGGACATAGGTGCCGTCGACGTCGAGGAACACCGCGCGCGAGGCCGTCCGACCCCCGACCGCTCCCTTCGTCTCCTCGACCGCTCCGCCGTCCACCGTCAGAGCCCGAGCGTGTGCCGGACGTCGTCCGCAACGAGCGCGAGCGCCGCCTGCCGGGACGATGCGGCGTCGGGGGCGGCCGTCGTCGCGGCCGCGATCGCGCGGCACTGTGCCAGCGAGTGACTGCGGAGCGCGAACCGGACGGCCGCAAGGGCGGCGGGGGCCATCGACAGGCTGGTGACGCCGAGGCCGACGAGGACAAGACCCATGACCGGGTCGGCCGCCGACTCGCCGCACACGCCGACCGGCTTGCCGGCCGCACGGGCAGCCGACGCGGTCGCCGCGACGAGCTGGAGCACGGCCGGCTGCCACGGGTCGAGCAGGTCCCCGAGCTCCCCGCGGAGGCGGTCCGTGGCCATCGTGTACTGGGCCAGGTCGTTCGTCCCGAGCGACACGAAGTCCACCGCCTCGAGCAACCGCTCGGCCTGGAGGGCGGCGGCGGGCACCTCGACCATGACGCCGACGGTGCGGAGCCCCGCGGCCCGGGCGCGCGCCGTGAAGTCGTTGGCCTCGACGACGGTGGCGACCATCGGCGCCATGACGGCGACCTCGGCCCCGGAGCCCTCCGCGGCCCGGGCGACCGCCCCGAGCTGGGTGGCCATCAACTCCGGCAGGGTCCGGACCAGCCGGTACCCACGGACGCCGAGCGCCGGGTTCTCCTCCGTCGCCTGCTGTGCGAACGCGAGTGGCTTGTCGGCCCCGGCGTCGAGCGTGCGCACGACGACCTTGCGCCCGGCGAACGCGTCGAAGACCTTCCGGTACACCGACTCCTGCTCCCTCGCCGTCGGCGCCGTCCGGCGGTCGAGGAAGAGCACCTCGGTCCGGAACAGGCCGACGCCCTCTGCGCCCGCCGCAGACGCGCGCAGCGCATCCTCCGGCGTACCGACGTTGGCCACCAGCGCGATCCGGTGCCCGTCCCTCGTCGCCCCGGGGGCGCGGTCTCCTGCGAGCGCCTCGGCCGCCGCCCTGCGGCGGGCGACCCAAGCGACAAGCTCCGCCCCGGGATCGGCCGTGACGGTCCCGGCGCCCGCGTCCACAACGACCGTCGTGCCGACGGGCAGGGTCGTCACGCCCGGCACCTGGACGACGCAGGGCAGGCCCAGCTGCCCGGCGATGATCGCTGTATGGCCGGTCGGCCCGCCGACCTCCGTGACGATCGCCAGCACGCTGTCGAGGTCCAGCGCGGCGGTGTCGGCCGGCGACAGGTCCACGGCCACGACCACGGAAGGCTCGCTGAGCGTGAGCCCCGGCTCGGGGCAGCCGAGGAGGCGGGCCAACACGCGATCCTTGACGCTGCGCAGGTCGGTCACCCGCTCGGCCAGGTACCCTCCGGCGGACGAGAACACGGCCCCCACGGCCTCGACGGCCTCGTCCACGGCGGAACAGGTGGGAGCCCCGACGAGGATGCGGCGCTCCACGTCGTCCAGGAGCGCGGCGTCCTCCGCCATCAGGGCCGTCGCCCCCAGCACATCGGCCAGAGCACCGGACGACGTCGCGCACCGGCGACGAAGGTCGTCCGCGACCGCGACGAACGCGGCCGTCGCCTCACGCGCGGCCGCCTCGGGCATCTCGGCAGGCGCCTCGCCGGCCGGTGGCACGGGCGCGGGCCGCATGATGGCGACTGGCCCGACGGCGACGCCCCGGCCGATCCCGAGGCCCCGGCTCACGGTGAGGGTCATCGACCTTGCTCCTGTCTTTGAGGTGCGCACGAGGGGACGCCGGACGGCGACGACGCTCGTCCGTCGGCCATCCGGCGTCCGTTGCCTACTCGGCGTCGAGGTCCTGCTCGAGAAGCCCGACGAGCTCGTCGAGCACGCGATCGGCATCGCTGCCGGACGCGGCCAGCTCAACGGTCTCGCCGTGCTTCACGGCGAGGCCCATGACGGCCAGGATGCTCTGGGCGTCGACCGGAGCCGATCCCGGCCGCCCAACGGTCACGGGGAGACCGCTGCCGATCACCGCGGTGGTGAAGACGGCGGCCGGGCGGGCATGCAGGCCGACCTGCGAGGCGACGACGACTGTGCGTAGCGGCATGGCTCTCCTCCCCTCAGTCCAGATCCGCACCGCACGAGGCGGTGACGCGCCGGAACCACGCGTAGCTGGCCTTCGGGATGCGGGCTCGCGAGCCGGCACCCGTGTCGTCCAGGTCGACGTAGATGAACCCGTACCGCTTGGCCATCTCGCTGGAGGAGCAGCTCACGATGTCGATCGGCCCCCACCAGAACCAGCCGATGACATCCACGCCGTCGGCCAGGGCGTCCGCGACCGCGCGGAGGTGATCCCGCATGTAGGCGATCCGGTACTGGTCGTCGACGGTGCCGTCGTCGGCGAGCACGTCGCGGCAGCCGAACCCGTTCTCCGCGATCATCAGGGGCACCTGATAGCGGTCCCAGTACTCGTTCAAGGCGACCCGGAGACCCGTGGGGTTCACCGACCAGCCCCACTCGTTCGCAGCGAGGTACGGGTTGTCCTTGGACGTCCGTGTCTCGAACGACTCCGCATCGACGATGCGCGTGTAGTAGTACGAGAAGGCGAGGTAGTCCGCCGCCCCCTCCGCCAGGTCCTGCTCGTCGCCGTCCGCCATGGTGACCTCGATGCCGCGGTCGGCGAAGACCCGCCGGGCGAAGCCCGGGTAGCGCCCGCGGAGGGCGACGTCGGAGAAGAAGTACTCCATCTGGTTCTGCCGCATCGCGGCGAGCCGATCGGCCGGGCGGGGCGACGCCGGGTCCTCGTTGCCGTGCGCGAGCATGACGCCGAACCGGAAGTCCGGGTCGATCTCACGCCCCAGCCTGGTCGCGCGGGCACACGCGACCAGCTCATGGTGGATGGCCTGGTACTTGGCCGACCACATGTCGTCGACGCGGTCGGCGGCGACGCCCAGGTGGTTGAACGACTCGTGCGTGATGAGGTTGATCTGGTTGACCAGGATCCACCACCGCACCTTGCCGGCGTACCGGCGCAGGACGACCTCGCAGTAGCGGACGAACAGGTCGATGAGCTCCCGGGAGTACCACCCGTCGTAGTTCAGGGTGAGGTTCACCGGCATCTCGTAGTGGGACACCGTGATGACCGGCTCCATGCCGTGGGCGATGATCGAGTCGATCAGGCGGTCGTAGAAGGCCAGACCCTCCTCGTTCGGCTCGGCGTCGTCACCGTTCGGGAAGATCCGCGCCCACGAGATCGAGGTGCGGAAGGCCGTCATCCCGGCGCCCGCCATGAGCTCCAGGTCGGAGTCGTACGTGTGGTAGAAGCCGATCCCGTCGCGCTTGGGATAGCGCCCCACGGTGTCGGACATCGCCGCGCGCACCTGGTCGGTGGTGAGCTCGGAGTTGTTCCGGTCCGTTGGCGCCAGGTCGCCGCGGTAGAGGTTGAGGTCGGCGAGGGACCAGCCCTTGCCCCCCTCCCGCCACGCGCCTTCGGCCTGATTGGCGGCGATGGCACCGCCCCACAGGAATGACGGGGGGAAGGGCGCCGAAGCGCTCATCGGGCGCCCTCCCCTGTCGTGGCGGCCGTCGTACGTGACATCGCAGACTCGATCGCCGCGAGGCGGGCGTCCACGCCTTTGAACGCGGCGACGAGCCGTCTGACCATCCGGATCTCACCGTCGGTGGTCATCATCGTGTCTTGCGCGTGGCTGAAGAGAGCCGGGAAGGTGACGGCGGTCCCCGAGGCTTCGGCCTGGATGACGTCCGTATGCACTTGGTGCGCCGTGCGGAGCGCCGCCTGCGCACCGGCGAGCTGGGCGAGCGCGCCGTCGAAGTCCAGCGCGACCATCAGTTCGATGGCATCGCCGACCAGCTTCCTGGCCTCTCCGGCTCCCAGCAGGATCTGCATTGCGGCACTGACCGCGGGGTCCTGGGTCACTGTGTCTCCTCGTGTTGCCGTCGTACGTACGCGTGGTGTGGTGTGGGCTCCGGGCTCAGGCGCGCGCCTCCGCCGTCGGCGTCCCACCGATCTCGACCGACGGGACGTCCCGCCCGGCGCCGTTCCTCGCGGCTGCGTCGCCCTCGAGCTTCTTCTGCTCGGCTTCCTTGATCTCCGCGTCCACGACCTGCTTCTCGTAGGCACGGAAGAACGGGTACCAGATGGCCGATGCGACCACGAAGACGATGACGGCGAGGACGATCGCCCGGGCGGACGATGTGGAGAGCCAGGTGCTCAGCGGGAACGGGGTGTACCACAGGTCGAAGAGCCGCTCGGGGACGGGCGCGAGCGGGATGACCTTGGTGAACAGCCAGACCACCAGCGGCAGCACGAGGCCCTGCAGCCACATCGGGATCATGAGCATGGGGTTCCATACCACGGCGCCGAAGACGACGGGCTCGTTGATGTTGAAGATGCCCGGGACGAGCGACGCGCGACCCAGCGCCTTGAGGCGCTTGGAGCGGGACCACATGAGCATGATCACCAGGGGCAGCGTGGCACCGACGCCGCCAATCCAGAGGTAGGCCGAGTAGATCGTCTCGGCCGTGACGAGGTTGGCGGCAGAGCCGGCCATGTTGGCCGTGATCGCGGCAAGGAAGATCGGCTTCTGCACCGGCTCCAGCACCCAGCCCGAGATACCCATCGAGTAGAGGGCGCAGTGCACGAACATCCAGATCGCGAAGCCCCACGGGGTCTGCATGACGTTCTGCAGCGGCATGAAGATCGAGACGATCGCGTTGTAGAGGTCGAAGTCGAGCAGGTCGACGACGACCCATCCGGACACGACCACGACGGCGATCGGCAGCATCGCGTCGAACCAGGCCCGGACGAAGTCCGGCAGGGCCGAGTTCTCCTTGAAGAAGGTGAACCGGCCGAAGAGGCTCATGATCAGCCCGGTGAAGACGCCGGCGATGATCGCGATGAACATGCCGCCCGCGCCCAGCGCGCTGTGGCTGAAGCCCGGCGTCTCGCTGGCCACGACTTCGGGCGTGATGATGATGAGGAAGAGCGAGATGCCGCTGAGCCCGGCGATGAGCCGCTGCTTGCGAAGCCGCTTCTTCTCCATGAGGTTGAAGGGGATGAGGAAGGCCATGAAGAGTGAGACCAGCCCCATCGTCCAGCCGAACGGCACCCAGAAGTCGGGCAGCCAGCTCACGTAGCCCTGGAGGACCGCGAGCAGGACGAAGACCGAGCCGAGGAAGATGAACGGCAGGATCTGCATGATGGAGTCCTTGAGCGTCAGGACCCACACATTGTTGTTCAGCTTGGTCATCCGCGGCGCGAAGGTGCGCTCGAGCCATTCGGTCATTGCGTTCATGCCTGAGCTCCGTCCATGGGGGGGATCTGGTCGAGGAGGTGCTCCAGCGCGGCCTGCCCGTCCAGCGTGGAGTAGTAGTCCGGCCGCATCTGGATCACGGTCACCGGGTGGTCGCCGATGTACTCGTCGATCTCGTCGAGGATGTACGCCAGGTGCGGTCCGACCATGAGGACGTCGATCTCGTCGACGTAGTTCTCGATCTCGCTCTCGCCGCGTGCGACGACACTCATCTCCAGACCACGCCCGGCCGCGGCCTTGCGGATGTTCGCGGCCATGAAGCCGCTGCTCGCTCCCGATCCGCAGACCAGGAGCACTCGCAACCGTGCTGCCATGCAAGCTCCCTTGCTTGGGCGCCGGCTGGTCGCCGGCGCACTGCTGACGCCCTGGGCACACGGGGGTGTCGCCCAGACGATGGTGACCGGGCGGCCCGGCGTGATCCAGGCACGTCGCTTCCGCTTCGGCGGAATCAAGGCAGGCCACAAGCCCCTTCCTCCGAGGCGGAAGCCGGTCACGTTGTGGTCGTTCGGCGACCGGTGCTATCAAGGGCGCGCCCCCTGTCGTCGACGAGGACGGATCAGCGTGAGCCGCGAACGCCGTGAGGAGCTCCTGGACGTCCTGCGCCGCTCGCCGGGACCGATGTCCGGGGAGACGCTGGCCGCAGCGCTCCACGTCTCCAGCAGGTCCGTCCGCACGTACGCGGCCGAGATCAACGCGCGGGCCGGTACGGACGTCGTCCGCACGAGCCACCACGGGTACCGGCTCGACCAGGCCGCGTACCGGCGCTACCGCGCGAGCCGCCGCGCGTCCGCCCGCAAGGTCGAGACGCCGCGTCAACGCCTCTATTTCCTCGCCCGGCACCTGGTCACGCACCAGGAGGGCACCCACGTCGACACGCTCGCGGAGCTCCTTGCGGTGAGCCGGGAAACGATCGACGGCGACCTGGCCCGCGCCCGCGAGCTGCTCAAGGTGCACGACCTTCGCATCCGTCGCGAGCGCGACGTGCTGAGGATCGACGGCACCGAGCGGAGCAAGCGGCGGCTGGTGCGTCAGGTCCTGCTCGACTCCGCGGACGGCATCAACCCGGCCGCGCTGCGGGTCTTCGAGCACGACTACCCCGACATGGACGTCAAGCTACTGCGGCGCCGCACCCGGGAGGCGCTGAAGGACGGCGGCTTCGACGTCGGCGAGTTCGTGCTCAACGACATCGTCATCCACCTGGCGATCGCCGCCGACCGGGTTCGTCGCGGCCACACCGTGGAGCCCGGCGCCGATCGAGCGGACGCCGAGGGGGACGAGGGCGCGGCAACCGGCGACCGGCTCCTCGACGTGCTCTCGGACGCGGTGCACGAGTCCGCCGGCGTCACCCTGCCACCCGGCGAGCGCATCACGCTCAGCGGCATCGTCTCGTCGCGGTGCGGCAGCGGCTCGCAGGAGGTCAGGGCCGAGGTGCTTGCGCTGGTGCGCGACACCATGGGGGTCGTCTCGGACCACTTCCTGCTCGACCTCGGCGACGAGCCGGCCGTCGCCAGCCTCGCCCTGCACGTGCAGGGACTGATCAGCCGTGCCCGGTCCGGGCGGGGCCTGCGCAACCCCCTGGGCGCCTCGTTCAAGGTGATGCACCCGCTGGTTCACGAGCTCGCGCTGCTCTTCGCCAGGACCATCGAGTCACGAGCGGGGATCACCGTCGCCGAGGGCGAGGTCGACTTCCTCTCGTTCCACCTGGGGAGCCTCTTCCAGCGGCAGCTCGACCGAGGTCCCCTCCTCACGGTGACGGTGGTCGCTCCGCGGTACCTTGACATCCACGAGACGCTCGCAGCCCGGCTCGGCGAGGAGCTTGCGGGCGAGGCCCTTGTCGAGTCCGTCGTCACCACCCTGGACCACGACTGGGCGAGCATCCGCAGCGACCTCGTGGTCTCGACGATCGACCTCGCCACAGTCACCACGGTGCCCGTCGTCCTCGTCGGCCCGTTCCTCTCCCGCGACGACCTCGACCGCGTCCAGGACGCCGTCCGTGCGGAACGGGCCCGCGTGGTGCGGCAGCAGCTCCGATCGAACGTCCTGTCCCTGGTGGACCCCAGGCTCTTCCACGCGCTGCCATCGGTGGCCGACCGGGACGCCGCCCTGCACTTGATGTGCTCGGCAATGCAGGAGACCGGCTACGTCGACGGCGGGTTCCTCGAGGACGTCCTCGACCGCGAGCGCCGCTCATCGACGGCCTTCGGTGCCGCCTTCGCCGTGCCGCACTCGCTCTTCCTCGACGCGGCGAGCACCGGGATCGGCGTCCTGGTCACCGAGCGCCCGATTCCGTGGGACGACCGCTCCGTGCGGCTGGTGCTCCTGCTCGCGGTGAGCCCGGACCAACGCCGGGTGTTCCGTGACGTGCTCGACCGGCTCATCGGTATCCTCAGCGGGCCCGCAGCAGTGAACGCCCTCATCACCGGGTCCACGGACTACGAGGGCTTCATCGCCTCGCTCGACGTGCTCCTGGACGCCTGACGTCGGCGGCCAGACTCGCCCATTGTCCAGGGAGCTCTCTCGGACAGCTGTACCAAGCGGGGAACTCGCTGATCGACAGGCGCGGCCGACCAGCTCGCCGCCGCAATCACCTGGCCGATCAGCGACGACGCCACCAACGTCACAGGGGCGATCCTGCCGTCAGACGGCGGGTGGGCGGTCGCCTGACCGCCGAGCGGCTCAGGCGGGGCTCGACACCGGCGTCTGCGGGTCCGGCTGGGTCGGCCCGGTCTGCCCGATCGAGTTCGCGACGCCGTAGGACTCACCACCCTGACCCGGGAACAGCGCCTCGGGCCCCAGCCCCGCCACGATGCGCAACCCCATCGTGTGACGATCCTCGATCACGCCGTCCGCGAACAGCCCGGGAAACGCGTCCCTCGTGCGTCGCTCCACGTAGTGGGTCTGTCCGAGTAACGGTGTTACTGCTGTCTGGCCGGACACGCCGGGCGCGGCTTGGCGGGGAAGCAGGCAGCATGACCGAGACGATCGAGTCCGTGAGGACGACGGACACGGTGTTGGACGAGGACGCGCAGCGTGAGCTGGCGGCGAAGATGGTCGAGCAGGCTCGGGCGGCCGGGATCGACCTGGTCGGCCCGGGCGGGTTGTTGACGGGCCTGACGAAGCAGGTCCTGGAGGCGGCCCTGGCGGAGGAGCTCTCCGAGCACCTGGGCTATGACAAGCACGACCCGGTCGGGCGCAACAAGGAGAACTCGCGCAACGGCACCAGGGCCAAGACGGTGCTGACCGAGGTCGGCCCGGTCGAGATCGAGGTCCCTCGGGACCGGGACGGCACCTTCGACCCGGTCATCGTCAAGAAGCGACAACGCCGGCTGGAGGGGGTCGACCAGATCGTGTTGTCTTTGACGGCCCGGGGGTTGACGACCGGTGAGGTCGCAGCGCACTTCGCCGACGTCTACGGCGCCTCGGTGTCCAAGGACACGATCTCCAGGATCACCGAGAAGGTCGGCGCGGAGATGACCGAGTGGGCCACCCGGCCCCTGGATCGTGTTTACCCGGTGTTGTTCATCGACGCGATCGTGGTCAAGGTCCGCGACGGGCAGGTCACCAACCGGCCGTTCTACGTCGTCATCGGCGTGACCTGCGCCGGGGAACGGGACATCTTGGGGATCTGGGCCGGGGACGGCGGCCAGGGCGCCAAGTACGGGCTGGCGGTGCTGACCGAGATCAAGAACCGCGGAGTGCAGGACGCGTGCATCGTGGTCTGCGACGGGCTCAAGGGCCTGCCGGAGTCGATCACCACGACCTGGGAGCTGGCCCAGGTCCAGACGTGTGTGGTCCACCTGATCCGCAACACGTTCCGCTACGCCGCCCGCCAGGACTGGGACGCAATGGCCAAGGACCTGCGCCCGATCTACACCGCCCCGAGCGTGCAGGCCGCCGAAGCCCGGCTCGAGGACTTCGCCGAACGCTGGGGCGGCAAGTACCCCGCGGCGGTCAAGCTCTGGCGCTCGGCATGGGGCGAGTTCATCCCTTTCCTGGACTACGAGGTCGAGATCCGCAAGGTCATCTCCCGCGACCAACGCGATCGAGTCCCTCAACGCCCGCTACCGGCGCGCGGTCAGGGCCCGGGGCCACCTCCCCAACGAGGCCGCCGCGCTGAAGTGTCTCTACCTGGTCACCCGGTCCCTGGACCCGACCGGCCGCGGTCGGGCACGCTGGGTCATCCGCTGGAAAGCCGCCCTCAACGCCTTCGCCATCACCTTCGACGGGCGCATCAACCCCTCGATCAACTAAGACGCCAGATGGCACTTACACCGAAGATCGGACAGTCCCGAACCCTGCGGGCGTAGGGCCGGGAGCCCGGTGTGATGGACGTCCCGCGGAGCTCAGCGGCGTCCATGTTCGTTCAGGGCGTACTCAGGCCTACCGATAGGTCTACTGGACGGTCAGAGGCCCGCCTCGCCGAAGCGGTGCGGCCCTCTGACCTGCTCTTTCACTGTCGGGATGACAGGATTTGAACCTGCGACCCCTTGACCCCCAGTCAGTTCAGGGTGTCCGCGACAGTCCGCTGACATTCACGTTTGTGCAGGTCAGGCTGCTTGCGCGTGCGTCTCGATTCGCCGGGGCCCGCTGCCGTTCGCTGAGTTGGGGTCCAGGACCTGGACCCCAACTCCTCGATCCGCGCAGAGAGCCGACCCGGCACGGCCGCAGCCCCGCGGAGGCTCCACTCACCACAGGGCAGATCTAGGCTCCCCTCTTGCCCTCCACCAGCACTACGCCTGGGAGCGCCCCGTTCGCGACTCTGCAAGCCACCTCGCGTCGGTAGCCTCCACGAGGACGCCGTCGGCAAACGCTGTGACTGGCGAGACGACATCCGTGAAGCCCATAGGCAGATCCTCGCCCTGACGTCCGAGGCTCCGCCGGTAGGCGGCCCAGGTGCCGGCGCGCGACGTGGCCAGTGCACCGACTGTGCCGCTCAGGGGTGCGAGGGTGACCCCGCGATGGGCTGCGGTGGCATCGATCGCCTGCCGAACGGTGCCCTGGTCGAGGTCGTGGGCTCCGGTGATCGAGTAGATGTCGGCGTAGTCGCGCACCCGGGTGTTGGCCGCGCCGAGTTCGAGGGCCGTGACGATCTTCTCGGCCAGCACCGTCTCGATCGGATACCCGAGCACGGCCACAGGCGCCATGGTCGGGCGAAGGGCGGGCAGCAGGACCGTTCGCGGAGGCGGGGTCACCGGGTCGCCGAAGCTCACGTCGAGCCGCAGCGTGATGCTCGCTGTTGCGATCCCATCCCGCGGGGTCCAGCAAGATCACCCAACGGGGAAAGGACCCTGTCGACGTTGATCGACAAGGCCCTGACCTGCAGTAATCCCTGTCGGGATGACAGGATTTGAACCTGCGACCCCTTGACCCCAGTCCCTCCTGCGCTGCTCACGAGGGCGTGCCGCGGCGACGTTTGCGCAGGTCAAGGCCCATACGCGTCCGTGGGTGTCCATCTCTGCCCACGCCAGTTGGGCCTACTTTGGCCTACCGATAGGCGGACCGCCGGCGCCGCCGGGAGGGCAGGCCGGGGATCGATCGACCCCGGCCGGGGCGCCACCGGACGCCGTCTCCGGCCCAAGGTCATCGGTCGAAGCCGAACTGAAACTCGCGAGCGGCTCATCGACCTGAAGACGAAGCACGCTGCCGGCGTCGACGCCACCCAACGCGCCGACGTTCCACACCCTGGCCGAGCTCTGGCTCGCCCGCGCGCTCCTGAGCGACGTCACGGAGAACACCCGCTGAACCACGAGCGCAGCCTCAACGGCCACGTCATCCCCCGGCTGGGCGACACCCGGCTCTTGGGCCTTCGGTCGGAGGACGTGCGCCCAACGACCCCGCTGCCCGCGGCTCCGCTCAGCAGGTACCGGCCGGCTCCCAGGGACCCGAACTCGTCGCGCCTGGTTCCTGGTTGCGGGTCCACCACTTGGCGGTCCACAGCGAGCCGTCGTGCACCACGGTCTCGGCACCGGTGTAGATCCACGACGCCGTCCACTGCTGGCCGGGACCGCCCCCGCAAGTCAAGGTTGCGCCGATCTCCGCCCACGGACCCCACGGCGACGCGCCAGGCGTCTGATTCTGGGTCCACCATTGCGCCTCGAACCGGCGGCCGTCGTAGAGCACCACGTCACCCGCCTGGTACACGGCCGTCGGGTCCCAGGTGGGGGCGACTGACGCAACCTGCACGGTGTCCCAGACCAGCGGTGTGGTGTCGAACACGACGGCGATCCGCACCTCGCCCCGGCCTGGGTACGTGGCGGGAAGTGTCACGGTCGCCTTCTCCTCGGAGTCGAAGGCCACGTCCCCCAGGTCGGTGGTCGTGCCGTCCACCGCGACGGCGTACACCCGCCCGACCACGTCGGCGTGCGAGGCGATCTCTTCGGGCTCCGGGACCGCGGCGTCCAGGGACAGCGTGTCGCCGGGTGCCATCGTCTCCTCACCGACCAGCGACGTGGAGCGCGTGGCATCGGCCAGGTCCACCGGCACGGACATGGTGACCATCTGGGTGCAGGTCGCCTCGTTGCCCGAGGAGTCGGTGGCTGTCCAGGTGACGTTCGAGGCACCGATCGGCCACGACGCAGGGAGTCCGGGGGTCACGGTCGGTGTGGCGTCGACGACGTCGTCCACGGCCGGGGCGCCCAGCTGCGGGGTGTGGGTGTAGGTGATGTCGAGGTCCGGCGGGCAGGTGATCGACGGCGCCGTGGCGTCGACCACGGTGACCGCATGCCGGGCGGTCGAGGTGTTGCCCGCCAGGTCGGTCGCGGTCCAGGTCACAGTGGTCGTCCCCAGCGGTAGCACCTCGGGGGCGTCGTTGGTGAGCGCGACCTCGTCGGCCAGGCTGTCCAGATCGGTCACATCTACGCCGGGAAGGTCGCCCTGCCACCCACCTCGAGCATTCCCCTCGAGCTGCTGATCGGCAACGGTGATGACCGGCGCCTGAACGTCGGGCACCTCGCAGACGAGCACGAGCTCAAGATCCAGGGCCGGGGGCGGCACGGTGAGCACGTCGGTGGTGGCCGACGCGCAGCCGTCCTTGGACGCGACGAGCCGGTAGTACCCGGCCACCACGTCCCACCCGAAGGCCCCCGTTGTCCCGGTGGTCATCGGATTGGCCCGGTTGGCCGGGGACATCAGGTCGCTGCCATCGGCCACCGGCACGAACTCACCGTCGGCGGTGTCGCTGCGCAACAGCGTCACCGTTGCTCCGGCCACGGCGTCACCGGTCTGGTCGACCACCCGACCCGACGGGTCGATGTAGATGTCGAACTGCACCGTCTGCACCGACCCGTCGGGGCAGACGATGGTGATCCCAACGAGTGCCGACCCGTGCTGCGGGTACACCGGGCCGAACGTGGCCGAGTAGTGGCCCTGGCCGTCGCCGGTCATCGGCCCGGAGGCGATGGTGGCGCCGTAGGAGTCTCCCTCGGTAGAGAGAACCTCGAACGAGGCGCTGCCCCCCAAGCACCCGGTGGTCCGCAGGGTCAGCGTGTCCTGCCAGTGCACCATCGGCGGGGCACCCGGGGCGACGAGCGGGCCGAAGGTCGTCCCGGGCGGCAGACCGGCGATCTGCATGAGCTCGATGTCCACGATCGTCACGTCATCCTGGGTGACCTCGACCGACGGGACGCTGACCCGACTCGCGCTCAGGCCGCTCGGCGGGAAGGCCGTCACGTCGTAGGTACCAGGCGGGATGCCCACCGCGTCGTAGCTGCCGTCGGTCGCTGTCCGGGTCTGGAAGACACACTCGCCCCCACCGTGCGGGCAGACCTGGATCGGCGCACCGCCGACCGGGAAGCCGTTTGAGGTGACCGTTCCGCGAACGCCGGTCGAGGAGTTGCCGGCGTTACCGTTGCGCACCGGGAAGAGGTAACGGCCGAGAGTCATGCCCCGGTTGCTGTGCGAGACGAGCGCGTGCGGGTCGCCGTCGGTGAACTGGTGGGTCTGCAGGGACCCGGGCATCTGGTAGAACGCATCGGCGTCACCGGTACCTGCCGAGTATCCGACGCCCACCGGAACGCCGCCGAAGCCGTCCGACGCACCCAGCAGGCTGCCCGTCGCCAGCGCGACGCTGGTCGGGACCCCCCCACCACCGCCACCACCGCCACCGCCGCCGCCGCCGCCATCACCATCACCGCTCTCCCACCCGACGTGGCCGTAGTTGAAGACGATGTCCACGTCACCGGCACCCTGGTCGGACCGGTCGACCAGGAGCAGCTGGGCAGAGACGAGCTTGTCGTCGTGCCGGTCGAAGTAGCCCACATTGATCCAGTTCACGCAGAACGCCTGGTGCCCGTCGAGCACCGTCGTCCCGTAGGTGACCGGTGCCGAGCCCTCGCTGCGCGTGTCAACGTCGGCGAAGAACGGCGCGATGATCGGTGGTGTGTCCTCGTCGAGCGTGAACGGGGTGCGCGTGCTCATGGGCTCGTCGAATGTCACGTTCCCGTTGTTGTTCACGTAGAGGTAGGTGTACGTCGTCCCGAAGAAGTTCACCGGGAACGGCAGGTCCACGGCGCCCGTCGACCCGTCGTCGTTCGGCGGGAGCGTCGTCTCGGCGCAGGTGTCCGTCGTGAGAAGCGCCCCGGACGAGAAGACGTACGGCGTCGCGCAGCCCCAGAACGGCCCGGTCGCGGGGCTGTCCGTCTGCGTCCCGGTCACCCGGACGTACACGAGGCTGCCGTGCCCGACGACGATGTCGGTCCACTGCCGGCCCGTCGGTTGCCACGACGTGCCGGTGATCGCATCGGACGTGAAGAAGGGCTCGACCGACGGGCCCTCGGAGATCTCCACGACGAACCGGTCGTTCTCGAAGTTCCCCTTGTTGCCGCGCGACCACGACACCGTCGGCGGCCTCGACACGTCGGAGACCGGGACCGTCACCTCGTAGGCCTTCGCCTGCGGTGCGCCCGCGTACGGCGCGATCTCGGCCGAGGCGAGGAGGCAGCCGAGGTCGGCGACCTGGCTCGAGGAGATCCGCGGCGACCCCGTGGCCGGGCGCACGTACGACAGGAAGTCGCTGAGCCGCTCGGCATCGGCGTCCTCGAGCAGCCGGGTCATCTGCAGCGGGCCCAGCGCTGTGCCGTCCTGGTAGGCGAACCCCGAGGCACCATCACGCTGGAGGTTGAACAGGACCGCGGCCACCGCGACCTCGTTGTCGTCCCCGCCGGGGAAGGCACCTCCCCATTCGCCGTCCATGGGCACCGAGAAGCTGCGCGGGCCGATGGGGACGCCTCCGGTCGAGGTGCGAATGAGGTCGTCGTACACGCCGTCACCGACGCCAGGGATGGCCGGGTGCGCCGCGTACTGCCCGGCGCTCACCGAGAAGTAGTTGCCGTACCCCTCGGACCAGGCGAGCTGCCCACCCTCGTCCTTGCCCCTGCCGGGGTTGTCGTTGCCGTGTTCGTCCTTGCCGCACACGTCCGTTGCCAGGTGGTCTGTGAAGCAGTGGGCGCCTCCCGGGCCCGACGCGATGCCGTGGTGCCGGTCGAACCAATGCCCGTACTCGTGCGCGATGACGTCCCAGGCGCTCCACTCCCACTCGCCCACGTGCAGGCCGTCGGCGTTGGCGAACGCGCCGTCGTCGGCCCCGTCCGGATAGGCCACGGTGACGCTCGGCACGTCGCCCCCGGCCATCTCCCCGTAGAGGTGCGCGCTCCACAACGCGTCGTGGATCGCGAACGCCGTCTGGGCGACGCCGTTGTGCCCGATGTTCAGGTCCACGGTCTTCGTCGTGCCGTGCGGGACCCCGCCGTCCACGCTCACCGACTGGTGGTAGATCGTGAACCCCCAGGGGAAGCCGGGGTCGATCCCGACGCGGCCGGCGTCGCTCGTGGCGACGAAGTCCAGCTCGGTGTAGTCCTCTTCAAGCCAACCACCGAGGCGCAGCTCGTAGTATCCGGCGTCGTCCGTCTCGAGCACCGCGACCTCGGATCCCCACTGCAGCACCCGGACCTGGATGTGGCGGGCGGGGTGCAGGTCGTCGTTCCAGTCCGTCCAGGTGACGTGGCCTCGCAGCACCGTCTCGGACGCTCCCGCGGCCTGCACGGTCTGCACGACGTCGTCGACGGGGGCGACGAACAGTTGCTCGAACGCCGCCTGGCGCGCCTCGTCGGTGTCGTGGTCGAGGGCGATCGCGTTCGCCTGGGCGTCGATCGACGTCTCACCCGAGGCCACCGACCCGTCGGCGGTCGGTGCGATCCACAGCGAGGACGCGCTCGAGAGGGTCACTTCCCCGGTCTCACGCGTCGCCGTCAGGGACACCGCTCCGGCCCGCTCGTCCCCCACGACGAGGGGCACGGTCACCTCGGCGACCCCGGCCGCATCGGTGACCACTGACGTACCGGGCGAGCCGGGCTCGACGTCCCCCTGGCCCATCAGCGTGACGTCGTAGGCGGTACCCGGAACGCCGGTCAGGGTGAACACCGCGTCGCCGTCGCGGTAGTCCGCGGTGATGTCCAGGGTGTCGTCGTCACCCCGGGGAACCTCGACGGCCGAGGGCTCCTCGCCCGCCACCACCTCGGCGTCCGGCTCGGCGGTCGACACCGAACCGGCCTTGTCGACGGCGGCGGGCTCCGGTGCCGCCGCGGCCGTCAGAGCGGAGGAGCCGACGACGGCGCAGGCGATCGCCAGTGCGACGACCGCCTGGAAGGCGCGACGGGGCAGTGTCATGGGGTTCGTCCTCCGCGATCAGGCGCTCTGGGCTCGCCCAAAGTAGGGGCCTCGATCCACCCGGTGTTGCCCGTTCTGCGCCGAGGTCACCCGATTGCCAACGACTTCACCCGGTTGTGGGGTCGTGGGGCCCCGTCCCGCATGGCGCACACCCCGGTGCGTGCCTCCGCCGGGCGTCATAGTCACGCGCCCGCGGCAGATTCGGCCGGAAGGATGAACCACGCAGCCGACGCCTCATGCCGGGGCCCCGACCTGCGAGGATGAGTTCATGCCTCGTCGGAGCCGTCAGTTCGCCGCACTCGCGATCTCCGTCCTGGCGCTCGCCGGGTGCCAGGGCGGAGCCGACCCGAACGCCGCGCCGAGCACCACCGCGCCGACCACCGCCGCGCCGAGCACCGCCACGCCGACGGCCGGCGCGTCACCGAGCTGCAACCACCCGCCCGACACCGGGGGTGGCGACGGTGGGCTCGGCGTCGGCTTGGACTACACCGAGTCGCATCATGACTTCGGCGCCAGCGCCCCCTTCGCGCTGTGCATGGACCTTGAGGACGATGAAGTGTTCAGGGTCACCGGGAGCTCGCCGGAGGTCACTGTCACGCCGGAGGCCCTTCCCGGTCCGGGGACGCGGTTCACCTTCACCGTGACGGTCCACCGTGGGGCGACGGGAGGTCTCGACGTCGAGCTCGGCGGCGAGGCAGGGGGGGGCGGCATGACCTTCAATGGCCCGGCGATCGTGACCGACGAGACTGGGTGGAACTTCGGGCCCTAGGGGTGACGCGGCCGCTCCGCGCAGGTCGTGCCCCGCGCGACGTGCAGCCCGCCGCAGGACGGGCGGTGACGGACCCGTTGATGTGTCTGCGGCGAGGACGGCGAGAGCTCGGCTTCTCGCCGGTGGCCACGTAGATCGGCTGCCAGTTCGCGGCGTCGACGCAGTCCCTGATCGTCGCTGAAGCCTCTGGCGAGAGCACGATGTCGGAGACGACCGGCGCGAGCACCGGCTCACCTGGGATGGCGATGCCGTTCTCGCGCAGGGTGAAGATTGTCGTCTGCGCATCCGTCAGGGCGGTGTCGTCGGCGTAGACCTCGAGATTCGGGTCCTGCGGCCGGGTGGGGTCTGCGTACGACGCGACTTTCGCGGCCCAGTAGCCCCGGTACGCCTCAAGGATCGCTTCCTCGGCCGCGACGATCTCGGGGTCCGTGGTCGGGGTGGGAGTGGCGGTGCTCGACGTCGTGGTGGGAGTGGGTGTCACGGACCCTGTCGGCTCGGGTTCGGGCCCCGTGCACGCCGCGAGGATCACGGCCGCGAGGAACCCGCTCATGGCTGTTCGCCCGAACGTCGTTGTCGTCGTCATCGGAGACCCCCCAGTCCCGATCGCCCCGCACGACCTCCGCGGACGACGCTCTCGACCGCGACAATCCGCCCATTTGACACCCGTCCGCGGGATTCGGGAAGCCCCGGGTGGGCGGTCGCCTGCGAATTGATGCGTCCCGAGGTGGCATTCATGCCGCCCAGTGGACGGCTGCTCGGTGGTGCCGGTTGCCGTGGTCGAGTGGATCTGTGGATATCGCGCTCAGCGCGGGCGCTGTGCAGGAAGCCGGTGGGTCCCATACCTACTGGGGTGCACGAGATCACAGAAGACGCGACGACGCCGGCCACGAGTTCGTCGCGGCGACCGTCACGAGGGCGTCCCAACCGTCGACGTCCTCCGGTCGGCCGGGCTCGACGCGGCGGCGCGCTCGGCCTGGAGCTGCGGCGATCGCCAGCGCCTGCGGACAGTCGACTCGAGCGCCGCGCGGCCTGTCTGCGATTCCAGAACCCCTGCCCCCTCGCGGACCACGCGGGCGATCATCCCGGGCCACTGCGGACCACCGAGCAGCGCGACGGCCAGCCGGCGAACCCGCCACGGCGCGACACCGACGTCGGCCGACAGCGGCCGCCACCCGGTGCACGCCCCGGTCGACCCCACCGTGAGCCGGCCGTCGAACAATGCGTCGACGACCGCATCGAGCGCGACGTCGTCCCAGCCAAGCTCGACCAGCCGGTCGCGAAGGAGATCGAGGGCAGCGTCCAGCAGACCGCTCGCGCCGTCGCCGGCACCCGCTCGCGCCTCGATGAGGCCGGTCAGGTCGTCGACCGGCACTACCCGGGGATCGCAGCCCGAGTCCCGTGTCGCGTCGCGGATCTCCCAGGCGCGACGGACGCCCGTCGCGTACCGGGCGGCGAGCAGCTCGCCGAGCACCGCACGCCGCGCGGCGGCGTGGATCAGCGACCATGGCAGATCGGCCTCGGCGAGCCGCGGAGCGTTCAGCGCCTCCCATGCGGCCGCCCACCCCGTCGCCTCGGCCTCGTACGCGGCCGTACCGCGCAGGCCGAGCCCGACCACCATCCGGCGGATCATGTCCTGCCGGACGAACTCCAGGAGCCCACGCCCCGTGGGCCCGTCCCAGCCCTCCGCCTCGATCCGGGCAAGCGTGCGACGCAGCTGGTCATGGTCACGCAAGGTGATCCGCGTTCGGACGTCGCGCACGTCGTCGTCGAGATCGTTCATGGTCGCCTCCGGTGTCGTCATGGACACCGGCCACGGTGCGCGGGAGGTATTGCCAGAGGTCTGACCGCGAGAGTCACCGCAGGTCAGCGGGCTGCGGCGACTGGCTGGCGCGCCGTTTGGTCAAGCTTCTGGCAAGAGGCAGGGGGCCACATGCGCCCGTGGTCAGACCCGTGGCAAGAGGCAGGCGTCCTCGCTCGACTGCAGTCGCGGCCGGGTCACGGCGCTGCCGCTTCCGCGGTCAGACTCTTGGCAATAGCACCCGCCGACGATGGGGATCCGCACTGATCCCTGGAGGTCCAGATGAGCGCCCCGACCACCCTGCGCGTCACGATCCCGACACGCCGCCGGCCCCAGCCCGAGCAGGTCCTCGACATCACCGTCACGCCCGACGACCGGCTCCTGCTCTCCATCCCCGAGGCCGCACACCGCATAGGCATCTCCCGCAGCCAGATGTACAACCTGATTGCTGCCGGCCGGGTCCCTGTCGTCCACATCGGTCGCTCAGCCAAGATCCGCGTCGAAGCGCTCACCGCGTTCGTCCAGTCGCTGCCTCAGGCGCGCGGTTGAGAACCGTGGCAAGCGGCTCCAGGCCGCTAGTTCGCTGAACGGGCCGAGGCATCGCCCTTCCGCGACACTCTGGACGGTGCGCTCCGAACGCCACTCGGCCGCCTGAGGCTGGGTGACGGCCGAGCCGGTGATGACTAGCGCTAGTACGCGCGAGCGCACTCGACCACGGGTATCTCGACGCCTCGGACGATCCTGGCCCACCCCCGATCCGCCTCCTGGGCGTGCGGTTCGACAAGACCCCTCCCGTCGCGAGCCAGGCCGCTCACGCGACCTGAGACCCACCCACCGAGAGTGTCAACCAGACCGACAGCAATCCCCTCTGGCCGTTTCCTCGCCGCCTCGGTTCTAGTCAAACCCGAGCTCCTGATCGACGAGACTGCGGAATTGATCATGAAGGTCGCCCTCCGCGTTCAGCGGCGTCCCATCTCCCAGGAGGATCAGGTCCGTCACCTCGTTATCGACGGCGCGTACGCCGTCGAGCACAGCCAGGAGACCGAAGACAGATTGATCAACTGCCAGTCGAATGACCTCCTTGACTTGCTCAGCGCTCCGCTCGTCGAGCCCGTTGAACCAAGTACTCAGGGCAACCAGGTCGGGCCTGGGGCTGCGGCCGGGAGGTGTCCGCAGCAGCTTGATCACGCCATCGATCGCGGTCCGGTAGACGGCTATGTGGACCCCGTCCACGAAGCTGTGCGGATCCATGGCTTCACCCACCTCCAAATGAGTCCGGGTATGACGTCCGGATGAGGTCACGCAGTTGCTCGATCGAGCTCTCGGGTGTGCCAGTGTAGGCCCGCAGGTTGGCCATGTCCCGAGTAACGAGATCGCCTGGGCTTCCTGAGTAGCCTCCCTTCAGGTTGGGGATCAACCCGTGTTCTTCGGCCGGGAGTGCAATGGCAGGAGCGTTTCCGCGTGAGTACCCAGGGATGACCTGTGCAGCGGGCTGCGTCTGTGGCACGTGGTGGAGCTCGAGCTCATCGCCAACAACCGACCGCGCTCTCAGTCCATTGAAGGTGCCGACCTCGTACGCCTGCACGGCTCCCGTCGCCCCTCCCGCAGCGAGGGCGCCATTGCCGGTGATCGACACGAGTCCCGTGCCTGCTTCGGCTGCCCGCATGGTCTGGGTGGCCACGGCCATGCGTCCGATGAGGGCCTTGGCTGCTCCGCCGACGCCCGTGAGGAAGAGTCCGACGTTTGCGATCTGACCGCCGTGTCCGCCCCAGGTGTAGAAGTCGGAGCAGTCGTTGACGGCGCCGTCGATGCCCATGCGGATGCGGATCTGCTTGGTGACGCCAAGGGTGAGCGTGTCGCCGAAAGCCGCGCTCCAGTCGCCGGCGTCCTGAATCCAGTCCAAGCCCAAGGGGTCGGTGTACTGCAGGGGGTTGCCGCCGGTGTACCCGTAGGGGTTCTTGGTCTGGCCGACAAGTGGGTCGAGCGTCAGGAACTGTGCGGTCCCAGGGTCGTAGTAGCGGTTGCGGAGGTAGAGGTGGCCGGTGGGATCGGTGTACTCCCCGGCGTACCCGAAGCGGGTCACGTCACCGACCGGGCTGTCGGTGACCGTCAGGGGTAGGCCGTAGGTGTCGTAGTCGGCGTCGGCGGTAGCCTGGCCGCCGGTGTCCGTGGTGGTGCGGATCGAGCCGATGAGGTCGGTGTGCAGGTAGTCGACGTGCCCGTCGGCCAGGGCGACCTGGGCCAAGGGCGCGGTACCGGCCCCGTAGAGGTAGGCGAAGCTGGCGTCGGTCAGCAGCAGCGGAATGCCGGCGGCGGTGTCCCAGGTGAACTGCGCGACAACGGTCTCTGGGCCGGTGCCGGTAGTCGCCGAGGCGCGCAGGCCGGCGGCGTCGTAGGTGTAGGTGGTCGTCGCGCCGTCGGGGCTGGTCAGGGACGTGAGCCGGTTGGCCAGGTCGTAGGCCGCGGTGCCCGTTGCGGTGCCGGTCGGCCCGGTGGTGGTCGTCGTGATCCGGTTGCCTCGTCCGTCATACCCGAACGCCGTCAGGGTGCTCGTGGTCGGGTTGGTCAGACCGGTGATCTGACCGGCGGCGTCGTAATCAAGGGTCCGCCCGCCGGCCAAGGTCGTGAGCGACCCGGCGGTGTCGAAGGTGAACGCCCCGGCCTGGTCGCCGGTGATCTGAGCGATCCGGGCCAGCGGGTCCCAGGCGAAGGTCGAGGTGCTGGTCGTGACGGTCGGGGGTGCGCGGGCTTCGGCCGACCGGGTGGTGGTCTGGCTGGCCATCAGCCCGGCGTCGGTGTAGGAGTAGGCCAGCTCGAGCAGGTCGATCCCTGCATCGTTGGTCGTGGTGATGCCCAGGACCTGCCCGGCCGCGTCCTGCTGATAGTCGGTGGTGACCCCGTTGGGGTAGGTGAGCTGGTCGACCTGGCCGTCGCCGGTCCATGCGTAGGTGAACACCCGGTCGGCCCAGTCGGTCACGGTGGTCAGCTGCCCGGCCGCATCGTAGGTGCGCTGGACGCTCTGGCCGCTGGGGTAGGTCAGGTCCGTCAGCTGCCCGACCTCGTCCCACCCATACCCAACCGTCGTCGCACCGCGGGTCACGTCCAGGACCTGACCGAGCACGTCGTAGGAGTAGACGGTTTGCCCGGTCCCGTCGGTTGCGGTCGTGGCCCGCCCGGCGGCGTCGTAGGTGTAGGTCACGTCCGGGGTGGTGTCGGAGTAGTCGATGCCCACCACCCGACCCACCGCGTCATGGGAGTACGAGGCGTGCTGGGCGTCGGGGTAGGTGACCCTTGCCAGCAGTCCGGCCCGGTCGTAGGCATAGGCGGTGGTCCGCCCGGCAGTATCGGTGGACGTAGCCCGCCGGCCTGCGGTGTCGTAGGTGTAGGTCGTGGAGGCCCCGGACGCGTCGGTGTAGGCGGTGACTTGCCCGGCGGCGTCATAGGCCCACGCCACGGTGCTGCCGTCGGCCCGCTCCAAGGCCACCGGCCGGCCCGCGTCGTCATAGGTGGTGTTCACCGCACGCCCGTCGGCATCGGTGACCGTTACCGGCCGGCCCGCCAGGTCGTAGGCGCTGACCGTGATCCCGCCCAGGGGGTCGGTGACGGTCAGGAGCTGGTCGACGACGTCGTAGGTGTAGGTGGTCCGTGCACCGGAGGCGCTCACGGTGGCCACGACCCGACCCCCGGCGTCGTACTCGGTCCGACTGATCCGGCCCAGGGCGTCGGTCAGCGCAACCGCCCGACCCAGGGCGTCGTACTCGGTGCTAGTCGTGGCACCGAGGGCGTCGGTCAGGGTCAGCATGCGCCCGGCACCGTCATAGGTCATCGTCGTGCGACTCCCCGCGGCGTCGACGACCGCCACCAGCTGCCCCGCGGCGTCGTACTCGCGCAGGCTCTGGGCCCCCAGCGCGTCAGTGACCGTGGTCGGTCGCCCTGCGGCGTCATAGGCCGTGGCCACGATCGCACCCAACGGATCGGTACCCGAGGTACGTCGGCCAGCCGCGTCGTAGCTGAACGTGGTCGTGTACTGCGCCGGCGAGGCGCCCGGTGCGGTGCCGCGTGGATCGGTGGTGGCCACCACGCGGCCGAGCTCGTCGAACTGGGTGGCCAACTGGGCCCCATCCGGGCCAGTGACCGTGGCCAGGTAGCCGTGCGCGTCGTAGGTGAAGGCCGTGACCCGTCCCAGCGGGTCGGTCGTAGTGGCGATCGTCCCGTCCGGGTTGACCGTCATCGTCGAAGCCGCACGATCCGGGCCGGTGCTGCCGGTCACGTTCCCGTGCTCGTCATAGGCAAACGACGTCGTCTCCGCCGCGGCATTGGTCACCGTCAGCGGGTTGTTCCACTGGTCGTAGGTGGTGGTCGAGACCCGACCCAACGGGTCGGTGACACTCGTGCGGTTGCCTCGGGTGTCATAGGTGAATCGGGTCACCCGAGCGAGCGGGTCGGTGGTCGCGATCACCTGGTTCGTCGGCCCGTAGGTGTAGTAGGTCGTGGCCTCCAGGGCCGTGCCTGCCGCTTGGGTTTCTGAGCGCACCTGACCGTCGGAGTACCGGTGGATCTTGACCGAGCCGTCAGGTTCGGTGATCGTCGTCTGACCGGTGGCGTAGGCGAATGTGATTGTGCGACCCAGCGGGTCGGTCTGGGAGGTCACACGGTTGGAGCTGTCGTAGACGTTGGTGGTCTGCCCGCCGTCGGCGTGGGTCAAGGCAACGACCCGGTGCGCCGAGTCGTACTGGTAGCCCAGACTCGACCCGTCGGGCTGGACGACCGCGACCAGGTCCCCGGCAGGCGAGTACGTGTAGGACACGGTCCGGCCGGTCTGGTCGGTGGCCGACGCGATGCGCGCACCGGACCAGGCGAAGTCGATCGTGCCACCGCGACCGTTGGACACCTGAGTCAGGTGACCTGCAGCGTCGCGGGTCAGGGCGATGCCCTGGCCGTTGCGGTCCTGGGCCCGGACAAGCAGCCCCTCGGCGGAGAACAGGTAGTCCTGGTTCTGCTTGCGCACGAACGTGAACGTGCCGTCGCCGTTCGCCGCCAACGTCGCCAGTACGCGTGCCGGGGCCACATATGAACCGTCCGCCGCCTTGGTGAAGATCAGGACGCTGCCGTTCTCCTGATCCACCTCGATCGCCGACGCGTCAGCCAAGGTCGTCCCCGTCGCCCCAGGAGCGACCATCAAGCCCATGTGGAACGACGACGACCACCCATTGCCGAGCTCACCGTCAACATCCTTGAGCGTGGTCGAGAAGGTTCGCTGGACCGCAAGGGGTGCGCCGAGACCCGGGATCGACAGGTCGGTCGTCGACTCCCAGAACTCGCCGGTCCGCGTGTTCACCGGGTCGCCACCACACAGATCGGAGCAAGGCTCGGACGGGTTCGATCCGCCCGCGGTCTCCTCAAGCGTGGTAGGACCGGAGGCCACCGCCACAGCCTCACTGCGGACGGGGCCGAAGACAGCGTTCGAGGGCGGCGCCATGTCCTCCGGTTCGCCCACGGTCAGGTATGCCGTGTAGGTGTGCAACTTCTCATCGAGGAGGGGCCAGGCCGCTGAGACCGTGTTCGTGGACCCGTCCCAGTCACCCGGCTCTTGCCACGTGACTAGATCTCCGGTCTCGTCATAGAAGGCGACGTAGAACGGCCGACGGGTCGGCACGTTCAGGTCCGCGGCTACCCACACGTAGTGGGATTGCCGAGTTAGCACAGGTGTGAGCACTCGCAGTGAATCGATCCTCACTCCCCCGTTCGTCCAACCCAGACCTGCTAGCTCGGGGGAGGTGACGCCGCCGCTGACTGCAGCTATCCCAGGCCCACCGGGCGAGGGCGGGATCCCCGCCGTCAGGTAGGCCGTATAGGTGTGCGACTCGCCCTGTGCGAGGGTGTCGGAGACCGCGCAGGTGTTGCTGGAGGTCGACGGGAGGCAGTAGCCGACCCTAGTGCCGGTCTCGTCGTAGACCGCCATATGGAACGGGGACGACGGCTGGTTGACGTTGGCGACGATCCGCGCCGAGTTGGCGCTGTTCTGGTAGACGAATGGTGTGAGCGCCTTCACGTCGGTGATGGTGATCCCGGTGTCGGTCCAGCCAAGCCCGGTGACCGGCGCTGAGGCGACGCCGTCGCCGATCTGGCTGAGGCCGGGACCGCCGGTGGTCGGGGGGACGCCCGGGGCGGTCAGGTAGGCGGTGTAGGTATGCGACTCGCCCTCGCTCAGGGTGTCCGAGACCAGGCACGTGTTGTAGTCGATGTACTGCGAGCAGTACCCCACCCGCGTGCCTGTCTCGTCGTAGACCGCCACCGAGAACGGGAAGAGGTAGGCGTGGCTCAGGTCGACAGCAACCCGCACGTCATCGGTTGCGGCATTGCGATGGACCACCGGGGTGAGCACAGTCACCGACTCGACCTTCACCCCGGCGCTGGACCAGCCCAGACCGGTCACCGTAGGTGAGGCCACTCCCGCCCCGACCTGCCCTGCACCCGGCCCACCAGCAGGCGCAGGGACTCCGTCTGTGACGTAGGCGATGAGGGTTTGCGACTGGCCCTGGTGAAGCTCGGCGCTCACTGCGCACACGCTCGTCATCCCCTGGCAGTACGCCACCCTCGTGCCGGATTGGTCATAGACCCCGACGTAGCGCGGATACACCGGCGCGTTCAGGTCGACCGCCACACGGACCTCCGCGGTGTTCTCAAACACCAGCGGGGTCAGCACTGTGACCGTATCGATGGCGGGCACCGTGTCCTCGTTGACCGCGGGATCCTTCCCGGTGTTGGTCACGGTGACGGGATCCGAGGAGACCCACGGGTCCACCGGACCACCGGTCGGCGCCGGCTTGGAGGCCACGAGGTACGCCCTGTAGGTGCGCGCTGCGCCGTTGTTCACGCGTACGGAGCCTTCGCAAGAAGCTGCGTTCCCGCAGCTCAGGGCCAACGTTCCCGTGTCGTCGTACACAGCCGTGTAGGAACCGCCCGGCAGCGTTCGGTCCCACTGCACCCGCAGCGCCACATTCGGCGCGTCCTCGGTGACCTGTGTTGTGGAAGCCGCGAATGAGACCAACGACCTGGGCGCCTCCCAGCCGGTGCTGGCCACGCTGATCGGATCCGAGGCGGCCCATGGATCCACCGGCCCCCCCGCAACCGCCGGAGCACCCCGAACCAGATAGGCGACGTATGTTGAGGTCCCTCCGACCCCCGGACGCAACCCTCCCTCGCAGAATGTGCTCGTGCTGCAGGAGAAGACCAACGCGCCGGCGTCGTCGTATACAGCCGTGTAGAAGCCGGACGGCAACGCGTGGTCCCACTGAACCCGCGCTACCGCGGACGGTGCGTTGCCGCTCACCTCGCCCGTCGAAGCAACGAACGACACCAATGAGACCGGGACTTCCCACCCGCGGTTGGCCACCGTCAACGACTCCGTAGTCAGAAGCGGCGCAACCGGACCGCCCGTGTCCGCAGGCTGTTGCCGCACAACGTGCGCGGTATACGTGCGCGACTGCCCTTCGGGAGGGCGCACCTGCCCCTCGCAGTGCCCTGTCGAGCTGCACGAAAGAGCCAGCGAGCCGGTGTCGTCGTACACCGCCGTGAAGTACCCCGACGGCAGCGAACGGTCCCACTTGACAGACAACGTCGCGTTCGGGGCGTTCTCCGTCACCTGCGTCTTCGAGGCTACGAACGAGACCAGCGATACGCCGGCTTCCGGACCGGTGTTCTCCACCTTCACCACGTTGGACATCGCCAACGGCAGCACCTCGTCAGCGGTGGCCGGCGGGTCTCCATCCACCAGATAGGCACGGTAGGTGACGGACACGCCCTCCGCGGGTCGCACAGTGAGCGTGCAGTCAGTTGAGCTGCACGTCTTCACTAGCTGCCCGGAGCCGTCGTAGACACCGACCTTCTGCAAGCCGACGAGTGCTCCACTCAAACGAGCTCTCAGATAGGAGTACGGCGCGTTCTCCGTCACCTGGTAGGCCGACGCCACGAACGAAAGGAACCACGGGTGGCTTACCGTGGTCGTGGACATCGGCGCAGGAGCCGACGCCAGCCCCATCTGAGCAATGCTCGTCTCCGCAGGCGAGGCCGGAGTGCCCGCAAGGGACGCGACCGCCCCGCCCCCGGGTACGACGCCGGCGACCAGAGACGCCACAGCCCCCGCCACGACAGCCGCCTGGCGAACCGACCGCACGATTGCCCCGATGCCCTGTGCCACACGGACCCCCGATGTCACGTCACCACTGACAGCAGCAAACTATCGGCATGACTCCGCCAAGAGGCGGCTTCTTGGGAGAACGTCACCCGAACGGCGCTGATACCGCCCTCGAACCCGGCCACCGTCAAGCCCTGGCGTGGGGGGCCGCCTCGGCGCGGCGGCGCCGCTCCAGCAACCAGTCGGGGAAGTAGGTCCCGGCGCGCAGCTTGGGGATCGCCACGTCCATCGTCCCGACCCGGGTGTCGAAGTCCCGATGTCGGTAGCCGTTGCGCGTGTTGGCCCGCTCCGGGCTCCGGGCCCCGTACTCGGCCCCGCAGATCGCGTCGGCCTCGGCGCCCATCAGCGTTTCGATGAACGTGGCCACCAGGTCACGCAGCAGGTCGGGGCCGGCGTTGGCCAGGTGCTCGTGCAAGAAGCGGGCAGGGTCCAGACTTGGGACAGCGGTCATCGCGGGTCCTTCTCTCGAGTCGACTTGGTAGGTCCCTCGAAGAATCACGCGGTGGCCGCCACTTCGTCTACGACGCCCTCACCGACGAGGGCTGATCGCACACCACTCTGCGGGACGCCACGCGCATGGTCGGAGCACTGCGCTGTCCATCCGCACCAGTTCGACGTCCATGTTCATCCAGGGCGTACTTAGGCTTACCAATAGGCTTACCAGACGCCAAGAGGCCCGCCCCGCCGAAGCGGTGCGGGCCTCTGACCTGCAAAGACACGTCGGGATGACAGGATTTGAACCTGCGACCCCTTGACCCCCAGTCAAGTGCGCTACCAAGCTGCGCCACATCCCGTGCCGGTCCTTGGGACCGTGAGCACTTTACCGCACCGGTCGGGCCCCGACCTCCAGGCCCCCACCGAGCGGACCGCCACGCACGCACCCGACGAGCCGCAACACCGTGCGTCAAGGCGCCCCGAGCGTCACGTCCGCCGTGGGATCGTAGCTCTGTCCACACCCGGTGGACTGCGGACCTCGAGCAGGATGGGCATGAGTCAAATCCAACCGTACGGCGCGTCCGAGCAGGTCAGAGCCGTTCCACCGGCGTCGCCGGACACCTTTGGTTGGCCCGCGCCGTGGGTGCCTTACGTGACGGACCAGCGCCCGATCGACACGGGAATCGTGATCGTGGCGTGGGTCCTGACCGTGCTGACCGGTGGCTACCTGCTGCCCTGGGCCGTCGCGGCGACCAGGGGCAAGGCCGACGCCGGCTCGATCGCGCTGATCAACGTCCTCCTCGGGTGGACGGTCATCGGCTGGATCGCGGCTGTCGTCCTGGCCTGCATGCCGCACCGGATCGTCGGTCCGGCACCTGGCGTCCCGGTCGTCTGGCCACCGGTGGCCGGCTGGTACGCGGCGCCGGACGGGTACGGCCGGCAGTGGTGGGACGGCGCCGCCTGGACCGACCACCGCGCGCCGTGACCCAGCACGGCGCAGCGTGATCGCAGCCGCGATCAGCGCGCCGCCAGCCACGACGTCGCTCAGCGCACGCGGCGCCGGAAGTCCGCGGACTTGTCGGCCTCGGCGATCTGGTTGAGCTCCGCGGCGACCAGGCCGAGCACGAGCAGGTCGACGAACAGCCCCGTGGTCGCCGCCCACTCCTCGACCCGGAAGAGGAACACCTGGGTGATCAGGAGGCTCACGAGCACCGCACGCCGGAACATGACGTAGGCGGCGCGTCGTCGGGTGCGGACGATCGCCAGACCGGTCGCGGCGAACAGTGTGGAACCCGCCGCCCCGACCAGGAGGCCGACGATGATCCACGTCGGTACGTCGGCCTCGTCCCGCCAGGCCAGGAGCCCCCGTCCGACCGCACCGATCGATGCCGCCACGAGCACACCGACGGTCAGCCAGGGCACCCAGCGAGCGGTGACCAGCCGACGGGTCGACCGCACGATGGCGCTGCCGATCAGGTTGATCGGGTTGGGCAGCTCGATCGGGTCGTCGGCGACCACCGCGACCAGGGCCCGGACCTCGTCGGCACCACGAACGGCCCCGGCCCGCTCCAGCAGAGCCTCGGCCGCGGCGCGGGCCCGCGGGGTGAACCCGCCCGCCAACCCGGCGACGGCGTGGTCGGCGGCACCTGCGAGGTGCTCGACGGGATGGTGCGGGAACCTGCCGTGCAGCGTCTCGCCGAGGAGCACGAGGCCTACGACGACCAGGTAGATCAGCGCCGCGGTCGGCTCGTAGAAGTAGTCGTTGTCCGCCGTGACGAACTTGCCGACCTCGTCGACGAACAGCCCGAACCCGACTCCCCCGAGCAACGCACCGACCGGCCGGGCGACCGGGCCGGCGAAGGACAGCAGGACGACGAAGGCCAGACCCATCAGCAGGCCGCCCCACAGCACGTGGGCGACGTGCAGGCCACCGCCGCCGATCTGGGGGTAGCCGGCGGCGGCGAGCAGCGCGCGGGTCAGCAGGACGGTGACGACGGTGGCGACAGTGAAGCCGGCCAGGTGCGAGGTCGCGGCCGGGTCGCGCGGCAGGCCCCAGCGCAGCAGCATGCCGCGACGTGCGCCCGACCCGGTGCTCACCGCTTGCGCTTCTCCCGGACCCGGACCGAGATCGAGATCGGCGAGCCCTCGAAGCCGAAGGTCTCGCGCAGGCGGCGCTCGATGAACCGGCGGTAGCCGGCCTCGAGGAAGCCGGTCGCGAAGATGACGAAGCGCGGCGGGCGCGTGTCGGCCTGGGTCGCGAACAGGATGCGTGGCTGCTTGCCGCCACGCAGCGGGTGCGGGTGTGCCGCGACGAGCTCGCCCAGGAACGCGTTGAGCCGGCCGGTCGGGATGCGCATGTCCCAGGACGCCAGCGACCGTTCGATCGCCGGGACGAGGCGGTCCTTGTGCCAGCCCGTCAGGGCCGAGATGTTGACCCGCGGCGCCCACTGCACCTGCACGAGGTCCTGCTCGATCTCGCGCTCGAGGAAGGGGCGGCGGTCCTCGTCCATCAGGTCCCACTTGTTGTACGCGATGACCAGGGCGCGGCCGGCGTCGACGACCTGGCTGATCACGCGGGTGTCCTGCTCGGTGAGCTTGACGCTCGCATCGACCAGCACCACGGCGACCTCGGCCTTCTCGATCGCCGCCTGGGTGCGCAGGGACGCGTAGAAGTCCGCGCCGGTGGTCTGGTGCACACGTCGCCGGATGCCGGCGGTGTCCACGAACCACCACGTCTTGCCGGCCAGGTCGACGAGCTCGTCGACCGGGTCACGCGTGGTGCCGGCCTCGGCGTCCACGACGACCCGGTTCTCGCCGAGCACCTTGTTGAGCAGGCTCGACTTGCCGACGTTCGGCCGGCCGACGAGCGCGACCCGGCGCGGCCCGCCCTCGCGCAGCGCGCCGCCGAAGGCCGAGACGGTGGGCAGCTCGTGGATGATCGCGTCGAGCAGGTCCCCGGTCCCACGGCCGTGCAGCGCGGAGACCGGGTGCGGCTGACCCAGGCCCAGGCTCCACAGCTCGGAGGCGTCCGCCTCGGCACGCGGACCGTCGACCTTGTTGGCGGCCAGCACGACGGGCTTGTTGGCCTTGCGGAGCAGCTTGACGACCTGCTCGTCGGTCGACGTCGGGCCGACGGTCGCGTCCACGACGAACAGGATGACGTCGGCGAGGTCGATGGCGATCTCGGCCTGCTCGGCGACGCGGGCGTGCAGCCCTGCGACGTCGACCTCCCAGCCTCCGGTGTCCACCAGCGTGAAGGAGCGGCCGGCCCACTCACCGGTGTAGCTGACCCGGTCCCGGGTGACGCCGGGCTTGTCCTCGACGACGGCCTCGCGGCGGCCGAGGATGCGGTTGACCAGCGTCGACTTGCCGACGTTCGGCCGGCCGATCACTGCGAGCACGGGCAGCGGTCCGGCCGGAGCGGCACCGGACTCCCCTGCCTCGGCGCCGTCGAGCAGGGCGAGGTCCTCCTCGGCGAGCTCGTACTCGGAAAGGCCGACGCGCAGGGCGTGCTCGCGTGCGGCCTCCTCGGGCGTCAGGGGTGCGAGCGCGGCGAGACCCTCAGGTGCAGCAGTGTCGGTGGGCTCGACGGCGCCCTCGGGGGCGGCGGGGCCATCAGCGACAACGGGGCCGTCGGGCGCGGCGTCGTCGGGAAACGTGTCGGTCATGGGGCCCATCCTCCCAGGCCCGAGCGGTCAGGGACTAACCGGGGGTGGATCGCCGTCCGCCGGTCCCGCCGGGAGCACCGCCGGGAGCGCCGTCGGGAGAGTCGAAGGGCAGGTCGATGCCGGTGCGGGCACTGGCGGCCCGGACGTGGGCGGCCAGGGCCGAACGCAGCTCCTCGCTCGCCTGGGCGACCGCCACCCGGCCCGAGACGCCCGCCGGCCGCTCGAAGACCATCGGCTCGCCGAACTCGACGACGAGTCGTCGACGCGGTCGCGGCACGTGGTTGACCGACTCCCCCGTGCGGCGGGTGCCCAGCAGTGCGACCGGCACCACGGGCGCCCCGGAGGTGACCGCGAGCCACGCGACACCGGCCCGCGAGCTCGACGCGTCACCCTGACCGCGGTTGCCCTCGGGGAAGATCGCGACGGCACCACCGCGCCGCAGCACGCCCAGCGCAGCCACCAAGGCGCCGCGCCCGCCGCTGCGGTCGACCGGGATCGCTCCCGAGAGCCGCAGGAGCACACCGAACGGACCGCGGAAGAGCTCCTGCTTGACAATCACGTGCGTTCCCCGCGGAGCGACGCCGTGCAGGACGGGACCGTCGAGGACGCCGACGTGGTTGGCCGCGATCAGCACACCGCCGGTGCGCGGGACGCGGTCTGCGCCGATCACCCGGGTGTCCCAGACCACCCGCGCCAAGAACCGACCCAGCCACCGCGACCAGCGAGGGCCGGCCGGGCCGGGGACGGCGGCGGCGGCGCTGCTCATGGGGTCCTCCGGGTCATGCGGTGGTTCACCAGATCACGCCGTCCGGCCGGTCACCCGGGCGATGACGGCCAGGACGGCCTCGATGGTCTGCTCGAGGTCCAGCTCGGACGAGTCGACGGTCACCACGCCGTCGGCGGCGGTGCGGAACTCGACCACCGTGGAGTCCTGCGCGTCCCGGCGGACGACCTGGTCGCGGGTCGCGTCGACGCTCGCGGCGTCGGCCGAGCCGTGCAGCTCTCGAGCACGCCGGGCGAGCCGCGCCTCCTCGCTCGCAGTGAGCAGGATCCGCACGTCGGCGTCCGGGGCGATGACGGTGGTGATGTCGCGTCCTTCGACGACCACGCCGCGGCCACGGCTGAAGCCCTCGCCGTGGCGCTCGACGTCGACGACGCGACGCTGGCGTCCGCCCAGGTCCGCGCGCACGTCCAGGTTGGTCGCCACCGCCGAGACCGCGGCGGAGATCTCACCGGCCCTGATCGCCGTGGCGACGTCCGTGCCCGACACGGCGAACGTGGGGAACCGCGGGTCGAGCCCGAGCTCGAGGACCATCGCGTGCACGGTGGCGGTCACCGCGTCGGTGTCCGCGAGGTCGACGCCCTGCTGCAGGCACCACCACGTCGCCGCGCGGTACATCGCACCGGTGTCGAGGTAGGCCAGGCCGAGCCGGGCCGCGACCTTCCGGCACACGCTGGACTTGCCCGAGCCGGACGGCCCGTCGACCGCGATCACCAGAGGGCCGTGCGCCGACGGCTCACCATGACGCCCCGCTACCGGCGCGGTCATCCGGCGAACCGCCAGCCGCGCGCCGTGAGCTCGTCCTCGAGCCGACCGCGCAGCCCGCGCAGGACGGAGATCGCCGCGAGTCCGACCGGCTGCCGCGGGGCGTGCTCGAGGGCGAGCTCCTCGAGGTTGATGCCAGCCGCACCGACGTCCGCCAGGAGCCGGGCCAGCTCGCCCGGGGCGTCGGGCACGAGCACCGTCACGACGTCGTAGGCACGGCGCACACCGCCGTGCTTGCCCGGGATCCGGCTCACCCCGACGTTGCCCGCGGCGATCGCCGACGCCACGGTGCCCAGGGCACCGGAGGCGACCGACTCCGACCCGGCGGCGGCCGCGGCCTCGTCGAGCGCAGCGATCACGCCGTCCAGGTCGGCCCGGAGCGCGCGCAGCACGGGGTTCACGGCGCCGGCGTTGGCCGCGAGGATCGACGTCCACAGGGCGGGATCGCTCGCGGCGACCCGCGTGACGTCGCGCAGGCCCTGGCCGGCGAGGTCGAGGGCCGCCGGGTCCGCGTCGCACAGCCGGGCGGCCACCAGCGAGGCGGCGATCTGCGGGACGTGCGAGACGAGCGCGACGGCGTCGTCGTGCGCGCGGGCGTCGAGCATCACGGGAGTCGCCCGCAGGTCGTTGGCCAGGTCACGGACCACCCGCACCGCGTCGCCGCCCGAGGTGCCGGAGCCCACCACGACCCACGGCCGCCCGGCGAACAGGTCGGGGCGCGCGGCCGTCGGACCGCTGCGCTCCGAGCCTGCCATCGGGTGCGAACCGACGTACCGGCTCAGGTCGGCTCCGGCGGCGCGCAGCGCGTCCAGGACGGCGGACTTCACGCTCGCCACGTCGGTGACGACGGCGCCCGGGTGGGCCGCGAGCTCGGCCAGGACGACGTCCGGGGTGACGTCCGGAGGTGCGGCCACCACGACGAGGCGCACGTCGGTGTCCTGCGGCGTCGCCAGCCGACCGGCGCCGACGTCACGTGCGAGCAGCACGGTGGTCCGGGACGGGTCGTGCAGGACGACGTCGACCCCCAGGTCGCGCAGGGCCATGCCGATGCTCGCACCCAGCAGCCCGGTCCCCACGATGCGCACCGGACCGCGGGTGGCCGCACGCTGCTCGGGCATGCCGGCGGAGGGTGTCGTCACTGCGCGAGGTCTCGGCGCAGCACGGTCGCGCCGTGCAGGTACACGTGCCGCACCTGGCTGCGCGGGACGTCGAGCTCGGCGTGCGCCATCAGGCGGACGACCCGCGGCAGCGCCGTCGGCACGTCGATCTCGACCGCGCACATCAACGGGACGTCACCCATGCCCATCTCGCGGGCGGCGGTGGCCGGGAAGTCGCTGCGCAGGTCCGGCGTGCAGGTGAACAGGATCGAGATCAGGGCGTCGGTGCCCAGGCCGTTCGCGTCCAGGACCTCGCGCACGAGCTCGGCGGTCCGCTCGAACAGGTGCTCGCGGTCGTCGCACTCGAGCTGGGTCGCCCCGCGGATCGCGCGGACCGTCATCGTGCACCTCGCCTGCTCGTCGCTGCCACCCGGTCACGTCCCCGACCGCCGGAACCGACGGCGAGCGTACTCGCAGTCGCCGTCGCTGACCGGGCCGTCCTCACAGTGGTCGCACCCGAGAACCCAGTGGTCGCACCCGAGAACCCAGGGGTCGCACCCGAGACCACCGTGATCACACCCGCGAGCGGGGGCTCACAGGCCCACAGCCGCCATCAGGGAGCCGAGCTCCTCGCGACCGAGCACGCGGGTGCGTCCCGGCGGCAGGTTGCCCAGCCGGATCGGTCCGACCTGGGTCCGCAGCAGGCGCGTGACCGGGTGCCCGACCGCCTCGAACATGCGGCGCACGACGTGGTTGCGGCCCTCGTGCAGCACGACCTCGACCATGCTCTGGGTCGGCATCGTGTCCACCAGCTTGTAGGCGTCGACCTTGACCGGGCCGTCGTCGAGCTGCACCCCGGAGCGCAGCCGCTGACCCAGGGACCCCTTGACGTGCCCCTCGACCGTCGCCAGGTACGTCTTGGGCACCCCGAACGACGGGTGGGCCAGCCGGTTGGCGAGCTCGCCGTCGTTGGTCATCAGCAGCAGACCCTCGGTCTCGGCATCGAGGCGACCGACGTGGAAGAGCCGCTCCGAGTGACCGCTGACGAGCTCGGCGAGGGACGGCCGGCCCTGCGGGTCGTGCATCGTCGAGACCACTCCGAGCGGCTTGTTGAGCGCGATCGTGATGAGCGAGGTGTCGAGCTGCAGGCGCAAGCCGTCCAGGTGCACGACGGCCTTCGTCGGGTCGATCCGGACCCCGAGCTCACGCACGACGGTGCCGTCGACCTGCACACGGCCCGCGACGATGATCTGCTCGCACGCGCGCCGCGAGCCGAGGCCGGCGCCGGCGAGGACCTTCTGCAGCCGGATCCCGTCCGGGTCGTGCACGTCGATCGGCGGCTTGCTGCGGGAGTCGTTCATGATCTGTCTGCTCCGGATTCATCGCCTGACTGGTCGTCGATGCCCTGCATCGCATCCAGGTCAGGCAGGTAGGGCGCGAGCGGCGGAAGCTGCTCGAGGCTGGTCATCCCCATGCGCTCGAGGAAGTAGGACGTCGTGCGGTAGAGCACGGCACCACTGGGCTCGATGCCCTGCTCGGCGACCAGACCGCGTGCTGTCAGCGTACGCACCACGGAGTCGACGTTCACACCGCGGACCGCTGAGACCTGCCCGCGGGTCACCGGCTGCCGGTAGGCGATCACGGCGAGGGTCTCCAGGGCGGCCTGGGTCAGGCGGGCGGCCTGACCGTCCAGGACGAACCGTCCGACGACGTCGGCGTGGGCCGGTGCGGAGTAGAAGCGCCAGCCACCGGCGACGTTCCGGAGCTCGAAACCGCGCGGCCGACCACCGTCGCCGCGGTACTCGGCCGCGAGGGCCTCGAGCAGCCCCTCGACCCGGTCGGTCGGGAGTCCCAGCACCGTCGCGAGCTGGACGGCGGGCACGGGCTCGTCGGCGACCATGAGCACCGCTTCGAGGGCCGCGTGGGCTCCCCCGGGCAGGTCGGCGACGTCGAAGGACAGCTCCTCGACGGACTGCTCGGTGGCGGACTGCTCGACGGCGGTGACCGTCGGCTCGGGCGTCTCGGCGCTCATCGGCGTCCCTCCTCGTGGTCGTCTGGCTTCCCGGCTGCGCTCGGGCTGTCGGGGCTGTCGGGCCTGTCCGGGGACGGCCCGTCGGCCCGCGCGTCCGGGGGTTCGTCCGGCAGCGCACCGAGGGGGTCGGCGCCGGGCGCGCCACCGTAGTCGTCGGTCACGTCGACCTCGACGTCGTCCGTGCCCGTCCACCGTACGGTCAGGTCGCCCAGCGGGCTGACCTGGTCGAACGCCACGACACCCTCGCGGAAGAGCTCGAGCAGCGCGAGGAACCGGACCACGATCACGAGCGTCGTGTCGGCGTCGTGCACCAGCGCGCGGAACGAGCTGGAGCCGCTCCGTCGCAGCCGGTCGACGAGCACCGCCGCCTGCTCCCGCACACTGACCGCCGGCGCGTACAGGTGCGTCAGGTCCACCCCGGCCGGCGTCTGCCGGGGAGCGAGCGCGTGGGCGGCGAGGATCGCCAGCTCCGACGGCCCGATCTGCAGCACCAGCTCGGGCAGCAGCGCGGCGAGCTGCGGCTCGAGCGCCACCGTCCGGGGCAGGCTCCTGGCCTGGAGCTCGAGCCGATCGGCGATCCCGCGTGCGACCTCCTTGTAGGCCCGGTACTGCAGCAGGCGGGCGAAGAGCAGGTCCCGGGCCTCGAGCATCTCGAGGTCCTCGGCGTCCTCGACGTCGCCGGCCGGCAGCAGCCGGGCGGCCTTGAGGTCCAGCAGGGTCGCCGCCACGACGAGGAACTCGCTGATCTGGCTGAGCTCCCACGGCGCATCGCCGGCCTCGGCAGCGCGCACCGCCGCGATGAACTCGTCGGTCACCTCGGCAAGGGCCACCTCGGTGATGTCGAGCTTGTGCTTGGCGATCAGGCCGAGCAGCAGGTCGAACGGACCCGTGAAGTTGACCAGGTGGACGTGGAACGGCTCACGCGGGCTGCGGGCGACGAACGCGCCGTCGGAGGCGTCGTCGAGCGGAGCCGTACGGGAGCCGGTCAGGTCGTCAGGCGGCATCGCCGCGGGCCACCAGCTCGCGGGCGAGCTGGCGGTAGGCGATCGCACCCGGGTGCGTCGGCGCGTAGGTCGTGATCGGCTCGGCCGCGACCGAGGAGTCCGGGAACTTCACCGTCCGTCCGATCACCGTGTGCAGCAGCTGCTCGCCGAACGCCTCGTTGACGCGCGCCAGCACCTCACGCGAGTGCAGCGTGCGCGGGTCGTGCATGGTCGCGAGGATGCCGTCGACCTGCAGGCGCGGGTTGAGCCGGTCGCGCACCTTCTCGACCGTCTCCACGAGCAGCGCCACGCCGCGCAGCGCGAAGAACTCGCACTCCAGCGGGATCAGCACGCCGTGCGCCGCGGTCAGGGCGTTGACGGTCAGGAGCCCGAGCGACGGCTGGCAGTCGATCAGGATGACGTCGTAGTCCTGCTCGGCCGGACGTAGGACGCGGGACAGGATCGACTCCCGCGCGACCTCCCCGACGAGCTGGACCTCGGCCGCGGAGAGGTCGATGTTCGACGGCAGCAGGTCGAGACCCTCGACGGCTGTCGGCCGGACGATCTCCGAGAGGACCGCGCCGCGTTCCATCAGCAGGTTGTAGACCGTCCGGTCCAGCTCGTGCGGGCTGATGCCGAGGCCGACCGACGCGGCGCCCTGCGGGTCGAAGTCGACGATCAGCACGCGGCGGCCGTAGCTCGCCAGGGCGGCACCGAGGTTGATGGTCGTCGTCGTCTTGCCGACGCCACCCTTCTGGTTGCACAGCGCGATGATCCGCGCCGGGCCGTGCGAGGCGAGGGGGGCCGGCTCGGGGAACGTCGGCAGGCGCCGCCCGACGGGGTCCGTGGCGGTCGCGGCGGGTCCGTCCGGGTCCTGGCTGGTCACGGCCCGAGGCTACCGCAGCACGGCGGTCGCGGCGGTCGTCCTCGCCGTCGGTGCGGGGCTTGCTGCCGTCAGTGCAGGGCTCGTGGGTGCGCTGCCGCATAGACCTCGCGCAGCGTGTCCGGCGTGACCTGGGTGTAGATCTGCGTCGTCGTCACCGAGGCGTGCCCGAGGAGCTCCTGCACGACCCGGACATCCGCTCCCCCGGCCAGCAGGTGCGTGGCGAAGGAGTGGCGCAGGGTGTGCGGCGAGACGCTGTCGGCGCGGTCGATGCCCGAGCGTTGCGCCGCGAGACGCAGCACCGCCCACGCGCTCTGCCGGCTCAACCGGGCGCCGCGGGTGTTGAGGAACACCGCGGGCGTCCCACGCCCCGCGGCCGCGAGCACCGGCCGCGACCTGACGAGGTAGGCGTCGACCGCCTCCCGGGCGAACGAGCCCACCGGGACGACCCGCTCCTTGCTGCCCTTGCCGAGCAGCCGCGCCGCCGCGGCCGCCGGGTCCAGGTCGAGGTCGTCGACGTCCAGGCCGACGACCTCGCTGATCCTGGCGCCGGTGGAGTACAGGAGCTCGAGCAGCGCGCGGTCGCGCAGCGGAACCGGACCATCGCCCTGGCCCGCGGCGACCAGGATCCGCGCGACGTCGTCGGTCGAGATCGCCTTCGGCAGCCGGCGTGGCTGGACCGGCGGGTGCACGTCGGTCGACGGGTCGCCCGGGGCGAGCCCCTCGGCGGCGCAGAACCGGTGCCAGCCGTGGACCGCGGCGATCACGCGCGCCGTCGACGAGGCGGCCAGCGCTGTCGCGCCGTCGGAACCGGTGCGCACGGAGGTCACGAAGCCGCGGACGTCGGCCGGCTCGACCGCGGCCGGCGTCGTGCGGCCGGTGGCCTGCAGGTACGCGGTGTAGCGGGCGAGGTCGCGGCGGTAGGCGCTGAGCGTGTTGCCGGCCAGCCCGCGCTCGACAGCGAGGTGGTCGAGGAACCCGTCGACGGCACGTGTGATCGCGGTCGCGGCGTGCGCGTCGGCGGACCGTGCCATCGGTCGGTTCAGACCGGGAGGAACGGGTCGACGGCCACCGCGAGGAACAGCAGCGTCAGGTAGGTGATCGAGCCGTGGAACAGCCGCATCTCGCCGAGCTTGACGCCCGGACGGCGGTGCCGTGCCCGGCGCAGCAGGGCGATCGTCGAGCCGAGGAACCACAGGCCGAGCACCGACGCGGCCACGACGTAGACCCAGGTCATGTCGGCGAGGGGCACCAGGACGAGCGAGCAGGCCACCATCCCGACCGTGTACGCGACCATCTCCCAGGAGACCCGGACGTCGTCCGCGACGACCGGGAGCATCGGGACGCCGGCTGCGGCGTACTCGCGCCGGAACTTCATCGACAGCGGCCAGTAGTGCGGCGGCGTCCAGAAGAAGATCACGCCGAAGAGCGCGACGGGCGCCCAGGTGAGCGAGCCCGTCGCGGCAGACCAGCCGATCAGCACGGGCATGCAGCCGGCCATCCCGCCCCACACGATGTTCTGCGGTGTGCGGCGCTTGAGGATCATCGTGTAGCCGACGACGTACATCACGATCGCGGCGAGGGCAAGGGCCGCCGACAGCAGGTTGACCAGCACCGCGAACCAGACCAGCGAGAACAGACCGAGGACGAAGCCGAAGACCAGCGCGGGCCGGGGGGCGATCTCGCCGGTCACCAGCGGGCGCCGCTTGGTCCGGTTCATGAGCTCGTCGATGTCGCGGTCGATGTAGCAGTTGAGCACGTTGGCCGAGCCCGCCGCCGCGGCACCGCCGACGAGCGTGCCCAGCACGAGGCCGACGGAAGGGAACCCGCGCTCGGCCAGCATCATCGTCGGCAGGGTCGTGACCAGGAGCAGCTCGATGATGCGCGGCTTGGTCAGGGCGACGTAGGCGCCGACCCGGGAGCGGACGGCTGCGAGGGTCACGGCGAGTGGCACGCCGAGGCGCACCGCACGGCTCGACGCGTGCCCACCGGTCTCGTCGATCGGGGCGGGGCTGGCAGTGCGCACGTCGGCGAAGCTCCGTTCTGCTGGTTGCTGGCGCCCATGGTAGGCCGTGCGCGCACGGACGACCGTCCACCTGGCGGCGCGGCGCTCGTGGCCCCGTGCCCACCGGTAGGCTCGACGACGATGCGGCCGCACCGACCCGGCACGCCCAGCGGGCTTCCTCAGCGGCTCGGACCGGGAGTCTGACGGCATCGTCCAGCAGTGCACCAGGCGACGACCCGGGCCACCGTCCGGGCAGGAATGAGGATCCCGTGAACGCGTCCGCACACTCCGCAGGCGTCCAGTGGTCGGAGCTCGACCGCCGGGCCGTCGACACCGTCCGCGTGCTCGCGGCCGATGCCGTGGAGAAGGTCGGCAACGGCCACCCCGGGACTGCGATCAGCCTGGCGCCGCTGGCCTACCTGCTCTACCAGAACACGATGTGCCACGATCCGGCCGACCCGCAGTGGCTGGGCCGGGACCGGTTCATCCTCTCCGCGGGGCACTCGAGCCTGACCCAGTACATCCAGCTCTACCTGGCCGGCTACGGCCTGGAGATCGAGGACCTCGCGGCGCTGCGCACCTGGGGCTCCAAGACGCCGGGTCACCCCGAGTTCCGGCACACCGACGGCGTCGAGATCACCACCGGCCCGCTCGGCCAGGGCCTGGCCAGCGCTGTCGGCTTCGCGATGGCGGCCCGCCGGGAGCGGGCGCTGCTCGACCCCGATGCCGCCCCGGGGACCAGCCCGTTCGACCACCACATCTACGTCATCGCCTCCGACGGCGACCTGCAGGAGGGTGTCACGAGCGAGGCGTCCTCGATCGCCGGCACCCAGAAGCTGGGCAACCTCGTGGTCGTCTGGGACGACAACCACATCTCGATCGAGGGCGACACGCAGATCGCCTTCACGGAAGACGTCCTGGCCCGCTACGCGGCCTACGGCTGGCACGTGCAGATGGTCGACTGGACCGCCGGCCCCGACGGCTACGTCGAGGACATCGAGGCGCTCAACGCCGCGATCGTGGCGGCCAAGGCCGTCACCGACCGGCCGTCGTTCATCGGTCTGCGCACGATCATCGCGTGGCCGTCGCCGACCAAGCAGAACAGCCATGGCTCGCACGGCTCCAAGCTCGGCGCCGGTGAGGTCCGCGGCCTCAAGGAGGTCCTCGGCTTCGACCCCGACGCCACGTTCGACGTCGCGCCCGAGGTCATCGCGCACACCCGCAAGGCGCTCGAGCGCGGTGCCGCGGCCAAGGCCGCCTGGCAGCCGGGCTACGAGGCGTGGCGGGACGCCAACCCCGAGCGCGCCGAGCTGCTCGACCGGCTCGTGTCCGGCATGCTCCCGGCCGGCTGGGCGGACGCGCTGCCGACGTTCCCCGCAGGCAAGGCCGTCGCGACCCGCGCAGCCTCGGGCGAGATCCTCACCGCACTCGCGCCGGTGCTGCCCGAGCTCTGGGGCGGCTCGGCCGATCTCGCCGGCTCCAACAACACGACGATGACGGGCGAGCCGTCGTTCCTGCCGGCCGAGCGCTCCACCAAGGAGTTCGCCGGTGACGTGAACGGTCGCACGCTGCACTTCGGCATCCGCGAGCACGCGATGGGCTCGATCCTCTCGGGCATCGTGCTGCACGGTCTGACCCGCGCCTACGGCGGCACGTTCTTCACCTTCAGCGACTACATGCGCGGTGCCGTGCGGCTCGCGGCCCTGATGGGCGTCCCCGCCATCTACGTCTGGACGCACGACTCGATCGGGCTCGGCGAGGACGGTCCAACGCACCAGCCGGTCGAGCACCTCACCGCCGTCCGCGCGATCCCGGGTCTGGCGATCGTCCGGCCCGCCGACGCGAACGAGACGAGCGCCGCCTGGAAGGCGATCCTCGAGCGTGTCGACGGTCCGGTCGGCCTGATCCTGACCCGTCAGAACGTGCCGACCTTCCCGCGTGGCGAGCAGGGTTTCGCCTCGACCGGCGGCGTCGCGCGAGGTGCGTACGTGCTGATCGAGGCAGGCGACGGATCCCCCGAGGTCGTGCTGATCGGCACCGGCTCGGAGGTCCAGCTCGCGGTCGCCGCGCGCGAGACCCTGGAGGCTCAGGGGATCAGCACCCGCGTGGTCTCGGCGCCGAGCCTCGAGTGGTTCGCCGAGCAGGACGCGTCGTACCGTGAGCAGGTGCTGCCGGCGGCGGTGCGTGCCCGGGTGTCCGTCGAAGCCGGTATCGCGATGTCCTGGCACAAGATCGTCGGCGACGCCGGCCGCACGGTCTCGCTCGAGCACTACGGTGCGTCGGCCGACGCGGAGACGCTCTTCCGCGAGTTCGGGATCACGGCTGAGGCCGTCGTCGCTGCGGCGCACGAGTCGATCGCCGCAGCTGCCGGCGACCCCGCACCCGGATCGGCCGCCGTCCCGACGCAGAGCGGCACCGGCGACCTCTGACCGAGGCTCCACCTGATGACCGCCCGGGACGACGGCACACCCGCCGACCCGGGCGGTCCGGACCGAAGGAGAACCGTCATGACCAGCCACGCATCCGTACCGAGCGAGCTTCCCGCGCCCCTGGCCCGCCTCCGGGACGCCGGCGTCGCCATCTGGCTCGACGACCTGTCCCGTGAGCTCCTCCGGAGCGGCGACCTGACGCGCCTCGTCCGCGAACGTGGGGTCGTCGGCGTCACGACCAACCCGACGATCTTCGCGGCGGCGCTGACCGGCGGCGCCGCGTACGACGCCCAGCTGGCCGAGCTCGCGGCGACCGGAACCGCTGTCGACGAGGCCCTGGTGACCATCACGACCGACGACGTGCGGGACGCCTGCGACGCGCTCGCACCCGTGCACGCCGCGACCGGCGGTCTGGACGGACGCGTCTCGATCGAGGTCGACCCGGGGCTCGCGCGCGACACCGACCGCACCGTGGCGACGGCCGCGCGACTGTGGGCGACAGTCGACCGGCCGAACCTGTACATCAAGATCCCGGCGACGGTCGAGGGTCTGCCGGCGATCACCGCGACGATCGCGGCGGGCATCAGCGTCAACGTGACGCTGATCTTCTCGCTCGAGCGGTACCGCGCCGTCGTCGCCGCCTACCAGGACGGTCTGACGGCGGCCCGCGCCGCAGGCCGCGACCTGAGCACCATCTCCTCGGTCGCGTCCTTCTTCGTCTCCCGGGTCGACACCGCCGTCGACGCCCGGCTCGACGCGCTCGGGACGCCCGAGGCGGCCCAGCTGCGCGGCACGGTCGCCATCGCCAACGCGCGCCTGGCCTACCAGGTGCACGAGCAGACCCTGGCGACCGACCGCTGGCGGGACCTCGAAGCAGCGGGCGCCAACCCGCAGCGGCCGTTGTGGGCCTCGACGGGTGTCAAGGACCCTGCGTACGCCGACACGCGCTACGTCGACGAGCTGGTGGCGCCCGGGGTCGTGAACACCATGCCCGGCGCGACCCTCGAGGCGGTCGCCGACCACGGCCGGATCCGCGGCGACAGCGTGACGGATGCCTACGCCCAGGCCGCCGACCAGATCAGCCGGCTGGCCGGCCTGGGTGTCGACCTCGCCGAGGTGACCGACACGCTCGAGGCCCAGGGTGTCGAGAAGTTCGAGACGAGCTGGCGCGAGCTGCTCGCCACCGTCTCCGGCGGACTGGCCCGCAACGCCGGCCCCGCCGCGACCGTGCAGGACGCACCGTGACCGACCGCACGAGCACGGCCCACCACGGAGCGGCCAGGTGAGCCCGTCGCGGGTCACGGCGCAGGCGAACCCGCTGCGCGACCCTCGCGACCGGAGACTGCCCCGGATCGCCGGGCCGTGCGGTCTGGTCATCTTCGGCGTGACCGGTGACCTCGCCCAGCGCAAGCTGATGCCGGCCGTCTACGACCTGGCCAACCGCGGGCTGCTGCCACCGGGGTTCGCGCTGACCGGCTTCGCCCGACGGGACTGGGAGGCGCAGGACTTCGCCGCCGTCGTGCACGACGCGGTCAAGGCCAATGCGCGGACCCCGTTCCGGGAGAGCACCTGGCGGCAGCTCGCCGAGGGCATCCGGTTCGTCCAGGGTGAGTTCGACGACGACGCCGCCTTCGACCACCTGAGCACCACTGTCGCCGAGCTCGACGCGGAACGGGGCACCGGCGGCAACCATGCGTTCTACCTCGCCGTACCCCCTGCCGCGTTCCCGCTGGTGTGTCGCCAGCTCGCCCGCTCGGGGCTGTCCCAGCAGTCGGGCGACGCCTGGCGGCGGGTGGTCATCGAGAAGCCGTTCGGTCACGACCTCGCCAGTGCGCGTGAGCTCAACGACGTGGTGTCCGAGGTCTTCACGCCCGAGTCGGTCTTCCGGATCGATCACTACCTGGGCAAGGAGACCGTGCAGAACATGCTGGCGCTGCGGTTCGCCAACCAGCTGTTCGAGCCGATCTGGAACGCGCACTACGTCGACCACGTGCAGATCACCATGGCCGAGGACATCGGCATCGGCGGCCGCGCAGGCTACTACGACGGCATCGGCGCAGCGCGTGACGTCATCCAGAACCACCTGCTCCAGCTGCTCGCGCTGACCGCGATGGAGGAGCCGGTCTCGTTCGACGCCGACGGCCTGCGCGCCGAGAAGGAGAAGGTCCTCTCCGCGGTCCGCGTCCCGAAGGACCTGTCCCGGCACACCGCGCGCGGCCAGTACTCGGCGGGGTGGCAGGGCGGCGAGGAGGTCGTCGGCTACCTCGAGGAGCACGGCACGGCGCCCGCCTCGACCACCGAGACCTATGCCGCGATCCGGGTGGACATCGACACCCGCCGGTGGGCCGGGGTGCCCTTCTACCTCCGCACCGGCAAACGGCTGGGCCGCCGGGTGACCGAGATCGCGGTGGTCTTCAAGAAGGCACCGCACCTGCCGTTCGAGTCGACGGCGACCGAGGAGCTCGGCCAGAACGCACTGGTGATCCGGATCCAGCCCGACGAGGGGGTGACCATCCGGTTCGGCTCCAAGGTCCCGGGCACCCAGATGGAGGTCCGGGACGTCACGATGGACTTCGGCTACGGGCACGCGTTCACCGAGTCCTCCCCGGAGGCCTACGAGCGCCTCATCCTCGACGTGCTGCTGGGCGACCCCCCGCTGTTCCCTCGACACGAGGAGGTCGAGTTCTCCTGGAAGATCCTCGACCCGATCACGGCGCACTGGGCCCGGCAGGGCGCCCCCGAGCCGTACCGCTCAGGCACCTGGGGCCCACCGTCCGCCGACGCGATGATGGCGCGCGACGGCCGGGCCTGGCGACGCCCGTGACGGCCACCACCGGCCCGGGTCCCACCCCGGCCACCGCGGCCGGCTCGACAGCCGGCACCACGACCCGAGAGGGGTCCCGATGATCCTCGACCTTCCGGACACCACGACCACCGCGGTGACCAGGGCCCTGCTCCGGCTGCGCGACGAGGGCGGCGCGGTCGCTCTCGGCCGCGTCCTGACCCTCGTGATCGACGCCGAGGCCGGAGACGTCGAGCAGGCCGTCGACGCCGCGAACGACGCCAGCCGCGAGCACCCGTGCCGCGTGCTGGTGCTGGCACGCAAGCCCAGCCGGACGACGTCGAAGCTCGACGCCCAGATCCGGGTCGGCGGTGACGCCGGCGCCAGCGAGGTGATCGTGCTCACCGCATCGCAGGACATGCTCACGCACGCCGACACCCTCGTGATGCCGCTGCTGCTGCCGGATGCGCCGATCGTGGTCTGGTGGCCGAACGAGCTGCCCGAGAACCCCGCGGAGCACCCGATCGGTCGGATGGCGCAACGACGCATCACCGACAGCCTGGCCTGCTCCGACCCGCTGAAGAGCCTCCGGCGGCTGCGTGCGGACCATGTGGCGGGCGACACCGACCTGGCCTGGACCCGTCTGACGGTGTGGCGGGGCCTGCTGGCGGCGTCGCTGGACCAGCCGCCGCACGAGCCCGTCGTCCACGCCGAGGTCAGCGGCCACGACACCCACCCCTCCGTCGTGCTGCTCGCGGCATGGCTCGCGCACGCGCTGCGCTGCCCGGTCGACATCGTCCGGCAGGAGGGTGTCCAGGGCATCACGAAGGTCGTGCTGGACCGTGCGTCCGGTCCGATCGTCATCGAGCGTCCGGACGGCCGGACGGCGACGCTCCTGCAGCCGGGACAGCCGCTGCGCCACACCTCCATGCCGATGCGCGAGCTGCGCGAGTGCCTCTCCGAGGAGCTCCGGCGGCTGGACCCCGACGAGGTCTACGGCGAGGTGCTCGTCGACGGCCTCGAGCGGATCGGCGCGGCATGACCGCCCGCACCGTGATCGCGCACCCCGACGCGACGACGCTCGCGGAGGCGACCGCTGCCCGGCTGCTGCTCCGGCTGATCGACGCCCAGTCCGTCCACCGACCCGTGCACGCCGCGCTGACCGGTGGCACCGTCGGCATCGCGACCCTCGCCGCCGTCGCCGCCTCCCCGTTGCGGCACGCGGTGGACTGGACCGGCGTGCACCTGTGGTGGGGCGACGAGCGGTTCCTGCCCGCCGGTGACCCTGAGCGCAACGAGACGCAGGGCAGGGCGGCGCTGATCGTCCACCTGCCGATCCCGGACCGGAACGTGCACCCGATGCCGGCGGCCGACGCCCCGGGAATCGACTCGCCCGAGGACTCGGCGGCGGCCTACGCCGACGAGCTCGCAGCCTTCGCCCCGACGCCTGACGGTGCCGGATCGACGGACGGTGCCGGCTCGACTGACAGTGCCGGCTCGAACGGCGGGGACGACGCCGGGCCGGCGGTACCGCACTTCGACGTCGTGCTGCTCGGCATGGGCCCGGACGGGCACGTCGCCTCGCTCTTCCCCGGGAACGCGGCCCTCGACGCCGTCGATCGCACGGTGGTGGGGGTGCACGGCGCCCCCAAGCCACCGGCCGAGCGCGTCAGCCTGACGTTCGCTGCGATCGAGGCCGCCGACGAGGTGTGGCTGGCCGTGGCAGGCGCCGACAAGGCTGCAGCCGCCGTCCGCGCCCTGGGCGGCGACGACCTGCACCGGACACCCGCCGCCGGGGCTCTCGGCCGTCGTCGGACGCTCTGGCTGCTGGACGCCGCGGCAGCGGGCTGAGTCGCCCCGAACGCTCCGGGCCGTCGGACCGGGGCACCGCCACAGACCTGCGCCCGTCGGACCGGGCGTGCCGACCTGGGAGAAGCGATGGACCACGCAACCTGGACCGCCGTCGACACATATCTCGAGGCGCTCGTCCCGCAGGACGACGTGCTCGTGGCGGCCAACGCCGCAGCGGAGGCGGCCGGTCTGCCACCGATCCAGGTCTCGGCGACGCAAGGACGCCTGCTCCAGCTGCTCACGCAGCTGTGCGGCGCCCGACGCGTGCTCGAGGTCGGCACCCTGGCCGGCTACAGCACGATCTGCCTGGCGCGCGGGCTCCCCACCGGTGCGGACGGTGGTGTCGAGCCGCACCTGACGACCCTCGAGATCGATCCCGTGCACGCGGCGATCGCCCGGTCGAACCTCGAGCGGGCCGGCCTCGCGGGAGTCGTCGAGGTCCGGGTCGGTCCGGCCGAGCAGAGCCTCGTCGACCTCGTCGCGCAGGGCGTCCCGCCGTTCGACCTCGTCTTCCTGGACGCCGACAAACCGTCCAACGTGAGGTACCTGGAGCTCTCGCTCGACCTGACCCGACCCGGTGCGGTGATCATCGTGGACAACGTGGTCCGCGACGGGACGGTCGCCGACGCGGACAGCACCGACGAGCGGGTGCGCGGCTCACGCGCGGTGATCGATCGGGTCGCCGTCGATCCGCGCCTGGCCGGGACCGTCATCCAGACGGTCGGCACCAAGGGTTACGACGGCTTCATGCTCGTGCGCGTCGGCCCCTGAACGGGTGCCGTGCGGTCAGCCGGTGCGCCGTCCCGCCGGCCGCGCGCCGTCCCGCCGACCGGGCTCAGAGGCCGCGGCGGGCCCGGAGTGCAGCGAGGGCCTCGTCGAGGATCGCCGCGCCGTCCTCGTCGCTGCGACGCTCCTTCACGTAGGCCAGGTGCGTCTTGTACGGCTCGTTGCGGCTGGGCGACGGCGGGTTCTCGCGGTCCTGCCCGGCCGGGTAGCCGCAGCGCGGGCAGTCCCAGGTCTCCGGCGCGTCGGCACCGGCCTCCTCGGAGAAGCTGGGCTTGGTCTCGTGGCCGTTCGCGCACCAGTAGGAGACCCAGAACCGTGGAGCGGACTCGCCCCGTTCTGCCTCGCCCATCGGGCCGGCTCCGACACGGGAACCTCGGATCGCACTACCGCTTGCCACGATCGGTCCTCCGGTATCAGACGCTGACGCGCTGGATCAGGCCCAGCAGCACGATGACGACGGCCCAGAGGACCGCCAGCCCGATGGTGAGCCGGTTGAGGTTGCGCTCGGCCACGCCGGAGCTGCCCGCCGTGCTCGAGATGCCACCGCCGAACATGTCCGACAGGCCGCCGCCCTTGCCCTTGTGGAGCAGGACGAGCGCGACGACGAGGAAGCTGGTCAGGACCAGCAAGATCTGCAACACGATGGTCAGTGCGGTCACGTGGTTCGTACGTCCTCACTCGACGGGCTGGCGGCGCCGGCGGGCGCCCGCACAAGGATAGGCGACGGTTGGCCGATCCGACGAACACGTGACGGGTGATCATGCAGCTCGCCGACATCGGTGGCGGCGAGCTGCATGATCACCGGCTCGTGCTGGTGACTACAGACCCACCTGGTGGGACTGGTAGCGCACGATCTTGGCGAACTCCTCGGGGTCGAGGCTCGCCCCGCCGACGAGGGCTCCGTCGACATCCGGCTTCGCCATGATCGACGCGACGTTGCCGGACTTGACCGAACCGCCGTAGAGCACGCGGACACCGTCGGCGAGCTCCTGGCTGTACAGCTCGGCGACCTTGACGCGGATCGCCTCGCAGACCTCCTGCGCGTCCTCGGGCGTCGCGACCTCACCGGTGCCGATGGCCCAGACGGGCTCGTACGCGATGACGATCTTGGCGGCCTGCTCGGCCGCGAGACCCGCGAGGCCACCCTCGACCTGAGCGAGCGTGTAGGCCACCTGGTCGCCTGCCTTGCGGATGTCCAGGCCCTCGCCCACGCAGAGGATCGGCACGAGACCCTGGCTGAAGGCCGACGTCACCTTCGCAGCGCAGAGCGCGTCGTCCTCCGCGTGGAACTGACGCCGCTCGGAGTGGCCCACCGCGACGTACGTCACGCCCAGCTTCGCGAGCATCACCGGCGAGATCTCGCCGGTGTAGGCGCCCTCGGTGTGCGCCGAGACGTCCTGCGCGCCGTAGGTCAGCGCGTACTTGTCCGCGTCGACGAGCGTCTGCACCGACCGCAGGTCGGTGAACGGCACCAGCACGCTGACCTCGACCGTCGAGTAGTCGTGCTTGGCGTCCTTGAGCGTCCACGCGAGCTTCTGCACGAGGTGGGTCGCCTGGTGGTGGTCCAGGTTCATCTTCCAGTTCCCCGCCATCAGCGGGGTACGGGTGGTTGCCACAGGTCAGGCCTCCGTCGGCTGGTCGAGCACTGCGATACCGGGCAGGGTCTTGCCCTCGAGGAACTCGAGGCTCGCGCCGCCACCGGTCGAGATGTGACCGAAGCCGGCCTCGTCGAAGCCGAGGATCCGGACCGCTGCGGCGGAGTCGCCGCCGCCGACGATCGTGAACGCGCCCCGGGTCCCGGCATCCACCAGCGCCTGGGCGACAGCCCGGGTCCCGCCGGAGAACGCCTCGAACTCGAACACGCCGGCCGGACCGTTCCAGACGACGGTCTTCGCGTCGAGGATCTTGTTCCGGAACAGCTCGGCAGAGTCGGGGCCGATGTCCAGGCCCATCCGCCCGTCGGGGATCGCATCGGCTGCGACCACGTCGTGCGGGGAGTCGGCCGCGAAGCCGTCGGCGACGACGACGTCCGTCGGCAGGACGATCTCGACACCGTGCTCGGCTGCCGTGGCGAGGTAGCCCTTGACCGTCTCGACCTGGTCCTCCTCGAGCAGCGAGCTGCCGACGGAGTAGCCCTTGGCTGCGAGGAAGGTGAAGGCCATGCCGCCGCCGATGAGCAGGCGGTCGGCCTTGGTCATGAGGTTCGCGATGACCCCGAGCTTGTCGGAGACCTTCGAGCCACCCAGGACGACGACGTACGGCCGCGCAGGGTTGTCGGTCGCCTTGCGCAGCGAGTCGACCTCCTTGAGCACGAGCCGGCCGACTGCGGCCGGGAGCTTGAGGGCCACGTCGTACACGGACGCCTGCTTGCGGTGCACGACCCCGAAGCCGTCCGAGACGTAGGCGTCGGCCAGCGAGGCCAGCTCGTCGGCGAGCTCGGCGCGCTCGGCGTCGACCTTCGAGGTCTCGCGCGGGTCGAACCGGATGTTCTCCAGGAGCGCGATCTGCCCGTCGCCGAGCGCGGCGACCGTCTCCCGTGCGGACTCGCCGATGGTGTCCTTCGCCAGGGCGACCGGCTGGCCGAGCAGCTCGGAGAGCCGCGCAGCGACGGGGGCCAGGGAGTACTTGGCCTCGGGCGCACCCTTGGGGCGACCCAGGTGGGCCGTGACGACGACCCGCGCGCCTGCACCGAGCAGTGCCGTGAGGGTCGGCAGCGCAGCGCGCACGCGACCGTCGTCGGTGATCGTCGTGCCGTCGAGCGGCACGTTGAAGTCGGAACGGACGAGGACGCGCTTGCCGCGCAGGTCCCCGAGGTCCTCGATGGTCTTCATGGTTCCTACTTCCTGTCTAGGGGCGGCCGTCGGCCGTCGATCAACCCGGCGGGCACGATGGCCCGGACATGACGACGTCCGCGTGCGCCCGCGACCCGAGGGCCGCGGTGCGCACGCGGACGCATGGTCGTGCTGCTCGTGCGGGGACCAGCGTCAGAGACGCTCGCCCACGTAGGTCGTGAGCTTGATCAGCGAGTTGGAGTAGCCCCACTCGTTGTCGTACCAGGCGACGACCTTGACCAGGTTGCCGGAGACCTTGGTGAGGCCGGCGTCGAAGATGCTCGAGGCCGGGTCCGTCACGATGTCGGACGAGACGATCGGGTCCTCGGTGTAGGTCAGGATGCCCTTGAGCTCCGGGGTCTCCGAGGCGGCCTTGATCGCGGCGTTGACCTCGTCGACAGTCGTCTCGCGCGAGGCGGTGAAGGTCAGGTCGGTCGCGGAACCGGTCGGCGTGGGAACGCGCATGGCGTAGCCGTCCAGCTTACCCTTGAGCTTCGGGAGCACGAGCGCCACGGCCTTGGCCGCACCGGTCGAGGTCGGGACCATGTTCACCGCAGCGGCACGGGCACGACGGAGGTCGCGGTGCGGGCCGTCCTGGAGGTTCTGGTCGGCGGTGTAGGCGTGGATCGTGGTCATCAGACCGCGCTCGATGCCGAACACCTCGTCGAGCACCTTCGCCATCGGGGCGAGGCAGTTCGTGGTGCAGGACGCGTTGGAGATGATGTGGTGCGTGGCCGGGTCGTAGTCGGTGTGGTTGACACCGACGACGAACGTGGCGTCCTCGTTCTTCGCGGGCGCCGAGATGATGACCTTCTTGGCACCGGCGTCGAGGTGGGCCTTCGCCTTGGTCGCGTCGGTGAAGATCCCGGTCGACTCGATGACGATGTCGGCACCGAGGGCACCCCACGGCAGAGCCGACGGGTCCTTCTCGGCCAGTGCCTTGAACGACTTGCCACCGACGGTGATCGAGCCCTCGTCGTAGCTGACGTCCTGCGCGAGACGACCGAGGATCGTGTCGTACTTCAGCAGGTGCGCAAGCGTCTTGTTGTCCGTCAGGTCGTTCACTCCGACGATCTCGATGTCGGCGCCCGACTCGATGACAGCGCGGAAGAAGTTACGTCCGATACGGCCGAAGCCGTTGATTCCGACGCGGATGGTCACAATGCCCTCCTCGGGGCGCGCCGGGTCCGCCGACACGCAGATTGGTCTCCTACGGATACGTACGGCGCTGTACGCGCCTGGTCAGATCGCGAGCTTTCCTCGATCCCCAGATGACGCAAGGCTACAGGTAACAGGCCCGAAATACGCCGGGACGTTCGTCCGAGAACGGGGCCGTCCAGACCGTTCAGACGTCCAGCATGTCCGGGGTCAGACCAGCCTCGGTGTCCGGGATCCCGAGGTCCGCGGCCCGCTTGTCGGCGGTCGCCAGCAGGCGTCGGATCCGGCCGGCGACGGCGTCCTTGGTCAGCGGCGGCTCGGCAAGCTGGCCGAGCTCCTCGAGCGACGCCTGCTTGTGCGCGAGCCGCAGCTGACCGGCCTCGCGAAGGTGCTCGGGCAGGTCGTCACCGAGGATCTCGAACGCGCGCTCGACCCGTGCGCCGGCCGCGACGGCAGCCCGCGCAGATCGCCGCAGGTTCGCGTCGTCGAAGTTGGCCAGACGGTTCGCCGTCCCGCGCACCTCGCGACGCATCCGGCGCTCCTCCCACACCATGACGGCGTCGTGCGCCCCCAGGCGGGTGAGCATCGCCCCGATCGCGTCACCGTCACGGATCACGACCCGGTCGACGCCCCGGACCTCGCGGGCCTTGGCGGCGATACCGAGCCGGCGCGCGGCCCCGACCAGCGCGAGGGCGGCCTCGGGCCCTGGGCAGGTCACCTCGAGGGCAGCGGACCGTCCCGGCTCGGTCAGCGACCCGTGTGCCAGGAACGCCCCGCGCCAGGCCGCCTCGGCCTCGCCGAGGCCCGCAGAGACCACCTGGGGCGGCAGCCCGCGGACGGGCCGGCCACGGTTGTCCAGCAGTCCCGTCTGGCGTGCGAGGGACTCGCCGTCCTTGACCACCCGGACCACGTAGCGGGTCCCCCGGCGCAGCCCGCCACCGCTGACCACGACGACCTCGCTGGTGTGCCCGTAGACCTCGGCGATGTACTGCCGTAGACGGCGCGCAGCAACCCCGGTGTCGAGCTCCGCCTCGATCACGATGCGGCCGGAGATGATGTGCAGCCCGCCCGCGAAGCGCAGCGTCGCGGACACCTCAGCCTTGCGGCACGACGTCTTGTCGATGGTCAACCGAGCAAGCTCGTCCTTCACCTGTGCCGTCAGTGCCATGCCGTCATCCTGCCATCACTGGGAAGCCGTCCCGACGTCGCCGAGGAAGCCCTCGAACGCATCCCGCAGCGCAGCGGCCAGCCGGAGCGCGTCGTGACGGGCGGTTCCGTCCCCCACCTGGACCTGACGCAGCAGCAGCTGAGCACCCATCGAGCTCGCCCGGAGCTGCATCGCATCGAGGTCGTCGATCGCGCTCGGGTCGGCGATCACGACGTCGATGTGCAGGTCAGGTGCGTGTTCCTGCAGCGCGGTGAGGTGCTCGAGGGTGGTCATCGCATGCGGGTCGCCGTGCGGCCGCAGGTTCAGCGTGACGCAGCGGCGGGCGGTCGTCCGGTGCAGCGCCGCCGACAGCTCAGGCACCAGGAGGTGCGGCAGGACCGAGGTGAACCACGAACCAGGACCGAGCACGACCCAGTCGGCCGCGTCCACCGCAGCGACCGCTTCCGGGCACGCCGGCGGGTCGTCCGGCAGCAGGCGGAGCTTGCGCACGCGCCCCGGCGCGACGGCCACGGCGCTCTGGCCACGCACGACGTGCGCGATCGCAGCCGGGTCGGCAGCGGACCCGTCCGGGCCGTCGTCGACGACGTCCGCCTCGATGGTCAGCGGCACCGAGGCCATCGGCAGGACCCTGCCTCGGGCGCCGAGCAGTCGGCCGACCCAGTCCAAGCCCTGCACCGGGTCGCCGAGAAGCTCCCACAGCGCGACGATCAGGAGGTTCCCGACGGCGTGCTGGTCGAGGTCACCGCTCGTCCGGAAGCGGTGCTGCAGCACGTCCCGCCAGGTGCGGCCCCAGTCGGAGTCGTCGCACAGCGCTGAGAGCGCCATCCGGAGGTCACCGGGCGGCAGGACGTCCATCTCGTGCCGCAGCCGGCCGGAGGACCCGCCGTCGTCGGCGACCGTCACGACGGCCGTGAGCCGGTCGGACATCAGACGCAGGGCGGAGAGACTCGCGTAGAGCCCGTGACCGCCGCCGAACGCGACGACCGCGGGCCCCGAGCCCGACTCCCGGGGCACGGCGGGCAGCAGCTTCATGCCACTCATTCCCGACCGAGGTCCCGGTGCGTGGCGACGACCCGATGGCCCCGCTCGCGCAGTGCGCCGGCCAGCGCCTCGGCGATCGCGACCGAGCGGTGCTTGCCGCCGGTGCAGCCGACGGCGATCGTCGCGTAGCGCTTGTCCTCGTGCAGGTAGCCGGCGAGCACCGGTTCGAGCGCCTCGACGTAGCGCTCGACGAAGACCCGGGCCCCGTCCAGGCCGAGCACGTAGTCCCGGACCGGCTCGTCGCGACCCGTGAGGTGGCGCAGCTCGGAGATCCAGTACGGGTTGGCCAGGAACCGCACGTCCACGACGTGGTCGGCGTCCAGCGGCAGGCCGTACTTGAAGCCGAAGGAGATGACGTTGATCCGCAACGCGTCCTCTGCGCCGCCACCCACCGCGAGCCGCACCTCCCGCGCCAGGTCGTGGACGTTGAGCTCCGAGGTGTCGATCACCGCGTCGGCCCGCTCACGGACACCGGCGAGCAGTGCCCGCTCCTCGGCGATCCCGTCAAGGAGCCGACGGCCGCCCTGCAGCGGGTGCGGGCGACGCACGGCCTCGAAGCGCTGCACGAGGACCGCGTCGGACGCGTCGAGGAAGAGGATGCGGTAGTCCAGGCCGGCCTCGCGCAGCGAGTCGACGACGTTGACCAGGTCGGCGAAGAACTCGCGGCCCCGGACGTCGACGACCGCCGCGAGCCGGTTCACACCACCAGGAGCTGCCGTCATCATCCCGGCGAGCTGGGTGAGCAGCTGCGCCGGCAGGTTGTCCACGACGTACCAGTCCAGGTCCTCCAGGACCGCGGCCGCCTTGGTGCGTCCGGCACCCGACATGCCGGTGATGACCAGGAGCTCCGGCAGCTCGGTGCGGGGGGCGGGTGTGGCCGCCTCGAGTGCAGGGATGCCGGTGGGCACGGTTTCGGGGGGTGGCTCTCCGGTCATGGCTCCAGCATGCCAGGCGCGGCGGTGCCCGGCCTCTGGCCGGCCGCGGCCGCACCGTCCCCGCCGAGCGACGTGAGCACGACCTGAGCGGTGCGCCGGCCCATCCCAGGGACCTCGGCGACCTGCTCGACGGTGGCCGCGCGCAGACGCGCGACGGACCCGAAGTGCTTGAGCAGGGCTGCCTTGCGGGCCGGCCCGAGGCCCGGGACGGTGTCGAGCGCCGAGACGGTCATGCCCTTGCTCCGCCGTGTGCGGTGGTGCCGGATGGCGAACCGGTGCGCCTCGTCCCGGACCCGCTGCAGCAGGTACAGACCCTCGGAGCTCCGCTCGAGGATGACCGGGTAGTCCTCCCCTGGCAGCCAGACCTCCTCGAGCCGCTTGGCCAGTCCGCAGAGCGCGACGTCGTCCACCCCGAGATCCGCCAGGGCACGCGCTGCGGCGGCCACCTGAGGCTGCCCGCCGTCGACGACGACGAGGTTCGGCGGGTAGGCGAACCGGCCGGGCCGCTCGGTCACCTCGGCGGGGACCTCGCCCCCCGGCGCGTCGCTGTGCGGCCGGCCACCGCCGTGCGACTCGAGACCACCGTGCGACTCGACGTCGTCGCCCGGCTGGACGTCGTCGTGCTCGCCGAGGTCGAGCGCACCCGAGCGTGCCTGATCTTCGAGGTAGCGGCGGAACCGCCGCGTGATCACCTCGTACATCGCGGCCGTGTCGTCCCGGGCACCCTCCCCGTCCGGACCGCGGACGACGAAGTGGCGGTACTCGGACTTGCGGGCCAGGCCGTCCTCGAAGACGACCATCGAGGCGACCTGGTGGGTGCCCTGGGTGGTCGAGATGTCATAGCACTCGATCCGCAGCGGAGCCGTGGGCAGGCCGAGTGCCTCCTGGATCTCCCGCAGCGCCTGGCTCCGGGTGGTCAGGTCCCCGGCCCGACGGGTGCGGTGCAGCACCAGGGCGTGCTCGGCGTTGCGGCGCACGGTCTCGGCGAGCGACCTCTTGTCGCCGCGCTGAGGAATCCGGACCTGGACGCGCGAGCCTCGCAGGACGCCCAACCACGCCGTGACCTGGTCGACGTCGGGCGGCAGCACCGGGACGAGCACCTCCCGTGGGACGGCACTCGTGCTCGGCGCGGCCCGCTCGGGTCGGACCGCGCCGGCCGAGGCGTGCTCCGAGACCTCGGCACCGGCACCCTCGCCGTAGACCTGCTGGAGCAGGTGCTCGACGAGCTCGGCGTCGGTGACGTCCTCGACCTTCTCGACGATCCAGCCCCGCTGGCCCCGGATGCGACCGCCGCGCACATGGAAGACCTGGACGGCAGCCTCGAGATCGTCGCCCACGAGCGCGAAGACGTCGGCATCCGTGCCGTCAGGCAGCACCACGGCGTTCTTCTCGGTCGCCCGCTGCAGGGCCGCGATGTCGTCGCGCAGGCGTGCCGCGGTCTCGAACTCGAGCTCCGCCGACGCCTCCTGCATGCGTCGCTCGAGGCGGCGCACGAACTTGGCGGAGTCCCCGGCCATGAAGTCGCAGAAGTCCTCTGCCAGGGCCCGGTGATCCTCGGGCGTGATCCGGCCGACGCACGGTGCGGCGCACTTGTCGATGTATCCGAGCAGGCACGGTCGTCCTGACTGCGCCGCCCGCCTGAAGACACCGGACGAGCAGCTACGGATCGGGAACACCCGCAGCAGGAGGTCGACGGTCTCGCGGATGGCCCAGGCGTGACCGTACGGGCCGAAGTACCGGGTTCCGGCGCGCTTGGCCCCGCGCATGACCTGGACCCGCGGGAACTGCTCCGCCAGGGTCACGGCCAGGTACGGGTAGGACTTGTCGTCCCGGTACTTGACGTTGAAGCGGGGGTCGAACTCCTTGATCCAGGAGAACTCCAGCGCGAGGGCCTCGACCTCGGTGCCGACGACCGTCCACTCCACCGACGCCGCGGTCGTCACCATCTGCTGGGTACGCGGATGCAGGGCCGACAGGTCCTGGAAGTAGCTGCCGAGCCGGGACCGCAGACTCTTGGCCTTGCCGACGTAGATGACACGGCCGTGCTCGTCCCGGAAACGGTAGACGCCTGGGGAGTCGGGTACCTGACCAGGTGCGGGTCGGTAGGTCGCCGGATCGGCCATGGGGTCGAGCCTAGATCAGGCCGCCCACACGGCCCGAACCCGGGCTCCACCGACCGGTCGATCTCCCCGTGGTGGCCGCTACGGTAGGCCGATGGGACTCCTGCACACCTACGACGTCGACGTGACCTGGACCGGCGCCGGTGAGTCCGGCACGACCAGCTACACGAGCTACAGCCGCGATCACGAGGTCGACTTCCCCGGCAAGCCGCGTCTGCTCGGCTCCGCGGATCCGAGCTTCCGAGGCGACCCAACGCGCTACACGCCCGAGGAGCTCCTGGTGGCGGCGCTCTCCCAGTGCCACATGCTCTGGTTCCTGCACCTGGCCTCGTCCGACGGCGTCGTGGTCATCGGGTACTCCGACCGCGCCACCGGGACGATGCGGGTCGAGGCCGCAGGGCACGGGCAGTTCACCCAGGTCGTCCTGCACCCGTCGGTGACCGTCGCGTCCCCGGTGCGCCTCGACGGACGACCGATCGGCGACGAGGACCTCGGCGAGCTGCACGCGCGAGCCCACGAGCACTGCTTCATCGCACGGTCGGTCAGCTTCCCCGTCCGGCACGACCCGGCCCCGATGCGGGTCAGCCAGGTCGCGGCACCGAGCTGACCAGGCAGGTCCGCAGGTCGGCAGGTCCGCAGGGCGGGCGACCGGCGTCCGCGCGTCAGGCGCTGGCCGCGAGCCGTACGCGCCCCACCACAGGATCCGCCGCAGCCTCGACCACGTTGGCCAGGAACTGGCCGGTGTAGCTGGTCTCGATCGAGGCGACGTGCTCCGGAGTGCCCTCTGCGATCACGCGGCCACCACCTGAACCGCCCTCAGGTCCCATGTCGACCACCCAGTCGGCGTTCTTGATGACATCGAGGTTGTGCTCGATGACGATCACGCTGTTGCCCTTGTCGACCAGCGACTGGAGGACACCGAGCAGCTTGCGGATGTCCTCGAAGTGCAGGCCCGTCGTGGGCTCGTCGAGCACATAGGCCGTCCGCCCGGTCGACCGCTTCTGCAGCTCGGCGGCGAGCTTGACCCGCTGGGCCTCACCACCGGAGAGGGTCGGCGCCGGCTGTCCCAGGCGGACGTAGCCCAGGCCGACGTCGACGAGGGTCTTGAGGTGCCGTGAGATCGCCGGCACCGCGGCGAAGAACTCCGAGGCCTCCTCGATCGGCATGCCGAGCACGTCAGCCACCGTCTTGCCCTTGAAGTGCACCTCGAGCGTCTCGCGGTTGTAGCGCGCACCGTGGCAGACCTCGCACGGCACGTACACGTCCGGCAGGAAGTTCATCTCGATCTTGATGTTCCCGTCACCCGAGCACGCCTCGCAGCGGCCGCCCTTGACGTTGAACGAGAACCGGCCGGGCATGTAGCCGCGCACCTTGGCCTCGGTCGTCGCGGCGAAGAGCTTGCGCACGTGGTCCCACACCCCGGTGTAGGTGGCCGGGTTGGACCGTGGTGTCCGGCCGATCGGCCCCTGGTCGACGTGGACGACCTTGTCCAGGTGCTCGAGCCCGGTGACCCGGGTGTGCCGACCGGGCACCTGACGCGCCCCGTTGAGCTCGTTCGCGAGAACGGTGTAGAGGATCGCGTTGACGAGGGTCGACTTGCCCGAGCCGGACACACCGGTCACCGCGACGAGACAGCCGAGCGGGAAGGTCACGTCGATGCCGAGCAGGTTGTGCTCTCGTGCGCCGATCACTGTCACTGCGCGATCGGGGTCGACCGGACGCCGCACGGCCGGCATCGGGATCTCCCGGCGGCCGGCCAGGTACGCGCCGGTCACCGACTCCGGCGCCGTGAGCAGCCCGGCCAGGTCCCCGGAGTGCACGACACGACCGCCGTGCTCCCCCGCACCCGGCCCGATGTCGACGATCCAGTCGGCGGTGCGAATCGTGTCCTCGTCGTGCTCGACGACGATCAGGGTGTTGCCGAGGTCGCGGAGCCGCGTCAGGGTCTCGATCAGGCGCCGGTTGTCCCGCTGGTGCAGTCCGATGCTGGGCTCGTCGAGCACGTACAGGACGCCCACCAGACCGCTGCCGATCTGGGTCGCCAGCCGGATCCGCTGGGCCTCGCCACCGGACAGGGTGCCGGCCGGGCGGTCGAGCGCGAGGTAGTCCAGCCCGACGTCGAGCAGGAAGCCCAGGCGGGCCTGGATCTCCTTGAGGACCTGGGCCGCGATGGCGCGCTCGCGCTCACCGAGCTCCAGCCCGGCGAGGAAGTCACGCGCCTCACGCAGCGGCAGGTTGCACACCTCGGCGATGGACCGGCCACCCACCCGCACCGCGAGCACCTCGGGCTTGAGGCGGGTGCCCTCGCACACATGGCACGGGACCTCCCGCATGAAGGCCTCGTACTTCTCCTTCGACCAGTCGGACTCGGTCTCCGCGTGGCGACGCTGGATGAACGTCACGACCCCCTCGAAGCCGGTGCTGTACTGCCGCTCCCGGCCCCACCGGTTCTTGTAGCGGACGTGCACCTTGTGGTCCTGGCCGAAGAGGATCGACTCGCGGGCACGCTCCGGCAGCGCCCGCCACGGGACGTCCATCGAGAAGCCGAGCTCGCCGGCCAGTGCCGTCAGGACCCGCTGGAAGTACTCGGAGGACGTCTGCGCCCAGGGCGCGACCGCGCCGGCCGCGAGGGTCGCCTCCTCGTCCGGGATCACGAGGTCCGGGTCGACCTCGAGCCGGGTCCCGATGCCGGTGCACTCGGGGCACGCGCCGTACGGCGCGTTGAAGGAGAACGTCCGCGGCTCGATCTCCTCGAGCGCCAGCTCGTGGTCGTTGGGGCAGGCCCGGTGCTCGGAGAACCGTCGCTCCCGGCCCGGGTCGTCCGCCTCCGCATCGACGAGCTCGACGACCAGCAGCCCGCCCGCCAGGGTCAGGGCGGTCTCCACCGAGTCGGTCAGCCGCCGCTGCACGCCCTCCCGGGCGACGAGCCGGTCGATCACGACCTCGATGGTGTGCTTGAGCTTCTTCTCCAGCGCCGGGGCCTCGGTCAGTGCGAGGACCTCACCGTCGACCCGCGCACGCGCGAACCCCTTCGACTGGAGCTCGCTGAAGAGATCGGCGTACTCGCCCTTGCGCCCGCGCACCACCGGGGCGAGGACCTGGTAGCGGGTGCCTTCCGGCAGCTCGAGCAGGCGGTCAACGATCTGCTGCGGCGTCTGCCGGCTCACCTGCTCGCCACACACCGGGCAGAACTGGGTCCCGGCGCGGGCGAAGAGCAGCCGCAGGTAGTCGTAGACCTCGGTGATCGTGCCGACCGTCGACCGCGGGTTCCGGTTCGTCGACTTCTGGTCGATCGACACCGCCGGGGAGAGCCCTTCGATGAAGTCGACGTCCGGCTTGTCCATCTGGCCGAGGAACTGGCGCGCGTACGCCGACAGCGACTCGACGTACCGCCGCTGCCCCTCGGCGAAGATCGTGTCGAAGGCGAGCGACGACTTGCCGGAGCCGGACAGGCCGGTGAAGACGATGAGGCTGTCCCGCGGCAGGTCGAGGTCGACATTGCGCAGGTTGTGCTCACGGGCACCACGGACGACGAGGCGGTCACTCACCCCGACATGCTACGGCGAACCGAGGACATCCGCACACATGTTCGAACGGCGGGACGATCGGACGCCATGCCGACCGCCGGTCGGCGGAGGAAGATGGGCAGATGACCTATACCGGCGTCGTCCGACCGGGCGGCCCCTCGGCGGTTCGCGAGCTCGACGAGATCACGATCCGCAAGGCCTCGGTCGGGTCCATGGACAACAACGCGTACCTGCTCACGTGCCGCGCCAGCGGCCATCAGCTCCTCGTGGACGCCGCGGCGGACCCCGAGCGACTGCTCGCCCTCGTCCGCGAGGGGTCCGGCACGGCCCGGCTCGACACGATCGTCACGACCCACCGGCACCACGACCACCACGGCGCGCTCGAGTCGCTGCACACCGTGACCGGCGCGCACCACGCCTGCGGGGCGGACGACGCCGCGGCGATCCCGGTGGTCTGCGACCGACGACTGCACCACGGCGACGTCGTGGCCGTCGGCCACCTCACGCTCGAGGTGGTCGGCCTGCGGGGGCACACGTCTGGGTCGGTCGCCCTCGTCTACCGCGAGCCGCAGCACGTGGTCGCGCCGGACGCGGTACCGGGACGGGCGCATCTGTTCACCGGCGACAGCCTCTTCCCCGGCGGTCCGGGCGCCACCGCGAACCCGCAGGACTTCGCCTCGCTGATGGACGACCTCGTCGAGCGTGTCTTCACTCGCTTCGACGACCGCACCTGGGTCTACCCGGGCCACGGCCCGGACACGATCCTCGGCGCAGAGCGGAACGCCGTGCCTGCGTGGCGGGCTCGCGGCTGGTAACCGATGGACCACCGGGGCCGGCGGACCGGCGGTCCGCACACCGGTCCGGCGGTCCGCACACCGGTCTGGCGGTCGCCGGTCCCTCAGTCGTCGTTCTTCCCGCTGTTGCCCTTGCCCGGGTTGTCCGGCTTGCCGTCCGCGTCCTCGTCGGGGTCGGCCTCGTCCTCGGCGGCCTGATCGGCCTCCAGCTGCGCCTGATCGGCCTCCAGCTGCGCCTGCTGGGCCGCGCGCGCGGCGGCGATCTCCGCCTCCGTCAGGAGCAGCGCCTCGTCGATCGTGCGGTACCGCGCCGCCGAGACCTCGCCGGCGTCGACGGCCGCCTCGAGGGATGCGCGGACGTCGGCCAGCGCCGCTGCGGCGACGTCGTACTGCTGGGCGGACGCCGCCTGCGCCGCAGCCAGGACACCGGCCTGCAGATCCTCGGCCGTCGCGGCGGACAGGTCGGCCGCCGGCTCGCTGCAGCCGGTCAGGACGAGGGCGGACGCAAGGACCAGGCCTCCGGCGGCGACCCGGAGCGCCCGGGCGACATCGCTCACGGCCCGGAGCCCCCCAGCAGCACCGCCCATCGCCCGCAGCGCCCCGGCGACGCCGCTCATGGCTCGACGCTCCGGGCGAGCGCGTCGAGCGCAGCGCCGAGCGACCCGTCCACTACCGGGTACTCCACGGAGGTCGCTGACGGGTCGGCGGCCGGCTCGGCGGCCTGCTCGTCCGGGAGCGCCAGCTTGGCCCCGAGGGCGAGCACCGCGACCGTCGCCGCGGCGGCCGCGAGGACGGCAGGCCGGTGCAGCCACCCGGCACGGCGCCGCGGCCCGCCGGGCCGGGCAGTGGCCGGGTTGTCCGGCCCGGGGAGGTCGTCGTCGGGGTCGTCCAGCGGGAGCTCGAGCGACCCGCGCACGACGGCAAGGACCTCGCCCGGCGTGAACGCGCGGGTGCGCTCGGCATCGGCCGGCGCCGGCGCGATCCGCGGTGGTGGACCGGTCGAGCCCGCCGTCGCCGCCGGGAGCACGGCCGTGCTCTCGGCCAGCTCCACGGTGAAGCGTTCGGTGCTCAGGGTCGTGCCCGCCGGGCTCGAGCCACTCCCGGCCAGGTCAGCGAGCCGCACGGCGGCGTCCGCCATCGTGGGCCGTTCGATGGCCTCCCGATGCGTCATCGCCGCCAGGAGATCGCGCCAGCCGGCCGGCAGGTCCGGCGGGATCGTCGGGTCGCTGTTGAGCCGGACCGACGCGAGCTCGATCAGCGTCCCGGTGAACGGCTTGGCGCCCGTCAGGCACTCGAGCAGGACGAGTCCGAGCGAGTAGACGTCCGCGGGTGGTCCGACCGTCCGCCCGGCCGCCTGCTCCGGGCTCAGGTACATCGCGGTGCCCAGCGTCGTCCCGGTCATCGTCAGGCGAGCACCGTCGGTGAGCCGCGCGATGCCGAAGTCCGCGAGCTTGACGATCGGTCCGGTCGTCACGGCCGCGTCGGAACCCGCCACGGCGACCTCGCGACCGACGAGCAGGACGTTGGCCGGCTTGATGTCGCGGTGCACGACCCCGGCCTCGTGCACGGTGACGAGCGCCTCGGCCAGCTGCCCGCCGACCCGGGCGGCGTGCACCGGCGACAGCGGCCCGCCGGCGATCCGGGTGGCGAGGGTCGGGCCGTCGACGAGCTCCATCACGAGGTAGGTCTGCGGAAGGTGCCCGCCGGCCAGCGCGGAGCCGGCGTCGTGCAGCGTGACGAGCCCGGGGTGGCTCAGCCGCGCGAGCAGCCGCATCTCCGCCTGGTGGCGCTCGGACTCGGCGACGTCCGGCGTCGCCGGGAAGAGCTTGATCGCCACGTCGCGGCCGAGGAGCTCGTCGTGCGCTCGGTACACCGTGGCCATGCCACCCTGACCGAGGAACTCGTCGATCCGGTAGCGCCCGTCCAGGACGGTGCCCTGGACGACGTCAGGTGACCCCTGGGGCACGTGCTCCTCCTGTCCACGGCCGGACCGGCCCCCGTGGGGGCTCGGGCACCAGCGCCACGCCGTACGGCTTCCGAACGTAGGTGGGGCGGTCGCGTCCCGCACGTCGAGAGCAGGTGATGTCTGCGGCCGTGCACCGCCACAATGCCGGCATGACCATCTACGCCGTCCAGTACACGTACGACGACCGCACGGCTGCGCGCGAGGAGGTCCGCCCGGAGCACCGCGCGTACCTCCGTGAGCTCGCCGAGCGCGGCACCCTGCTCGGCTCGGGGCCGTTCACCGACGGTGAGCCCGGTGCGCTGCTCATCCTGACGGCGCACGACGCCGAGGCGATCGACGGCCTGCTCGCCGGTGACCCGTTCGCACGGGAAGGACTGATCGCCCGGACGGTCGTCCGGCCGTGGGACATCGTGATCGGCGCCTGGGCACGCGACGCCTGAGGCGAGCCGTCAGCCGTCAACGGATGCCGTCGCGGCCGGCTCGTCTGCCGGCGCGCTCTGGGCGTCCGCTGCCGGAGCGCCCTCGGCGTCCGCCGAGCGGCGCACGTCCCGCCTGGTCTTGAGCAGGCTCGCCGCCGTCGCGACCGTCAGGGTGCCGAGGATCACCATCAGAGACACCCAGATCGGGATCTCGGGCGCCCACGCCACGGTCTCGCCGCCGTTGACGAACGGCAGCTCGTTGGTGTGCAGGGCCTCGAGCACCAGCTTGACGCCGATGAAGCCGAGGATGAGCGCGAGGCCCTCGGAGAGGTAGACCAGGCGCTTGAGCAGACCGCCGAGCAGGAAGTAGAGCTGACGCAGACCCAGCAGGGCGAAGACGTTCGTCGTGAAGACGATGTACGGCTCCTTCGTCAGGCCGAAGATCGCCGGGATGGAGTCGAGTGCGAACAGCACGTCGGTCGAGCCGATCGCGATCATCACGACGAGCATCGGGGTGACCAGGCGACGGCCGCTGCGGGAGACGGTGAGGCGGTCTCCGTGGTACTCGGGGGTCGTCGGGACGAACCGCCGGATCAGTCGCAGCAGGGCGTTCTCGTGGTACTCCGACGGCGTCTCGCTGTCGTGGTCCTCGCGTGCGAGCTTGATGCCGGTGTAGATGAGGAAGGCACCGAAGATGTAGAAGACCCAGGAGAACTCCGCGATCGCCGCCGCGCCGGCCCAGATGAACAAGCCACGCAGGAACAGGGCGATGGCCACGCCGACGAGCAGCACCTTCTGCTGGTAGATCGACGGCACGGCGAACCGGGTCATGATGATCAGGAAGACGAAGAGGTTGTCCACCGAGAGGCTCTTCTCGGTGATGTAGCCGGCGAAGTACTCACCGCCGTGCGCGCTCCCCCACACCAGGGTCAAGCCGATGCCGAAGACGATCGCCATGCCGATGTAGACGCCCGACCAGATGGCCGACTCCCGGAACGACGGTTCGTGCGGCGTGCGCACGTGGGCGTAGAAGTCGAAGACGACCAGGCCCAGCGCGCCGACGAAGGTCACGCCCCAGACCCACAGGGGAACAGTCACAGATGTACCTCCGGTACGTAGCAGCGAGTACCGGAGGTCTCCTCCGCCCGGATGCGCCCTGCACGACGCTCGGACCAATGGCACCGGGCCGACCTCTCGGCCTTCCGTGATGACGGCACCACTGCGACGGGAGTACTCCCCTCCAACAAGGCCAAGGATAGGTCATCCGGATCGCAGCCTGGGTACGACGCCGCTCGCAGGTGCTGCGCGCGGCTGTTCCGCCGTGCGATCCCCCGTCTCACGCGGTCGCGGCCTGCATGTCCCTGAGCTCCCTCTTCAGCCCTGAGATCTCATCCCGCAACCGGGCTGCGAGCTCGAACTGCAGCTCCGCCGCCGCGCCGTGCATCTGTGCGCTGAGCTCCTGGATGAGGTCGGCGAGCTCGGCCGCCGGCACCGCGGCGAGACGTGAGCGCACGGTCGGCTCCGGGGCGCCGGCGCGGCCCGGGACCGCCGTCTTCCCCCGGCCCGCGTTGCGGTAGCCGCCCTTGAGCAGCTCGGCGGTGTCCACGTCCTCGCGCTGGAGCATGTCCGTCACGTCGCTGATCTTCTTGCGCAGCGGGGTCGGGTCGATGCCGTTCAGGGTGTTGTACGCGACCTGCTTCGCACGTCGGCGGGTCGTCTCGTCGATGGCCTGGGCCATCGCCTTCGTCACGGTGTCCGCGTACATGTGGACCTCGCCCGAGACGTTCCGGGCAGCTCGCCCGATCGTCTGGATGAGGGACGTCCCGGAGCGCAGGAAGCCCTGCTTGTCCGCATCGAGGATGGCGACGAGCGAGACCTCGGGCAGATCGAGCCCTTCGCGCAGCAGGTTGATCCCGACCAGCACGTCGCACTGACCGAGGCGGAGCTCGCGCAGCAGCTCGACCCGGCGCAGCGTGTCGACCTCCGAGTGCAGGTACTGCACCCGGACGCCCTTCTCGAGCAGGTAGTCGGTGAGATCCTCCGACATCTTCTTGGTCAGCGTCGTCACCAGCACGCGCTCGTTGCGCTCGACCCGCACCCGGATCTCCTCGAGCAGGTCGTCGATCTGTCCGGTCGTCGGCTTGACCACGACCTGCGGGTCCACCAGCCCGGTGGGTCGGATGATCTGCTCGACCACGCCGTCGGACTGCGAGAGCTCGTACGGACCCGGGGTCGCGGAGAGGTACACGGTCTGGCCGATCCGCTCGACGAACTCCTCCCAGCGCAGCGGACGGTTGTCCATCGCGCTCGGCAGGCGGAAGCCGTGCTCGACGAGCGACCGCTTGCGGGACATGTCGCCCTCGAACATCGCGCCGATCTGCGGCACGGTGACGTGCGACTCGTCGATGACGAGCAGGAAGTCCTCGGGGAAGTAGTCGAGCAGCGTGTTCGGCGGTGTCCCCGGACCGCGGCCGTCGATGTGTCGCGAGTAGTTCTCGATCCCCGAGCAGCTGCCGACCTGACGCAGCATCTCGATGTCGTACGTCGTGCGCATCCGCAGCCGCTGCGCCTCCAGGAGCTTGTTCTGCTGCTCGAGCTCCGCCAGGCGCTCCTCGAGCTCCGCCTCGATCCCGGAGATCGCCCGTTCCATCCGTTCGGGGCCCGCCACGTAGTGCTTCGCGGGGAAGATGAACATCGCGCTCTCGGACCGGATGACGTCGCCCGTGAGCGGCTGCAGGGTGTGGATCGCCTCGATCTCGTCACCGAAGAACTCGATGCGCAGGGCCAGCTCCTCGTAGACCGGGATGATCTCGACGGTGTCCCCACGGACCCGGAAGGTGCCCCGGGTGAACGCGATGTCGTTGCGGGTGTACTGCATGCCGACGAACTGGCGCAGCAGCTGGTCCCGCTCGATGCGGTCCCCCACCGACAGGCGCACCATCCGGTCGACGTACTCCTGCGGGGTGCCGAGGCCGTAGATGCAGGACACCGAAGCGACCACGACGACGTCGCGCCGGGTGAGCAGCGAGTTGGTCGCCGAGTGCCGCAACCGCTCGACCTCGTCGTTGACCGACGAGTCCTTCTCGATGTAGGTGTCCGTCTGAGCGATGTACGCCTCGGGCTGGTAGTAGTCGTAGTAGGAGACGAAGTACTCGACCGCGTTGTTGGGCATCAGCTCACGGAACTCGGTCGCGAGCTGCGCGGCGAGCGTCTTGTTCGGCGCCATCACCAGGGTGGGGCGCTGGACCTGCTCGATCAGCCACGCCGTCGTCGCCGACTTGCCGGTGCCTGTGGCGCCGAGCAGGACGACGTCCTTCTCGCCGGCCTTGATCCGCCGGGTGAGGTCCGCGATCGCGGTGGGCTGGTCGCCGGACGGTCGGAAGTCCGAGATCACCTCGATCGGCGCGACACGGCGCTGCAGGTCTGTCACGGGACGCATGGCGTCAACCGTACGACGGCCCACCGACACGCCGGATCAGGACACCGTGCCGACGCTCCGCCGGGGCTCCGCGCCGGACGCGGGGTCGAGTGCAGCACGCAGGATCGCCGAGAGCGCCGACGCGGCATCGGGGGTCGGCAGCGACGGCTCCCCGACCCGGACCTGCTCCCGGACGCACGGGACGTGCACGAACCCGCCGCGCACGGTGGGCACGGCGGGCGTCCGGTCGAGCAGGTGCATCAGGGCGTAGAAGGTGGCGTTGCAGACGTACGTCCCGGCTGTGGTCGACACCTCCACGGGCACGTCGAGCTCCTGTGCCGCGGCGAGGCAGGCCCTGACCGGCAGGGTCGTGAGGAACGCCGTCGGGCCGCCGGCGATCACCGGGACGTCGACCGGAGCCGAGCCGTCGTTGTCGGGGATCGGCGCGTCGATCAGGTTGACCGCGACCCGCTCGAGGCCGACGGCCGATCGCCCGGCTGCCTCGCCCACGCACACGACGAGGGCCGGCGAATGCTCGGCGACCGCCTCGCGCAGCACCTGACGGGCACCACGGAACGACACCGGCAGGCGCACCACGACCAGCTCCGGTGGACCTGTCCAGGTGCCGGCGACCTCCTGGACCGCCGCCCACGACGCATTGGTCGTCCGACCGTCGAACGGGGCGAACCCGGTGAGCAGGACGGTCCCGGTCTGCGTTCGGGTCATCGAGCGGACCCGGCCGGGTGCCGGTCTGCCCAGACCGCCCACAGCGCGTCGACCTGGTCCTCGAGCTCGCTGACGGCCCCCGAGCCGTCCAGGACGACGTCGGCGACCGCGATCCGCGCCTCGTCGTCCGCCTGCGCGGCCAACCGGTCCCAGGCTTGCGTCTCGGTCAGCCCACGGGACGCGACGAGTCGCTGGACCCGGAGCTCCGGTGGTGCATCGACCACGACGAGCTCGTCGAAGTGACCGGCCTGCCCGGTCTCGACGAGCAGCGGGATGTCGTGCACGACGACGGTGCTGCCGTCGGCGACGGCCGCAGCCTCACGCTCCCGCGCCGCCTCGGTGACCAAGGGGTGCACGATCGCATTGAGCCGTTCGCGCGCCATCGGGTCGGCGAACACCTGCGCACCGAGGGCCGCCCGGTCGAGCTCCCCCAGCACCGTGACGACCTCCTGACCGAAGGCCTCCGCGACGGCTTCGAGCCCCGAGCTGCCCGGTGCGACGACCTCACGCGCAAGCACGTCGTGGTCGATGACGGCAGCCCCGAGCCGCCTCAGGCGGGCAGCGACCGTCGACTTGCCCGCGGCGATGCCACCGGTCAGTCCCACCCGGTGCACAGCCGCGTCGGAGACCCTCCCGCTCGCGTGATCCCGCACGGGACAAGCCTAACCGGCACCACCTGCGGCGGACCGGGCTGCCGGCGGCGGATGCACGACGGGCCGGCCACCCGAAGGTGACCGGCCCGTCGTGCCGTGCCGTGTCAGTTGCCGGTGAGCTTCTCGCGCAGTGCGGCGAGAGCCTCGTCCGACGCCAGCGTGCCGGCGGCTTCCTCGACCGGGGTCGAGGAGTAGCTGCTGCTGCTGCCGCCACCACCGGTGCTGCTGCTCGAGGAGGAGGAGCTCGACGAGGAGCCCTCCGGCGCGCTGGCAGCGACCGCGTCGGCCTCGACGGCCTCGAGGACCTGCTTCTTGTGCGCCTCCCAGCGGGCGTGCGCCTGGGCGTACTGCGCCTCCCAGACCTCGCGCTGCGCCTCGAAGCCTTCGAGCCACTCGTTGGTCTCCGGGTCGAAGCCCTCGGGGTACTTGTAGTTCCCCTTGTCGTCGTACTCGGCGGCCATGCCGTACAGCGCGGGGTCGAAGTCCTCGCTGGTCGGGTCGAGGCCCTCGTTCGCCTGCTTGAGCGACAGCGAGATGCGACGGCGCTCGAGGTCGATGTCGATGACCTTGACGAAGGTCTCGTCACCGACGTTGACGACCTGCTCGGGCAGCTCGACGTGGCGCACGGCCAGCTCGGAGATGTGCACGAGGCCCTCGATGCCGTCCTCGACGCGCACGAACGCACCGAACGGGACGAGCTTGGTGACCTTGCCGGGCACGACCTGACCGATGGCGTGCGTGCGGGCGAAGGCCTGCCACGGGTCCTCCTGCGTCGCCTTGAGCGACAGCGAGACACGCTCGCGGTCGAAGTCGACGTCGAGCACCTCGACGGTGACCTCCTGGCCGACCTCGACGACCTCGCTCGGGTGGTCGATGTGCTTCCAGGACAGCTCGGAGACGTGCACGAGACCGTCGACGCCGCCGAGGTCGACGAACGCACCGAAGTTGACGATTGAGGACACGACGCCGGGACGGACCTGACCCTTCTGCAGGGTCTGCAGGAAGGTCGAGCGCACCTCCGACTGGGTCTGCTCGAGCCAGGCACGGCGCGACAGGACCACGTTGTTGCGGTTCTTGTCGAGCTCGATGATCTTCGCCTCGATCTCCTTGCCGACGTACGGCTGGAGGTCGCGGACACGACGCATCTCGACGAGCGAGGCGGGCAGGAAGCCGCGCAGGCCGATGTCGAGGATGAGGCCACCCTTGACGACCTCGATGACGGTGCCGGTGACGACGCCGTCCTCTTCCTTGATCTTCTCGATCGTGCCCCAGGCGCGCTCGTACTGTGCGCGCTTCTTGGACAGGATCAGGCGGCCTTCCTTGTCCTCCTTCTGGAGGACCAGGGCCTCGACCACGTCGCCGACCTTGACGACGTCGTCCGGGTCGACATCGTGCTTGATGGACAGCTCGCGGGAGGGGATCACGCCCTCGGTCTTGTAGCCGATGTCCAGCAGGACCTCGTCGCGGTCGACCTTGACGATGGTGCCTTCGACGATGTCACCGTCGTTGAAGTACTTGATGGTCGCATCGATGGCGGCGAGGAAGTCCTCACTCGAGCCGATGTCATTGATCGCGACCTGCGGTGCCGTCTTCGCTGGGGTGGAGATGGTCATTGAGTTTCGAGCTCCGATGCGGACAGGGAATAGTGTGGACAGGGACATGGTGCGGATGGGATGAGCGCCCGTGGGCCGGCCATCCCGATGGATCCGGCGCAGGACGTGCCGCGCCGGGGATCATCCTATGCGTCGCGCGAAGGACGGGTCAAAGCAGGTCGACGGTCCGTTCGGACCGTCCCGACCCGACCTGCGTCCTCAGGCCAGGACCTGCGCCGTCCGGACCGGTCCCACCGACGAGCAGGAGCAGGTACGGCGATGGCAGCACTCCCGCCCGGCGAGGCCGGGTTCCACGACGTCCCGGACGGGCCCGCCGGATCCGCGGCGCGCGGCTGGTGGGACGCCAACGCGCACGACTACCTCGCCGAGCACGGCGAGTTCCTCGGCGCGGCCGACCTCTGCTGGTGCCCCGAGGGCCTCCGCGAGGAGCAGGCCGGGCTGCTCGGCACGGTCGCCGGCCGGCGGATCCTCGAGGTGGGTGCCGGCGCGGCCCAGGGCGCGCGCTGGCTGGCCGGCAGAGGTGCCCAGGTGGTGGCCACCGACGTGTCCTTCGGCATGCTGGCGGCCGGACGCGACCTCGACGAGACGACCGGGCTGCGGGCACCGACGGTCGCAGCCGACGCCCGGGCGCTGCCCTTCGCGGACGGCTCCTTCGACGTCGTGTTCACCGCGTTCGGCGCGATCCCCTTCGTGCCGGACGCCGACGCGGTGCACGCCGAGGTGGCACGGGTCCTTCGCCCGGGCGGCCGGTGGGTCTTCGCGGTCACCCACCCGATCCGATGGGCGTTCCCCGACGACCCGTCCGAACGCGGGCTGACCGCGATCCGCTCGTACTTCGACCGACGACCGTACGTCGAGGCCGACCAGACCGGTGGCGTCGCCTACGCCGAGTTCCACCGGACGCTCGGCGACCATGTCGCCGACCTCAACTGTGCCGGCTTCCACCTCGAGCGCCTGGTGGAACCCGAGTGGCCGGCGGGCCATGAGCGCTCCTGGGGCGGCTGGGGACCCGTCCGCGGCGCATACCTGCCCGGCACCGCGATCTTCGTCTGCCGACGCGCCTGACAGCGAGGCGACCCGATCGGTGACCAGCGGTGGGCGACCGGCGGTAGGTGACCAGCGGTCAGCGACCGGCGGTCAGTGACCGGCGTCGTGCCAGCTCGAACCGGTGCCGACCGAGACGTCGAGCGGGACGGAGATGTCGGCGGCGGAGCCCATCTCGTCGCGGACGAGCTGCTCGACCGCGACGAGCTCGCCGGGTGCGACCTCGAGCACGAGCTCGTCGTGGACCTGCAGCAGCATCCGGGACGCCAGTCCGGCCGCACGCAGTCGGGCCTCGACCCCGAGCATCGCTACCTTGATCAGGTCCGCGGCGCTGCCCTGGATCGGCGCGTTCAGCGCCATCCGCTCGGCCATCTCCCTGCGCTGCCGGTTGTCGCTCGTCAGGTCCGGCAGGTAGCGCCGACGGCCGAGGATGGTGGCCGTGAAGCCCGTCTGGCGCGCCTCGTCGACCACCCCGGCGAGGTAGTCCCGGACCCCGCCGAACCGCGCGAAGTAGTCCTCCATGAGAGCGGCCGCCTCGCTGACCGGGATGTTCAGCTGCTTGGACAGGCCGAAGGACGACAGTCCGTACGCAAGGCCGTAGGACATCGCCTTGATCTTGGAGCGCATCTGCGACGTGACAGCGTCGGTCGGCACACCGAAGACCCGTGACGCCACGAAGCTGTGCAGGTCCTCGCCCGACCTGAACGCTGTGATCAGACCCTCGTCACCGGACAGGTGAGCCATGATCCGCATCTCGATCTGGCTGTAGTCCGCGGTGAGCAGCGTCTCGAACCCGTCGCCGACCACGAAGGCGCGCCGGATCTGCCGGCCGGCCTCGGTCCGGATCGGGATGTTCTGCAGGTTCGGGTCCGTCGAGGACAGCCGCCCGGTGGCGGCGATCGTCTGCTGGAAGGTGGTGTGGATGCGCCCGTCGTCACCGACCGACCGCAGCAGGCCCTCGACGGTCTGGCGCAGGCGCGACGCGTCCCGATGGGCCAGGAGGTGCGCGAGGAACGGGTGCTCGGTGCGCTCGAACAGGTCGGTCAACGACGCGGCGTCGGTCGTCCAGCCGGTCTTGATCTTCTTGGTCCGCGGCATCCCGAGCTGGTCGAAGAGGACCTCCTGGAGCTGCTTCGGCGAGCCGAGGTTCACCTCGCGGCCGATCACCGCGTACGCCTCGGCCGCCGCGTCGGCCACCGTCGCGGCGAAGCCTCGCTCCAGCTCGGTGAGGTAGCCGACATCGGCCGCGATGCCGGCCTGCTCCATACCGGCCAGGACCCGGACCAGCGGCAGCTCGACCTCGTCGAGCAGGTGCCGGGAGCCGCGGTCGACGAGCTCGCCGCCGAGCACCTCGGCGAGCTCGGCCACGGCGGCCGCGCGCACGCCGGTGCGCTGCACCTCGGAGCCGCCGTCGAGATCGAGCTCGAACGCTCCCTGGCCGGACCCCGCAGCGGCGGTCTCCGTGCGCAGCTCGCGGTGCAGGTGCCGGACCGCCAGGTCGCTCAGGTCGTAGGTGCGCTGGTCGGGGTGGCACAGGTAGGACGCGAGAAGCGTGTCGAAGACGACGCCGTCCAGCCGCAGACCGCGACCGGCCAGGGCGTGCCAGGCGTCCTTGGCCCCGTGCAGGGCCTTGGGCGCGAGCGGGTCGCTCAGCCAGGCGTCCAGGGCCAGCTCGTCGGCCGGGTCCAGCTCGGTCAGGTCGAGGCTGATGGCGTGCGCCGCACCGTCCGCGATCGCTGCCGCCCACGCGTCGCCACCAGCCGGCACCGGTCGCCCGCTCACCTCGAGCGCGAGCGTCCGTCCGGAGCGCTGGGCGAACCACGCTGCCAGCTCCCCCGTACCGAGGGTGCCCACCTCGAGCTCGAAGCCACCGGCCTCGCCCTGCTCCTCGGGGACCATCGCGAAGAGCCGCTCGCGCAAGGTGCGGAACTGCAGTGCGTCGAAGACCCGGTGCATGGCCTCGCGGTCCCACGGCTGGACGGCGAGGTCGGCGACGCCGAGCGCCAGGTCCAGATCGGTGACCGCCGCGTTGAGCTCCCGGTTGAGCCGGACCTGCTCGAGGTTCGCCCGCAGGCTCTCGCCTGCCTTGCCGGCGATCTCGGGCGCTGCTGCGAGCACACCGTCGAGGCCGCCGTACATCGCGATCCACTTGGCGGCGGTCTTGGGACCGACCCCCGGCACCCCCGGCAGGTTGTCGCTCGTCTCGCCGACCAGCGCCGCCAGGTCGGGGTAGCGGGCGGGCGCGAGGCCGTACTTCTCCTCGACCGCTGCGGGCGTGTACCGCACCAGGTCGGAGACGCCCTTGCGCGGGTAGAGCACTGTCACGGCGTCGCCGACCAGCTGCAGGGCATCCCGGTCACCGGTGCAGACCAGCACGTCCATGCCGTCGGCGACCGCCCGGGTCGTCAGCGTCGCGATGATGTCGTCCGCCTCGAAGTTCACCTTCTCGAGGGTCGCGACCCGCAGGCTGTCGAGGATCTCCTTGATCAGCGGAACCTGGCCCTTGAACTCCGGCGGCGTCGCGTCCCGGGTGCCCTTGTAGGACGGGTACCGCTCGGTGCGGAAGGTCGTGCGGCCGGCGTCGAACGCCACCGCGACGTGGGTCGGCCGCTCGTCGCGCAGCAGGTTCGCGAGCATCGCCGTGAAGCCGTACACCGCGTTGGTCGGCTCCCCCGTCGTCGTCGCGAAGTTCTCGACCGGCAGGGCGAAGAAGGCGCGGTACGCCATCGAGTGGCCGTCGATCAGCAGCAGCAGGGGTCGGGCTCGCGCCAGGTCGCTCACGGGTGCCAACCTATCGGGCATGACCGACAGCGACATCGACGGCGCCGAGCGCGCCGAGGACCCCACAACCGGAGCCGACCTCGAGGCCATCCGGCGATCGAACGTCGGCACGCTCATCGAGCGGATGGGGATCGAGATCGTCGAGGCGGCACCCGGTCGCGTGGTCGGGACGATGCCGGTGGCCGGCAACACCCAGCCGTACGGCCTGCTGCACGGCGGGGCGTCCGTCGTCCTCGCCGAGACCCTCGGCTCCTACGGCGCGATGCTCCATGCGGGCGCGGGTCGCCAGGCGGTCGGCATCGAGGTCAACGCGACCCACCACCGCGCCGCCCGGGACGGCATCGTGACGGGCACCGCCACGGCACTGCACCTCGGTTCGACGACGGCGAGCTATGAGGTCGTCGTGGAGGACTCGACGTCGCGGCGGGTCTGCACCGCGCGCCTGACGTGCCTGCTGATCGCCGCGCGCCGTCCGGCCTGATCCCCCGACATCGACCCGACGGACGCGGCCGACGCAGCCTCGGCGCGTGACTGGCGCCGTCGTGCGATGAGGTCGTCGAGCCCGCGCGAGCCGGCCCGACCGCTGGGGCTGCTGTCGAGGGCCAGACGTCGCAGCAGCGCGGACGTGGTGGTCACCCGGTGGGCGGCGGCAGGGGCGAAGCCGAGCTGGACGAAGAACCGCTGCATCCCACGCGCGCCGGGGATCGGTGCCGCGTAGACGTGCTCGGCACCCGCTTCGGCCGCGACGTCGGCGGCACCGACCATCAGGCTGTGGCCGACGCCCCGGCGGCGATGCTCGGGCCCGACGTACACGACCTCGACCGCAAGGCTCACCTCGTCGGTGAACGGGTTGGGGCCGACCAGGCGGCCCAGCAGGAGACCGACAGCCGCGCCGTCGATGATCGCCACGAGGAGCGTGCCACCGGGCGCAGCCGTCAGGGCACCGAGCTGGTGGGCCAGCGTCGTCGCGTCCGACGTGCAGACCTGGGAACCGACCGACGACTCGGAACGCCCCGTGAGGCACAGGTTCACCACCTGGTCCATGTCGACAGGCTCAATGCGCCGAACCTCGATGACAGGACGCACGTCGACGGGCCTCCTTCTGCGGGACGCCGGCCGTGGCAGGTAGGGGGTACCGGGGGGTACGGCCGAACTGATGAGTGGAAACATAACCGCCTGCGCACCGCAGCGAAAGTCACCCGTTGGCGAACGTCCGTTCCGCCGGCAAGGTGTGCTGGCCACCCGATGCTGCCAAGGTGTGCGTGTCGCGAAACCCGCGCGACACATCGGCTGCCTATCGTCACCGTCACCCGGTGACGGATGCACGCCGGGTACGCCGCGCAACGACGCGCGGCGCGGACCGTGCGAGAGCGCGACAGCGGACGGAGGGTTCCACGGTGCACCTTGCAGCAGCCACCACGGGCCGCTCATCGAGTGGCTCTCCACGAGCGGGGCTGCGGGCAGCTCCGCGGGCCTCGGTCCTGATGGCTCTCCTGCTCGGCGCGGGGGCGCTGCTGGTCTCCGCAGCCGCCCCGGCAGCGGCAGCCGGGACGACCTGCTCCCCGAGCGCCGAGAACGGCTGCGTGGGCGGGACGATCCGGACCGCGGACGGCGAGCCGGCAGCGGGTGTGGAGCTCGAGATCGCCGGCGACGAGGAGACCGTCACCGCGGTGACCGGCGCCGACGGCACGTGGGCGGCAGCGCTCACCGTGCCCGGTGAGTACCTGGTCACCGTCGACGTCGCGACGCTGCCCGCCGGTGAGACGCTCCGGGACCCGGCCGGCAACCCCCGCACCGTCACTGTCACCCTCGGCTCCAGCACGGGAACGTTGTTCCCGCTCGGAGCACCGACCGGGAGCCCGGCGGCGTCGCCCGACGACGGCTCCGACGAGCCGACGGCGCAACCGTCGGCCGGTGCCGAACCGGGTCTGGACACCGCGGTGCCCGGGAGCACCAGCGCCGGTGGCGTGAACTGGGCGCGGGTGGCCCAGCAGACCACCGCCGGGCTCGTGTTCGGCACCCTCCTCGCGCTCGCCTCGGTCGGCCTGTCGCTGATCTACGGCACCACCGGGCTGAGCAACTTCGCGCACGGCGAGCAGGTCACGCTCGGCGGGATCCTCGCCTATCTCTTCGTCCAGGAGGCCAAGCTCCCGCTGCTCGTCGCCGGCATCCTCGCCGTCGCCATCGGCGCCGCATCGGGCTGGCTGCAGGACGCCGGCATCTGGCACCCGCTGCGCAAGCGCCGCATCGGGCTGACCCAGCAGCTCATCGTGACGATCGGTCTGGCGATCACGCTGCAGTACCTCTTCCAGCTCTTCCTCGGCGGGAGCTCGCTGCGGATCGTGCGCTCGAACCCGCAGACGGTGAACCTCGGCCCGGTGTACATCACCCAGCAGTCGCTGATCTCGCTGGCGATCGCCGCTGTCGCCCTCCTCGGTGTCTCGTACTTCCTGGTCGCCACCCGCATCGGGCGGGCCACCCGGGCGGTCTCGGACAACCCGGCGCTGGCCGCCGCGTCGGGGATCACCGTCGACCGGATCATCCGACTGGTGTGGACCCTCGGTGCGGGGCTCGCGGCCCTCGGTGGGGTCCTGATGGGCCTGTACCTGAACGCCACGGCGTGGAACATGGGCTCGACCCTGCTGCTCCTGATGTTCGCGGCCGTGACGCTCGGCGGCCTCGGGACGGCGTTCGGTGCCCTCGTCGGCTCGATCGTCATCGGGCTGGTGGTCGAGCTCTCGAACCTCGTCATCCCGTCGGACATGCGGTACGCGGGGGCGCTGGTCATCCTGATCCTCGTCCTGCTGCTACGACCCCAAGGCATCCTCGGCCGCGCCGAGCGCGTCGGATAACGGAGCGAACATGGACTGGACACGGATCCTCGGCAATGTCGCAGGCGAGCTCATCGCGCCGACCACGGCGGCCTACGCGCTGGCCGCCATCGGGCTCAACGTGCACTTCGGGCTCACCGGCCTGCTGAACTTCGGCCAGGCGGGGTTCATGCTCCTGGGCGCGTACGGCTTCGCGATCTCGACGATCGCCGGCTTCCCGGTGTGGGCGTCAGCCCTGGTCGCTGTGGCGTCCTCGATCGTCTTCGCGCTCATCCTCGGCATCCCGACGCTCAAGCTGCGCGGCGACTACCTGGCCATCGTGACGATCGCGGCGGCCGAGATCGTCCGCATCATCGGGCGGTCCACCGCGCTGACCGACCTGACCGGGGCGTCCTCCGGCCTGCGCGGGGACAGCTACAAGGCGACCTTCCAGGACCTGTCACCGCTGCCGGACGGCAGGACCGCGCTCGGCCCGTTCGAGTACTCCAACAACGCCTCGGACAGCTGGTGGGTCCGGATCGTCGGCTGGGCCGTCGTCCTGCTGGCCTGCCTGCTCGTGTGGCGGCTGATGAACAGCCCGTGGGGCCGGGTGCTCAAGGGCATCCGCGAGGACGAGGACGCCGTGCGGTCGCTCGGCAAGAACGTCTACGCCTACAAGATGCAGGCCCTGGTGCTCGGCGGCGTCATCGCCTCGCTGGCCGGCGTCATCTACGTCATGCCACGCGCGGTCCAGCCCGACTCCATGGGCAGACCGATGACGTTCTGGGTGTGGACGATCCTGCTGCTCGGCGGCGCCGCGACGGTCTTCGGTCCGGTCCTCGGCTCGATGCTCTTCTGGGCGACGCTCATGCTGATCAAGGCCGTCGGTCGCGACGTGATCCCGGACACCGTGATGCGCAGCGAGCAGATCGAGCAGTTCGGCTGGATCGTCGTCGGTGTGACGCTCATGCTCCTGGTCATCTTCCGACCTCAGGGGATCCTGGGCGACAAGAAGGAGCTGGCGATCAATGTCCGCTGACACCGCTGCCGCGGCACTGGCCGGCGTCGCGCACGAGCCCGGCGCCGCCAAGCCCGACCCGATCCTCGTGGCCGACGACGTCACGCGTCGCTTCGGCGGCATGACGGCGGTCGACGTCGCCCACCTCGAGGTCCAGCGGGGCGCGATCACGGCGTTGATCGGCCCGAACGGTGCCGGCAAGACGACCCTGTTCAACCTGCTCACGGGCTTCGACCAGCCCAACACCGGCAGGTGGTCGTTCGACGGTCGCTCGCTCGCCGGTGTGCCGGCCGCGAAGGTCGCACGCGCCGGGATGGTGCGCACCTTCCAGCTCACCAAGGCGCTCAGCCGGATGACCGTGATCGACAACATGCGCCTCGGCGCACGTGACCAGCCGGGCGAACGCCTGGGCGCGGCCCTCGTCCCCGCGATCTGGCGGCCCCGCGAGAGAGCGGTCACCGCCAAGGCCGAGGCCCTCCTGGAGCGCTTCACGCTGCTCGACAAACGCGACGAGTTCGCCGGCAGCCTCTCCGGCGGCCAGCGCAAGCTCCTGGAGATGGCCCGAGCGCTGATGAGCGACCCGACGATCGTCATGCTCGACGAGCCGATGGCCGGCGTGAACCCGGCCCTGACCCAGTCCCTGCTCGGGCACATCCAGTCCCTGCGCGACGAGGGCACGACAGTGCTCTTCGTCGAGCACGACATGCACATGGTGCGGCACATCTCGGACTGGGTGGCCGTGATGGCCGAAGGCAGGCTGGTCGCCGAGGGCCCGGCGGCCAGCGTGATGGCCGACCCGGCGGTCATCGACGCCTACCTCGGTGCCCACCACGACACCGATCTGGGCGACGACGCGCTGCTCACGGACGAGGTCGCAGCGACCCTCGAGCTGGAAGCGGCGGCGGAGCAGCGAGCACACGAGGAGGAGGACCGATGACCACGACGGCCCAGAGCGTGCCCGTCGGCGGCGCCGTACCGACCGGCGACCCCCTGCTGCGCGCGAGCGACCTCGTGGCGGGCTACCTGCCCGGGGTGAACATCCTCAACGGGTGCGACCTGGACGTCTACCCCGGCGAGCTGATCGGCATCATCGGCCCCAACGGGGCGGGCAAGTCGACCCTGCTCAAGGCCCTGTTCGGTCTGGTCAGCGTGCGGTCGGGCACGGTGACGCTCGGCGGTGAGGACATCACCAACAAGCGGGCCGACACGCTCGTGCACCGCGGCGTCGGGTTCGTGCCGCAGAACAACAACGTGTTCCCGTCGCTGACCATCGAGGAGAACCTCCAGATGGGTGCGTTCCAGGCGCCACGGTCCTTCGCCGAGCGCTTCGAGGCGATCGTCGACCTGTTCCCCACGCTCGGCGACCGACGCAGGCAGCGCGCGGGCTCGTTGTCCGGTGGCGAACGCCAGATGGTGGCGATGGCGCGGGCCTTGATGATGAACCCGTCCGTCCTGCTCTTGGACGAGCCGTCCGCCGGCCTCTCGCCGGTGCGCCAGGACGAGACGTTCATCCGCACCAGGAAGATCAACAAGACCGGTGTCTCGATCGTCATGGTCGAGCAGAACGCCCGGCGCTGCCTGCAGATCTGCGACCGGGGCTACGTCCTGGACCAGGGGCGCAACGCCTACACGGCCACCGGCCGCGAGCTCATGCACGACCCAAAGGTGATCGAGCTGTACCTCGGCACGCTCGCGGCGGACCAGGAGCAGGCCGACGCCGCGCAGGCACGCGGGACGGCCAAGGACCTGACCGCCGGAGACTGACACCGGCGGGACGGGCACCGGATGGCCCGGCCAGGGGAACCTGGCCGGGCCATCCGCCTGACGAGCGTCAGCGTGCGAGGTCAGCCGACCTCGCCGAACTCCGCCTTGACCCAGGTGTACTTGTTCTCGGCGTCGAACGTGTAGATCCCGACGAAGGCCGACGACGGGTCGTTGTCCGCGTTGAACGGACCGGCGCCCGAGACGGCCTGGTACGCGATGTCCTCGCCGCCGTCGATGAGGTCCACGCACTCGGTGAACGTCGTGCACTCGGTCCCACCGTCGGCACCGGAGACCGAGGCCAGGTTGGCCTGGATCGTCGGACCGTCGGTCCCCTCGCCCTTGACCGCTGCCAGCGCGGCCAGGATCACGGCGTCATAGGACTCCGCGGCGTAGGAGAAGTCGGTGAGGCCGTCGTCGACCTCGAGCAGGCGGGCCTGGAAATCATCGCTCGGGAACGCTCCGGGCAGGGTGCCCTGTGCGCCCTCGAGGGTGCCGGGCTCGAAGTCCGCGCTGTAGTCGGCGAGGTTGCCGTCGACGAAGTACAGCTTGGAGGTGTCGAAGCCGGCCGAGGCGAGCGCCGGGACGATGAGCTTGGTCTGGTCGAACGCGATCAGCACGATGGCGTCCGGGTTGGTCGCCAGGGCGGCCGTGACGGCCGACGGGATGACGTCGTCGGACGCGGGGTCGAACTCCTCGCCCGGGTTGCCGTACACGACGGTGCCCCCGGCTGCCTCGATGGTCTCCTTGGCCACGTCGCGCAGCGTGATGCCGTAGTCGTCGTTGAAGACGAGGAAGGCGACGTTCGCGTGGCCGTCGTTGATCACGAGGTTGCCCAGCGCCGAGCCCTGCACGAGGTCGGAGGGTGCCGTCCGGAAGTAGTAGTCCGAGTACCCGCTCAGCTTGGTCGACGTGTTCGCCGGGGAGATCTGGACGATCTCGGCGCCGGTGATGTCGTCCACCACGTTGAGGGTGACCGACGAGGACGCCGCACCGATGATGAGCTGGACGTCCTGGCTGATCAGGTCGGTGACCGACTGGGTCGCGACCTCCGCGTTGTCCGCGTCCGAGGAGTCGGCGTGGACGATCTTGACGTCCTCACCGAGGACGCCACCGGACTCGTTGATCTCGTTGACGGCCAGGTTGACGCCGGCGATCTCGGGCGGGCCGAGGAACGCCAGCGAGCCGGTCTGCGGGAGCAGCGATCCGACGATCAGCGGGCTCCCGCCACCGTCGGAACCCGCGTCGCCGTCGTCCCCACCGCATGCGGTGAGCACGAGGACAACGGCACCGACGAGCGCAGATGCGCGGAGGACGTTGGTCGATCTCTTCATGCGGGGCACCCCTCTGTTGAGCACTGTGATCTCCCGCACCGGGGATCACACAGCGCCCGGCGAGGGACTGTGCAGGGCAACGTACCGTCCGAGTGTGTCCGGAGTGTGAAATCTGCCGTATCAGATGCCGTCGTTGCCGAGTTGTGACCAAGGTCCCCGATTGTGGATCCGTCCCCGATCGTCGATCGGAGCAGGTCCCCCGCGGGAGGTCAGGAAGCGGCGCCGCCGACCTGCTCGATCACGGCGTCGGCGACCTCGCGCATGGTCAGACGACGGTCCATCGACGTCTTCTGGATCCAGCGGAAGGACTCGGGCTCGGTCAGTCCCATCTTGGTCATCAGCAGACCCTTGGCCCGGTCGACCCGCTTACGGGTCTCGAACCGCTCGGTCATGTCGACGACCTCGGCCTCGAGGGCGGTGATCTGGCTGTACCGCGAGATGGCGATCTCCACGGCCGGCAGCAGGTCGGCCGGCGTGAAGGGCTTGATCACGTAGGCCATCGCCCCGGCGTCGCGGGCACGCTCGACGAGCTCCTTCTGCGAGAAGGCCGTCAGCAGGACGACCGGCGCCGCGTGCTCCTTGCCGATGCGCTCGGCAGCGGTGATGCCGTCCATCACCGGCATCTTGACGTCCATCACGACGACGTCCGGCCGGAGCTCGATGGCCAGCCTGACGGCCGTCTCACCGTCGCCGGCCTCGCCGACGACGTCGAAGCCCGCCTCGCGGAGCGTCTCGACGACGTCCATCCTGATCAGGGCCTCGTCCTCCGCGACGACGGCACGCCGAGCCGGTCGACCGCTCGACCGCGCGTCAGGCACGTCCTGCACGGCGGTACCGCCGAGGGGCAGATCAAGGTCCGGGGTCTGCGGCACGTCGCTCTCGCTCACCGCGCTAGCCTAGTGCCGACGTCGGCCGGGCCGGTACAGCGTCCACCGAGCGTCGTCTCGCACTCGGTGGGACGGGCCCGACGGTCGTCGCGGTGGACCTCTACGTGCGCGTCGCCGACCCGCACAGCACGGCCCGCCAGGCCCCGATAGCCCAACCGGCAGAGGCGTTCGGCTCAAACCCGATCCAGTGTGGGTTCGAATCCCACTCGGGGCACCGTGTGACCTGCGGAAACGCAGCGTTCGATCCCACACGGCCGGGCCGGCGGTCGCTGACCTTCGGATCACGGGTGAGACGAGCAGGCGAGGAGTCGACGTACTCGGGGCTGCAACGATGGGGCGATGACGTCGAGGGGCACACTTCATCACCTGGAGCTGTGGGTGGCCGATCTTGAGGCGGCCCGGCCGTCGCTCGAGTGGCTCCTGGGGGCACTGGGCTACCGCCTGGCGAACTCGTGGAGCACGGGATGCAGCTGGGCGCGTGGCGCCACCTACATCGTCGTCGAGGCCGGCCCTGACGTGCGGGTCAACCGCTACGACCGCCGCAATCCCGGCCTGAACCACGTGGCGTTCCACGCAGGCAGCAGGGCTGACGTCGACGACCTGGCACGCGAAGCGCAGCGTCATGGGTGGTCCCTGCTCTTCGAAGACCGGCATCCGTACGCGGGAGGCTCGGACCACTACGCCGCCTACCTCGAGGACGGCCTCGGGTTCGAGGTGGAGCTCGTGGCGTCCCCTGTCGAGCCCAAGGTCGCGTCTCTCAAGACTTCTCGAGGTGCTGGGTGAGGTCGCGCATCGTCTCTCTGAACGCTGTCTCGAGGTCGATGTCGTAGACGTCGGCAAGCGTGAGCACCGACCACAGGCAGTCGGCCAGCTCGTGAGCGAGCGCCGCGTCGAGGTCCTCGCGTGGACGGACACCCGCCTTTCCTTGCACGAGTTTGGCGAGATCGCCGACATCTCCGAGGAAGCCGAGCATGATCTCCTCGGAGGTCCAGGGTCGCCCATACAGACGGTCCTCAACCTGCGCGTATTTGGCACGCACGTCGCGCGCTATGGCCCGCATCTCGTGAAACTCCATGCGTCCATGATCGCTCACGGTGCGCCTGAGGGGCGAATTCGGGCTTCTCCTCATGTCGGCGGCAGCCATGCCAGGACCGCGGCCAGGATCGCTCAGGCAGGTCTCGTCAGGCTTCGCAGTGGTAGCGGCAGGCGGCGATGCGGATCTCGTCGTCGATAACCATGTAGACGAGCCGGTGCTCGTCGGTGATTCGTCGGGACCAATAGCCGTGCAGGCCGCGCTTGAGTGCCTCCGGCTTGCCGATGCCCTCGTGGTGGCTGCCGGACGCTGTGGCGCGGGCCATGTCGCGGAGCAGTTCGTTGATCCGCTTGGCGATCCGCCGGTCCTGGGTCTGCCACCAGACGTCGTCGGACCAGGCGTCCTGGTCCCACACGTACCTCATTCGACGAGCTGGTGCGCCTGCCCGCCGCCGCCTCGAGCCGCTCGATCGAGGCGACGCAACACCATTGGGACGAACGGCTGGCCCGGCTGGTGCCCGTGTCGAGACCGCTGTCCGTGGAGACGGCTCGCGACCACGCCCGACCGATGCGGCTCAGTCCATGCAGACCGTCGTCACGCGCGCCATGCCGACGACCTGGTCACCGAACGCCGCGGCGTACTTCTGCGCGAAGAGCTCGGCATCCGTCTGGGTGTCGAAGTAGCTGGCGATGGCCATCGCGCCGTCACCGAGCCCGAGCGATTCCGTGGCACCGAGGTCGCACCCCAGCTCCCCGCCACCTGCCGGGTAGCCCAGCGCGCCCAGACGCCGGTCGCCCTCCAGCCACCGCGGGTCAGCCGTGGAGGCGCCGGCCTCCAGCACGACGGTGTAGACACCCCACGTCTCGCCGCCGTGGTGGAGGTCGGTCGCGCTGGGCGGCCAGCCCTCCGGGGCACTGTCGCCAGGTGGCGGCGTCGCCGGCTCGCCGATCACGGCAACCGGGGCGAACACCGGGTACGCCTCGCCGTCCGCCGTCGTGACCTCGAGGGTCGCGAGCAGCCAGTACTCGCCGGCGGGGACGGGCGTGTCGAGTGTGCCGCTGCCGCCCGTGAGCGGGTTCGCCTCGCACGACACCAGTCGCGTCTCGGCCGGGACGTCGAGCGCCGCCGCGTCCGTGACGGTCCCGTGGACCTCCTGCGTGATCTGCGCGGACTCGACCCCAACGACCGTCCACCGCATGTCCTCGCCGAGCACACCAGCGGTCACCTCGGTGACGCGGGCGTCGACGACCCCGTCCTGGCCGGTGCTGCTCACGAGGTGCGCCGACACGCTGATGGGGGCGGCCGGGTCCGTGGACACCCGTTCCCCGCGCCACTCCAGGTCGAAGCCGCCGGCCTCGCCCGTGTGCGTCGAGAAGTCGTCCTCGGTCACGGTGCTGCCGCACCAGTCCCAGCGCGGCTCCCAGCCGGACCCGGCCGTGGTCTCGGTCGGTGTCGGGACGGCCGGCGTCACCTCGTCCCGGTCCAGCCCTACGGCGGTGGACACGGCGACGGCGATCGCAGCCACCGCGGCCACCCCGGCGACGCCCACGCTCGCGGCCCCGCGTCCTGCACGAGATCCTGCGCGGCAGCGGTGTCGCCGGTGAGCAGGAAGGCGTAGGTGGTCAGGTGGCGACCGCGTTCACGAACCAGGGTGCTCAGTACCTGGTTCTCCCGGTGGTCGACCATGGTGTCCTCTCCTGGTCCGGCCGGGATCGACCCGGGGCTCACACCTCGTAGACGGGCGGGCGAGGCGGAAGGTTGCAGCGGCCGTCGGACGGATCATCCCGCGCCACTGCGACTGGCATCGGCACCGCCTCGGCCTGAGCATTGTGCGCGGCGTGCGGAGCCAGAGCGTCCTGCGGGATGACGTCGACCCGCTCCCCCAACAACGCCGAGAGCTCGTCCTGGAGCGCCGCAAAAGGGGAACGAGCCGCGGGTGCGGACGTCAAGGTCGACCGGCTGCGCGTCGGACCGGCGGTCAGGGGCCGACCGGCTCCTGCATCAGACCGGCCTCGTAGGCGGTGATGACCAGCTGGACCCGGTCCCGGCAGTCGAGCTTGCGCAGCACCTCGGAGACGTGGGACTTGACGGTCTGTTCGCCGATGTGAAGATCCATGCCGATCTCCGCGTTCGAGCGCCCGCGCGACACCGCCAAGAGCACCTCACGTTCGCGCGGGGTCAGGGTGTCGAGTCCCGGCGTGGGCTCGGCTGTGCCCGCGCGAGCGGCGAAGTCCTGGACGAGGCGTCTGGTCACCTGTGGCCCGAGGAGCATCGAGCCCGAGGCGACCAGCCGCACGGCCTCGACAAGGCGTTCCGCCGGCGTGTCCTTGAGAAGGAATCCGCTGGCGCCGGCCCGGAGCGCCTCGTACACGTACTCATCCAGGTCGTAGGTGGTCAGGACCAGCACTCGCGTGGCCGGGTGGGAGGCGCCGATGCGCCTCGTCGCGGCGATCCCGTCGAGCCGCGGCATGCGGACGTCGACCACCGCGACGTCCGGCGCATGCTCGGCGACGAGGTCGAGGAGCGCCTCCCCGTCGTATGCGACTCCGACGACCTGCAGGTCCTCGGCCGATCTGAGGATGGCACTGAAGCCCTGCACGACGACGGGTTGGTCGTCGGCGATCACAACGGTCGTCACGGGGTCCCCATGGGCAGCGCCACCACGAGCACGAACGTATCGTCCTCGAGCTCGGCGCTCACGGTGCCCCCCAGTGCCTCGACCCGCTCACGCATCCCGAGCAGGCCACTACCGGGCTCACCCTGGCCTCCTGGACCCGGCACGGGATTGGTCATCCGGAAGCCGACCACCTCCGCCTTCTGTCGCAAGGTGAGGGTCACGATCGAGCCAGGGGCGTGTCGGCGGGCATTGGTCAGGCCCTCTTGAACCGCGCGGTACACCACATAGCCCTGCGCCGCCGGGACCACGGCCCAACCCCCGCGGAGCTCCACACCCTGCCCGGCAGCCACGACTTCCGCGACCAGTGCCACGACGTCGGCCGCGCCCTTCTGAGGAGCCAACGTCATCTCCTGGGTCCGTTGGAGGACGGTCAGCACCTGACGGAGCTCACCGAGTGCGCTGCGAGCGTCGACGGCGATCTCGCGCAACACCTCCTTGGCCTCGACGCTCAGGTCCGGCAGCGCATAGGGGGTGCTCTCCGCGCGGACCGCGATCAGCGAGACGTGGTGCGCCACGATGTCGTGCAGGTCGCGGGCCAACCGGGCCCGTTCGCTCGCCGTGGACTCGACCACCAATGCGTGGCTCTCGGTCGCCCGGGCCGCAACGGTGCGGGCGACCGAGCGGAGAGCCACACCGATGGCGGCACTGACCGCTACTGCGGCCGCCGTGTAGGTCGCGTACCCGAGGACGTGCCACCAGCCGGCAGGACCCCCGAGGCTCCCCTGGCCGCTCTGGATCAACCAGGTGAGGTACCCGCCGTTGACGACGGCCACCAGCCCGACCGACAACGCGTAGGGCACGACGGCCTTCCGCGGGTGCTCGACGGCCGCGCACACCGCCACCGCAGCAAGGGCCAGCCACCAGGCCCAGACCGTCGTGCCGAACAGGACGACCGTGACGAACGGCCAGGCGGCGAGGACCGTGCCGAGCCAGGGCCGTCGACGAGCCACCAGGACGGCTACGACGACGCTCACGTTCGCGATCGTGAACAGCGGCACAAACGCGTCCTTCCACCGCGCAGCGGTGCCACGCGCAGCCACGGGCCACTGGATCCACTCCGGCTCAGGAGGTGTGAGCGTCGTCGTGAAGACGGAACCTGCGACGAGGAACGCGAAGCCGATACTCAGGACCCAGGACACGCCACCTACGCTCGGCATGGCCCAGGGCCAGACTGCACGTGGCTTCCACGAACGGCGGAGCAAGCTCGGCAGCGTTCCAACGGTGTCCATGACGTCGATCTTGGACGCACCACCGATCGCCCCACCACCCCCACCCGTGCGTCCCCCTCTCCCTCGCAAGAGGGAGGGGTCCTGACGGGCCCGAGCCTTTGCGCAGATCAGGGACCTGTGCGATCAGCCCGTGGACGGATCGGCTGCCGCGGCTCCGTCACCATGCTCAGGAGCTCACCGGGCTGGCACTCCAGGACCTCGCAGATCGCGGTCAGCGTCGAGAAGCGCACCGCGCGTGCGCGGTCGTTCTTGAGCACCGAGAGGTTTGCGACGGTGATGCCGGTGCGTTGAGCGAGCTCGACCAGGGTCATCTTCCGGTCGTCGAGGAGCGCGGCGAGGTGACACCGCACGCGGTGAGCCGTCGAGTCGGCAGCGGTCGACGAGCTCACACCAGGCCCTCGGTGTCTGCGACGAGCCGGCGTCCGTGCCACGTCGCGAACGCCAGAGTGGCGAGCAGTGCCACGAACCCGAGCGGCCAGTAGTCGGGTCGGAGCACCGGCTCCCAGCCACCGGCCTCCGCCGGAACACTCCGGACCACGATGCTCGCGGCGATGACGGGGAGGACGGACGCGGCCGCCCAGCCGAGGAAGATCGCACCCGCAGCAAGGGCGAGACGGGGTGGATTGCCCTGAGCGAACGGTTCCCGGCACGCCGTGCTCCTCAGGACGGGCACGAGCAGAAGCACCGCGACGCCGGCGGCGATCGCGGACGCCGCGACGTCGGCCTGGGCGAGGACGCGTGTCGGAGCGGAGACGTTCTCGTAGACCGACAGCATCAGGGTGCCTTGCCTGGTGAGGTACACGGGCGCCCGGCCGGGCATGCCCGTACCGTGGACGACGGCGGACGCGGCGTCCGACATGGCCTCCGGGTCTGCGCTGACGACCGGAACGGTCGCAGCAGACCCCGACGTTCCGGCGCCGGCAGCAATGGCGACGACGATGCCGGCGAGGATGCCCAAGAGCCCCACCACGGTGGCGATGCCCACGACGACAGCAGCTCCCTTGCGCGGCGTACGGACCGCGCTGCCCACCTGCAACCCCATGGCTGACCCCATCTCGATAGTCGATACGAACCCTGGAGACGTATCGACATTCGATGCGCCAACTTGAGCACCCGGCAGCGGGGAGTTCGGGCAAACGACGGATCACCGCGGACGGCGGATCGCGCCGTCGAGTGCGTCGAGCAGGCCGTCACGGCGGCTGTGCGGCATGCGGCATGCGGTCAGTAGGTGACTGTGCCGTCTTCCTTCACCCTGATGAGCGTGTCTCCGCACACTGGTTCGTCGGAGGTGCCCAGCACTGCTCCGGTCGCCGTGTCGGTGACGACGAAGCCGTCGCCTTCGCACACGCCGTCCCCCTTGATCGGCTTGCCGTCCGCGCCCCACACCGCGCGTCCCTCCGAGGCAGGGAACTCCTTGGGTTCTACGTCGACGCCGGTGAGCGTCAGGGTCACCGGCGCGTTCCGGGAGTTGACCAACATGGCCTGCGGCGGGACCCGATCGTAGATGCACCCGGTCAGGGTGGTCACGGACACCACCGCGAGCAGGGCCAGTGCGCTGAACCTCCGTGGAACGGTGGAATGGGTCATACGTGCGCTCCCCCTCGTTGCCCGGCACTTCCACAGCCAGTGTGCTGACCCGGTGGATCCGGCCGACGCAGGCGCACCGCACGGATGGTGACCCGCAGGTGATGCCTACGCCGACGGCCGAGCCGCGGCAGCTGCGCCGGGCTGGGCCCCGTACTCCGATCCGCCACCGGATGAGAGCGGTCTCCCCTAGCCTGTGGCAGGTGATCGGATCCGACATCCACGCCGGGACGCGGCGTCCCCTCACCGATGCCGAGCTCGCCGCGGTGCTCGGACCCCTCGGGACACCGGTCTCGGCGCGACCGATGAGCGGCGGGCTGTTCGCCTCCGTCCAGGTGGTCCGGCTCGCCGACGGGCGGAGCGTGGTGGTCAAGACGGGGACCCCCGACCTCGGTGACCGACCCCCGCTGCTGACCTACGAGCGAGACCTGCTCCGCAGCGAGGCGGCCCTGCTGCGCACCGCGGCGGGGTTGCCCGGGGTCCCGGTCGCGGAGGTGCTGCTGATGGACACCGACCGGCGCCACGTCGAGGTCGACGTGATGGTCTCCGAGCTCCTGCCGGGCGAGGGGTGGTCCGTCGTTCACGACACGATGAGCCCGTCGGCGACGGCCCGCGCGGTCCGCGACGTCGGCACGGTGATGGCCGGCCTTCACCAGGTCGTCGGCGAGCGGTTCGGGTACCCGGCGGCCGACTTCGCACTCGGGGGCGCGACGTGGCCCGAGGCCTTCGGCGCGATGATGGCCGCCCTGCTGGACGACGCCGAGGTGTGGGGCGTCGAGGTCGATGCGCCGCTCGTGCGTGCGGCCGTCGAGCGTGCTGAACCGGCGCTCGCCGAGATCACCGCGCCCCACCTGCTGCACATGGACCTGTGGCCGGGCAACGTGCTGGTCGACCGGCTGACCGGGGCGGTGACCGGCATCGTCGATCCGAGCGGGGCCTGTACGGCGACCCGCTGCTCGAGATGGTCGGAGCCGACGGGCTGCGGATCGAGCCCCTGGACCCCGCAGTCGTCGCGGCCTACCTGGACGCGGGGGGCGTGCTCCCGCTCGCGGAAGGACCGGAACAGTCGCTGACGCCTGCTGCCGAGCGGCGACTCACCGTCTACCGGCTCTACCTGACGGTGCTGATGACCGTCGAGGTGGTTCCTCGGAGGTACGACCACCCGGGCCTGGCCGACGAGCTCGCGCGGCTGGTCCACAACCGGGCCGTGCTGCTCGACCGAGCGCCCTGAGCGTCAGCTCGCGACCCCTCACGGGCGCCACGTACGCGGCCACCACACCGAGCACCATGCAGGCGACGACGACAGCCGCAAGCCACACCGCCGTCGTCGGCACCAGTCCGAACACGACGAGCACGAGGGCCAGACCGAGCCCGAAGACAAGGCCCGCGAAGAGCCCCAGGACAGGGCGGCGCCGGACTTTCGTGGTCATGACAGCCCTCCCGCAGCGACCGCGCCGCCGGCCACGACCTTCGTGCCCGCGAGCACGGCAACGCCCATCAGCAGCCCGATGACGCCGAGGCCGGCGCCGACGAAGAGGATCGGCGACGAGGTCGGTGAGCCCGTCCCGGTGATCCACCCGCTCGCGTCGCACGAGCCGCCGGTACCGATGATCGTGCCGGACACCGGGATCACCATGTCGCCCTGCAGCGCCCAGGTCACGGGCCCCGGAAGGTCCGCGAGGCTCTGGGTGCCGTCACGGGTCGTCTCGCCGTCCGTGTTGACGAACGAGCCGCTCCGGAAGGGGACACCGGCCACGGCCACGGACCACGTCCCGTCGGTGATGAGGGAGTCCGTGCCACCCGCCCAGAGCACGGTGCCGGCAGGGTCGATCGGGAGCGGGTCGGCCTGCGTCCCGCCCTCGCCCGGCGCGGTGGCCGTGCCGATGGTGGCACCGGACGCGTCCGTCGACGTGAAGGAGCCGGAGCACCCGTCGGCCTCGGCGGCCGACGCCGCGGCCGGGAAGGCGACCACGGCCGCCACCACCGACCCCACGAGAACCAGAAGACGTGCGCGGCGTGTCATCGCTGCCTCCCAGGCCGAGCGTCTGCCGACGTGTGCCCCGTGCTCAGGACGCCACTCGCGCCGGTGCCCGCGTGCTCCGGATTTGCCGTGCGGTGTTTGTGCCGGTTTGTCCGCGGTGCGCCGACTCAGGCCGGCGGTCCGCTGCCGGACCGGTCGGAACTGCGCGCCGCCTCGATGACCGGATCATGACGGCTCCGTGACGGCTCTGCCATAAGCCGCACCTGGCGCCCAAATCCCAGCAACATGATCTTCCTAGCCTCTTGGCTCGCCTGAAGGGTGCAGCAGATGCGTGGACTGTGGGGCGCGACAGCGACAGCGAGTACCTCCTGGACCTCCGGGATGGCTGCGGTCAGGGGGTGGGCGAACCGACTCCGGACGCGTCCGCCCGCCGGGTCACCGGGTCTGCCGGCCGTGCTCGCCCCGCTCACACCCCTGACGGTGGACGCGGACGGCCGTACCGCAGTGACGCGCTCGGGGTGGCGGACGACCGTCTCCGGCGCCCTCGCGCTGGCCCTGTCGATCGCGATGCTCGGTGCCCTGCCGGCCCTCCCGGCCCACGCCCAGACCACGAGCACGCTGACGCTCCAGGTGATCAGCGCGCGGACCGAACCCCGCGCCTTCGCGGGCACCGGCGTCGTCATCGGCGACCCGGTCGACACCTTCGAGTACATCATCAACATTGACACCACAGGCACCACCGACCAACGGAGCCCCGAGCCCGGCACGGGCTGCTCCGCCGACGACCCTGGCTACCCCGGGTCATGCCTGTGGCCCTCGATCACCGAGGACCAACACGCCAGCCCCATCTACGCCCAGGGCAACCAGCTCGACCTCACCGGGGGGAACGGCCTCACCCTGCCCGACGGCCGATACCTCATCTCCGTCGTCGCCGACGGCTACAAGATCGACGGCGCGCACTTCACCGTGCCGCTGCCCGACCCGGGTCTGGTCACGGTCGAGCTCCAGCCGAACCCGCTGCCCGACTCCACGCTGCGCGCCCAGGTCTTCTCCGACACCGCGTTCACCAACGGTACGATCGACCAGGGTGAACCCGGCCTGCCCGGCTTCGTCGGCCACATCAACGACACCCTCGGCGAGATCAGCACGGACGTCTACGGCAACCCGCTGTGCAGCACCTACGTCGGCGAGGACCCGGTCACGCACGAGATCCCGTTCGCCAGCCTCGACGCCGAGATGCTCCCGGTCGTCGACGTGTCCGGCGGCAACTGCGTCAGCGACGCCGACGGGCTCCTGACCATCCCCCACCTGGGCAGCAACCGGTACACGCTGACCGCCACGCCCCCGGACGGACAGACGTGGATCCAGACGACGACGCTCGAGGGCAACCACGACTGGGACACCTGGCTGATGGAAGGGAGCACGGGCTACGACACCGAGTTCGCGGTCGCCGGTGAGCCCGTCCCGGCGCCGATCTTCGGCTTCGTCCCCCCCATCCATGACGGACAGCGCCTGGATCCCTCACCCGCCGTCACCGGCCAGATCAAGGGCGTCATCGTCGCGGTCAAGCAGTACACCCCGCCACGCGGCGGCGACGTGAACTTCTGGCTGGGCATGACGGGGAGCAAGCTGGACAAGCCGATCGTGCAGCCGTGGATCGCCCTGGCCGACCTCCAGGCCGGCGACACCGCGGTGTGGGTGGGTCGTGGGGACGCGAACGGCGCGTTCGACATCTCCGGCGTGCCGGACGGCAACTACACCCTGACCTGGTGGGACGAGCCGCAGGACTACTTCCTCAACCTCATCGACGTCACCGTGTCCGGCGGCGAGATGGTCGACATGGGCCTCCTGCCGCTCAACGGATGGTGGACGTCCTACGACGGCTACGTCTTCAACGACACGAACCGGAACGGCGTGAAAGACCCGGGCGAGGCCGGCGTCCCGAACTTCGGCCTCACCCTGCGCCGCAGGGAGAACTCGCTGATGGATCGCGGCCAGGTCGCGGTCACCACCGACAGCACCGGCTACTACGCGTTCACGTCGGCCTACCCGCTCGGCGAGTGGAACGTGATGGAGGCCTACAGCGACTCCTTCTACACGACCGGGATCACATATCAGGCCGACAACCAGCCGACGCGGACCACGGTGAAGGGCGCTGGTGTCGACGTCAGCGTGCTCCCGATCATCGGCCTCGGTGGTCGGCTCGACTGGGGCGTGCACGCGTACGACCCGACCGGCGCCAACGGGATCGACCCGCGCAACGGCGGAATCGTCGGCTCGGTCAGCTACGACACGACGCGCAACGAGCTCGACCCGCAGTACGCGGCGTCCGAGGACTGGCAACCAGGTGTCTCGGACCTCCCCGTCGAGCTGCACGCGACTGTGCCGTGCGGCACCACGACGGCACCCTGCGACGCCGACGGCCGCCTCGAGCTCGCCCCCGACGGCTCCTACGCCAAGGGCGCGCTGCTCAACACCTACGTGTCCGAGCACTGGACCCGCCCGACGGGCTGTGTCGCCCGCGACGTCGACGGAGTCGCGCTCGTGCACGGCGTCGACGAGAACGTGCTGGCACCCGATCAGGCCACGGCCGGTGAGTGCCTCTCGGCCTTCCTGCAGAGCGTGCAGTTCGGACCGGCGCCGACCGATCAGGGCACCCCGGACGCCAACTTCGGCGTGGCGGTCGACGGCAACTACGGCTTCGGCGACGGCTGCTTCGACGGCACGCTCGACCCGACCGACCCGTCCGCGCCGGAGTGCGTCGGCGGTGCGTTCTCCCCGCTCGGGGCCGGCGACTACCTGGTGACCGTCGCGATCCCGGACGACGCCAACGGCAACCCGATGTACCAGGTCACCCGCGAGGAGGACATCAACATCGGCAACGGCGACCAGATCGTGCCGCAGGTCCCGCCGCCGGCGTGTGCCGGTCCGTTGCACACCGTTGACCTCGAGGGCGACGGCACCGACAGCTACGCGCCCGTCGTCGGCGACGGCGGCGCGACCAACGACCTGCCGGTCGGCGTGACCGTCCCGGCGTCGACACCCGTCGCGAACGGCACCTTCCTCGACATCGGCGGATCGCCCTTCGAGGGCACTGCGCAGCCGCTCTGCGACACCAAGCTCGTGCGGGTGAACAACGGCAAGTCGGTCGTGCCGATGTTCAACATCTTCACCCACGTGCCGATCCCGACACGTCTGCGCGGACTGATCGTGGACGACATCAACTTCTCCACCGACCCGCGCTCGACGCTCTACGGCGAGAAGCAGGGTGTCCCGTTCGCACCCGTCGGCATCTACGACTTCACCAACCGCCTCGTGCAGACGGTCGAGTCCGACTTCAACGGCATGTACGACGTGCTCCTGCCGTCGACCAACCACATCAGCTGCCCGACGCCCTCCGGCGTCTGCGCCAACATGTACCGGTTCGTCGGCAACGACCCGGGGATACCCGGGCGGCTCAACCCGAACTTCAACCCCCGGTACCGCACGATCTCGACCGAGTTCGAAGCCCTCCCCGGCCTCATCATCCCCACCGACCTCGCTCCGACCCAGGTCGGCGTGACCATCGCCTCCCCGACGACGGGCATCACGAACGCCATCGCCTGCTACGTCGACCAGGCCGCACCTCAGCTGTTCGCCGTCTCCCAGCCGTACGTGAACGGGAGTGGATCGTTCACCGTCGCCGGCCTCGGCTTCGGCCCGACCCAGGGCACCGGGAACGTCACCCTCGACGGCACAGCCCTGCCCACCACCGCATGGAGCGACGCGACGATCACCGTGACGGTCCCGCCCGGCACCCCGGTCGGTCCGCACCAGCTCCGGATCACGGCCGCGAACGGAATGGCCACGGTCAACGGCCTCACGTTCCACGTGCTCGGCACCGGGTATGCGCCCACCGTGCGCGAGGTCGGTCCCGGCAGGACGTTCGCGACGATCCAGGCCGCGCTCGACGCCGCATTCACCGCCGCCGAGAACGACCTCGTCGTCGTCTACCCGGGTACCCCCGACCTGGTCAACCCGCGGAACAACCCGCGCGGTGCCTACTACGAGAACCTCATCGTCGCCTCGCCCGTCAAGCTCCAGGGCGTCGGCCCCGGCGGCTTCCAGGGGACCACGTTCGTCCCCGGTTCGATCATCGACGCGAGCGCCTTCGGTGGTGACACCGCCCTGGCCGCCGACTGGTACACGAAGATCGGCACCCTGACCTGGGACGGCAACCAGACCGTCAACGACGGTGCGGGGATCTACGTCCTCGCCTCGGAGAACGCGACGACGGACGCCGGCCGGGCACGTCAGTTCACCAGCGCCTACCCGGCCGCCATCGACGGCTTCGACATCCGCGGAGGTGTCGAGCAGGGCTTCCCCGGGAACATCAACGACCTCACCGGCGCCCCGACCGGCCTGCCGCCGAACATCACCACGCAAGGCGGCGCGATCTTCGCCAACGCGTACGTCCGTCACCTGCGGATCACCAACAACGTCGTGCAGAACAACGGCAGCGGCTACGGGACGATCCGCATCGGCACCCCCGACCTGGCCTCGCCGGACACGAACCAGCACAACGAGAGCGTCCGGATCACCGACAACCGCATCATCGCCAACGCGGGCACGAACCTCGCCGGCGGGATCGGGATCTACGCCGGCTCGGACGGCTACGAGGTCGCCCGCAACGACATCTGCGGCAACTTCTCGGTCGAGTACGGCGGCGGTCTGAGCGTCTACGGTCTGAGCCCGAACGGCGCGATCCACCACAACCGCATCTACCTCAACCAGTCCAACGACGAGGGCGGCGGCATCATGATCGCGGGTGAGCTGCCTGCGACACCTGGTGCCCTCTCGCCCGGCTCCGGCCCGGTGGACATCTACGCCAACCAGATCCAGTCCAACCTGGCCAACGACGACGGCGGCGGGCTGCGCTTCCTGATGGCCGGCAACTTCCCGATGAACGTCTACAACAACATGATCGTCGACAACGTCTCGACCCACGAGGGCGGCGGCATCGGCCTCAACGACGCGCCGGACGTGCGGGTGTTCAACAACACGATCATGAAGAACCTGACGACGGCCACGGCGCTGACCTCCAACGGCCAGCCGGCACCTGCCGGGCTGTCGACGTCGGTGAACAGCGACCAGCTGCAGGCCACGCTGCCGGGCGGATCGGCGCTCTTCAGCAACCCGAGTCTCTTCAACAACATCTTCTGGGACAACCGCGCCGGCACGCGGGCGGGCACCACTGTCACAGGCCTCGGCCTGGTCGGCGATGCGGCCCCGATCGAGCTGTGGGACCTCGGCGTCGCCGGCGGGACCGGGGTGCTCGCACCGACCAGCTCGGTCGTCCAGCAGGACGCCGGGACCCACCCGTACACGACCAGCCCCACCAACAGCTCCGCGGACCCGGCGGTCGTCGCCTCCTACGACGTGTCCGTCTCCTTCGCCACCTGGCGGCAGAACCCCGCCTTCGTCGACGCGACGCTCGTCACCCTCGACGCGCCGCCGAACCTCCTCGGCAACTACCACCTGCCGTCCGGGTCACCCGCGATCAACCTCGGTGCCGCGACGTCCGGCGGAGTCACCGCACCCGCCACCGACATCGACGACCAAGGACGTCCCGCGGGCGGCGGCTTCGACAGCGGCGCCGACGAGTTCGGCGCGGTGGCACCCGCGCCGGCCTCGGACCTGTACGTCTCGACGCTCGGCAGCACCAACCCGCCCGGCGTGACCGGCACCGCCGACGACGCCGACATCTACCGATGGAACGGTTCCGCCTTCAACCGCGCGATCGACCTGACGGCAGCGCCGTACAACGCACCGGCCGTGTCCAACACCGACGGGTTCTCCCGGGTCGACGACACCCACTTCTACGCCTCCTTCAGCGGCCTGACCGCCCTGGCCGGAGTCGGCCTCGTCCAGGACGAGGACGTCGTCTACTTCAACGGCACGGCGTGGTCGATGTGGTTCGACGGCAGCGCGCACGGTGTGGGCGGCGCCATCGACCTCGGCGCGGTGAGCGTCGTCGGCAGCACGCTCTACTTCTCGACGAACAACACCGCCGTGCCGCCAGGTGCGGGTGGCACCGGTGACAACGCGGACGTGTACCGGTGGAACGCCAGTGTCCCCGGCAACTCGTACACCCGGGTCGTGGATGCCAGCCAGCCGCCGTACAGCCTGCCCAACTCCGGCTCCGCCACGGGCTCGACCAACCCCAACGTCGACGGTCTCGTCTTCGTCGACCCGACGCACCTGTACGCGTCGTTCAGCAACCCGACCACGACAGTGCCGGGCCTCGGCGCGGTCCAGGACGAGGACGTCCTGTACTTCAACGGTGCGGCCTGGTCGGTGTTCTTCGACGGCACCGCGCACGGGCTCGGCACGTCCGGGAACCTGGACGTCGACGCGATCTCGTTCACGAGCGGTGCGCTCCCGCCGCCGCCGCTGCCGCCGTTCCAGCCGCTGTACTTCTCGACCGTCGGAGCGGGCACCGTTTCCGGAGTGGCCGGCCCGTTCGAAGGTGCCGACGTCTACTTCGGCACCGGCAGCAGCTACAGCCGACTCTTCGACGCCTCGGCCTCGGGGGTGGCGTTCAGCCCGCTGGTCAACGTCGACGGCTACGACCGGATCGACGACACCCACGCCTTCTTCTCCTTCGCTGACCTCACCCTTCTCTCCGGGCTCGGGTTCGTGCAGGACGAGGACGTCGTCTACTACAACGCCGGCACGTGGTCGCTCTACTTCGACGGGAGCGTCCACGGGATGGCAACGAGCGGCAACCTGGACCTCGATGCGATCAGTGTCGTCGGTGCCGTCAACGGAACCGGTGGAACGCTGTACTTCTCCACCCTGGGCAACACCAACCCACCCGGCACCGGCGGGACCGCGGACGATGCGGACATCTACGCCTGGAACGGCACCGTGTACAGCCGGGTGATCGATGCCAGCGCCGCGCCCTACAGCCTGCCCGGCGGCGCGAACGTCGACGGCTACGTCAGGACCGACGCCACCCATGGGTACTTCTCCTTCAGCTCCGCCAGCACCACGGTGCCCGGACTCGGGGCGGTCCAGGACGAGGACGTCGTCGGCTACAGCGCTGGTACGTGGTCGGTCTACTTCGACGGCACCACCCAGGGCCTCACCGCGGACAACCAGGACCTGGACGCCTTCGATGTCCCGTGACCAGCGACTCCGCCCAGCCACTTCCACGGACGCACTCAAGGGAGACCCCGCCATGAACGAACGGGCAGGACTCGACCGCCGTCAGTTCCTCAAGGTCGCCGGTGGTGTGGTGGCCGTCGCCGGGAGCGTCGCCTGGGCCGGCCGGGTGCTCGAGCCGGTGCCCGCCCTCGCGGCAACGGGTGCACCCGACCTCTACCTGGGCGGCACGGACGGGTGGATGTACCTGCCGCCGACGCCGGCGATCGCACCGTTCCATCCCGACGTCCTCGCGCCGTCCCCCCTGACGACCTACATCTTCGGGTTCCGCAACCTGACCGGGATGGACGACACCCAGAGGGCCAACCAGAAGAACAAGGCACAGCACTCGGCTCCGTTGTTCTGGGTGAACCAGTTCGACCCTGCGCATCCCGTCGACTTCACGGTGGCGGTCACCAACCTCGGCCTCGCACTGCGACCCGACCTGTTCGACGCGCACACGCTGCACTGGCACGGGTTCCGCAACGTGATCCCGTTCTTCGACGGGGAGCCGTCCGGCTCGGTCGCCGTGCGGAGCGGGCGTGAGTTCACCTATGTGTACCGGCCACGCGAACCGGGCACCTACATGTACCACTGCCACGTCGAGGACACCGAGCACGTCCACATGGGCATGACCGGCCTGGTGTTCGTCCGGCCCTTGCAGGACGGGAACACCTCCCACTACCCCAGCGGCAGGTACCTCTACAACGACGGCGACGGCTCGACCGGGTTCGACCGGGAGTTCGCCATGTTCATGTCCGAGGTGTGGGCAGAAGCGCACTGGGCTGACGCGCACATCCAGCTCCCCGAGTGGAGCGACTACCGCGCCGACTTCAGTCTGCTCAACGGCCGGGTCTACCCCGACACCATCGCTCCCAACGGCTCGATCGACCCGTTCGGCCCGGTCCACGACGCCGGCGGCGATCTCGTTCCGGTGCCCGGGTTCGAGCAGCTGAAGTACCAGCCGCACTCGTCGCTCGTGAACTGCAACGCCGGCGAACGCGTGGCCCTGCGGTTCTCCAACCTCGGTTTCCGCGAGCAGGCCATGACCATCGCCGGCATCCGCATGCGGGTGGTCGGCCGGGACGCCACCCTGATGCGCGGACGCGACGGCACCGACACCTCCTACGAGACCGACACGCTCAACATCGGGCCGGGCGAGAGCTACGACGTCGTGTTCACGGCACCGGCCCATCAGGGCCCCGGGGACTACGACACCTACATGCTCTACAACCGCAACTACACCCGGTCGAACAACCGGGCACCGGGCGGGTTCGGCGGCGCGGCCACCGAGATCCGCGTCTACCAGAGCGGTGTGACCGCGCAGGCGTATCCGAACGACTGGGGGGTCTGACCGCCATGACCAGCGACAGCGGAGCCATGAAGATCTGGATGCCCAGGCGCGGCCGGCGCCGTGCGACGACGTTCGCCGCGCTCACGGTCGCCAGCGGCCTCGCGGCCCTGTCCGTCACACCGGCCGCGGCCGACGCACCTCCCCGGATCGGGATCGTCTGCACGACCGGGACGGCCGGCGTCGCGGACCACCCGGTCTTCGACCTGACGACCACGACGGGCTACATCAGCCTGCCCGACGGCAACACCGCCTTCATGTGGGGCTACTCGAGCGGCTTCGACTCGTTCCAGCACCCCGGCCCGGTGCTGTGCGTGAACGAGGGCGACACGGTCACGGTGATCCTGCACAACACGCTGCCCGAGGCCGCCTCGATCGTCTTCCCCGGCCAGGCGGACGTCCTGGCCGACGGCATCCCGGCGCAGCCGCAGCTCAACGGCAGCGGCGTGATCACCTCGCTGACCGACACGGCGCCGGCGAACGGCGGCACGGTCACCTACAGCTTCGTCGCCACCGACCCGGGCACGTACCTGTACGAGTCGGGCACCAACCCCGAGAAGCAGGTGCGGATGGGCCTGTTCGGGGCACTGATCGTGCGGCCGTCGATCGGCGCGGACCACGCGTACAACCGGCCGGACAGCCAGTTCACGCCGTCCGAGGAGTTCATGGTGCTGCTCTCGGAGATCGACCCCTACCAGCACCAGGCGGTCGAGCAGGGCACGAGCTTCAACATGAACAACTACCACCCGCGCTACTGGCTGATCAACGGGCGAGGATTCCCCGACAGCATCGCGGACAACGGCGCCTCGTGGCTCCCGACCCAGCCCTACGGCTCACTCGCCTCGGTGTCCCCGTACGACGCCACCAGCCACCCGTACCCCGGCCTCGCCCGGTACCTCAACGTCGGGACCGAGGACTTCCCCTTCCACCCGCACGGCAACAACGGCCTGGTGATCGGCCGGGACGGGCGGCCGCTCGAGGGCCCGACCGGCCAGGACCTCTCGTTCGAGAAGTTTGCGATCAACCTCGGTCCGGGACAGACGTGGGACGTCCTGTTCAAGTGGTACGACGCGGAAGGGTACGACCCGGTCACGAATCCCGTGCCGGTGACCGTGCCGAGCCTCACGAACCAGGAGGTCGGCGTCTTCTACAGCGGCAGCCCGTACCTGGGATCCACGCAGGCGATGCCCCCCGGCATCCAGACCCTGAACCAGTGCGGTGAGTACTACATCATCTCGCACAACCACGCCCTGTTCCAGCTCACCTCATGGGGCACGAACATGACCGGCCCGATCACGTACATGCGGATCAATCCTCCAACGCCCAACAACTGCGGCTAGCACGAGAGGTGGGCGGAACGATGACTCGAACCAGGACCCGGACCAACATGGCCTCGTCGATCGTGGCCGGCGGAGCGCTGGTGCTGCTGGCGCTCGTGGCGCCGGCCGGACCCGCCGACGCGGCGACCGTACCGTTCGACCTGTACGCGGTCGCCGGGACGACCTCGCTGCCGGCCGGTGGTCAGACTGTGACCGTCTGGGGCTACAGCACGACGGACACGCCCGTGGCCGCACCAGGTGGTCCGACGCTGGTCGTCGATCAGGGCGACACGGTCGAGATCACGCTGCACAACCAGCTGGCGGAGTCCACGGCTCTCCTCTTCCAGGGGCAGGCGATGGTCCCGGACCGAACCGGCGCGGCACCGTCCGGGACGAAGGTCTACACCTTCACCGCTGACCGCCCCGGCACCTACCTCTACGAGGCCGGACTGGTGCCCAACGGTGAGCACCAGGTGGCGATGGGTCTGTACGGTGCCCTCGTCGTCCGCCCGGCGACGGCGGGACAGGCCTACGACGCCGCGACGACCGCGTTCGACGACGAGGCCGTCCTGGTCCTCAGCGAGATCGACCCGGCGCTGAACAACGCCGCCGACCCGGCGAGCTTCGACATGCGCAGGTACGCGCCGCGGTACTTCCTGGTCAACGGGAAGGCCTATCCGAACACCGATGCCATCCCGACGGCAGCCGGCCGCACCGTCCTGCTGCGGTACGTCAACGCCGGCAACCAGTACCACTCCATGGCCGTGCTGGGCGCGCACCAGACCGTGATCGCCCTCGACGGCAACCCACTGACCTTCTCGAGCCGGTACGTCGCCGAGACGTTCGGTCCGGGGCAGACGGCGGACGCACTGGTCACCGCCCCCGCCACGACGGGCGACGCGACGCTGCCCGTCTACGACGGCAGCCTCCTGCTGCACAACAGCACCCTGACCGGCTCCGGCGGCATGCTCACCTTCCTCGCGGTCACGGGCAGTGGCGGAGGAACGGATGGTGCCGGTCCGGTCGCCACCGACGTCGCCTTCGCCGCCGGCACGCTCACGGCCACCCTCGACGAGACCACAACGGGCGGCGCCGTTGTCCAGGCCGCCGAGTACTACCTCGACTCGATGGCCGGGACCGCCACCGCGATGAGTGCAGCCGACGGAGCCTTCGACTCGCCGAGCGAGGACGTCACGCTCGCCGTGACCGCCCCCTCGGGGAACCACATCCTCTACGTGCGCGGCCAGGACGCACTCGGCACCTGGGGCACCGTCAGCTCGGTCCTGTTCGGCGGTGGCGACAGCAGCGGTCCGGCCACGACGTTCCCGACGCTGTCCCCCACACCGACGAACGGCTCGGCGGCCGTGACCCTGCACGCCACCGGGGACGACACCGCCACCGGCGGATCAGCGATCGCGGCAGCCGAGTACTTCGTCGACACCGTCGGCGCCGACGGCTCCGGCACCGCGATGACCGTCAACACGCCCGCACCGACCGCCGACCTGAACGCCACGATCCCTGCGACGACGGTGAACGCGCTCGCCGAGGGCGCCCACACGATCGCGATGCACGCGCAGGATGCCGCAGGCAACTGGGGCCCGACGACCACGATCGGCCTCACGGTCGACAAGACCGGGCCGACAACCGGCGGGCTCTCCGCAGCACCCTCGCCGAACAACGGCACGCTGGGCTACACCACGGCGACCCCGTCGGTACGCATCACTGCCACGACGCTGTCCGACGCTCTCGGCACCATCAGCGCGGCCGAAGCCTTCCTCGACACGGTCGGTGCGAACGGCACGGGGATCCGGTTCAGCGCAGCCGACGGAACCTTCAACAGCGCGACGGAGGCCGGCTACGCCACGATCCCGTTGTCGACGGTGGTGCAGCTCGCCGATGGTGGGCACACGATCTTCGTGCACGCCAGGGATGCGGCGGGCAACTGGGGTCCGGTGGCCTCGGTGACGCTGGTCATCGACAAGGTCCGCCCGGCCCTCGGGGCGCTGTCCGTCACACCGAACCCGACCCAGGGCGCGACCACCGCGACCCTGAGCGCCACGGCCACCGACGCCGCCACGGCGATCACCCGCGCCGAGTGGTTCACCGGCCCCGATCCCGGGATCGGTGCCGCGACCGCGATGACCATCACCGGCACCGGGCCCTACACCGCCACCTCGAACCCGATCGCCGTGGCCGGCTGGGCCGAGGGCACCTACACCCTGACCGTGCGAGCACGCGACGCGGCCGGCAACTGGAGCCCGACCGCCACCACCACCCTGACCGTGACCGCACCCGTGCACCTGTCCACCGTCGGCAACACCAACCCCCCCGGAGCCGGCGGCACCCCCGACGACGCCGACATCTACACCTGGAACGGGGCCACCTACACCCGCCAGTTCGACGCCACGCTGGCCGGGCTCCCCGGCGGCGCGAACATCGACGGCTACGACCGCATCGACGACACCCACTTCTACCTGTCCTTCGCCGCCACCACCACCACCGTCCCGGGCCTGGGAACCGTCCAGGACGAAGACGTCGTCTACTACAACAACGGCACCTGGTCGACCTACTTCGACGGCACCGCCCACGGCCTGACCACCGCCAACCACGACCTCGACGCGATCAGCATCGCCGGGGCCGTCAACGGAACCGGCGGAACCCTGTACTTCTCCACCCTGGGCAACACCAACCCACCCGGCCTCGGCGGGACCGCCGACGACGCCGACACCTACAGCTGGAACGGCACCACCTACACCCGCATCTGGGACGCCACCGCCAACGCCCTACCCGCCGCAGCCAACGTCGACGGCTACGTCCGCATCGACGCCGCCCACTTCTACCTGTCCTTCGCCGCCACCACCACCACCGTCCCGGGCCTAGGAGCCGTCCAAGACGAAGACATCACCTACTACAACAACGGCACCTGGTCGACCTACTTCAACGGCACCGCCCACGGCCTGACCACCGACACCCTCGACATCGACGCCTTCGACACCCCCTGACCACACCCGCCCACCGGTCGGCAGCCCGCGCGCTGCCGACCGGCCGGCAGATCGGGAGCGATCCAGTGAGCACCGACACCCTGCCCCAGGTGGACGCCGAGCTGCCGACGAGGCGATCGCGCGCCCGGCGTCCGCATGCGACAGTGCTCGTCACCGTCCTGCTGCTCCTGGTGGTGGGCGGCGTCACGGCGGTCGCGCTGCGGCCGGCGGACAAGGCAGATGTCCGCGTCGGGACCGCTCTGGTGACCGCCGACGAGATGGCGGCCCGGTACGGGATCGACGTCAACCTCATCGGCGTCACGGCAGCCGGCGGCCTGATCGAGTTCCGCTACCAGGTGGTGGATCCGGACAAGGCGGTCCGGATGATCCACGATCCGGACCTGCTCCCGGTCCTGGTCATCGAGGACACCGACGAGACCCTGGTGATCTCGACCCCGCACCACACGTCCGAGCTCGAGCTCGGCGGGACGTACTTCTTCCTGCTCGCCAACGCCCACAACGCCGTCCACGAGGGCTCCCTGGTCACCCTCGTCATGGGTGACGCGCGTACCGAGCACATCGCGGTGCAGGGATGACCTGGTCCTGGGCGGGGACGCGCACGCGCCGGACGGCGATCCTGCTCGCCACCGTCGTGGTGCTCCTGCTCGGGGCGCCACCTGCGCTGGCGCACGGCGAGCTCGCCCGCTCGGACCCGCCCGACGGCGGCATGGTCGCAGTGGGCCGGACCTCCTTCAGCCTGTGGTTCACCGACGCCGTCGCACCCGGCGCGAGCACCTTCGGGCTGCGGACGATCGACGGCGTCGCGGTGGCGGTCGAGGTGGACGCGTCCGGGGCAGACGAGGGGTTCGTCCGGATCACCGCAGAGCCCCTCGCCGAAGGTACCTACGTGCTCGAATGGACAGTGCTCTCCGTCGATGACGGCCACGCGTCCCGCGGGTCGGTCCTCTTCGGCGCCGGGATACGGCCCGACCTGCCGCTCTCGACCGGGGGCGGCCTACCGAGCGCGCCTGGCCTCGTCCTGCGCTGGCTCGACCTCTCCGCGATCATGCTCGCCATCGGCGCGCTCACGGTCTCCGGCCACACCCTGGGGTCGATGGACGTTGCAGGGAGAGTCCCGCGCCGTAGGGCTCTGCTCATCGGAGCATCCGCAGCCGGTGTCGCCCTCGTGACCGGCGCGATCACGCCCCTGCTGCGCACGTACGGTGCCGGGACCTCCGTCGGCCTCTGGCTCGATGCGACCCGGGTCACGCTGGTCGGCACCGCCTGGGGCCATCTCTGGATGGCTCGGGAGGTCGCACTCCTCGTGGGCGCAGCGGTGCTGTGGTGGCGGGCGACCCACCCCGACGGACCCAGCCGGCGGGTCCTGCTCGCGGCCGGCGGGTGCCTGGTGGCTGCTGCATGGCTGGAGTCGTCGGCCGGCCACTCCTCGACGCTCTCCGCTCGCTCTGCGACGGCCGTCCTCGCCTCCGCGGCCCATCTGGTCGCCGCGGGGGTCTGGGTCGGTGGGCTCATCACGCTCGCCGTGTGCGTGATCCCGGGGATGCGCCGCGAACCGCAAGCCCGCGGACTCGTGCTCGCCTCCGTGCTGCGAGCCTTCAGCCCCATCGCGGCGGTCATGGCGGGCGTCGTGGTCGCCACCGGGCTGTACGAGTCCGGCCGCCACGTGCCCGACCTCCGATCGGTGGCCACCACCGTCTACGGCGGCACCGTGGCCGTCAAGATCGTCCTGGTCGCCGTCGCCCTGACGCTGGCCGGGATGAACACGGCGCTCCTGCACCCCGGGATCGCCGCGACGGTGGGCCGGGCGCTCGGCCGTCCGGCCGGCTGGGCGCCGATCGGCCCGCGCCACTTCCCGACCGTTGTGGCCGCCGAGGTCGCCGTCCTGGTCGTCGCCGTGGGCGGTGCTGCCCTGCTCACCTCCGTCGCGACGGCCAGGGAGGTCGGCCTGGCGACCAGCCGGACCACCGTGCACAGCGCCAACGTCGACGGGCTTCTCATCACGTTCGAGGAGGTGCCCGCCGGACCGGGATCGAGCCGGCTGGTCGTCCGGACCCGCTCGACCGTCCGACCGGAGCCAGGTCCCGTCACGGGGGTGTCGGTGGCCCTCGCCGGCTCCGCCGGGGCAGCCACCAACGTTCCCCTGGAACGGATCGAGGCAGGCCGATACGAAGCCGGGACCGCTGAGCCGGCGCCTGGCGCCTGGACGGCGTCGATCACCGTCGAGCGGGACGGCGTCCCGCCTGCCGTCACCGAGGCGACGTGGACAGTTGTCCCGGCGGTCGCCACCGGTGCCGGGCGCCTCGAGATCGTGACCAGCGCTCTCGCGCTCCTCGTGCTGCTCGCCACGGTGGGCGCCGGCGTCGCCCGCCGCAGCGAACGCCCGGCACCGGCCGCGAACCCGCTCGTGGCTGCAACAAGGAGCCCACGATGAGGAAGATCCTGGCCGTCACAGCCCTGACGGCCCTGCTTCTCGGTGCCCTCAGCCCAGCGGCCTCCGGCCGGACGACGGCGACGGACGGCGACAGCGCCCTGAGCCCGGCGGTCCAGACGATCCTCGCCTCGCTCAGCCCGACCGACATGACCACCGTCGTCGTGACCCTTCGGCCACGAGCCGACCTGTCGGCGGTGCGGAGATCGAACCGCGCTGCCCGCCTCCAGGACACGATCCGCGCGCTGCGAGCCACGGCAGACTCCTCCCAGGCACCGATCCGCGCCCGTCTGCGCACGCAGGCGGCCCTCGGAAGGGTCGCCAGGACCGCTCCCCTGTGGGTCGTCAACGGGATCTCGGTGACCGCCACCGCAGCCGTCATCCGCGAGCTGGCGACGCGCTCGGACGTGGCGAGCATCGCGGCCGACGCGATCACCGTCGTCCCGGCGGCCGGGCCCGCGGAGCCGAACCTCGTCACGGTCGGCGCCCCGGCGGCCTGGGACCTGGGACTGACCGGCCAGGGCGTCGTCGTCGCGACCCTGGACAGCGGCGTCGACCTGTCCCACCCGGACCTCGCGAGCCGATGGCGTGGCGGCACCAACAGCTGGTTCGACCCGTACGGCCAGCACCCCACGACGCCGACGGACCTGTCGGGGCACGGCACGGCCACCACCGGTGTGATCGTCGGCGGTGATGCCGGCGGGACGTCGATCGGCATGGCACCCGGTGCGCAGTGGATCGCGGCCAGGGTCTTCAACGACCAGGGCGGCGCGACTGCGACGGCCGTCCACCAGGCCTTCCAGTGGGTTCTGGACCCGGACAACGACCCGAGCACTGCCGACGCGCCCCAGGTCGTCAACGCATCATGGTCGATCGGTACCGGACCCGGGTGCGACCTGTCGTTCCAGCCCGACGTCCGGGCCCTGCTCGCGGCCGGCATCCTGCCCGTCTTCGCGGCGGGCAACTACGGTTCCGGCGGGTCGACGAGCGCCAGCCCGGCCAACTACCCGGAGTCCCTGGCCGTCGGTGCGCTGAACGGGAACGGGCTCGTCTTCTCCGCCAGCAGCCGCGGCCCCAGCACCTGCGGCGGACGGTCCGGCGTCTTCCCCGACGTCGTCGCTCCCGGGGTCGACATCCGCACCGCTGACCGCTACGGCCTCTACCAGGTCGCCTCCGGGACGTCGATGTCCGCGCCGCACGCGGCGGGAGCACTGACGCTCCTGCTGAGCGCTTTCCCGGGGCTGTCCGTCGAACGGCAACGGACCGCACTCCTGGGGACCGCGACCGACCTCGGACCGTCCGGACCGGACACGGCGTACGGCTACGGCCGGCTCGACGTCCTCGCCGCCTACCAGTGGGTCGTCGCGGGGCCGGATCTCTCCGTGACGGTCGCTCCGGCCGAGGCGAGCGTGACTGCCGGCGACAGCGCGACGTACACCGTGCAGGTCACCCCCGTGAACGGCTTCGGCGCCGATGTCCCGTTGTCGTTGTCCGGCGCCGGCCAGGCCACCTGGTCCTTCACGCCGGCGGTGGTGCCTGGCGGCTCGGGCACGTCCCAGCTGGTGGTCGTGACCACGAGCTCGACAGCTCCCGGCGCCTACCCCCTGACGATCACCGCCAGCAGCGGCGCGACCATCCGGTCTGCCACCGCGACGCTGGCGGTCACCGCGCCCACCGGTGGCGACAGCAGCGGTCCTGCCACGACGTTCCCGACGCTGTCCCCCACCCCGACGAACGGTTCGGCGGCCGTGACCCTGCACGCCACCGGGGACGACACCGCCACCGGCGGATCAGCGATCGCAGCAGCCGAGTACTTCGTCGACACCGTCGGCGCCGACAGCTCCGGCACCGCGATGACCGTCAACACGCCCGCACCGACCGCCGACCTGAACGCCACGATCCCTGCGACGACGGTGAACGCGCTCGCCGAGGGCGCCCACACGATCGCGATGCACGCGCAGGATGCCGCAGGCAACTGGGGCCCGACGACCACGATCGGCCTCACGGTCGACAAGGTCCGCCCGGCCCTCGGGGCGCTGTCCGTCACACCGAACCCGACCCAGGGCGCGACCACCGCGACCCTGAGCGCCACGGCCACCGACGCCGCCACGGCGATCACCCGCGCCGAGTGGTTCACCGGCCCCGATCCCGGGATCGGTGCCGCGACCGCGATGACCATCACCGGCACCGGGCCCTACACCGCCACCTCGAACCCGATCGCCGTGGCCGGCTGGGCCGAGGGCACCTACACCCTGACCGTGCGAGCACGCGACGCGGCCGGCAACTGGAGCCCGACCGCCACCACCACCCTGACCGTGACCGCACCCGTGCACCTGTCCACCGTCGGCAACACCAACCCCCCCGGAGCCGGCGGCACCCCCGACGACGCCGACATCTACACCTGGAACGGGGCCACCTACACCCGCCAGTTCGACGCCACGCTGGCCGGGCTCCCCGGCGGCGCGAACATCGACGGCTACGACCGCATCGACGACACCCACTTCTACCTGTCCTTCGCCGCCACCACCACCACCGTCCCGGGCCTGGGAACCGTCCAGGACGAAGACGTCGTCTACTACAACAACGGCACCTGGTCGACCTACTTCGACGGCACCGCCCACGGCCTGACCACCGCCAACCACGACCTCGACGCGATCAGCATCGCCGGGGCCGTCAACGGAACCGGCGGAACCCTGTACTTCTCCACCCTGGGCAACACCAACCCACCCGGCCTCGGCGGGACCGCCGACGACGCCGACACCTACAGCTGGAACGGCACCACCTACACCCGCATCTGGGACGCCACCGCCAACGCCCTACCCGCCGCAGCCAACGTCGACGGCTACGTCCGCATCGACGCCGCCCACTTCTACCTGTCCTTCGCCGCCACCACCACCACCGTCCCGGGCCTAGGAGCCGTCCAAGACGAAGACATCACCTACTACAACAACGGCACCTGGTCGACCTACTTCAACGGCACCGCCCACGGCCTGACCACCGACACCCTCGACATCGACGCCTTCGACACCCCCTGACCGGGTCGCGCCGACGACTCCCGCGGCCGATCGTGGCCCCGTTCCCTCGAAGCCTGTCCGATTTGCCCTAGTATCTGTCGGTTCAAGTCCCTAGACTCGGGCCGGAGGTGCACATGAGCAACGTCTTGGTCGTGGACGACGAGCATCGGATCCGCACTCTCATGACGCGGTCCCTCACCGTGGAAGGACACCGCGTCGTCACAGCCGACGACGGCTTCGCCGCACTGGAGCAGCTCGCCGCAGAGTCCTTCGATCTCGTCCTGCTGGACCTCATCATGCCGCGCTGCAACGGGCTCGCGGTGCTCTCGTTGATGAACGAGCTCGGGGACTCGACGCCGGTCATCGTGCTCTCGGGCGTCACCGAGGTCGGGACCCGGGTGCAGGCGCTCGAGCGCGGCGCGGTCGACGTCGTGGCGAAGCCCTTCTCACTCGTCGAGCTGCTCGCCCGGACGCGCCGCCACCTCTCGACGACGAAGCCCGCCCAGCGCGAGCAGCGCGAGCAGCGCTACCTCGAAGCAGGTGGGATCCGGTTGGACCTCGACCGGCGGTGTGCCCGGATCAGGTCCCGCGAGGTCCTTCTCTCGGAGCGCGAGTTCTCCCTCCTGGCCCACCTCATGCGCCGCCGGGGCGAGGTGTGCAGCCGCGAGGAGCTCCTGCGCGACGTCTGGGGGCTGACCTTCGACCCCGGCAGCAACGTCGTGGAGGTCGCCGTCCGTCGGCTTCGGGCGAAGCTCGAGCCAGATCCACCCATCGAGACGATCCGCCGTGTCGGCTACTACTTCTCCGGCAGCTGAGGGGTCCGGCGGGGGGCTCGCCCTGTTCTGGGCCTGGCTGGCGTTCGCCGCGGCCTGCACCGCGGTCATGTGGGTGCGGCCCGGAGAGGAGACGGTCGCCTACCACCTCGCGTGGGCCTCCTTCGCCCTGCTCTACGGAATCGGCAACTGGCGCCTTCGCGTCGCTGTGGTCGGCGTCGCCCTGTGCACCGTCGCCACGGGAGCGGTGCTCGTCGTGCGTGCGGCCTCCGGCGTGCTCCCCTGGCAGGAGACCACCGAGATCCCCCTGATGTCCCTGCTGATCTTCCTCGTCGTGTGGCACGTCAGGTTGCGGCAGGTCGCCCTCGGAACCGTCATCACGATGGCCGAGCGGGAGCGTCAGCTGGCGAACGACCGTGACCGGCTCACCCGGTTGACCTCGCACGAGCTGCGGACCCCGTTGACGATCGCGCGAGGCTACGTCGAGCTGCTGCTCCGGCGACCGCACGAGCCGGAGGAACGTCGCGACCTGGCGGTCGTCGAGGACGAGCTGGACCGTCTCGGCCGCGTGACGGACCGTCTGATGCGGGCGATCAGGTTGCAGGGCGGGACCGACATCGAGTGGGTGGACCTCGACGCCCTGCTCACCCAGACCGTCGAGCGATGGATGCAGGTGGCCGAACGGGACTGGGTCCTCGATGCCCGCGGGGGCAGCTACGCAGGCTCGGCCGAGCGCATGCGGGCGACACTGGACACACTCATCGAGAACGCCCTGCGCTACACCACGGTGGGAGACTCGATCAGGCTCACCGCGTCGCGCGGGGCCGGCCTGGTCGAGGTCACCGTCGCGGACAGCGGGTCCGGTCTGAGCGCGGACCAGGTGGCCGCGATCAACGACATGGCCGGAGCGAGTGCACCGCCCCGCGACGAGCTGTCGCAGACAGGTCTCGGCCTCGCGCTCGTGCGGGGGCTGGCGCAGGCTCGTGGCGGTCGACTCCTGGCCGCGATACCACCGGGTGGCGGCGCACTGCTCATCGTGCAGATCCCGGTGGATCCACCAGCGACCACGACCCCGGCCGACCTGCCCGCTGCGCCCGACGACGCCGTCCGGAACGACCGCGATGCAGAGGCAGTCCTCGACCGGCGCCTCAGGTTCGAGCCGGCACGACGCCGCATCCGCGCGGCGAGCCTCGGCCGACCCGTCCCGGACGTGCTCCACGCGGGCGCGGACGACAGCTGACGACGCCCGGCGCGGCGACGACCACGGCGGAGCTGGCGTCCGGCTCGATGATCTCTACCACCAGCCCTGCCGCTTGGCCCAGGCCAGCAGGGAGCTCGACATCGCGACCATGACTGCCAGGGATACCGCGAGCGGGATCGGCGTCGTGTGGTCGTTCACGATCAGGTTCATCCCGAGAACCGAGGCGAGTGCGGTGACCGGCAGGGTCACGACGGCGATCACCGCCAGGCGCTCGGCGGCGATAGTCATCTTCGTGTCGGTCCGGGCCCGGTAGAACTCGATCACGCCCTGCAGGTAGTCCTTCTCGTCCTCCGCAAGGCCGCTGACCCGGTCGAACTGGTCGACGAGGTCGTGCACCAGCGGGCGGCTCTCGACCGGGACGAAGCGGGACAGGGTGGCGACCCGTCGGTAGATCTCGCGTGCCTGCGCCGCCATCGTGCGGACGGCCAGCAGTCCGTGGCGGGTCCGGAAGAGGTCGTCGAGGAATCGTTCGGGAACGCCCATCTGCCCGGCGGTGACGCGCTTCTCCAGGTCCCAGACGTCCTCGGTCAGCGTCTCGACGAACACCTCCATGCGGCGCACGAGTGCGGAGACGATGGCATGGGAGATGTCGAACGACGTCGTCGGGTGGAACCGGCCGGCCCGGATCCGTTCCAGGACCTCGGTGGTGTCGCGCAGGCTGACCTCCACGGGCACGGCGGCGTTCGTCGGTCCGTGCACGGTCACGAGGAAGCCCGGCCCGATGAACCGGTCGAGCTCGACGTAGTGGACATGGCCGGCCGCGCCCCGCTCGGGCGCGTGCAGGACGATGAACAGGGCGTCGGGGTAGGCGTGCATCTTGGGCACCCGGTTGCGGACCGCGCAGTCCCGCAACGCCAGCGGGTGGAAGCCGAACACACGGGCCAGGACGTCTGCGGCTTGCTCGTCCCAGACCGGGATGTCCACCCAGACGAGGCTCTCCGGGACCCCGAGGAGCGTCGGGAGCTCCGCCACGGAGGCGTCACGCACTCCCGCGCTGGTGATCACGTGCACGTCCATGTCGGATGCCTCCATCCGCGAGGTCCCGCCATCGTCCCACCGGAGGCGACGCCGGAGGCCGCGTTCTGCGCACCGGGCGGGTCGCGTCGCCCGGGTCGCCCGCGATGATCACGCCGGCCGGATGTCGCGCCGCGCGAAGCGGTCGAGCCCCGTCCAGACGAGCGCTGCGGCGACGAGCGTCATCACGACGAGCGGGGTCCACGTCAGCGGCTCGAGTGGCTGGCTCGGCGTCGCCGAGAACGGGAGCAGGTCGAGCAGCCACTCCGGCAGGTGCAGCGCGTCACCGATGAAGACGACGAACCACATCGCGGCGAGCAGGCCCCAGGTCAGCGGGACCGCCAGCCGCGGCAGCCACCCGAACAGCGCCACCGCGACGCCGACGAGCACCATGACCGCAGGCCAGTACGCCAGCGCGGCGAGCGCCAGCCGGCTCGTCTGCCCCGGGTCGCCGACGAGCGAGCCGTAGCCCGCGCCCATGCCCGCTCCCCCGACGAGCAGCAGAACCGCCGACCCGACGGCCGGGATGAGCAGACGCTGAACCACCCACCGGGCCCGGGACAGGGCGCCGGCCAGCTGAGGCTCGACGATCCCGCTCGCCTCGTCGGCTCGCAGCGAGACCGCTGACTGGAGTGCGAACACCGCCGTGACCATGGCGATCATCACCACGAGCAGCGAGAGCAACGCGTCGACGCCCGTACCCGCGAGCATCGGCGGCGCGGACGCGGCGTCGTCGAGCAGGTCGGTCATCGCCTCGACCACGGAGCCGAACAGCAGCGCGCACAGGACGACCGTGAGGGACCAGCCGATGATGGGGCCGCGCTGGAGTCGCAGCGCCAGGCCGAGCGGTGTGGCGTACCGGGCGGGGGCTCCGGCCGGACCCGGGCGGTCGGGCGTCAGCCCGGCACCGAGGTCCCGTCGACCCTCCAGCCGGGCCGCCGCAGCGAGCAGGACGGCGGCGAGCAGGACGAGCAGCACGAACGGCCACCACCGGTTCGCGCCCCACGGCTGCATCTCCTGGCCCCAGCCGATCGGCGACACCCAGGTCAACCGCCCGTCGCCGAGATCACCGATCATCCGCAGCACGTAGAACACGCCGAGGACGACGGACCCGAGCGCGTTCGCGCCCCGTGAGGTGGATGCCACCTGACCGGCGACGGCACCGACCCCGAGGGCGACCAGCCCGACCCCTGCCACCGAAGCGCCCACGACGAGCGAGCCGGTGATCCCCGCACCGGCCGGGTCGAGCCCACCGGCGGCCGAGGCGAGGGCGATGCCCGTGCCGACCGCGAGGCACAGCGTCGCGTCGACCAGCCACGACGCCGCGGAGTACGCGTGCAGACCGAGCATCCGCGAGCGGAGCAGCTCGGTGCGGCCGACCTCCTCCTCGGCTCGCCCGTTGCGGGTGACGAGGAAGACGATGCCGAACCCGAGCGACAGCGCGCACGTCATCCAGATCTTGGTCCAGACCGCCCCGCCGAGCGTGTCCGGGGCCGCCGCGAGGCCACTGAGCGCCGTGATCGAGGGGGTGTTGCTGATCGCCGCGAAGTCGTCGAGCGCCGCCTGGGTGTCGAGGATCTCCGTGTAGTAGGCGCCGACGTAGGCGAACAGGCCGACGAGCACCACCCACCAGACCGCAAGGCGGACGCGGTTGCGTCGCAGGACGAGCCGGAGCATCGTCCGCGCACCGGTGATCGTGGCGGTGGCCGGTCGCCGCACGGCCGGCTCGGTCCGATGCGCCGTCGCGGTCGCGGTCATCGGTCCGCCCCGCTCACCGCTGCGAGCTCGTCGCCGTAGTGGCGCAGGAAGAGCTCCTCGAGGGACGGCGGGTTGGCGACGAGCGACCGCGGCTGGAGCCGGGCGACGGCGGCGAGCACCCCGGGGAGCTCCGCGTCGTCGACCGCGAAGCTGACATGGCCGTCGAGCACCTGGACGTCGTGCACCCCGGGCAGCGTGGCGAGCCCGCCGGTGCCACCGTCGAGGACGACAGTCACCTGCGAGCGCGTGAGGTGCCGCAGCTCGGCGATGGTGCCGGACTCGACCGTCACACCGTCACGGATGATCGTCACGCGGTCGGCGAGCTTCTCCACCTCGGCGAAGATGTGGCTCGAGAGCAGAACCGAGCGACCGGCGGCCTTGACCTCGCGGATCGACTCCGTGAACGCGGCCTCCATGATCGGGTCGAGGCCCGAGGTCGGTTCGTCGAGGAGCAGCAGGTCGGCCTCCGACGCGAGCGCCGCGACCAGGGCAACCTTCTGCCGGTTGCCCTTGGAGTACGTCCGGGCCTTCTTGGTCGGGTCGAGCTCGAACCGTTCGAGCATCGTCCGCTTGCGCGTCGGGTCGAGCGGGCCGGAGAGCCGGGCCAGGATGTCGATCGCCTCGCCGCCGGTGAGGTTCGGCCACAGGGTGACGTCGCCGGGCACGTAGGCGATCGACCGGTGCAGCCGCACGGCGTCCGCCCAGGGGTCACCACCCAGGACGGTCGCCCGGCCGCCGTCGGAGCGCAGCAGCCCCAGCAGGATGCGGATCGTCGTCGACTTGCCGGAGCCGTTCGGGCCGAGGAATCCGGTGACCTTGCCGACGGGGACCGTCAGGTCGAGGCCACGCAGGGCGTGGACGCTGCCGAAGCTCTTCGTCAGGCCCTCGACCTCGACGGCCATCTCGTGTGCGGGCATGGTTCTTCCTCTTCGTCTGCGGGGTGGAGCGGCGAGGACGGCGGTCGCCGTCACGTGTTCTGCGGCTGGGGTTCAGCCCGGGCCTGGTCGTCCGGGGGCTCCCACAGGTAGCGCAGGTAGTCGTCGAGCATCGTCGGGCCGGTGAAGAGCCCCTCGGTGTACAGCTCGAGGATCGGCAGGATGGCGTCCTGCCGGCTCGCCCGGAGCGACGCGACGAAGGCGTCGGGCGCCGGGTCGGGCGCGGTGAGGAACTGCACGAGCATCGCGCCCATCGTCTGGTAGGTGAGGTAGCGCAGCCGCGCCTCCTCGTCTCGCGACGGGCGTGCCAGCCCGCTGGCGACGCTCTCGGCCATGATCACGCGAGCGTGGTCGACGAGGCTGTCCAGGAAGTCCCGGGCCGGCTGACCGCCCGCGTGGATGGCGCGGAGCAGGTAGACGAGGATCGTCGCGGCGGCTCCGGGGACCGCCAGCCGCTCCATCAGGTACCCGCTCGGGTCGCCGATCGCTTCGGTCTTCAGCGCGTGGTAGCGCCGCAGGACCTCGGCGTCGCACTCCGCCCGGAGCGCGGCCTTCGAGCCGAAGTGGTGTGTGATCAGCCCGGGCGAGACACCGGCGCGCGCCGCGATCGCGCGGTACGGGGTGTCGAAGCCGGCCTCGGCGAAGGACTCGATGGCCGCGTCGCGGAGCCTCGCCCGCGCCGTCAGGTCGGACATCGAGCGGCCGTCCGGCAGCGTGGCTATACGCATGACCAGCACGCTATACGCGTGACCAGTCGTCGGCAAGCACCCCCGACGGCGACGACGGCTTCGGCCCTTCGACCCACCCCGACGTCGGGCGCTCGCCCCCACCCGGCCTCACGCGTGCTGGTTGGCCTCGTGGACGCCGTGACCGATGGGCTCGAGCTGGAAGGTGCAGTGGTCGGTGTCGAAGTGCGCGCCGAGGCACTCGGCCAGCGCATCCAGGACCGTCCCGGACAAGCCACGGTCGATGCACTCGTCGTCGACGACCACGTGTGCGGACAGGGCCGGGACGCCGCTGGTGATGGTCCAGACGTGCAGGTCGTGCACGTCCACGACCCCGGCGACACCACGGATGTGCTGACGCACCTGGTCCAGGTCGATGTCCTTGGGCGTGGCCTCGAGCAGGACGTCGACGACCTCACGCAGCAGCGACCAGGCACGGGGAAGGATGAACAGCCCGATCGCGACCGAGGCGATCACGTCCGCGCGGAGGTACCCGGTGGTGGCGATGACGATGCCGGCGAGGACGACGGCGACCGACCCGATGAGATCGCCCAGGACCTCGAGGTAGGCACCGCGGACGTTCAGGCTCTCCTTCTGGGCGCCCCGCAGGATGAGCAGGCTGGTCAGGTTCGCCAGGCCGCCGGTGACGGCAACGACGAGCATCAGACCGGTCGCAACGTCCGGGGGGTCGTTCCACCGACGGACGGCCTCCACGACGACCCACACCCCGAGGGCCCCCAGGAGCAGGGCGTTGGCCAAGGCCGCGAGGATCTCGGCGCGCTGCAGCCCGTAGGTGCGGGCCTTGGTCGCGGGGCGCGCCGCGAGTGCGGCCGCGATCAGGGCCACCGCGACGCCGGTGGCGTCGGTGAGCATGTGCCCGGCGTCGGCCAGCAGCGCCAAGGATCCGGACAGCAGACCGCCGACGACCTGGACGCCGACGATGCTGAGGGTGATCACCAGGACGAGGACCAACCGGCGGCGATGCTTGCCGGTGGCCGTGCCGCGGCCGTGGGTGTGGCCGGTGCCCATCAACGGCCGCCCGCCGGTGCGGCGCCGGCCGCGGTGTCAGTCATCGTCGTCATCGTCGTCCCCCTCGACCAGCTCGCCGTCCCAGGCTTCACGGCCCTCGTGGACCGCGAACGCGGCGATGACGAAGCCGGCCACCGGGTCCAGCCAGGTCGCGCCGGTCAGCTCGTACAGCCCCAGCCCCGCCAGGGTGGAGATGCTCAGCAGGACGCAGATCCGCGTCTCGGCAGCGTCGGCAAGGATCAGGTTGTCGCCCAGACGCAGACCGACGCGGCGCTTCATCGTGGCCAGGACCGGCATGACCAGGATCGAGCCGACGAGCACGGCAACGCCCAGCGGCGAGCCCTCCGGCTCGCCCCCGCTCGACAGGCTCCGGATGCCTTCGACGGTGACGTAGGCGGCCAGGACGAAGAACGTGACAGCGACCAGGCGCAGGACGACGCGCTCCTTGTGCTCGTCCGCCTGTCGGTGACGCAGTCGTGCAGCCAGACGCATGCCGACCAGCACCGCGGCGACGGACTCGATGCCCGAGTCGATGCCGAACCCGATCACCGAGACCAAGCCGGCCAGCACCCCGGCCGTGATCGCGACGATCCCCTCGACGACGTTGTAGGCGACGGTGAACGTCGCCAGTCGCAGCCCCTTCCGGGTCAGGGCCTCGACCTCGGTGCTGTCCAGCTGCGCCGCGGTCATCGGACGGCCCCGTCCGGCGTCGTGCCGTCCGCGGCGGCCGTCACACCGCCTGCCACGCGGGCTGACGTGCCGGCCGCCACGCCGTAGACCGGGCACAGGGCGACGGCGTCTCCGGTCAGCCCGAGCAGCCGCTCGGCAGCCGCGAGCAGGTCCAGGAGAGCCTCGGGCTGGGTCAGGGAGAACACCGATGCGCGCCCGTGCGGGTGGGAGGCGACCAGCCCGCAGTCACGCAGGCACGCCAGGTGCTGGGACACGGTCGACTGCGCCAGCCCCAGGTGCCTGGTCAGGTCCACCACCCGGTGCTCGCCCAGGGCGAGGTGGCGCAGGATCGCCAACCGTGAAGGGTCGCCGAAACCGCGGAACAGGCACGACGCGACGGTCAGGATGTGCTCCTCGTCCGCCGCGACATCGCCGACTACCCGTGTCATCGTCATGTGACGATGCTACAGGTGCACGCCGTTGCCTTCGCGTCGCGTCACGCGCCGGTGACCGTCAGCGCGACCAGGCCGAGGTTCAGCAACGCGACGATCGCCACGACGACCCCCATCGCCCAGCGCATGGCAGGGCTGTTCGCGTCAGCACCCATGAGTGCCCGGTCGCTGGTCAGACGCAGCAGCGGGACGAGCGCGAACGGGATGCCGAAGCTCAGCACGACCTGGCTGATGACCAGCGCCCACGTCGGATCGACGCCGAGGCCCAGCATCGCCAGCGCCGGGATGATCGTGATGAGGCGTCGCAGCAGGAGCGGGATCCGCCGGTCGATGAGTCCCTGCATGATCGTCGCACCGGCGTAGCAGCCCACCGAGGTGGAGGCCAGTCCGGACGCGAGGAGCCCGATCGCGAAGACGAGCCCGATCCCAGGACCGAGCGCGGACACCACCGCGGAGTGGGCGCCCTCGATCGTGTCGGTGCCGGCCACGCCTCGCAGGCTCGTCGCGGCCAGGAGCAGCATCGCGATGTTCACCACGCCGGCGACCCCGAGCGCCCCGATCACGTCCCAGCGGGTCGCTCGCAGCAGGTGGACGTGCCCGTCGAGCAGCCTCGCCGCGTTGTGCCGGTCCCGCGTCAAGGCCGAGTGGACGTAGATCGCGTGCGGCATCACGGTGGCCCCGAGCATGCTGGTGGCCAGGAGCACGCTGTCGGTCCCGGCGAACCGGGGCACCAGACCCGCCGCCACCTCACCCGGGTCCGGCGGGCTGACGACCACACCGGCGACGAAGCCGATCGCGATGATCGCGAGCAGACCGATGATGACGGACTCGAAGGGGCGCTGCCCGTACCGGTTCTGGACCGCGAGCATGAGCATCGAGACAACCCCGACGATCACCCCGCCGAGCAGCAGCGGGGTCCCGAAGAGCAGGTACAGGGCGATCGCACCGCCGATGACCTCGGCGAGATCGGTGGCCGCGGCCACGACCTCGGCCTGCGCCCAGTACGCCAACCGCGCCGGCCGCCGCAGGCGCTCCCCCACCAGCTCCGGCAGCGTGCGCCCGGTCACCATGCCCAGCTTCGCGGACTGGTACTGCACGAGCACCGCCATTGCGTTGGCCATGACCAGAACCCACACCAGGAGGAAGCCGTACCGTGCGCCGGCGGTGAGGTTCGCCGCCACGTTGCCCGGATCGACGTAGGCGATCGCCGCGACGAAGGCGGGCCCGAGCAGGGGCAGCACCCGACGGTTGCGCGCGGTCACGGAGAGCACACCCGACGCCACGACCACCTCCCGGATCGACCACCCTCAGGTCCCTGAGATCTGCCGAGGGCAAGTACAGCACGGCAGCCGGAGGCGACGACGTCGCGCGGGATCGTCGGTTCGGCACGCGGAGCGACGATCTGCCCCACCGCTCTCTGAGACGACCCGAGGGGTGGGTGACGACCCGTGCGTCGTCACCCACCCCTCGGCCCGGCCACCGGAGTGAGCCGTGCGTGCCTAGTCGAACAGCCCGTTGATCTCGTCGTTCGCGGTCGTGTAGGCGTCCGTCTCGGCCTGGAACGACATGAACCGCTCCCCGGCGGCGGTCATCGCCGCCTGGATCTCAGCGAAGTGGTTCGCGATCGGCGCCAGGTGGGTGGTGCCGTCCTCGACGTGGACCGTGAAGGCGGACACGTCGTAGCCCTTGGCCGTGAACGCGTCGTTGGCGATGTCGAGCGAGGACTTCACGGCCGGGAAGACCACTGCCTGCCCGGCGACGAGGTCCTGGCACTCGGCCGAGCCGAGGAACTTGACCCACTCCCACGACGCCTCGGGCTCGTCCGTGCCGATCCAGATCGAGTCGGCCAGGCCGTTGAACAGGCTTGCCCGGACGTCGTTCGGGCCGACCGGCGTCGGGGCGATCGCGGTCGTGACACCCTCGAGGGTCATGTAGGCGTTGGTGTTCCAGCTGCCCTCGGTGATCATGGCGTAGTTGCCCGCCCCGTAGTTCTCCTGCAGGCTCACGCCGGACTGGGCGATCTCGAGGGTGGGCATGTAGCCCTTCTCGATGAGCGAGCGCCACCAGACCATGGTGTCCTGGAACTCGGCGGAGTCGAAGTTCCACTCGGTGCCCCACGGGTTCTGGTTGGCGTACTCGAAGCCGTTGGCCATCGCGTACATGGACCACTCGGTCTGGCCGAAGGCGCCGCCGGAGCCGGCAAGACCCAGGCCGTAGACGGCCACATTGCTCTTGTCGAAGCCCGCTTCGTTGCCGCGGACGCCGTTGGCGTCGACCGTCATGGCGGCGATCGCCTCTTCGTAGGTGCCGCCGTCGGTCGGGTTCCAGGTGAGCTCGGCCATCGCCTCCGGGCTGAGTCCGGCTGCCGCGACCATCTCGGTGTTGTAGAACACGGCGATGGTGTCCCAGTCCTTGGGCAGACCGTAGCGGGCGCCCTCCTCGTCGACCCAGAGGTCGGCCAGACCGTCCTGGTAGATCGTCAGGTCGACATCGTCCGCCTCGATCATGGGGTTGATGTCCAGGAGCTGGTCCTGGGACGCGTACTGCGGGTACTGGGACAGGTGATCGGTGAAGACGTCGGGCGCATTGCCGGCGACGAAGTTGTTGGTCAGGCCGCTCCAGTAGTCGTCCCAGCCGTACTGCTCGATCGTGACCGTGATGCCCGAGGACTCGGCGAACACATCGGCGCACTGCTGGTAGGCAGGCAGCTGGTTGGCGTCCCAGAGCCAGTAGTTGATCGAGGCGCCTTCGGTGGTGCCGGCGTCCTCACCCTCGGTGGCACCGTCATCGGTGCTGCCGCCTGAGCAGGCCGCAAGGGCGAACGGGACGACGGCGAACGCAGCAAGCGCCCGGGTGTGTCGACGCATGGGAGTTCCTTTCATTGGCGGGTGTGCCCACTCGTCGGCCGGGATGCCGTCGGGTGGTTGAGCTGTGCGGTGGGGCTACTTGATGCCCGAGAAGCCGATCGAGTTGATGATTCGGCGGCCCAGGAATGCGTAGAGGACGAGGATGGGCAGGGCGGCGATGAGCGTGGCGGCCATGAGGCCCGCCCAGTCCGGGCTGCCTTGGGGCGTCTGGGAGCGGAAGATGCCCAGGGCCACGGTGAGGACGCGCACCGATTCGGCCTTGCCCACCAGGAGCGGCCAGAAGTAGTCGTTCCAGGATGCGATGTACGTCAGAAGGCTCAACGTCGTGATCGGCGCTGCGGACATCGGCAGGATGATCGTGAAGAAGACCCGGAACCGGCCCGCGCCGTCGATCATGGCCGCTTCCTCCATCTCCTTGGGGATCCCGAGGAAGAACTGGCGCAGGAAGAAGACGGAGAACGGCGTCATGAGCAGGGTGGGCAGGACGATGCCGAGGTAGCTGTCGAGCAGGCCGAGGTCCTTGATCAGGATGAAGTTCGGCAGGGTGGTGAAGATCGGCGGGACCATCAGCGCCGTGATGAAGGCGAAGAAGAGCTTGTCGCGGCCCGGCCAGGACAAGCGCGCGAAGGCATAGGCGGCCAGTGCGCAGAAGAAGACCTGGCCCACGGTGGTGGTCGTGGCCACGACCAGGGAGTTGCGCAGGTACAGCCAGAAGTTGACGTTGGCCCCGGACCCGCCCTGGGCGATCGCCTCGGCTGTCGTCGACAGGCCCAGCACGCGTTGGAAGGCGCCCAGGGTCAGATCGGCAGGCAGGAACGAGTCGGAGTTGGCAGCCAGCGACTTGGTGTTCGACAACGCCGTGCGCAGCATCCAGTAGAACGGGAACAGGGTCATCAACGATGTGAGGACCATGAAGGCCCAGGCCGCTGCCCGACCGAGGGAGATGCGTCCGGTGGGACGAGTACCTGGCTGCTTGCGGTTCAGGACGGACGGGTCGGTCGTGGCGGCCGCGGGAAGGATGGTCATGGCAGCCCCCTCTCAGGACAGGTCCGACTCGCCGGCGCGCAGCAGCTTGATCTGCGCGAAGGCGACGGACGCAAGGACGAGGAACAGGACGACGGAGATCGCCGAGGCGTAGCCGAACTCGAATCGGCCGAACGCGAGCTCGTAGATGTAGTAGTAGATGACCCGGGTGGCGTTGACCGGACCACCCGCAGTGGTGACGGCGACGGTGTCGAAGATCTGGAACGACCCGGTGACGGTGATGACCAGCACCATGGCCAGCACCGGGCGGAGCAGCGGGATGGTGATCTTGAAGAAGGACCGCACCTCGCCGGCACCGTCCAGGGCAGCGGCCTCGTACAGGTGCGTCGGGATCGTCTGCAGCCCCGCGAAGATGAGCAGCGCGGTGTAGCCGACGTGACGCCACACGTTGACCATCGCGATCGTCGGGATCGCCCAGGCGGAGTCACCGAAGAAGGCGATGCGGCCCAGGCCCACCCAGTCGAGCATCTGGTTGACGATGCCGATCTGGTAGTCGAGCATCCAGAACCAGAGCAGGGCGACGACCACGTTGGCCACGAGGTAGGGCAGCAGCAGAGTCCCGCGGACGACGACGGACTTGGTGAGCCGGTGCATCAGCACCGCGAGCCCCAGTGCCAGGACGGTCTGCGCGCCGATGTTGATCAGGACGTACTCGAGAGTGACCCAGAACGCGTTGCGGACGAGGTCGTCGGAGAGCAGCTCCTGGTAGTTCTCGGTCCCGATCCACTGCGGCGGGCTCAGGACGCTGAAGTCGGTGAAGCTGTAGTACACACCGCGGATCGCCGGCCAGACGTAGAAGACCAGGAACCCGATCGTTGCGGGCGCCACGAACACCAGGGCCGCTCGCAGGTCGTTTCGTCGACGTCGACGCGCCCCGGGCAGGGTTGCCTGCGTCCGGCTGGTGAGAGTCACCATGCTGAGCTCCTCGCGGGTGGGTGCGGCGGGTCGAGCAGGTCGGTGTCAGACCCGCACGAGGTGGACAAGGACGAGCTGCTCCGGCAAGAGCGACGGTGCCTGGAGGCCGTGCTGGGCCAGAACCCGTCCGGAGAGCACCGGCTGGCCTGACCACCACGGGGTGGCGGTGGCATCTCCGTAGACCGCGACCTCGGCGGCGATCCCTACCGGGGTGATGCGGTAGCGCGCCTCGGGGTCCAGCCCTGGCAGACGCACCGGGCCGGTGGGAGCCCACACCGACGTCGCGACCGCGACGATCGCGAACAGGGCTTCGTCGCCCCCTGCACCGACCACTCCGTGCACCTGGACCGCAGGGTCCGGGTGGTCGACCCGCACGACACGGCCGGTGTGCAGCAACGCGCGGTGCTGCTTGTAGAGGGCCACCCACTCGGCCATCCGAGCGCGGTCGTGGGCGGAGGCCGTGCGCAGGTCCCACTCGATGCCGAAGTGGCCGAAGAGTGCGGTCCCGGCACGGAATGCCAGGTTGTGTGTGCGGCCGGTGGTGTGCGCGACCGGCGCACCGACGTGCGACCCGATCATCTCCGGGGGCACCAGCAGCCCGGTCCATCGCTCGATCTGCTGCCGTTCGAGTGCGTCGATGCAGTCACTGGCCCAGATCCGGTCCGTACGGTCGAGGATGCCCAGGTCGGCGCGCGCCCCGCCGGAAGAGCACGACTCGATCTCGAGGTCCGGATGACGCGCCTTGAGCGTGTCGATGAGTCGGTACAGCGCCTGTGTCTGCTCGTGCACCCCCGCCCGGCCGTGAGCCGCCCGTCCGGGCTCGACGAGGTCGCGGTTGTGGTCCCACTTGATGTAGTCGATCGAGTACTGGCCGACCAGGGAGCTCATCCGCTCGAGGATGTAGCCGAACGCCTCGGGGCTGGCCAGGTCCAGGACCTGCTGGTGGCGCGACTCGGGCGGAAGACGGTGACCGGCCGACAGGATCCAGTCCGGGTGCGCGCGAGCCAGGTCGGAGTCGACGTTGATCATCTCCGGTTCGAACCAGAGACCGAACTGCATCCCGCGAGCCCGGACGTGGTCGACCAGGGGCCCCAGGCCCTGCGGCCACACCCCCTCGTCGACGTACCAGTCGCCCAGGCCCGCGAAGTCGTCGCGCCGGTGCCGGAACCAGCCGTCATCGAGCACGAAGCGCTCCACACCGACCTCTGCGGCCGAGTCGGCGAGCTCGCAGAGCGTGGCCAGGTCCTGCTGGAAGTAGACCGCCTCCCAGGTGTTCAGGACCACGGGGCGGGGAGATCGAGGGTGCTGCGGACGAGCGCGGAGGTAGTCGTGGAAACGGGCCGACAGCTGATCGATGCCCTGACCCCAGCTGCCGAAGACCCATGGCGTCCGGTAGGACTCACCGGCCGCCAGAGTCCCCTCGCCCGGGAGCAGGAGCTCTCCACCGGACAGCAGTCCGTCGCCCTGGGGAGTCCGCTCGGCCAGCGTGCGGTGGTTGCCGCTCCAGGCCACGTGCAGGCCCCAGACCTCGCCCCCGGCGAAGGAGAAGCCTGCGGTTCCGGCGAGCAGCAGGAGCGTGGCGTCAGCGCCGGTCCGACCGCGCCGGTTGTCCCGCAGGTGGGTGCCCAGAGTGAAGGTGTGCCGTTGCGGCGAACGCTCGCGCAGATGACGCCCGGAGAAGTCGAGGATCTCCTGCGCGCTCGTGGGAACCGGCAGAGCCAGCAACAACCCGTCCAGGGTGTACGGCTCGACGTCGTGGGTGTTGGTCACCGTCGCGCGCAGCCGGACGAGGCCCGAGGCGGTGAGCTCGACCTCGAGGACCATGCCCAGCTGGGCGTTCTCGTCCCGCGTCTCGACGACCACGCGGTGCTCCACCGCCCCGTCCGTCTCGGCTGCCCGGACCCGCGTCACCGTGAACAGGGAGGAGAACTCCCGGCCGGCACGATGGCCGGTCAGACCCGGGGTGCCCATCCACCCGACGGCCGCCTCCGGTACGACGCTCAGCGGGACACCCGCATCGACGGAGTTCGAGACCACCTGCGGCTGGGAGGTCAGGCGGAGTGTCGTCAGGTCCGCACGTGACAGCGCGCCCAGATCCGCACCCCAGTGCAGGACCCGAGGCAGGAGCCCCCCGCTCAGGTCGAGGACCAGACTCACACCACCGGCACGGAGGTGGATGAGCTCATCGACAGCAACCGAACCTGGCACCGTTACCCCGATCGTGGACTCCGTCGTCACCACGGCTGCAGAGCCGAGACCCTTACTATCGTGTCGGAATAAACGAGAGTCAATACCTGGGCGTTGCCGTGACCAAATCGTGACTTCTGTGCGCGCCGACACTGCCACCCTGATCATCTTCATTCCGTGCCAGAACTATCGTGACCCACTACAGTCGAGGAGCCGTGCTGAAGGAGCGCCGATGAACCCGACCTGGACCCCGTTGAGCGGGCCGAGCCACGCCCTGGCCCTGGACGTGCTGATCAACGGGCCGCTGTCACGCGTCGAGCTCGCCCGGCGGCTCGACCTCTCCCCCGGCTCCTTGACCCGGCTGACGAAACCGCTGGTCGACTCCGGTCTGCTCGTCGAGGTCGACGGCACGCGGGCCCAGGGCCAGCGCACCGGGCGGCCGCAGACGCCGCTCGACATCGTCCCGGGCTCCCACCACTTCGTCGGGATCAAGCTCACCGGCGAGATGGCCTACGGCGTGCTGACGAACCTGCGGGCGGAGGTCGTCGCCACCGAGGACCGCCCCCTGCCCTCGAAGGACCCCACGACGATCGTCTCGGTCATCTCCGAGCTCGTCGCCACCCTCTCGCGTCGTGCACCGTCGGTCACCGCCGTGGGCATCAGCGTCGGCGGGCAGGCCGCCGACCACGCCACCGTCTCCAGCGCCCCCTTCCTGGACTGGACCGACGTCCCGCTCGGATCCATGACCCAGAGGGCGACCGGACTGCCGACCGTGGTGGAGAACGACCTGATCGCGCTGACCGAGGCCGAGCACTGGTTCGGTGCCGGACGCGGTCTCGATCGCTTCGCCGTCCTGACGATCGGCGCCGGCGTCGGGTACGGGCTGGTCATCCGGGGCCAGGTCGTCACCAGCAGCGATGCCGGGCTGGGACCCGTCGGGCACATCCCGCTCGACCCCACCGGGCCACTCTGCTTCCTCGGCCATCGGGGGTGCTCGACCGCACTCCTGTCGATCCCCGCGATCTGCGCGGGTGCTTCGGTCGCCCTGGGGCGCGACGTCGGGTACGACGAGGTGCTCGACCTGGCAGCTGCCGGCAATCCCGCGGCGCGCAGGATCATCGACGATGCGGGAACAGGCCTGGGCATCCTCATCGCGCTCGTCAGCAACCTCACGATGCCCCAACGGGTCGTCATCTCGGGCGAGGGCGTCCGACTGGTGGAGTCCGCCCGACCCGCGATCGACGCTGCCATCGGCCGAGTGCGCGATCCTCGTGCGCAGCCGATCGACCTCGACGTCCGCCCGGGCAGCTTCACCCAGTGGGCCCGCGGAGCCGCTGTGATCGCCATCCAGACGTACGTGCTCGGCGTCGACTGATCGAGACCCTCGAGGTCCCGCCCCTACTGGACGGGTGCGGGCTGGTGGCGTGGGCGCTGCGGTGTGGGGTCGTCAGGCGACGGCCGGTCCCGCAGCCAGTCGTCGAGCTCGGCGGCAGGCACGGGCCTGGACATGTAGTAGCCCTGAGCCTGGTCGCAGCCCAGACGGGTGAGCTCGGCGTAGGTGACGCCGTCCTCGACGCCTTCGGCGACCATGCGCAGGTCGAGGCTGTGCGCCAGGGCGATCGTCGAGGCGACCAGCGCGACGGCGCGGGCGTCCTCCGCCATCGGGAAGACGAACGAGCGGTCCAGCTTGAGCTCGTCGATGGGCAGGTCACGCAGGTAGGACAGCGAGCTGTACCCCGTGCCGAAGTCGTCGACGGCGATCTGGATGCCGCTGCGCCGCAACCGGGTCAGGATGACCTGGGCCCGGTCGCGGTCGGCCATCAGGAACTCCTCGGTGATCTCGAGCTGCAGAGCCCCCGGCGGGAGGTGTCGGGAGTCGAGCATCGCGGCGACCTCGCCGGGCAGGTCGACATCGACGAGGGAGCTGGCCGAGAGGTTGACGGCGACCGTCATGGGTCGGCCGTCGGCGTGCCAGACGGCGGCCTGGTCGAGAGCGATCTGCAGCACCCCCCGGGTCAGCGCGCGCATCAGTCCGGCGTCCTCGACCCGGTCCAGGAAGCTCCCCGGGTACAGCAGGCCGCGGGTGGGGTGCTCCCAGCGGACCAGGGCCTCGACGCCGTGGACGGCTCCAGTCGGCAGGTCGATCTTGGGCTGGTAGTGCAGGACGAGCTGGTGGTCGGTCAGAGCGATCCGGAGCTCCTCGGCCACGCGGAGCCGGGTGGCGCCGTCGTCGTCGGCCTCGCCGTAGACGTGCAGGTCGCCCGAGCCCTTGGCCTTGTTACATCGCGATGTCGGCCTTGCGCAGCAGCGCGCTGAGGTTGGTGCCGTGGTCGGGGAACAGTGCGATGCCGATGCTGATCGTGCTGTGCACCGTCAGATCCCCCAGCGGGAACGGCTCGGCCAGGGCCGTGGACAGCGTGCCCGCGACGATACCGGCCTCCTCACGGCCGGCGTCCTCGAGAAGGATCGCGAACTCGTCGCCGCCGAGCCGTACCAGCAGGTCCTCCACCCGCAGGTGCTCGGCCAGGCGGGCGCCGACCTGGACCAGGAGCTCGTCCCCTGCGTGGTGGCCGAGGGAGTCGTTGACCTCCTTGAACCTGTCGAGGTCCAGCATCAGCAGAGCCTGTCGCCGGTGCTGCGGATCCGCCAGCCGCGCGCCTGCCTGAAGGTACAGAGCCCGTCGGTTGGGCAGCCCGGTCAGGTCATCGGTCGTGGCCTGGTCCTGCACGCGGCGCACCATCCGCACCATCCGCACCATCACCAGCAGCACCAGGACGGCGGAGACGACCACGACCGGGGCCACGCTCACCGGGACGCCGGCCACCAGCTGGCCACCGAGGATCGCCGGGCCGATCAGCAGTGCCGCGGCGAGGCCGACCACCTGCCCCTCGTGCAACGTCTCGGAACGTTCGGGGGCCGGCGCCGACAACGCGCGCATCGCGGGGTGCAGCGCCGCCGCGCCCGCCAGCACGTAGGCCACCAGCCACCTCGGGTCGAGCAGTGACGGGCGGACGTCGATCAGGGGGACGAAGGTCAGCGCCTGGACCCCACCCTGGACGGCCAGCATCGTGCCGACCAGCACCGCGAGCAGCCGGGATGCGGATCGACCGGCCCCCGGGGCCTTGGCCAGACGCACCAACGCACCGAAGAGCAGCACGTTGCCGAGCGGGTAGGCGACCTCGACGAGCCGGGCGAGCGTCGAGTCCCCGGCAGTGGCCCAGCTCGGCTCGATCAGGAACACCCAGGACAGGAGCCCGACACCCAGGGTGAAGATCGCACTGTCCAGGAGGGCCGTCGGCCGCCGCTCGGGACCGCGGCTCCGCGCGAACAGGAGCAGCCCCACACGACCAGCGGGTACGTGGCGAGGTAGAACACGTCGGCGGGCGAGGCGGAGCCATCGACGCGGCCCAGATGGAGCTGCCAGGCGTTGATCGCACCGCCCAGGACCCAGGAGGCCATGCCCGCGGCAATGAGGTACCACGCCATCGGCTCGGCAGGCCGGTTCCGACGGACACCCAGCACCATCGCCACGGCACCCGAGGCGGCCACGGCGCAGTAGAGGACGTCGCGGCCCAGCCCGGCCGGCAGCACGACGTCTCCGACGGCAACGAGGACCCCGACGACCAGGTATCCCGCCCACCGCGCCGCCTTCACACCCACACCGACCCATCGGTCGGCCAGCAGCACAGTTGAAGCGTTCATTGTTCCGTCTGCACACCGGCCGGCCGCTCCGCCGACCTGCGATGCCGGGGCTGCCGGCAGGGTCCCCGATACGCTCGGGACCGGCACCCGGGCGCGTCGTCCTTCGGCCGACGGGTACCGACATCGCGGATCGGCCGCGCCCGATCGACCCTGGAGGTCCGATGCCGTCCCAGCCGGCTCCAGCACCGCGTGACCTGCCGTCGTCGGTGCAGATCGTTCCGGGCGAGGGGGGACTGCCCCTCGTCCGCGTGACCGGCCGCGCCGGCTCGGCCGAGGTCTACCTGCACGGCGCCCACGTCACCGCGTGGGCACCGGTGGGACGGCAGCCGGTCCTGTGGTTGAGCGCCGCGAGCAGGTTCGCCGACGGGGCTGCCATCCGCGGCGGCGTCCCGATCTGCTTCCCGTGGTTCGGAGCGGACGCCGGTCACCCCGGTGCCCCGGCGCACGGTTTCGCACGGCTGCTCGACTGGGCGCTGGTCGACGCGCGCGAGGAGCAGGACGACGTGGTGCTTGCGCTGGGCCTCGCGGACAGCGACGCGACCCGCGCCTCCGTGTGGCCGTACCCGTTCGACGCCCGGTACACCGTCACGATCGGTGAGCGCCTGACCCTCGCCCTCCAGGTCACCAACCGGGGCCACGCACCGGTGCGGTTCGAGGCGGCGCTGCACACCTACCTCCGCGTCCAGGACGTTCGCGCCACCGAGGTCGCAGGCCTGCAGGGCGCGCCCTTCGTCGACCAGCTGGCCGGCCCCGGCGCCCGACCAGGTGAGCACCGCCCGATCCGGTTCGACGCCGAGACGGACCGGGCCTACCTCGGCACCCGGGCCACCACGACGGTGCACGACGCCGGCGCTCGGCGCACCATCACGGTCGCCAAGGACGCCTCGAACAGCACAGTCGTCTGGAACCCATGGATCGCCAAGGCCGCCGCGATGGCCGACTTCGGCGACGACGAGTGGACCGAGATGCTCTGCATCGAGACCTGCAACATCCGCGACGACGCCGTCGACCTCGCCCCCGGGGAGAGCCGCACGATGACAGCTGTCCTGTCCGTCGGCGGCTGACGCCCCGCACCGGCGACCCGCTGCAGGCGGGCGGCACGGCCGTCCGGCCGTGGACCGTCCCGCAGGAGGCTGGCGCTGCCCTGCGCCCGGTGCTAGACCGGAATCGTTGCCGGGACGGAGGGCATCGCGATGGTCGTGTTCGCAGACCGGGTTGCCGCGGGTCGAGAGCTCGCCGGGCTGCTCGAGCATCTCCGAGGCCAGGATCTGGTCGTCCTCGGGCTGCCCCGTGGTGGGGTGCCGGTGGCCTTCGAGGTGGCGCAGGCGCTGGACGCGCCGCTCGACGTCATCGTCGTCCGCAAGCTCGGGGTGCCGTTCCAGCCTGAGCTCGCCATGGGTGCCATCGGTGAGGGCGGTGCCCGGGTGCTCGAGACGACTGTGCTGAGGCACGCGGGGATCTCCGACGAGGACCTGGCGACCGTCGAGCGACGCGAACGGGTTCAGCTCGAGGCGCGCGTCGCCCGCCTGCGACGGGGTCGCCCGCCGGTCGACCTCGCCGGCCGGACCGCAGTCGTCGTCGACGACGGGATCGCCACCGGGTCGACCGCGCGCGTCGCGTGCGAGGTGGCCCGTCACCTCGGCGCGACAAGGGTCGTCGTCGCCGTGCCGGTCGCCCCCGCCGAGACCGTACAGGACCTGCCGGGAGCCGACGAGGTCGTCTGCGTCCACACCCCTGCGCACTTCCTGGCGGTCGGCCACCACTACCGCGACTTCTCTGCGACGAGCGACGAGGAGGTGATCGTCCTGCTCGACGTCGCTGCGCGGCGCGTCCTGGGCGCCGGCGCGATCGGCGACCCGGACGACTGCGACGTCGACGTCGAGATCCCGGTCGGCGTGGTCCGGCTCCCCGGCCATCTGTACCTGCCCGAACCGGCGACCGCCGTGGTCGTGTTCGCCCACGGCAGCGGCAGCAGTCGGCACAGCCCCCGCAACCGCCTCGTCGCCTCGGCGCTCCAGCGGGCCGGCCTCGGCACGCTGCTGCTCGACCTGCTCACCCCGTCCGAGGAGCTCGACCGCGCCAACGTCTTCGACATCGAGCTGCTGGCGGGTCGACTCGCCGCAGCGACCCGGTGGCTCGGCACCCGGCCCGACAGCGCCGCGTGCCGGGTCGGATGGTTCGGCGCGAGCACAGGTGCCGGCGCCGCGCTGTGGGCTGCCGCCGAGCCGGACCCGCCCGTCGCGGCGATCGTGTCGCGCGGTGGTCGGCCGGACCTGGCCGGAGCACGGCTGGCCCACGTGGTGGCCCCGACGCTCCTGATCGTCGGCAGCGCGGACCCGGTGGTCCTCGAGCTCAACCGCGAGGCGCGGGCGCAGCTGCGCTGCGTGAACCGCCTGGCCGTCGTCCCGGATGCCACGCACCTGTTCGAGGAGCCGGGGACCCTGGCGGCGGCCGCGGTCCTCGCGAGCGACTGGTTCACCCGGTACCTCCTGCCGACCGAGCAGGCTCTACCGTGGGGTCGGTCGGGACCGTGGGGTTCGTCGACGACGCAAGAACCAGAGGAGTGACGTCCGTGACAGCGCAGGACACGAACGCAACGCCAGTAGTCATCTGCATCCCGGTCGGCACCGGCCGTCAGGTCGCCGGAAGCTGGGGTCGGGCGCACCGGCTCGCCGTCGCCACCGTCTCGGCGGGTCGGATCGTCGACTGGGTCGAGCACGACGTGCACTGGGACACCCTGCACGACTCGGGGACCGAGGGCGCCCACCACGCACGGGTCGCACGCTTCCTGGTCGAGCATCACGTCGACGCGGTGGTCGCCTCGCACATGGGTCCGCCGATGGCCCGCATGATCGACACGATGGGCCTTCGGAAGCTCCTCGGCGCGCACGGCGATGCCGAGGCCGCCGTCATCGCCGCGGCACAGGCCTAGGACGGACAGGTTCGGCCGAGGGTAGCGACGCCACCGGGACGAATCGTCCGCACGCGCCGGATTTCGATCATGGCGCGGCGAACGCACCCTTTCCACCGAGATGGGGGACCATTGCTCAAGGTCGCGACCCTGCCGACCGAACACACAATGTATGGCTAGCGCACTCGCCGGTGCCCGTCGGTCCAGAGGGCATCGCCGGTGGCAGGGTCGGCTCATCGCCGCACGGCCATGACCTCGAGGGGATTCATCATGAACAAGTGGCGCATCGCGAAGAACAGCACCATCGTCCGCATCACGGCGAGCGCGGGCACCATCGCCGCCATCGCCGCGCTGGCCGGCGCTGGGTGGAAGTGGATCTGAGCAGACTCATGAGCGGCGGCGGCGGGGCCCGGGGCAGGTTCCTGGCTCCGCCGTCGCTGCTCGACGCCTACGTCGCGCTGGTCTGCGCCACTGGACTCATCGGTCTCGTGCTCGCGGTCAGGCTGACGTCATGGCCCTCGATCACCTACGTGACGGTGGGCCCGCTGGTGTTCCTGTGTGTCGCCGCGCTCGTCGGCGAGCTGCGGCCGCTGGCCGTCCCACGTGGTGACGAGCCGGCCGAGTCCGTCTCGACGTCCGCCCCGTTCATCCTCGCCCTCGTCGCGATCGGGGGTCTCGGCCTCGCGGTGCTCGTCCAGGCGGTCGCCAGCATCGGCGATGACGTCCTGAACCGGCGCGACGCCAAGAAGTCGGCCTTCAACACCGCGCAGTACACGCTCAGCGTGCTGGCGGCCCGCGCCACGTTCTGCGCCCTGGCGCACGTCCCCTTCTTCGGCGGACCGGTGGTCGTCGAGCCGCGGCATCTCGGCCCCCTGCTGGCGGGCGGGGTGGCGATGGTCCTCGTCAACCGGCTGCTCGTGGCGATCGTCGTCTCGATCGCGACGTCGCAGCCGCTGCGGACCATCGTGCGTGAGGACGGCCAGTTCCTGGTCGCCACCAACGTCGTTCTGCTCTCCATCGGTGCCGTCGCCGCGATCGTCGCCAAGGACGGTGTTGCTGCCCTGGTGTTCCTCGGCGCGCCCGTCGTCGCGACCTACTTCACCACTGCCGCCGGGATCCGCCACTCGCACCTGGCGTCGCACGACTCGCTGACCGGTCTGGGCAACCGGGACCGGCTCCAGCGAGAGCTCGAGCACGCCTTCGTCGTCGCACAGCGCAACGGGACGCGCGGGCCGGGTCTCGTGCTGCTCGACCTCGACCACTTCAAGGACATCAACGAGACCCTCGGTCACCCCGTCGGCGACCAGCTGCTCCGCCAGGTGGCCGCCCGCCTGGTGCTGGCCCTCGGCGACGACGAGCGCGCGAGCCGCATCGGCGGTGACGAGTTCGCGGTCGTGATCAGCGGCGACCTGGCCGACACGCTCCGGATCGCGCACGACCTGCTGGCCTCGCTCGAGGCTCCGATGCGCGTCGGTGAGCTCGAGCTGCTGGTCCGGACGAGCGCGGGGGTCGCGGTCGCCCCGATGCACGGCGCCGACGCCGAGACGCTGATGAAGAACGCCGACATCGCGCTGTACCAGGCCAAGCTCGAGCGTGACCGCATCACCACCTACTCCCCCGAGTTCCACGTCGACAACCTCGCGCGGCTCCGGCTGCTCGCCGACCTGAGGACGGCCCTCGACTCCGGGCAGCTGGGCGTCGCGTTCCAGCCGCAGGTGAACCTGGCCACCCGACGGATCGTCGGGGTGGAGGCGCTGATCCGCTGGCAGCACCCGACCCGCGGCTTCGTGCCGCCGGACGACTTCATCCCGCTGGCCGAGAACTCCGGCCTGATCGGCGAGCTGACCGCCTACGTGCTCGACGCGGCCCTCGGCGCCCTGGCCACGTGGCGCTCGACCGGTCACGACCTGCGGATGGCAGTCAACCTGTCGGCCCGCCACATGTCCGACCTCGCGCTGCCGCGCCAGGTGACCGAGGCACTGGCCCGGCACGGCATCCCCTCGTCCGCACTGGTGCTCGAGGTGACCGAGACCGGGATCCTGGCGGACCCGGTCAGGGTCGACGTCGTCATCGCGACGCTCCGCAGGCTCGGGATCGCGATCGCTGTCGACGACTACGGCACCGGGCACGCCTCGCTCAGCTATCTCAAGCGCCTGGAGGTCGACGAGCTGAAGATCGACCGGTCGTTCGTCAGCGACATGGCCCAGGACGAGCACGACTTCATCATCGTCCGGTCGACCATCGCCCTCGCCAGGGACCTGGACCTGCGGGTGATCGCCGAGGGCATCGAGGACGAGGAGACCGCCTTGACCCTGCGCGCGCTCGGCTGCGACGTCGGGCAGGGGTATCACCTGGGCCGACCGACCACGCCCGAGCAGATCCTTCAGCGGCTCGAGGCCGAGAGCGCGACCCCGGCCCGGGCCGACGAGCCGGCGATCACCTGACGATGCTGCTGCTCGCCACGTGCACCCTCGCCCTGCTCTCCCCGTTGCTCGCGGGTCGCTGGTCCGCCCGGCTGCTGCTGCTCCGGTGGCGGTGGCCGCTGCTGATCTGGGCGACGCTCGCACTCCAGGTCGTCGCCACGGAAGCGCCGATACCCGCCACGCTCGCGTCGGTGCTGCACGTGGCGACCTATGCGGCAGCCCTGGCGTTCCTGTGGGCCAACCGGCACGTCGCCGGCGTCCCGGTGGTCACCGCAGGGGCGGCATCCAACGGGATCACGATCGCGCTCAACGGTGGGGTGCTGCCCGCCTCGGCGAGTGCCCTGGCGGCGGCCGACATCGACCGCACCGCGGGGTTCGCGAACTCCGCGGTCCTGGACCACCCGGTGCTGCCCTGGCTCGGTGACGTCTTCGCCTGGCCCGCACCGCTGCCGCTGGCCAACACGTTCAGCGTCGGCGACCTGCTCATCGCCCTCGGCGTCACCCTGGCCGCCTGGACCGGCACGCAACGCCTCGGTCGCCGGCCGGAGCACGACGGCGTCGCCGAGTCCCAGGCCTGACGGTCTCCCGGACGGCCTGCCCTCGGGGCGGCCGGAGCGGTCAGCCCGTCGCGGACTCCGGTGACGTCTCGACGTTGAGGATGTTGCCGTCCGGGTCGGCGAACCAGACGGCCTTCATCTCGCCCATCGTCGCGACCCCGTCCGCCCAGACCATCTCCTCCACCTCGAACGTCTGGAACACCAGTCCGCCGGCGCGCAACGCCGCCACCTCGGCGTCGAACACGGCTGCGGGGACGGCGAACGACATGGCCGTGGCCTGGTTGGTGCCGGCGTAGGCGGAGGGGTACACGAGGAACTGACCGGCACCGGCGGCGTACATCACCCCCTCCGCGGCATCACCGACCGGGGCGAACCCGAGGACACCCTCGTAGAACGCGCGCGCCTGCTCGAGGTCCGAGACGCCGAGGGTCGGCACGGGTGAGTAGTCGGAGAGCATGTCGGCCTCCCACGCGGACCAGACGACCGTCGGCTGGTCGGCCTTCCGACGGTAGATCCGCGACCGCCGTGCGGCAACACCCTCGCGAGCATGCGTGCACGCCGAGTGGTGCGCTCAGTCGTCGTCGACGTCTCCGGCGGAGGCTCCGGACGAGCTGCCGGCCGAGGACCACACAGCTGTCGCACCGCTGTGCCCGATCCGGACGGCCTGCACCGTCGTCCCGGTCGCGACCACGAGGCCGGCGACCAGCAGCACGATCGGGACCCAGGTCGGCCGACGGCGCTCTGCGGCCGTGCGCTCGTTCCAGTGCCACACCAGGAGCGCCGCCGCGACCACCGCGAGGCCGATCGTCCAGGGCAGCAGGGTCTCGGCGAGCGCCGCGTGCGTCTCGACGAGCGCGGACTCGGCGACCTGCTCCTCGAACGCCTCGCCGGACTGCGTGGACAGCGGCACCAGGACGACGGCGGCGGCCGCAAGCCCCAGGGGCAGGTACCCGGCCCACCGACGGAACCGTGGCCAGAGCACCGCGAGGGCCAGCACCAGGGCCGCGAGCGGGACGACGACCTCCGTCGCGTGCACGACGAGGGGGTGGAGCGGCAGACCGGCGATGGTGTCGAACATCGGTACTCCTGGGAACGAGTCCTCATCAGGTCCGCCGGGCGGCGGCTCTGATCGAACGTACGCCGAGAGGAAACCAGACGTGCCTGGTCGTTACCTGGATACCACCTGTCAGAGTCCTGAGTGTGGGCTTTGACCGACCCGTCGGGACACACCCGGGCGTTACCCCTAGGCGTCCACGACGATGGCGATGACGACCGGCTCGCGGCGGTAGGTGCGCTGGATGTACCGGCCGACAGCGCCGGAGATGGTCGCCTCGAGCTGGTCGACGTCGAGCCTCTGGGTCGAGACCTTGGTCAGGGCCTTGTCGACCTCGGCGGCCGCACCGTCGAACGTGCGGTCGTCGTGCACGAAACCGCGGGTGAGGAACTCCAACGGCTCGGCCAGGGAGTTGCTGACCGGGTCGACCAGGGCCAGGACGGTGACGACCCCGCCCTCGCGCAGCAGCCGACGCTCCTTGAGGGTGTCCTCGGTCGCGCGGCCGACGGTGTGGCCGTCGACGTAGACCAGTCCGGCCGGGACCTTGCCGGAGATCGTCGCCCGGCCGTCGACCAGGTCGATGGTCACGCCGTCGCGGCCGATGATCACCCGGGACGGGTCGACCCCGGTCCGCACGGCGAGCTCGCCGTTGGCGTGCAGGTGCTTGGACTCACCGTGGATCGGCAGGACGTTGCGTGGCTTGATGATGTTGTAGCAGTAGACGAGCTCGCCGGCGCTGGCGTGGCCCGAGACGTGGACCTTGGCGTTGCCCTTGTGGACCACCTTGGCGCCCAGGTCTGTGAGCTTGTTGATGATCCCGTAGATGGCGCTCTCGTTGCCCGGGATCAGCGAGCTGGCCAGCAGCACCGTGTCACCGTCGGAGACCCGGATCTGGTGGTCGCCGTTGGCCATCCGCGACAGCGCCGCCAGCGGCTCGCCCTGTGACCCGGTGCAGATCAGGGTGACCTTCTCGTCAGGCATGGACTCGAGCTTCTTGAAGTCCACCACCAGCCCGCGCGGGATCGTCAGGTAGCCCAGGTCCCGGGCGATGCCCATGTTGCGCACCATCGATCGCCCGACGAACGCGACCTTGCGGCCGTGGGTGTGCGCCGCGTCCAGCACCTGCTGGATCCGGTGCACGTGGCTGGCGAAGCTCGAGACGATGATCCGCCGCGGAGCTGTGGCGAACACCTGGTCGATCGCCGGGGCGAGCTCCCGCTCGGCCATGGTGAAGCCCGGGACCTCGGCGTTGGTGGAGTCCACCATGAACAGGTCGACGCCCTCCTCACCGAAGCGGGCGAACGCGCGCAGGTCGGTGATCCGGTCGTCCAGCGGGAACTGGTCCATCTTGAAGTCCCCGGTGTTGAGCACCAGCCCGGCACCGGTACGGATCGCCACGGCAAGACCGTCGGGGATCGAGTGGTTGACCGCGGCGAACTCCAGGCCGAAGGGCCCCGCCTGATGCACGTCGCCGGCGGCGACCTGCACCGTCATCGGTCGGATGCGGTGCTCCTTGAGCTTGGCCTCGATGAACGCCAGCGTCAGCTGGGAACCGATCACCGGGATGTCGGCCCGCTCCTTGAGCAGGTACGGGACACCACCGATGTGGTCCTCGTGACCGTGCGTGAGCACGATGGCCTCGATCTGGTCGAGGCGGTCCCGCAGCGACGTGAAGTCGGGCAGGATCACGTCGATGCCCGGCTGGTGGTCCTCGGGGAAGAGCACTCCGCAGTCCACGACGAGCAGCTTGCCGGCGTGCTCGAAGACTGTCATGTTGCGGCCGATCTCACCCAGGCCGCCGAGGGGCGTGATGCGCAGCGCGCCAGGCGCCAGCGGCGGCGGCGCAGTGAGGTCGTCGAGATGTGTGGAGATCATGTCCTCGATCTTCTGTTGTTCGGGACCTCCGGAGGAGGTCATCGGGCCGGTGCGAGCATCAGAGGTCGTTCCCGGCGTACGAGTTGTTGAAGCTCTTGTTGACCACGGGGAAGTCCGCGACGATCGTCCCGTTGAGGGCGACCGGGAGCGCGGGCCAGGTCATGAATGATGGATCGACGATCTTGAGGCGGGCCAGTCTCCCGTCGGCCCCGATCTCGACCCGGTGGACCATGGTCCCACGCCAACCCTCGACCAGCCCAACCCCGGAGACCTGACCGCCCGGCAGTCGTCGCGGGCGGTCCCGCAGCACCGTTCCCGGTCGGGCGTCGCGCAGCAGGATCGCGAGCAGGGCGACGCTCGCCTGCACCTCCCCCGCACGGACGAGGAATCGCGCCAGGACGTCACCCTCGGTGCGCACGACGGAGGCGACCTGCGTCGTGGCGGCGTGGAAGGGGTGGTCCCGGCGGGCGTCGATGTCGACGCCGCTGGCCCGGGCCGCGAACCCGAGGGCGCCGATCTCCCGGACCTGGTCGGCCCGGAGCACCGCGGTGCCGGTGAACCGGTCCAGCACGACGCTGTTGCGCAGGGCGAGGTCGACGATCTCCGCGACCTCCGCCGCGATGCCGGCCAGCAGCGCGGGCTCCGGCAGGTGCATGACCGTCGCTCCGCCGAGCTGGACGCCGCCGCGCAGCAGCCGGTGACCGGTGACCTCCTGGTTGAGGCGCAGCAGCTGCTCGCGGATCCGCATCGTGTGCGCGTGCAGGATGGAGTAGCCGACGTCGTTGCACAGTGCGCCGAGGTCCGCGACATGGTTGTAGAGGCGCTCGAGCTCGAGCAGCACGGCACGCAGCAGAGCGGCCTCCTTCGGGACCGACCAGTCGTACGCCTCCTCGACGGCGAGGCTGAAGGCCAGTGCGTGACCGACTGTCGTGTCACCGCTCACGCGCTCGGCGAGCGGGAACGCTGCCGTCGGCGTGCGTGACTCGGCGAGCTTCTCGATGCCCTTGTGGGTGAACCACAGGCGCGCCTTGAGCTTGAGGATGGTCTCTCCCACCACCGAGAAGCGGAAGTGGCCCGGCTCGATCAGCCCGGCGTGGACCGGCCCGACCGGGATCTCGTAGACCCCCGGTCCCTGGACCCGCAGGAAGGGGTACGTCTGCTCGGACGAGGCGAACGGGGGCGGCGGACCGGCGTCCGAGCGCATCGGGTACCAGCCGGTCGGCCAGTGCTGGTGGCGGACCAGCCGTCGCGGCAGCGGGTGGTGCAGCGGCACGATGCCGTGCAGGTCACGCATCTCCCGTTCGAAGCGGCCGGCGGGGAAGGACAGACCGGCCAGGCTCGGGACCTGCGGCGCGTCGTGCTCCGTGCGCAGCTCCAGCTCGACCCGCCGGTCGGGTGAGCCGGCGGTGAACAGGTACACCACGCGGAACCCGTCGGGGTCCTCGTGCGCCGCGACGAGCGCCAGACGGAAGCCGTCGGCCAGCAGCGCCGCGGCCTCGGTCGGCAGGTCGGCGGCGCTGACCGGTCGCGGACGGCGGCGGATGCTGGTCATGAGGTCCCCGCAATGATCGAGGCGGCGTGCAGGAGGACGTCGAGCGGCCAGGCGACCACACCGAGGATCGCCAGCGCGATCAGGCCGGTGACCAGCGGCGCGGCAGCTGCCCGGGTGCTCGTCGGCGCCGCCGTCGCGAGCCCGGACGGCGCTGCCCCGAAGAGCATCCCGGCGGCGTGGCCGGCGATCGCGACGAAGACCACGAGCAGCAGGACCAGCGCGACGGCGACCGCCCAGAACACGCCCGCGTCGGCAGCGGCCCTCGCCAGAGCCAGCTCGCTGACGAAGAGGCTGAACGGCGGAAGACCGAGGAGCGCCGCGAGCCCGAGCGCGAAGGAGCCCGCAAGGACGGGCCGACGTGCGAGCAGACCCCGGACGTCTGCGATCCGGGTCGTCCCCTCGGAGGCGAGGATCTGCCCCGAGGCACAGAACAGGACCGCCTTGGCCAGGCCGTGCCCGAGGATGTGCAGCAGCAGGGCGGCCACGGCCAACGGGGTCCCGATCGCCACACCGATGATGACCAGCCCCATGTGCTCGATGCTCGAGTAGGCCAGGAGCCGCTTGTAGTCGCGTTGCGCGAGCAGCAGGGATGCCGCAAGGGCCACCGAGGCGAGGCCGACGACGAGCAGCAGGTTCCGCACGAACTCCCCGTCCAGGGCTGCGACGGCGATCACCCGGTACCGGAGCAGCGCATAGACGGCGACCGACAGCAGGACCCCGGACATCAGGGCCGAGACGGGTGCCGGCGCCTGGCTGTGCGCGTCCGGCAGCCAGCTGTGCATCGGGACGAGCCCCACCTTGGTGCCGAAGCCCAGCACGAGCAGGGGGACAGCGATCCGCATCACACCGGGGTCGAGCTGATCGGCCTGGGCGACCAGGACGGTCCAGTCGAGCGAACCCGCCTCCCCGGTGCCGGTGTGCTGCGAGGCGTAGTACACGAGCACCGTGCCCAGGTACGCCAATGCGATGCCGACCGAGCAGATGATCACGTACTTCCAGGTCGCCTCGACCGCCGCGCGTCCACCGCGGTGCCCGACGAGGAAGGCGGTCACGATCGTGGTGGCCTCGACGGCGGCCCACAGCACGCCGAGGTTGCTCGCCTCGACCGCCAGCACCATGGCGGTGAGGAACAGCGGGACCAGCAGCCCGTAGCGCTGCGCACCCCGCGCGTCGGTGTGCTCGGCAGCGATCTCGTGGTCGATGTAGCCCACCCCGGACCAGGTGGCCACGACCGCGACGACGCCGATGACCAGCAGCATCACCGCTGACAGGGCGTCGACCCGCAGCATCCCGCCGACGGTCAGCTCCGACCCGTCGCTGGTGGCGACCGCAGCAACCACACCGGAACCCAGGATGGCGACGGACGCGGCGACCGTCGACCAGGCGACAGCCGGACGCCACCCGACCACGACCGCGGCGACCGCGACCAGCATCGGCGCGAGCAACGGGACCAGGAGGACGGCCGCGGCTACCGGGTCACTCCCGGCAGCGACCCGCACCAGCTCCTCGAACGGCATCACCGTGAACCTGCCCTTCCGCGCGTCGATGTCCCCGGCTGTCGGTCAGCCATCCGTCGGTCAGCCATCAGTCACGCAGCTCTCGGAGCTCGTCCAGGTCGGTGCGGCCGAACGTCAGACGCATCCTGGCCGCAAGGACCTGCAGCACGAGGACCACCAGCAGGACGTCGAGGGACACGCCGAGCTCGACCACCAGCGGGACGCCCGCCGTGGCGAGGAACGCGGTCGTCGTGATCCCGTTGTCAAGGAGCAGGAAGCCGATGACCTGCGACAGCGCGCGGCGGCGGGTCACCAGGACGAAGAAGCCCAGGAGGACGACGGCCAGCCCGACGGGAAGGGCCCGGGTGGTCGCCGACGGCGCCAGGAGCACGAGCGGACGGCTGATGCCGTAGGCGAGCAGGGTGAGCAGCGCGGCCGCGAGCAGCGACGTCGTGACGTTGACGAGCGGCTCGGCCTCGCGCGCCTCCCCGGAGTCACGCAGCACCCGGCGCAGCACGGCGGGCAGCACGATCGCCTTGAGCACCAGGACCCCGGCGGCCGCGACGTAGAGCTCCGTGCTGTGCTCACGGGCGCCGAGCAGGGCTGCGAGCAGGGCGAGCAGGATCCCCTGGGCGACGAGCAGGCGCACGATGGCGGCCAGCTCCCGGCGCCAGAGCGACAGCACGGCGGTCAGCAGCACACCACCGCAGATCAGGTCGAGCAGCTGGACGAAGACGGCCTCAGTCATCGGTGCTCGACCTCCCGGCGGCAGGCTGCGCGACGACCGGTCGGGTCGGCCATGTCTCGGGGCCTCTCATGCGAGGAAGAAGGACACGGACACGGCGAGCAGCCCGAACAGGAAGGACGCGGCGAGCAGCTCCGGCACGCGGAACAGGCGCCACTTGGCGATGAACACCTCGAACACGGCGAGGCCCGCCCCCAGGACACCCACCTTGACGACGAGGGCGACCAGCGCGACCAGCAGGGCAAGCGGCTCGACGCTCGTCGCGATGCCCCACGGGAGGAAGAGGTTCGCACCCAGACCCAGGAGGACCGTCAGCCGCATGGCTGCGGCGAGCTCGACCGCCGCAAGGTCACGCCCGGCGTACTCGAGGACCATCGCCTCGTGGATCATCGTGAGCTCGAGGTGCGTCGCCGGGTTGTCGACCGGCAGTCGACCCGTCTCGGCGATGATCACGACGGCGAACGCGATCGCCGCCAGGAGGCTCGCCGGGGACAGGATCCTGGCGGGTGACGTCAACGTGCCCGCCACGATGTCGGCCAGGTTCGAGGACCCCACCCGGGCCGACAGGGCGAAGACCGCCAGCAGGATCGTCGGCTCGGAGAGCGCGGCGATCGTCATCTCACGGCTGGCACCCATCCCGCCGAACGCCGTCCCCGTGTCGAGCCCGGCAAGGGCGAGCGACACCGTGCCGAGCATGAGCAGGGCGACCACCGCGAAGAGGTCGGCTGCACCGTCGGCCGGCGAGATGGTCGACAGGAAGGGCGCGACAGCCGCGATGACCAGGGTCGAGGCGAGCAGCACCAGCGGCGCGGCGGTGAAGACCCAGCTCGAACCCTCGGGCCGGATCGCCTCCTTGCCCAGGAGCTTGCGCAGGTCGCGCCACGGCTGGCCGATGCCGGCACCCGCCCGACCCTCCGCCGTGGCCCGCACCTGCCGCATCACGCCGACGAGCAGCGGGGCACCGCCGACCACCAGGACGAGCTGCCCGGCAGACGCAGCGACGGCACCGACCATCTGAGCACTCATGCGCTGATCCCGACCACGATCATGACGCCCAGCAGGCCGAGGAAGCCGTAGGCGAGGTAGCGGTGCACGCTGCCGTCGGCCAGCCGGCGCGACCACTGACCCCACCGACCGGCGGCGGCGAGCAGCGGCGGGTACAGGCGTGCCTCGAGCCGATCAGGCACCCGCTGCCGGAACCGGACGCTCTCGATGAGGTACCTCGACTCGGTGAAGGGCGTCACGTCGATGTCCTGCTCGGGACCCAGGACGTCGTCGAAGACCCGGGTGAGCGGTTCGGCGAAGGAGGTCGCCGTGAGCTCCATCCGCGCGTCGAGCCGAGCCCCACCACACCCCCACGCCGGCGCGACCCGCCGCGCCCGACCCCGGGAGACCCACCGCGACAGGAGCGCGACGCCGACCCCGGCGACGACCAGACCGAGGGCGATGAACAGCGGCGACATCGATCCGGCGATGCCGGCAAGGCGCAGGGCCACGCCGCTGCCGGCCAGCGGCGCGCCGTCGCGCACCGAGGGCAGCACCTGGAGCAGGTGCACGAGCGGCTCCCCGGCCGCAGCGGGGACAAGGGCGAGTCCCAGGCACGCCGCTGCCGCAGCGGCCATCCCGGCCCGCATGGCCATCGGGCTCTCGGTGGCCGACTCGGCCATCAGGGACCGGGGTCGTGCGAGGAACCCGACACCGAAGGCCTTGACGAAGGTGGCCACACCGAGCCCGGCGGTCAGGGCGACCACGCCGACCGCGAGCGGGATGCTCACGGCGACGAGGACGGACGGCGAGCCGGTCGCGGTCACGCTGTGGATCAGTCCCTGCAGGAGGATCCACTCGGAGACGAAGCCGTTGCCGGGCGGCAGCGCCGCTGCGCCGAGCGCGCCGACGGCGAACAGTGCCGTCGTGACCGGCATCCGGCCGGCGAGCCCACCGAGCAGGTCGAGGTTGCGCAGGCCGGTGGCCCGCAGGACCGACCCGGCGCCGAGGAAGAGCAGCGTCTTGAAGGCGGCGTGGTTCACGGCGTGCAGCACGGCCGCGGCCATCAGCAGGCTCGCCAGGACCCGGTTCCCGTCGGCGGCGAAGATGCCCGCTGCGCCGATCCCGATCAGGATCAGGCCGACGTTCTCGGTCGTGGAGTACGCGAGGAGCCGCTTGAGGTCCACCGCGACGCTGGCCTGCAGGACGCCGTAGAGGGCGGAGACGCCACCGACCGTCAGGACGAGCAGGCCCCACCACCGGGGCCCTCCGCCGAGCAGGTCGAACCCGACCCGGATCAGGCCGTACACACCGAGCTTGACCATGGCGGCCGACATCAGCGCCGAGACGTGGCTGGGTGCCTCGGGGTGAGCCCGGGGCAACCAGACGTGCAGCGGGACCATCCCGGCCTTCGAGCCGAAGCCGAGGAAGACCAGCACGAAGATCAGCGAGCGGGTCGACGGCGGCAGGTCCGCGGCGCCGGCCCGCAGGGCTGCGAACGACTCGCCGCCCGCGCCGGCGGCGAAGGCGACCAGACCGAGCATGATCGCGACCAGTCCGGCATGGGTCATCCCGGCGTACCAGAGCCCGGCGTCGCGGACCGAGGCGCGCAACCGGTGCTCGGCGAGCACAAGGACGAGGGATGTCAGCGCCATCAGCTCCCACAGGACCAGCAGCGTCGTGACGCTCGCGGCGGCCGGCACGAGCAGCATCGTCGCGACGAACAACGGGAGCATCGACTGGGAGGTGCGCGATGCTGCGCCCTCGACGTGCGCCGCGGGCCGCACGGCACCCGGCCCGGCCGCGACGGACGTGCCGACGGTGCCGCTGTCCTCGGCGGCGTGCCGGCCACCCGGTTGGGTGTAGCCGATGCTGTAGAGACCTGCTGCGACCGCGACGGCACCGACGAGAAGCAGGAAGGCGCCCGAGAGTGCGTCCACCGCCAGGACGAGGGAACCGAGCGGCAGCAGCCCCGTGACCGTCAGCGACCACTCCTGCCCGCCGAGCCCGCCGACGCCGGCGACCACACCACCGATGCCGACCAACGCCGTCAGACCACCGGCCGCCAGTGGCCGGCGGCTGCGTGGGACGACGAGCACCAGGACGAACCCGACGACGGCTCCCGCGGCGACCAGGGCCAGGCCTGTGGCGACCAGGTTCATCGGCCGGTCAGCCCGCGCAGCGCTGCGATCAGCGCGTCCGGGGTCGGCGGGCACCCCGGGACCTCGACATCGACCGGGACGACGTCGGCGACGGTGCCCTGGACGCCGTGGCCACCGGCGAACACCCCGCAGCTGAGCGCGCAGTCACCGACCGCGACGACGAGCCTCGGTGCCGGGGTCGCGTCGTAGGTGGCCCGGAGCGGGTCGGCCATGTTGCGCGTCACCGGGCCGGTCACCAGCAACGCGTCGGCGTGCCGGGGAGACGCCACCAGACGCACCCCGTAGCGTTCCGCGTCGTACACCGGACCGAAGGCGGAGGCGATCTCGAGCTCGCACCCGTTGCACGACCCGGCGTCCACGTGACGGAGCTGCACCGACCCGGTCAGCCGTGCCGCAGTCCGTGGTGCGGCTGCGTCCGTGGTCTCGGCACCGTCGACCCCGACGGCTGACGGTGCCGGGGGCGCCGGCTCGGCGACCCGGCCGGTCCGGATGATCTTGCGCAGGAGGCTCATCGCCGGCCCACCGGCTCCCGGCGCACGACGCGGCTCACGAGGCCGGCTCGGCTCGCCGTGGCTGTGCCGTCGCAGGCTGGGCAGCGTCCAGCTCCTCGGCCCGAAGGTCGCTCAGCAGCTCCATCTGCACGCCCAACAGCTCGGTGCGCAGCCGGCGGGCCACGGCCAGCAGCTCCGCGACCCGCGGGCTGGTCACCGAGTAGTACACCGCCGACGCCTCGCGTCGGCTCGACACCAGCCCCGCACCCCGCAGCACGGCCAGCTGCTGAGACAGTGCGGACGCCTCGACACCGATCTCGGCGAGCATCTCCCCCACCGAGTGCTCACGCTCGCAGAGCAGCTCGAGCACCCGGATGCGCAGCGGGTTGCCCAGGGCCTTGAACAGGTCCGCCTTCAGCTGGTGCAACGGTGTCGGCACAGCACCCTCGACTCTCGGCGTTCAGCCCATGGATCCTTGCGGTGACTTCTCCGGTCAATCATGTCACAACTCTCTCAGTTGCGAAAGTCTGCAAGTCGGTGATCCCTCGTACCCGTCGTCCCCGTCGTCCCCGTCGCGCCCGTCACGCCGAGGGAGTCGGGGCCGCGCGCTCGTCCTGGTAGAGGCGGTCGATCTGCTCGGCGAAGTCGGCCAGCACGACGTCCCGGCGAACCTTGAACGACGGTGTCAGGTACCCGTTCGCCAGGGTGAGGTCGACGTCGAGCACGGCGAACTTGCGGATCGACTCCGAGCGGGAGACCGCCTCGTTGGTCCGGTCGACCGCGCGCTGCAGCGCAGCGAGCACGAACGCGTCGGTCCGGGCCTCGTCGACAGACATCGGCGGCCGACCGTGATGGGCGAGCCAGCCTGGCAGGGTCTCGGCGTCGAGGGCGATCAGCATCGCGATGAACGGTCGGTGGTCGCCGACGAGAACGCACTGCGACACCAGCGGGTGTCCGCGCAGCCGGTCCTCGAGGATCGCCGGCGAGACGTTCTTGCCGCTGGCCGTGACGATGAGCTCCTTGATCCGACCGGTGATGCGCAGGTAGCCGTCCTCGTCGAAGGCCCCGATGTCGCCCGTCCGGAACCAACCGTCGACGAACGCCTCAGCGGTCGCCTCGGGGTCGTTGTGGTAGCCGCGGAACACGTGCGGCCCCTTGACCTGGATCTCGCCGTCCGGCGCGATCCGCGCGGCGGTACCGGCGGTCACCGGTCCGACCGTGCCGATCCGGTTGGCCTCGATCAGGTTGCAGGTCGTGGGCGCCGTCGTCTCGGTCAGGCCGTAGCCCTCCACGATCGTCAGACCGATCCCCCGGAAGAAGTGCCCGAGCCGCTCCCCGAGCGGCGCACCGGCCGAGAACGAGTACCGGAGCTCACCGCCGAGGGACCGGTGGATCGCGCGGTACACCAGCCGGTCCGCCAGCGCATGCTGCACCCGCAGCGGCCAGGCGGGACCGTGTGCCGTGTCACGGGCCCGTGAGTGGTCGATCGCGACCCGCGCCGACCACCGGAAGATCCGCAGCGTGAGCCCACCACCGGCCTTGAGCTCAGCGCCGCCGTAGACCTTCTCGAAGACGCGGGGCACAGCCACGATGGCCGTCGGCCGGAACGCCTGCAGGACCTCGATCAGGCGTGCCTGGTTCGGGCAGTGCCCGATCACGGCGCCGTTGCCGACCATCAGGACCTGGATCAGCCGGGCGAAGACATGGGCGAGCGGCAGGAAGACGAGGTGCCGCGACTCGGGGCGGGCGCAGGCCGGAGCCATCTCGAAGCCGACGTTCGCCGAGATGAACACGAAGCACTCGTGGGTCAGCTCGACGCCCTTGGGCCGGCCGGTGGTACCCGAGGTGTAGATGATCGTCGCGAGGTCCGTCAGCCGGACGGCGTCGCGGCGCACGGCCAGATCGGCGTCGGGCACGCCCTGCCCGGCCGACCGCAGTCCGGCGAGGCCAGCCGCGTCGATCCGCCACACGTGCTCGAGGCGCGGGAGCTCCGCGTGCATCTCGTCGACCAGGTCGGCATGCTCCTGCTGCCCGACGAACACGGCCCGGACGCCCGCGTCCGAGCAGATCCACTGGACCTGCTCGATCGACGAGCTCTCGTAGATCGGGACGCCGACAGCCCCTGCGGCCCAGATCGCGAAGTCGACCAGCATCCACTCGTAGCTCGTCCCGGCCATGATCGCGACGCTGTCGCCGGCCCGGATCCCAGCCGCCATCAGACCCTTGGCCACGGCGCCGACCTCGGCGACGAACTGCGTCCCGCTCATGGCCCGCCAGCCACCGCTTTCCTCGATCTCGACGAGCGTCCGGTCGGGGTCCTTGGCTACGCGGTGGTCGAGCATCGTGTTGATGCTCCAGGTCGGGTCGGGCTCGACGTGTGCCGGTCGGGTGAAGACGTCCATGCTGGCTCCGATACGCGAGTTCGACGGTGTGGGGCATCACGTCCGGACCTGGAGCCGTGCGCCGCCGGGGCTCACGGCTCGGCGAGGAACGGGACGATCTCCGGGATCAGTCACCACCCGACGAACGAGCAGACAGCACCCAGCCTAGCCAGCCACCGCGGCACGCGGAGCACGAACTCCCAGCCATCGGCGCACGCCTCGCTCGACCCGTCGACCGATAGGATCGTGCTCGGTGCGCCGGGAAGTCTGGTCGGCAGTGTTGTCGTCGACCCCGAAGAAGGGCTCCACCCATGCGCACTCGCCACCCCAGCCGGGTCCTGCTCGCCCGCGGTTCATGGGCGGAGGCAGCGCGGGTCTCCGCGATCCTGCGCAAGGAGACCGTCGGTGGCGCGCTGCTGCTGACCGCGACCGTCGTGGCCCTCGTCTGGGCGAACTCGCCGTTCGCAGACTCCTACGCCGCGCTCCGCGACCTCGAGGTCGGCCCGGAGTCGCTCCACCTGCGGCTGTCGCTCGGCGCCTGGGCCGCCGACGGGCTGCTGGCGATCTTCTTCTTCGTCGTCGGCCTCGAGCTCAAGCGCGAGTTCGTCGCAGGCGACCTGCGTGACCCGCGCCGTGCGGCGCTGCCCATCCTGGCCGCGGTCGGCGGCATGGTCGCCCCGGCGCTCGTGTACCTGGCCGTCAACGCCGGATCGGACCCGGGCGCTCTGCGCGGGTGGGCGATCCCCACCGCCACCGACATCGCCTTCGCCCTGGCGGTGCTGGCCGTCATCAGCACGCACCTGCCGGCCGCCCTGCGGACCTTCCTGCTCACCCTGGCCGTGGTCGACGACCTCCTCGCCGTCACGATCATCGCGATCTTCTACACCGGCGAGGTCCAGGTGTTCCCGCTGCTGGCCGCGCTCCTGCCGCTCGGGCTGTTCACCGTCGCGGTGCAGCGACGGATCCGATCCTGGTGGCTGCTGCTCCCGCTGGCCGCGGCCACGTGGGGGCTGGTGCACGCCTCCGGGGTGCACGCCACCGTCGCCGGGGTGCTGCTCGGCTTCGCCGTGCCGGTCATCCGCAGCCGCGCCGCCGGCGGACCCGAAGCCGGACCTGGGCTCGCCGAGCACCTCGAGCACCGCTTCCGGCCGATCTCGGCGGGTCTCGCCGTCCCGGTCTTCGCGTTCTTCGCTGCCGGCGTCACCGTCGGCGGTCTGTCCGGCCTGGTCGACGCGCTGACCGACCGGGTCGCGCTGGGCATCGTCGCCGGCCTCGTGGTCGGCAAGACCGCCGGGATCGTCGGCGCGACCTACCTGGTCGCGAGGTTCACCCGCGCCAGCCTGGACGCGAGCCTGCGCTGGCTCGACGTGCTGAGCATCGCGATGCTCGGCGGTGTCGGCTTCACGGTCTCGCTGCTGATCGGCGAGCTCGCCTTCGGCGCCGGGACCGCCCAGGACGAGCACGTCAAGATCGGCGTCCTGGTCGGCTCGGTGACCGCCGCCCTCCTGGCCGCCGTCCTGCTGCGCTCCCGCAACCGCACCTACCGGCGCATCGAGGAGCTCGAACGCATCGACACCGACGCCGACGGCGTCCCCGACGCCTTCGAGCGCACCGCATAGGCCGGCGGGCCGGGATCCCCGGTACGCCGAACCTGACCGGGCCGGGCCTGACAGATCAGCCCTGCGGGGGGACCTGCACCGGAGCGGGGACGTGTACCGGCTCCGGTGGACCGAACTCCCAGTGCCAGGGCTCCAGCGGTCCGGTGCCGCCCGGCTCCATGATGCGGGGATGGTGCCACCCGAACGCCTGGGCGTGCACCTTGAGCCACAGGTAGCCCGGGGCGTCGAACACCCCCACACCACCCACTCCGCCGACGTCCACGGCGATCCCGAGACCGTGGTTCGACGTCCCGGGCCGGGCCGCGAGGGCGCCCCGCGCCTGGGCGACGGCCACCTGGTCGGCGAGACTGCGGTACGAGCTGACGATCACGAGGTCGGTACCGACGTCGGCGCGGTACCGCTCGTTGAGGCGCTCGAGCGCGACGGCGGCGTCGCACCGCAGGAGCGCGTCGGTGGCGAAGGTCAGGTTGCACAGCATCTGCGTCGGGAACTCGCCGTTCGGCCAGACGCTGAGCGGGAGCGGCGTCAGCTCCGTCCCGCTGAAGGCCGCGACCGCCCGATCGGCCGCAGCGGCGGACTCCGACGCGACGGTCAGCGAGGCGAGGCGCGCCGCCGCACCGTCGTCGACCGCGTTGAGCGTGGCGGCACCGATGTGCATCGACAGCCCGAAGATCTCGCTCGCGGTGGCCCGGATCCCGGCGACGACCTCGACATCGGTCGGTTCCGGGAGCATCACACCTCGCTGTCCCCGATCGCGGCCCGGCCATGATCCGCGGGCCAGGTCGGCCAACGCCGCTGCCGCCTGGTCGAGCTCCGCCAGCCGCTCGGGATCGACGCCCGGCTCCGCCGCCTCGAGCGCATCATCCGCACAGTCGAGGGCGGCGGCGGCGAGAACCGACGCGTCGGCGCGCTCGACCCGCACGTAGGCCCGTGCCTGTGCCGTGAGCCGGGTCGTCACGGCGGCGGCCTGCGCACCGGTACGGGCCGACGCCACCCGGAGAGCCTGGGCCGCGCGATCTGGACCTGCGTCCCCGGTCGGGTTCGCGGCGGCGCCGTCGGCGCTCACCGGACCCGTCAGGACGCTGACCACGAGCACGGCGACGAGCCCGAGCTCCGCGGGCCGGCGAACCCGTCCGGCTGGACGCTGCCCGGATGGGCGGGCGGGTTCCCGACCTCGTGCCATCCTGGTCCTCGGCCATCTCGCGGCGGTCCGCAGGTCGACCGGCTCGTCGACGCACGCACCTGGGGCGTGCGGGACCTGGATCGACGCCTGCTCGCTCGCTCCGGATCGCGCTCTTAGGGTGTCCTGCCACACAAGCACTGGTGTCGCCCGATTTCAACCCTTATGTGGAGATTCACCCCGACCAACCGACCTCAGCCCTTGAGCGCCTCGGCCAGCTTCATCCGACCACCGGTGTGCAGCACACCGCGCTGGTACACCCGGGCGGCCACCCAGATCAGCACGGGGATGGTGGCGAGCGCGATCACCACGGACAGGGCGAGCTCCCACCCGAGGAGGCCACCGAAGGCGTCCCGGACCGGCATCATGAACGGCGCGAAGAGCGGGATCTGCGACAGGACCCGCACGACCGACCCGTTGGGGTCCTCCGGCACGAGGAACATCGTCGTGTAGAACGGCACGAAGAGCATGAACATGAGCGGGGTCGTGACCGAGCCGATGTCCTCCTGACGGGAGACCAGCGCAGCGAACCCGCCGAAGAGCAGCGCGAAGATCGCGTAGCCGATGAGGAACCAGACGATCAGCATGATCAGCGCAGCGCCGAGGTTCATCTCGAGGTCGTCCGTGAGACCGAGCGCGACCAGCGCGAGGGCCATCGCTCCGCCCAGCACGACGATCTGGAACATGCCGAAGATGCCGATCCCGAGGATCTTGCCGGCCAGCAGCTGGGTCGGCTTGATCGTCGAGAGCAGGATCTCGACCACGCGTGAGGTCTTCTCCTCGACGACGCCCATCGCGATCACCGAGCCGGAGCTGATCAGGGCGAAGAGCAGCAGCGAGATCATCACCATCGACACGCCGTAGGCCGGCCCGTCGAACCTTCCCATGTCCGGCTGCTCCAGCGGCTCCACCTGCGGGACGGCACCGGCCATCGCCTGCTCGAAGTTGCCGGGGTCACCGCCGAGGGCGCCGATCTGGTCGGTGATGACGTACGTGCGGACGGCCGCGCTGACCACGGCAAGGACGTCGGCCCTGGTCTCGCTCGCCACGACCATGGTCGGCGCGGCCGGGTCGCCGGTCAGGAAGGCGTCGAGCGTGCTCTCACCGTCGTCGGGGGCGAGGGCCTGCTCCGCCTCGGCCGCCGTCATCGTCGTGATCTCGAGGTCGATCTCCTGCTCGGCGGCGGCCGTCACCAGGTGCGGTTCGAGCCCCGAGAGGGCCTGCTCGACCGCGATGTGGCGCGTCGGCGGCGCGCTGTCGCGGGTGAGGAAGTAGTTGCCCACAACGGAGCCGACGACGATGAGCAGGAGCATCACGGCCATCGAGATGATGTTCGCCTTGGTGAGCATGCGCGTCTTGATCTCGCGCCACGCCACCATCCACACGACGCTGCGGGTCCTCATGACGCCACCTTCTTCCGGCCGTACGTGCGTCGGGTGCCACGGCCGCCCACGGCCTCGTCGTGGTGCTCGGGCTCGTCCGCGGAAACCACGTCGCGGAAGAGGTCGACCAGGGTGGGACGCACCCGCGAGAACTCGCGGACCACCCCGAGGCGCAGGGCCCCGGTGAGCAGCTCCTGCTCGCCGCCCGGGGCGTCGAGCTCGACGACTGCTGCCCCCGGCCGGTCGGCCACCGGCGTGACCACGGCGCCGGGGACCTGCTCGAGCAGCCCGACGAGTACCGACGTCTCGACGTCGACGTCGAGGAGCCACCGACGGCGATCCGTCGAGCGCAGCTCCTCGATCGTGCCGAGCGCCTCCATCTGGCCCGAGCGGATGATGCCGACCCGGTCGCAGAGCCGCTCGACGAGGTCGAGCTGGTGCGAGGAGAAGATGACCGGCACCCCGGCGTCGGCCCGCTCGCGCAGCACGGCGCTCATCACGTCGACCGCCACCGGGTCGAGCCCGGAGAACGGCTCGTCCAGGACCAGGACGTCCGGGTGGTGGATCAGGGCCGCGGCCAGCTGGACGCGCTGCTGGTTGCCGAGCGAGAGCTTCTCGACGTTGTCCCCACGCCGGTGCCCGACCCCGAGCCGGTCGGTCCAGCTGTCGACGGCGGTCGCGGCGTCTGCCGGCGTCATCCCGTGCAGGCCCGCAAGGAAGCGCAGCTGCTCACCGACCTTCATCCTCGGGTAGAGGCCACGCTCCTCCGGCATGTACCCGACCCGGCGGCGAGCCTCCAGGTCCAGCTCTCGACCGTTCCAGCGCACCTGCCCGGAGTCCGCGGCGAGGACACCGAGCATGATCCGCATCGCCGTCGTCTTGCCTGCCCCGTTCGAGCCGACGAAGCCGAAGATCTCACCGGCCTTGACATCGAAGGTCAGGTCGCGCAGGGCGCGCAGCGAACCGTAGGACTTGTTGACGTGATCGATCTCCAGCGCACTCACACCCGTGCCCTCCGCCATGCCCTGAGGACGTCTCGGCATACCGGTCGCGATGCAGCCCTGCTCATGGTGCTCTCTTGCCCTTCGTCGTCGTGTTCCCGCAGGCCACACCTAACCACGACGTGACCACGAGTGGGCCACGCGGCACGCCGCCGCTTGACGACCGGCATCGGTCCCCGTTCACTCAGGGCATGGCGGATCCTGCGAGTCCCACCGACCCGACCTGGACGTCAGCCGCACGGCGGAACCGATCGGCAGGCACGCGCGTTGATGACCCTGACGTCCGGCGACCCTGACGTCCACAGCACCCGCGCCCCGCGCCCCGAGCCCGACGCCCACTGAGAGAGAGCTGGTCCCATGACGGTCACCCCGCTCGTCTGGACGCTGACGATCCTGGCGATCCTCGCCCTGCTCGCGTTCGACTTCGTCTTCCACGTCCGCAAGGCACACACCCCGACCCTGCGCGAGGCAGCCATCTGGTCGTCGGTCTACGTCGGGCTCGCATTGCTCTTCGGCGTCGGGGTCGCCATCCTCGGCGGCGGCCAGATGGGGTCGGAGTACTTCGCCGGCTACGTGACCGAGAAGGCGCTCTCGGTCGACAACCTCTTCGTCTTCCTCATCATCATCTCCGCGTTCCGGGTCCCACGGGACGACCAGCAGAAGGTCCTGCTGTTCGGCATCGTCCTGGCCCTGATCGCACGCAGCGGATTCATCCTGCTCGGTGCGGCGTTGATCAACAGCTTCGCGTGGGTGTTCTACCTCTTCGGCCTGGTGCTGCTCCTGACCGCAGGGAACATGCTCAAGCCCGAGGGCGAGGAGGAGCACTCCGCCGACAACTTCGTGATCCGGCTCGCCAAGAGGGTCTTCCACACGACGGACCACTACGACGGGGACAGGCTGTTCACGATCAAGGACGGCCGTCGCGCCCTGACGCCGATGCTGCTCGTCATGGTCGCCATCGGCGGCACCGACATCCTGTTCGCGCTCGACTCGATCCCGGCGATCTTCGGTCTGACGCAGAACGTGTACGTCGTGTTCACCGCGACGGCCTTCTCGCTGATGGGCCTGCGCCAGCTGTACTTCCTGATCGACGGCCTCCTCGACCGGCTGATCTACCTCTCGTACGGCCTCGCCGCGATCCTCGGTTTCATCGGGGTCAAGCTGATCCTGCACGCGCTGCACGAGAACAACCTGCCGTTCGTCAACGATGGCGGGCCCGTCCCGGTCATCGAGATCAGCACCGGCCTCTCGCTGACGGTGATCGTAGGAACCCTCGTCGTGACGGTGCTCGCCTCGGTCCTGAGCCCCGAGGGCAAGGCGCGCAACGCGCTCGCCAACGCCCGTCGGCACGCCGCCTCGTACCTCGACCTGGAGTACACCTCCGACCCGGCGGAGCGGCAGCGGATCTACGCCGCGCTCCTGCACGAGGAGGCCCAGGTGCTCGCGCTCCGCACGACCCGGCCGGCCATGCTGGCCGAGCACGACGAGCTGTTCGAGCTCATCGAGAGTGCCCATGTCGCACACCGCGACCACCACGGGTCCCTGGACGGCTGATCGACTGCCGTCGGGCGCCTGGTCTACTATCTGCATATGGATGCAGATACGCAGCATAGACCGGCGCTCGACGAGGACCAGGTCCTGCTCGCGGTCGAGGTCTTCCGCATGCTCGCGGACCCGACCCGGGTTCGGCTGCTGTGGGTGCTGATCGGCCAGGAGCTGCCGGTCAACGAGCTCGCTGCGCAGGTCGGCAAGCCGGCAGCCGCTGTCTCCCAGCACCTGGCCAAGCTGCGGATGGCCCGGCTCGTGCAGACCCGCCGGGTCGGCACGAGCGTCTACTACCGCGTCGCCAACGACCACATCGAGCAGCTCGTGACCGATGCGGTCCACAACGCCGAGCACGCGTCCTCCGACGCGCCGAGCCATCACCGTGACCCCGCCCCGGCGCGGGCACCCCTGACCGCCCGCAGCGGCGAGGAGACCTCATGACCGAGCGACCGCACGACCACGACCACGCGCACGACCACGACCACGGGCACGACCACGACCACGGGCACGACCACCCGACAGGGCTCCGTGGGGTGTTCCACGGCCTGTTCTCACCGCACAGCCATGACCCCTCCGACTCCGTCGACGACGCCCTGGAGGGCAGCGCCCGCGGCATCCGAGCGGTGAAGGTGAGCCTGGTCGCGCTCGGCGTGACGGCCGTGCTGCAGCTCGCGGTCGTCGGGGTCACCGGATCGGTCGCCCTGCTCGCCGACACCGTGCACAACTTCTCCGACGCGTTGACCGCGATCCCCCTGTGGATAGCCTTCGCGCTCGCCCGTCGTGCACCGAGCCGTCGGTACACCTACGGCTTCGGTCGCGCGGAGGACCTCGCCGGTCTGTTCATCGTCGCGATGATCGCCCTGTCGGCAGTCGTCGCCGGTGTGGAGTCCGTCCGTCGGCTCATCGACCCGGTCGCCATCGAGAACGTGTGGTGGGTCGCCGTCGCCGGCGTGATCGGCTTCGCCGGCAACGAGGCCGTCGCGGTCTACCGGATCCGGGTCGGACGCCAGATCGGCTCGGCAGCCCTGATCGCGGACGGTCTGCACGCCCGGACCGACGGCCTCACGTCGCTCGCGGTCCTCGTCGGGGCGTTGGGGGTCGCGGCAGGCTTCCCGCTCGCCGACCCGCTCATCGGCCTGGTGATCACGGCCGCCATCCTCGTCCTGCTGCGCAGCGCGGCGCGCGACGTCTTCCGCCGCCTGATGGACGGCGTCGACCCCGAGCTCGTCCACCGTGCGGAGCACGTGCTCGCGTCGGTCCCCGGTGTCGAGGGTGTCCGGCGCGTCCGGATGCGCTGGGTCGGTCACGAGCTGCACGCGGACGCCGAGCTGGACATCGCGGCGGCAACCACGCTCACCGACGCGCACGCGATCGCCCACGCGGCCGAGCGCACCGTCAGGTCGCGGGTCCCCCGGCTCGGCGAGGTCGTCGTGCACGCCTACCCGCATCCCGAGGTCGCGGCCGTCGGGGTGGGCCGGTCGGGCACCTAGGGCGTGTCTCCCTAGTTGAGCGGGTCTGGGCGTTGATGCTGGTCGGGTGAGTCGTAGGCAGGAACTCAGTGAAGCCCAGTGGGAGCGGATCGCACCGCTGATGCCGCAGGTCAGGGGCCGTTCTCGACCGTTTCGGGATCACCGGCAGGTGGTCGAGGGCATCGTGTTCCGGTATCGCTGCGGGCTCGCGTGGCGGGACGTGCCCGAGCGGTTCGGGCCGTGGCAGACGCTCTGGAAGCGCCACAAGCGGTTCAGCGCGGACGGCACGTGGGACAAGATCTTCACCTCACTGCTGGCCGAGGCCGACGCTGCCGGGGACATCGACTGGGCGGTCAGCATCGACTCCACGATCAACCGTGCCCATCAGCACGCGACGACCCTGCCGCGCCTCACAGGGGGATCTGCCGAATCACACGAATCTGCGGACCGAGCCCGGTGATCATGCGATCGGGCGGTCCCGCGGCGGGTTGAGCACCAAGATCCACCACGCCGTGGACGGCAAGGGACGGCCGTTGGCGGTCCTGATCGGCCCAGGTCAAAGCGGTGACGCACCGATGTGCCTGCCCGTGCTGAACGCGATCCGGGTCCCACGCCCGGGTCCGGGTCGCCCGCGCACCCGACCCGACGCGGTCCTGGCCGACAAGGCGTACTCCTCGCGGGCGATCCGCACCGAGCTGCGCCGCCGCGGCGTCGTGGCGGTCATCCCCGAGCCACGCGACCAGCAAGGCAACCGCAAGCGCCGCGGGCGCCGCGGTGGACGACCGGTTACCTACGACCCCGTTCTCTACAAGGGCCGCAACGTCGTCGAACGCGCCTTCTGCCTGCTCAAGCAGTGGCGCGGGCTCGCCACCCGCTACGACAAGCACGCCATCAACTACCGCGGCGCCGTCATCCTGGCCGCCATCCTCACCTGGCTACGCACGTAGACGCAGAGTCACCTGACGGTGGGCAGCCGTGGTCTGCAGCATCAGTCCGACCGGGTCGTCACGGTGACGGCGCCCCCTGTGAGGGACCGGTCCAGGCAGCCCAAAACCCGGCGGACATCCTCCTCACGCGCCCCACGTGTGAAGGTGGCCGTCGCACTGGAGGCGGGCATGTCGGCGGTCATCAACGCCTCTGCGACGGAGTCGTCCTCGAAACACCCGGCCCACTCGCCCTGCGGGTAGCCGATGCCGACGACCCAGACGTCGTCCTCTCCGGCTTCCGGTATCTCCGCCGGCACCCCCGCCGCGCATCCAGCAAGGAGCGCCACCACAACCATCAGCGGGAGTCCGCCCGCAGCGGCGACCTGCCGACGTCTGGCACGCATACCTACCTCCCGCCCTCACAGCATCCATGTTGTCGAACGCCGTCCGCTTGCAGCTACGCCACGCCGCACTTGGGAGACACGTCCTAGCCCGCCGAGCGGCTGCGGTCCGGGGATCGGCCAGGCCGCACCAGGGCCGACGTCCGGTCAGTTCTTGACCTCGACGCCACCCATGATCGCCGTGATGTTGACCACGAGAACCGGGGCGTTGGGATCGGCCGGCACGACGGTCTTGTCCTCCCAGCCGCCGAGCACGGGCAGCCCGCCGGCCTGGACCCGCCAGGTCGGCGGCACCTTGATCTCGACGCCACCCCAGAAGACGAAGACCGAGACCTCCGCATGCTCGACGATGTCGGCCTGGCGCAGGTCCACGTCGATGCCGCCCATGATCGCGCTGAGGCTCCCGCCCCGGAAGTCCTGCGACGTCGTCCGGCGCTCGGACCCCCACCACATCACCGCGGAGTTGATCATCTGCTCGTCGGTCCCGTGCGAGCCGAACCGGGTGATCAACGACAGACCGACCAGGATGATCGCGACGGGCCACAGGAGCTCCCAGACGTCGACCTCGACCAGGCCGAGGTTCGAGAGCATGAGGAAGGTCCCGACGGCGATCACCCCGACCGGACCGATCCACGCTCTCGGGGTGCCCAGCAGAGACGTGAAGCCGACCACGATGATCGCCATCGGCCACCAGGTGCCGAGGATCTCGCCGAGGCTCACGTCGACGATGTCGAGGGCCCCCAGCAGCGCGGCGACCCCGACCGCGACGATGAGGATGCCGAGGACGACCTGCTGCAGCGGGCGACGGTTCATGGTTGACACGCTAGAGCAGGGGCGCTGCCCTGTGGGGGCGGCGCACGGCTCCATAGACTCGTCGCGTGACGAGCCCACGTCCACCGACCCGGACCGGCGGTACCGGGCCGGTCGCCTTCGTCCTCGGTGGCGGAGGTGTGCTCGGCGCCGCGGAGGTCGGCATGGTGCGCGCCCTGCTCGTGGCGGGCATCCGGCCGGACATCGTGGTCGGCACGTCCGTCGGGGCGATCAACGGTGCGATGGTCGCGGCCGATCCCACCGTTCGGGTCACCGACCGGCTGGCTCGCCTGTGGTCCTCGCACAAGGCGCGCGAGGTCTACAGCGACACCGTGACGCGGCAGGTGCACCGGTTCGCGTCCCGCAGCCACCTGCTCTCCTCCGACCCGTTGCGCCGACTCCTCGAGCACTCGCTCGGTGGGAAGACCGACTTCGCCGACCTCGTCGTGCCGTTCCGGTGCTGCGCGGCGAGCATCGAGCGGGCCGCTGAGCACTGGTTCAGCGAGGGCCCGTTGGTCGACGCGGTGCTCGCATCGGCCGCAGTCCCCGGTCTGCTGCCGCCCGTCCGGATCGGCGACGAGCACTTCCTCGACGGTGGTCTGGTCAACTCGATCCCGATCAGCGAGGCCGTCGCGTGCGGGGCGACGACGATCTGGGTGCTGCACGTCGGCCGGCTCGAGCGACCGCTGACCCCGCCGCGCCGCGCCGTCGAGGTCGCCCAGGTCGCCTTCGAGGTCGCCCGTCGGCACCGCTTCGCCCGGGACGTCGCGTCGCTGCCGGACGGGATCGAGCTGCACGTCCTGCCGACCGGCGGCGGTCGCCCCGGCGACGACAAGGCCTGGGCCGTGCCCACCATGAAGGACGTCCGCGTGCGGATGACCCGCGCCTACGTGGCCTCGCGTGAGTACCTGGCGACGGCAGCGGTGCCCTGATGCCACTGCCTCCGTTGTGGATCCGCCGCCTGGTCAGCGGCCCGCTGCTCGTCCTGCTCACCGCGCTGCTCGTGGCGACCCTGCCGCTCTGGCTGATCATCGCGGCGGCGGCCTCGCCCCTCGTCAAGGGCTGGCTCCGGCCGCTCCGGCTGGTGTGGATGTGCACGGTGTACCTGGTCTGGGACGCCACCGCCCTGGTCGCCCTCTTCGTGCTCTGGGTCGCCTCCGGACTCGGTCGGCAGATCCACACGAGCCGGTTCATCCGGGCCCACTACCTGTTGACCGGCTGGTTCCTGCGGGTCCTGTTCCACCAGGTGCGCTGGGCAGTGAAGCTCCGCATCGACGTCGTCGGGGAGCTGCTCGACTCCGCCGCACCCGACCGCCCGGTGATCGTCGCGAGCTGGCACGCCGGCCCGGGCGACTCGTTCGTCCTCATCCACGCCCTGATCAACTGGTTCGCGCGGGAACCGCGGATCGTCCTCAAGTCGACGCTGCAGTGGGACCCGGCGGTCGACGTGATGCTCAACCGGCCGCCGAACACCTTCATCGCCCCGGCGACGCCATGGTCACGCAGCAGGCCGCGCGCCGTACGCCCGTGGAGCCACGAGGTGGCAGCCCTCGCCGCCGGCCTCGACGGCAACGACGCCCTGGTCATCTTCCCGGAGGGCGGCAACTTCTCCCCGCACCGCCGGCGCCGGGCCATCGAACGGCTGCGCGCCGCAGGTCTGCACCGGATGGCGGACCGCGCGGAGGCGATGCGGCACGTCATCGCGCCCCGTCCCGGTGGGCTGCTCGCAGCGATCGACGCCGCCCCCGACGCCGGTGTGGTCTTCATCGCGCACACCGGGCTCGAGCGGATGGTCACCGTCGGCGACGTGTGGCGTGAGCTCCCGATGGACAAGCGCATCGTCATGCGGCACTGGTTCGTCCCGCCGCAGGAGATCCCGACCGACCGGGAGGAGCGGATCGAGTGGCTCTACGAGTGGTGGGCCCGGATCGACGCGTGGATCGGCGAGAACCAGCCGATCGACGTCGGCCGGTGATCGGAGGCGTGCCATGACCGGCGACCGGACCGTCCGGCTCGTCGCCGAGGTACGGGGCCTGGTCCAGGGAGTCGGATTCCGATGGTGGACCCGGTCCGTCCTGGTGGAGCTGGGTCTGACGGGTTCGGCCACCAACATGTCCGACGGGACCGTGCTGATCGACGCACGCGGCGATCGGGCGGCGCTCGAGGAGCTGCTGACCCGGCTGCGCAGCGGGCGGGCGCCGGGCAGGGTCACCGACGTCGCCGAGACCTGGGAGGCCCAGGGTCCCGACCCAGGAGCCGGTGCCTGATCTCCCGACCGGGTCGGCCGCCGGTCGACCACCAGGACGACCGGCGGGACAAGGACGGGCCCCGGGATGACTCCCGGGGCCCGTCTCCGACGTCACGACCCTGCTGTCAGGGGCGAACCTCGATCTCGGTGCCGATCTTGTGCACCAGGAGCGAGTTGGTCGTCCCGGGGACACCGACCGGCGCGCCGAAGACGATCACCACGAGGTCGCCGTCCTCGGCCAGGCCGTTGGCGCGCAGGGTCTGGTCCACCTGGACGACCATCGCGTCGGTGTGCGGGACCGTCGGCACCTCGTACGTCTGCACACCCCAGGAGAGCGCGAGCATGTTGCGCGTCTGCGGGATGGGCGTGAACGCGAGCAGCGGGATCGAGGACCGCAGACGCGAGACCCGGCGAGCCGAGTCACCGCTCTGCGTGAAGGTCACCAGGTACTTGACCCCGAGCGTCTCGCCCACCTCGGCCGCGGCACGCGTGATCGAGCCACCACGCGTCTGCGGGCTCCAGCCGAGGGGCGCCATGCGCTCCCGGCCGTGCTCCTCGGTGTTCTCGATGATCCGCGCCATCGTGCGGACGCACTCGATCGGGTAGTCGCCGACGCTGGTCTCGCCGGAGAGCATGACCGCGTCCGCACCGTCGAGCACGGCGTTCGCGCAGTCGGAGGCCTCGGCCCGCGTCGGACGCGGGCTCGAGATCATCGACTCCAGGACCTGGGTCGCGACGATGACCGGCTTGGCCGACCGACGGGCGAGCTCGATCGCGCGCTTCTGGACGATCGGCACCTGCTCGAGCGGCAGCTCGACGCCGAGGTCGCCGCGGGCGACCATGATGCCGTCGAACGCGTCGATGATCTCGACCAGGTTGTCGACACCCTGCGGCTTCTCGATCTTGGCGATGACCGGGACGACGCGCCCCTCCTCGTCCATGATCCGGCGGACGTCGTCGTAGTCCGCCGCGCTGCGCACGAACGACAGCGCGATGATGTCGGCGCCGATCCGCAGCGCCCAGCGGAGGTCGTCCTCGTCCTTGACCGACATCGCCGGCACGTTGACCGCGACACCCGGAAGGTTCAGGCCCTTGTTGTTCGAGACCGGCCCGGCGACCTCGACCCGGGTGATGACGCGCTCGCCCTCGACCGCGGTGATCCGGACGGCCACCCGGCCGTCGTCGATCAGGATCTGGTCGCCGACCTTGGCGTCGCCCGGCAGACCCTTGTACGTGGTCGACACGAGCTCCTTGGTGCCCGGGACGTCCTCGGTCGTGATGGTGAAGATGTCGCCCTCGGCGAGCTCGACCTTCTCCTCGACGAACCGGCCGAGCCGGATCTTGGGGCCCTGCAGGTCGACCAGGACGGCGACGGCGCGGCCGGAGGCCTTCGCCGCGGCGCGCACGTTGTTGTAGACGGCCTCGTGGACCTTCGTGTCGCCGTGGCTGCGGTTCAGTCGCGCGACGTCCATACCGGCGTCAACGAGCGCCTGGATCTGCTCGGGGGACTCCGTGGCGGGTCCGATGGTGCACACAATCTTCGCTCTACGCATGTCTCTAGCCTATGTCCTTGCTTCTGGGACCTTCCGGCCCGTCCCTACCTTGTGGCCCCGGTATGGGGCCGGGCACCTTCCTTGCGCACACACGGTGAATCTCACCCGCGGCGGGCGGTCGGACCGTCCGTCCGCGTCGCCCTGGGTCAGGGACGCATCGCCCTGGTGCTGGGCGCGACCGGCACCGGCAGCTCGGTGCCGCCACGCAGGTATGCGTCGACGCCTGCTGCAGCCGCACGGCCCTCGGCGATCGCCCACACGACGAGCGACTGCCCGCGTCCGGCGTCCCCGGCCACGAACACACCGGGGACCGAGCTGGCGTAGTCCTCACCGCGGGCGATCCAGCCCTGCCCGGTCAGGTCCGCCCCGGTCTGCTCGACGAGCGAGTCCGTCTCCGGGCCGATGAAGCCCATGGCGAGCAGGACGAGGTCGACCGGGATCTCCTGCTCCGAACCCTCGGTCGGCACCAGCCGGCCGTCGGGCAGCTGGGTGGTCGCGGCGAACCGCAGGGCACGCACCTGCCCGGCATCGTCCCCCACCAGGCTGACGGTCGAGGCGAGATACGTGCGCTCGCCGCCCTCCTCGTGGGAGCTCGTCACCTTGAACAGCATCGGGTAGGTCGGCCACGGCTGGTTCCCGGGCCGGTCGAGCGGCGGCTGCGGGCCGATCTCCAGACTCGTCACGGACGCCGCCTGCTGCCGCAGCGAGGTGCCGACGCAGTCCGAGCCGGTGTCGCCGCCGCCGATGACCACCACGTGCTTGCCGGTCGCCAGGACCTGGTCGGGGACGTCGTCGCCGGCCTGGACCTGGTTGGACTGACGCAGGAACGGCACGGCCGGGTACACCCCGCCGAGGTCCGCCCCCGGCACCGTGAGACGACGCGGGACGGTCGAGCCGATGGCCACGACCACCGCGTCGTACCGTGCCCGCAGCTCCGTCCAGGTGATGTCCTTGCCGACCTCGACGCCGGGACGGAAGCGCGTGCCCTCGGCCTCCATCTGTGCGATCCGCCGGTCGATGTGGTGCTTCTCGAGCTTGAAGTCGGGTACGCCGTAGCGCAGCAGGCCGCCGATGCGGTCCGCGCGCTCGTAGACCGCGACGGTGTGCCCGGCCCGGGTGAGCTGCTGGGCTGCGGCGAGACCCGCCGGGCCCGAACCGACCACCGCAACCGTGTTCCCGGTCAGGTAGTGCGGCACCTGAGGGGTGACCAGGCCACGCGCGAACGCCTCGTCGGCGATCGAGACCTCGATGTTCTTGATCGTGACGGCGGGCTGGTTGATGCCCAGGACGCAGGACGTCTCGCAGGGTGCCGGGCAGATCCGGCCGGTGAACTCCGGGAAGTTGTTCGTCGCGTGCAGCCGGTCGCTGGCCTCGGCCCACTGGTCGCGCCAGACGAGGTCGTTCCACTCCGGGATGAGGTTGCCCAACGGGCAGCCCTGGTGGCAGAACGGGATGCCGCAGTCCATGCAGCGCCCGGCCTGGTGGTGCAGCCGGACCAGGTTGGCCTCGGTGCCCTTGAGCTCCTCCTCGACCTCGCGCCAGTCCATCAGTCGCACCGGGACCGGGCGGCTGGGCGGCAGCTCACGGTCACGGACCTTCAGGAAGCCACGGATGTCAGCCACGGGACACCTCCAGGATGTGGGCCCACACACCGGGTGCGGACGGGTCGAGGCCCTGCTCCCGCGCGGACGAGAGCGTGCTGAGCATCCGCTCGTACTCGACCGGGACCACGCGGGTGAACCGGTCCAGCACAGCGGGCAGGTCGGCGAGGAGCTCGGCCGCACGGGGCGAACCGGTCTCCGTGTGGTGGTCGGCGAGCAGCCGCTCGACGATCGCGACGTCGGCCTGCTCCAGCGGCCTCAGCACCAGCTCGCCGGAGGCCAGGCCGGGCTTGTTGACCGCCTCGGGCCGCAGGTCCAGGACGTACGCCTGCCCGCCGGACATCCCGGCACCGAAGTTGCGGCCGGTCCGGCCCAGCACCAGGACCGTGCCACCGGTCATGTACTCGCACCCGTGGTCACCGACGCCCTCGACGACCAGGGTCGCGCCCGAGTTGCGGACCGCGAACCGCTCCCCCACGACCCCGCGGAGGTAGATCTCGCCCGACGTCGCACCGTAGCCGACGACGTTGCCGGCGATCACGTCCCGGTCGCCGCACAGGACTGCCGCCCGGTCGGGGCGCACGATGACGCGCCCGCCGGACAGCCCCTTGCCGAGGTAGTCGTTCGCGTCCCCGAACAGGCGCAGGGTGATCCCGCGCGGCAGGAACGCGCCGAGCGACTGCCCGGCCGACCCGGTCAGGGTGACGTCGATCGTGCCGTCGGCGAGGCCTTCGCCGCCGTACCGCTTGGTCACCTCGTGGCCGAGCATCGTGCCCACCGTGCGGTTGACGTTGCGTACCGGCAGGGCGATCCGGACCGGCTCGCGCCGCTCGAGGGCGGCGGCAGAGAGCTCGATGAGCCGGTTGTCCAGGGCCTTGGCCAGGCCGTGGTCCTGAGGTGTGGTGTGCCGGAGCGAGGAACCGGGGACCGGCTCGGGACGAGCCAGCACCGGGCCGAGGTCGAGACCGACCGCCTTCCAGTGGTCGATCGCCGCGCGGGTGTCGAGCGACTCGACATGGCCGATCGCCTCCTCGATGCTCCGGAACCCGAGCGAGGCGAGGTACTCGCGCACCTCGGTGGCGATGTACTCGAAGAACGTCTCGACGAACTCCGGCTTGCCGGTGAAGCGCGCCCGGAGCTCGGGGTTCTGCGTCGCGACTCCCACCGGGCAGGTGTCGAGGTGACAGACCCGCATCATCACGCACCCGCTGACCACGAGCGGGGCGGTCGCGAAGCCGAACTCCTCGGCGCCGAGCAGCGCGCCGATCACGACATCCCGGCCGGTCTTGAGCTGACCGTCGACCTGGACCACGATGCGGTCACGCAGGTTGTTGAGCACCAGCGTCTGCTGAGCCTCGGCCAGGCCGATCTCCCACGGCGTGCCGGCGTGCTTGAGGGAGGTCAGCGGACTGGCGCCCGTCCCGCCGTCGTGCCCGGAGATCAGCACGACGTCCGCGTGCGCCTTGGACACACCTGCAGCCACAGTGCCGACACCGAACTCGCTGACCAGCTTGACGTGCACGCGGGCCTCGGGGTTGGCGTTCTTGAGGTCGTGGATGAGCTGGGCGATGTCCTCGATCGAGTAGATGTCGTGGTGCGGGGGCGGTGAGATCAGCCCGACGCCGGGAGTCGAGTGGCGGGTCCGCGCGATCCACGGGTACACCTTGCCGCCGGGCAGCTGGCCACCCTCACCGGGCTTGGCCCCCTGCGCCATCTTGATCTGCAGGTCCGTCGCCGAGGTCAGGTAGTCCGACGTCACACCGAAGCGGCCCGAGGCGATCTGCTTGATCGCGCTGCGTCGCTGCGGGTCGTGCAGGCGTTCCGGGTCCTCGCCGCCCTCACCGGTGTTGGACCGGGCGCCCAGCCGGTTCATCGCGATCGCGAGGGTCTCGTGGGCCTCCATCGAGATCGAGCCGTAGGACATCGCGCCGGTGCTGAACCGCTTGATGATGTCGCCGATCGGCTCGACCTCGTCGAGCGGCACCGGCGGACGGACGCCGTCGGCGAAGGTCATCAGGCCGCGAAGGGTCATCAGCCGCGCGGCCTGGTCGTCGACGCGTCGGGTGTACTGACGGAAGACGTCGAGCTGGCGGGTCCGGGTCGAGTGCTGCAGCCGGAAGACTGTCTCCGGGTCGAAGAGGTGCTCGGCACCGTCGCGGCGCCACTGGTACTCACCGCCGACGTTCAGCCGGCGATGCGCCTGCGGGTTCCCACTCGTCGGGTACGCGTCGGCGTGCCGGAGGGCGACCTCCGCGGCGATGACGTCCAGGCCCACCCCGCCGAGCCGGCTGGTGGTGCCGGTGAAGTACCGGTCCACGACGTCATGGGCCAGACCGAGCGCCTCGAAGACCTGGGCGCCGCGGTAGGACATGATCGTCGAGATGCCCATCTTGCTCATGATCTTGAGCACGCCCTTGCCGAGAGCCTTGATCAGGTTGGCGACGGCCTTCTCCGGGCTGATCTCCCGCAGCGAGCCGTCGCGGGCCAGACCCTCGACGGTCTCCATCGCCAGGTACGGGTTGACGGCGGCCGCACCGAAGCCGATCAGCAGCGCCACGTGGTGCACCTCGCGGACATCACCGGCCTCCACGACGAGGCTGACCCGGGTCCGGGTGTGCCGCCGCAGCAGGTGGTGGTGCACGGCGCTGGCCAGCAGCAACGAAGGGATCGGTGCGGCATCCGCATCCGAGTCCCGGTCGGAGAGCACGATGAAGCTCACGCCGTCGTCGACCGCCTGGTCGACCTGCGCGAAGATCTCCTCGAGGCGGGCCTCGAGGGCCTCGTGCCCGCCGTCGACCTTGTACAGCCCGCGCACCGTCATCGAGCTGAAGACCCCGGCGAGGGCCGGGTCGCGGTCGATCCGGACGATCTTGGCCAGCTGGTCGTTGTCGAGCACCGGGAAGGACAGGACGAGCTTGCGGGCGTGGTCGGGGATGTCGGCGAGCAGGTTCGGCTCCGGGCCGATCGCGCCACCGATCGACGTGACCAGCTCCTCGCGGATCGCGTCCAGCGGCGGGTTCGTCACCTGCGCGAACATCTGCGTGAAGTAGTCGAACAGCAGCCGTGGCCGTGCGGACAGGACGGCGATGGGCGTGTCGGTGCCCATCGCGCCGAGCGGCTCGCCGCCCGTCGAGGCCATCGGGGTGAGCAGGATCCGCAGCTCCTCCTCGGTGTACCCGAACGCGCGCTGGCGCCGACGGACCGAGGCGGGGCTGTGCTGCACGTGCTCGCGCTCGGGCAGCTGGTCGAGGAACACGGAGTGGTCGGCGACCCACTGGGCGTACGGACGCTGCGCGGCGAGCTGGGACTTGACCTCGTCGTCCCCGATCACCCGGCCCGCGCCGGTGTCGACCAGGAACATCTTGCCGGGCTCGAGGCGACCCTTGCGGACCACTGTCGCCGGGTCGAGGTCGAGCACGCCGGTCTCGCTGGCCAGGACGACCAGGCCGTCGTCGGTGATCCAGTACCGACCAGGGCGCAGGCCGTTGCGGTCGAGCACGGCACCGATCATCGTCCCGTCGGTGAACGCCAGGGCGGCAGGCCCGTCCCACGGCTCCATCAGGCTCGCGTGGTACTCGTAGAACGCGCGGCGGTCCGGGTCCATCTCGCCGTGGTTCTCCCACGCCTCGGGGATCATCATCAGCACGGCGTGCGGGAGGGTCCGGCCGGCCAGGTGCAGGAGCTCGAGCACCTCGTCGAAGGTGCCCGAGTCGCTGCTGCCGGGGCTGCAGACCGGCAGCAGAGGATCGAGGTCGCCGAGCAGGTCGCTGGACAACGTGCTCTGACGCGCCGCCATCCAGTTCCGGTTGCCCCGGACCGTGTTGATCTCGCCGTTGTGCGCGACCATCCGGAACGGCTGGGCCAGCGGCCAGGACGGGAACGTGTTCGTCGAGAAGCGCGAGTGCACCAGCGCGAGCTCGGAGGCGTACCGCGGGTCGGACAGGTCCGGGAAGAACGGCTCGAGCTGAGCGGTGGTCAGCATGCCCTTGTAGGTCAAGGTCCGTGCCGAGAAGGACGCGAAGTACACGCCGAGCTCGTGCTCCGCCCGCTTGCGCACCCGGAACGCCTTGCGGTCCAGGTCGATGCCGGCCAGGGCGCGCCGGGGGTCTGCCACCACCAGGTGGCGGAAGACGGGCATGCTCGCCCGTGCCGTCGGCCCGACCAGGTCGACGGTCACCGGGACGTCCCGCCAGGCGAGGACCTCGAGGCCCTCGTCGATCACCAGCTTCTCGATGCCGACGACGGCACTGTGCAGCGCGTCCTCGTCGGTCGGCAGGAAGGCGAGCCCGATCGCGTAGTGGCCCGCTGCCGGCAGCTCCGCGTCGACGACGTCGCGCAGGAAGGCATCGGGGATCTGGGTGAGGATGCCGGCGCCGTCACCGCTGTTCGTCTCGGCACCGACGGCGCCACGGTGGTCGAGGTTCAGCAGGGCGGTCAGACCCGCATCGACGATGTCGCGCCCGGGCGTCCCGCGCAGGGTCGCCACGAACGCGACCCCGCACGCGTCGTGCTCAGCTGCGGGGTCGTACAGACCCTGCGCCGCGGGCACAGTCGTGTGATGGAGAGCCCGGCTCATAGATACCGTCCTCGCTGAGCCCCGAGCGCGCTCGGGGACGTGGTCAGGGGGGACCCGGGACGCCGTCGGCCCAAGCGTGGTGACGATACTCGCAGCACCGCAGCGAACCCTCGTTGTGATGCGTGAACTTCTCACGCGATTCACCGGTGCCTGCCCGTCCGTCGCCTCAGCTCGGCTCCGGGACCTCGGAGTCCTGGTCGGCCGTAGTCCGTAGCTGCAACGTGGTCTCGCGCCCGGGGTGGCGACGTCCGACCAGGATGAAGGCTATCAGCGCACCGAGTCCGACAACGATGGAGGTCCAGACGTTGAGTCGCAGGCCGAGCACGGTCTCGGCGGGGTCGATGCGCAGGAGCTCGATCCACAGCCGCCCGACCGTGTACATCAGGACGTAGGCGAAGAACACCCTTCCGTGCCCCAGGCGGTACCTGCGGTCGAGCCAGATCAGGAGCGCAGCGGCGGCGAGGTTCCAGACCATCTCGTACAGGAACGTGGGATGGAAGAGCGTCTCCGGCGCGAACCCGTCGGGGAAGGTCGGGCTCTGCGGGTCGATCCGCAGCCCCCACGGCAGGGTCGTCGGTCCGCCGAAGAGCTCCTGGTTGAACCAGTTGCCGATCCGGCCGATCGCCTGGGCCACGAGCAGACCCGGCGCCACCGCATCGGCGAACGGTGCGAACCTGACGCCCATCCGACGGGTGCCGATCCAGGCCCCGACGGCGCCGAGCGCGATCGCCCCCCAGATACCGAGGCCGCCCTCCCAGATCGCGAAGGCCTTCATCGGGTCCCCGTCGGGTCCCCAGTACGCGTCGGGCGAGGAGATGACGTGGTAGATCCGACCGCCGACGATGCCGAACGGCACGGCCCAGAAGACGATCTCCAGGACGGTGTCCCCGTCTCCCCCACGCTCGATCCAGCGCCGCGTGGTCATCCACAGGGCCACGACGATGCCGGCGAGGATGGCGAGGGCGTAGGCCCGGATCGGGAACGGTCCGACGTACCAGGTGTGCTGCGAGGGGCTGGGGATCTCGGCGGGCAGCAGCCCGATCAGCGCCGCCGCCCTCATCGCTGCACTCCCCGGACGCCGGCGGCGAGCTCGCCGACGACCTCGGTGAGGGCCGCGAGGCCCGCGGCGGGCGTCGCGCCGTCGACCAGCGGCCGGACGAACGCGCTGCCGACGATCACGCCGTCGGCGTAGGCGGCGACCTGCGCGGCCTGCGCGCCGGTGCTGACCCCGAGGCCGACGCATACCCGCTCGGCGCCGGCCCGGCGGGTGTCCGCCACGAGCTGCTCGGCGTGCGAGCCGACGACGGCGCGGGTCCCGGTCACGCCCATGGTCGAGGCGGCGTAGACGAAGCCCCGGCTGGCCCGGGCGGTCAGCGCCAGGCGTTCGGCCGTCGAGCTCGGAGCCACCAGGAAGACGCGGTCGAGGCCGTACCGGTCGGAGGCGTCGATCCACTCGGCGGCCTCGTCCGGGATCAGGTCGGGCGTGATCATGCCTGCACCGCCGGCTGCGGCAAGGTCCCGCGCGAAGGCGTCGATCCCGTAGTGCAGCACCGGGTTGAAGTAGCTCATCACCAGCACCGGCACACCTGTGGCGGCAACGGTCTCCGCGGCGCGCAGGGTGTCCCGGACACGGACCCCGCCGGCCAGCGCGCGTTCGACCGCGTACTGGATCAGCGGGCCGTCCATGACCGGGTCCGAGTACGGCAGGCCGAGCTCGACGATGTCGACCCCGGCATCGACCATGGCGCGAGCGGCCTCGATCGAGCCGTGGACATCGGGGAAGCCGACCGGCAGGTAGCCGACCAGCGCTGCCCGGCCCTCGGCCCGGATCTCGGCGAGACGGCCGGCGGTCCGGCTGGCGACCTGGGGCGCTGTCACGTGGCTCCTTCGTCGAGCAGAGCGAACCACGCGGCGGCGGTCTCCACGTCCTTGTCGCCCCGACCGCTCAGGTTCACCAGGATCACGGTGTCCGGACGGCCCTGCGCGACGGCCTCGTTGCCCAGCTGCATCGCACCGGCCAGGGCGTGTGCCGACTCGATCGCCGGGATGATGCCCTCCGTCCGGCACAGCAGCCGGAAGGCCTCCATCGCCTCGGCGTCGGTGATCGGGCGGTACTCGGCCCGGCCGATCGACGCGAGCCAGGAGTGCTCAGGTCCGACGCCCGGGTAGTCGAGACCGGCCGAGATCGAGTGGCTCTCGACCGTCTGGCCGTCCTCGTCCTGCAGGAGGTAGGAGCGCGCACCGTGCAGCACGCCGGGAGCTCCGCCGCTGATGGTGGCCGCATGCCGACCCGTCTCGACGCCGTCGCCGCCGGCCTCGAGACCCACGAGGCGGACCCCGACGTCGTCGAGGAAGGCGTGGAAGATGCCGATCGCGTTCGAGCCGCCACCGACGCACGCCGCGACGATGTCGGGCAGGCGACCGGTGAGGTCCAGCACCTGCTGACGCGCCTCGACCCCGATGATGCGCTGCAGGTCGCGAACCATCGCCGGGAACGGGTGCGGTCCGGCGACGGTGCCGAAGACGTAGTTGGTGGTCTCGACATTGGTGACCCAGTCGCGCAGGGCTTCGTTGATCGCGTCCTTGAGCGTCCGGGAGCCTGTCGTCACGGGCACCACCTCGGCGCCGAGCAGTCGCATCCGCGCCACGTTCAGCGCCTGACGTCGGGTGTCCTCCTCGCCCATGTAGATCACGCACTCGAGGTCGAAGAGGGCCGCCGCCGTGGCTGTCGCCACGCCGTGCTGACCGGCGCCGGTCTCCGCGATCACGCGCTTCTTGCCGAGCCGCTTGGTCAGCAGCGCCTGGCCGAGGACGTTGTTGATCTTGTGCGAGCCGGTGTGGTTGAGGTCCTCGCGCTTGAGGATGACGCGCACCCCGCCGCAGTGCGCCGCGAACCGCGGGATCTCGGTGATGATGCTCGGGCGCCCGGTGTAGGTCCGGTGCAGACGTGCCAGCTCCTCGCCGAAGGCGGGGTCGGCCTTGGCCTTGGTGTACTCGGCGTCGAGCTCGTCGAGCGCCTCGATCAGCGCCTCGGGAACGAATCGCCCGCCGAACTCGCCGAAGTACGGCCCGAACCCTGCCGCAATCGTCGTCGGACCTGGCTGCCCGGTCGGCTGCTCGGTCGGCTGCTCGGTCGGTGGCTCGGTCGGTGGCTCCGACGGCTGGGCGGCCGGCCCGGTGTCGGAGGCGTCCGGCTTCGTGGCGCCGTCGTCCGGAGCCGTCACTGGCGGACCGCCCGCAGTGACGGGTGCGCCCCGGCGGCGACGAGGTCGGCGACCGCGCTGCGTGGGTCGCGCCCCGTCACGAGCGACTCCCCGACGAGCACGGCGTCGGCACCGGAGCGCGCGTAGTCCATCACGTCGTGCGGGCCGCGGACCCCGGACTCGGCGATCCGCACGATCCCGGGCGGGATCAGCGGTGCGAGCCGGGCGAACGTGGTCCGGTCCACCTCGAGGTTCTTGAGGTTGCGGGCGTTGACCCCGATGCACCGCGCACCGGCATCGACGGCCCGGCCCACCTCGTCGACGTCGTGTACCTCGACCAGAGCGGTCATGCCGAGGGAGTGCACGCGCTCGACCAACGAGGTCAGGACGGTCTGCTCGAGGGCGGCGACGATGAGGAGCACGAGGTCGGCGCCATGGGCCCGCGCCTCCCACACCTGGTACGGCGTGACGATGAAGTCCTTGCGCAGCACCGGGACCTCGACCGCACCCCGGACCGCGTCGAGGTCGGCGAGGCTGCCGTTGAACCGGCGCTGCTCGGTCAGGACGGAGATGGCACTCGCCCCGCCGGACTCGTACTCGGCGGCCAGGGCCGCCGGGTCGTCGATCGCGGCGAGCGATCCGCGGCTCGGGCTGGAGCGCTTGACCTCGGCGATCACCGCCACAGCTGTCTCGTCGTGCAGCCGGCTCATGCACTCCTTGGCCTCCGGGAGCCGCGCAGCGCGTTCCTTGACCACCGACAGCGGCGTCGTGGCCTCCCGTGCTGCGAGGTCGACCCGCACCCCGGCGACGATGTCCTCGAGGACCGTCACGTCGGTCACCTCCCCTGGGCCCACCCCCGCAGGCCCTCCGTGGCCATCGTAGGGCCGCGGACAATACGCTCCCGCCACGCCCACGTGCTGGGACCGGGCGGACGGAGCCCGGCGCGAGGCTCAGCCGCCCGGCGCGAGCCAGGCGAACGGCGGCAGGTTGCGGACCACGGCGTAGAGCAGAAGGACGGCAAGGGTGACCCACCCCGTCCAGCCCGGTACGCGCACCGGTCCGGTCCACACCCCGAGGGACCGCAGCAGCCACAGACCCCACGCCGCGACGAGCACGGGCAGACCGAGGACGAGCAGCGGGTTCATCGCCATCGCGCCGGCGAGGTCGAGATGGGCGAGCTCGTGCACGGCGCGCAGTCCGCCGCAGGCCGGGCAGTACACACCGAAGAGCAGCACCGAGGGGCATACGCCATAGCTACCCGGCGCATAGGGCGTGCGGACGCCGACGACGACTGTCGCGAGAACCGTGACGGCACCCGTCACGACCGGAGCGACCCACTGTCGACCACGTCCAGGGGACTCCCTCAGAGTCCCCTGGACGCCGGTCGTCGACGTCGCGGTCATGATCGGACGAGCCGTCGGCCGGTCAGAGGTTGCCCCACTGGTAGGAGTAGTTGAAGCCGTTGGCCGCGCCCCAGATGATGCCGATGACGGAGAGCCCGATGCCCACCCAGCCGAGGATCATGCCGATGTTCCCCAGGTTGCCGTTGTTGGCCAGGCCCTGCGCTGCGGCCTTCTTGGAGTTGTTGCCGATGATCACGGCCGGGATCCCGGTGAGGAACCCGCAGCAGACGATGCTGAGGATGCCGAGGACCAGCGCCCAGGTGCCGAGGTTGTTCTTCTCCGTGCCGCCGCCGTAGCCGTAGGCCGGCGGGCCACCGTAGGCCGGCGGCTGGCCGCCGTAGCCGTAGGCCGGCGGCTGAGCCCCGTACACCGGCGGCTGAGCCCCGTAGGCCGGCGGCTGCTCGCCGTACACCGGCGGCTGTGCCCCGTAGGCCGGCGGCTGAGCCCCGTACACCGGCGGCTGTACCCCGTAGGCCGGCGGCTGTGCCCCATAGGCCGGCGGCTGCTCGCCGTACACCGGCGGCTGAGCCCCGTAGGGCGGCGGCGGGCTCCCCGGCACCGAGCCTTCGCCGGGCTCCGGTGCGGGGTTCTGCGGGTCGGTCGGAATGCTCATCAGGTCTCTCCTTGATCGGGACTGCTGTCGACAGACTCGAAGGCGTGCGGGCTCAGCGGTGGTGCGGGCTGTGCGATGGGGCTGGTTGACCGAGACCGAACATCTTCAGCACACGGCCGGTCACGAGCCCCACCAGGATCACGCCGAGACCGAGCCAGAACACCCACGGCAGCTCTGCGACGACGCCGATCGACGAGACAGTGGCACCGACCACGATGACGGTGACCGTGACCCACGCGGCCGTCGTGCGGCCATGGTTGCGCGGTGGCGACGCCGCCGGCAGGTGGCTCCGCTCGGCAGATCGGTCCCGGGACGTGTCGCCCATGCTCAAGTGCCCTTTCGTGAGGTCGTCCAGAGCCTAGCGAACCCGACCGGACGCGTCGGTCCGCGACCCGCCACCGCGTCCGACACCGTCACGGGCCACCGCGGCCGTCGGGCTCAGGTCGGGTCGCGGCCGTCGCTCAGCGCGTCCCATGCGTCGTGATCGTCCATCGCCGGGCCACCGGGCCCCGGGCTCTCGGCGTGCGCTGCCGGCGTCGACCGCCGCGGCTCCCCCACGCCCGGCGCCTCGTGCCGCGCACTCGTCGTCCCCCACCGGCCGCACACGACGGCGGTCCGCAGGCCGTGGGCGATCGCCAGAACACCCAGGACCAGCCCGACCCACGGCGCGACCGTGACGGTGACAGGTCCCGCCAGCTCTGCGACACCGACAGCCTCCTGGGCCGCCGAGAGGGCCACAGCCTGTGGATCGGCCAGGACGGCGGCGACCGACACCGCGACAAGCACCCCTGCGCCGGCCACGGCTGCCGCAGCGAGCCGACGTCCCACCGTGCCACCGAGCGCGAGTGCGAGGCCTGCGGCGACCACGACGAGCCCACCGGCACCGGCGCCGGGGGCAGCGACCGTCCCGGTCGCAGTGATCGGGATCGTCGGGTCGACGACGCTCGACGCCGTGGAACCGACCCACCCGGCGGTCCCGGTCGCGAGCACCCCGATCCCGAGCACGAGCGCGACGAGGACAGCACGCCGTCGCGCGCTCGCGCCGGGCCGGGCAGGCTCGCCGGGGCGGGACTCCGCCGTCACCGCGAGGCCGGTCGCAGGCGGGCCGCGAGCTGCACGGCCCGCACCGCCGCTTCGGCCTTGTTGCGGGACTCCGCGTACTCGAGGGCCTCGACGGAGTCCGCCACGATGCCGCCACCGGCCTGGACGCTGGCGCGCCCGTCCCGGATCAGAGCCGTGCGGATCGCGATCGCCATGTCCATGTTCCCCGCGAAGTCGAAGTACCCGACAGTCCCGCCGTAGATGCCTCGACGGGCCGGTTCGAGCTCGTCGATCAGCGCGATCGCCCGGGGCTTGGGCGCACCGGAGAGGGTCCCGGCGGGGAAGGTGGCCATCAGGGTCTGCACCGCGGTGGCACCCTCCCGCAGTCGGCCGACGACCGTCGAGCAGATGTGCATGATGTGGCTGAACCGCCGCACCGCCATGAGCTCGACGACCTCGACGGAGGTCGGCACGCAGACCTTGACCAGGTCGTTGCGGGAGAGGTCCACGAGCATGATGTGCTCGGCCCGCTCCTTGGGGTCGGCGAGCAGCTCCTCGACCAGCTCGGCGTCCTCGAGCGGGGTGGCGCCCCGGGGGCGCGAACCGGCGATCGGGTAGGTGACCACGCGCCCGTCGGTGACCTTGACCAGCGTCTCCGGGCTCGACCCGACGACCGCGAACTCACGTCCGGCGGCGTCCTGGAGCGCGAAGCAGTACATGTACGGGCTCGGGTTGATCGTGCGCAGGACGCGGTAGACGTCCAGGGGGTCGGCCGGGCAGTCGAGGTCGAGGCGCTGGGAGAGCACGACCTGGAAGACCTCGCCCTCGCGGATGGCCTCCTTGCCCGACCGCACCGCCTGCTCGAACTCCTCGCGCGTGCTGCGGAACTCCAGCTCCGGCTCGGGCACGTCGACCAGCACGCCCGGCGGCGTTGCGACGGGTTCGGCGAGCTGCGCCTGCATCCGGTCGAGCCGCGCCACCGCATCCGCGTGCGCCTGGTCGACCCGCTCGTCGGTGTCGTCGAAGTTGATCGCGTTCGCGATCAGCCAGACCGTGCCGTCCACGTGGTCCACCACCGCAAGGTCCGTGGCCAGGCACAAGGTCAGCTCCGGGACACCGAGCTCTTCCGGCGCCTTGGCCGGCAGCGTCGGCTCCCAGTGCCGGACGATGTCCCAGCCCAGGGCGCCGACCAGGCCGCCGGTCAGTGGCGGCAGACCGGCGATCGCCGGTGTCCGGAGCGCCTCGAGCGTCGCGCTCAGGACGTCGAGCACATCACCGTCGCGCGGGACGCCGACCGGCACGTCCCCGAGCCAGGTGGCGTCGCCGTCCCGCACGGTCAGCGTCGCGCGGGACGCGACACCGACGAAGGAGTACCGGGCCCAGGTCCCGTCGACCTCGGCCGACTCGAGCACGAACGTGCCGGGTCGCCCCTTCGCCAGGGTGCGGTACAGGCCGACCGGCGTGACGTCGTCGGCGAGCAGGCGCCGGACGACCGGGATGACCCGGCGGTTGCGCGCCAGGTCCCGGAAGGTCCGCACGGTCGGCCAGGTCGCACCCCAGGGCAGGTCGGCCGGCGAGTCCGCCGGGCTCTGCGGCAGCGCGCTGTCGTCGGTCATCGCTCCGCCTCCCGCCGCGGCGGCACCGGGACCTGCGACGACACCGGGACCTGCGACGTCGTCGGCGTCACCTGCGGGGCATGCCCGACGACGGCGCCGAGGTCCCCGCCCGCCTCGAAGCAGGTGCGCGTCCCGGTGTGGCACGCCACCCCGATCTGGTCGACCTGGACGAGCAGGGCATCACCGTCGCAGTCGATGCTCACGGCCTTGACGTACTGCGCGTGGCCGGAGGTGTCGCCCTTGCGCCAGTACGCCTGGCGCGACCGGCTCCAGAACGTCACCCGGCCGCTCGTCAGGGTCCGGCGCAGCGCCTCGTCATCCATCCAGCCGACCATGAGGACCTCACCGGTGCCGTGCTGCTGGACGACGGCGCAGACCAGGCCCGCGGCGTCGCGCGTGAGCCGGCCGGCGACCGTCGGGTCGAGGCCGGTGTCGGGGATGGATGCATCTGGCACCCGCCGATCCTGCCACGCGCCGCCCCGGGCGCGCGGCGGCGTCCGTGCACGGCCGCCCGCGGCCCCTGCGTGCCCGGCAGGCGCACCTGGTCCGGCTCGCGCAGGCTCAGCGGGTCTGGGCGAGCCACGCGTCGTGCATCGCGGCGTACGGGCCGTCCTGCGCCAGGAGCGTGCTGTGCCGGCCCACCTGCACGACGTGACCCTCCTCGACCACGACGACCAGATCGGCTGCCTCGGCGGTGGAGAGCCGGTGCGCGATCGTCAGGGTGCCCCGGCCGGCGGTCAGCTGGTCGAGAGCCCTGGCGATGCGTACCTCGGTCGCCGGGTCCACGGCACTGGTCGCCTCGTCCAGGACGAGGTAGTCGGCCGCCGCCAGGTGCGCGCGCGCCAGGGCGACGAGCTGCCGCTCACCGGCGGAGAGCCGCTCGCCACGCTGACCCACCTCGGTGTCCAGACCGTGCGGCAGGTCCGCGAGCCAGTCCGCCAGACCGAGCTCGGCGAACGCCCGCTCGACCGTCGCGCGGTCCACGTCGTCGGCCCGGGCACCGTAGGCGACGTTCTCGACGAGCGTCCCGGTGAACAGGAACCCCTCCTGCGGGACCAGGACGACCCGCTGCCGCAGGCTCGACAAGGTCATGCCACGCAGGTCGACACCGTCGACGAGCACCTGACCGGCGGCCGGGTCGACCAGGCGGGTGACGAGCTTGGCCAGGGTCGTCTTGCCCGAGCCCGTGGCCCCGACCACGGCGACCTTGGCCCGGGCCGGCAGGTCCAGGTCGACACCCTGCAGCACGAGCGGGCCACCGGGGTACGCGAAGTCGACCCCGCGAAGCTCCACGTGGGCCGGGCCGCGCGGGGTGTCGACCCCACCGGTCACCGGGTCGGCGACCTCGATCGGCGTGTCGATCACCCCGAGGACCCGACGCCATCCGGCGATCGCGTTCTGCAGCTCGTTCAGGATCTCGGTGGCCATCTGGACCGGTCCGGTGAACAGCTGGACGAGGAAGAGGAAGGCGAGCAGCCGCCCGACGGTCATGCTCCCGCCGATCCCGAGCTGCGTGCCCACCACGACGACAGCGGCCAGCGCTGCGTTCGCGACCAGCACGCCGCTGGAGAACACGGCAGCGACCCGCACCTGTGCGCGCACCATCGCGTCGCGGTTCGCCGCCACCGACCGGTCGATCCTGCGCTGGGTGCGTGGCCCGACCCCGTACGCGCGGATCGTCTCGGCGCCCACGACCGCCTCGGAGATGGCACCGAGCATCGCACCGACCCGCTGCCGCACGAGCCCGTAGGCGGCACTGACCTTCTTCTGCGCAGGTCGGAGCACCAGGATCAGCGGGATGAAGCAGGCCCAGACGACGAGCGTGAGCTGCCAGGAGTAGACGGCCATCAGGATCGTGGCGACGCCGATCTGCAGGACCGAGACGAGCAGCATGATCCCGCCCCACTGCACGAACAGCGAGATCGTGTCGACGTCGCTCGTCACGCGCGAGACGAGGCTGCCGCGCCGCTCGGTGCCCTGCGTGAGGACCGAGAGGTCGTGCACCCGCCGGAAGGCCGTGACGCGCAGCTGCGCGAGGCCGGCCTCGCTGCTCCGGAACAGGCGGACGTTGACGAGCGCGGCACAGGCTCCCGAGATCAGCAGCCCGAGCGCCGCAAGACCGATGAGCCCGAGCACGCGATCGACGCTGGGGCCCTCCGCGGCGAGGATCCCGGTGTCGATGGTCTGCTGCACCGCGATCGGGACCACGACCCGCCCGCCGGCAGCGACGACCGCGAGCAGCACCGTGACGACCAGTCCGTCGAGCAGCTGGGGTGAGACCTGGACCCCACGGCGCAGCGTGGCCAGCGGGCCGAGGGTGCTGGTGCTCTCGAGCCGGACATGGGCGGCTGAGGTCCGCACCTCGGTGCTCATGACTCCCCCTCGGGGGCGACATCGGTCCGGTCGGCTTCCAGCAGGTCGGCATCCGCCGGCTCGACGTCCGCCGGCTCGACGTCCGCCGGCTCGGCGTCGGCCGGATCGGCAGCGAGGTGGGAGCGCCGCTCGGACTCCTGCTGGTAGGCCGTGGCGAGCTCGCGGTAACCCGGGTCCCGGGCGAGCAGCTCGGCGTGCGTTCCGCGGTCGACGACGGTTCCACCCTCGAGGTGCACCACCTCGTCGGCCAGCAGCACGGAGGACATCCGGTACGCGACCATCAGGACGGTCGGCCCCTCGGACCCGCCGTCCGACGACGTCAGGGCGGCCCGGAAGCCGGTGAGGATCTTCTGCTCGACCCCCGGGTCCACGGCGGACGTCGCGTCGTCGAGCACGAGGAGACGCGGACGCCGCACCAGTGCGCGGGCGATCACCAGCCGCTGACGCTGCCCGCCGGACAGGTTCGCGCCACGTTCGCCGAGCGGGGCGTCCAACCCTCCGGGCAGGCCTCGGACCACCCGGTCGACCCGTGCCAGGCGCAACGCATCCCAGACGGCGGCGTCGTCGGGCGCCGTGGGGTCGTCCGCGTCGGCCAGCGTCACGTTGCCGCGCACGGTGTCCTCGAAGACGAAGGCGTGCTGCGGCACGAAGGCGACCTGCGACGTGAGGTCCTGCGACAGCATGTCGCGCAGGTCGACACCGTCGATCAGGACCGCACCGGCGCTCGGGTCGCGCAGCCGACTGAGCAACGAGACCAGCGTCGTCTTCCCTGCGCCGGTCACGCCGACGAGCGCCGTCGTGCGGCCGGGCGCGAGCTCGAGATCGACGTCACGCAGCAGGGTGCGATGGCCGGACGAGTCGTCCACCGTCACCTCGACACCACGCATCTGCACGCGCGCGCCGGCGGCGAGGGCCGGCACCGGGACCGAGCCCTGCGCCAGCTCGCCACGCGCATCGAGCACCCGGGCGATGCGGTCGTACCCGACCAGGCCACGCGGGAGCTCGCCCAGCACCCACCCGAACGCGCGGACCGGGACAGCCATCAGCGTCAGGAGGTAGGCGGCACCGACGATGTCACCGGTCTCGACGGCCCCCGCGGCGACGCGCTGGGTCCCGACCAGGAGCACGACGAGGCTGCCGAGGCTCGGCAGCAGGTCGATCACCGGGTCGAAGACCGCGCGCACCTGGCCGACGCGGACGTTGGCCGCGCGCAGCAGGTCGGTCCGCGCGGCGAACCGCTCCTCCTCGCGGTCCTCGGTGCCGAGGGACTTGACCAGCAGGGCCGCCTCGAAGCTCTCGTGCGCGATGTCGGAGACCTCGGCCCGCAGCTGTTGCGCGCGGGTGATCGCCGGCGACATGTAGCGCTGGAAGACGAGGTTCGCGATGACCGCCAGCGGGAGCACGCTGAGCGCGGTCACGGCGAGCAGGGAATCGATCCGGAACAGCGCGACCGCGGCGACGACGATCATCACCACGACGCCAAGGGCGAAGGGCAGCGGGTTGAACACACCCGTCGCAGCCTCGACGTCCGAGTTCGCGTTCGACAGCAGCTGACCGGTCGGGTGGGCCCGGTGCCACGACATCGGCAGCCGCAGGTACTGGCGGGTCACGGCGCGCCGGTGGGCGGCCTGGATCTCGGCGTAGCCGATGCCCGCGAAGATCCGCCGCCCGGCCACGGCTGCGGCGAGGGTCACGGCGACGCCGAGCAGGACGACACCCGCGATCCACAGGTCGCCCCGGGCGTCGAGGTCGCCCGCCAGGGCGGGGACGACGACGCGGTCGGTGATCGCGCCGAGGACCTGGCTCACGGCGACCGTCATCGCCCCGAACACCGCCGAGAGACCGATCGCCAGGCCGTAGGTGCGTGGCCTCGAGGAGATCCCGCGCCAGATGAGCTGGACCGAGCGGCGGACCGCACCCCCGGTCAGCCCGACGGGCGCCCGATCCGGCGGGTCGGTCGGGGTCGCGGTGGCGCCGGGTGTCCCGAGCGGCCGCCCGGGACCGTTCGGTCGCGCGCGCACTGGCGTCCTTCCGTCCTGCGGTGGGGATGGCTCAGCGTCTCACATGTCACGATGGCCCATGCCCTGGCACCCCCTCGAACGCGCCGCCCTCGCCGATGCCCTGATCGCCGTCGGCCCCGACGCGCCGACGCTGTGCGAGGGCTGGTCGGCCCGACACCTCGCCGCGCACGTCGTCCTGCGCGAGACGGCGCCCCTGGTCGGCGCCGGTGTGGTCCTCCCGGCGCTCGCCGAACGGGCCGAGCAGCGGATCCAGGCCCTCGGCGACGGGCAGACCTCGCCGGAGAGCTGGGCGCGGCTCGTGCAGCGCGTCAGGACGGGTCCGCCGGCCTGGAGCCCGATGCGCTGGGCCGGGGACGCCGTCCAGCTCGTCGAGCTCTTCGTGCACACCGAGGACGTGCGCCGTGGCGGTGCCGCCGGGTACCAGGTCGCACCCCGCGAGCGTCAGCGCGGGCACGACGACACCCTGTGGCGAGCCCTGAGCCGGACGGCGCGGATGCTCTACCGCAGCTGCCCGGTCGGCGTGGTCCTGGCCGACGGCACCGGGCGCGACCTGCGGGTCAGGGCCGCGGTCCCGGGTGACGTCATCGTCCGCGGTCCGGTCGGGGAGCTGCTGCTGCACGCGTTCGGCCGCTCGGCGGTCGCCCACGTGACCGTGGAGGGCACGACCGAGGCAGTCGCCTCGATGGACGCCTCCCGGCCTCGCTAGCCGGAGCGGGACGCACCTCGAGCTCAGCGCACCTCGAAGCCGGCAGCACGCAGGTGGTCCTTGACCTGCCCGATGGTCAGCACCCCGAAGTGGAAGACGCTGGCCGCGAGAATGGCGTCGGCGCCGGCCCGTGCGGCCTCGACGAAGTGCTCGGCCGTGCCCGCACCGCCGCTGGCGATGAGCGGGACGCTCACCGCGCGGCGCACCTCGGCGAGCATCTCCAGGTCGAAGCCGGCCGTCGTGCCGTCGGCGTCCATCGAGTTGAGCAGCACCTCACCCGCGCCGAGAGCCACCGCGCGTTGCGCCCACTCCACGGCGTCGATCCCCGTCCCCTGGCGGCCGCCGTGCGTCGTGACCTCATAGCCGGACGGTGTCGGCGGTCCGTCGACCACCCGCCGGGCATCGACCGAGAGGACCAGCACCTGGCTGCCGAAGCGCTCGGCGATCTCGGCGACGAGCCCCGGCCGCGCGATCGCCGCGGTGTTCACTCCTACCTTGTCCGCGCCCGCCCGCAGCAGTCGGTCGACGTCATCGGTGGAGCGCACGCCGCCGCCGACAGTCAGCGGGACGAAGACGACATCCGCCGTACGGCCCACGACGTCGTAGGTCGTCCGCCGGTTGCCGGACGACGCCGAGACGTCGAGGAAGGTGATCTCGTCCGCGCCCTCGGCGTCGTACCGTCGGGCGAGCTCGACCGGGTCACCGGCGTCGCGCAGGTCGGCGAAGTTGACACCCTTGACGACGCGTCCCGCATCGACGTCGAGGCACGGGATGACTCGGATCGCTGGTGCCATGGGTCTCAGCCGACCGTCGGGCCGCCGCTGGCGGCGAGGATGTCCACCACGAAGACAAGGGTCTCGTCCGCGAGCTCGTTGTCGGTGCCGCCGAAACCGAGCCGCGGCGGGATCACCAGGAGGACCTGACTGCCCACCGTCTGCTCGACGAGCCCGACGTCCCAGCCCTCGATCACCGACGCCACGCCGATCGGGAACGGCGCGGGGAGCTTGCCGTCGCCCCAGCTCGTGTCGAAGGTCGACCCGTCGGACCAGCTCACACCGGTGAACTGCACGGTGATCACCTGACCGGCGGCGACCTGACGTCCGCTCCCCCGGATCAGCGGCTGGACCACGAGGTCCGTCGGCGGAGCCGTGTCCGGGACCGAGATCGAGGGTTCGCCGTCCGCTCCGAGCTCGACGACGGGCAGCCCTTCGCGTGGCTCGACCGCCTCACCCTGCGCGCGGGTCGGCAGGATGTCGAAGACGGCGATCGTCGCGGGCCCCGGTCCGTCGACCGGTGGCACCAGGTTCAGGATGCGTGAACCCACCGTCTGGCCCTGCAGGGCCGTGAAGATGTCGACCCCGAGGGCCTCCGCGCTGAGCAGGTAGGCCTTCGGCTCGCTGGAGTACGTCTCCCCAACGACCGACGCGTCCTGACCCGCCTCGGCGTAGAAGTCCACCAGGATCGGCTCGCCCTCCTGGACCGGCGGTCCGGCGCCCTCCCAGACGACCTCGACCCTCGGCTCGCTGATCACGAACGGGGTCTCGTACTCGAGCAGCGGTGCGACACCTGGCTCGCCCGTCACGACGACCTCGCCGGTCGGCTCGGGCTCCGCGGTGCATGCGGTGAGGACGGCGGCGACGCCGAGCACGAGCACGGCGATCCCCGTGGCGGCCTGACGGCGCACGGTGCTCCCTTCGTGGTGCCGGGTCACCGGCGCATCCGACGCTCGCGGGGGGATCCGCGGACGGCTCACTGTACGGGCTGGGCCCGGGTCCTGGCCCGGCAGGACCAGGGCATCGACGGGCAGGTCACGTGCCATCGGGACGGATCGTCACATCGACTCGAGGAGCCGGTCCACCCGCTCGTCGACGCTGCGGAACGGATCCTTGCACAGCACGGTGCGCTGGGCCTGGTCGTTGAGCTTCAGGTGCACCCAGTCGACGGTGTAGTCGCGGCGAGCCTCCTGTGCGCGGCGCACGAAGTCACCGCGAAGCTTGGCCCGGGTCGTCTGGGGCGGTACGGCGGTGGCCTCGAACACGTCGAGGTCGGACACGACGCGCTCGACCATCCCGCGTGCTGCCAGGAGGTTGTACAGCCCCTCGGACCGGGAGATGTCGTGGTACGCGAGGTCGAGCCTGGCGACCCGGGCGTCGTCCATCGCGATGCCGTGCTTGGCCTGGTACCGCTCGATCAGCCGGAGCTTGATCACCCAGTCCAGCTCACGGTCGACCAGGGTCAGGTCGCCGGTGCGCATCGCGCGCAGGCCCCGTTCCCACAGCTCGAGGGTCTGCTTGATCACCGGGGTGAGCTCGACGCTCGAGGTGACGAAGCCCTGCACGCGCGCCAGGTACTCCTCCTGGATGTCCAGGGCCGTGGCCGTCCTGCCGTTGGCGAGCTGGACCGGCGCGGAGCCGGTCAGGTCGTGGCTGATCTCCCGGATCGCCCGCATCGGGTTCTCCAGGGTGAGCTCGCGCATCGGGATCCCGGCCTCGATCATCCGGAGCAGGAGGTCGGTCGCACCGACCTTGAGCAGGGTCGTGGTCTCCGACATCGAGGAGTCCCCGACGATCACGTGCAGCCTGCGGTAGGACTCGGCGTCGGCATGCGGCTCGTCGCGGGTGTTGATGATCGGTCGCGACCGGGTGGTCGCGCTCGAGACGGACTCCCAGATGTGGTCGGCCCGCTGGGACAGGCAGTACTGCGCCCCGCGGGCCGTGGGCAGCACCTTGCCCGCACCGGTCAGGACCTGGCGCGTGATCAGGAACGGCACCAGGACGTCGGCGAGCCGCCCGAAGTCCCCCTGGCGCCGCACCAGGTAGTTCTCGTGACAGCCGTAGGAGTTGCCCGCCGAGTCCGTGTTGTTCTTGAACAGGTGGATCGTGCCGGGTACGCCCTCGTGCTCGAGCCGCTGCTGGGCGTCGAGGACGAGTCCCTCGAGGATGCGTTCCCCGCCGCGGTCGTGCGCGACGAGCTGGCGGACGTCGTCGCACTCGGCTGTGGCGTACTCGGGGTGCGAGCCGACGTCCAGGTACAGGCGGGACCCGTTGCGCAGGAAGACGTTCGACGACCGGCCCCAGGCGACGACCTTGCGGAACAGGTACCGAGCCACCTCGTCGGCGGAGAGCCCACGACCCTCGTCGACCGCGCAGGTCACGCCGTACTCGGTCTCGATCCCGAAGATCCGCCGGTCCATCGATCAGGCCTGCTCGTCGCCGACGCGACCGAGCAGCTCGCCGACGGCCGCGGCCGCCAGGCGTCTGAAGGCACGCCGTGGGCGGGTGCGGTCCAGCACCGCGACCTCGAGCTGGGCAGGGCCGAGCTCCCGTGCCTCGCCCTCCGGCTGCGTCCCGAGCACCCGGACCGCGAGCTGGACGGCGCCGGCCAGATCCATCCCCGGACGCCACTGCTCGCCGAGGCGCTCGGCCAGGTGCTCCGCCTGGCCACCCATGACGACATGACCGTGCTCGTCGGCGACGGAGCCGTCGTAGGACAGCCGGTAGATCTGGTCGGCGGCAGGCGTGGCACCGACCTCCGCCACGACGAGCTCGACCTCGAGCGGCTTGGACTCCGTGGTGAAGACCGTGCCGAGGGTCTGGGCGTAGGCGTTGGCCAGACCGCGCGCGTTGACGTCCGCACGGTCGTAGGAGTAGCCGCGCAGATCGGCGTACCGCACACCGGCCACCCGGAGGTTCTCGAACTCGTTGTACTTGCCGACGGCCGCGAACGCGATCCGGTCGTAGATCTCGGAGATCTTGTGCAGCGAGCGCGACGGGTTCTCGGTGGCGAACGCGATGCCGTCGTCGTAGGCGAGCACGACCACCGAGCGGCCGCGGGCGATGCCCTTGCGTGCGTAGTCGGCCCGATCCTTCATCAGCTGCTCGGGCGAGACGTAGAACGGCATGCTCATCGCGACTCACCCCCCGGCTTCTCGGTGGCTCTGCGGATCCCCTCGATCTCGGCGGCGACGGCCGCCAGGTCCTCGTCCCGGACCCGCAGGTACCCGGCCTCCGTGACGGTCGCCACGACCGGCCAGATCTGGCGCGTGGCATCCGGGCCGCCCGTCGCGGAGTCGTCGTCCGCGGCGTCGACGAGGGCGTGCACCGCTGTGTGGACCGCGTCGGTCGCGCTCATCCCCGACCACCACAGCTTCTTCAGCGAGCTCCGTGCGAAGACCGCGCCGGAGCCGACGGCGTGGTAGTCCATCTCCTCGTACCGGCCGCCGGTGACGTCGTACGAGAAGATCCGCCCGGTCCGGCGTTCGAGGTCGTAGCCACCGAACAACGGCACGACGGCCAGCCCTTGCATGGCCAGCCCGAGGCTGCCGCGGATCATCGAGGCGAGCCGGTTGGCCTTGCCGTCGAGCGAGAGCGAGGTCCCCTCGATCTTCTCGTAGTGCTCGAGCTCGAGCTGGAACAGCCGGACGAGCTCGAGGGCCAGCCCCGCGGTGCCCGCGATGCCCACCGCCGAGTGCCCGTCGGCGGGGAAGACCTTCTCGATGTGGCGGCTGGCGATCATCGAGCCGGCCGTCGCGCGGCGGTCACCGGCCATCACGATGCCGCCGTCGAAGGCCAGCGCCACGATGGTCGTGGCGTTCGGCGACTGCGGCACGTCACCGGCGGGCAGCACCCGGCCGGGCGGCAGCAGGGACGGGTCGTGCGATGCGAGGAAGTCGAGGAACGAGGAGGTGCCGGGTGTCGTGAAGGACCGCGGCAGGCGACCGTGGGTGTCCGGGCTCATCGAGGGTCACTGACCGCCCTTCTGCACGAACCCGCGCACGAACGACTCCGCGTTGGACTCCAGCACGTCGTCGATCTCGTCCAGGAGTGCGTCGACCTCGGCGTCCCGCGCCTGGGCCGCGGGCGCGGTCGGGACGGGTTCGGGCAGGTCCGCAGGCTCGTCGTCCTCGCGTCGGTGCTGGCGCTGGTCCTGACCGGCCATGGTGACCTCCCGGTGCTGCGTCCTGTGCTGCAGGGTGCCGGCGAGCAGCCGACTCCTTGATCCTAGGCGGCGAGGGCGACACGAGTCGGCTCAACGGGCGGCTCAACGGGCGGCTCCACGACGAGCACCGCTCCGCCATGAGCGCAGCAGAGCCCGGCCGCCGGGCGGCCGGGCTCTGCTGTCGTGTCGATCCGTCAGCCAGCTGTCAGGAGGAGGGCGCAGCCCTCACTCCTCACTCCTGGGTGAGCGGGAACAGCGTCGGGTCGTTCTCGTACGACGTGGCGGCGTTCTCCTTGGTGACGATCTGCGGCGGCAGCAGGTAGGCCGGGACGACCTTGACACCGTTGTCATAGGACTCGGTGTCGTTGACCTGCGGCTCGACACCCTTGCTCAGGTCGACAGCCATCTGGATGGCCGCGGCGACCAGGGTGCGGGTGTCCTTGTTGATCGTCGAGTACTGCTCGCCAGCCATGATCGACTTGACCGACTCGACCTCGGAGTCCTGACCGGTCACGATCGGCAGCGTCTTGCCAGCACCCTGGACCGACGTGATGATCGCGCGGGCCAGCGTGTCGTTCGGCGAGAGCACGCCGTCGAGCTCGACGTCACCGGAGTACGTGCTGGTGATCAGCGAGTCCATCCGGCTCTGGGCGTTCTCGGCCTTCCAGCCGGCGGTCGCCGTCTGCATGATCTCCACCTGGCCGGAGCCGACGACGACCTCGCCGGCGTCGATGGCCGGCTGCAGGACGCTCATCGCGCCGTCGAAGAACACGGCCGAGTTGGCGTCGTCCGAGGAGCCGGAGAACAGCTCGATCGTGTACGGACCCTCGCCCTTGGCTGCCATGCCGTCGAGCAGGGCCTGGCCCTGGAGCTCGCCGACGTTGAAGTTGTCGTACGCGACGTAGTAGTCGACAGCCTCGGTGTTGAGGATCAGGCGGTCATAGGCGATGACGATCGCGCCGGCCTCGCGGGCCGCCTCGACCTGCGTGCTGAGCTGGCCACCGTCGGCAGCACCGATGATGATGACCTTGGCGCCCTTGGTGATCATCGCCTGGATCTGCGACTGCTGGTCGGCGACCGGGGCGCTCGCACCGGCGTACTGCACGTCGGCCTCGAAGCCGGCGTCCGCCAGGCCGTTGGTGAACAGGTCGCCCGCAAGCACCCAGTTCTCCGACGTCTTGGACGGCAGGGCGACACCGATGAGGGAGTCGGCCGCGAAGCCGGCCGCCACCTCGGTCTCGGCGGCGGCGCCGGTGTCCTCGGCCGCCGGCTCCTCCGCACCGTCGCGGGTCGAGCAGGCGGTCAGCGACAGGGCTGCCACCGCGGCGAGCGCGACGGATCGTGTGATGAATCTGCGCATGGCGAATCACTACTTCTCTCTGTGTGGTGTTCCGAGCTCAGGACGACCCGGACGGCATCGGCGCCGCCGGATGAGGTGGGGGTGTGCTAGGGCGCGGTCCGCGCCGGTTCCGGGGTCGGCTCGACAGCAGGGTCGGAGCCTCGCGAGAAGGTGCGGGTCAGCATGCCGGTGAGCGACGGCTTGCCCTGCGTCTTGTTGTAGACGTCCACGGCGACCGCGAGGAGCAGCACGAGGCCCTTGATCATCTGGACCCGGTCGGAGCCGACGCCCATGAGCTGCAGGCCGTTGTTCAGGACGGCCATGACCAGGCCACCGACCATCGCTCCGGAGACGGTGCCGACGCCGCCCGCGACGGCCGCCCCACCGATGAAGCAGGCCGCGATCGCGTCGAGCTCCCAGTTGAGCCCGTCCTGCGGGCCGGATGCGGCCGAGCGGGCGACGAAGATCATGCCGGCGAGCGACGCGAGCACCGACATGTTCATCATCACGAGGAAGTGCACGTGCTTGTTCTTGACACCGGACAAGCGCGCCGCTGCGGCGTTGCCGCCGACGGCGTAGACGTGCCGGCCGAAGATCGTGTTGTCCGTGAGGTAGGAGTAGACGACCACGAGGACGAGCAGGATCAGGCCGGAGACCGGGAAGCTCGTCCCGACCCGACCGCCCGCGAAGAGCATCGCGGCGTAGACCACGACGGCGATGAGCAGCGCGAGCTTGACCCCGCTCACCCAGGCCGGGGCCATCTCGGAGCCCATCTCGCGCTGGACCTTGCGCCTGCGGATCTCGCGGATCACCAGCGCGACGGCGATCAGCACGCCGAGCACGAGGGTGAGGTTGTTGTAGCCGGTGTCCGGTCCGACCTCGGGCAGGTACCCCGAGCCGATGACCCGGAACTCGGCGGGCACGGGGATCGTCTTGGCGGTGCCGATGAACTGGTTCATGCCGCGGAAGAGCAGCAGGCCGCCCAGTGTGACGATGAAGGCGGGCACGCCCACGTACGCGACCCAGAAGCCCTGCCACGCCCCGATCGCGACGCCGATCAGCAGGCCGAGGACGATCGCCAGCGGCCACGGCAGGTCGAAGCTCGCCATCGCCTTCGCCACGACGATGCCGGCCACGGCGGCGACGGATCCGACCGAGAGGTCGATGTTGCCCAGGATGATGACCATGAGCATGCCGATGGCGAGGATGAGGATGTACGAGTACTGGCTCACCAGGGCGATCAGGTTGATCGGGTCGAGCGTGAGCCCGTCCGTCAGGACCTGGAACAGCAGGATGATGCCCACGAGGGTGAAGATCATCCCGAACTGGCGAGCGTTCGACGTGCCGCCGCCGAACATCTTCTTGAGGTCTGCGATCTGAGTGTTCATCGGTCCCGGGTCTTCTTCGTCGAGGTCATGGAACGCATGAGGGATTCGGGGTCTGCGTCAGCGGCGAGCACCTCGTTGGTGATCTCGCCTTCGAAGATCGTGTAGATGCGGTCGGAGATGCCGAGCAGCTCCGGCAGCTCGGAGGAGATGACGATGACGCCCTTACCGGCGTCGGCGAGCTGCTGGATGATGCCGTAGATCTCGTACTTCGCCCCGACGTCGATGCCACGCGTCGGCTCGTCGAGGATCAGCAGGTCGGGCTCGGTGAACATCCACTTCGCCAGGACGACCTTCTGCTGGTTGCCGCCCGAGAGCTTGGAGACGCCCTCGTCGACGCTCGGCGTCTTGATCCGCAGGCTCCGGCGGTACTGCTCGGAGATGCTGTGCTCCTGGGCCTTGTCGATGACCTGGCCGTGGGAGATCCGGCTGAGCTTGGCGGAGACGGTCGACCGCTTGATGTCGTCGAGCAGGTTGAGCCCCAGGACCTTGCGGTCCTCCGAGACGTAGGCGAGCCCGTGGTCGATCGCCGAGGCGACGTCGCGGAGGTGGATCTCCTCGCCGTCCTTGTAGACCCGCCCGCTGACGAACGTGCCGTAGGAGCGGCCGAAGACGCTCATCGCGAGCTCGGTTCGGCCGGCGCCCATGAGCCCGGCGAAGCCGACGATCTCACCACGGCGCACTGTGAAGCTGGAGCCCTTGCACACGAACCGCTCGGCGGCCAGCGGGTGCTGCACCGTCCAGTCACGGACCTCGAAGAAGACCTCGCCGATCTGGGGCGTGTGGTCGGGGAACCGGTTCTCCAGGCTCCGGCCGACCATCCCGCGGATGATCCGGTCCTCGTTGACCCCGTCCCGAGCCACGTCGAGCGTCTCGACGGTCCGCCCGTCCCGCAGGATCGTGATCGAGTCGGCGATCTGCTCGAGCTCGTTGAGCTTGTGCGAGATCATGATCGAGGTGATGCCCTTGCCCTTGAGACCGACGATCAGGTCGAGCAGGTGCTGGGAGTCGGCCTTGTTCAGCGCGGCCGTCGGCTCGTCCAGGATGAGCAGCTTGACCGACTTGCTCAGCGCCTTGGCGATCTCGACGAGCTGCTGCTTGCCGACGCCGATGTGCTTGATCAGGGTGTCCGGGTCCTCGCTGAGGCCGACCCGTGCGAGCAGCTCGAGGGCGCGCATCTTGGCGGCCTTCCAGTCGATCACCCCGGGCCGGATCGTCGGCTCGTTGCCGAGGAAGATGTTCTCGGTGATCGAGAGCGTCGGGATGAGCGCGAGCTCCTGGTGGATGATCACGATGCCGGCGGCCTCGCTCGAGCTGATGTCCTTGAACCGGGAGACACCACCCTGGTAGACGATGTCGCCCGCGTAGGTCCCGTACGGGTAGACCCCCGAGAGCACCTTCATCAACGTGGACTTGCCCGCGCCGTTCTCACCGCAGATCGCGTGGATCTCGCCGGCCTTGACGGTCAGCGAGACGTCCGCGAGGGCCTTGACGCCAGGGAACTCCTTCGTGATCGACCGCATCTCGAGGAGCGTCGGTTCAGCGGACATCTGCGCTCCCCTGACCCCGGGTCCTGCGGCGAGACCTCACGCCGGCCAGCAGCGAGACGGCTTGCATGGATACCTCCGGGGGAATGACGTCGTTGTCCGGACCGCTGTGGCCCGAGGCTTCGAAGTCAACCGCGCGGGAGGCTTGGCGTCAACTAATGAAGACAACAACTTGGTAACAACTTGTGAACGCAAGTGCCCGACGTGCGGCGAGCCGCCCACCGATCCGACCCGGACGACCGCGACAGTCAGAGCAGAGCGAGGGCGGCCGGCAGGTCGACGTTGCGGATGACGAGCGCAGCGGCACCGAGGGCCTCGGCCCGGTCGCCCAGGGACGAGACCGTGACAGTGGTCCGCTCCCCCGCGAGCGGCATCGCATAGCGCAGCAGGCCACGCCGGATCGGGTCGAGCAGGATCTCGCCGAGCCCTGCCAGCGGACCACCGACGACGATCAGCTCCGGGTTGACCAGGTTCGCCACCCCGGCGAGCGCCTTGCCCGCCGCCAGCCCCGCGTCCTCGATCACCCGCAGCGTCGCGGTGTCCCCGGCGAGCGCGTCGCGCACGATGTCATCGGTCGTGATCGGCGTGCTCCGCCCTCGGCCGAGCGCGTCGATCATCACCGACGTGGACGCGGCGAGCTCGAGGCAGCCCCGGTTGCCGCACCGGCACAACGGTCCCGAGTCCGTGATCGGCGAGTGGCCGATCTCGCCGGCCGTACCCGCGTGGCCGTAGTAGGGCGTCCCGCCGATGATCAGCCCACAGCCGATCCCGGTGCCGATCTTGAGGTACACCATGTCCTCGACACCGGCGTGCGGACCCCATGTGACCTGCGCCAACGCACCGAGATTCGCGTCGTTGTCGATGAAGACCGGCAGGTGGAGACGATCTTCGATCGCCCGCAGGACGTTGAGGCCGACCCACTGCGGCAGGATCGCCCCTTCGGCGACGGTGCCCGTCCGGCGGTCGATCGGACCCGGGATGCCGACACCGACACCCAGGACCGCACGGCGCTCGACACCGTTGTCGGCCAGCAGCATCTCCAGGACGTCCGCAGCAGCCTCGATCCCCGCCTCACCCCGGTGCCCGAGCGGCAACGGGATCTCGCGCTCGGCGACGACCTGTCGGGCGAGGCTCGCCAGCACGACCCGGACGTGCCGGCGACCGATGTCGATCCCGACCGCGACCGCACCACGGCCCTCGAGGCGGACCATCACCGCGCGGCGACCTGAGCTCGTGGTCGGCGAGGTCGCGACGTACCCCCCGCGCGCCAGCACCCCGACGATGTTCGAGACCGTCGCCTTGGACAGCCCGGTGTGGCGGGAGAGCTCGGCCTGCGTCGACGACCCCCTGGCGATCAGGGTCTCCATCACCCGGCGGACGTTGCGCCCACGCAGGGCTGTCTGCGAGCCAGGGTTGTGCGCGGGTGGCTCGGGGCCTGATTCCGAAGGGTCAGCCATGGCTACGAGAATGGCCCCGGAGATGTGCTTGAGTCAAGAACCGAACGCATGCCCCTGCCATCCTGCGATGCTGACTTCACAGAGCGACCCCGCGGCGGTGACGAGGGACCCGTGCCCGCCGACAGTCACCCGTGCGCGAGACGGGCCACGAGGGTCGCCGCATCAGGGCAGGAGTCGAGCAGCTCGCCGACGTGCTCCTTCGTGCCGCGCCACGGGTCCCGCAGCGGGATCCGACGCAGCGAGCTGAGCGTAGGGACGTCGAGCACGATCGAGTCCCAGCTCGCCGCACGCACCTGACCCGGGAACCGTCGCACGACAGTGCCGCGGAAGTACGCCCTGGTGTCAGTCGGTGGCTCGCCCACAGCCCGCTCGACCTCCTCGTCGGTGGTCAGACGCTCCACCGCACCTGCGGCCACGAGGCGGTGGTAGAGCCCGCGTTCGGGCCGGACGTCCGACCACTGGATGTCCATCGCGGCCAGGCGGGGGTTGTCCCACGCGAGCCGGTCGCGCGTACGCATGCCGTCGAGCAGGCGCAGCTTGGCGACCCACTCGACCTCGCGCGCACAGCCGGCCGGGTCGACCGCGAGCCGCTCGAGCACCGAGGACCAGCGGTCCAGCACGTCGGCGGTGGCCCCGTCCGGCCCGCCGCCGTCCGCACCCTGCGCGAGCGCGGCCCGGATCGCCAGCAGGTAGGCCCGCTGGATCTCGATCGCGGTGAGCCGGCGGCCGTCGGCGAGCTCGAGCCGTTCGGTCAGGGTCAGGTCCCGGCTGACCTGGTGCACGGCGCCCACCGGGTCGGCGAGGCGGAGGCCCGCGACCTCCGCGAGGACCTCCGGTCGACGCAGACCGGTCTCGATCAGCCACAGCACCAGCGACGTCGTGCCCACCCGGAGGTAGGTCGCGACCTCGAGCAGGGTCGCGTCACCGAGGATCAGGTGCAGCCGTCGCCACCGGGTGCGGTCGGCGTGCGGCTCGTCCCTCGTGTTGACGATCGGCCGGCGCAGCGTCGTCTCGAGCCCGACCTCGGCCTCGATGTAGTCGGCCCGCTGGGACAGCTGGTAGCCGACGCCCTGGCCGGTCTGACCGAGCCCCACGCGCCCGGCCCCGGTGAAGACCTGGCGGGTCACCAGGAACGGTGTCAGGGCCGCGACGAGGTCACCGAACGGGACGTCGCGGGTCACGAGGTAGTTCTCGTGCGTCCCGTAGGACGCCCCCTTGCCGTCCACGTTGTTCTTGTAGAGCACGACGTCGGGCATCGCGGGGTTGCCGATCAGCGAGCGCACCGCCCGGAGCATCACGAGCTCACCCGCCTTGTCCCACAGCACGGCGTCGAGCGGGTTGGTGACCTCAGGTGAGGAGTACTCGGGATGCGCGTGGTCGACGTACAGGCGGGCGCCGTTGGTCAGGATCGTCGTCGCGGCGCCGGGATCGTCGTACTCGTCGATGACCGGACGGTCCATGACAGCGGTCTCCAGGCGGCGCTGGCGGTCGGGGTCGACGTCCGACGCGCCGACCGGGGTCGACGGCGGTCCGGGCGGCGCGGCCGTCGTCGGGTCGTCCGTGAGCAACGAGGGGTGCGCCGACGCGCGCTGCAGCCGGAAGCCGCGGGCGTCGGCCAGCGGGTCCTCGTCGGCGTAGTCCCAGCGTGCCCGGTAACCCGGAACGTCCGGCGAGGTCGCGACGGCGTAGGCCGCGACGACATGGCTCGACAGCAGCATCGGGTTGGCCTGCGGGCGGCCCGGCTGGACGATGCCGTACTCGGTCTCGATCCCCATCACCCGGCGCACGCTCACCCGGCCAGGCTATCGCCGGAGCTCAGAGGTACTGACCGGTCGGCGTGACGGTCTCGATCGTGCGGCCGCTCTCCTTGCCGCTCTTGCCCTGCACGATCGTCCGGATGAACACGATCCGCTCACCCTTCTTGCCGGAGATGCGCGCCCAGTCGTCCGGGTTCGTGGTGTTGGGCAGGTCCTCGTTCTCCTTGAACTCGTCGACGCACGCCGTGAGCAGGTGCTCGACCCGGATGCCCCGCTGACCGGTGGCGAGGAACGCCTTGATCGCGGACTTCTTCGCACGGTCGACGATGTTCTGGATCATCGCGCCGGAGCTGAAGTCCTTGAAGTACAGGACCTCCTTGTCACCGGACGCGTACGTGACCTCGAGGAACTCGTTCTCCGACGACTCGGCGTACATCCGCTCCACGACGGACTGGATCATCGCCTCGACCGTCGCGAGCGCCTCGTCGCCGTGCTCAGCGAGGTCCTCGGCGTGCAGCGGGAGCCCAGCGGTCAGGTACTTGGCGAAGATCTCGCGCGCCGCCTCGGCATCCGGCCGCTCGATCTTGATCTTCACGTCGAGGCGCCCGGGGCGCAGGATCGCCGGGTCGATCATGTCCTCGCGGTTGGACGCACCGATCACGATGACGTTGTCGAGCCGCTCGACGCCGTCGATCTCCGAGAGCAGCTGCGGCACGATCGTGGTCTCGACGTCGCTCGAGATGCCGGTGCCGCGGGTCCGGAACAGCGACTCCATCTCGTCGAAGAACACGACGACGGGGGTGCCCTGGGACGCCTTCTCCCGGGCCCGGGCGAAGATCAGCCGGATGTGCCGCTCGGTCTCCCCCACGTACTTGTTGAGCAGCTCGGGGCCCTTGACGTTGAGGAAGTAGCTCTTGCCCGCCACACCGTCCGCGCCCATGCCCCTGGTCTCGGCGAGCGATCGCGCGACAGCCTTCGCGATGAGCGTCTTGCCGCAGCCGGGCGGACCGTAGAGCAGGACACCCTTGGGCGGTCGCAGGCCGTGCTCACGGTAGAGCTCGGGGTGCAGGAAGGGGAGCTCGACGGCGTCCCGGATCTGCTCGATCTGCGGACCGAGGCCACCGATGTCGGAGTAGTCGATGTCGGGGACCTCCTCGAGCACCAGCTCCTCGACCTCCGACCGCGGGATCCGCTCGAAGACGAAGCCGGTACGGGACTCGACGGTGAGCGCGTCCCCGACCCGCACCGTCGCGTCCAGCAGAGGCCCGGCCAGACGCACCACCCGCTCCTCGTCGGCGCGGCCGACGACCAGGGCGCGATCCGCGCCGAGCAGCTCCTTGACGGTGACGATCTCGCCGACCGCCTCGTAGTGACCTGCCTCGACGACGGTCAGCGACTCGTTGAGACGGACCTCCTGACCGGGGCGCAGGGCGGCGACGTCGACGCTCGGCGACGCCTGGACCTGCATCTTCCGGCCGGACGCGAAGATCTCGACCGAGCCGTCGGGCCGCGCGGTCAGGAAGGTCGCGAAGGTCGCGGGGGGCTTGCCGAGGTCCTCGAGCTGCTGCTGAAGCTCGACGATCCGGTCGCGTGCCAGGCGCAGAGCTTCCGCGAGCCGCTCGTTCTTGGCGGCGAGCGCGGCAGCCTGTCGGGCTGCGTCACCCGCCTGCCGCGCGAGCTCGTGCTCCGGTGTCTGGGTCATCGTGCCTCCCGGTGCATCGCTGGGACACCTACGACACTAGGCGCATGGTCAGGCCGGCGCTGGGCCGTCCACGGAGTGTCCGTCGGCGATCGACGAGCGTGCGGCGGTCCCGGCCGGTGCGTCCGGCGCACCCGGAACGCCGGTGGGCGGGCCGGCCTCGTCGGGCGCCGCACCGAGGTCCCGCCGCACGCGACGGACCTTCTTGTCCGAGACGGCGCGCTCGCCGAGGTCCTCGGGCGTCCAGGCCCCCTCATCGACCGGGTACCCCTTCGACGGTCGACGGCGCCGTACGGGCGCGGCGATGCCGGTCGCCATCCGGCGCGTGGTCAGCAGGAAGCCGGTGTGACCGACCATGCGGTGCTCGGGGCGTACGGCAAGGCCCTCGAGGTGCCAGCCTCGCACCAGGGACTCCCACGCCTGCGGCTCGGTGAAGCGGCCGTCGTCGCGCACGTCCTCGGCGAGCCTGGAGAGCTGTGTGGTGGTCGCGACGTAGACGATGAGCACCCCACCCGGGCTCAACGCCTCGGCGACGGCCTCGAGGTTCTCCCACGGGGCGAGCATGTCCAGGACGACCCGGTCGACGCTGCCGGCCGGCGCGACGACCGGCAGCACGTCGCTCAGATCCCCGACGCTCAGCGTCCAGGCCGGGTGCGGACCGCCGAAGAAGCCCTCGACGTTGGCTCGGGCGATCGCCGCGAAGTCCTCGCGGCGCTCGATGGAGTGCACCGAGCCGGCGTCGCCCACCGCGCGCAGCAGCGACATGGTCAGCGCGCCGGAGCCGACCCCTGCCTCGACCACCCGCGCACCGGGGTAGATGTCCGCCATGGCGACGATCTGCCCGGCGTCCTTCGGGTAGACGACGGCCGCCCCACGCGGCATCGACAGCACGTAGTCCGCAAGCAGGGGCCGCACGGCGAGGAACTCGATGCCGCCCGTGTTGGTGACGACGGAGCCCTCTGGTGCGCCGATCAGGTCGTCGTGCCGGAAGTAGCCCTTGTGCGTGTGGAAGGTCGCACCGGTTGCGAGCGTGATCGTGTGCAGGCGCCCTCGCGGATCGGTCAGCTGGACCCGGTCACCGACCTGCAGCGGGCCGCGTCGGAGCGCCGCACCGGTCGGTCCGGGGTCCTGCTCGGTGGCTGCCGGGAGCGCTGCCGTCGGGACGTCGGGGTCGCGCGGGGCACTGGTCACGACTGTCGAGTCTAGGTGGCGCTCGCCTGCCGGGGTGCCGTGCGGATCGCGGCGATCACATCCTGCGTGCGCAGCAGACCGACGACCTCCTGGTCGCGGCCCAGGACGACGATGACGGGTGACGTCCGCGCGAGCACCGCCACGACCCGGACGGCCGCGCTGCCGGTCAGGCTCCTGTCCACGACGGCGCCCGGCTCGAGCGGGACGGCAACGGCGGTCAGCGGGGTCTGCGCGCGGTGCCCGAACGGCACGTCGAGGACCGCTCGCCGGTCGACGTAGGCCACCGCGCGCCCGTCCCGACCGAGCAGCACGACCTCGTGCCCCTCGTCGCCGAAGGCTGCGAGGTCGGCGAGGGTGTCGGTCGCCGGGATCGCGACCGCCGGCCTCATCAGGGTCCGCACCGACAGGCCCTCGACCGCGCGATCCGCCTGACCGGCCCGGATCGCCTCGGTCGCGCCGCTCCAGAGGAACGCACCGACGACAGCAGCCCACACGATCATGTAGAGATCAGGCCGCGCGCCCCCGAGCAGCGGCCACCCGACCGCCACGACGACGACCCCGAAGGCCATCAGGCGGCCCAGCCAACCCGCCGCCAGCGTGCCCGACGACCGGCGACCGGTCAGCGACCAGACGACCGCCTCCAGGACGCGGCCGCCGTCGAGCGGCAGACCGGGCAGGAGGTTGAGCAGGCCGACGAAGCCGTTGGTTGCCGCGACCGACGCCAGCAGCAGGCTGACCAGTGAGCTGCCGGCGACCGCATGCCACGCCGCGAAGGCCACGCCGCCGATGGCGAGGTTCACCAGCGGCCCGGCCACCGCGATCACCGCGCTGGTCCGCGGGGACAGCTCGGCCGATCCCAGGTGCGTGTGGCCGCCGAGGATGGTCACCGAGATCTCCTGCACCGCGACGCCACGGCTCCGGGCTGCGAGCGCATGGGCGAGCTCGTGCAGGAAGGTCGAGGCAAAGAGCAGGAGCACGGCTGCCCCGGCCACGACGTAGGCCGCCGACGCCCCGGTCGTGGCGCGGATCGACGGGGCGATCAGGAGAACGATCACGACGGCCGACACGGCCCAGCCCCGGGAGACCACGACCGGGGCGCCGACCGCACGCCCGATCACCCACCCGTTCGGGTGGGGCGCCCCGGTTCCCGTCGCTGCCACGCGCCAACCCTACGGTCGGTGTCGGCAGCACGCCGTACTCTGCAGACGTGCCGAACGACCCCGTGCTGACCACCGAACCCGTCCTGCCGGACGAGGTGGCGCTCGCCGTCGCCGATCCGGATGCCTCCCGCCGCGGTCCCGGCCTGTCCCCGTCGCGCGCGAACGACTTCCTGCAGTGCCCGCTGCTGTTCCGGTTCCGCGTGGTCGACCGCCTCCCCGAGCCGTCGAGCGTCGCGGCCGTCCGCGGGACGCTCGTGCACGCCGTGCTCGAGCGGCTCTTCGACGCCCCGGCCGCCGACCGCACGATCGAGGCCGCAACAGCCCTGCTCGCGCCGGCCTGGCAGGCCATGGTCGCCGACCGGCCCGAGTGCGCCGACGTCCTGCCCGCGCCGACGGACGTGACCAGCTTCTTCGCCGACGCCGCAGCCCTGCTGCGGACGTACTTCACGCTCGAGGACCCGACGCGCCTCGAACCGGCGGACCGCGAGATGCACGTGTCCACCGAGCTCGAGGACGGGCTCCTGCTGCGCGGGATCGTCGACCGGCTGGACGTCGCACCGGACGGCGCGCTCCGCGTCGTCGACTACAAGACCGGCAAGTCCCCCCGGCAGGGCTACGAGAGCAGTGCGCTGTTCCAGATGCGCTTCTACGCCGTCGTGCTGGCCCGGCTGCGAGGACGCGTGCCGGCGATGCTGCAGCTCGTCTACCTGGGCGACGGCACCGTGCTGCGGCACGTTCCCGATGCGAACGAGATAGCCACGACCGAGAAGCGGATCCGCGCGATCTGGTCCGGCATCCGCGACACCGCCGAGAGCGGGGACTGGCGCCCCCGGACGAGCCCGCTGTGCGGCTGGTGCGCCCACAAGGCGCTGTGCCCGGCATTCGGCGGCACACCGCCCGAGGTCAGCCCCGAGGCCGTGGAGGTCAGCCTCGGGGTCCGCCCGCTGCACTGACTGTCGCGTCGGCACCGGCGGTCGCGTCGAGAAGGTCGAGCACCTCGCCGGAGGCGATCCGGCGGAGCTCGCCGAGCCCGATGTCCACGAGCGACGAGACGCGGCTCAGACCGGGCCGGCGCTCGACCGGCACGATGTGCTGGACCCCCAGGGTGCGGGCTCCCGACGCGAGCGCCGACGCCAGCCCCGGCGGCGAGTCCTCGATCGCGACGCACCGACGGATGTCGACACCGAGCAGCTCGGCGGCGCGCAGGTACGGCTCCGGATGCGGCTTGGGGTGGGTGATCTCGTCTCCGGTCACCACGGCGTCGAACGCCTCCGGCGGCCCCTGATACAGGACGGCCTGGGCGAAACGCCGGTAGGACATGGTCACCAGTGCGCACGGGACCGCTGCCTCGCGCAGCGCAGCGAGGAGCTCGAGGGCTCCTGGTTGCCAGTCCAGGCGCCGCCCGACGGCGGCGATCACGCCGTCGACCAGGCGGACGCCGATGGCCTCGATCGGCAGGTCGACGCCGTGATCCTGCAGGATCTGTGCCGCTGCCGGCAGCGGGAGCCCGATCATCCGTTCGGCGTCCTGTGCGGTCCACCGACCGCCGAACTCCTCGACGAGACCTCGCTCGGCACCCATCCAGCTCGGCTCGGTGTCGACCAGCGTGCCGTCCATGTCCCACAGCACGGCGTCGGGCAGCCGGCCCGACGCGACCGGGGCCCGGGGCGCGGACGGCGGGTCGGACGGCGCATCCGAGGGCGTCTCAGACGTCGCGGCAGAGCCGTGCGCAGCGCCGGCGGGCTCACCGACAGAGGGTTCAGCGGCGTGGGGCACCCGCCAAGTCTAGGTCGACCACACCCGCACGCCCGGCGCCTACGAGGCCACCGACGGTCCTGCGCCTACGCTGGACCCATGACCGACGCTCTGTCCGGCACCGGTCCGCTGCGCGGACCCGTCCTGCTCGCGGCCTTCGAGGGCTGGAACGACGCCGGCTCGGCCGCGACCCAGGCCCTGGTCCACCTGCACGAGGTGTGGGGGGCCGAGCAGGTCGATGAGCTCGACCCCGAGGAGTACCACGACTTCCAGGTCAACCGGCCCATGGTCGGTCCGGGCAAGGACGGCCGTCGTGAGATCACCTGGCCCACGACGTCGGTCGCCCTCGCCGGCCGGCCGAGCACCGGTGAGCACGTGGTGCTCGTGCACGGGATCGAGCCCTCGATGCGCTGGCGCCGGTACAGCTCAGAGCTCCTGGACATCGCCGAACGCCTCGGCGTCACGACTGTCGTGACCCTCGGTGCGCTCCTGGCCGACGTGCCGCACACGCGCCCCATCCCGGTGACCGCGACCTCGGACGACCCGAGCCTGCAGGCCACGCTCGGGCTGGACGCCAACACCTACGAGGGCCCGACCGGCATCGTCGGGGTGCTCCAGGCCGAGGCGCAGCGCCGAGGCATGAGCGCCCTGTCGATCTGGAGCGCGGTACCGCACTACGTCGCACACCCGCCGTCGCCCAAGGCGACGCTCGCGCTCCTGGTCCGGATCGAGGAGCTGCTCGGTGAGGCGGTGCCGCTGGGCGAGCTGCCCGAGGACTCCGAGGCGTGGCAGCACGGCGTCGACGAGCTGGCCGCCGAGGACGCCGAGATCGCCGAGTACGTCGCCCAGCTCGAAGAGGCGAAGGACACCGCGGAGCTCCCCGAGGCCACCGGCGAGGCGATCGCGCGCGAGTTCGAGCGCTACCTGCGACGCCGCGACACGGGTCCGGGCGCAGCCACCTGACCTCGCCCGCGGAGGCGATGCCCAGACCTCAGAGGCGGATGCCCAGCAGCGCGTCGAGCGCACGGGCGACGATCCCCGGGGCGCCCTGCACGTCGCCGCCGACGCTCAGCGAGGCGTCCGCCCAGGTGTCCATGGCACGCACCGCGGCCGGAGCGTCGAGGTCCTGGGCGAGCGCTGCACGCACTGCTGCGACGGTGCTCTCGGGGTCGGGACCGCCGTTCCCGGAGACCGCGGCACGCCACCTGGCCAGACGCGCCTGCGCGGTGGCGAGCACCTCGTCGCCCCAGTCCCAGTCGTCGCGGTAGTGGTGCGCGAGCACCGCGAGCCGGATCGCCATCGGGTCGACGCCCTGGTCACGCAGGGTCGAGACGAGCACGAGGTTGCCCACCGACTTGCTCATCTTCTCGCCGCGGAGACCGACCATGCCGGTGTGCATGTGGGCGCGGGCGCCGGCGCCCGCGCCGCCCAGCGCTCTCGCGTGGGCCGTGCTCATCTCGTGGTGCGGGAAGCACAGGTCGCGACCGCCGCCCTGCAGGTCGAACTCCGCGCCGAGCGCCTGCTGTGCGATCACGGTGCACTCGATGTGCCACCCCGGCCGCCCGGTGCCGAGCGTGCCACCGTCCCAGGCCGGCTCACCGGGACGCTCCCGGCGCCACAGCGCCGGATCGAGAGGGTCCCGCTTGCCGGCGCGGTCGGGGTCCCCGCCGCGCTCGGCGAACAGGGCGACGGTCTGGTCGTGGTCGAGGCCCGCGACCGAGCCGAGGTGCGGGTCGATCGAGATGTCGGCATAGACGTCGCCGACCTCCGGGGTGGATCCACCGGCCCCGGGCTCGAGCGGGACCCGGTACGCGAGACCGCGGTCGAGCAGACCCGCGACGGCGTCGGCTACTCCGGGGATCGTCTCGACGGCGCCGAGGTACACGTGCGGGGGCAGGACGGCGAGCGTCGTCATGTCCTGGGCGAACAGCGCGGTCTGCTCGGTCGCCAGCTTCTCCCAGTCGAGTCCCCGCTGCGCTGCACGCTCGAGCAGCGGGTCGTCGACGTCGGTCACGTTGGACGCGTAGCGCACCTCGAGGCCCGCGTCGATCCAGGCACGGTGCAGCAGGTCGAAGGCGATGTAGGTGGCCGCGTGGCCCAGGTGCGTCGCGTCGTACGGCGTGATCCCGCACACGTAGAGGGTCGCGATCGGCCCGGCCGCCGACGGCACGAGCGAACCGGTCGTGGAGTCCCGGACCAGGACCTCCTGTCCACGACCAGGGATCTTCGGGACATGCGGGGCAGGCCAGGTACGCACCTGCGCAGCCTATCGGCGCGCGGTGCACCGGCACGCCGTCCCGCGTGGTGGGCCTGATCGTGCGCCGCCGCGGTCACGCTTGGGCCACACTGCTGACGTGGAACAGCTGAGCGGTGCGACGACGTGGCTGCACTCCCCCGCCGGCTGGCGGGAGGCCCCGCCCGGTGCGCGCCAGGCCGGCGAGGTCATCTGGGTGCGCGCGACCGACCGGGCGGACTTCGCCGAGCTCGCTCCGCAGCTCGGCCTGCCCGTCGACGTGGTGCGCGACGCCGGGACGCACGGTCCCAGCGGACGGCACCACCGGCCGCACGTCGAGCACCTCGAGGGCGGGGTCTTCCTGACCGCGCCGACGATCATCTTCCGCGACTCGACCACCGACGTGCTCACCGGCGAGGTGACCTGCCTGGTGCTCGACGGCGTCGTCCTGACCGCCGAGACCGGAACAGCCGGGATCCTCGACCTGGTCGCCGAGCGGCTGACCGAGCCGACGACCACCGACCGACTGTCCGCCGGGGTGCTCTCCGCCCTGCTCTCCGCACTGGTGATGACGGCCTCCGACGTCGAGCTCGCTCTCGGCGAGGAGGTGGAGGAGCTCGAGAAGGCAGTCTTCTCACCGGGCCACACGACGCCCGTCGAGCGGATCTACGCCCTCAAGCGCGAGATCGCCGAGGCCCGCCGAGCCCTCGTGCCGCTCGGCACGGAGCTTCCCGAGCTGGTCTCGGACCCCGACGACCATGCGTCGGCCGACGCCTGGGTCCGCCGCCTGTCGACCGCCGTCGACCGGCTCGACGGTCGGCTCGACGCCCATGACGACCTGTTGGCGGACATGCTCTCCGCACACCTCGCGCTGGTCTCCGTGCGCCAGAACGACGACGTGCGCAGGATCTCCGCGTGGGCGGCGATCCTCGCCGCCCCGACCCTGATCGCCAGCGTCTACGGCATGAACTTCCAGAACATGCCGGAGCTCGGCTGGCCGTGGGCCTACCCGCTCGTGGTCGGTCTGATGGCAGCGATGTGCGTGGCCCTGCACCGGCTGTTCACCCGCTCCGGCTGGCTCTGACCGCCCGACGCCGGATGACAGACGTCAGGTGGCCGCGCCGGCCGCCACGCCGTCGACGGCACCCATCGGCTCGAGGACCCCGACGACCAGCAGCAGCACGACGACGACAGCCAGCGCGATCCGGTAGACCACGAACGGCTGGTAGCTGTACGTGGAGACGATCTTCAGGAAGACGATGATCACCAGGTAGCCGACGACGAAGGCGATCACGGTCGCGAGGACTGTCACGCCGAGGCTCGGCGTCCCGGGCTCACCGAAGTCGCCGACGCTGGTCACCAGCTGCTGCAGGCCGGAGCCCAGCACCGCCGGGATCGCGAGCAGGAACGAGTACCGTGCCGCCGCCTCGCGGGTGTAGCCCATGAGCAGGCCCGCGGTGATCGTCCCGCCCGACCTGGACACGCCGGGGATCAGGGCGAGCGCCTGCGCGAAGCCGAACAGGACGGCGTGCCGCAGGTCGAGCTCGGCGAGCGTCCTGCGCTTGGCGCCGACGCGGTCGGCCCAGCCGAGGACCAGCGCGAAGGACGCCAGGGTCAGGACGATCAGGTACAGGTTGCGGAACGGCCCCTTGATCGAGTCCTCGAACAGCAGCCCGAGGACGACGATCGGCACCGAGCCGAGGGCGATCCACCAGCCCATCCGGGCATCCGGGTCGGCCGAACCCATCCGCGCACGCCAGTCGGGTCCGTCCAGGCCCCGGACGGCACGCCACCACGCGACGCAGATCCGGGCGATGTCGCGCCGGAAGTAGAGCAGGACGGCGCTCTCGGTCCCGATCTGCGTGATGGCCGTGAACGCCGCGCCGGGGTCCACCCCGGAGGACAACAGCTCGCCGACGATCCGCAGGTGCGCGCTCGACGAGATCGGGAGGAACTCGGTGAGCCCCTGGACAAGACCGAGGACGGCCGCTTCCCACCATGTCATGACGCGCAACGCTACCGGTCACATTGCCGGTTGCCTGCCGCTTGCCTGCCGCTTGCCGGCGGATCACGTGCCGATCGCGTGCCGGTCGCGGGCCGGTCCTGTGCCGTAGCCTGCACAGCCATGGAGGAACGACAGCTCGGCGGGACAGGACTGCGCGTCTCGGCACTGGGGCTCGGCACGCTCACGTGGAGCCGGGACACCGATGAGCACGAGGCGGCCGAGCAGCTGCACGACTTCGTCGACGCCGGCGGGACGCTCCTGGACACCGCCGCCTCGTACGCGGACGGTGCCGCGGAGGAGCTGGTCGGCTCGCTGCTCGGCCCGGTGGTCGCGCGCGACGACGTCGTGCTGTGCACCAAGGGTGGGGTGCGCCGGACGCGGGACGGCGGAGTCGTCGACGCCTCACGCGGCGCACTGCTGAGCTCGCTCGACGAGTCGCTGCGCCGGCTGCGAACCGATCACGTCGACATCTGGCTGGTCCAGTCCCCCGACCCGCGCACGCCCCTCGAGGAGACCGTCGGAGCGCTGCGGCACGCGCTCGACTCCGGCCGGACGCGCTACGTCGGCCTGTCGAACCACCCGGGGTGGCAGACCGCCCGCGCGGCGTCGCTGCTCGGACCGGACCACCGCCTCGCGGCCGTCGAGGTCGAGTACTCGCTGCTCCAGCGCGGGATCGAGCGCGAGGTCGTCCCGGCGGCGGCCGACCTCGGGATCGGCCTGCTGGCTTGGTCGCCGCTCGGACGTGGCGTGCTGACCGGCAAGTACCGGCGCACGGTCCCGGCGGACTCCAGGGCGGCGTCCGCGCACCTGGCAGGGTTCGTCGAGCCGTACCTGGGCAAGGAGGCCGCCGGGATCGTCGAGGCGCTCGCGACGGCCGCGGAGGGCCTGGGCTGCAGTCCGCTCGAGCTGGCCCTGGCCTGGGTTCTGGGACGACCGCAGGTCAGCTCTGCGATCGTCGGCGCCCGGACGGCTCACCAGCTGCGCGCGGCCCTCGAGGTCGACATCCTGCTGCCCGCCGCTATCGAGGAGGCGCTCGACGAGGTCAGCGCCCCGGCCTTCGGGTACCCCGAGCGACGCTGAGCGGGCGGGCCTGGTTCCTGCGGGGGGTCGGTTCGCGTCGGGGGCTCAGTTCGCGCGGGGCTCAGTTCCCGCCGGGCGCTCAGTTCCCGCCGATGTCGAGCTCGGTGCCGTCGAGCAGGTCGTCCTCCATGTCGTCGAGATCGTCCTCATCGACGTCGTCCTCATCGGAGTCGTCGTCGTCATCCGTCTCGTCGTCGGCGAGGTAGAACGGGAGCGTCTCGCCGTACACGCGGACCAGGGCGTCGTCGTACGCCTCGAAGGCGTCAGCGAGCACGTCGTACGCGTCGTCGACGGCCGGGTCCTCGTCGCCGCGCCGTGAGCTGACGGCGTGGAAGTGCGCCTCGAGAGCGGCAAGAAGTCGGTCGAGCGCGGCACGCGGATCATCGGTCATGCCCCGACGGTAGCGCCACGGCGTGCACAATGGCACTCGATCGATCTGACCCGGGCACGGAGGTAGGGACATTGGGCGAGAGCGCGACGATGCGGCAGGTCCGCGACGGCTGGCGAACGCAGGGCGGGCAGTACGAGTACCGCGTCCTGACGATCGGGCACACCACGAGCCGCAGCGACGCCCGGCGCCTGCTGACCGAGGAGGCCGAGTACGGCCGGTGGGAGCTGGCCAGGAGCCGGCTCTACGCCGGCGGCGAGCGCAAGGTCTGGCTTCGCCGCAAGATCATCCGCGTCCGCAGCACCCTCTAGACCACACCTGGACCACCGTTCCCCCGCGGCCCTCAGCCCTGCGAGCTGCCGGGTGGGGTCACCCGTCCGACACGCCCGACCGGGTGGGTCAGCAGGTCGCGAGAAGGCGGTCGAGGACGCGGACACCGAACTTCAGGGACTCCACCGGCACGCGTTCGTCGACGCCGTGGAACATCGCGGAGAAGTCGAGCGAGGTGGGCAGCTGCAGCGGGGCGAACCCGTAGCCGGTGATCCCGAGCCGCGAGAGCGACTTGTTGTCGGTGCCGCCGGACAGCGTGTACGGCAGGACGGTCGCCCCTGGGTCCTCCGCCTGCAGGGAGGCGACCATGGCGTCGACCAGCCGGCCCGCGAAGGGCACCTCGAGCGCGACGTCGCGATGGATCTCCTCGACCCGCACGTGCTCGCCGGCCAGCGCGGCGATCGTGGCCCGGGCGGCGGCCTCGTGACCCGGCAGGAAGCGCGTGTCGATCACTGCCTGCGCGCTGCCGGGGATCACGTTGGCCTTGTAGCCGGCGTCGAGCTGGGTCGGGTTGGCGGTGTTGCGCGTCGTCGCGCCGACGAACCGGGCGGCCGGGCCGAGGGCGTCGACAAGTCGATCCACACCGTCCGGGTCCTGCGGGTCGAAGGGCAGGCCGGTGAGGTCCGCGACGCCCTGCAGCAGCGCGTGGACTGTCGGGGTCAGCTGGAGCGGCCAGGGGTGGTTGCCGATCCGGGCCACGGCGGCCGCGAGCATCGTCACCGCGTTGTCCGGGTTGACCTGGGAGCCGTGCCCGGCGCGCCCGTCGGCCACCAGGCGCAGCCAGCCGATGCCCTTCTCGGCGGTCTGCAGCAGGTAGGCCCGGTGCGGGGCGCCGCCCGGCACCCCGATCTCCACCGAGAACCCGCCGACCTCGCTGATCGCCTCGGTGGCGCCCTCGAACAGGTCCGGCCGCCGGTCGACCGCGTACCGCGCGCCGTAGACGCCGCCCGCCTCCTCGTCGGCGAACAGCGCGACGACGACGTCCCGCGCGGGCCGCCGGCCCTCACGAGCCATCTGACGCACGACCGCCAGGATCATCGCGTCCATGTCCTTCATGTCCACGGCCCCGCGGCCCCACAGCAGGCCGTCGCGCTCCTCACCCCCGAACGGGTCGACGCTCCAGTCGGCCGCGGCGGCGGGGACCACGTCGGTGTGTCCGTGCAGGACGAGCGCACCACGCGTGGGGTCGGTGCCGGGCAGCCGCACGACGACGTTCGCACGCCCCGGCGCCGACTCGAAGAGCTCCGGGGCGAGGCCGACCTCGGTCAGCGAGGCCATCACGTACTCGGCTGCCGCGCGCTCACCGGGACCGGAGCCGTCGCCGTAGTTCGAGCTGTCGATCCGCAGGAGGTCCTGGCAGATCGGGCCGACCTCGTCCTGCGCGCTGGGGAGCGCGCCGCCGAGGCGGGGCGAGGGGGTCGACGAACCGGGCTCACCGGTGGTGGCGGACATGCGTGTCACCGTACCTGTCGCGTCGGGCCGGACGGTGGGTACCCGCGTCGGCCCCGACCGCTCATCCGGCGAGCCCCCTGCGGGCCAGCAGCGGGCCGATCTCCGGGTCGCGGCCCCGCAGGTCCCGGAACGCGTCCATGACGTCCATCGAGCCCCCACGGGCGAGCAGCCTGCTCCGGAACGTCTCGCCGTTCTCCCTGGTCAGGCCGCCGTTCTCGGCGAACCAGCCCACGGTGTCCGCGTCGAGCACCTCCGACCAGATGTAGGAGTAGTACGCCGCCGAGTAGCCGCCGCCGAAGGCATGGTTGAAGTAGGTGGTCCGGTAGCGCGGCGGGACAGCGTCCAGCCGCACCCCGGCCGCCTCCAGCGCTGCGGCCTCGAACGCCTCGACCTGGTCGACGTCGTCGGGCACCTGTCCCGGTGCGAGCCGGTGCCAGGCCTGGTCGAGCAGGGCAGCGGCGAGGTACTCGGTCGTCGCGAAGCCCTCGTTGTACTGGCGCGAGGCGATCATGGTCTCGACCCAGGCGGCCGGCATCGGCTCACCGGTGAGGTGGTGCACCGCGTACCGCTGGAGGATCGCCGGGGCCCAGGCCCACATCTCGTTGACCTGCGACGGGTACTCGACGAAGTCCCGTGGCACCTCGGTACCGGACTGCGACGGCAGCCGCACGTCGGAGAGCAGCCCGTGCAGCGCGTGGCCGAACTCGTGGAACAGGGTCACGACCTCGTCCCAGCTGAGCAGGGTCGGCTCGCCGGCCGGGGGCTTGGGGATGTTCAGGTTGTTCGTGACGACGGGCCGCTCGCCCAGCAGGTGGCTCTGGTCCACGAGGTTGTTCATCCACGCACCACCGCGCTTGGACTCGCGCGTGTACCAGTCGGCCAGGAACAGCCCGAGCTCGCTGCCGTCGGCGTCGCGGACCTCGAAGACCCGTACCTCCGGGTGGTAGCCGATCAGGTCGGGGCGCTCGGTGAACGTGATCCCGTACAGCTGGTTCGCCGCGGCGAACACGCCCTCGTGCACGACGCGCTCGAGCTCGAGGTAGGGACGCAGCACGGCGTCGTCGAGGGCGTAGCGCTCCTGGCGGACCCGCTCCGCGTAGAACGGCCAGTCCCAGGCCTCGAGCCGGGCACCCGGCACGTCGGCCTGCAGGGCGCGTTCGAGGTCCGCCGCCTCCCGACGAGCGTTGGCCGCAGCGGCTGGGGCGAGACGCGCGAGCATGCCGGCGACCGCTGCCGTGGTCTTCGCGGTGGCGTCCTCGGCGACGTAGGCGGCGTGGTGCTCGTAGCCCAGGAGCTCGGCCCGGCGGGCGCGGAGCCGGGCGAGGTCCAGGACGAGCCGGCGGGTGTCGTGCGGCCCACCCCGACCGCCCCGCGCCACGGAGGCCTCATGGACGCGCCGTCGGACGTCCCGGCGGGTCAGCGACGCGAGGACCGGCTGCTGGCTGGACAGGGTGAGCTCGATCAGGTGACCGGCGTCGTGGCCACGGTCGGCCGCGGCCTGCCGGGCCGCCGCGATCGCGTCGGCCGGCAGGCCGTCCAGCTCGGCGACGTCCTCGATCAGCAGCGCCGAGGCGTTGGTGTCGGCGAGCAGCTCGCGACCGAACGTGGTCTCGAGGGTCGTGATGCGGGCGTTGATCTCGCGCAGCTCCGCCTGGACCTCGTCGGGGGCGACCACGCCGGCCCGCAGGACGTCACGGCGCAGCGTGTGCAGCAGCCAGGCCGCGTCGGGCGCCGGCGTGACCTCGCCCGCCCCGACGCGGGCCTGCAGGGCCTCGAGACGGTCGAACAGCCGGCGGTCGAGGTAGATCGCGTCGTGGTGCTCGGACAGGCGCGGCGCGAGCTGTTCCTCGAGCTCGTCGAGGGCCGGGGTGCTGTCGGCACTCGTGCGGTTGAAGAAGACCGCCGCGACACGGTGCAGCGTGCGGCCGGCCCGCTCGATCGCGAGCAGGGTGTCGTCCTCGTCCGGCGGCCGGCTGCTCGCCAGGATCAGCTCGATCTCCGCCCGCTCGATCGCCATCCCCGCCTCGAACGCCGGCAGGTAGTGCTCGTCACGGATCGCGGCGAAGTCGGGCAGCCCGTAGGGCAGCGCCGAGGCGACCGCGAACGGGTTGCCGGGGTCGAGCCGCTCGGTGGCGGACGTGGCACGGGCTTCGCTCGTCATCGGGCCATCCTCTCAGGGGCGTCGTGGGGCCACTCCTCGGTGGGCTGCCGGGAGTCGCCGCGCAGGATCGAGCCCACCCACGCGTCGCGGCGGGTGCCGCGCTGCACCCCGTCCAGACGCCGGGTGCCCTCGAACCGGAAGCCGGTCCGCCAGACGACCCGACGCGACGGCCAGTTGCCGACGAAGGCCATCCAGGAGACCCGCACGAGGTCCGGTCCCGCCGGGTCGAAGGCGTGGTCGAGCACGCGCCGCACCGCCCGCACGGCCACGCCCCGGCCGCGGGCCCACGGCGCCACCCAGTAGCCGAGCTCTGCCGATCCGCAGGTCAGGGAGTCCAGCCCGATCATGCCGAGCAGCCCCGCCTCGCTGCGCGACCCGTCCGGGTCGCGCACGGCCCAGGTCAGCCCGCTGCCCGAGGCCCAGCCGGGCCCGACGACGTGCAGCAGGAAGCCGTCCGCGTCGGCGGCGGTGTAGGGGCTCGGCACCGTCGTCCACGCCTGGATGTCCGGGTCCTGGCAGGCGCGCGTGATGGCCCCGACGTCGGCCACGGTCGGCACGCTCAGCAGCAGTCCGTCGGTGCGCAGCTCGGTGGGCTCCATCCGCGCCACCCTAGGCGGTGACGGTGCGCGCGCGCCCGCTCCCTTTTGCCCGGTACATCGCCTCGTCCGCCCGCGCGAGGATCGTCCCGGGGCGGTCGCCGTCGTGATGCTCGGTGACACCGGCGCTGAAGGTCAGCGAGACAGCCGGCTCGGCGAACTGCGTCTCACGGCACACGACGTGGAGCCGATCGAGCGCGGCGGCGGCCTCGGTGGCCGTCGTCTCCGGCATCAGGACGACGAACTCCTCACCGCCGCTGCGGCCCACCTGGTCGGGGGCCCGGACGAATCGCGCGAGCAGCTGGGCGAACCCGGCCAGGGTGGCATCGCCGACCGGGTGCCCGTGCGCGTCGTTGACGGCCTTGAAGTGATCGAGGTCGATGACCGCGACCGAGAGCGGTCGCCCGTACCGCGCAGCCGTGCGGGTCGCGCGGTCCATCGCCTCCATGATCCCTCGGTGGTTCAGCACCCCGGTCAGCGAGTCGTGGAAGGCCATCTCGGCGAGCGCCTCGTTCGCCCTGGCGAGGTCGGACTCCAGGGTCTTCCGATCGGTGATGTCCACCGCGAAGGTGACGTTCCGGATCCGACCGTCGGAACCGAGCACACGGCACGCGTCGGCGAGGATCGTCCGGGCGACCCCGTCCTTGCCGACGACCGTCCACTCGCCGCGGATCTCGGAGCCGCGACCGGTGAACTGGTCGTGCAGGGCGGCCGGCTGTTCCCGTCCCTCGGGCGGGACCACGAGGGTGAACGACCGACCGAGCAGCTCCTCCGCGGGAAAGCCGTAGAGGCGCTCGTAGGCGGGGTTGACGAGCTCGACGATACCGTCCTGGGTCGTCATGCAGATGCCCACAGGTGTGGCGTCGACGATCGCCTGAGCCTGGCCCACCGAGGAGAGGCTCAGCCCGCCCGGGGTGTGGCTCGACGAGACGTCGACGAAGCTCGTCACGAGCCGCACGACGCCGCCGTCGTCGTCGTGCACCGGCAGGACCCCGACGCGCAACCACACGAGCTCGTCCCCGACGCGGTGGCCCACGACCTGGCCGGTGACCTCCTGGCCGTCGCGGAGGGCCAGCACGTCCGGTCGCTCGTCGTCGGGCAGCACCTGTCCTTCGGGGTCCAGCAGCTCCCACGCGGCAGGTGAGAGGTCCTGACCGACCAGCGGGCCGCGCGCCAGGAGGCGCTGGGCCGTCGGGTTCGCATACTCGACGCGGCCGTCCGGCGCCTGGTCGACGACACCGACACCGATGCCGTCCAGGACGCGGCCGTACGCACTGACGCCCGCGGCGGCCGGCCCCCACGGGGGGCTCATCGCAGGACCGACGCCGACGGGGTCGCGGCCATGCCGTGGGCGTCGGCGACGCCCTGGTGCAGCAGAGCACCGTCGTGGGTCGCCAGGCCCGCCGCCAGGGCGCGATCAGCGGCTGCGGCACCGCGCCAGCCCCGGCTCGCCACGGCGAGCAGGTACGGCAGGGTCACGGCCGTCAGGGCGTGCGTCGCGGTGACCGGCACCGCGCCGGGCATGTTCGCCACGCAGTAGAACACCGAACCGTGCACCAGGTACGTCGGCTCGGCATGCGTCGTCGCCCGGGTGCCCTCGAAGCAGCCGCCCTGGTCCACCGCGATGTCGACGAGGACCGAGCCCTGGCGCATCCGTCGCACCATGTCGTCGGTGACGACCTTGGGCGCGCGATTGCCGGGCACGAGCACGGCACCGATCACGAGGTCGGCACCCAGGACCGCCTGCTCGACCGCGTAGGCGCTCGAGGCGATCGTGCGGACCCGGCCGCCGTAGGCCGCGTCGAGCTCGCGCAGCCGGGACAGGCTGACGTCGAGGATCGTGACCTCGGCGCGCAACCCCACGGCGATGTCGGCCGCGTGCCGACCGGCCACGCCGCCGCCGATGACGACGACCGAGGCCGGCTCGACCCCCGGCACACCTCCGGGCAGCAGGCCGCGGCCGCCCTGACTGCGCATCAGGTGGTACGCGCCGACCTGCGTGGCCAGACGTCCGGCGACCTCGCTCATCGGTGCGAGCAGCGGCAGCGAGCCGTCCGCCAGCTGCACCATCTCGTAGGCGATCGCCGTCGTCCCGGCTGCGAGCAGCGCGTCGGTGCACGGCCTGCTGGCTGCCAGGTGCAGGTAGGTGAACAGGACCTGGTCCCGGCGCAGCAGCGGGTACTCCTGCGGCATCGGCTCCTTGACCTTGCAGACCAGGTCGGCGGACCACGCGTGTGCGACGTCGACCGTGTGCGCGCCGGCGGCGACGTAGGCGTCGTCGGCGATCCCCGAGCCCTCGCCTGCCCCGGCCTGGACCAGCACCTCGTGACCCGCTGCGACCAGCGCATGGACACCGGCCGGCGTCAGCGCGACCCGGTACTCGTGGTTCTTGACCTCGGTGGGTACACCGACCTTCATCTCCGCCTCCGCATCGCCGACCGCATCGCCGACCCAGTGAGAATCGCACGTCGGAGCGTGGCGCGACAGACCCTTTCGATTGCCAGATGCACGAGGATCTGCGGATTCCTAGGGATCTAGGCCGCAAATGTGCGGACATCGTAGTAGTCGGATCCTCCGGCAGGGCGCTGCCGCTCAGCCGATCCGGACGCGCTCGGCGAGGCGCGGCACGACTGTCGCGAGGTCGAGCTCACGGCGGATCCGCTCCGCCAGAGCACGCGATGCGCGCTCCTCGCCGTGCGTGACGTAGACGGTCTCGGGTGGCTCGGGCATCTCGGCCAGCCAGGCCAGGAGACCGTCGGCGTCGGCGTGCACGGAGAACTCCTCGTCCGAGACGATCTCGGCGCGCACCGGGACGTACCGACCGTGGATCTTGAGCTCGGTCGCGCTGTCGAGCAGGGCACGACCGCGCGTCCCCACCGCCTGGTATCCGGTCAGCACGACGGTGTTGTCCCGGTCCGGGAGCATGTGCCGCAGGTGATGGACGACCCGCCCACCCGAGGCCATCCCCGACGCCGAGATGATGATGCACGGCCTGCGGGGGCTGTTGAGCTCCATCGACTCCTCCGGTGTCCGCGCCGCACGCAGGGTCGGGATGTCGACGAGGTCCGGCGAGACGTCCGGTCGCAGCTCCTCGCGCAGGCCCGGGCGTCGGTAGACCTCGAGGGCGGCGAGCGCCATCGGGCTGTCGACGTACACCGGTACCAGCGGGACCTGCCCGTCCCGGATGAGGTGCGACAGCGTGTTGAGCACGAGCTCGGTACGGTCCACCGCGAACGCAGGGATCAGCACCGAGCCACCACGGCGGATGGTGCGACGGATGGCGTCGGCGAGCGCCGCATGGGGCGGGCCCTGCGGAACCGGGTGTGCCCGGTCGCCGTAGGTCGACTCGATCACCACGGTGCGCGCCACGGGTGGCGACGAGCGGGGACGCAGGATCGGATGGGTCACGCGGCCGAGGTCGCCGGAGAAGAGCACCCGATCGCCGCCGGCGTCGACCAGGACGCTGGCGGAGCCGAGCACGTGGCCCGCACGCCGCATGGTGACCCGCACCGCGCCGCCGAGGTCGGTCGCCTGGTCGAACGCAGCCGTGCGGAACTGCGCGATAGCACGCTCGGCATCGGCAGCCGTGTAGAGCGGCAGCGGCGGGTCGTGCCGCGACCAGCCCCCGGCACGGGCGAGCTCCGCGTCCCGCTCGTTGAGGTGGGCGCTGTCCCGCAGGACGATCTCGGTGAGCCCCCTGGTGCCCTCGGTCATCCACACCGGCCCGGCGAAGCCGTCCCGGACGAGTGCCGGCAGGTAGCCGCAGTGGTCGAGGTGGCAGTGCGTCAGCACCACGTCGTCGATCCCCGCCGGCGGGACGGGGAACGGCTCCCAGTTGAGCCGGCGCCACTCGCGCTCACCCTGGTACAGCCCGCAGTCGACCAGGACCCGGCGTCCGCCGTGCTCCACGAGGTACTTGCTCCCGGTGACCGTACCGGTGGCACCGAGGAAGGTGAGCGTGGTCGGACCGTCGTGGCTCATGTGATCAGCGTCCCGCTCCCGGTCGCGCGTGACCAGGGGTGCGGGTTCGGACCTCAGGTCAGCGGGCGAGGCCGGCGGTCGCCGTGAGCGGGCCTGCGACGGCCTTCGCCGCGGCGCGCAGCTCACGGGTCACGGTGAGCAGGATCCTGTTGAAGCTCTCCGGAGCGTGGCTGTTCACGTCGTGCCCGGCACCCGGGACGACGGTGAGCTGGACGCCCGGTCCGGTGGCGAGGCATCGGCGTTCGTCGAACCGCAGGATGTCCCGCTCGCCGTTGACCAGCCACACCGGGATCAGCACGCGGCGCAGGTCGGCCAGCACCGAGTAGCCCTTCATCGCCGCGAGCATGTCCGTCACGACGTGCCACGTGCTGCCCGTGGGGCCGAACATCTGCGACGCCCGCATGGTCAGCGCTCGGTAGGCGCCCAGCGGCTTGCCGCGCAGCTCGGTCGAGCAGCCGGACAGGACGACGCCGGCAAGCTTGTGCTGGTTCCGTGCGGCGTAGGCCAGCGACGAGTAGCCGCCGAGGGACAGGCCGACCAGCAGCGGCGGTGTCGCGAAGCGCTCGACGGCTTCGTCGATGGCCTCGAGGGCGCCGGCGAGGGTGAACCGCTCCCCCAGTCGGGTGCCGTGGCCGGGCAGGTCCAGCGCGAGCGTCTGGTGACCCGATCGGGTCATGACCGCGACCTGGTGGTCCCAGATCGCGGAGGAGGTCCTGGTTCCGTGCACGAAGATGACGGGAATGATGGGCGAAGCCTTCCGGGCGATCGCACGCGTGCGCGGATTCGTGGCTGAGAGGTTGATCAGCTCGCTTGCGCGACACCGCGCACTACGAGGCGCAGATCCGTATCATACGCGCCGCCTCCTGGGAACACCCTGTGACGTCAACCACGTGCCGTCGGTCGGCGTCAACGTCCGACGCGCCGGCGGAGCACCCGGGCCTCCCACGGGCCCAGCGGTCGGAGGGCTCCGGCAGCGTCCGGCGCCGCCCGAGGTCCGGCCGCCGGCGGCGGTCCGTAGTTCGCCAGCGCGACCTCGGCGTCGTCCCACCGGGTCCGGTCCGGGAGGTCGGGCACCACGACGGCGTCCCCGGAGAGGTTCGCGATCGCCAGCACCTCGGTGTCCTCGAGCGTGCGCAGCACCACGTAGAGACGGGTGTCCTGCGGCAGGAGCATCGTGAAGGCACCGATGGCCACGGCCGGCTCGGTGTGCCGCAGCGCGATGAGCCGGCGGTAGTACTCGAAGACCGATCCCGGCACGCCCACCTGCGCCGCGGCGTTGATCCGGGTGTGGTTCGGGTTGACCGCGAGCCACGGAGTCCCGGCGGTGAACCCGGCGTTGGGCGTGCCGTCCCACTGGACCGGCGTGCGGGCGTTGTCACGACCCAGCAGGCGCAGGCCGGCGAGGACCTCCTGCGGATCGACCCCCTGCTCGACAGTCGCCTCCCGGAAGAGCCCGATCGCCTCGACGTCCCGGAAGTCCCCGATCCCGCCGAACGGGAAGTTCGTCATCCCGAGCTCCTCGCCCTGGTAGACGTACGGCGTGCCCCGGTGCAGGTGCAGGACCGTGGCGAGCGCTGTCGCGGACTCGTAGCGGAACCGCGCGTCGTCGCCGTACCGCGAGACCAGCCGGGCCTGGTCGTGGTTGTTCAGAGAGAGGCTGTTCCAGCCGGTCTCGGCCAGACCGCTCTGCCACCGCCCGAACGACGCCTTGAGGTCCCTCAGGTCCAGCGGGCGGTGGACCCACCGCTCGCGGCCACGGTCCAGCTCGGCGTGCTCGAACTGGAAGATCATGTCGAGCTCCCGGCGGGCCGGATCGGTGAGCAGCACGGCGTCGGCGACGCTCACCCCGGGCGTCTCGCCGACCGCGAGGCAGACCTGCGGTCTGCCGGCGAAGACGTGCTCGTGCATCTCGCGCAGGTAGCCGTGCAGGCGAGGGCCGTTGACGTAGAACGGGCTGCCGTCGCCGAGCCGGCCGCCGGGCGGCACCTGGCCGTCCGGGAGGTCCGGGGCCTTGTCGATGACGTTGATGACGTCCATCCGGAACCCGTCGACGCCCCGGTCGAGCCACCAGGTCATCATCGTGTGCACGGCGGAGCGCACGGCGGGGTTCGCCCAGTTGAGGTCGGGCTGTCCGGGCGTGAACAGGTGCAGGTAGTTCTCACCCGTCGACGGGTCGAAGGTCCAGGCCGGACCGCCGAACGCCGAGCCCCAGTTGTTCGGCTCGGCGCCCGGTGCGCCACCGACGGTCCCCGGGCGTGCTGGTCGCCAGATGTACCAGTCCCGCCGGCGGGAGTCCGCCGCGGAGCGTGAGTCGACGAACCATGCGTGCTCGTCGGACGTGTGGTTGACGACGAGGTCCATGATCAGCCGTATCCCGCGCGCATGGACCTCGGCGATCAGCTCGTCGAGGTCCGCGAGCGTGCCGAACACCGGGTCGACGTCCTGGTAGTCCGACACGTCGTAGCCGTTGTCGGCCTGCGGCGACGGGTACACCGGCGAGAGCCACACGACGTCGACCCCGAGCGCGACCAGGTGGTCGAGACGGCCGATGACGCCGCGCAGGTCACCGATGCCGTCGCCGTCGGAGTCGGCGAACGAACGCGGGTAGATCTGATAGACCACCGCGTCCGTCCACCACGGCCGATCCTCCGTCAGGAGCATCGCCGCGACCCCGTCATGACCGCGACCCCGTCATGACCGCGGGCCCGCCGTCACTGCGCGGGCACCCGGTCGAGGCGCGCGACGCCGATCTTCGCGTCCGCCATGCCGTAGAAGACGAAGACCGTGCCGTCGACCTCCTCGATCGCCGTCGGGAAGACCACGTTGCCCACCGTGCCGACGAGCTCGTCGTCCGTCTCGGGGGCCAGCAGCGGCTCGGCCGTCCGGGCGATGACGCGCGACGGGTCGTCGGCGTCGAGGATCATCGCGCCGGCCGCGTAGCGGACCTTGTTGCCGGTCGACCACGGGTCGGTGATCTCGCCGGAGACGCCGTGGTGGATGAGCAGCCACCCCTCGGGTACGCGGATCGGTGCGGGGCCGGCGCCGACCTTCAGCAGCTCGAACGGGAACTCGGGCAGTGCGAGCAACCGGCTGTCGTGCTGGTGGACCAGGGCGGCCACGTCCTGCTGCACCTGCTCGGCCGGCGCGTAGGAGATCCACATCCCCGGCCGGTCGTCGGTGATCCCGGCCGGGACGTGGAACCCCTCCCCCGGCCGGATCCAGCCGATGTCCCACGTCGGGCGGTGGATCATCGCGTAGCAGGGCACGCCGCCCGGCCCGGGCACGACCTCGGGGAAGACGACGATGTCCTTGTTCGAGCAGAGGTTCAGATCGGCGTCGAGCTCTTCCTGGTACTCGAAGTGGATCGGGCCGAGGCGTCGCCAGGTCCGCAGGTCCGCTGAGACCGCGAGTGCCGATCGCGGGCCGAGCGGGCCGAAGGCCACGTACGTCATGACGTGCAGCCCGAGGGTCGGGACCCAGGTGACGCGGGGGTCCTCCGTGCCGGAGTGGTCCAGGGCGCGTTCCCAGCCTGCGTCGGGCGCCAGGACGACGCCCTCCCGCTCGACGCCGATCGGGACCCCGTCCGCCAGGACGACCTTGGCCATCCCGACCCGCGAGACGTTGCCCTCGGCGACCAGCCGGGGCAGCAGGTACAGCTGACCGTCCGGTGTCCGCCCGGAGGCAGGGTTGAGGACGCCCTCGACCTCGAGCGGGTTGCCCGGTTCGGGCACCATGATCGTGTGAAGGCGCGTGAGTGTGTACGGGACTGTCGAGTTCATCAACCCTTGACTCCTGATCCGAGATCTGTCGATGTGAAGTGACGCTGGAAGAAGACGAACAGGACCACCGCCGGCAGGGCCAGGACGACGGCGCCTGCGAGCGCCACCCCGAAGGGGTTGTCCTGGGCCGCGGCCGCGTTGTCGGTGTAGTTCGCCAGTGAGACGGCGAGCGGCTGCATGGTCTGCTGCTTGGTGACGAGGAACGGCCACAGGAACTCGTTCCACGGACCGATGAACGTCAGCAGGGTCGCGGTCAGCAGTGCGGGCCGGACGAGCGGGAGAGCAACCGACCACAGGACGCGGAACTCGCCCGCGCCGTCGATGCGGGCGGCGTTGAACAGGTCCTTCGGGACCTGGAGGAAGTACGCCCGGAAGATCAGGACGGCCGTCGAGTTGATCGCGAACGGAAGGATCATCCCGAGGTAGGAGTCGGACAGACCGAAGTTGCGCACCGTCATGACGTAGAGCGGAACCATGAGGAGCTGGAAGGGCACGGTCTGCACGAGCAGCATCAGGGCGAAGAGCGTGCCCCTGCCCCGGTACCTGAGTGTCGCCAGGGCGTAGCCGGCGATGACGCCGAACAGCATCGTGCACACGAGCACGCCACCGGTGAAGATCGCCGAGTTGATCAGCGACCGCCCGAGGTTGATCGCACCGTTGATCGCGTCGTAGTTGGCGAACGAGAGGTTCGACGGCCACGGGATCAAGCCGCCCAGGGTCGCATCCTTCGTCGTCTGGAAGGACGCGACGAGCATGTAGTAGAAGGGGAAGAGGAACCCGAAGGCTCCGATGACGAGGCACGTGATCTTCGCGATCCGCACCCACAGCGGGATCTTGATCGCCGTCGCCGTCGTCCGTGCCGCGGTGGTGACGCCGGTGCTCGCGGTGGTGGTCATGTCAGTCCTCCTCCGTCATGCGGCGTGAGATCCACGCCAGCAGCAGGACGCCGATGACGAGGAAGATGCCGATCGCCGAGGCGCGGTCGGGGTGGTTCTGCTGGATGGCCTGCTGGTAGATCAGCAGGACCGGGGTGGTCGACGCCCCGTTCGGGCCGCCGCCGTTGGTCAGCAGGTAGGGCTCGGTGAAGAGGTTCGCACCGGTGATGATCGCCAGCATCGCCACGAGGGACGTCGCGGGCAGCACCCCCGGCCAGGTCACGGCCCGGAACGACTGCCACCAGTTGGCGCCGTCGGTCTTGGCTGCCTCGTAGAGCTCCTTCGAGACGTTCTGCAGTGCGGCGAGGTAGAGCAGGATGAAGAAGCCGAGCTGCTTCCAGGTGACGTACAGCGCGATCATCGGCATCGCCCACGTCGAGTTGGTGAGCCATGACGGGTCGGGAGCCAGGTCACCCAGCAGGCTGTTGACGACGCCGTTCTCGCTGAACATGAAGAGCCACACGGTCACTGTCGCGACCGAGGCGGTCACGTACGGGACGTAGTAGGCGACCCGGAAGAAGGTCACGCCCTTGATCGCCGAGTTGAGCGCGGTCGCGAGCAGCAGGGCCAGCGCGATCGTGAGCGGGACGTTGATGACCAGGAAGATGCCGACGTGCTTGAACGATGCGATCACGTCGGGGTCCTGCAGGACGCGGGCGAAGTTGTCGAAGCCCACGAACGGTCGGTCCACCTGCGCGTTCGGCGCAGCGAACGAGTACTTGTGGAACGCGATCCAGGCGCCGAGGCCGAGCGGATAGACGAACACCGCGACGAGGAACAGCGCGTACGGGGCGGACAGCAGCATGCCGATCGGGTCCCGACCGGCGAAGCGACTGAGGAGGGACGTGCGGGACGTGCGGGACGTGCGGGACGCCGATCGCGCCCGTGAGGTCGGCGGAACCGACCCCACGGGCGGCGCGGACGCCGTGGGCGACGCGCTCATCGTCGTATCCCTCAGTCGGTCGCGAGGGAGTTGATCTCGTCGGCCGCGGCCTGCATCGTCTCCGTCGGGTCGCCCGTGCCGAAGATGATCGCGCTGCTCCACGCATCACGGAAGGTCTGCCAGATCTCCGTCGAGTTCAGCGTGTTGGGCACAGCCACGGTGTGCTGGGCCTGGGCCGCCCAGGAGGCGAACGCCGGGTTGGCGTCGAAGAACTCGGCGTACGCGGTCGCGACGTCGGCGCGCAGCGGGATCTGGCCGGTCATCTCGAGGAACAGACCGTCCTGCTCCTCACTGGTGGAGTACTTGAGGAACTCCCACGCGGTGCCCTGGTTCTCGCACGCGGTGTACATGCCGATGTTCTTGGCGTCGTCGAACGTGTACGTGTCCTCCGGGGACGTGCCCTCGGACGTCGGGACCGGAACGGTCCCCCAGTCGACCTTGCCCTCGTACGAGGCGACAGCCCACGGACCGGCGATGGCCATGGCCGCGACGCCGTCGGTGAACGAGTCACCGGTGTAGGGCTCCTGGCCGGCGAGCTTCTCGGTGTACATCGTCTGCCAGAACTCCATCGTCGCCAGGCCGGCCTCGTTCATGAACGTGGCCTCGCCGTCCTCGATGAGCTGGTTGCCCTGGCTCTCCGCAGCGAAGATCGGGTAGAAGTCGAACCAGGACTGGTAGAACTCGCTCGACGGTGCCGGGTAGATCCCGTAGTCCGCCGCCCCCGAGTCGACGATCGCCTTCGAGGTGCTGATGAAGTCGTCGAAGGTCGCGAGCTCCGGGTTCTCCGGGTCGAGCCCGGCCTCGGCGAAGACCGCCTTGTTGTAGAAGACGACCACCGGGTTGGCCTTCCAGGGGAGCTGGTAGTAGCCACCGTCGGACGACGTGAACTGCGTGGCGCTGTCACCGGAACGAGTCTCGATGTAGCTCGCACCGTCCTCGAACTGCGCGAGGTCGACCAGGCCACCCTGCGCCTGGAAGTCGGCGACTGCTGCCGGGGCGGTGTTGTAGATGAGGCAGGGGGCGTTGCCGGCCGCAATGGCCGCACCGATGACCTCTTCGGAGGACTTGCCGGCCGGGATCTCCTCGGCCGTGACCTTCTCATCAGGGTTCTCGGTGTTCCACGCGGCGACGACCTGCTCCCCCCACGCCACCTCCTGCTCGTTGTTGGAGTACCAGATGGTGATCGGGCCGGTGGCGGACAGTGCTCCGTCCTCACCTGCCGGCTCGTCGGCGCCACCGCTGCACGCGGTGAGCGTCAGGGTCGCGGCCAGGCCGACGACCAGGTATCCGAGTGGGCGCTTCATTGCGTTCCTGCCTTTGCCTTGTGGTGCTCGGGACTCTTGTGTGAGGGCTTGTGCTCCACGGGAACGGATCCCGCAGGTTCTAGGGCGCCACCGTCGTCGGGGCCGCCGTGGTCGGCGCCACGGTCGTCGACCCGCGGACGACGAGCTCGGCCGGCCCGACGGTGGCCGTCTCGACCCGCTGGCCGTCGTGGACGAGGTCGAGCAGGGTGCGCGCGGTCAGCCGACCCCACGCGACAGGGTCGGTGCGGATCGTCGTGAGCGCGGGATGGACGTAGGCCGCGAGCTCCGAGTCGTCGAAGCCGATCACGGACAGGTCGCGGGGCAGGCTCAACCCCAGCGCCTGCGCGACGACCATCCCGGCGACAGCCATCGAGTCGTTCGCGTAGACGATGGCGGTCGGCCGCTCGTCCGCCGGACGCTCGAGCATCGACCGGGTCGCCTCGGCGCCACCGGCAGCGGTGAAGTCCGCCTCGGCGAACAGGTTCGGCTCGAGCCCGTGGTCACGCAGGGCCGTCTCCCACGACTGCTTGCGCTGGTCGGCGTGCAGGTAGATCGACGGACCGCCGACGTGCGCGATGCGGCGGTGCCCGAGACCGATCAGGTGCTCGACGCCGGCGACCACGCCCGCCAGGTCGTCGTTGCACACGGCGATGAACGGCGAGGGGACGTCGGGCTTGTTCAGGGTGACCGCGGGCAGCCCGAGCTCGGCGAGCAGCGGGATCCGGGAGTCGTTGCAGCGCAGGTCGGCGACGATCACGCCGTCCACCCGGCGCGCGGTGGCCAGGTTCCGGTAGACGGCTTCCTCTGCCTCCACGCTCTCGACGAAGCGCAGGAGCACGGCGGCGTCGGTGCCGGCGATCCCGAGCTCCACCCCGGCGATGAACGGTGCGAAGAACGGGTCGGAGCGCAGGGTGTCCGGTGTCCGGGCCAGCACCAGGCCGATGGCGTTCGCCCGTGAGATCGACAGCGACCGCGCGAGCATGCTCGGCTGCCAGCCGAGCTCTGCCATGGCGGCGAGGACCCGCACCCGGGTCTTGGCAGCCACACCCGGTCGGTCGTTGAGCACGAACGACACGGTTCCCTTCGAGGTCCCGGCCAGTGCGGCGACGTCGGAGATGGTCGGGCGGCGACCGGGTCCAGAGCCCTTGCTCGAGGCGACGACCGGCGGGCTCTGGGGCACGGTGGCCTTTCTCGGGCTGTGCGGACCGGCAGTGTGTCGCGGCGTCTGTGACGCGCCTTCAAACCGGTTCAGAACACAAACTAAACCGGTTTGACCCTTGTGCTGTCAAGCGCTGGGCCCCTGTCGAGTGCCGACCCCGTGTCGAAGGCCGGCCCCGCACCGCAGGGAGCAGGTCACCGGCAACCGGCGGCCGCACCGGTACAGCCTGGTGGGCGCTGGTCGGCACCCTCGCCCTCGGCATCGCCGCGATCATCGCCGCGGCCGCCCTGGTCGGCGCGTCCGAGGCGGAGTCCTTCGCCTGGTCAGTGGTCGGCCAGGACGAGCGCACGAACGACGTCGTGCGGGCCACGGTCCACCTTCGGCGTGCGACCTTCCTCCCGCTGGTGACAGTCGTCTCGGCGATCCTGGCCGCGCTGTGCGGGCTCGGCCTGGTCCAGGCGCGCCTGGACGCCCGCCCGACCGCCGGGGCCTGTCGGACGCTGCCGCTGCTGTCCCTCGGGGCGGCCGCGCTCACCCTCGTCGTCCTGCCGAGCCTCGTCGGGAACGCCTGGGCGAACGACCACTACGGCTCCGGTCACCCGCTGGTGACCCTCGCCGAGGGTTGGCCCGTGCTCGTGGCAGTGGTGGGCATCGCCGTGATGCTGGTGCTCGCCCTGCGGCCGGGAGCCGCCGGTCGCGCCCGCAAGGACGCGACGCGGGCCCGCGAGGATGCGCGCCGACGGACCGTGAGCCGTCGCCAGGAGGTCCTCGCGCGCGCCGCGCAGCGGGCACGACGCACGGACTGACCAGCACCGCGGGCACGGCGAAGGGGTGGACGCGCACGCGCCGACCGTGCAGCCGGCCGTCAGGCCTCGAACGCGTTGGCAGTCTCGAAGAGCTCCGCGAGCGTGCCGGGCCAGCGTTCCCACTGACCGTCGACGAACGGTCGCCCCTCGGGGTTGGTGAGCCGGGCGTACGTCTCGATCCGCACGAGCACCCGACGGATCGACAGGAGGGCCCCGGACCGGATCAGCTCGTACTCGGCGCTGCGAGCGACAGCCATCAGGCTCAACAGGCCGGTGTGGTCCTGGTCGGCCGTGTCCGCGATCCACGCGTCGAGCTCCCCCAGGTCGGCTGTCGACCTGGGGAGCGGCGGGATCGGGTACATGAGGATCAGATCGGCAGGGCGCACGGTTGGCTGAGGCGATCCGGCTGAGCAACCGGACATCGGGACGACCCGCCCGCAGCCCGCTACCGGCACAAAAGGCCGCGACCCGCATCTCTGCTGGTCACGGCCTTCATGCTCACTGTCTCAACGAGTGTCCGGAGGGGGACTTGAAGCGGCTGGACGGGTGATCCTGACCTGCGGAAACGCTAGCTTGTTCTAGTTTGTCTCACAGTTTGGGTGCATGTGGGTGCACCGGAGTGCACCTAGCGGACGGTTGGTGCACCCATGGGTGCACGGGTCGGCGACGGTCGACGGCCGTCTTCGCGATGCTCCAGGCAGGAGCCTCGAGCGGGTGACCTGGCGGCTGTAAGCCTCCCGGAGGGGACAGGGCAGCAACACGGGTAGGAGGTGGATGCCCACCACGAGCGCCGCGTTGATACTGGCTGGCATCCCAGGCGTGCGGTTCACCGCAGGGTCCGACATCCGGATACCGGCGGGAGCGCTTCGCGTCTCCATCGGCGAGGACGGCAAGCCGACGATGGATCCCATCGTCCCCCAGTTGCGCACGGACATGTGGCCGCACTGGCTCATCGAAGCGGTTGACGCAGTGCCTGCCGCCCGTAGCGCCGCCGACGAGGTCTCGAGGCTCGCTGCGGTTCCAGAACGAGACGAGGCTGCTCTCGATCTCGCGCTAGGTGCCGAGTTGCGGGCAACGATGCGCGCCATCACCGCCCCTGCGTTCGCGGTCGACTCGTTCTACTCGTCCGTCAAGGCGCGTTCGCCAGCCCATCCTCACGCAGAGGCGTGGCGCGCCCACCGAACACCGCGACACGCGCAGGTCTACGAGACGATTCGCTACAGTCTCAAGCTCAGGAACCCAGGCGCTCGCAAAGTCCGCGAGCGCATCAGGGAGCTCTTCCGGCTCCGAGACTGGGCTGTGCACCCCGGGTCGCAGTTCCGAGACCCGATCCTGCGGGCTGACGTCGATTCGGGCGTCGACTGGCACTTCATGGTCTTCCGCGCCGACAACGCCGTAGGAGCCGTCGCCAAGACCGTGAACATGATGGACATCCTCGTAGCGCGGATGCTTCGAGGCAGCGAAGAACTGAGACGGAGCCACGCCGGCGCCCGCAAGGCAATGACGCAGGTCCTTGAGGCATACGACCGGGCCCACCTACCCGCATTCGATAGGGCCGATGAGTCGGAGGCGAGCGGGTCCTAGGTACGCGGCACGACCCTCGGAGCGGTATGCCGCCATGCCACCCGCGGCCAGATCCGGGCGAGCGCGCCGCCCTCGGTGCGGCATGAGCGTGCAAGGGAGTGGCGACCAACCGCTCGCGCTTGTGTCTGAGGCATTCGATCGGGTGAGCGTCTGCGCCGTCGCAGGGGTGCGACCTGGCCGAAGTTGGGACCTCACGATGGCCCGGATCCGCGATCATGGAGCCGTTGCCAGCCGTACGCTCGGGTGGTCGATCCCAGGAAGGTGGCGCAGCTGATGCGACGGAAGTCCAAGGTCGTTCTCCCCGGCTTCGGCTTGGTGCTCCTCACGGGTTGCGGGCAAACAGCCGCAGAGGCTGCCCCGGAAACGGCGCCGCCGAGTCCACCGGTCGCCGACTCGGTAACGGCGACCGATGAGACACCTCAGTCGGACCCGTGCGCGGATCCGGCCGTGGCGACGCGGGTCGACGAAGCGCTGGCATCAGATTCTGAAGGCCCGCACAACAGCATCCTGGTCTCTCCGGAGGAGATGCTCGAGATGGGTCATACCGAGGCCGACGCTGCCGGACAGCTGGTGGAATGGGAGAAGCTGAGCTCCGAAGACGTCGCGTTCCAGCAGTGCCTACGCGCCCGGCAGGGCGATCCCCTGCTCGACCCGGTGCCGGGCCACGACGGGTGACTGACGCGCTCTCTCACACGTCACGCTCGATGTAGCGCCCGGGCGCACCGGTGAACAGGGGGATGCACATGGGGGCTGTCGGTCCGGGCGCACGGCGTCTGGCTGCAGTGCTCGGTCCTGCCCTGGTCGTCCTCGGCGTGGTCGCCTTCGCGGTCGGTCTGGTGCACTGGCTCGAACCGACGTGGGCCTCGACGAGCGAGGTCGCCGTGCCGATGCAGGTGAGCTCCTCGGACGGCCGTGGCGCCGACCTCAGGCTTGAGGTCGACCTCGCGCCGTACTCCGAGGTCTGGGTCAGCGGCGTACCGACCGGCGGGTTACCTGACCGCGACCACCGGTCGGAACCGCTCGGGATCGTCGTGCTCCACGCGCCCGAGGCTTCACTGACCGAACAGCTCCTCTCGCGAGCGGACCTCATGCTCCGTGGAGTCGCCCTGCTCGTCGCCGCGATCGCGCTGCGCCCTGTGCTTGTCTCCATCGCCGAGGGGGGCCCATTCCGGCCGGGGCACGAGCATCGGCTGCGCGTCGTGGCCGGCTGCGTGATCGCCGGGGGCTACCTCGCTCCGCTCCTGCCGTGGTGGGCGAGCGCGTCGGTACTGGCGCGGCTGGAGGGGGCGTACGGGCTCACGGCGACCCCAACGCACCACCTCGAGGCGTTCGTCGTGGCGGCGCTCGTCGTGCTCATCGGTGCTGTCGTACGTGCCAGCACACCTGACCCGCATGAGACAGCCGGACGGCAGGTCCGGAACTCCGACAGCATCGAGCGGGAGCCGGACGCCTAGCGTCTGGGTGCCGACCCGCGACATCGCCACCGTCTCCTGCTGTCGAGAGCCACCGCGTGGCAGGAGAGCCGGGCTCCTCGAAACTCGCCCACAAGACCAAGGCCGACGCGGCGCGCCATCCGCACATCGGCTACGCCGGACGGTCCAGCGCCTTCGCCACGCTCCGCCCCCTCCAGAATGCGGACACGGCCGGTTGGCAAGGATCGTGTCTGCTCCGCGTGTCAACGGTCGGTTCACGCCTCCCAGAGCCGATGCAAGACCCGCCGTCCGCCCTCCCCGTCGCTCGGATACGCGGGGGCTGGCGCGATCGGGGGCACGCTAGGTGGAGAGTGAGACGCTGAGGAGGTCGGCCGCAGCCGACTCCAGGGCGTCGACCTCGGTTTCGAAGTTGCGCAGGTAGGACCACGCTTCCCTCACGCGTGTGGCCTTGTCGACGCCTTGATCTCGCAGCGGTTCCATCATCTGGTCGGGAGCGGCGACGAAGAGGGCTTGAGCCCTCTTGAGAGGTTCCTGCAAGGGTCCGTTGCCGATCTCGAGGCGTGCCTGTCCGAAGGATGAGTGCAGGGCATCCACGACCTGCGCAGTTCCCGACCCGAGTCGGTGTCGAGGAAGGCGGTGAGTGTCAACGACGCCTGAAAGTGAACCCCGGATCGTCGGGACCAGGGGGTCAGTCTTCAGCCGTCGTCGACAGTGAGATTGTCCGTATCGAACGTTGCCCATCCGGGAGCCAGGACCAACTGCATGTCCGCCCATCTCCTCGCGTTGCGAATCAAGTCGCTCAGAAGCGAGCGAGCGCGGTCCCGTGCGGAGTCCCGGCGTGCGCGCTCGGCGTCACGCGCTGAGAGCGCGTGGCCGAGCCAGACGCCGCCAAGTCCTGTCGCACCGACGAGCACTGAGCTGAGCACGTTCGTGATGTCCACGTCCCCACCATCCGGCCCCGCTGGCAGGTCGCCTGCGGCGACACGCCGTGCTTCCCGCGCGTCCAGCTCTTCGCCGCTCCAAGAGTCGTCCGGCTGGAGAGTTCTCTTCCAGCGCGCGCGTGCCCGCCGCGGCGGGCATACGACCACTGACGTTGGGCTGTCGAGTTGGCCCCGTCGTTGGATCGCCCGAGCCCGCGGCGACCGCTGTAGACGCCGCCCAGCAGCACGGGTAGTCGGCGCTCTGGGGGCGGAATCTCTCGCGGCTCGAAGCGCTGGCGCAGCCCGGGGCGGGGATGGACTCAGCTGACGGCAGCCTCTGGTCCGGACCGCTTCCGCATCTCGCCCCGCTTGCCGGGCCTCAGCGATCGCGCCTCGACCTCCTCTCGTGAGAGGGCGGGCAGGATGGCTGCCTTCACGGCGTTCAAGGAGTTCGCCATTGCCTGGGCCAGCGCCAGTGGGCGGTTGCCCAACTCCTCTGACTCCACGGCGGGGGTCGACTCGCCCGTGAAGACACCCACGCACGACCTGCTCCGCGTGTCTTGCAGAGGCCCTGGGAGTCGGGGACGTGTCGGCTGTTCGCTGCGTGACGCCCCTCGTAGGCGTGTCCGGAGGGGGAAGCAACAGGCCTCCCAACCCCCATCCGGACACACGGTGCACCCATGGGTGCACCGTGTGTCCCGCCACGACAAAGCCCCCAACCGCGTTTCCGCAGATCAGGGGCAGTATCGTCGCTGTCTCAACGAGTGTCCGGAGGGGGACTTGAACCCCCACGCCCGTTAGGGCACTAGCACCTCAAGCTAGCGCGTCTGCCATTTCGCCACCCGGACAGGGTGCGTCGAGCGGGCCCTGGAGCCCCTCGAGCGCGGGAGCCAAGATAGCACGGAGCGGCGCCGCGCCAGGACTCGCCGACTGCGGCACACTGACCACCGACGGCGCGACAGGCGCCCTGCGACGAGGAGCACCGATGTCCGACCGCGACGAGACGGGGGCGATCGAGACCGAGCGGCCCAAGGCGTCGGTCCGCCACCTGGCCGGGGCCGGTCCCGCCGCCAAGAAGGTGGCCGGTGCCCGGCGCAACCCCTCGGCCGTCGGCTACGAGGAGGCCACACCGCAGTGGCTGCGGGTCGTCGCCGGCTGGTCCTGGCGGATGCTCGTCATCGTCGCGGCCGTCGCGCTGGTGTTCTGGGCGACGACCCGGGTGCTGCTGCTGTTCATCGCGGTGTTCCTCGCCCTGGTCTTCACCGCCGTGCTGCGGCCGGTCGTCAACGCGCTCAACCGGGTCATGCCGCGCGCGCTGGCGACCGCCCTGTCGATCGTGCTGTCCATCGCGGTGATCGCCGGTCTGTTCACGTACATCGGCCTGTCGGTCGCCGGCCAGTGGGAGTCGCTGGGCCACCAGTTCAACGACGGCATCACCGCGCTCCTGCAGCTCCTCGAGGACAGCCCGCTGCACCTGACCGTCACCAACGCGGACGTCCAGGGCTGGCTGCAGCAGGCCCAGGAATGGATCTCCGCCAACAGCAGCACGATCGCCAGCCAAGCCCTGATCAGCGCCGGATCGGTGGCCCAGGTCTTCACGGCGCTGGCCCTGGCCACCTTCCACACGGTCTTCTTCCTGACCCGCGGGACGGAGATGTGGACCTGGTTCCTCAACCAGCTGCCGATGCGCATGCGTACGTCCTGGCACACCGGGGGCGGCATCGCCTGGTACACCTTCTCCGGCTACACGCGGGGCACGTTCATCGTGGCGGCGGCCGATGGCGTGCTGGCCGCGATCATCCTGCTCATCCTTCAGGTGCCTCTGGCGGCACCCCTCTCCGTGCTGGTCTTCATCGGCGCCTTCATCCCGCTCATCGGTGCACCGCTGGCGATGGTCGTCGCGATGGTGGTCGCACTCGCGGCGAACGGGCCGATCACGGCCGTCCTCGTGGGCGTCGGCATCGCCCTCGTCGGTCAGTTCGAGGGACACATCCTGACGCCGCTGGTGATGGGCAAGCAGGTGTCGCTGCACCCCGTGGCGGTCGCCATCTCGGTGACCGCGGGCACGCTCGTGGCCGGCATCCTCGGTGCGGTGATCTCGGTGCCGATCGTCGCGGTGGCGTGGGCGGTGTTCGCCAGGTTGCGTCGCATCGACCCACCGACCGACTTCTCCGACGAGCTGCTCGACCAGGACGAGGGCGACGAGGGCGACGAGGGCGACGAGGGCGACGAGAAGTCCTGAGACCGGGTCGACCGGCGGTCGGTACGCGGCGGCGTCACTGGAAGTCGCGTGAGGTGCTGGGGATCCGCAGCGACAACGGTGCCAGATGCTCGGCCAGCAGGTTCGTCGCTCCGTCGGCCCGTTCGAGCCGCCCGCGCACGACGAGGGCCGCCGAGGTCCGCGCCACCCTGCGGAACCGTTGCCACAGCCCCGCGGTGCAGATGACGTTGAGCAGACCGGTCTCGTCCTCGATGGACAGGAAGGTCACCCCGCCGGCAGTACCGGGACGCTGGCGGTGGGTCACGACACCGGCGACGGCGACGCGGCGTCCCGCCTCGTGCTCCATGGCGGCGCCGACGGTGATCACCCCGGCCGCGACCAGGCCGTCGCGCACGTACTGGGTCGGGTAGGACTCCACCGAGACGCCCGTCGCCCAGACGTCGGCCATCGCGAGCTCGACCTCGCTCATCCCGGGCAGCTGCGGCGCCTCGACCCCGACGCTGACGCCGGGCAAGGTGTCCGGACCCTCCTGCGCCAGCGCGCCGGCGGCCCACAACCCTTCGCGTCGGTCCACCCCCAACGGCTCGAGAGCGCCTGCCGTGGCCAGGGCCTCGAGCTGGGTGGTGCGCAGGCGGACCCGTCGGACGAGGCCGGACAGACCGCGGAAGGGTCCGTGCTCGGTGCGCTCGGCGACCAGCAGCTCGGCGACCGGCTCCCCCACGCCCCGGACGGCCGCAAGACCGAGCCGGACCGCGAGCGCGCCGTCGAGGCGTTCGAGACCTGCCTGCACACCCGAGGCCTGCACGTCGGGCCGCAGGACGACCACACCGTGGCGACGCGCGTCGGCGACCAGGGACTGCGGTGAGTAGAAACCCATCGGCTGGGCCGCGAGCAGCCCGGCGTAGAAGGCCGCCGGATGGTGCACCTTGAGCCAGGAGCTGGCGTAGACGAGGTAGGCGAAGGAGTAGGCGTGCGACTCCGGGAACCCGAAGTCGGCGAAGGCCTTGAGCTTGTCGAAGATCTGCACGCCCACCTCCCGGGTCACCCCGCGGTCAGCCATCCCTGACACGAGTCGCTCGCGCAGGGCCTCCATCCGCTCGACCGAGCGTTTGGACCCCATGGCACGTCGCAGCTGGTCCGCCTCGGCCCCGGTGAACCCGGCGACGTCGATCGCCATCTGCATGAGCTGCTCCTGGAACAGCGGGACACCCTTGGTCTTGGCGAGGGACTTCTCCAGCAGCGGGTGCAGGTAGGTCACCTCCTCACGCCCGCGCACCCGGTTGATGTAGGGGTGGACCGAACCCCCCTGGATGGGGCCGGGGCGGATCAGGGCGACCTCGATCACGATGTCGTAGAAGCAGCGCGGCTGCAGCCGAGGCAGGGTGGCCATCTGGGCCCTCGACTCGACCTGGAAGACCCCGACGGTGTCCGCCGCGCACAGCAGGTCGTAGACCGCCGGGTCCTCCTGAGGCAGCGAGTGCAGCCCGACCTCGAGGCCCTCGTGCTCGGCGATCAGCCCGAAGGCGATCCGCAGCGCGGTGAGCATGCCCAGCCCGAGCAGGTCGAACTTGACCAGCCCGGCGTCGGCGCAGTCGTCCTTGTCCCACTGCAGCACCGTGCGACCGGGCATCCGGGCCCACTCGACCGGGCAGACCTCGATCACCGGTCGGTCGCACATCACCATCCCGCCGGAGTGGATGCCCAGGTGGCGCGGCAGCCGGAGGAACCGCTCGGCCAGGTCGATCACGGGCTCGGGGATCTCGGCCAGCGCGGCAGCCGACGGCGGGCGGTGCGTCGGGACGACGTCGTGCCGGTCGTCGCTCACCGTTCCCGGGCCGGCGTGGTCGACGTGCGGGCGGTCCGGTCGCCCGGTGGACCCCGGTGGTACAGCGGGCCCGGGCCCGGCGAGCGGGCCCACCGGGCCGGCGCGCTCCACCGTCCACCACGGACTGCTGTGCTCAGGTCCGCGCAACGAGCCCCACCGTTCGATGCCCTTGCTCCAGGCGTCCTGCTGCCCGACGTCGTAGCCGAGCGCCTTGGCCGCGTCGCGCACCGCCGAACGCGGCCGGTAGGAGATGACGTTGGCGACCTGGGCGGCATGCCGACGACCGAACCGTTCGTAGACGTACTGGATCACCTCCTCACGTCGCACCGACTCGATGTCCACGTCGATGTCCGGTGGCCCGTCGCGTTCGGGCGCGAGGAAGCGCTCGAAGAGCAGACCGTGCCGGACGGCGTCCACGGCCGTGACGCCCAACGCGTAGCAGACAGCGGAGTTGGCTGCCGAGCCGCGGCCCTGGCACAGGATCCCCCGCTCGCGGCAGAAGGTGACCAGGTCGTGGACGATCAGGAAGTACCCAGGGAACCCGAGCTGCTCGATGACCGCGAGCTCGTGGGCGATCTGCGCGTAGGCACCCGGGACGCGCTCGGCACCGGGCAGCCCGTAACGGTCGATCGCGCCACGGCGGACCAGCTCACGCAGCCAGCTCGCCTCATCGTGCCCGGGCGGCACCGGGTACGGCGGGAGCCGGGGCGCGACGAGCGCGAGGTCGAAGGCGCACTCGGCTGCGAGCTCCGCTGCGGTGCGCACCGCCTGGGGGTGGCGGCGATGGCGGGCGGTCATCTCGGCAGGCGAGCGCAGGTGCGCGCCCGGGCCGCCGGGCAGCCAACCGTCGATGTCCTCAAGGCTGGACCGCGCCCGGACAGCGGCGAGCGCCCCGGCGAGGTCCGCGTCCGCCGGGCCCGCGTAGTGCACGTTGCCGGTCGCGACGAGCGGCAGACCGGCACGTCGGGCGAGCTCGGCGAGCGCATCGCACCGCTCGGAGTCCCATGGATCACCCGTGTCGGTGATCTCGACGGCAACGTTCTGGGCGCCGAACAGCGCGGTCAGCCGGTCGAGCTCGGTCCGCGCCGCCGCCAGGTCGACGACGCCGGACGGACCCGGGCCGAGGGCACGACGCACGGCACCCTTGCGGCAGCCGGTCAGCACGAGCCACTGACCGTCCGCGGCGGCAGCGAGCTCCGGCAGGCGGTGGTCGGCGCGTCCCTTGGTGCCGGTAGCCAGGTGCGCCTCGGCGATCGCCCTGGACAGCGCCCGGTAGCCCTGCGACCCCCTGGCGAGCACGAGCAGGTGCGTCGCCCGCGGGTCGGGTGTCCCGGTCGGCTGGTCGAGCACACCGCCGGGGGCGGGCAGGTGCAGCTCGGCACCGAAGATCGTCGGCAGCCCGGCGGCACGGGCAGCCTGGGCGAAGCGCACCACGCCGTAGAGGCCGTCGTGGTCGGTCAGCGCCAGTCCGGACAGCCCGAGCCGGACAGCCTCGTGGACGAGCTCCTCCGGCTGGCTCGCCCCGTCGAGGAAGCTGAACGCGGAGTGGGCGTGCAGCTCGGCATAGCGAGGTACGGCACCCTGCGGTGCGGCATCGCGCGATGCGGCGTCCCGGCGCGCGTGGTCAGTCATACCGCGCCTCGACCGTCCAGACCCCACCCTCCAGCGACAGCAGCAGCGCCCGGCCGTCCTCGAGGGTCACCTGCAGGTAGACCTGCGAGCGCGCCCCCTGGCTCCACCAGCGCTGCACCAGGGGCCACGGACCGGCCCAGCCCTCGACCACCGCCTCGGTGGCGTCACGCCCCGACCAGTGCACGGACGCGGGCTCTGCGCTGAGCTCGAGCCGAGATCCGATCTGAACCGGCCTGCCCTCCGGGCCCCGGACCTGGACGACCTCCGGCACGACCAGCACGGTGGCGGGCGCCGGTGGCGGCAGCCGGCCGGGCCAGGGTGGTGCGGTCGGTCGGGCTGCGGGGGCATCCTCCCCCCACGGCACCAGGTGGACCTGGTCACGGACGTCACGGCCACCCTGCACCGCGACGGCGAGGACGGCATCGGCACCGATCAGGCCCTGGACCCGGTGCAGCGCCCGCTGGGCCCGCAGGTCCGCGCCGCTGGCGCTGCCCCAGAGCCGGCCCTGCTCCGCACCGACCGACACGACCTCCTCGGCCCGCAGCCCCAGCCGGACGAGCGGCGCAGGCGCCGGGTCGTCATCGCCCGAGCCACGGCCCGGGCGCCGGGAGGCGCCGGTGAGCCACCCCTCGAGCTGCCAGCGCACCCGATCGGTCATCCGGGCGGCCGACAGCCCGCCGAGCACGGCGTCGGTGCGCCAGGTGCGCACGAGCTCATGACCGTCCTCGGTCCGTGCGGTGATCTGCAACCGCCCGCAGCCGGCCCCGCGGACGACCAGCTGGGTGTGCAGGTCCTCGGCCAGGCGCCGTGCGGCGAAGGCCGCCGCCTCGATCCGCTCGACCGGCGGGTCGAGGTCCTGCTCCACCGCGACGTCAGGCTCGAGCCGTCGCAGGGCCGTCGGGCGGTCGTCCTGACCGGAGGCGACCTGGTGCGCCCACGTCCCGAGCCTGCCGAACCGGGCCTGCACGTCCGAGCGGGGCAGCTGGGCGACCTGCCCGAGGGTGCGCAGCCCCAGCCGCCCGAGGAGGTCGACGAGGTCGGGGACCTGCGCCAGGATCTCGCCGGTGGCGACGTGCACGAGCTCACCGGCGGCCAGCGGGGCGAGGAACTGCGCTGCCTGCCCGGGCGGCACGATCCGCGCTGCGCGGGCGGCCAGGACAGCCGCTCCCGCCCCGTCGGCCACCCCTACCTGGGCCTCGTAGCCGGTCCGTTCGGCCACCTGCGCGACCAGGAGCTCAGCCAGGACCTGCTCGGACCCGTGGTAGCGCCCGGCCCCCTCGGCGGGCAGCAGGAGGAGTCCTGGGCGGGCCACCTCGATCCCCGCGACGACCGTCTCAGCAGCGGCTGCGACCGGTTCGAAGAGCCGGACGTCACGCCCGGGGTCGTCGGTCAGCAGGACGAGTCCCGGACAGCACTCCTGGGCATGCCGTCGGCGCATGCCCCGACGCACTCCCTGGCTCCTGGCCACGGCAGAGAGAGCGGTGACCCGTCGCCCGTCGTGCACCGCCGTCGGCTGGTGGTCCGGGACCTCCTGCGCTCTCATCGCGGCCAGCACCGGCCAGTCAGGGACCCAGAGCGCCGCGAGCCGCTGCGGTGCGGTCCCGCTCGCCGTCGTCATCCCGCTCGCCGGCCCTGCGGGACCGGCCACACCTCGTCCAGGACGACCGTCCGGCTGCGCTCGGGCCCCGCACCGTCGGCCGACCGGGTGGGTCCTGGCACCAGAGTCACCGGGACGTCGTCGCCCCACGGCCGCGGTCCGTCCGGCACTGTGACATCGACCCGGTGCCCCCGGGACGCCATCCCCCGGCCGCTGCGCTGCACGGTCAGCCGCCTGCTGCGCAACCGTCCGTACCCACGTCCCAGCCCTTCCCAGTGCGAGACCTCGGCCGTCAGCACCACGTGCGCACCGGGCCACGCCGTCATCGAGAGCAGCACCGCTGACCGCTCCCTCGCCCGCGCGCTCAGCCGGCGCCGGTCGGCGTCACCCAGCGCGACCTGGGGCCCGACGACGACGACGTCGACGCCGTCCAGCAGGGCCGCGACGACCGTCGGCCCGTCCGGGCCGGGCGCCGGGACCAGCACGACCCGGTCGAGATCGAGGCCCAACTGGTGCGCAGCGAGCACGCCGACCCCCGGCAGACCCACCAGCGCGACCCAGCTGCCGGCCGCTGATGCCTGCGACAGCAGGGCGAGCGCAAGGGAGGTCGAGCCGGCGACCACGACCGTGCTCCCCCTGGCCAGCGCCCCGGCGGGCAGCAGCCGGGCGAGCGGTGCAGGGACCGGCAGCAACCGCTCGGCGGCCTCGGGGTCCACCTCGACCGGGGTGGACGGCTCCACCTCCGGCAGGTACGGCGCGGGCATCGTCTGCGGCCCGGGCAGCATCTCTGCGGGAAGCCTGCGTGCCGGCCTGACCCACGGCCCCGTCCCGGTGCGCTCCTCCACCCTGGCCAGCGCAGCCCTGGCCAGCGCGGCCCTGGTGGCCGGTGTCGCCGGGCCTGTCGTGACCTGCCCGGCGAGCTCCTCGTCCGAGGTCGTCACGCTCACCACACCCATCACGCCTCCCGACATCTTCGAACACATGTTCGAGTATGCCAGTACACGCCGACACGTAGCAGGTGTCAAACGCCCTGCTCCCTGCCTGCTCCCTGCCTGCTCCCTGCCCCGTCGAGACGCCGGACGAGGCACCTGACGACGTCCGGCTCACGCACCGCCGGACCCGGCCGGCGCACCGCACGCGGCGCCCACGCAGGACGCGCATGATGGGCAGAACCGCCGCCCGACCACCTGGAGGACCCGTGGACCTCACCCGCCCGATCCCACCCGACCCCTACACCCAGCTCCCCACCGTCCCGTCGTTCACCCTGACCAGTCAGGACGTGGCCGACGGCGCCACCATGGCCGGCCCCTTCACGGCCTCCGGCGGCAACACCTCGCCCCAGCTCAGCTGGTCCGGCTTCCCGGCGGGCACCCGCAGCTTCGTCGTGTCGTGCTTCGACCCGGACGCCCCGACGCCCGCGGGCTTCTGGCACTGGACGGTCCTCGACCTGCCGGCCACCACGACGTCGCTGCCGCGGGGGGCCGGGAGCCCGGACGGCGCAGCCCTGCCGGCCGGGGCGCTGCAGACCCGCAACGACGGCGGCGACCTCGGCTACGGCGGCGCAGCCCCACCACGCGGCGACCGTGCACACCGCTACGTCTTCGCCGTGCACGCGCTCGACGTCCCGACCCTCGGCCCCGACGCCTCGACGCCGCCGACGGCAGTCGCCTTCACCGCCCTGTTCCACACCCTGGCCAGGGCGACGCTCACCCCGGTCTTCGCGCGGTGACCCCGAGGGCGCCGGACGCCCGAGGGAGCCGTCAGACGCGCAGCGCCCAGAAGGCGACCGCGGAGGCAGCGGCGACGTTCAACGAGTCCACCCCACCCGCCATCGGGATGCGGACGACCACGTCCGCTGCGGCGACCGCACCACGCGACAGACCGTCCCCCTCGGTGCCGAGCACGAGCGCGAGCCGCTGCGGGGACGCTGCGACCAGGTCGTCGAGGGTGACGGCCTCGTCGGCGAGCGCCAGAGCCGCCACGGTGAAGCCCTCGGCCCGCAGGTCCGCGAGCCCACCCGGCCAGGACTCCAGCCGGGTCCAGGGGACCTGGAAGACCGTGCCCATCGAGACCCGGACCGAACGGCGGTACAGCGGGTCGGCGCAGCGCGGCGAGACGAGCACGGCATCGACCCCGAGCGCCGCCGCGCTGCGGAAGATCGCCCCGACGTTGGTGTGGTCGACGATGTCCTCGAGCACCGCGACCCGCCGCGCACCGGTCCCACCCCGGGCTGCTGCGAGCACCTCGGCGACCGGCAGCAGCGCCGGGCGGTGCATCGCAGCGAGCGCCCCGCGGTGCAGGTGGAAGCCGGTGACGGCCTCGAGCACCTCGGGTTCGCCGACGAACACCGGGATGTCGCCGTCCGGTCCGGCGCCCACGGCGTCGAGCAGGTCGCCGAGGTCGGCGAGCCACCTCGGTGCCATCAGGAAGGACCGGGGTCGGTGGCCGGCGGCGATCGCCCGCCGGATCACCGTCGAGCTCTCGGCGATGTACAGACCCTTGGCCGGCTCGTGCTTGACCCGCAGCGCGACGTCGGTCAGCCGCGTGTAGTCGGCCAGGAGCTCGTCGTCGGCGGAGGTGAGACGGATGATCGGCACCCGGTCATCCTCCCAGCCGCCCGGCCTCGGCCAGACGGGCGGCGCGGGTGGTCAGGTAGTCGCGCTCCGCGGTGCTCGTCGTGCCGCTCGCCGCCGCCCGGTAGTGGCCGATCGCGGCCTCGCGCTCCCCGGCCATCTCCAGCAGGTGACCGCGGACCGCATCGAGGCGGTGGTGGCCGGCCAGCCGGTCCTCGAGCGTCGTGAGCAGCTCGAGACCCACCGCGGGCCCGTGGACCATCGCGGCGGCGACAGCACGATTGAGCTCGACGACAGGGTTCGCCGAGATCCGCACGAGCAGGCCGTAGAGCGCGAGGATCTGTGGCCAGTCGGTGTCCTGCGCCCGGGGTGCCTCGTCGTGCACCGCCGCGATCGCCGCCTGCAGCTGGTACTCCCCCACCGCGCCCTTCGCCAGCGTCGCCGAGATGAGCGCGACCCCTTCGGCGATGAGTCGCCGGTCCCACCGCGTGCGGTCCTGGTCGTCCAGCGGGACCAGCTCGCCGCGCGTGCCGGTGCGAGCCGGCCGCCGGGCGTCGGTGAGCAGCATCAGGGCCAGCAGGCCGGCGACCTCGGGGTCGTCCGGGAGGCCGTCGTGCACGATCCGGGTGAGCCGGATCGCCTCGCTGCTCAGCTCGCTGCGCGCCACCCCGGCCCCGCTGCTGCTCGCGTAGCCCTCGTTGAACATCAGGTACAGGACGTGGAGCACCGACCTGAGCCGCTCGGGGCGCTCCTGCTGCGTCGGCATGGCGAAGGGGACCCCTGATGCCTTGATGCGCGCCTTCGCCCGGCTCAGGCGTTGCGCCATGGTCGCCTCGGGCACGAGGAAGGCCCGGGCGATCTCCGCCGTCGTCAGGCCGCCGACGGCCCGCAGGCTGAGGCCGATCGCCGACGCCGGCGACAGGACCGGATGGCAGCACAGGTAGAGCAGGAGCAGGGAGTCGTCCTGCTCGGGCACCACCGGTGTGCCGGGCGGTTCGCGCAGGGCTGCCAGACCCTCCCGGCGGCGGCGGGCACCCTCGCTGCGCCAGCGATCGGTCAGCCGGCGGCCGGCGACCTGGACCAGCCAGCCGTACGGGTTGTCCGGCCGACCGTCGGACGGCCACTGCGTCGCCGCCGCGAGCAGCGCCTCCTGGACGGCGTCCTCGGCGTCGTGGAAGTCACCGTACCGTCGCGCGACCGTACCGAGGACCCGCGGTGCGAGCTCGCGCAGCAGGGCCTCGATGTCGGGCCGGTCGGTCACATCTCCGGGGCGGGTGCGTCCATGATCGGCCGCACCTCGATCTGCTGGCCGAGCGGGACGCCGCCAGGCCCGGGCGCCGCCGAGGTCGTCGCGGCGATCTCCAGCGCCCGTGCCTCGTCGTCGACGTCGACCACCCAGTACCCGGCGAGGAACTCCTTGGACTCGGGGAACGGCCCGTCGGTGACGACCGGCGCGCCGACCCCGGTGCTCGTCACGATCTTCGCCGCCTCCGGTCCCGAGAGCCCCTGGGCGTCGACGAGCTCACCGCGCTCGGTCAGGTCCTGACCGAGCTGCCCCATGAAGGCGATGTGGGCGGCGATGTCCTGCGGTGACCAGGTGTCGATGGGCTCGACGCCCTCGATCGGCCCGTAGCTCATCAAGAGCATGTACTTCATCGCGGTCTCCTTGTGTCGGGCCCCGCAGGGCAGCGTCACCGGTAGGTCGGAGCTGGGCGCCCGTTCTCGACATCCTGGCGTACCGGCCGGCCCGTGCGGCTCCCTGGCAGGCCACGACCCACGCCCGTCAGTCCACCGGTGCGGCAGCAGCGGCGAACTGGCTCGCGTAGAGCGCCGCGTACGCTCCCCCGGCGGCGATCAGGTCGGCGTGGCTGCCCTGCTCGACGATCGCGCCGCTCTCCATCACGAGAATCACGTCGGCGTCGCGGATCGTCGAGAGGCGGTGGGCGATGACGAACGAGGTCCGGCCGTGTCGCAGGGCCGCCATGGCGTGCTGGACGAGCACCTCGGTGCGGGTGTCGACCGAGCTCGTCGCCTCGTCGAGCACGAGGATCGCCGGGTCGGCCAGGAACGCGCGGGCGATGGTCAGCAGCTGCTTCTCGCCCGTGCTGACGTTGCCCGCCTCCTCGTCGATGACCGTCTCGTAGCCGTCCGGCAGGGTGCGCACGAAACGGTCGACGTGCGTGACCCGGGCCGCCTCGAGCACCTGCTCGCGGGTGGCTCCCTGCCGGCCGTAGGCGATGTTGTCCGCGATGGTCCCGCCGAACAGCCAGGTGTCCTGCAGCACCATCCCGATGTCCGCACGGAGCACCTCGCGGTCCATCGCCGCGACGTCCACACCGTCCAGGGTGATCCGGCCGCCGTCCAGCTCGTAGAAGCGCATGAGCAGGTTCACCAGGGTCGTCTTCCCGGCGCCGGTCGGACCGACGATCGCCACGGTCTGACCGGGTTCGGCCACCAGCGACAGGTCGTCGATGAGCGGGGTCTCCCGCTCGTAGCGGAACGCGACGTCCTCGAACGCGACCCGGCCACGGACGGGCTCGGGCCTCGGCCCGTCGATCGGCTCCGGCGACTGCTCCTCGGCGTCGAGCAGCTCGAAGACGCGCTCGGCCGACGCGACCCCGGACTGCAGGAGGTTCATCATCGAGGCGACCTGCATGATCGGCTGCGTGAACTGCCGCGAGTACTGGATGAACGCCTGGACGTCGCCGAGGCTGATCGCCCCCGAGGCCACCCGGAGACCGCCGACCACGGCGACGATCACGTAGTTGAGGTTGCCGAGGAACATCATCGCCGGCTGGATCAGCCCGGAGATCAGGTGGGCCTTGAACGTCGCCTCGTACAGCGCCTCGTTCTCCTCGTGGAACGCGTCGGAGGCCGCCTGCTGACGTCCGAACACCTTGACCAGCGCGTGCCCGGTGTACATCTCCTCGACGTGGGCGTTCAGCGTTCCCGTGCGCTTCCACTGGGCGACGAACTGGGGCTGGGCCCGCTTGGCGATCACCATCGTCACCACACCGGCCGCCGGGATCGTCACCAGCGAGATCACCGCGAGCAGCGGCGAGATCCAGAACATCATCACCAGGACCCCGATGATCGTCAGGGCGGCGCTGATCAGCTGGCTGAGCGTCTGCTGCAGCGTCTGGGCCACGTTGTCGATGTCGTTGGTCACCCGGGACAGCAGGTCGCCCCGAGCGTGCCGGTCGATGTAGCTCAGCGGGAGACGGCCGAGCTTGGTCTCGACGTCCTGGCGCAGGCGGTAGACGGTGCGCTGCACCAGCCCGGTGGTGATCAGGCCCTGGAGATAGCCGAAGAGCCACGCGACGACGTACAGCCCGAGCACGAGCACCAGCACCCGGCCGAGCGCCGTGAAGTCGATGCCCTGACCGGGAACGACGCCGTCCATGGCGCCGAGCATGTCGGCCATCGTGTCCTGACCGTCCGCCCGCAGAGCGGTGACCGCCTGCTCCTGGGAGACCCCCGCCGGGAGCATCCGCCCGACGACGCCGCCGAAGATGACGTCCGTCGCGCGCCCGAGCACCTTCGGACCGAGGACCATCGTCGCCACACTGACGACGGTGAGCCCGACGACGGCGACGAGCCGCAGGCGTTCGGGACGGAGCTCGGCGAGCATGCGCCGCAACGACGTCCGGAAGTCCTGGGCCTTGGCGACGGGCATGGCCATGCCCATCGGTCCGCCGTGCCCCATCGGTCCGCGGGGGCCCGCGGGCCGTTCGGCGGGTGCGGCCGGCTTGCGGTCGTCGGCGCTCATGCCGCCTCCTCCTCGGTGACCTGGGACAGCACGATCTCGCGGTACGTCTCGTTGCCGGCCATCAGCTCGGCATGCGTCCCGGTACCGACCACGACCCCGTCGTCGAGCACGACGATCCGATCGGCGTGGCGGATGGTGCTCACCCGTTGCGCGACCACGATGACCGTCGCGTCCCTGGTCTCCGACACCAGGGCGGCGCGCAACGCGGCGTCGGTGGCGAAGTCCAGGGCGGAGAACGAGTCGTCGAACAGGTAGATCTCCGGGCTGCGAACCAGCGCGCGGGCGATCGCCAGCCGCTGGCGCTGGCCACCGGACACGTTGTTCCCGCCCTGGGTGATCTCGGCGTCGAGCCCACCCATCTCGCGGACGAAGTCGGCCGCCTGAGCCACCCTCAGGAAGTGCCAGAGCTCGTCGTCGGACGCGTCACCCTTCCCGTAGCGCAGGTTGTCGGCAACCGTGCCGCTGAACAGGTACGGCTTCTGCGGCACCAGCCCGATCGCCCCCCACAGCGTCTCCAGGGCCAGGTCGCGGACGTTGACGCCGTCGACCAGGACCGCGCCGTCGGTGACGTCGTACAGCCGCGGGATGGCCTGCAGCAGCGTGGTCTTGCCCGAACCGGTCGAACCGATGATCGCCGTGGTCTCCCCCGGCGCGGCGACGAAGCTCACGCCCCGCAGCACCGGGTCCGCGGCCCCTGGGTAGCGGAAGCCCACGTCGCGCAGCTCGAGGTTCCCGCGGCCGCGCAGGGCGGTGACCGGCTCGGTCGGCGGGACGACGGACGAGGAGGTACCGAGGACCTCGTTGATCCGGCCCGCCGACACCTCCGCGCGCGGGACCAGCATGAACATCATCACGGCCATCATCACGGACATCAGGATCTGCATGAGGTAGCTGAGGAAGGCCACCAGCGAGCCGACCTGCATCGAGCCGGTGTCGATCCGCTGACCGCCGAACCACAGGACCGCGATGCTCGAGAGGTTCATCACCAGGAACACCGAGGGGAACATCAGCGACATCATGCGTCCCACACCCACCGCCACGGTCATCAGGTCGGCGTTCGCGTCACCGAACCGCTCGCGCTCGTGGGTGTCCCGGACGAAGGCGCGGATCACCCGGATGCCGGTGATCTGCTCGCGCAGGATCCGGTTGATCGCGTCGATGCGCTTCTGCATGCTGCCGAACAGCGGGCGCAGCCGCACGACGGCGAAGCCCAGGAGCGCCGCCAGGACCGGGACGATGACGAGCAGGAGGCCGGACAGCTGCACGTCCTCCTGCAACGCCATGATCACCCCGCCGACCATCATCACCGGGGCGGCGACCAGGATCGTGAAGGTCATGAAGACGACGAGCTGCACCTGGGTGACGTCGTTGGTCGTGCGCGTGATGAGCGTGGGTGCGCCGAACTGACCGAGCTCCCGCGCGGAGAACGTCTGCACGTGGTCGAACACGCCGGCCCGCAGGTCGCGTCCGACCGACATCGCCACCTTGGCGCCGGCGTAGACCGCCCCCACGGCACAGATCACCTGCACGAGCGTGACCGCGAGCATGATGCCGCCGAGTCGCATGATCACGGGGGTGTCCCCCTTGGCCACGCCGTCGTCGATGATGTGCGCGTTGAGGCTCGGCAGGTAGAGGTTCGCCATGGCCTGGACCAGCTGCAGCACCACGACGACGGTGATCAGTCGCACGTAGGGGCGCAGGTGATCGCGCAGGAGTCGGATCAGCACGAGGTCTCCAGATCGTTCACGGGACGGTCGTTCACGGGGCAGTCGATCACGGGCGGGGCATCCGTGGCACGGTCATTCGTGGCACGGTCATTCGTGGCACCGTCGGTCGTGGCACCGTCGGTCGTGGCACCGTCGGTCGTGGCACCGTCGGTCGTGGCACCGTCGGTCGTGGCACCGTCGAGGAAGAGCCGGACGATCTGGGCGGTCGTCAGCTGAGGCTCCGGACCCCGGCACATCGGCCCGGAGGCCGCGAGCACGAAGGCGACGAGCAGTCGCGCACACACTCCGGGAGCGTCGCGCAGGACGGCCCGGTGCGGCTCGAGCAGCCCGGTCACGGCCTGGATCACGACCTCGATCGGGTGGGCACCGGTGTGGTCGCCATGGGGTCCGTGCGGTCGAGGGTGGTGCCCGTGCCCGCCCGCGTCCGGAACCGCCGTCCCGGCCGAGAGCTCGTGGGCGAGGCTGACCACCGCAGCGACGTCCCGCGACCGGGCGAGCATCGCACCGACCGCGGCCGTCACCACGTGGCGGAGATCGGCGTCCGGGTCGATGGCGGCGAGCTCTGCGAGGAGCGTCGTCGGGTCGAGCGCCTGGCCGACGGCGGCACGCACCAGCGCGGCCTTGTCGGGGAAGACCCGGAAGAGCGTGCCCTCGGCGACGCCGGCCGCCTGGGCGAGCTCGCGGGTCGTCACACTGACGCCGCGCTCGAGCAGCAGCGGCACCGTTGCGGCAAGGATCGCGCTGCGTCGGTCGTCCGGCGCCATGGGCGTCGCCCGGCGGGTGCTCAGGTTCACCGCAGCATCATAGCGCGGAGTGAGCACTCACTCACTCACGGGTCCCGGGCCGGCGCAGATCCCGACACGACCCGACGGGACGGCCTGGAACGCCGGGCCGGCCGCTCCGGCCCGATCGGGGTCTCGTGCCGACCGGGCGGGAGCGGTCAGCCCTGGTAGGGCGGAGGTGCCGGAGGTCCCTGGTCGGCCGGCCCGGGCTGCGGCGGCGCCGGAGGCGGCGGGCCCTGGGGCGACGGCTCGTCCGCGTGCTGGCCGGCCTCGACGCGTGGGTCGAACCGGTGACCGCTCAGGGTCCCGGCGCTGGTCGCATCCGCCGTGGCCGCCTCCGACTGACGACGAGCCTCGGCGAGCGCCTCCGACGGGTCGGTCAGCGTCGTCGGCGGGAGGTCGTCACCGAGCGGCGAGTCACCGGGCGCGCGCCACGTCACACCGTCGCCCACCCCGGGCTGCCCGCCGAAGCCCTTGCTGATCGCGCTGAGTGCCGCCGTGAACTCGGTCGGGATGAACCAGACCTTGTTCGACTGCGTCCGGGCGACCTGCGGGAGCATCTGCAGGTACTGGTAGGCGAGCAGCTTCGGGTCGGCGTCGCCCCGGTGGATCGCGTCGAAGACCTGCAGGATCGCACGCGCCTCGCCCTCGGCGTTGAGGATGGCAGCCTGCGCGTTGCCCTCCGCCCGGAGGATCGCGGACTGCTTCTCGCCCTCGGCGGTCAGGATCGCGGACTGCTTGACGCCCTCGGCGGTCAGGATCGCGGCACGCCGGTCACGCTCGGCACGCATCTGCTGCTCCATCGAGCCCTGGATGGACTGCGGCGGGTCGATCGACTTGAGCTCGACCCGGTTGACCCGCACGCCCCAGCGACCGGTCGCGTCGTCGAGCACGCCGCGCAGCTGCCCGTTGATCTGGTCCCGGCTGGTCAGCGTCTGCTCGAGGTCCATCGACCCCACGACGTTGCGCAGCGTGGTCACGGTGAGCTGCTCGATTCCGATGACGAAGTTGGCGATCTCGTAGACCGCGGACTTGGGGTTGGTGACCTGGAAGTAGATGACGGTGTCGATGCTGACCACGAGGTTGTCGGAGGTGATCACCGGCTGCGGCGCGAACGAGATGACCTGCTCGCGCAGGTCGACCTTGCTGCGGACCCGGTCGACGAAGGGCACCAGCAGGTGCAGCCCGGCGTCGAGGGTGCGCGCAAAGCGACCGAGCCGCTCCACGAGCTGCGCCTCGGCCTGCGGCACGATCCGTACCGACCGGATGAGCGCGATGACGACGAACAGGATGACGAGGGCGAGAATCGCGTAGCCCGCGATCTCGCCAGGTGCCAGATCGTTCACAGTGCTGTCTCCTCAGAGGTTCGGCCGTGCGGGTCCGGGCTGTTGCGGTGGGCCGCGTCGGGGTGTTCCTGAGCGTGCGCAGCCGTGACGACGGCGGTGGCACCGTCGATCCGGACGACCTGCACCTCCGCGCCCACGTCGATCACCTCGTCGTCCCTGGTGCGGGCCGTCCAGACCTCACCGGCGAGCTTGACCCGCCCGGCGCGCTCGGTGACCTGGGCGACGACGACGGCGGTCCGCCCGACGTGCGCTGCGGCGTTGGTCTCGACGAGCGGCACCCGGGTGCGCAGGTGGCGCAGCAGCCAGGGACGCAGCGTGAACAGGAGCAGCCCGGACGCGACCGCGAACCCGATGATCTGGACCCACACCGGCAGGCCGAGCGCGGCGAGCAGGGCCCCGAGGAGCGCACCCCCCGCAAACATGATCAGGACGAGGTCGACGGAGAGCATCTCGACCACCGCGAGCAGGAGGGCCGCGCCGACCCACCAGATCCAGGCCATGCTGTCTCCCTCCGTCGGGCGTCAGCGCAATCCTAGTCGGCGGATGCAGCGGACCACATGCTCGTTCGAGCATGAGATGGCCAGGGCCCTCACCGACCGGAGCGGGCGCTCCACCGGTCGCCGTGACGCTCGACCACGAGGTCCATGCCGAAGCACTCGGACAGGTTCTGCGCGGTCAGGACGGTGTCGAGCGGCCCGGCGGCATGGACCTGTCCGTCGCGCAGCAGCAGGACGTGCGTGAAGCCGACCGGGATCTCCTCGACGTGATGGGTCACCAGGACCAGGACCGGTGACCGCGGGTCGCGTGCGAGCTCGGTGAGCGCCGCGAGGAGCTCCTCACGCCCGCCGAGGTCCAGACCGGCCGCCGGCTCGTCGAGCAGCAGCAGCTCCGGGTCGGTCATCAGCGCCCGAGCGATCTGGGTCCGCTTGCGCTCGCCCTCGCTCAGCGTGCCGAAGTGGCGTTCCGCCAGGTCACCGACCCCGAAGACCTCCAGCAGCGCCCGTGCGCGCTCGTGGTCCAGCGCCTCGTACTGCTCCCGCCACCGTCCGGTCATCCCGTAGGCGGCAGTCAGCACGACGTCGATCACGCTCTCGGAGCCGGCGATGCGGTCGGCGAGCGCCGCGGACGTGACACCGACCCGCGGGCGGAGCTCGAACAGGTCGACGGCGCCGAGCCTGTGCCCCAGGACGTAGGCGGTGCCGGAGCTCGGGTGCATCCGCGCCGAGGCGATCTGCAGCAGGGTCGTCTTGCCGGCGCCGTTGCGTCCCAGGAGGACCCATCGCTCACCCTCGGCGACGGTCCAGGACACCCGGTCGAGGATCGTCTTGGGCCCCCGCCGGATGCTCACGTCCTGAAAGTCCAGCACCACGTCCATGTGTCCAGACCCTAACCTGCGGAGCACCGCCCCCGGCGCACCACCGGCAGCGTGCCGCGCTCGTCCCCACGACGCCCGGGGCGTCGTAGGTTGGTCGGGTGGACGACCAGGACGGCTTGCTCGCGCTGCCGCGGTCGGTGCTGCTCGCCCTGTGGCTGCAGGGCGTCGGCGCCGGGCCGGTCCAGCGAGCGGTGGACGCGGTCCAGGGCGAGGACGAGCCCCACGCCGTGGTCGGTGTGCCCGACGTCGCACCGGACGGCGGCTCGCTCGACCAGCTGATCGCGGCGTGGGCCGGCGGCCCCCGGCAGGCTGCGGCGCTGCTGCCCGTCCCGGGCGACGCGAGCGGTCTGCCGCCCGAGGTGGCCGAGCCGGCGGTCGATGCCGGCGAGTGCGTCCTGGTGCACACGGCGGACGGCGCCTGGGCTGCCGTGCCGGACGTCGTGGAGTTCGGCAGCGTCAACGACGTCGGCCACCTGGTGACGTGGCGGGTCCACCCGGTCCCGGACTGGCGCCACCGGTTGCCCGGGCTGGTCGGCAGCCTCAGCGAGGCCGAGCAGTCTCTGCGGCATGCGCTGCTGGGTGCGACCGAGGCACTGGCGAACCTCGACATCGCCCGATGGCGCCCTGACGCGGCGGCCGCCATCGTGGCGCTGCGCTCGGGCGCCGACCCGCGCTGGCCGTTGCCGGCAGGCCTGGCACCGCGGGCGGTCCGGGTGCTCGCCGATGCCGTGCGTCTGCGGACGATCGTCGCGCTGGCCACGGCGGACGACGGCGGCGCGGTCAACCTCTGGCAGGCCGACCAGCGCACCGCCGCGCTGCGGCACATCGACCATGCGGCCCGGCGCGCGGTCGCGGCCGCGACCCTGGCCGCCGGTCCGTCGGGTCAGACCGGCCCGTCGGTACAGACCGGCTCGTGAGTCAGGCCAGCACCGAGCGGTAGAGCTCGAGGGTGCGCTCCGCGATCGCGTCCCAGGCGAAGTGGTCCTCGACGCGACGGCGGGAGGCCAGGCCCATGGTCGCGGCGCGGACCGGGTCGGTGGCGAGGCTCGCGAGCGCGGCGGCCAGGTCGGCGACGAAGCGGTCCGGGTCCACCGGTGTGCCGGTGCCGTCCTGCAGCTGATCGATCGGGACGAGCAGGCCGGTCACGCCGTCGTCGACCACCTCGGGGATGCCGCCGGTCGCGGTACCGACGACGGGCAGGCCGCACGCCATGGCCTCGAGGTTGACGATGCCGAGCGGCTCGTAGACCGACGGGCAGGCGAACACGGTGCACGACGAGAGCACAGCGACGAGGTCCGGGCGCGGCAGCATCTGCTCGATCCACACGACGCCGTCGCGCTGGTGGCGCAGGTCGGCGACCAGGCCGGTGACCTCGGCGGCGATCTCGGGGGTGTCCGGTGCACCGGCGCACAGGACGAGCTGGACGTCCGGCGGCAACGCCTCGGCCGCCCGCAGCAGGTAGGGCAACCCCTTCTGGCGGGTGATCCGCCCGACGAAGACCACGGCCGGGCGGTCGGGGTCGATGCCGAGACCGCGTGCCACCTCGTGGGCACGTGCGACGGCCTCGTCGCCCTCGGGCCGGCGCCAGCCCTGCAGGTCGATCCCGTTGTGGACCACGTGCACGCGCGCCGGGTCGATCGTCGGATAGCTCCGCAGGATGTCCGCCCGCATGCCTGCGCTGACCGCGATGATGGCCGCAGCGTGCTCGTACGACGTCCGCTCCGACCACCCCGAGAGCGCGTAGCCACCACCCAGCTGTTCGGCCTTCCACGGCCGCAACGGTTCGAGACTGTGCGCACTGACCACGTGCGGGATGCCGTACAGCAGGCTCGCGACGTGGCCGGCCAGGTTCGCGTACCAGGTGTGCGAGTGCACCAGGTCGGCGCCCTCGACATCGGCAGCCATCAGCAGGTCCACGCCGAACGTGCGCAGCGCGGGGTTGCGCTCCGCCAGCGAGGCGGGCACGTCGTACCCGGTGACGCCGGGCTCCGACCGCGCGCCGTCGAAGCACCGCACGCGGACATCGACGTGTCGGCGCAGCACAGCGCTCAGCTCGGCTACGTGTACCCCGGCCCCGCCGTACACGTGCGGCGGGTACTCCCTGGTCAACAGATCGACGCGCACAGCGACACGCTAGCGCTAGCGGGACGGGAACGGGTGGCCGTGCAGGGCTCGACGGCCCTAGGGTCAGAGGCATGGCTACGCCGCGCGTCCTGGCAATCGTCCTCGCTGGTGGCGAGGGCAAGCGACTGATGCCCTTGACCACGGACCGGGCCAAACCCGCCGTCCCGTTCGGCGGGATGTACCGCCTGGTCGACTTCGCGCTGTCGAACCTCGTGAACTCGAGCTACCTCAAGGTCATCGTCCTGACCCAGTACAAGTCGCACAGCCTCGACCGGCACGTCGCCAAGACGTGGCGCATGTCGGCCCTGCTGGGCAACTACGTCGCCCCCGTGCCTGCGCAGCAGCGGGTCGGCAAGCACTGGTACCTGGGCAGCGCGGACGCCATCTTCCAGTGCCTGAACATCATCGGTGACGAGCGGCCGGACGTGGTCGTGGTGGTCGGTGCCGACCACGTGTACCGGATGGACTTCGAGCAGATGGTCGAGGCCCACCTCGAGTCCGGGGCCGAGCTCACCGTCGCCGGCATCCGCCAGCCGATCGCGATGGCCGGCGAGTTCGGTGTCATCGAGACCTCCGCGGCGGACCCGACGCGCATCGCCGCCTTCCGCGAGAAGCCGTCCGACCCGATCGGCCTGTCCGACTCGCCGATGGAGATCCTCGCGTCGATGGGCAACTACGTCGCCCATGCCGACGCCCTCGTCGACGCGGTGACCCGGGACGCCGAGAACCCCACGTCCCGCCACGACATGGGCGGCGACATCGTCCCGTACTTCGTCGACAAGGGGGCGGCGGGGGTCTACGACTTCATCCGCAACGACGTCGCCGGCTCCACCGACCGCGACCGCGACTACTGGCGCGACGTCGGGACGCTCGACTCGTACTACGACGCCAACCAGGACCTGATCTCGGTCAACCCGATCTTCAACCTCTACAACACCGACTGGCCGGTGTTCAGCGGCTACGCAGGGCTCCCGCCGGCGAAGTTCGTGCACGCCGGCCCGGGTCGGCTCGGCCACGCGTCCGACTCGCTCGTCTCCCCCGGGGTCATCGTCTCGGGTGCGACGGTCTCCGGATCGGTGCTCTCGCCGGGCGTGTACCTGCGCTCCTGGTCGTCGGTCAGTGACTCCGTGATCCTCGACGACACCGAGGTCGGGCGCCACGCCCAGGTCCATCGGGCGATCATCGACAAGAACGTCGTCATCGAGGAGCGCGCGCGGGTCGGCCTCGACCCGGAGCAGGACCGGGCGCGAGGGTTCACCGTCACCGAGTCCGGCATCACCGTCGTGCCCAAGGGCACCGTCGTCACGGCCTGAGCCGGCCGTGGGATGCCCGGCCGCTGGGACGCAGCCCGGCGCTACCCTGCAGCCGTGAGCGACCCCGTGACGCCGACCGAGCCTCCGAGACGCCGCCTCGTGGTCATGGATGTCGACTCCACCGTGATCACCGGCGAGGTCATCGAGATGCTCGCGGCACATGCGGGTGCGCGCGCGGAGGTCGCCGCGATCACCGACCGGGCGATGCGCGGCGAGATCGACTTCGCGCAGTCCCTGCACGAGCGGGTCGCGGCGCTCGCCGGGTTGCCGGTCGGCGTGCTCGAGGCGGTCCGCGCGGAGCTCGTCCTGACCCCGGGCGCCGAGCGGCTGATCAGCGAGCTGCACCGGCGGGGCTGGCCGGTCGGGCTCGTGTCCGGCGGGTTCATCGAGGTCGTCGGGCCCCTGGCCGAGGAACTCGGCATCGCCTTCGTCCGCGCGAACAGCCTCGAGGTGATCGACGGCGCGCTGACCGGCCGGGTGACGGGTCCCGTCATCGACCGCGCGGCCAAGGCCGCGGCCCTGCGCGAGTTCGCCGCGCTGCAGGGCGTGCCGCTCCAGGACACGGTCGCGATCGGCGACGGCGCCAACGACCTCGAGATGCTCGCCGTGGCGGGCCTCGGCATCGCCTACAACGCCAAACCGCTCGTCTGTGACCAGGCGGACGTGGCGATCCTCGACGCGCCCCTCGACGCGGTGCTCGCGGTCCTCGGCCTCGACAGCCTCGACGCACCCGGCGGGGGCCCGGTCGACGGCTGAGCGCCTCAGCGGTCGTCGGCGGCCGCTGCGAGCAGGAAGAACGCCTGCGCCTCGGCCGAGCGGCCCGCACGGTCGAAGTGCGGCGAGCCGGCCACCGGACGGACGAAGCCGTCCGGGTCGACGCCGCGCGCCGCGGCCGCACGAAGGTCCTGGCCGACGACGGCCAGGTCCTGCGGCAGCCACCTGTCGGCCACCCCGGTCAGGACGGCATAGGCGAGCATCTGCGCCAGGTTCGCCTCGACGAAGGTCGTCGGGTCGTCGACGACGTCGTGGAACAGGCCGTCGGCCCGTCGGTGGGCCAGGCACGCGTCGATGACGACCCGGGCCTGCGTGGCCAGGGCCGTGCGGTGCGGCTGCGCCGCGGTCTCCCGCCAGGCCCGCGCCAGACCGGCGGCCACCCATCCGTTGCCCGTCCCCCAGTGCTGCGGCGCGACGAGCACGCCGCTCGGCTCGTCCCACCGCGCGGCATACAGACCGGAACCGTCCTGCAGACGTCGCCGGTGCCCGTCGAGCTGGGCCATGGCCGCTGCCGGGCGGCCGAGTCGGAACAGCGCGGGCACGAGCATGTAGACCGAGTCGGTCCACATCTGCTCGTTCCCGGTCAGGTGGAAGAGCGTGCCGTCCGCGGCCCGGGGGCAACCGCGCTCGAACCAGCGGAGCTGCCGGCTCAGGCCGTCGCGCAGCCGCTCGTCGCCGGTCGTCCGCCACGCCGTCTCGACCACCTCGACGAGGGCACCGCAGTTGACCAGCCCGCCGCCGTCGACCTCACCGAGGCGACCGTCGACGTCCTGCCGCACCACGGCGTCGTCGGCGATCACCCGGACCAGGTCGTCGCGGCCGAGATCGAGGGCTGCGTGCCCGGCGACACCCTGCTCCCAGGACAGCCGCTGGAGTGCCAGCAGCGTCGTGAGGACCGCTGTCACCTGGTCCGTGCCGCCGGCCCGCGGGGGCGTGGCGCCGGGCGCCGGCTCGATCATCGTGGCGGTCGGACGACGTCCAGCAAGGTCGCCGTGCCCCGGGCCAGCCCCGTCCACGTCTCGACGTCGAGCACGGCGAAGGCGCCGGTCGGTATCCCGGTCCGGACCTGCGCGAGGTGGACGCTGTCGCCGTCGGCGCGCGCCAGGAGCGCCGCCGTGCTCGACATCGTCGGCTCGTGACCGACGACCAGCAGTGTCGCGATCCGCTCGTCGAGCCCGCGTGCGAGCTCGATCAGGTCGTGCGGGCCCGCGTCGTAGACCCGGTCGGTCACCTCGACCTCGGCGGCCGGGACGTCTCCGAGCGCGGCGCGGACGAGCTCCCAGGTCTGCCGCGTGCGCACCGCTGAGGAGACCAGCACGTGCTCGGGCAGCAACCCGGAAGCGACCAGGCTGGCAGCCACGGCCGAGCACTGCCGCCGGCCGAGCAGCGCCAGTGGACGCAGGGCGTCCGGCACGCCCCCGCTCGGCTCTGCCTTCGCGTGGCGCAGCAGGATCAGTCGACGGCCACCGGGCCGGGCGGCACCCGGCGTCATGTCACAGTCCCATCGCGTGGAATCCGCCGTCCACGTGCACGATCTCGCCGGTCGTGGCGGGGAACCAGTCGGACAGCAGCGCCGCGACGGCCCGGGCCGTAGGCTCCGGGTCGGATGCGTCCCAGCCGAGCGGCGACCGCTTCGGCCAGCCCTCGTCCAGCGCCTGGAAGCCAGGGATCGACTTGGCTGCCGTGGTCTTGACCGGCCCGGCCGCGACCAGGTTCACCCGGATGCCCTCCGGGCCGAGGTCACGGGCGAGGTAGCGCGAGGTGGCCTCGAACGCAGCCTTGGCCACACCCATCCAGTCGTAGACGGGCCAGGCGTACCGGGCGTCGAAGGTCAGCCCGACGATCGAGGACCCGCGACCGAGCAGGGGGTGCGCGGCGACGGCGAGCGCCTTGAGCGAGTACGCCGAGACGTGCAGGGCGGTCGCGACGTCGTCCCACTGGCCGGTCAGGAAGTTCCCGCCCATGACGGACTGGGGCGCGAACCCGATCGAGTGCACGACGCCGTCCAGGTGGTCGACGTGCTCGCGGACCCGGTCGGCCAGCGCGTCGAGGTCCTCGGTCGAGGTCGCGTCGAGCTGGACGACCGGCGCGGCTGCCGGCAGCCGCTTGGCGATCGTCTCGGTCAGGCGCAGCTGACGACCGAAGGAGGTCAGCACGACCTCGGCGCCCTCCTGCTGAGCCAGCCGTGCCACGTGGAAGGCGATCGAGCTGTCCATCAGGACACCCGTGATCAAGAGCTTCTTGCCGTCGAGCAGACCCATGGACGTCGCTTCCCTTCGCGGATGCTTCTGGCTGGTGCCGGTGAGCGTGGTGCTTGTCAGGTGCAGGTGGAACGCAGGCGCGGCGTCAGTGCCCCATGCCGAGTCCGCCGTCGACCGGGATGAGCGCGCCGTTGACGTACGCCGCCTCCGGCGATGCGAGGAAGTGCACGACCCCGGCGACCTCGTCCGGACGGGCGAAGCGCCCGGCCGGGATCGCAGCACGGTAGGCCTCCTGGCGTTCCGGCGGCAACGCGGCGGTCATCGCGGTGTCGATGAAGCCGGGCGCGACGACGTTGGCCGTGATGCCGCGGCCCCCGAGCTCCCGGGTGATCGAGCGGGCCATGCCGACCAGCCCGGCCTTCGACGCTGCGTAGTTGACCTGGCCGGGCCCGCCGTACATCCCCACGACGGACGAGATCAGGATGATCCGGCCCCGACGCAGGCGGATCATGCCCTTGGACGCACGGCGCACGCAGCGGAAGGTCCCCGTCAGGTTGACGTCGACGACCTCCTCGAAGTCCTCGTCCGTCATCCGCATGAGCAGCTGGTCGCGCGTGATCCCGGCGTTGGCGACGAGCACCTCGACCGGACCGTTGACGGCCTCGACCTCGCTGAAGGCCGCGTCGACGGACGCCGTGTCGGTCATGTCGCCGACCACACCGAGCACGCCCTCGGGCAGGTCGCCGCTGCGGTAGATCGTCGAGACCAGGTCCCCGGCCGCGACGAACCGCTCGGCGATCGCACGCCCGATCCCACGGTTGGCGCCGGTGACGAGCACGCTGCGCGGGACCGGGGGGACGGTCTGGCTCACGGGGCTCTCCTGTCGTCGTCCGAGGACCTGCCACTGCCGGTCCGGAGCCGACGGTAGCCGACCGACCCGGTCCGCCGCCTGCCGCGACCGGTCCGTGGCGGTCCGTGGCGGTCCGTGGCGGTCCGTCGCGGTCCAGCACGGCCGGTACGGGCTGCGCTCGGCGTGCCCGCCGGCCCGCCCCACCTGCGCTCGGCCCGCCGCTGCCCAGGACCGGCGGGTAAACTCGTGCGGTGGCAGACCGTGGCGCTCGGCGCGCGCAGACGAGCTCCGGGGCCGATGGACCGGTCACCCGGATCACGACGGCTGCGACCCCGCTGGCCGATGACGTCGCGCAGCGGACCCGTCGCTACCTGGTGCAGATGACGATCCGCGTCGCGTGCTTCATCGGAGCGGTCGCCATCGACCACTGGACCAGGTGGCTGCTGCTGGCGGGCGCCGTCGTCCTGCCCTACGTCGCGGTGGTGCTCGCGAACGCGGGCCGGGAGCGCGGCACCGACCCCGGGACGTTCCTCGAACCACCGGCGCTGCCGGGTCCCGCACCGACGGACGAGATCGACCACGGCACCACGACAGGAGGACGCACGTGATCAGCGACGACCTGCACGACGACGCCCCGGACGATCTGATGTGCAGTGCGCGCGGATGCCGCACCTCGGCCGCATGGGGACTGCGCTGGAACAACCCGACGCTGCACGCACCCGATCGCCGCAAGGTGTGGCTGGCGTGCTCCGAGCACCGGGCGCACCTCGAGCAGTACCTCGGCGCGCGCGGGTTCCACCGGGACACCGTCGCGGTCGGCGACCTCGAGCCGACCGACGGCTGACGACCGCTCACCGACGACCGACGGACTGACGATGCGCCTGATGCCCGCGTTGCGCCGCTGGGCGGCAACGGTCGCCCTCGCTCTGCTGCTGGCCGCCGGCTGCGCCGCGCTCGGCGTCTGGCAGTGGAACAGGCATGTCGACCGATCGGCAGCAGTCGCCGTCGTGCAGGCCAACTACGACGCAGCACCCGTACCGCTGGCCGACGTCACCGGCGTCACCGACGTCACCGGCGGCTCAGGGATCGCGGCCGACCAGGTCTGGCGCGTGGTGGACGTCGAGGGGCACTACCTGACCGACGCGACAGTGCTGCTGCGCAACCGTCCGGTCGACGGCCAGGCGGGCTTCCACGTGCTCGAGCCGCTCCTCGTCCAGGGTGGTGCCCTTGACGGCTCGATCCTGGTGGTCGACCGCGGCTGGGTCCCGACCGGGTTGGATGGCTCCGGTGCGGCATCGGTCCCGACGGCCCCTGCCGGGACTGTCGAGCTGCTGGCCCGGCTGCGGGCCGATGAGCGTCCGTCGACCCGCAGCGCGCCGGACGGTCAGGTGCAGGCCATCTCCGTCGATCAGGTGCGTGCCGCGGCCGACACCCCGCAGTGGGTGGCCGACACCACGACGATCCGGGCCTATGCCATGGCGGTGACCGAGAACGGTGCCGCACCGGTCGATCTCGGTCCGCTCGCACGTCCCGACACCGGGCTCGGCTCGCACCTGTCCTACGCGTTCCAGTGGTGGGTCTTCGCGCTCGGGGCGCTCGTCGGCTGCGGCGTCCTGATCGTCCGCGACGTGCGCGACGACCGCGCGCCGGCTGCCGACGGCGGCCCTGCGGAGACCATGCCCCGGAGCCGCCGTCGGCACCGTGTCACGGCGGAGGAGGAAGAGGACGCACTGCTCGACGCCCAGACCGGCTGACGCCGCTCGGGCCCCTTACGCGCCGGGGCATGGCAGCGAGGTCAGGCGTTCACCTTCTTGGCCGCGGCCCGGCGAGCCTCGGCGGCCGCGCCGCGTGTCGCCCCGCCCCTGCTGCGCATCGTGACCCCGGCCTCGACGAGCACCCCGTGCACGAACCCGTACGACCTGCCGATGTCGTCGGCCATCGACCGGATGCTCTCGCCTCGGTTGTAGCGCGCAGCCAACGACGCCGAGAGGTCGTTGCGCCCCTCACCGGTGATCCGCGAACCCTTAGGCAGCTGTGCATTCATGGTCGTCCTCCTGGCCAAGGTCCTTCGGCACGCGGGTCGAGCGGGTGCCCGACCGACGCCGCCCCGACCGTCTGACTTCCGTCTGACACGGTCCGGACGAGCTACGCGAGCGAGATCAGATCCGCATAGCTGTCGTTCCATAGATCTTCGTCGCCATCGGGCAGGAGCACCACCCTTTCGGGGGACAAAGCAGACACCGCTCCCTCGTCGTGGGTGACCATGACGACGGCGCCGGCATACCCGTGCAACGCACGCAGGACCTCGGCGCGGCTCGCCGGGTCGAGGTTGTTGGTCGGTTCGTCGAGCAGCAGCACGTTGGCGGACGACACCACGAGCGCCGCGAGCGCGAGTCTCGTCTTCTCGCCACCGGAGAGCACCCGCACCGGCTTCTCGACGTCGTCGCCGGAGAACAGGAAGGAGCCGAGCACGGACCGCACCTGCGTGTCGGTCAGGTCGGGCGCCGCATGACGCAGGTTCTCGACGACGGTCAGCGTCGTGTCGAGCGTCTCGTGCTCCTGGGCGTAGTAGCCGATCTTCAACCCGTGGCCCGGCAGGACCTCCCCGGTGTCCGGCGGCTCCACGCCCGCCAGGATGCGCAGCAAGGTCGTCTTGCCGGCACCGTTGAGGCCGAGGATGACGACCCGGCTCCCCCGGTCGATGGCGAGGTCGACATCGGTGAACACCTCGAGCGAGCCGTACGACTTGCTCAGGCCGGTCGCCGTCAGCGGCGTCTTGCCGCACGGAGCCGGGTCCGGGAACCTCAGGTGGGCGACCTTGTCCGACGCACGCTCGGCCTCGAGCCCGGCGATCAACCGCTCCGCGCGGCGGGCCATGTTCTGCGCAGCGACGGCCTTGGTCGCCTTGGCCCGCATCTTGTCCGCCTGGGCGAACAGCACGGACGCCTTCTTCTCGGCGTTCGCCCGCTCGCGCTTGCGACGGCGCTCGTCCGTCTCACGCTGGGTGAGGTACGCGTCCCAGCCCAGGTTGTACTGGTCCAGCTCGCCGCGGTTGGCGTCCATGTGGAAGACCTTGTTCACGGTCCTGCGCATCAGGCCGGTGTCGTGGCTGATCACCAGGAAGCCGCCGGCGTAGGACGACAGGTAGTCGCGCAGCCAGACGATCGAGTCGGCGTCCAGGTGGTTGGTCGGCTCGTCGAGCAGCAGCGTCTCGGCTCCGGAGAACAGGATGCGGGCCAGCTCGACCCGTCGGCGCTGGCCGCCGGACAGGGTTCCGAGCGGCTGGCTCAGCACGCGCTCGTCGAGGCCGAGGTTGGCGGAGATCTGCTCCGCCTCGCTCTCGGCCGCGTAGCCGCCGGCGGCCGTGAAGCGGGAGTCGAGCCGGGTGTACCGCTCCATCGCCGCGTCGCGCGTCTCGTCGTCGGCGCTGGCCATCGCACCCTCGGTGGAGCGCAACGACGCGACGATCTCGTCGAGACCGCGTGCGGACAGGATGCGGTCCATCGCCAGGACGTCGACGTCGCCGGTGCGTGGGTCCTGCGGCAGGTACCCGACGTCGCCGGAGCGGACGACCTGCCCGCCGGCGGCCTGTCCCTCCCCCGCCAGGACGCGGGTCAGGGTCGTCTTGCCGGCTCCGTTGCGGCCGACGAGGCCGATCCGGTCGCCCGCGGCGATCCGGAAGGACGCCTTCTCGAGCAGGACGCGGACGCCGACACGAAGCTCGACGTCATGAGCGGTGATCACTGAGGTTTCCTCCGACCGGCACCCTGCCCTCTTGTGGGCGGGCACAAACGACGCTCATCCTACGACCGGCTAGCGTGAACCCCCGACCGGAAATCGGCCGATGCCGGGCACCCGCGCGGATGTGTGCCGACACACGTTCGCCGACAACCACCTCCTGGGGGACCCATGACCATCGCACCACAGGACGACGGGACGGCCCGCGACGCCGCAGCGCTGTCCCTGGCCGTTCCCGTACCGACCCTGCGCTCCTCGACCGCAACCGACGTCGCCCTGGTCGCCACCTTCGCCGCATTCATCGCCGTGTGCGCGCTCCTGCCGGGCGTCACGCTGCCCGGCATGGTCGTGCCGATCACCCTCCAGACCTTCGGCGTCATGCTCGCCGGCCTCGTCCTCGGGCCGCGCCGGGGGGCTCTCGCGGTCCTGCTGTACCTGGCCGTCGGGCTGGCCGGCCTGCCGGTCTTCTCGGGCGGGACCGGCGGGCTCGCCGTCCTCGGGAAGCCGTCGGTGGGGTACCTGCTCGCCTTCCCGCTCGCCGCCGCCCTGGCGGGGTACCTCATGACGCGGCTGCGACGCGCTCGCCCCTCGACGCTGCCCGTGATGGCCTTCCTCGCCGCCACGGCCGGCAGCCTGCTCGTCATCCACCCGATCGGCATCGCGGCGATGGGCGCCCGGCTGGGCCTGTCGGCCCAGGAGGCGATCACCGCGGGCAGCGTCTTCCTCCCCGGTGATGTGATCAAGAACGTGTTCGCCGCGATCGTGGCCGCCGCCGTCTTCCGCGCCTTCCCCGACCTGCTGACCAGGCGCCGCTGAGCCGAGGGGTCCGGACGTGATCGAGCTCGTCGGTGCCACCGTCACCGCCTACGCTCCGGCCGGCGCCGGCGGTGTGGGCGGCGGCCCCGACGACCCGTCCGGGAGACCTCCGGGCGGGGAGCGGGTCGTCACACTGCTCGAGCCGACGACCTGCACGCTGACCGAGCGGCGGATCGCCGTCATCGGCGCCAACGGATCGGGCAAGTCGACCCTGGCGAGGCTCACGAACGGGCTCGCCCTGCCGTCGGCCGGCACCGTGCGCGTCAACGGGCTCGACACCGGCCGCGACGGAGCAGCCGTGCGCCGTCAGGTCGGCTTCGTCTTCACCGACCCCGACGCGCAGCTGGTCATGCCGACGCCGGTCGAGGACGTCGCCCTCTCCCTGCGCCGGCTCGGCCTGTCCGGCGACGAACGCGACGAGCGCGTGCGGGCGGTCCTCGCGCGCTTCGGGCTCGCCGACCGTGCCGAGCAGCCGGTGCACGCCCTGTCCGGCGGCCAGAAGCAGCTCCTGGCCCTGGCCGGCGTCCTCGCCACCGAGCCCACCGTGCTCGTCTGCGACGAACCGACCACGTTGCTCGACCTGCGGTGGCGGCGGGTCGTCGACGACCTGATCGAGAGCCTCGAGCAGCAGGTGCTGCTCGTCACGCACGACCTCGACGCCGCGGCGCGCGCTGACCGCGTGCTCGTCGTCGACCGCGCCCGGGTGGTGTTCGACGGCGAGCCGACCGCAGCCGTGGAGCACTACGTCGGGCTGATGGCGAGCGCGGTCGACGGGCACCGGCGATGACGGGCCGCACCGTCGGGGCCGTTCGCGAAGGTCGCCCGCGGGCCGGGGCGGAGCGCCCGGCATGGGCCGGTCCGCTGGGCCTCTACCGGGCGGGCGACACGTGGCTGCACCGGTTGGGCCCCGGTCCCAAGACGGCCGGCCTCGCTGCCCTGGGGATCGCCGTAGCCGTGCTGACCGGGCTACCGGCAACCCTCGGGCTGCTGGGCATCGCGGCGGGCGTGGCCGCGAGCGCGCGCCTCCCGGTGCGCTCGACGGCACGTGCGCTGCTCCCGGTCCTGGTCACGGCCCTGGTGGTCGGGGCCTACCAGGTGTGGCAGCGCGGCCCGGTCGTCGGCATCGAGGTCGCCGCCGACCTCGTGACGCTGGTCCTCGCGGCCACCACCCTGACGGCCACCACACGGGCGGACCGCATGCTCGACGCCCTGACCCGGGCGTTGCGTCCGTTGCGCCACCTGGGCGTCGCTCCCCAGACCGTCGCGCTGGCGGTCGGACTGATGCTGCGTGCAGTGCCGGCCCTCGTCCACACCGCCGGCGAGGTCCGCGACGCGGCTCGGGCACGCGGTCTCGAACGCAACGTTCGCGCCCTGCTCGTCCCGACCGCGATCCGGGCCGTCGGACGGGCCCGCTCCACCGGTGAGGCACTGACCGCGCGCGGCCTCGGCGACTGACCGGCCGACCCGGCAGAGCGCGCCGCGCAGCGGCGCACCGGCCGCACTAGCGTGTGCGCATGACATTCAGCGAGGGCGGCAGCTTCGAGGGTGGTCGGGTCCGCACGCGCCGTGGCGGCAAGGCCGCGGCCGGTGGCCTCGGGCTGGGCGTCGTGGCCTTCCTGATCTACCAGTTCACCGGTGTGGACGTCGGGCCGGCGCTGGAGGGCCTGCAGGGTGCCGGCGGGGGCGGCGGCGAGGTCGGCGAGGTCGCCGAGTGCACCGTCGAGGAGGCCAACGCCAACCGGGAGTGCCGGCTGTCGGCCACGCTCCAGTCCCTCGACGTCTTCTGGGGCGAGACCGTCGCCGCCGCCGGGACGGACTTCGTCCAGCCGGGTGCGGAGTCGTTCGAGGGGGCCACCACGACCGGCTGCGGACAGGCGTCGTCCTCGACCGGTCCGTTCTACTGCCCGGCCGACCAGTTCATCTTCATGGACGTCGGGTTCTTCGACCTCCTGCAGAGCAGGTTCGGCGCCTCCGGCGGCCCGCTCGCCGAGATGTACGTCACCGCGCACGAGTACGGCCACCACATCCAGAACATCACCGGCCTGATGGACGGCATCGACCGCCAGGCCACCGGACCGGAGTCCGACGGCGTGCGTCTCGAGCTGCAGGCCGACTGCTACGCCGGCATGTGGGCGCGGGACGCGGCCACCCGGATCGACCCGGACCGCGGCGTCACGTTCCTCGAGCCCATCACGGACGAACAGCTCGCCGACGCGCTCTCGGCAGCCGAAGCCGTCGGCGACGACCACATCCAGGAGCAGACCAGCGGCGGCGTCAACCCGGACGTGTGGACCCACGGCTCGAGCGAGCAGCGGCAGAGCTGGTTCGTCACCGGCTACAACGAGGGCTCCCTCGCCGCGTGCGACACGTTCTCGACGACCGAGCTCTGACGCCGACGGTCTCTGACGTCGGCGTACGGCGCGCGCCGACGTACCGGGCGAGCGAGCGGTCAGATGTTGAAGCCCAGCGCCCGCAGCTGCTCGCGCCCGTCGTCGGTGATCTTGTCCGGGCCCCACGGCGGCATCCAGACCCAGTTGATCCGGAACCCGTCGACCAGCCCGTCCAGCGCGGCCCCGGCCTGGTCCTCGATGACGTCGGTCAGCGGGCACGCCGCCGAGGTGAGCGTCATGTCGATCACGGCATGGTTGTTCGCGTCGACCATCACGCCGTAGATCAGACCGAGGTCGACGACGTTGATGCCCAGCTCGGGGTCGATGACATCGCGCAGCGCCTCCTCGACGTCGGCCGCGGTGGGCGGTGTGGGCAGTGTGCCCGGAGCGGTCGCTGTCATGGGTTCTCCTCCTGTGTCGTGCCGGCCGCACCGGACTGGATCAGCGCGTCGCGCAGCGCCGCCCAGCCGAGCAGCGCGCACTTGATCCGTGCGGGGTACCTGGCCACCCCGGTGAACGCGGTGGCGTCACCGAGCCGGTCCTCTGCCTCCTCGTCGAGCCCCTGGCCGCGCGCGTGCATCAGCGCGCGAAAGGTCTCGCCGAGCTCTTCGGCCGCGCTGACCGGCGTTCCGGCCACGAGCTCGGACATCACCGAGATCGACGCCTGCGAGATCGAGCAGCCCTGACCCTCCCAGCTGACCTTCTCGACGACGACGGCGCCGTCGGCCGGGCGGTTCAGGTGGACCCGCAGGTGGACCTCGTCGCCGCAGGTCGGGTTGACCTGGAACGACTCGGCGTCGAAGCCCTCGGCCAGGCCGCGGCCGTGCGGTGACTTGGCGTGGTCGAGGATGAGCTGCTGGTACAGCTGCTCCATCGGGCTGCTCATCGCGTGCCTCCATCGGTCATGCCGAAGAAGGGGCGCACGGTGGCGAGCGCGGCGCCGAACACGGCAACCTCCTGGGCTGTGGTGTAGACGGCTGCGGATGCGCGCGCCGTCGCGGCGACGCCGAACCGCCGGTGCAGCGGCTGCGCGCAGTGGTGGCCCACCCGCACGGCGACACCGGCATCGTCGAGCACCTGGCCGACGTCGTGCGCGTGCACGCCGTCAACCACGAAGCTGACCACGGCGAGGCGGTCGACGACATCGGTCGGGCCGACCACCCGGACACCGGGCACGGCGGCCACGGCCTCGAGCAGCAGGCCCGCGATCTGCGCCTCATGAGCTGCGACGGCGTCCATGCCCAGCTCACGCAGGTACCGCGCCGCTGCGCCCATGCCGACCGCCTGCGCGATCATCTGCGTACCCGCCTCGAACCGCTGCGGCGGCGGCGCGAACGTCGCCGTCTCCATGGTCACGACCTCGACCATCGATCCCCCGGTCATGAACGGCGGGAGCCCGGCGAGCACCTCGCGCCGCCCGTACAGGGCGCCGACGCCCGTGGGGCCGAGCATCTTGTGCCCCGAGAACGCCGCGAGGTCGACCCCGAGGGCGTGCAGGTCGACCGGCAGGTGGGGCACGCTCTGGCACGCGTCGAGCAGGGTCAGGGCGCCGACCTCACGGGCGCGCCGCACGAAGGCTGCCACGTCGGAGACGGCTCCGGTCACGTTCGAGGCGTGTGTGAAGGCGAGCAGCTTGGTGCGCTCGGTGACGACCGTCGCGAGCTCGTCGGTGCGCAGGCGGCCGTCGTCGTGCACGCCGATCCAGCGCAACGTCGCTCCGGTCCGTGCGCACAGCTCCTGCCACGGCACGAGGTTCGCGTGGTGCTCCGCCTCGGTCACGACGATCTCGTCCCCGGGACCGACGGCGAACCGGCGCGCGGCCTGCCCGCCCCGTCCGAGGGACGCGTTCGACATCGCGTACGCGACCAGGTTGATGCCGGCGGTCGCGTTGGTCGTCCAGACGATCTCGTCGGCGTCGGCACCGACGAAGGTCGCGACCTCCCCGCGGGCCTGCTCGTACGCCTCGGTCGCCTCCTCGGCGAGCTGGTGCGCACCCCGGTGGACGGCGGCGTTGCGTTGCAGGTAGAAGTCCTGCTCGGCGTCCAGGACGACGTCCGGCTTCTGCGCGGTCGCCCCGGAGTCGAGGTAGACCAGCGGCCGCCCGTCGCGCACCGTGCGGGCAAGCAGCGGGAAGTCCGCACGTACGGCCGCGAGCTCCGTTGCCGTGAGCACCGCGCCGACGCCTGGGGCGTTCGGCTCGAGGATGGCTGTCATGGGTGTCCTTCGACCGGGAAGCAGGGTGGGCGTCGCGCCGGACTCAGACCGAGGTGGTCAGGAAGCGGTCGTAGCCTTCTGCCTCGAGCTGGTCGGCCAGCTCGGGGCCACCCTCCTCGGCGATCCGGCCGTCGACGAAGACGTGCACGAAGTCGGGCTGGATGTACCGCAGGATGCGGGTGTAGTGCGTGATCAGCAGGACGCCGACCTCGCCACTGGCCTTGACCCGGTTGACGCCCTCCGACACGACCCGCAGCGCGTCGACGTCCAGGCCGGAGTCGGTCTCGTCGAGGATCGCGAACTTCGGGCTCAGGAGCTCCATCTGCAGGATCTCGTGGCGCTTCTTCTCGCCGCCGGAGAAGCCCTCGTTCACGTTGCGCTCGGCGAACGCCGGATCCATCCGCAGCTGCTCCATGGCGGTGCGGACGTCCTTGACCCAGTGCCGCAGGGCCGGAGCCTTGCCGTCGATCGCCGTCTTGGCGGTGCGCAGGAAGTTCGTCACGCTCACGCCGGGGACCTCGACCGGGTACTGCATGGCCAGGAACATGCCCGCGCGGGCGCGCTCGTCCACGCTCATCGCCAGGACGTCCTGGCCGTCGAGGGTCACCGTGCCGGACGTGATCTGGTACTTCGGGTGGCCGGCGAGGGAGTACGCCAACGTCGACTTGCCGGAGCCGTTGGGGCCCATGATGGCGTGCGTCTCGCCGCTCGCGACAGTCAGGTCGACGCCGCGCAGGATCTGCTTGGCGCCCTCCTTGGTCTCGACACTCACGTGCAGGTCGTGGATCTCCAGGGTTGACATGCTTGCTCCTCAGGCGTTCGCGACGACGTCGACGTCGACGAGCACGCGCTCGCCGTCGACAGTCAGGGGGTAGACGGGGACCGGCCGGGTGGCCGGGAGGCACAGCGGCGCACCGGTGCGCAGATCGAAGGTCGAGCCGTGCAGCCAGCACTCGATGGTCACGCCGTCGATCTCGCCGTCGGACAACGAGACCTGGCCGTGCGAGCAGACGTCGGAGATGGCGTGCAGCTCACCCTCGTCGTCGCGCACGACGGCGACCTCGACGATGCCGGCGGGACCCTCCAGCTCGACCCGCAGGGCCGAGCTCGTCGGCACGTCCGACGTCAGGCACGCGAGCTGTGCACTCATGCGTCGACCGGTCCGGGCAGCTCCGTGACCGTCGGGTCGAGTGCGTCGACGTCGTCGAGCTCGGCCATGCTCCGCGCGAGCTCGACCTCGATGGCACCGATCAGGCGCTCCTCGATCTCAGCGACGCCGATCTGACCGATCAGCTCGGCGAAGAAGCCGCGCACCACGAGACGGCGCGCCTCGCCCTCGGGGATCCCCCGCGACCGGAGGTAGAACAGCTGCTCGTCGTCGAACCGGCCGGTCGCCGACGCGTGACCGGCGCCCTCGATCAACCCGGTCTCGATCTCCAGGTTGGGGACCGAGTCGGCGCGCGCGCCGTCGGACAGGACGAGGTTGCGGTTGAGCTCGTAGGTGTCGGTGCCCTCGGCGTTGGCCTGGATGAGCACGTCGCCGACCCAGACGGTGTGTGCACCGGCGCCCTGCAGCGCGCCCTTGTACGTCACGCGCGAGCGGCAGGACGGCACGGCGTGGTCGATGAAGAGCCGGTGCTCCTGGTGCTGGCCCGCATCGGCGAAGTACAGGCCGAGCGACGTGATCTCGCCGCCCTCACCGGTGAACTCGGCGTCGGGGGTGACCCGCACGACGTCCCCGCCGAGCGTGACGACGATGTGCTTGACGGTCGCGTCCCGCCCGAGCCGGATCCGGTGCGCGGAGGCGTGCACGGAGTCGGCGGCCCAGTCGTGGATGCTCACGACCGTCAGGTGCGCGCCGTCGTCCGCGACGATCTCGACGGTCTCGGCCAGCGCGACCGAACCGAGGTGGTCGATCACGACGACGGCCTCGCTGAGCGGCTCGGCATGGACCAGCAGGTGCACGGCGCTCGGCTCGGTCCCTGGGCCGGTGCCCTCGACCCGGATGCTCGTCGCTGCGGAGGCGACGGCCTGCGCCGGGATCGTCACGATCGTCGCCTCGCGGAACGAGTTCCAGGCCGTCGCCGCGGTGCGGTCACCGGGGCGACCGGCCGTGCCGAGGCGCTCGTCGCCCCGGCCGACGATCTCGACCCGGACCTCGGGCGCGTTGACCACGGTGACCTGCGTCGACGTCCCGGCGAGTCCGGTCCCGTCGGCGTCGAACAGCGGTGCCATCCGGTTGATCGGAGCGAATCGCCACTCCTCCTCGCGGCCGGTGGGCACCGGGAAGTCGGCGAGGTCGAAGGACGTCGCGCGGGCCGCGCGCGAGCTCTGCGGCGTCCCACCCCGCCCGTGGTAGTGCGCGCCGTCGGCGACGGCCCGGCTGTGGTCGGTGGACAGGTCGGTGGACATGTCAGTTGCTGGCGCCTCTCGGGTGGAGCCGGTGGGGGTTGTGCCGGTGGTGACGGTCTGGTCGGTCAGCGCCATCAGCCGACGGACCCTTCCATCTGCAGCTCGATGAGGCGGTTGAGCTCGAGGGCGTACTCCATCGGGAGCTCGCGGGCGATCGGCTCGACGAAGCCGCGCACGATCATCGCCATGGCCTCGGTCTCCTTCATGCCCCGCGACATGAGGTAGAAGAGCTGGTCCTCGCTGACCCGCGAGACCGTGGCTTCGTGCCCCATCGACACGTCGTCCTCGCGGACGTCGACGTAGGGGTAGGTGTCCGACCGGGAGATCTGGTCGACCAGCAGGGCGTCGCACAGCACGTTCGACGCGGAGTGCTCCGCACCCTCGAGCACCTGGACCAGGCCACGGTACGACGTGCGTCCGCCGCCGCGGGCCACCGACTTGGAGATGATCGACGACGACGTGTGGGGCGCGGCGTGCACCATCTTCGCGCCGGCGTCCTGGTGCTGGCCCGCCCCGGCGAAGGCGATCGACAGGGTCTCGCCCTTGGCGTGCTCGCCCATGAGGTAGATGGCCGGGTACTTCATGGTGACCTTGGACCCGATGTTGCCGTCGACCCACTCCATGGTCGCGCCCTCAGCGGCGACCGCTCGCTTGGTCACCAGGTTGTAGACGTTGTTCGACCAGTTCTGGATGGTCGTGTACCGGACCCGGGCGTTCTTCTTGACGATGATCTCCACGACCGCCGAGTGCAGCGAGTCGCTCGAGTACACCGGCGCGGTACAGCCCTCGACGTAGTGCACGTAGGAGCCCTCGTCGGCGATGATCAGCGTCCGCTCGAACTGGCCCATGTTCTCCGTGTTGATCCGGAAGTAGGCCTGCAGCGGGATGTCCACGTGCACGCCCGGCGGGACGTAGACGAACGAGCCGCCCGACCACACCGAGGTGTTGAGCGCGGCGAACTTGTTGTCCCCCGGCGGGATGATCGAGCCGAAGTACTGCTCGAAGATCTCCGGGTGCTCACGCAGACCCGTGTCGGTGTCCACGAAGATGACGCCCTGCTCCTCGAGGCTCTCCTGGATCTGGTGGTAGACGACCTCGGACTCGTACTGCGCGGCGACGCCGGCGACCAGGCGCTGCTTCTCCGCCTCGGGGATGCCCAGCCGGTCGTACGTGTTCCTGATGTCCTCGGGCAGGTCCTCCCAGCTGGTGGCCTGCTTCTCGGTGGACCGCACGAAGTACTTGATGTTGTCGAAGTCGATGCCCGACAGGTCGGCGCCCCAGTTCGGCATCGGCTTCTTCTCGAACAGCCGCAGCGACTTGAGCCGCATCGCGAGCATCCACTCGGGCTCGTTCTTCAGCGCCGAGATGTTGCGGACGACGGACTCCGACAGGCCGCGCTGCGCCGACATGCCCGCCGCGTCGGAGTCGTGCCAGCCGTAGCCGTAGCCCCCGATGGAGGCGATGATCGCCTCGTCCTGGGTCATCGGTTCGGTGGGTGCGCTCATCGTGTTCCCTCCACGGTCTCTGCTGGTGCGGGACGGTCGGCTGCGGTTCGAGCAGGGGTGCTGGTCGTCGGTACGTGGGTCGTGCAGACATGGCCGCCACCGGCCAAGGTCGACAGGCGCTGGACGTGCACGCCCAGGAGCCTGGAGAAGAGCTGGGTCTCCGCCTCGCACAGCTGCGGGAACTGCGCGGCGACATCCTGCACGGGGCAGTGCCCCTGGCACAGCTGGACCGCTCGACCGCCCGGGACGGGCCTGGCGGTCGCCGCGTAGCCGTCTGTCGCCAGGGCGCCCGCGAGTGCTGCCGTGCGGTCGGCGACGTCGTCGCCGGCACCCGCGACCACGGCGGACAGCCGGTCCTCGAGCTCCTGCACGCGCTCGGCTGCGAAGTCCTGCACGGCAGACCCGCCACCGGTCTGGGCCAGGAAGCGGAGCACCTGGGCCGCGAGGTTCGAGTAGGCGTTGCTCAGCGCGGCCTGGCCACGGTCGGTGGCGACGAACCGCCGCGCCGGGCGGCCGCGGCGCGCCTGGCCGGCGACCCGCACGGCGTGCACGGTGATCTGACCGTCCTGCTCGAGCGCGTCGACGTGCCGGCGCACACCGGCGGCGGTCAGGTCGAGCAGCTGGGCGAGCTCGACGACGGAGACCGGACCGTCCTCCACGACGAGCCGCAGGATGCGCTCACGCGTGGTCGACTCGTGGTCGGTCGAGGGGTCGAGGGCGGACTGGTGCACCTGCGTGGTCATGTCCACCTCCCGTCCGGAACCGAGGCCCAGGTCCGCGCCGACGAGCTCGGCTGCGGGTCGAGCGGGCGGAGCCCCGTCGGGGCCCACCGATATAGGCAACATAGTCGTTGCCTATATCCTTCCGCGCAACAAAGGTGAACCTCACTTCCGTCGTCCGGGCCCCCGCCGCGGGGCCCAGCGCGCTGGCCTAGACTCCCCGATCGTGCCCCTTGCGACGACCGATGCCTCTGCGCCCGATCCGCAGCACGCCGTGGTGGTCAGCGGACTCGTCAAGCGGTACGCGGGGCGGGACGCCGTCGCCGGCCTGGACCTGATCGCCCCGAGCGGTGCGGTCACCGCCGTGCTCGGACCCAACGGAGCCGGCAAGACGACGACGATCGAGTGCTGCGAGGGGCTCCGGCGGCCCGACGGCGGCACGGTGCGGGTCCTGGGCAGCGACCCCGCGCACCAGGCCCGCAGCCTGCGCCCGCGCGTCGGCGTCATGCTGCAGGACGGCGGCCTGCCGAGCACCGTCCCGGCCGCCGAGGCCCTGCGTCATGTCGCGGCGATGTACGCGAACCCGCGCGACATCGGTGAGCTCACCGAGCGGCTCGGCCTCGGCAGCTTCGCCACGACCCAGGTGCGCCGGCTGTCGGGCGGCCAGAGCAGGCGCCTCGCCCTGGCCACCGCCGTCGTCGGACGCCCGGAGCTGGTATTCCTCGACGAACCCAGCACCGGGATGGACCCCCAGGCGCGGCTGGCCGTCTGGGACCTGGTCGGGGACCTGCGCAGCGAGGGCACGACGATCGTCCTGACGACGCACCAGATGGCCGAGGCCGAGGAGCTGGCCGACCACGTCGTGGTGGTCGACCACGGCCGGGCCATCGCGGCGGGCACCACGGCCGAGGTCGTCGGAGACGCCGGCACGGTCCGGCTGACGGTGCAGCCCACCTCGTCCGCCGCCGCGCGCGTGCCGGACGACGCCCTGGCCGCAGACCTCGCGGCGCGCCTCGTCGCGGCCCGCCCGGCGCACGGCGCAGGCCCGGCACGCGTGACGGCGACGGCCGTCGGCGGCACGCTCGAGGTGCACGCCTCGGCAGATCCGGCTCTGGTCCACCTCCTGACCGGATGGGCGCTGGACGCCGGCTTCCTGATCACGTCTTTGTCCACCGGCCGGCGAACGCTCGAGGACGTCTTCCTCGACCTGACCGGGCGGAGCCTGCGATGACGGCACCGACCGGCCCGACGGGGCTGAACGGACCGACCGGGCCGACCGCACCGACGCCGTCGCGGGTCGCCGGGTCCGGACGTGGCGCGGCACCGTTGCACCGACGGGTCGCGGCCCAGGCCGGCTTCGAGATGCGCACCGTGCTGCGCAACGGTGAGCAGCTCGTCATCACGCTCGTGCTCCCCGTGCTCCTGCTCGTCGTCCTCACCCGGACGACGTTCATCGACCTGGGCACGGACGACCGGGTCGGCCTGGTGGCCCCCGGCATCCTGGCCCTCGCCGTCATGTCGACAGCCTTCACGTCCCAGGCGATCGCTACCGGGTTCGACCGCCGCAACGGCGTCCTGCGCCTCCTGGCGACCACGCCGCTCGGCCGTGGCGGTCTGCTCGCCGGCAAGATCGTGGCCATCCTCGCGCTCGAGGCGCTGCAGATGACGGTCCTCGTCGCGATCGCCGTCGGCCTCGGTTGGCGCCCGTCGCCGGCGGGGGTGCCGGCCGCCCTGCTCGTCCTGCTGCTGGGCACCGCAGCCTTCACGGCCTTCGCGCTGCTGATCGCCGGGACCTTGCGTGCCGAGGCCGTGCTCGCGGTCGCGAACCTCGTCTGGGTGCTGCTCCTCGCCGGCGGTGGGGTCCTGCTGCCGGCGGACCTCCTGCCCGGACCGCTGGCCGACCTCGCCGTGCTGCTGCCGTCCGGTGCGCTCGGTGAAGGGCTGCGCACAGCGCTGTCCGGCGGGGCACTCGAGATGATCCCGGTCGCGGTGCTCGCCGGCTGGGCGGTCCTGCTCGGGGCAGCCGCCGGGCGGTTCTTCCGCTGGCACTGACCTTCGCCGGCGCCGATGTCCCGCCGGCACCGATCTCCTGCGGGCACCGAACCTCACCGTGCCCCCTCCGACGGATACCGTGTGACACGTGAACAGCACCACCGCACCTGCAGCCCCCGACGCCCCGGTCGAACCGGCCGGCCTGCGACCTCAGCACCGACCCCGACGGACGCCGACGGCCCCCTGGGCCCGCCGGATCCTGTGGGCGAACCTCGTCGCGCAGATCGTGATCGTGGTCACCGGCGGTGTCGTGCGGCTGACCGGCTCGGGACTCGGCTGCTCGACCTGGCCCCAGTGCGAGCCGGGACAGTTCGCACCGGCTCTGCGCGAGGCGTCGGCCTGGCACCCGTACATCGAGTTCGGCAACCGGACCCTGACGGGTGTGCTCGCCGTCCTCGCCCTCGCCGCCGCGTGGGTCGCCTGGCGCCGGCGTGACCGGGCCCTGCCCTACCGGCTCCTGGGACTCGTCCCGCTGGTCGGCGTCGTGGTTCAGGCCGTCATCGGCGGGCTGACCGTGCTCGTCGACCTGCACCCTGCCCTGGTCGGCAGCCACTTCCTGATCTCGATGGTGCTCGTCGCGGCCTCGACAGCACTCCTGGTGCGGCACGGCGAGAGCGACGCGCCCGCCGTGCCGGCGCTCGGACGCCGGACCACTGCCCTGGCCGGGGCACTGCTCCCCCTCGGCGCACTGGTCCTGGCGCTCGGCGTGGTCGTGACCGGTTCGGGTCCGCACTCGGGAGACGAGGACGCTGCCTACCGCTTCGCGCTCGACCCGGCCGAGATCTCCGGCCTGCACTCGGCGTCCGTGTGGCTCTTCCTCGGCGTCCTGACCGCGCTGGCCGTCGTCGTGCACCGCAGCGGGTCCGCCGCACGCGTGCGGCGTGGTGTCCACCTGCTCCTCGCGGTGACGCTCGCCCAGGGTGTGCTCGGCTACGTCCAGTACCTCACCGGGCTGCCTGAAGCTCTGGTGGCGCTGCACATGCTCGGGGCGTCGCTGCTGACCGCCACGCTCGTCGTCCAGCAGATGACCCTGCGCACGCGTGAGCCGCGACCCGTCCCCGGTACGGCCGGCGACCGCTGAGCCTGCTGACCTAGCGGCCGGCGGCCGCCTGCAGCCCCGCCCAGCCGCGGGACCTGCTGACCTGGGCCGCCAGGACCCCCACGACTGTCGAGGGGTTGCGCAGCGACCCCCTGAGCACGGCCTCGACGGCCTCGTCGAGCGGCACCCAGCGCGGCACGATGTCACGCTCCTCGGCCTCGCGGACGTGCCGGGCGTGGTCCGCGACGGGCGAGAGGTCTCGTGCGAGGAAGATCCGCAGGGCCTCGTCGCTGCCACCCGGGCTGGTGAAGTAGTCCGCGAGCACCCACCACGAGCGGGCGACCAGATCGGCCTCCTCAGCCAGCTCGCGTGCGGCGGCGACCTGGAGGTCCTCCCCCGGGACGTCGAGCAGCCCGGCCGGCGGTTCCCAGAGCTCCTGCCGGACGGGGTGCCGGTACTGACGGAGCAGCAGGACGCGGTCCTCGTCGTCCAGCGCGATCACCGCGACGGCCCCCGGGTGACGCACGTACTCCCTGCGGACGGTGCCCGACCCGCCCAGGTCGACGGTGTCGCGCACGACGTCCCAGATCATCCCGTCGTGCAGGAGCTCCGTGCCGAGCACCTGACGCGTGGCCGGCGCATCGGCGACCGCCATCAGCCCTCGCCGCGCCGATGCTCGAGCGCCGCGGCGATCAGGCCGGCGAACAGCGGGTGGGCCCGGGTCGGCCGGGACTGGAACTCGGGGTGCGCCTGGGTACCGACGTAGTACGGGTGGACGTCGGACGGCAGCTCGACGAACTCGACGAGCGAGGTGTCGGGTGAGACACCGGAGATGACCAGTCCGGCCTCCTCCAGCCGGCTCCGGTAGGCGTTGTTGACCTCGTAGCGGTGTCGGTGACGCTCGGAGACCCGCTCGGTGCCGTACGTCTTGGCCACGACCGAACCGGGCGTCAGGACGGCGTCGTAGGAGCCGAGGCGCATGGTCCCGCCCATGTCACCGTCACCGCCGACGATCGCCAGCTGCTCGGCCATGGTCGCGATCACCGGGTGCTCGGTGCCCGGGTCGAACTCGGAGGACGACGCGCCCTCGAGACCGAGGACCGAGCGCGCGTACTCCATGACCATGACCTGCAGGCCCAGGCAGATCCCCAGCGTCGGGACGCCTCTCGTGCGCGCCCAGGTCAGGGCACCCACCTTGCCCTCGATCCCACGGACCCCGAAGCCACCGGGCACCAGGATGGCGTCGACCCCGGCGAGCGCCCGCTCGGCGCCGTCCGGTGTCGAGCAGTGGTCGGAGGCGATCCAGCGGATGTCGACCTTGGTGTCGTTGGCGAAACCACCCGCGCGCAGCGCCTCGCTGACGGACAGGTACGCGTCCGGCAGGTCGATGTACTTGCCGACCATGGCGACCTCGACGTGGTGCGTCGGCTGGTGCACCGCATGCGTGACCTTCTCCCACGCGGTCCAGTCGACGTCCCGGAACGGCAGCTGCAGCCGGCGCACGACGTAGGCGTCGAGGCCCTCGGAGTGCAGGACCCGCGGGATGTCGTAGATGCTCGGCGCGTCGACGCACGTCACGACAGCCTCGAGGTCGACGTCGCAGAACAGCGCGATCTTCCGCTTGGTCCCGTCCGGGACCGGACGGTCGGCGCGCAGGACGAGGGCGTCGGGCTGGATGCCGATCGACCGCAGTGCGGCCACGGAGTGCTGGGTGGGCTTGGTCTTGAGCTCACCGCTCGGCCCGATGTACGGCACGAGCGAGACGTGCAGGAAGAAGACGTTGTCACGGCCGAGGTCGTGGCGGACCTGGCGGGCCGCCTCCAGGAAGGGCTGGGACTCGATGTCGCCGACGGTGCCACCGATCTCGGTGATGATCACGTCGACCTCGGCGCCGGCCTGGGCCCGCATCCTCGACTTGATCTCGTCGGTGATGTGCGGGATGACCTGCACGGTGTCGCCCAGGTACTCCCCGCGACGCTCCTTGGCGATCACTGTCGAGTAGATCTGACCGGTCGTGACGTTCGCCTGAGCGCTCAGCGGGACGTCGAGGAACCGCTCGTAGTGCCCGATGTCCAGATCGGTCTCGGCGCCGTCGTCGGTGACGAAGACCTCACCGTGCTGGAACGGGTTCATCGTGCCGGGATCGACGTTGAGGTAGGGGTCGAGCTTCTGCATCGTGACCCGAAGGCCACGAGACCGGAGAAGTCGACCGAGACTGGAGGCCGTCAGGCCCTTGCCGAGTGAGGAGGCGACGCCTCCGGTGACGAAGATGTGCCGGGTCGTAGTATCCGACCGCCCGGGGAGTCGATTTGCGCGCTCTGCCACGGGCTTCGACTCTACCCGACTGTGGAGTCGTCCCGGTCCCGACCCTCCGACGTGACGGCCGGGGCGGGTGGTTCGACCAGTGCGCGCACGATGCTGCGGTCCAGCACCCACGCGGTGGCGAGCACGATGACGACGCACACCAGCGCGCCGACGACGCCGCCGAGGAGGGCCGACGCCATGCCGTCCTCGACGAGCGCCAGGACGCAGGCCCGACCGGCCAAGGCCCCCGCGGCACCGCCGAGGACCAGGGTGGCCGCCGTGCGGGCCAGCCCGTCGACCGCTCCGCGCCCGGCAGCCCGGACAAGGCCCAGCAGCAGACCGGCCCCCGCGACAGTCATCCCGATGCTGCTGGCGACCGCGAGGCCGCGCAGGGTCGCGACCTGGTCCCGCTGCCCGGCCGTGAGCAGGGGCACCAGGGCCCAGGACACCGCGGCGACGACGAACCAGCCCGCGGCGGTGGCCGAGACCGCCGCGCGCCCGCGGTCCAGGGCGTACAGCGCCCGCGACAGGTGCAGGATCAGGCCGAAGCCGAGGAGACCCGGTGCCATCGCCGTGAGGGCATCGCCCATCCCCGTGACGTCACCGTCGGCGACCCGCACGAAGACCTGCTCGATCGCGGGTGCGACGGCGACCAGAGCCGCGGCACCGAGCGCTGACACGACAAGGACCGTCCGGGTCGTCGCCGAGGCGAGTGACGCGAATCGGCGGACGTCCTTCCGCGCGGCATGCTCGGCCAGACGCGGCAGGGTCGCCGTCGCCAGCGGGTAGGCCAGGACGGCGTACGGCAGGAGGTACACGGCCTGGGTGTACTGGAAGACGGGGAACGTCCCGTCCTGGCCGTGCCGGTTGGCCAGGGCAAGGGTGACCAGGACGCTGACCTGCTGGGCGACCAGGGCTCCCAGGCCCGCCATCGCGAGGCTCCGCGCCCGCGCGGCGACGCCGTCCGGGAACCGCAGGGTGGGTCGCAGGCTGACGCCGACCCGGTGCACCGGCCACAGCAACGGGAGGCTCATCACCGCGACCCCGGCGGTGGTGCCCCAGCCGAGCAGCGCGATCGCAGTCGTCGGGATGGTCGACGGGTCGTCCTTGGACCCCGGAACCATCTGACCGAAGGCCATGAAGACCCCGATGACGACGAGGCTGTTGAGCAGCGGGGCCAGCGCCGGGGCGAGGAATCGTCGGTGCGCCTGGAGGACACCGGTCAGGACCAGCCCGACCCCGTACAGCGGGATCTGCGGGGCGAAGACGGCGAGGAACGTCGCGGCGACGTCCAGCTCCGCCTCGGTCGCGCCCCGCATGAACAGACCGACCAGAGGCCGGGCGAGCACCGCGACGGCCACGGCGAGCGGGACGAGCACCACCAGCGCCCAGCCGAGCAGCGCGGAGGCGGTCCGGTCCACGTCCCGACGCAGGGCACGAGCGAGCGGCAGGGCCAGCAGCGGGACGACCGCGCTGGCCAGCGCGCCACCGGCCGCCACCTCGAAGAGGACGTTCGGCAGGGTGTTCGCCGACGAGTACGCGTCACCGAGACTGTTCGGCCCCACCTGGTTCGCCATCGCGAGCCAGCGGACGAAGCCGACCACGCGGCTGGCGACCGTGACCGCCGCGATCATGGCGGCAGCGCCGGCCAGCCCGGCGACGACCGACCGCGCGCGCGAGGTCACCCGGGCCGGCCCCAGGCGTCGATCTCGCGCAGCACCGGGGTGCGGGCGATGACCTTCGTGAAGCTGATCCGCTCGCTGGCGAACGTCAGTCCGACGACCGCGGCCAGCAGGCCGAGCCGGACGGGACGCGGCGCACCGAGCACCGCCGCGGTACCGACGAGCGCTCCGAGCGCGTTCGCGCCGCCGTCGCCGAGCATGTCCCGCTCGCCGAGGTCCGGTCCGATGGCGGCGGCCGCGGCGCCGAGGCATGCCGCCGCAGCCGGCGATCCGGATGTCGCCAGGGCCGGTACGGCCACGAGCATGCCGGCCTTCAGGGCCCGCCCGGGCCGTAGGTCGAGCAGGTTGACGAGGTTGGCCGTCGCGGCGATCAGGACGCCGGAGGCGACGACGTCGCCGAGCCAGCGCGTACGGGAGCCCTCAGCCGCCGGCGGCACGGGCGTCGCGATCGCGGCGGCGACGAGTGCGGTCGCTCCGATGCCGAGCACCTTGAGGCCGCCGGTCGTCAGCTCACCATGGACGAGGGCACCGAGGTGGCCACGCAACCCCTTGCGGGTCCGGCCGGCGTCCTCCGACAGGTCGTCGACGAGTCCGAAGGCTGCCGCACCCGCAGCCGCGACGGCGCCCGCGGCACCGGCGCGACCGGGGCCGCCCACCAGCGCGCCGACGACGAGCCCGACAGCAACGGATGGTCCCTCGAGCAGGCTGATCGGTGCCCCGCGGTGGTTGGTCCGTGTCCAGCGCAGGTCGCCGCTCCGGGTCGCCATCTCGAGCGCGACCCGCGTGAGCCGGGTGGCGGTCGCGGCGGCCAGGCCGGCCCGGGCAGCCCGTCCGACGGTCCCGTCGGAGCAGCTCATCCCTGTTCCGTCTCCGGGCTCGCCGTCGGGTCGGTGCCGGGCACCGCGGTCCCGTCCCCGGGCACCCCCGGATCGACGACCTGCGGGATCCGTTCGACCGGCGGCAGGACGATGTGCGGTGGCATCGGAGCGGTCGCTCCGTCGCTGGGGCCGAAATGGCCCACCGTGCCACCCAGGCGCGCGCTGAGTGCCATCGGGACCGAGACCTGACCGGTGAGCGTGTTCACCGACTCCACCGTGCTGATCCGGGTCGCCGCCGACTCGTCCTGCCGGAGCCGGAGCACGAGACTCGGGTCGATCAGCTCGCCGCCGGCCACGATCGCGCCGTTCGACCGGGCCTGCGCAGCGGTGGCGATCTGCATCCCGGCAGTCACCTGGGCATCGACCAGCGCTGCCGCGGCAGCCGCGGCCTCCGGGGCGACGGACGGCTGGGCCTCGGTCTCCGCGACGACCTCCTCGACGCTCACCGTCGGACCGGCGAGGATCACGACGGCGTCGGCGGGCACCGTCACGTCACCGCCGAGGACGATCAGGCCGGACTCGCTGAGCAGGTCCAGGACGACACCGGCGTCCACCGACAGCGCATCCGGGTCCGTCGGGACGGGTGTCGTCAGCGCCTGGGTCAGCGCCTCGGCGAGCTCGGTGCCGACCCCGGCATCCGCCTCCGGAGTCGGGTCGAGGTAGTCGACCAGGGTGCCGGCGAGGGACTGCCGGTAGGCCTTGCGGTCAGGGTCCGTCCACTCCTCGGTGACCTGCACGGTGGCCGTCACGCTCGCGCCGGCCTGACCAAGACGCTCGACGACCTGCGCAAGGACCTCCGGCTCGACGTCGGACACCTCGACGATGGCCACCCTGCGCTCCGCGAGGATGCCGTCCAGGAGGCCCGGTGCGGTCGCGGCGAACGCCGTCTCGGCCGTCCTCAGATCGGCGGTCGCGGTGTTCAGCTCCTCGCGCAGGGCGTCCTTCTCGGCACGCAGCACGTCCACCTGGCCGGTGAGCGTGTCACCGATGGCTTCCTTGAGCGGACCCGCGCCCAGCGCGATGCCGACGGCAAGGGCCATGAAGACGGAGATGAGCGAGACGAGGTGGTAACGGAAATCGATCACGATGATGTCTTTCGGTCGGTGACGGTCGGGCGCGTCATGCCCCACCGCCGAACAGTGCACGCAGCGACGACCAGACGTCGTCGAACCATGCGGCGAACAGTCCGAACATGGTCTGACCGGCCGCCGTGGAGGCCAGTGCGACGCCGAGGGCGAGCAGGCCCGCGACGACGAGCCAGGCGAGCTGCCAGCTGGAGATCCGCTGCCGGTACAGCCGCGAGACCCCCTTGGCGTCGATCAGCTTCGTACCCACGCGCAGTCGGGTCAGGAACGTGCTGGCCATGCCGGAGCGACCCTTGTCGAGGAACTCCACGAGGGTCGCGTGCGTCCCGACGGCGACGATGAGCTCAGCACCCTTGTCGTCGGCCAGGAGCATGGCCACGTCCTCGCTCGTCCCGGTGGCCGGGAACACGATGTGCTCGACACCCAGCTTCTCGACCCGCTCGACCCCCGGTGCGCGACCGTCCCGGTAGGCGTGCACGACGATCTCCGCCCCGCAGCTCAGCGCCTTGTCCGAGACGGAGTCCATGTCGCCGACGATCAGGTGCGGCGTCCAGCCCATCTCGATGATCGCGTCGGCGCCGCCGTCGACGCCGATCAGCACCGGGCGGACCTCCTTGACGTAGTGCCGCAGCGCGGTCAGGTCCTCCTTGTAGTGGTACCCGCGCACGACGATCAGGACCTGGCGCCCGTCGATCACCGTGGAGATGTCGGGAACGCCCACTCCGTCGAGCAGCAGGTCCCGCTCGCGGCGCAGGTAGTCCATGGTGTTCGCGGCGAACGACTCGAGCTGGACGGAGAGACCGGCACGCGCCTCATCCATGGCCGTGGCGACGGACGCCTCGTCCTGCACGGTGCCTTCCGCGACCAGGGTCTCGCCGGCGTAGACCGCGCCGTCGACCACCCGCACCGAGCTGCCCTCGAGCAGCCCGAGGACGTCCGGCCCCAGGTCGTCGACCAGGGCGATGCCGGCGGCCAGCAGGATGTCGGGACCCAGGTTGGGGTACCGCCCGGACGTCGACTTCGCGGCGTTGAGCACCGCGATCGGGCCGCAGCCGACCAGCGCCTCGGCCGACACGCGGTCGATGTCGAGGTGGTCGATCACGGCGATGTCGCCCGGTCGGAGCCGCTTCGTCAGGTTCTTGGTCCGTGGGTCGACGCGGACCGGACCATGGAGTCCGGGTCCCTCAGGTGCGGCGTGGCGCCGGTGCAGGCTCAGTCTCATCGTCTGTCATCGTCCCACGACTGAGCGCTCGAGGAGTTCGGCCGCGTGCACGAGCGCCGTCGCGGAGTCCTCCTGGCCCGAGAGCATGCGCGCGAGCTCGGCGACGCGGTCGGTCCCCTCGACCGCTCGCACGTCCGAGACCGTGACCACGTCGACGCCGTCGGAGTGCGACTTCGTGACCACCAGATGCTGGTCGGCGAAGGCCGCGACCTGGGCGAGGTGGGTCACCACGACCACCTGCGCCTGGCGGCCCAGCTCGGCGAGCCGCCGCCCCACCTCCACAGCCGCCTTGCCACCGACGCCGGCATCGACCTCGTCGAACACGAACGTGGGCGGGCGGGTGGCCTGGGACCCGGGCGCCGTGGCCAGCGACACCTCGATCGCCAGCATCACGCGGGAGAGCTCGCCGCCCGACGCACCGACCCCGAGCGGGCGCGCGGGCGCACCGGCGTGCGCGACGAGGAGCATCTCGACCTCCTCGGCCCCCCAGGGTCCGAGCTCGTCCGTCGGGGTGAGGCGGACCTCGAGCCGGGCAGCAGGCATGGCGAGCCCGCCGAGCTCACCGGTCACGGCTGACGCCAGACTGTCGGCAGCGCGGACGCGTGCCGTCGTCATCTCGTGGGCATGGTCGGCCAGCACGGCGTCGAGCTCGGCGACCCGGTTCCGCAGGGCCGTCGTGCGGTCCTGCCCACCATCGAGCTCGAGCAGGCGCAGGCCTGCGTCCCGCGCCCAGGTCAGCACGTCGTCGACCGTGCCGCCGTGCGTCCGGGCGAGGGAGGCGAGCTCGGAGCGGCGCTGGTGCACGGCCGCGAGCCGGGAAGGGTCGGCCTGCACCTGGTCGACGTAGCCGGACAGGTCGGTGGTGACGTCGGCGACCGCGTACCCGACCTCGGCAAGGCGCACGGCGAGCGCGCCCAAGGCGTCGTCGTGCTGGGCCACGAGCTCGAGGGCGCGGCGGGCGTGGTCGATGCCCGCCGCGGCGCCCGGGGGTCCCGCCGCGTCGTCGCCGCCGGCCAGGGCCAGGTGCGCAGTCAGTGCCGCCGTGCGGAGGTCCTCGGTGTGGGTCAGCCGCGCCTGCTCAGCGGCGAGCTCGAGGTCCTCACCCGGCTGCGGGTCGAGCCGCTCGACCTCCAGGAGTCCCAGGCGCAGCAGCTCGGCCTGCCGGAGCCGCTCGTTGGCGTGGACGACCAGCTCCTCGAGGTCGGCCGCGACCACCGCCCGCTCGGCCCACGCCGAGCGGTAGGCGGCCAGCTGCGCACCCTGCTCGGGGCCGGCGAAGACGTCGAGGGCCTCCCGCTGGCGACGCGGCGACCGCAGCCGGGCCTGGTCCTGCTGCCCGTGCACGGTGACGAGGTCCTCGGCGATCTCGGCGAGGACGGACTGCGGAACGCTCCGACCACCGAGGAAGGCACGGGAGCGTCCCGCGGCGGCGACCGTGCGGAGCGCGACGAGCGTCCCGTCCTCGTCGAGCTCCGCTCCCGCGTCGCGCGCGCGGTCGGCGACGGGCGAGTCGTGGTCCACGACGAACCGACCTTCGGCGGTCGCCTGGCGGCTACCGGTACGTACGACGGCGGGATCGGCCCTGCCACCGAGCAGCAGGGCCAGACCGGACAGGACCATCGTCTTGCCCGCACCGGTCTCGCCGGTGATCGCGGTCAGGCCCGACCCGAGCGGGACGTGCGCCGCCCCGATCACACCGAGATTCTCGATCCGGATCTCCTCGATCATGCGTCACCCGGTCCGGGCGGACGCGGAGCGCCCTTGTCGGGAGCCACCTCGATCCGGGTGCCGTTCGGCGCACGGCCGCGCCAGCCCGTCACCGGCAGTGCGAAGCGCGAGACGAGGCGGTCGGTGAAGGGTGCGTGAGTGAGCCGGGCGAGCCGGACCGGCACCGGACTTCGTCGGACCTCGACCCGGGTCCCTGCCGGCAGGTCGAGCTTGCGGCGACCGTCACAGGTCAGGACGCCACTGCTCGTCGACCGGACGAGGATCTCCACGGCGAGCACGGACGACGGCCCGACCACCAGCGGCCTGGCGAACAGCGCATGCGCCGAGACCGGCACGAGCAGCATCGCGTCGACGTCCGGCCACACGACCGGTCCGCCGGCGGAGAACGCGTGCGCGGTCGACCCGGTGGACGTCGCCATCACGACGCCGTCGCACCCGAAGGTGGACAGCGGGCGCCCGTCGACCTCGATGACGACCTCGACCATGCGCGCGCGGTCGCACTTCTCGACGGTGGCCTCGTTGAGCGCCCACCCGACCTGGGTGACGCCGTCCGGTCGCATCACGCGGACGTCGATCGTCTGACGCTCCTCCACGTCGAACTTGCCGTCGGCGATCCGTCGGACCGCCTCGTCGATGTCCTCACGCTCGCTCTCGGCGAGGAACCCGATGTGACCGAGGTTCACTCCCAGCAGCGGGACCCCGGACCCGTGCGTCAGCTCGGCCGCACGCAGGATGGTGCCGTCACCACCCAGGACGATGACCATCGACAGGTCCCGGACGTCACCGAGCATCGCCTCGGTGACCGGCGTCAGGCCCACGGCCTCGAGGGCGTGCGCGGCCTCCTGGGCGGCGTGGACGGCCTCGGGTCGACCGGTGTGGCTCACGATCAGCACGGACGCGCTCATACGGTCCACCCCGCCGACGTCCACTCCGGTCCGCCGGTCTCGGCCGGGCCCTCTGGTCCGACCAGCGAGGCTCTCCCGTCGACGACCGCGCAGCGCACGGCCGCCACGAGCGCCGGCCCTCGGGCGGAGGCCGCCCGCGCCGGGGCAGATGTCGCCGGGTGCGAGTGGGACGCCGCAGCAGGTGCCTGGCGATCCGGTGCCGCCACGCCCTGCTGGCCGCGGGTCAGCCAGAGGAAGAACTCGTGGTTTCCCGACGGTCCGGACAGCGGGCTCGGTACGACGGCGCGCACGAGCGCCCCGGCATCGACGGCCGCCGCGGCCACCGCAAGGACGCACTCCTGGCGCAGCGCCGGCGAGCTGACCACTCCACTGGCGCCGAGCCGGTCGCGGCCGAGCTCGAACTGCGGCTTGACCAGGAGCAGGAGGTTGCCGCCGTCGGCAGTGAGGCCGAGCAGGACCGGCACGACGAGCGTCAAGGAGATGAACGACAGGTCGCCGACGACGAGGGCGGGCAGCTCCCCGACGTCGGCGGGCGTCAAGGTCCGCACGTTCGTTCCCTCGTGGACGGTCACCCTGGCGTCCTTCGCGACGACGTCGGCGATCTGCCCGTGCCCCACGTCGACCGCCAGGACGTGCGCAGCGCCGCGCTCGAGGAGCACCTGGGTGAAACCACCCGTCGACGCCCCGGCATCGAGGCAGCGCGCACCGCTGACCGTCAGGGCGCCCGGCGCGAGCGCGGCCAGCGCGTCCAGTGCGCCACTGAGCTTGTGCGCGGCCCGCGAGACATACTCGGGCCCGGCTTCGGGCTCGACCTGGACGACGTCATCCGCGAGCACCGGCTGGGACGGCTTACGGGCCACGGCGCCGCCCACGCTGACCCGGCCCTGTGAGACGAGCTCGGTCGCCCGCCGTCGCGAGCGGGCGAGCCCGCGCCGGACGAGCTCGGCATCGAGTCGCTCGGCGGCCACGGCCGGCATCAGTCGCGCGTCTCGGCGAGCCGGTCGGCAAGGGCGCCGTGAACCGCGTCGAAGACCGCGACGTGCTCACGCACGGGACGCCCGTCGAGGCCGTCCAGCACCGTGAGGGCGGCATCGACCGCCTGGTCCCCCGTTGACGGGATCTGCGTCTGGTCCTGCTCCACGAGTCCTCCTAGGCGTGCACGGTCACGGGCGCGCCACCGTGGGACCTGTGTCAGTCCCAGGTCCCACGCGGTTCGCCCGCAGGCACCACGCTACCCGTCCGACCTGGTCCTCAGGCCTCGTGCACAGCCAGGTCAGGAATGCTTCCCGGATCGAGAGCCGAGCCGGTGTCGACGGCTTCCCACGCCGCACCACACGCCGCCCGCACGAGGTCGAGCGTTGTCGTCCGGTCCCCCTCAGGCCTCAGGTCGAGCCGGCCGTCGACCACGCGAGCGGCAGCAGCCCCGCAGACCCACCACCCGTCACCCGAGCGCTCGGGAGCCCGATGTGCGACCAGCAGGGCCCGGAGGTCGGCACCGAGGAACGACGGCCGCTCGTCCGGCGTGGCCAGGACGGCGTCACGCGCCGAGCTCACGCCGGTGAAGACGTGCAGACCCGGGTAACCGGCAGCACGCGCACCCGCCAGGTCCGTGTCGAGACGGTCCCCGATCACCAGGGGTCGGTGGGCCCCGGCACGCTGCGCGCCCAGGGTGAACATCGTCGGCTCCGGCTTGCCCGCACTGACCGGCGTGACACCTGTCGCGGCACGCACGACGGCAACGAGCGAGCCGTTGCCCGGAGCGAGTCCGCGCTCGTTGGGAAGCGTCAGGTCGAGGTTGCTGACCACGTGCCACGCGCCCCGCTGGACGGCGTAGGCGGCCTCAGCGAGCTCACGCCAGCCGAGCTCCGGAGCGAATCCCTGCACCACGGCCTCAGGCTTGTCCTCGGCGGAGCCGACGACCTCGAACCCCGCAGCCCGGACTGCGGTCAGCAGTCCGGCACCGCCGACGACGAGGACCCGCGCACCCGGGGCCAACCGCCTTGTGAGCACAGCCGCCGCCGCCTGGGCCGCGGTCATCACCTCGTCCGGCTCGGCCGGTATCCCGAGGGTCGAGAGCTGGGTCGCCACCGACTCCGGCTCACGCGACGCGTTGTTGGTCACGAACAGGAGCTGCATCCCCGAGGCGCGCGCGGCCATCAGGCTCGACGCGGCATGGTCGATCGGCTCCGGACCGCGGTAGGCGACACCGTCCAGGTCGACAAGCGCCAGGTCGAAGGCGGCCGCGAGCGGCCGGCTGCTCGCGATCAGCATCAGCCCACGTCCTGCCGCGGCAGGTCGCCACCGACGAGATCGGTGGGCTCAGCCGGGTCGTCGCCGTCGTCGCCCGTGGCGCTGGTGACCACGGCACCCTCCTGATCGACGACCCGCACCGCGTGCTCGGCACCGTCGTCCTCGAGGTCGAAGACGAAGACGTCGTCCTCCGTACCGCCCGGCGAACCCTCATGGCCGACCGGCAGCGTGCCCAGCAGTGCGTCCGCCTCGGCATCCCGGCCCAGCGCCGCGAGCGCGGAAGCCTTGGCCTCGGTCACGCGGTGCGCGAGCTCGCCCGCTGCGCTACGCACGGTCGCGCCGGTCAGCACGGCCAGGGCGGCCTCAGGGTCACCGAGGTCGAGGCGCGCCCCGCTCACGACGATCGCCAGCTCGACCTGTGCGTCGTCCGGCAGAGCATGCGCACCGTCTTCCTGCGCGAGGGCGATGGCCCGATCGGGTCGGCCGAGACCCCGTTCACAGTCCGCCATCAACGGGAGGTGCTCGTCGGACCCGTTGAGCCGCCGAACCGTACGGAGCTCCCGCAGCGCCTCGGCGTACCGACCGGTCCGGTAGGCGGTGATCGCTGCGGCCTCGCGGACCACGTCGACCCGACCGGCTCGCCGGACCGCGGCCTGGGCGTGGGCATAGGCGAGCTCGGGGTCGTCCTCGATCAACCGACCGGCCATCACGAGGTGACGCGCGACACCGTCCGCATTGTCCTTGCTCAACGTCCGCAGCCGCGACCGCGCCGCACGATCGAGGTCGCTCGCCAGCACATCCTCGGGGATCTCCGGAGCAATCGGCTTCCGGTCGCCTGTCGGGATGACGCGGTCCGGCCCCTGGCTCCGTGGAGCGACAGCGCGCCCACCCGACCGCCCGGCAGCACTGTCCGGACGACCACCCGACCGCCCGGGGCGACCGGCCGATGCGCCCGCCGGACGACCGGAAGTGCTACCCGCGGGACGACCGGACGAGCTGCTCGACGGACGGCCAGTAGAGCCACCCTGAGCGCGGCCGGCGCCGCCTGCGCGACCGGGCGTCCCGCCGTCCCGCGTCCAGCCCGAGCCCGCGGCGCGCGACGGCGTGCCTGCGCGTCCGTGGTTCGGCAGACCGCTCGAGCCGGCCGACTGCGACGCACCTCCGGCCGCACCACCACGACCACCGGCGTCCCCACGGCTGGATCCACCAGACCCCGGGGTGCGCGGCTTGCGCGCGGCACCGTCCGGGCGCCCTCGGTCGCGTCCCGCGCGGCCACCAGATCCCTGGTTCGCGCTCTCTGCTCGGTCTGCGTCGCCAGATTCCACTGTTCGTCCCTTCGTGACGCCGGCCATCGTCTCACGCGTGTCATCGCGTCGCGTCTGGCCGGCCATGGCCTGCACCGGCTGCCGTCGCCCGAGGACTGCACCCGCTCGGTGCACCTGCTCACGGACAACGCAGAAAGGGCCACCCCTGACGGGGTGGCCCTTTCTGAAGTAATGTTCGGCGGCGACCTACTCTCCCACACAGTCACCCGTGCAGTACCATCGGCGCAGAAGGGCTTAGCTTCCGGGTTCGGAATGGAGCCGGGCGTTTCCCCTTCGCTATGACCGCCGAAACTCTATGGAGATGTCAATCGGATTCCCGACCGTATCTCGGGAACCGCACAGTGGACGCGTAGCACAAGTAAGTTGTGTCAAGTTATCGGCTTATTAGTACCGGTCAGCTGCGTGTGTCTTTAGTCCACACTTCCACGTCCGGCCTATCTACCCAGTGGTCTAGCTGGGAGCCTCTCGGGGTAAACCCCATGGAAACCTCATCTTGAAGCAGGCTTCCCGCTTAGATGCTTTCAGCGGTTATCCCTTCCGAACGTAGCCAACCAGCCGTGCTCCTGGCGGAACAACTGGCACACCAGAGGTTCGTCCGTCCCGGTCCTCTCGTACTAGGGACAGCCCTTCTCAAGTTTCCTGCGCGCGCAGCGGATAGGGACCGAACTGTCTCACGACGTTCTAAACCCAGCTCGCGTACCGCTTTAATGGGCGAACAGCCCAACCCTTGGGACCTACTCCAGCCCCAGGATGCGACGAGCCGACATCGAGGTGCCAAACCATGCCGTCGATATGGACTCTTGGGCAAGATCAGCCTGTTATCCCCGGGGTACCTTTTATCCGTTGAGCGACGGCGCTTCCACAAGCCACCGCCGGATCACTAGTTCCGACTTTCGTCCCTGCTCGACCTGTCAGTCTCACAGTCAAGCTCCCTTGTGCACTTGCACTCGACACCTGATTGCCAACCAGGCTGAGGGAACCTTTGAGCGCCTCCGTTACTTTTTAGGAGGCAACCGCCCCAGTTAAACTACCCACCAGGCACTGTCCCTGATCCGGATTACGGACCGAGGTTAGATATCCAGAACGACCAGAGTGGTATTTCAACGTTGACTCCACCGACACTGGCGTGCCGGCTTCACAGTCTCCCACCTATCCTACACAAGCCGTACCGAACACCAATACCAAGCTATAGTAAAGGTCCCGGGGTCTTTCCGTCCTGCTGCGCGTAACGAGCATCTTTACTCGTAGTGCAATTTCGCCGAGTTCGCGGTTGAGACAGCGGAGAAGTCGTTACGCCATTCGTGCAGGTCGGAACTTACCCGACAAGGAATTTCGCTACCTTAGGATGGTTATAGTTACCACCGCCGTTTACTGGGGCTTAAATTCTGAGCTTCGCTCCGAAGAGCTGACCCGTCCTCTTAACCTTCCAGCACCGGGCAGGCGTCAGTCCGTATACATCGTCTTGCGACTTCGCACGGACCTGTGTTTTTAGTAAACAGTCGCTTCTCCCTGGTCTCTGCGGCCTTCAAACGCTCCGGGAGCAAGTCCCTTCACGCATCAGGCCCCCCTTCTCCCGAAGTTACGGGGGCATTTTGCCGAGTTCCTTAACCACGATTCTCTCGATCGCCTTGGTATTCTCTACCTGACCACCTGAGTCGGTTTAGGGTACGGGCGGCTAGAACCTCGCGTCGAGGCTTTTCTAGGCAGCATAGGATCACCCAATCATCCCGCATAAGCGGTCACCATCAGTTCTCAGGCTATATGAGGTGCGGATTTGCCTACACCTCGCCCTACAACCTTGGACGTGGACTACCATCGCCACGCTGGGCTACCTTCCTGCGTCACCCCTGTTAATACGCTTACCTAATGCCGGTTCGGGTCGTGCGTTCCACTTCGACGTCCCCGAAGGGATCTACGAAGCTTCGGGCACTTAGCATCACCGGGTTCGGTATGGGCGGTTCTTCGCCGGTACGGGAATATCAACCCGTTGTCCATCGACTACGCCTGTCGGCCTCGCCTTAGGTCCCGACTTACCCAGGGCGGATTAGCCTGGCCCTGGAACCCTTGGTCATTCGGCGGACGGGTTTCTCACCCGTCTTTCGCTACTCATGCCTGCATTCTCACTCGTGTAGCGTCCACCGCTGGGTCACCCCGCGACTTCACTCGCCACACGACGCTCCCCTACCCATCCACACGCCTGGATCACGAAGACCTAGCTATTGTGTGAATGCCACAGCTTCGGCGGTATACTTGAGCCCCGCTACATTGTCGGCGCGGAATCACTTGACCAGTGAGCTATTACGCACTCTTTCAAGGGTGGCTGCTTCTAAGCCAACCTCCTGGTTGTCTGTGCAACTCCACATCCTTTCCCACTTAGCATACGCTTAGGGGCCTTAGCTGGTGGTCTGGGCTGTTTCCCTCTCGACTACGGAGCTTATCCCCCGCAGTCTCACTGCCACGCTCTCACTTACCGGCATTCGGAGTTTGGCTGACGTCAGTAACCTTGTAGGGCCCATTGGCCATCCAGTAGCTCTACCTCCGGCAAGAAACACGTGACGCTGCACCTAAATGCATTTCGGGGAGAACCAGCTATCACGAAGTTTGATTGGCCTTTCACCCCTAACCACAGGTCATCCCCCCGGTTTTCAACCCAGGTGGGTTCGGTCCTCCACGCGGTCTTACCCGCGCTTCAACCTGCCCATGGCTAGATCACTTCGCTTCGGGTCTAGAGCACGCGACTGAATCGCCCTATTCGGACTCGCTTTCGCTACGGCTTCCCCACGCGGGTTAACCTCGCCACGTACCACTAACTCGCAGGCTCATTCTTCAAAAGGCACGCTGTCACCCCTGCTAGGGAGGCTCCAACGGATTGTAGGCAAACGGTTTCAGGTACTATTTCACTCCCCTCCCGGGGTACTTTTCACCTTTCCCTCACGGTACTTGTCCGCTATCGGTCACTAGGGAGTATTTAGGCTTAGAGAGTGGTCTCTCCGGATTCACACGGGATTTCTCGGGCCCCGTGCTACTTGGGATACCTCTCGGGAGGCCGCGCCATTTCGTCTACGGGGGTTGCACCCTCTGTGCCGGGCCTTTCAATGCCCTTCGACTATGACGCGACTTTCTGACTCCCTCGAAGCTCGGCAGAGCTTCATGAAAGGTCCCGCAACCCCAGCTACGCAACGCCTGCCGGCTATCACACGCAACTGGTTTGGCCTGTTCCGCTTTCGCTCGCCACTACTCACGGAATATCTCTTCCTGTGGGTACTGAGATGTTTCACTTCCCCACGTTCCCTCCACACGCCCTATATATTCAGGCGCGGGTAACTGGACATGACTCCAGCTGGGTTTCCCCATTCGGAAATCCTCGGATCACGGTTCGTTTGCCAACTCCCCGAGGCTTATCGCAGGCTACTACGTCCTTCTTCGGCTCCTAGTGCCAAGGCATTCACCGTTTGCCCTTAAAAACTTGCCACAAAGACTTACTAAAAGATGCTCGCGTCCACTGTGCAGTTCTCAAGCTACGGGCGGTCCTGCTCCACTCCGGCGCCTACCTCACTAGAGCGAGGCGGTTCATCCGGTCGAAGCAGGCCGACGCACCGATCTTTCGATCGGCCCGAGGTCCAGGCTTTCGCCCGTTCCCTCAGGACCCAACAGCGTGCCTAGCGTTGCACTCAGGACATCGTGTTCCACTCCCGGAGGAGGTACTGGGATGCCGTTGCACAACGCAACTAGTCGATGTTCCACCCTTGAGCTACCCACCCCGGATCGAATGCCCGGGTAGTAGGCCCTGGACGCCGTTGCCGGCGCCAAGATGCTCCTTAGAAAGGAGGTGATCCAGCCGCACCTTCCGGTACGGCTACCTTGTTACGACTTAGTCCCAATCGCTGGTCCCACCTTCGACAGCTCCCTCTCTTACGAGTTGGGCCACTGGCTTCGGGTGTTACCGACTTTCGTGACTTGACGGGCGGTGTGTACAAGGCCCGGGAACGTATTCACCGCAGCGTTGCTGATCTGCGATTACTAGCGACTCCGACTTCATGGGGTCGAGTTGCAGACCCCAATCCGAACTGAGACCGGCTTTTTGGGATTCGCTCCACCTTGCGGTATCGCAGCCCTTTGTACCGGCCATTGTAGCATGCGTGAAGCCCAAGACATAAGGGGCATGATGATTTGACGTCATCCCCACCTTCCTCCGAGTTGACCCCGGCAGTCTCCTATGAGTCCCCACCATGATGTGCTGGCAACATAGGACGAGGGTTGCGCTCGTTGCGGGACTTAACCCAACATCTCACGACACGAGCTGACGACAACCATGCACCACCTGTATACCGCCCTTGCGGACCCCATATCTCTATGAGTTTTCGGCATATGTCAAGCCTTGGTAAGGTTCTTCGCGTTGCATCGAATTAATCCGCATGCTCCGCCGCTTGTGCGGGCCCCCGTCAATTCCTTTGAGTTTTAGCCTTGCGGCCGTACTCCCCAGGCGGGGCACTTAATGCGTTAGCTGCGGCACGGAACTCGTGGAATGAGCCCCACACCTAGTGCCCAACGTTTACGGCATGGACTACCAGGGTATCTAATCCTGTTCGCTCCCCATGCTTTCGCTCCTCAGTGTCAGTTGCGGCCCAGAGACCTGCCTTCGCCATCGGTGTTCCTCCTGATATCTGCGCATTCCACCGCTACACCAGGAATTCCAGTCTCCCCTACCGCACTCTAGTCTGCCCGTACCCACTGCAGGCCCGAGGTTGAGCCTCGGGTTTTCACAGCAGACGCGACAAACCACCTACGAGCTCTTTACGCCCAATAATTCCGGACAACGCTTGCGCCCTACGTATTACCGCGGCTGCTGGCACGTAGTTAGCCGGCGCTTCTTCTGCAGGTACCGTCACTTTCGCTTCTTCCCTGCTGAAAGGGGTTTACAACCCGAAGGCCTTCATCCCCCACGCGGCGTCGCTGCATCAGGCTTTCGCCCATTGTGCAATATTCCCCACTGCTGCCTCCCGTAGGAGTCTGGGCCGTGTCTCAGTCCCAGTGTGGCCGGTCGCCCTCTCAGGCCGGCTACCCGTCGTCGCCTTGGTGGGCCGTTACCTCACCAACTAGCTGATAGGCCGCGAGTCCATCCCCGACCGAATTTCTTTCCAGACTCACAGATGCCTGTGCGTCTCGTATCCGGTATTAGCTCCGATTTCCCGGGGTTATCCCAGAGTCGGGGGCAGGTTACTCACGTGTTACTCACCCGTTCGCCACTGATCGCCTGGTGCAAGCACCAAGGTCACCGTTCGACTTGCATGTGTTAAGCACGCCGCCAGCGTTCGTCCTGAGCCAGGATCAAACTCTCCGTAGATGTCTATTGGTATCCGCACTCTCGCACGGGGTTACCGACTTACGAAGTGGCCCCGAAGGACCGTTATCATCTGGCGTCGATCAAATGTACAACTGACGTTAAACATTTGTCTCAGCCAAGTCATTCGCATCCGGTTCGAGCTGGCCGTGTGGCTGGCTCTCGCTTTGCTGCGATGACGATTGGCATCGACTTTTGGCACGCTGTTGAGTTCTCAAGGAGCGGACGCGCATCCCTCGAGGTCCTTACGACCTGTCCGGAGGCAACCGTTCAAACTTAGCCGAGTCGATTTCCCCTGTCAAACCGGCTGCTTGCCGGTCGAACAACATCATCAACCCATCCTGGCACGGCTGACCTGACGCCGAAGCGTCGTAGTCTGTGGTTCCAGGGTTTTCGCCTGCGGGGACCGGCCTGCGAGCAACCTTCGCTCTGCTGTCCGTTCCTCCCCACCGGGGCGACTTAGAGAACACTACGCACGGCGCGGACCTCCGTCAAATCGCCTGCCAGTGACCCCGGTCACGCGGCCGGGAAACGGCCCCTGATCTGCGCGAACGCTCGTCTGGTGCGCTTCGCCGGCACCGGGGGGGCGCGACGACCTGCCGATGCCGTCGCGGCGCGCCTACCGGGACCGTTCGGCGACGGCCAGCGTCCGCTTGCCGCGGCGCAGCACTGCCCACCGGCCGTGCAGGAGCTGGTCCGCGGTGAGGACCGCGTCCTGGTCCTCCACCCGGACGTTGTTTACCGAGACCCCACCCTCGCCGATCGCCCGACGGCCGGCACCGCGGCCACCGACGAGCCCGGCGGACACCAGGAGATCGACGACCTCCGGCGCGTCCCCGTGCACCTCGGCGCGTGGGAGCTCAGCCACCGCCGCCGACAGCGTCGACTCGTCCAGGTCGCCGAGCTCCCCTCGGCCGAACAACGCCTGGCTCGCAGCCACGACCTTGTCGGTCGCGTCGGAGCCGTGCACCAGGCAGGTGACGTCATAGGCCAGGGTGCGCTGTGCCTGCCGTGCGGCGGGTCGCTCGGTCACGGCCGTCCCGAGCTCGGCGATCTCGTCCCGACTGCGGAAGGTGAAGATCTTCAGGTAGCCCATCACGTCGTCGTCGTCGGTGTTGAGCCAGAACTGGTAGAAGGCGTACGGCGTCATCATGTCGGGCGCGAGCCAGATCGCCCCGCCCTCGGACTTGCCGAACTTGGTGCCGTCGGCCTTGGTGATCAGTGGCGTCGTCAGCGCGTGCACGGACGCCTGGTCGCTCTTGCGGATCAGCTCGACCCCGGACAGCAGGTTGCCCCACTGGTCGTTCCCACCCGTCTGCAGCGTGCAGCCGTGCCGTCGGCTGAGCTCGAGGTAGTCCATCCCCTGCAGGATCTGGTAGCTGAACTCGGTGAAGCTGATGCCCTCCGGGCTGGCCAGCCGCCGCGCGACGGTGTCCTTGGCGAGCATCGTGCCGAGCCGGTAGTGCTTGCCGATCTCACGCAGGAAGTCGATCGCCCTGAGGTCGGCGGTCCAGTCCAGGTTGTTGACCATCTGCGCCGGGTTGTCGCCCTCGAAGTCGAGGAACCGGGAGATCTGGGAGCGCAGCCGCTCGACCCACTCGGCGACGGTCTCCTTGGTGTTGAGCACGCGCTCCCCGGACATCCGGGGGTCACCGATCAGGCCGGTCGCGCCGCCCACGAGGGCAAGGACGCGGTGGCCGGCGAGCTGCAGGTGGCGCAGCAGCACCAGCTGGACCAGGTGTCCGTGGTGCAGGCTCGGCGCGGTCGGGTCGAACCCGCAGTAGAGGGTGACCGGACCGGCCGACAACGCCTCACGCAGGGCCTGCTCGTCGGTGGACTGGGCGATCAGGCCCCGCCACGACAGCTCGTCCAGGATGTGCGCCACCGATGCTCCTCCGCTCCCCGGCCGGGCGGTCCCGGCACCATGCTCCGGACAGTCTGCCGTGTCCGGGTCCCGACGGTGCACGCAGCGTGCGGCACGCGGGCCTCTGCCGTGGTGTCGATCCATGGTGACGTGAGCGACACGTCGTCTCCCGGCCGTCGGTCGGCCGAGCGCGTGATCATGGCAGCCCACGCCGCTCGGGCCCGCGACTCCCCGGCCGGCGCGGTCGTGGCTGGGCCGGCCGGTAGGCGGACACCGTCGCCTCGCCGTCCAGCCAGAACCGCCACGGGTGCGTGACGGCGTCACCACCGTCGCCCGAGACACCCACCCGAGGGCCGGTCCGGTGCTCCGGCACCGACGCGGTCCGCACCAGGCGAACCGGACCGGCATCGTCCAGGACGTCGACGCCGTACAGGGTGAGGTCGATGCCGAGGGAGTCGGCGAGACGGGCCGGCCCCCGGGCCAGGTCGGCGTCCGTGCGGACGACCCCACGGCGGCGGCGGCGCTCGAGCGCGAGGTCCCGGCCCTGCACGACCTCACCGGCCCGCAGAAGGACCGCGGCGGCGGTCCCGGCCACACCCGTGACGATGTTGGCGCAGATGTGCAGCCCGAGGTGCCGGTAGACGTACAGGTGCCCGGCGGGCCCGAACATCGCGGCGTTGCGCGCGGTGCGGCCGCGGAACGCGTGGGAGCCCGGGTCCTGCTGCCCGGCATAGGCCTCGACCTCGGTCAACCGGACCGTGACGACGCCGTCGGGCAGGGCGGTCGTGAGGTGCGCACCGAGCAGGCGCGGCGCCACCTCGAGCACGGGGCCGGCCAGCCAGTCCCGCCCGGCCCCGGCGGCCGACCCGGTCACGGCTGCAGCGCCGTACGGCCGTCGACGACGACGTCGGCCCGCTCGCGGGTGCCCTCCCGCGCGAAGTGCGCAGCCTCCAGGTCCAGCCAGCGCAGCCAGTTCTCGCGCATCGTCTCGCCGTCGCGTGCCAGACCCCGACCGAGCCGGACGTCGACCGGCGCCTCGACCCAGACCACCAGGACGGCGCGCCCGTCGAGCGCCCGCGGCGCGCTGCCGCAACCCTCGACCACGAGGAACGCCGGTACCGGGACCTCCCGCCAGTCCGCGAACCTCGCGAGCTCCCAGTCGTACCGCTGGTAGCTGCCGCGGCGGCCGAGGCCCAGCGGGGTGAGCACCTGCTCGTCGAGGCGCTCGAAGACCCCGTCGAGCCCGGCCCAGCCGTCGTAGAGGTCGTCCAGGTGCAGCACGGTGCCGTCGAGCTCGGCGCCGAGCAGGTTCGCGAGCGTGGTCTTTCCGGACCCGGCCGGACCCTCGACGCACACCAGTCGGACCGACCCGAGCCGCGGCTCGGCGGCCCGCACGGCGTCGGCGAGAGCGGCGACCGACGTCACGCGGTCGCCCACACCCTCAGCCGGCGCGCCCGGACACGTGCCGCCGCGAGCTGCTCGGCGACCCGCACCGGAGCCGTCCCGCCGGTGGCCGACCGTGACGCGAGCGAACCTGCGACCGTCAGCACCTCGCGCACGGCCGGGGTCAGAGCCGGCGAGATGCCCGCCAGGTCCTCGTCGGTCAGGTCCCAGAGCTCGATCGGCGGCTGCTTGGCCTCGCAGACCTGCACACATGTGCCGGCGACCTCGTGCGCGACCCGGAACGGCACCCCCTGGCGGACCAGCCACTCGGCGATGTCGGTCGCCAGCGAGAAGCCCTGAGGAGCCAGGGCCGCCATCCGCTCGGTGTCGAAGGTCATCGTCGCGACCATCCCGGCGAAGGCCGGCAGCAGGACCGTCAGGGTGTCGACCTGGTCGAAGACGGGCTCCTTGTCCTCCTGCAGATCGCGGTTGTAGGCCAGCGGCAGACCCTTGAGCGTGGTCAGCAGACCCGTCAGGTCACCGACCAGCCGTCCGGCCTTGCCCCGGGCCAGCTCTGCGACATCCGGGTTCTTCTTCTGCGGCATGATGCTCGACCCGGTCGAGTACGCATCGTCCAGGCGCACGAAACCGAACTCGCGCGTCGCCCAGAGCACGATCTCCTCGGCGAAACGGGACAGGTCGATGCCGGTCATCGCCGCGACGAACGCGAACTCCGCGACCACGTCCCGCGAGGCCGTCCCGTCGATCGAGTTCTCCACCGGACCGTCGAAGCCGAGCTCGGCGGCGACGGCGGCCGGGTCGAGCCCGAGCGAGGAGCCGGCGAGCGCACCCGACCCGTACGGCGAGCGCGCGGCACGGGCGTCCCAGTCCATCCAGCGCTCGACGTCGCGCATCAGCGGCCAGGCGTGCGCGAGCAGGTGGTGGGCGAGCAGCACAGGTTGGGCATGCTGCAGGTGGGTCCGCCCCGGCATGGGCGCGTCGCCGACCGCGGCCGCCCGCGTGGCCAGGGCATCGACCACGTCGAGCACCAGGCCGGAGACCAGCCGGGCCTGCTCGCGCAGGTACATCCGCACCAGGGTCGCGATCTGGTCGTTGCGCGACCGGCCGGCCCGGAGCTTGCCGCCCAGATCGAGCCCGGCGCGCTCGATCAGGCCCCGCTCGAGGGCGGTGTGCACGTCCTCGTCGTCGGGCGCCGGACCGAACGCCCCGTCCGCGACGTCTGCGCGCAGCCTCCCGAGCGCGTCCAGCATGGCCGCGAGCTCACTGTCGTCGAGCAGGCCGGCGCCGTGCAGCACCTGCGCATGGGCGACCGACCCGGCGATGTCATGCCCGGCGAGCCGCCAGTCGAAGTGGGTGCTGACCGACAACGCTGCCAGCGCGTCGGCCGGCCCGCCGGCGAAGCGCCCGCCCCACAGGCTCAGCCGCGCACCCTGTGCATCGGCCGCCTGACCCTGGCCCGGCTGCTCAGCCATCGATCGAGGGCAGGTCGCCGATGCCGAGGTCGACGCCGTTGCCGAACTTGACGTCGCGCGCCGCGGAGAGCTTGGCGGTCAGACCGTAGATCTCGATGAAGCCCTTGGCGTGCGACTGGTCGAAGGTGTCGCCGGTGTCGTAGGTGGCGAGGTTGAAGTCGTACAGGCTCGACTCGCTGCGGCGCCCTGTGACGACGGCGCGGCCGCCGTGCAGGACGAGGCGGACCTCGCCGCTGACGTAGCGCTGGGTGTCCTCGATGAAGGTGTCGAGCGAACGCTTGAGCGGTGAGAACCACATGCCGTCGTAGACGAGCTCGGTCCAGCGCTGCTGGACACCGCGCTTGAACCGGGCCTGCTCGCGCTCGACCGTGACGTTCTCGAGCTCCTGGTGCGCAGCGATCAGTGCGATCGCCCCCGGGGCCTCGTAGACCTCGCGGGACTTGATGCCGACGAGACGGTCCTCGACCACGTCGATGCGTCCCACGCCCTGGGCACCGGCGCGGCGGTTCATCTCCTGGATGGCCTGCAGCGGGGTCACCGGCACGCCGTCGAGCGCCACCGGGACGCCCTGGTCGAAGGTGATGACGACCTCGTCCGCCACCGGCGGGAAGGTCGGGTCGTCGGTGTACGTGTAGACGTCCTTGGTCGGCGCGTTCCAGATGTCCTCGAGGAAGCCGGTCTCGACCGCGCGGCCCCACACGTTCTGGTCGATGGAGAACGGGTTGTGCTTGGTCGTCTCGATCGGCAGGCGGTGCGAGGTCGCGTACTCGATCGCCTTGTCGCGGGTGAGCGCGAGGTCACGGACCGGGGCGATGCACCGCAGGTCGGGGGCGAGGGAGGTGATGCCGACCTCGAACCGCACCTGGTCGTTGCCCTTGCCGGTGCACCCGTGGGCGACAGTCGTGGCGCCGAACTGGCGGGCGGCCCGGACCAGGTGCTTGACGATCACCGGGCGGGACAGCGCCGAGACCAGGGGGTAGCGGTCCAGGTACAGCGCGTTGGCCTTGAGCGCGGGCATGCAGTACTCGGACGCGAACTCGTCGCGCGCGTCGGCGACGTAGGCCTCGACCGCGCCGCAGTCCAGCGCGCGTCGGCGGATGACCTCGAGGTCCTCGCCGCCCTGGCCGACGTCGACCGCCACGGCGATCACCTCGGCGCCGGTCGCGTCGGCGATCCAGCCGATGCCGACGGAGGTGTCAAGGCCTCCGGAGTAGGCAAGGACGACACGTTCAGTCATGACGGTTCTCTTTCTCGACAGGTGGTGCTGGGCGTCTGCTGTGCTGGGCGTCAGGTGCGCTCAGCGGGAGCGTCTCGGGGGTCGGTGGTCAGGAGGTCGGTGGCGCACCGGTCAGGTGCCGTCGGAGGCGAGCTCGAGGAACCGGCGGGCGACGGCGTCGCCGCCGTCCACCTCCCGGGAGATCACGAGCACGGTGTCGTCGCCCGCGATCGTGCCGAGCACGGTGGGCAGCACGGAGTGGTCGATCGCCGAGGCGAGGAACTGGGCCGCACCCGGCGGCGTGCGCAGCACCACGAGGTTGCCCGACGACTCGGCCGTGACCAGGAGCTCGGCGCAGAGCCGGGCCAGCCGCACCGCGAGCTGCTCGCTGCCGCCGGCCGTCTGCGGGGTCCGGTCGCCGCCCTCCCCTGGCACCGCATAGGTCAGCGAGCCGTCGGTGGCGCGGATCCGGACAGCACGCAGCTCGACCAGGTCACGCGAGAGCGTCGCCTGGGTCACCGTCAGGCCCTCGGCCGCCAGCGCCGCCGCCAGCTCGCCCTGCGACCGCACGGAGCTGTGCGCGAGCAGCCGGGTGATCAGCGCGTGGCGAGCCGCCTTGGTCGTCGGCACGCTGGCCGTGCCGACAGCACCAGGAGGCGCCCCCAGGCCCGGTACGTCGACGGTGCCGCGCGGGATCACGACTGCCTCAGCAACCAGGTCAGCAGCGCCTTCTGGGCGTGCAACCGGTTCTCGGCCTCGTCGAAGACCACCGACCGCGGGCCGTCGAGCACCTCGGCGGTGACCTCCTTGCCGCGGTAGGCGGGCAGGCAGTGCAGGACGACGGCGTGCGGTGCCGCCTGGGCGAGCACCGCCTGGTCGAGGCGGTACGGCGCGAACAGCCGCTCGGCGTCCGCCGTGCCCAGGTCGTCGCCCATGGACACCCAGGTGTCGGTCGCCACCGCATCGGCTCCCGCGACGGCAGCCGCGACGTCCTGGGTGACAGTGACCGAGCCACCCGTGACGCGGGCTGTCGCGGCCGCGTCGGCCAGCACCGCCTCGTCGGGGGTACGTCCGGCCGGGGTGGCGATCCGCACGTGCAGGCCGGCGAGCGCGCCACCCAGCAGGTACGAGTGCGCCATGTTGTTCGCCCCGTCGCCGAGGTACGCCAGCGTCCGGCCGGGCAGGCCACGCACGCCGCCGTCGACGTTCTCGGCGATCGTCAGCAGGTCCGCGAGCACCTGGCAGGGATGGAACTGGTCGGTGAGTGCATTGACGACCGGTACCTCGACGTGCGCGGCCATCTCCACCAGCCGGGACTGGTCGAAGGTCCGCCAGACGATGGCCGAGACCTGCCGGCCGAGCACCCGCGCCGTGTCGGCGACGGACTCGCGAACGCCGATCTGGGCCAGGTTGCCGTCGACCACCATCGGGTAGCCGCCGAGCTCGACGACCCCGGCCGTGAAGGAGACCTGGGTCCGCAGCGTCGGCTTGTCGAAGAGGATCGCGACGGTCCTCGGCCCCGCCAGCGGGCGTTCGGCGAACCGGTCGGCCTTCAGTCGCACGGCGAGCTCGAGGACCTCGGTCTGCTCCGCCGGCGAGAGGTCGTCGTCACGCAGGAAGTGGCGCACCATCAGCTGGCCTCCTTCTGTGCGGTCACGGTTCTCGGGCCGGTCAGGTCGGACGGGAGCCCTGCGAGGAAGTCGACGAAGGTGCTGACTTGCTCCCAGGTCACGATCAGCGGCGGGGCGAGCCGCAGGGCCGTCGTCGTCACCGGGTTGACGATGAACCCGGCCTCGAGGGCGAGGTCGGCGACGGTCGCCGCCACCGGCGCGCTGAGCTCGATCGCGATCAGCAGACCCGCACCGCGGACCTCGCGGACCAGGGGGCGGATCTCCCGCAGGGCAGCGGCCAGCTGCGTGCCGAGAGCCGTGACGTGCGCGAGGACGCCGTCCCGCTCGATCACGCCGAGGGTCGCGAGGGCGGCAGCCGCCGCGACCGGGTTCCCGCCGAACGTGGTGCCGTGCTGCCCTGCGCCGAGCAGGGTGGCGGCGCGACGACCGTGCGCGACGACCGCACCGACCGGGAACCCGCCGCCGAGACCCTTGGCGAGCGTGATGACGTCGGGCCGCACGCCGCCGCCGAGTCCCTGGTGCTGATGGGCGAACCAGGCACCGGTCCGTCCGACGCCGGTCTGGACCTCGTCGACGACCAGCAGGACACCGTGGTCGTCGGCGAGCCGGCGCGCGTGCGCCAGGTACCCGGGCGGCAACGGACGGACGCCCGCCTCACCCTGCACGACCTCGAGCACGATCGCCGCGACGTCGTCCGCCATGGCGGACTCGAGCGCGGCGGTGTCGCCGAACGGCAGGAACTCCACTCCCCCGGGCAACGGCTCGAACGGTTCGCGATAGGCCGGCTTGTGGGTCAGGGCCAAGGCGCCCATCGTCCGACCGTGGAAGGAACCCTCGAGCGCGAGGATGCGCGGGCGGCCGGTGCGCCGGGCCATCTTGAAGACGGCCTCGTTGGCCTCCGTGCCGGAGTTCGTGAAGAAGACCCGGGAGTCGGCGTCGCCGTCGGCCAGGGCGATCAGGCGCTCGGCGAGGGCGATCTGCACCGGCGTCGCGAAGAAGTTCGACACGTGGCCGAGCGTGCCGAGCTGCGCGCTGATCGCCGCGGTCAGGGTCGGGTGGGCGTGCCCCAGCGCGTTGACCGCGATCCCGGCGAGCAGGTCGAGGTAGCGCCGGCCGTCGGCATCCCAGACGTGGACGCCCTCGCCACGGACCAGGACCCGACGCGGCGCACCGAACGTGTTCATCAGCGCATGGGAGTAGCGATCCGTCCACTGCGCGCCCGAACCGGTCAGCTCGACGGAACCGCCGGACGGCTGGACGGCGCTCATGCGTCGCCCTCCGTCCTGGCGTGCACGATCGGCAGCGAACCCGTGCGCAGGTCGTCCGGCAGCACCATCGTCCCGATGCCGCGTTCGGTGAAGACCTCCATGAGCACCGAGTGCGCAGCGCGCCCGTCGACGACGTGCGCCTGCGGGACCCCGCCGCGGACCGCCCGCAGACAGGCCTCCATCTTCGGCACCATGCCCGACTCGAGACGGGGCAGCAGCGCCGCGAGCGCCGAGACCCGGATCCGCCGGGCGAGCGAGGTGCGGTCCGGCCAGTCGGTGTAGAGCCCCTCGACGTCGGTCAGGATGATCAGCTTCCGGGCGCCCAGGGCGACGGCGAGCGCGGCAGCAGCAGTGTCCGCGTTGACGTTGAGCACCTGGGTGGGGTCGTCGATGTCGGGTGCGACCGTCGAGACCACCGGGATCCGGCCGGCGTCGAGCAGGTCGCGCACGGCCCGCGGGTCGACCTCCACGACGTCCCCGACCTGTCCGACGTCGACCTGCTTGCCGTCGACGGTCGCGGTGCGCCGTCGGGCCCGCAGCAGCCCGCCGTCCTCGCCGGACAGGCCGACCGCGTACGGGCCGTGCGCGTTGAGCAGTCCGACGAGCTCGCGGGAGACCTTGCCGGTGAGCACCATGCGCACCACGTCCATGCTCTCGGGCGTCGTGACCCGCAGGCCGCCGCGGAACTCGCTCTCGATGCCGAGCCGGTTGAGCATCGTCGAGATCTGCGGGCCGCCCCCGTGCACGACGACCGGGTGCAGACCGACCATGCGCAGGAAGACCATGTCCTGTGCGAAGGCCCGCCGCAGGTCGTCGTCGATCATCGCGTTGCCGCCGTACTTCACGACGAACAGCGCGCCGGCGAACTCCTCGAGCCAGGGCATCGCCTCGATCAGCACCTCGGCCTTCTGGTCCGGGCGCAGATCGGTCCGGATGTCGATGTCGAGACCCTCGGCGGGCTGGGGCGTCAGGTGGCTCATGTGGAGTACGCGCTGTTCTCGTGGACGTAGTCGTGCGTGAGGTCGTTCGTCCAGACCGTCGCGGCGGCCGGACCTGCGTGCAGGTCGATCTCGACGTGCACCTCGCGCTGGGCTGCGAGGTCGACCAGCGAGCGCGGCTCGCCGACTCCCCCGGCCCGGCAGATCTGCACGCCGTTGATGCTCACGTCGAGCCGGTCCGGGTCGAACGCCGCGACCTCGACCGGGACGGTGCCGACCTGCGCGAGGATGCGTCCCCAGTTGGGGTCGTTGCCGTACATCGCGGCCTTGAACAGGTTGGACCTCGTCACGGCCCGGCCGACGGCGACGGCCGCGTCCTGGCTCTGGGCACCGACGACGTGCACGGCGATGTCGTGCGTCGCACCTTCGGCGTCGGCCACCAGGGCCCGGGCGAGGATGCCGCAGGCCTCGGTGAGCACCTCGACCAGCTCGTCGTGGCCGACCTCGACTCCGCTGGCACCCGAGGCGAGCAGGGTCACGGTGTCGGACGTCGACATGCAGCCGTCGGAGTCCACCCGATCGAAGGTCACGCGCGTCGCGGCGCGCAGGGCGGCGTCGGCAGTCGCCGCGTCGACGACCGCATCGGTCGTCAGGACGCAGAGCATCGTCGCCATCGCCGGCGCGAGCATCCCGGCGCCCTTGGCCATCCCGCCGACCGACCAGGACGCCGTCCCACGGCCACCCGCGACGTGCACGGTCTTCGGCACCGTGTCGGTGGTCATGATCGCCACAGCGGCGTCGTCGCCACCGTCCTCGGCGAGGACCCCGACGGCAGCCGTGATCCCGGCGAGGAGAGTCATCAGTGGCAGTCGCTCACCGATCAGGCCCGTCGAGCACACGACGACGTCGCCCGACGAGATCCCCAGGAGCTCGCCGACGTGCTCAGCGGTCTCGTGCACGTCGGCGAAGCCGCCCGGACCGGTGCACACGTTCGCGCCGCCGCTGTTGAGCACCACCGCGTGCACGACGCCGTCCGCCACCACCTGGCGCGACCAGGTCACGGGCGCGCCGACCACGCGGTTGGTGGTGAAGACCGCCGCGGCGTCGTGTCGCGGGCCGTCGTTGACCACGAGCGAGACATCGGGCCGGCCCGAGGGCTTGAGGCCGGCCGTGACACCGGCGGCCCGGAAGCCACGGGGGGCGGTGACGCTCATGGTGCGACTCCCTCGAGAGACAGGCCCGCGGTCTCGGGCAGACCGAGTGCGAGGTTCATCGACTGCACGGCGGCGCCCGCGGTGCCCTTGACCAGGTTGTCGAGAGCGCAGACCGCCACGACGCGGCCGGCCCGCTCGTCGACCGCGACCTGGACCAGGGCGGTGTTCGCCCCGACCGTGGCCGCCGTCGTGGGCCACTGCCCCGCGGGCAGCAGGTGGACGAAGGGCTCGTCGGCGTAGGCCAGCTCCCAGGCCGCCCGGACGGAGGCCGCGTCGGCACCGTCGGCGAGCCGCGCGGTCGTGGTGGCGAGGATCCCCCGGGACATCGGGACGAGCACGGGAGTGAAGGAGAGCGAGACCTCGCTCGCCCCGACGGCGCGCAGGTTCTGCTCGATCTCGGGGATGTGCCTATGGGTGCCGCCCACCGCGTACGGTGCGGCCGAGCCGAGACCCTCGGCGGCCAGGAGATGGGTCCTGGCGGCCTTGCCCGCACCCGAGTAGCCCACCGCCAGCACGGCGACCAGGTCGGTCGCCTCGACGACGCCTGCTGCGACGCCCGGCTGGATCCCGAGGGTGACGGCCGTGACGTTGCAGCCGGGCACCGCGACCCGCCGGGCACCGACGAGCTGGTCGCGCTGCCGCCGCAGGCCACGGTCGAGGATCAGCTCGGGAAGGCCGTAGGGCCACGTCCCAGCGTGCGGGCTGCCGTAGAAGGCGACCCAGTCCGATGCGTCGGCGAGTCGGTGGTCCGCCCCGCAGTCGAGCACGAGCACGTCGTCGCCGAGCTCGGCCGCCACGGCGCCCGAAGCCCCGTGCGGCAGTGCGAGGACGACGACGTCGTGGCCGGCGAGGCTCGCTGGGGTCGTCGGCTCGATGATCCGGTCGGCGAGCGAGCGCAGGTGCGGCTGGTGCTCGCCGAGGCGGTCCCCGGCTGACGAGAAGGCGGTCACCGCGCCGATCTCGACGTCGGGATGGCCGGCCAGCAGGCGCAGGACCTCGCCCCCCGCGTACCCGCTCGCCCCTGACACCGCGACCCGTACCGACATGTGCATGAATATACATGACTCTGTATGTCGGCGCACAACGGGACAGCGGAACACGACACCGCACCGGCGCGTTGCCTGGTCATGCGCACTATCCAGGCCACCGCCCCGGGCGGCCCCGACGTCCTGTCCCTCGACACCCTGCCCGAGCCGTCAGCCGGCCGCGGCGAGGTGGTCGTCCAGGTCGCGGCGGCCGGGGTCAACTTCATCGACACCTACCGGCGGGCCGGCATCTACCCGATGGCCTTCCCGCACGTCGTGGGCAGCGAGGGTGCCGGAACCGTGACCGGCGTCGGACCCGGGGTCGACGACCTCGCCGTCGGCGACCGGGTCGCCTGGGCCTCGAGCGTGTCCGGCTCCTATGCCGAGCGGGTGCGGGTGGCCGCGGCCGCCGCCGTGCCGGTACCCGACGACGTCGACCTCACGACCGCTGCGGCTCTCCTGCTGCAGGGCATGACGGCCCACTACCTCGTCGACTCCACCTTCCCGGTCACCGCCGGCCAGACCGTCCTGGTGCACGCCGGTGCCGGCGGCGTCGGTCTGCTGCTGACCCAGCTCGCCGTCGCCCGTGGTGCCCGCGTGCTGACGACCGTCTCCACCGCCGAGAAGGCCGCCGTGTCCCGAGCCGCGGGAGCGAGCGACGTGATCCGGTACGACGAGCTGGCCGACCTCACGACGGACCTGCCGGCCGCCGTCCGGGCGCTGACCGACGGCGCCGGGGTCGCCACGGTGTTCGACGGCGTGGGCCGCGCGACCTTCGACGCGTCGTTGGCCTCGCTGGCCGTGCGTGGCGGGCTGGCCCTCTTCGGCGGCGCGTCCGGGCAGGTGCCCCCGGTCGACCCGCAGCGTCTCAACGCGGCTGGATCGGTGTACCTGACCCGACCGACCCTCGGGCACTACACGGCCACCCGGCCCGAGCTGCTCCGCCGCGCCGGCGAGCTCCTCGCCGCGGTGGGCGCGGGGCGCCTCGACGTCCGGATCGGCGCGACGTACGCCCTGGCCGACGCCGCGCAGGCGCACCGGGACCTGGAGGGCCGCGCCACCATCGGCAAGGTCGTGCTGCTGCCGTGACGCCCGTGCCGTCGGTGCCGTCCGTGCCGTCACCGCCGCCGCTGCGCCCCGTCGGGCCGGGCGACCTCGTGGCACTCGCCGCGCTCAACGACGCAGCCGTGCCCGCCGTCAACCGGCTCGGCCTCGACGGGCTCACCGCACACGTCCCGGGGTGCGACCTCGCCGTGGTGGCCCACGACACCGCCGGGCTGCCCACCGGCTTCCTGCTCGCTCTCGCGCCCGGCGCACCGTACGCGAGCGAGAACTACCTGTGGTTCGAGGCCCACCGCCCCGGTTCGCTGTACGTCGACCGCATCGTCGTCGCACCGCACGCCCACGGGCGTGGGATCGGCCGCGCGCTGTACGACGCCGCCTTCGCCCGCGCGGCCGAGCTCGCGCTCGCCGAGGTGACCTGCGAGGTCAACCTCGAGCCGCCCAACCCTGGCTCCCTCGCGTTCCACGGGCGCCTGGGCTTCGTCCAGGTCGCCGAGCAGGTCACCAAGGGCGGGACGGTGCGGGTGGCACTGATGGCCCGGGCGTCCGAGACCTGAGGCCTGGGCCCGAGCTCCGAGCCTGAGGGTCTGGGCCGGGGCCCGGACCCTCAGGCTCGGAGCACCGCGCCGAACCGCCGGTTCGCCTCGGCGACTGCGCACTCCCGCACGTCAGCCGCCTCCGCGGCCGTCAGCGTGCGGTCGCCCGCACGGAGCCGCAGCGAGAACGCGAGCGACTTCTTGCCCGCACCGACCTGTGATCCGGTGTACACGTCGAAGAGCCTGAGCTCCTCGACGATGTCACCGGCCGCTGAGGCCGATGCGCCGACCCGGACCGCCTCGAGGAGCTCGCCGGCCGACACGCCGGCGTCCACCACGAGAGCGATGTCCTCCTTGGCGACCGGGAAACCGGAGACCGGGCGGGCCTGGAGGGGTTCGCTCGGCGCGGCCGCGAGCAGGACGTCGAGGTCGACCTCGAAGGCGACCGCGCGGGCCGGCAGGGCCAGCGCAGCAACGACCTTCGGGTGCAGCTCGCCGGCGTGCCCGACGAGCGTTCCGTCGGCGGTCTGCAGACGCGCGGTCCGGCCCGGGTGCCACGGTGCGTGGTCCGCGTCGCGGGCCACGACGACGTCGGCCCGCACGGTCCGGGCGACGAGCAGCGCGGCGGCGATGGCGTCGGTGTGGTCGGCTCGACGGCCCGGGCCCCACCAGCCGGCAGGCTCTCGCACACCGGTGAGCACACCGGCGACCCGGCGAGGCTGGGGCGGTACGGCGGCAGCGAGCCGGGCAAGATCCTGCTCCGAGGGACGGACCGCTCCCGGCAGCCGGGGCGCGGCCGGTGCACCGTCGACCGGTCGGGTGACCAGGCCGATCTCGAAGACCGCCAGGTCGGTGGTGCCGCGGGCGACGTTGCGGCGGGCGGCGTCGAGCAGGGTCACCAGCAGGTTCGTGCGCATCTCGGGCTGCTCGTCGGACAGCGGGTTGAGCAGGCGCACCGCACGGCGACGGACGTCGTCAGCCGGCAGGGCGAGCTCGTCGTGCTGGTGCGCGCCGACGAACGGGTAGGTCAGGACCTCGACGAAGCCCGCGCCGGCCAGCGCCCAGGCCACCGAGCGGCGGGCCCGCTGGCCGTCGGTGAGGCCGCGCCCGGCTGGTGCAGTGGGCAGGACGGACGGGATCGCGTCGTAGCCCCGTAGGCGGGCGATCTCCTCGACCAGGTCGACCGGCCTGGTCAGGTCAGGACGCCAGCTCGGCACCGAGACGTCGACGACACCGGCATCGGGCGGGCCGGACACCTGGCAGCCGATCTCCTCGAGCGTCTCGCGCACCTGCGCCGCGGAGTAGTCGACGCCGACCAGTCGTGCCGGCAGCTCCACCGGCAGGCTGACGACGGCGGGCTGCGCGGTCCGGTCGACGTCGGTCACAGCGCTGTCCGCCTGACCGCCACCGTGCTCGAGCAGCAGGGCGACGACGCGCGCCACCGCCACTCGGGGCAGCTGCGGGTCGACGCCACGCTCGAAGCGCCGGGCCGCCTCGCTCGGCAGCTTGTGCCGGCGCGCGGTGCGCGCGACCGACACCGGGTCGAAGTGCGCAGCCTCGATGAGCAGGTCGGTCGTGACCGTCGTGATCTCGCTCTCGGCACCGCCCATGACACCCGCCAGCCCGAGGACGCGGGATCCGACGACCCCGTCGCGGCCGTCAGGGCCGGCAGGGCTGGCAGGGCTGTCTGTGATCAGCAGGTCCTGCTCGAGCAGCCGCCGGTCCACGCCGTCGAGCGTGCGCAGCCGGTCCTGCGGGCGGGCTCGCCGCACCACGATCGGCTCCACGACCTGCCCGAGGTCGTAGGCGTGCAGTGGCTGACCCAGATCGAGCATCACGTAGTTGGTGACGTCGACCGCGAGCGAGATCGGCCGCATCCCGGCCTGCGTCAGACGACGCTGCATCCACACCGGTGACGGCCCGGACGCTGCCACGCCGCGCACGACCTGCGCGACGAACCGATCACAACCCGCCCGACCGTCGATCGGGGCGTCATCGGCCAGCTCGACGCCGAACCCGCCACCGGCCGGGCGCACGTCCGCGCCGTCCGGGTCCAGCCCCGGAAGCCCGCGGTCGGTGAAGACAGCTCCGGTGGAGTGCCCGTACTCCCGGGCCACGCCGCGCATGGAGAAGCAGTAGCCGCGGTCCGGCGTGACGTTGATCTCCAGGACCTCGTCACCGAGACCCAGCAGCGCGCGCGCATCCGTGCCGGGCTCGGCGTCGAGACCGAGCCGCGAGATGACGATGATCCCGTCGTGGTCCTCGCCCAGGCCCAGCTCACGCGCCGAGCAGATCATCCCGTCGGACACGTGGCCGTAGGTCTTGCGGCTCGCGATCGGGAACGGGCCGGGCAGCACCGCTCCCGGCAGGGCGACGACGACGCGGTCGCCCACCCCGAAGTTGTGCGCGCCGCAGACGATCCCGCGCGGTCGCGACGAGCCGTCCGGCGTGACCTCGTTGAGCGGGCCGACATCGACCCGGCACCAGTTGATCGTCTTGCCGTTCGTCTGCTCCTCGGGTGTGCACTCGACCACCTGGCCGATCACGAGCGGCCCGGTCACGGCAGCCGGGTGGATGGCCTCCTCCTCGAGCCCGACGCGGACCAGATCGGCCGCGAGGTGCTCGGCCGTGGTGCCGGCGGGCAGCTCGACATGGTCGGCCAGCCAGGTCAGTGGGATCCGCGGCATCAGATCGTCCCCTCGAACTGCAGGGAGAAGCGCACGTCGCCCTCCACCATGTCGTGCATGTCGGCGATGCCATGGCGCAGCATCAGGGTGCGCTCGATGCCCATCCCGAAAGCGAAGCCCGAGTAGACGTCCGGGTCGATCCCGCAGGCGAGCAGCACGTTCGGGTTGACCATGCCGCAGCCGCCCCACTCGATCCAGCCCGGGCCGCCCTTCTTCTGCGGGAACCACAGGTCCATCTCGGCGCTGGGCTCGGTGAACGGGAAGAAGGAGGGGCGCAGCCTGGTGCGGGCCTCGGGACCGAAGACCGCCCTGGCGAAGTGGTCCAGAGTGCCCTTGAGGTGGGCCATCGTCAGACCCTTGTCGACCGCCAGGCCCTCGACCTGGTGGAAGACGGGGGTGTGCGTCGCGTCGAGCTCGTCGGCGCGGAACGTCTTGCCCGGGCAGGCGACATACACCGGGAGATCGCGCTCGAGCAGTGCCCGCGCCTGTACGGGCGAGGTGTGCGTGCGCAGCACCAGCCCGGACGGTTCGGCCTCGGCCGACCCCGGCGCCCGTGGGCCCTCGACGAAGAACGTGTCCTGCATCTGCCGGGCCGGGTGGTCCACGCCGAAGTTCAGGGCGTCGAAGTTGAACCACTCGGTCTCGAGCTCCGGGCCCTCGGCGATCTCCCAGCCCATCGCGACGAAGAAGTCGGCGATCCGCTCCTGGAGCGTCTCCAGCGGATGGCGCGCGCCCCGGGGGGCGCGGTCGACCGGCAGCGTGACGTCGATGGTCTCCTCGACCAGGACCCGGGCATCGCGGTCCGCCTCGAGCTCGGACTGCCGCCGGGCCAGAGCCGCCGCCACCCGACCGCGAGCACCTCCGAGGGTCTTGCCGGCGACGGCCTTGTCCGCCGCGGGGAGCCCACCGATCGCCCGGTTGGCCAGGGCGAGCGGGCTGCGGTCGCCGACGTGCGCGAGGCGCGCGTCCTTGAGGAGGTCGAGGTCCGTCGCGCGTGCGAAGGCGTCGAGTGCTGCGGAGACGGCGGCGTCGATCGCGGCGCCGTCGAGCGGTGAGAACGTGCTGGAGTCAGACATCCGAGCCTTCCGGGCGGGTGCGGGGTGGCCTCGCGGCCTGCGGACGGAGCATGGCCCGCCGTGGGCTGTCGCGGAGCGTCCGTGTCGGCTCGTCCCGTGCGCGACTCAGTCGCGTGGCCCACCTGCGGGCCCGGTAAATCGGCGACCACAGGCCACCGTGACGGGGATGGACGACATGCCGTCATCCTGCCACAGCTGCCAGGGCGAACCGGCGCACGATCTCGTGCCTGGCGTGCCCCGACGGTCCCGCCCCGAGCTCGGAGGACACGAGGACGAGCTCGTCGACCCGCCAGGTCGGCCCCCGGTAGACGGCCAGGGCGCGGGCGAGCGACCCGACACCGGCCGGGTCGTCCGCCCCGTCGTGCCCACCCGTGCCGCCGTGCCCACCCGTGCCGCCGTTCCCACCTGCCCCGCGCCGCGTCGTCGACCACCGGTCGGGTCGGGTCCGGGCGCGTCCGCCGACCCGTGCGACGGTCAGGTGGGCACGGGAGCGCACCCGGTCGTCGGATCGGCCGAGCAGGTCACGGCCGACGGCGACCGCCTCGCGGGTCAGGCGCGCGAGCGCCGCGGCGTCACCGGCGCAGCCGATCCACAGCGTGCGCCGGTCGAACGTCCCGGCGCCGCGCAGGGCGAGGTCGAAGGGAGCACGACGAGCGGCGATGCCGGCGAGCTCGTCGGCGACGTCTCGGAGGTAGCCCTCGGGAACGTCGCCGTAGAAGGCCACCGTCAGGTGACGAGCCTCCGGCGGGCTCCACCGCAACGCCTCCCCGGCCCCCGACGACCCGGTACCGCATCGCACGGCCTCGAGCGCACCGTCGAGGTGTCCGAGCACCTCCGCAGGGGGGAGCACCGCCGCGAACAGTCGCATGCCCCAGGATCGCGCAGATGGCGTCCGTCGCGCAGATGGCTTGCCGCCGGCGTCGGGTCCGCGGACGGGCGCTCAGCGCTGGGCGCGCGCGCTCGCGTACAGGCAGACGGTGGCCGCGGCCGCCAGGTTGAGCGACTCGGCGCTCCCCCGGATCGGCACCCGTACGACCGCATCGGCCAGGGTGCGGTCATCGGGACGCAGACCCCATGCCTCGTTGCCGAAGACCCACGCGGTGGGTGCGGAGAGGTCGGGCGCGGGGATGCCGGGGGCCGGGCTGCCGGGCACCATGCTGCCTGCGAGGGCACCGGAGTCGGCTGCCGCGACGGCTCGCGCCCGGTCCGCGGCGTCGAGCAGATCGTCCAGGTCGTGCTCGCCGGAGCCGTCGGCCGCGAGCACCGAGAGCCCGGCGGCACGCAGCGCAGCGAGCACCTCGTCGAGCGGCAGACCCGTGACCACCGGGAGATGGAAGATCGAACCGGCCGTCGCGCGGACCACCTTCGGGTTGTGCAGGTCGACGCTCTCGGCCGTGATCACCACGGCGTCGGCGCCGGCGGCGTCGGCGGCACGGATCACCGTGCCGGCGTTCCCGGGGTCACGTACGTGCGCGAGGACGGCGACGAGCCGTGGACGCGCGGCGAGCACCTCCGCCATGGACCACGCTCGGATCTCGACCACCGCCAGGACCTGCTGCGCGTCCGGGCTCATCGCCGCGAGCACCTCAGGGGTGCCGACATGGACGCGCAGCCCGCGATCCTGAGCCTCGGCGACGATCTCCGGATACCGCTCCGCGGACTCCTCGGTGACGTAGAGGTCCCGGACCGACCGGCGGGTGCCCGCCGGCTCAGCCCGGACCGCCTCGCGGACCGCCTGCGGCCCCTCGGCAAGGAACTGGCCGTGACGCCGACGCGCCGAGCGCCCGGCCAGCGCACGAACTGACGCGACCCGCTCTGCGCGGGGGTTGGTCAGCTCGGGCATCGGCCGGGCGCTCGTCGGTCTGGCGTCTGTCGGTCGCAGCTCAGGACGTCACGCCGCGGACGGCGCGTTCACGTCCGCCGGGAGGGCATCCTTCGCCACCTTGACGAGGACGTTGAAGGCCGGTGCGTCGTTGACCGCGAGGTCGGCGAGCACACGGCGGTCGACCTCGACGCCGGCCAGCTTGAGGCCCTGGATCAGGCGGTTGTAGGTCATGCCCTGCGCCCGCGACGCCGCGTTGATCCGCTGGATCCACAGCTTGCGGAAGTCGCCCTTGCGGGCCTTGCGGTCGCGGTACGCGTAGACGAGGGAGTGGGTGACCTGCTCCTTCGCCTTGCGGTACAGACGCGAACGCTGACCGCGGTAGCCGCTTGCGCGCTCGAGGGTTGAACGGCGCTTCTTCTGGGCGTTGACCGCCCGCTTCACGCGTGCCACGTGATGCTCCTTGCGTTTCGGGGCTCACAGGTGAGACAGGGGCGCGCAGGACGCGCCACGAGGCTCACTTGCCGAGCAGCTTCTTGATCTTCGGGGTATCGACGGCCGAGACGACCTGGTCGGAGGCGAGACGACGCGTTCGGCGGCTCGACTTGTGCTCGAGCAGGTGCCGGGCGCCGGCCTGCTCGCGCATGACCTTTCCGGTCCCGGTGATCCGGAAACGCTTCTTCGCACCACTGTGCGTCTTGTTCTTCGGCACTGGTGTGCTCTCTTCCATCAGGTCGCCCCGGCAGGGACGACACGGTTCGACATGCGGGCCGGTGGGCCCGCACACGGATTTCAGGACTGCGCGCCCTCCGGCCCGACAGGCTTGGTCGCGCGGACCCCAGGCTTTGCCGGAGCGGGCTTGACCGCCGCAGGCTTGGCCGGGGTCGGCTTGACCGGGGTCGGCGTGACCGCGGCGGGCTTCACCACGGCCGGATCGGCCGCAGCAGGCTTGACCGTGACCGGCTCCGGGGTGGTGTCCGCCGCCGCTTCCTTGGCGACCTTGGCCACAGCCGGCTTGGCCACAGCTGGCTTGGCCACAGCCGGCTTGGCCGCAGCAGGCTTGGCCGCAGCAGGCTTGGCCGCAGCAGGCTCGACCGTCGCAGGCTTGACCGTCGCCGGAGCGGCCTTCTCGGCAACGACAGGCTCGTCGACGGTCTCGGGCTCGGTCACCACGGGCTCGGCCACCTCGGGCACAGCGACCGCGACCTCAGCGACCTCAGGTGCCGCCACGACGGGCTCGGGCGCGACAACAGCGGCAGGAACCTGCTCCGGGGGAACGGCCGCGGCGTCCGGGGCCTGGGCGTTCGGCGCCTGGCGCGGGGCGGCGGGTGCGACCGCCGCTGCGGCTGCCTCGCCCGTCGCGGACTCGGCCTCCTGCACGCGGCGGCGCTGCTCGATCTTGGCGTCGGCCTTCTTCTTGGTCGGGCCGAGCACCATGATCATGTTGCGGCCGTCCTGCTTCGGCATGCTCTCGATGAAGCCGAGCTCGACGACGTCGTCGGCGAGTCGCTGCAGCAGCCGCACGCCCGCCTCGGGCCGCGACTGCTCGCGGCCACGGAACATGATCATGACCTTGACCTTGTCGCCGACCTTGAGGAACCGCTCGACGTGGCCCTTCTTGGTGGCGTAGTCGTGCGGGTCGATCTTGAGCCGGAAGCGGATCTCCTTGAGCACCGTGTTGGCCTGGTTGCGTCGGGCCTCACGGGCCTTCATGTCGGCCTCGTACTTGAACTTGCCGTAGTCCATGAGCTTGCAGACCGGCGGTCGGGCGTCGGGTGCGACCTCGACCAGGTCCAGGTCTGCCTCCTGCGCAAGGCGCAGGGCGTCTTCCACGCGGACGATGCCGACCTGCTCGCCGTTGGGGCCGACCAGGCGGACCTCGGCGACACGGATCCGATCGTTGATGCGGGGCTCGCTGATGTGGGACTCCTCGTGCGTCGTCGGTGTGACCACCAGCACACGGAGAAGGCCTCCGCTGCCGAGCATGAGCGGAGGCCTGGAGTCCTGCGGCATCGCACCGGCCCGCAGGCACGCACGACACCGGGTTGCGCGGCGCGCATGACGCGGCCGGCAACCGTCGGACCGGACCCGGTACCTGTCGTCCGCTCACGCGGACCGTCGGCGCCTGGGTGGGATCAGCTCCACTTGTGCATCGGCGAGTCGCCACCTGCGAGCAGGCGCATCTCACCGATCGGTCGTCGCAAGGGTAGCACCCCCGCAGCCGACGCCTCCGACGGCCCGGCTCGCCCGGTCACACTTGAACTATTCCAGATCACGTGCGAGAGTCGACCTCATGACCGCACACCAGGCGCTGCGGGACCACGGGTTGCGGGTCACCGCCCCACGCATCGCCGTGCTGGACGCCGTCGGACGCCTGCCGCACGCGACGGCCGACACCGTGCTGCGCGCCGTACGGACCACCGTGCCGACGGTCTCGGTGCAGACGGTCTACGACGTGCTCCACGCCTTGACGCACGCGGGCCTGCTGCGCGAGATCGAGCCGGCCGGTCACGCGGCGCGCTACGAGCGGCGGGTCGGAGACAACCACCACCACATCGTGTGCCGCTCGTGCGGCGCGCTCGACGACGTCGACTGCGCCATCGGCGACTCCCCCTGCCTGGTGCCGAGCTCGACCAGCGGGTTCACCGTCGAGCTGGCAGAGGTCACCTACTGGGGCCTGTGCCCCGCCTGCCGTGAGGCCGCCTGACGGCCCCGCGCCTCGTCGGGCTCCGGCTCCGTCGGAACCGAGCAGCCGGACCGCCGACACCGGCCCAGATCTCACCCCGCGCCACCACGCAGGGATGCCTACCAGGAAGGAACCACCGTGCAGAACGACCCGTTCACCACGTCCCAGACCGGATCCCCGGTGCCCAGCGACGCACACTCCCTGACCACCGGACCCGATGGCACCACCGCGCTGCACGACCGCTACCTGGTCGAGAAGCTGGCTCAGTTCAACCGCGAGCGCATCCCGGAGCGGATCGTGCACGCCAAGGGCGGCGGCGCGTTCGGCGAGTTCGTCGTGACCGGCGACGTCGAGCGCTACACCCGCGCGGCGGTCTTCGCGCTCGGCGCGGTCACCGAGACCCTGCAACGCTTCTCGAGCGTCGCGGGCGAGCAGGGCAGCCCTGACACCTGGCGGGACGTGCGCGGGTTCTCGGTGAAGCTCTACTCGACCGAGGGGAACTACGACATCGTCGGGAACAACACCCCGGTGTTCTTCATCCGGGACGGGATCAAGTTCCCCGACTTCATCCACTCCCAGAAGCGACTGCCGGGCTCCGGCCTGCGGAACCCCGACATGCAGTGGGACTTCTGGACGCTCTCCCCCGAGTCGGCCCACCAGGTCACCTACCTCATGGGCGACCGCGGACTGCCGCGGAGCTGGCGTCAGATGCCCGGCTTCGGCTCGCACACCTACCAGTGGATCAACGCCGACGGCGAACGGTTCTGGGTGAAGTACCACTTCAGGTCCAACCAGGGCAACGCCGAGCTGACCGTCGACGAGGCCCAGGAGATCGCCGGCGCCGACGCCGACCACTACCGACGTGACCTGTACACCGCGATCGCAGCCGGCGACTTCCCCTCGTGGGACCTGCACGTCCAGGTGATGCCCTACGACGACGCGAAGACGTACCGCTTCAACCCGTTCGACCTGACCAAGGTCTGGCCGCATGCCGACTACCCACTGATCAAGGTCGGGACGCACACGCTGAACCGGAACCCGGAGAACTTCTTCGCCCAGATCGAGCAGGCCGCGTTCTCGCCGGCGAACCTCGTCCCGGGCATCGACATCAGCCCGGACAAGATGCTCATGGCGCGCGTCTTCTCCTACCCCGACGCCCAGCGGTACCGCGTCGGCACCAACTACAACCAGATCCCGGTCAACGCACCGCACGCGGCTCCCGTGCACACGTACACGCAGGACGGCGCCGCGCGGCACGGCTTCAACCCGCCGTCGACCCCGGTCTATGCCCCGAACTCCTTCGGCGGGCCGGTCGCCGATGCAGCGCGGGCGGGCGCCGGCAGCTGGGAGAGCGACGGCGAGCTCGTGCGCACGGCTGCGACCCTGCACGCGCAGGACGACGACTTCGGCCAGGCCGGGACGCTGTACCGCGACGTGTTCGACGACGCCGCGAAGGCCCGCTTCCTGGCGACCCTGACCGGTCAGGGCCACGCCATCACCTCGCCCGAGATCAGGGAACGCTTCTTCTGGTACTGGACCAGCGTCGACGCCGGGCTCGGCGCCCAGCTGCGGGCGGCGTTCGCCTGATCGGGCGACCGGGTTCATGACCGAACGGCCGGGGGTTCGCACCGCACGGGCGCGGGCCCCCGGCCCGGCAGTGAGAGGATCGGCGTCATGCCCGACCTGACACCCGTACAGCTCGCCCCGACCGCCTCGGCGGTCCGTGACATCGCCGAGGTCGCCGCCGTCGAGGTGATCACGACCGCGGCCGTGCACCTGATGAGCGCCGCCGCCGTCAAGTGCGGGTTGAGCGAGGACGCCGGGGGCCTGCGGGGCGCCGACCTGACCGACCTGGACGAGGCGCGCAAGCTGATCACCGCCCTGGCGGGCCTCGTCACCGCCTCGGCGCCGGACCTCGGCAACCAGCACGCGCGGTCGCTGCGGGACGGTCTGCGCTCGCTCCAGCTGGCCTTCCGCGAGGCGTCCCCGTTCCCGGACGCCCTGGGCGAGGGCCCCGGCGAGGACCTGACGGGTCCGGTCAGCTGACCGGCAACGTGCCTGACCTGCCGCAATCCTGCGGGGCACGGCACGGACACCCCGCCCGCCCCGGCGCCGACTCTCCTATCCTGGTGCGATGACCGACCCGTCGACGGTCCCCGGATCCGCGCCCCCCGAGGCTGCGGACCTCGGTGAACTCGCGCGCCTCGGCACCGGCCGGCACGCACCGGTCTCCGAGATCGCCGTCGAGGTCGCCGCCGACGACCCTGTGCAGGGCGACGTCCCGGAACCTGTGGGCGATGCGCTGCCGCAGCAGCAGGGACGAACGGGAGCGCGCCGCGCCTCGCGGGAGGCACCCGCCGACGACGCACCCACCCCAGACGATCCCCCGACGACGCACCCACCCCAGACGATCCCGCCAACGACGCACCCACCCCAGACGATCCCCCCGACGACGCACCGGCCCTCACCGATCCGACGGACGACGACGCACCCGCCCTGCCCGACCCGACGGACGACGACGGATCGGTCGCCGGGTCCGAGCAGCCCGCGCCGAGCGTGCCGACAGTGCCGCCAGTGCCGCACGTACCGACCCACGTGACGACGACCGCGGCCGCGACGACCCCCGGCGGCCACCGCCATCGGCGCAGGCGTCGCCTGTACACCGTCCTGACGGTGCTCCTGGTCCTCGCGCTGGTGGCCACCGCAGGGGTCGGCCTCCACCTGTATCGCACCTCGCAGGCCTGGGAGGACCGGTCCGGGACCTACCTGGCCGAGGCGCGGCACCTCGGCGAGGAGGTGGCGGCGACCCGCGCCGAGCTGGACGGGACACAGGCCGAGCTCGACGCCGTCCGCGCCCAGCTCACCACCGCCCAGGATCGGATCCGAAGCCTCGCAGACGAGAAGGCCCAGCTGCGCGACGACAGCGAGATCCAGCGCCAGGTCGTCGACTACCAGGAACGTGTGACCGACGCCGCCGGCCGGGTCGCGCTCGCCCTGGACGAGTGCGTGCAGGGCCAGAACCAGCTCATCGGCTACATGGAGAACGCGGCGGCGTACGACCCAGCGGAGCTCGAGCAGTTCGGGCTGGACGTGCAGGCCCTGTGCCAGGCCGCGACCGAGGCGAACACCGCCCTGCAGCGCGAGCTCGCCCGATGACCGCGCGGTCGGTGCAGAACCACCACCCGAGCGACCGCGACCGACGATCGCGGGTCCGCTCCCCCGCGGCGGGCGCCGCCGCCGCCGTGCTGGCGTTCGCGACGCTCGCCGGCTGCGCCACGCTCGAGGACTTCCCGCAGATGCCGGGCCCGGCAGCGACCGGCTTCGTCCCCACCGAGGCGCCGGTCGTCGTTCCGACCGAGATCGGCAACCTCTCCCCGGACGGCTTCGACGCCGTCGAGCGGATGGCGGTGCGGATCCGGAACGTCGGCTGCAGCTCGCTGTCCACCGGGTCGGGCTTCGCGTACGACTCCACCACCTTGATCACGAACCGGCACGTCGTGTCGGACTCGGCCGAGCTGCAGATCTCCACCTACGACGGTCGCGACATCGATGTGACGGCCGCGAGCACCGCGGCGATCGCCGACCTCGCGGTCGTGCGCACCGCGGAGGAGCTGCCGACGTTCGCCGAGCTGGCCGACGTCGACCCGGTGAGCGGCGATGCGGTGACCGTCGTCGGCTACCCGCAGGGCGGCGCGCTGACCCTGACGACCGGCCAGGTCATCGGGACGACGACCGACCCGATGAACGAGAACCTCGGCGAGGTCCTGGTCACCGATGCGCCGGTCGAGCCGGGCAGCTCGGGATCGGCCGTGCTGGACGAGGACGGGCGCGTGGTCGGTGTCGTCTACGCGAAGAACGCGTCGGGGCAGAGCTACATCGTGCCGGTCAGCACGCTGCGCAACCTGCTCGCCGACGACGCGGCGTTCACGCCGACGACCGGCTGCGGCACGCCCTGACCCTCGGACCCGCCTCGGGCCGCCGATCCCCTCCCGCCGGCCGGTCCGCACGGTGCACGATGGGACGCATGAGCACCCCGGAGAACAGCTCCACGAGCACAGGCCCTGAGCAGCACCGCCCCGACCGGGGCGACCACCCCGGTCGGCGGCGGCGCGGCAAGGTCGGCCCGCGGGGCGCGGCCACCATCCCGCGGGTCGCGGCGGACCTCCTGCACGTCCGGCGCGCCTTCGGCGAGCCTGTCCGGCACGACGACGTCACGATCGTCCCGGTCGCCAGGGTGGTGGGCGGCTCCGGCACGGGCTACGGGACCGGCGCCACCGCCGGCGACGGGTCGGGCCAGGAACCCGGTGGGTCAGGTGACTCGGCCTGGGGCACCGGCAGCGGTGGCGGCTTCGGGATCCGGATCACGCCGATCGGCGTGTACGTCGTGCGCGGCACCGACGTGCAGTGGCAGCCGGCGATGGACCTCAACCGCACGATCCTGGGCGGGCAGATCGTCGGCGGGATAGCCCTGGTCGCCCTGGCCTGCGCCCTGCGCAGGCGTCGCCGCGCCTGATCCCGCGCGCCTCCGAGGGCGGCAGCTCAGACGGACGTGACCCGGAGCTCGAGGGTGTCCACGGCGCCGGTCACGACCTCGTCGGCGGCGAGGCGCCCGCCGACCTGCGCGAGCAGCCGATCGAGGCCTGCCCGGTCGAGGCCACGACGGAGCCCGAGAACGACGGCCACCTCGGCGCCGGTCCCGGGGACGGCGTCGACGGCGACCACGTGGTCGAGCGCACCGACGGCAGCCACGACGGCTGCCCTGACGTCGGACCGCACCTGCCCCGCACCGGTGGCCGGGACCCACTGCGCACCTGCGGCGAGGGCCTGCACCGCCGGCCGAGGCACCACGACCGTGACCGGACCACCGGGGTCGAGGACCAACAGCTCCCAGCCCTCCTGGAGGGCCGACGCCGCGGCGCGGACGGACTGCGCCGGCACCGGGCGGGCATCCGTGCGCCAGGCCGTCATCGTGGCGACGCTGCTGAACACCGGCAGCGCGGTGCGCCCGTCCGGCGTGCGCAGCGCGACGACGCCCGCGGACGCCTCCTTGTCGACGACCAGCCCGGTGTCGGTGGTGTCGCAGGCCTCGAGCTCCGCGAGCACCGGGACGAGCACGCGCGCGGCGGCGAGCACGACGACGACGTCTCGCAGGGTCGCCGAGCCGACGGCGAAGCCGGTGAGGGTGGCCTGCAGGTCCTGGTCCGCGGCGCCGTCGTCGCCGGCGAAGGGCGACGGCGGGGGCAGTGCCCTGCCGGTGGCCACTACGGCCGTCCGGCGACGTCCAGGGCCTGCGGCAGCGTGAACGCGCCGGCATACAGCGCCTTGCCGACGATCGCGCCCTCGACGCCCTCACCGACCAGGCCACGCAGCACCGCGAGGTCCTCGAGGCTCGAGATCCCGCCGGACGCCACGACCGGTGCGTCCGTGCGGGTGCACACCTCGCGCAGCAGCTCGACGTTGGGACCGCGCAGCGTGCCGTCCTTGGTCACGTCGGTGACGACGTACCGGGCGCACCCGGCACCGTCGAGGCGCTCGAGCACCTCCCAGAGGTCGCCCCCCTCCCGGGTCCAGCCGCGCGCGGCCAACGTGGTGCCGCGCACGTCGAGCCCGACCGCTATCGCGTCACCGTGCTCCGCGATGACCCGCGCGGTCCACTCGGGGTCCTCGAGCGCGGCCGTGCCGAGGTTGACCCTCGTGCACCCGGTGGCGACCGCGCGGGCGAGCGATGCGTCGTCGCGGATCCCGCCGGACATCTCGACCTTGACGTGCAGCGCCGCGACGACCTCGGCCAGGAGATCGGCGTTCGAACCGCGTCCGAACGCGGCATCGAGGTCGACGAGGTGGATCCACTCGGCACCGTCGGCCTGCCAGTCGAGGGCAGCCTGCAGGGGGCTACCGTAGGAGGTCTCGGACCCGGCCTCGCCCTGGACGAGGCGGACGGCCTGCCCGGCGGCGACGTCGACGGCCGGCAGCAGCTCAAGGCGTCGCATTCAGAGTCCCTTCAGGCTGGTGACCCAGCTGGTCAGCAGATGTGCACCGGCGTCGCCGGACTTCTCGGGGTGGAACTGCGTCGCGCACAGCGGCCCGTTCTCCACGGCTGCCACGAACGGACCACCGTGATCGGACCAGGTGACCGCAGGTGGCGCGAACCGGGCGTCGCCCAGGGCGGCGAACGTGCGGGCGGCGTAGGAGTGCACGAAGTAGAACCGCTCGTCCTCGATCCCGTCGAAGAGGACGCTGCCCGCCGGTGGCGTGACCCGGGACCACCCCATGTGCGGCACGACCGGGGCCTCGAGCCGGTCGACGACACCCGGCCACTGGCCCAGCCCGTCGGTCCGGACCCCGTGCTCGTCGCCGGCCTCGAACATGATCTGCATGCCCACGCAGATACCGAGGACGGGCCGGCCGCCGGCCAGGCGCCGGTCGATGATCAGATCACCACGGACGGCCCGCAGCCCCGCCATCACCGACGCGAAGGCACCGACACCCGGCACGACGAGCCCGTCGGCCGCACCGGCCGCCGTGGGGTCCGCGGTCAGCTCGACCTGCGCACCGACCCGCTCGAGCGCGCGCACGGCCGAACGGACGTTGCCGAAGCCGTAGTCGAGGACGACGACGCGAGGGGAGGTCACGGCGCGAGTTTACGGCGAGCCGACTGCCGGTCCCGGCCGTGTCCACCGCCGTGCGGGACGCACCACCTCAGCGCTTGCGGCCGGCCTTGGCTGCCGCCGCCAGGATCCGCATCGCCTTCCAGCGGGACATCCCGGCAGAGGTGACCACACCCGGCAGCTCGCTCGCGGACAGCTGGCCGAGCAGCAGCTGCTCGACCTCGGGCGGCGCACCGTCCAGCATCAGGGCCGGCGAGAGCTCCTCGTCCTGCTTGCCGTCGGCCCACCGGGCAGCGGTCATCTGCCCGTCGCGCTGGGTCAGCAGGACGACCGGCGTGTTGGACAGCATCTGCGAGATCACCTGCGCTGCGGTCTCGGGGTCGCCGATCCCGGTCGAGCGGCACACCGCAACCGCGCCGATGGCCGTCGGCACGGCGTCGATCGGGATCTTGCTCATCGCGCACGCCGCGGCCAGCCCTTCGGGCACCGCGACCTTGGTCAGGATGACCGCGGTCGCGGGCAGGTCCAGGTCGGTCACAGGGCGCCCTTGGTCGACGGGACGCCCTCCACGCGAGGATCCGGCGCCACCGCGGCGCGCAGGGCCCTGGCCAGGGCCTTGAACTGCGCCTCGACGATGTGGTGCGGGTCGCGGCCGGCGAGCACGCGCATGTGGATGCAGATCCCGGCATGGTGCGCGATCGACTCCAGGACGTGCCTGGTCAGCGAGCCCGTGAAGTGGCCGCCGATCAGGTGCAGCGCCTGACCCTCCGGCTCGCCCGAGTGCACGAGGTACGGCCGACCGGAGACGTCGACGACGGCCTGCGCGAGCGCCTCGTCGAGCGGGACGAGCGCATCGCCGAAGCGGGCGATCCCGGCCTTGTCCCCCAGCGCCTGTCGCAGCGCCTCGCCGAGCGCGATCGCGACGTCCTCCACCGTGTGGTGCACGTCGATGTGGGTGTCCCCGGTCGCGCGTACCACCAGGTCGATCAGGGAGTGCTTGCCCAGCGCGGTGAGCATGTGGTCGTAGAACGGCACGGTCGTGGAGATCTCGGTCCGCCCGGTCCCGTCGAGGTTCACCTCCACCAGGACTGTCGACTCCGACGTCGCCCGCTCGATGCGCGCGGTCCGGGCGACGCGTCCCACGGGGCTCCCGCCAACAGCTGTGCTCACAGTCCTGCCACCTCCACCAGGGCGTCCTTGAACGCCGCCATCTCCGCCGGTGTGCCGATCGACACCCGCAGCCAACCTTCCGGTCCGGTCTCCCGGATCAGCACCCCGCGGTCGAGCAGACCCTGCCAGATCGCGTGCCGGTCGTCGAACATGCCGAACAGCACGAAGTTCGCGTCGGTGTCCGGGACGGTCAGTCCACGGTCCCGCAGCCAGGTCACCGTGACGTCCCGCTCGGCCCGCAGCGAGCCGACCTGCGCCATCAGCTCGGTCGAGTGGGCGAGCGCCGCGCGCGCGACGGCCTGGGTCACGGCCGACAGGTGGTACGGCAGACGCACCACCCGGAGCGCGTCGATCAGCGCCGGAGCCGCGGCGAGGTACCCCACCCGTGCCCCGGCCAGACCGAAGGCCTTGGACATCGTGCGGCTCACGGCGAGGTTCGGGTGGTCGGCGAGCAGCTCGAGCGCGGACGGCGTGCCGGCCCGCCGGAACTCGCCGTACGCCTCGTCCACCACGACCACGCACCCACCCGGGACGCCGTCGGCCGCGGCGAGGACGCCGGCGATGCTCGCTGGCCGCAGTGCCGTGCCGGTCGGGTTGTTGGGGCTGGCCAGCAGGATCACCGACGGCACGTGCCGCTCGATCTCGGCGACGACCTCGTCGGGGTCGAGCGTGAAGTCCGCTGCCCGGCGGCCGGCGATCCAGGCCGTGGCGGTGTCCCGCGCGTACTCGGGGTACATCGAGTACGTCGGCGCGAAGGACAGTGCGGTGCGCCCGGGACCGCCGAAGGCCTGCAGCAGGTGCAGCATGACCTCGTTCGAACCGTTCGCCGCCCAGATCTGCTCGGGTCGCAGCGTGACACCCGACTCCCGCAGCAGGTAGGTCGCCAGGTCGGCCCGCAGCGCGTCGAAGTCACGATCCGGGTAGCGGTTCAGTCCGCGGGCCGCCTCCGCGACGGCGCCGGCGATGTCCGCGACCACCCGGTCGGACGGCGGGTAGGGGTTCTCGTTGACGTTGAGCAGCACCGGGACGTCGAGCTGAGGTGCACCGTAGGGCTCGATCCCGCGCAGCTCGGGGCGCAGCGGGAAACCCGGTCGCGGGTCGGACCCGGCGCGGGCGAGGTCGGCGGTCACGTGCTCGATCGTAGTCAGGTCGACCGCCTCGGCCCGCAGGCCGGGCCGCGCGCGGACGCACGCGCACCGCCGACCTGTCGTCGTCACCGACACCGCCGTCACAGGCACTGCCGCCACAGGCACCGCCGCCACAGGCACCGCCGCCGGGACGGCGATAGGTTCGCCCGATGAGCACAGTCCTGCACCTGGCCGAGCGGACCGACTGGACCGCTGCGGTGCGCAGCGGCTCCTACGACCGCTCGACGCGCGGCGCCTCGGTGGCGCAGACCGGGTTCGTGCACGCCTCGACGGCGGACCAGATGCCCAGGGTCGCGGACGTCGTGCACGCCGGCGTCCCGCCGGAGGATCTGGTGCTGCTGGTGGTGGACCTGGAAGCCCTCGCGCTGGCCGGGGTGCCGGTGCGCTGGGAGAACCTCGACGGCGGCGACGAGACCTTCCCGCACATCTACGCGCCGCTGCCGACGTCCGCCGTGGTCGCGGCGCTGCCGGTCACCCTCGACGACGCAGGGCACGTCCGACTGCCCGACCTCGGTGGGCTGGACGTCATCGACCGCCGCCTTGCGGCGCCGTCCGAGCCGCCGCCCGGCGGAGAGTGACTCAGGCGTCGACGAGCTCGAGGGCCTGCCGATCGCCCTGACGGACGAACCCGACCGCACGCAGGTACTTCTCGGACGCCGCCATCCCGGGCGAGGCCAGGACACGATGGGTGCCGAGCGCCGCGAACGGCCCGTCGGCCCGGAACACGAACTCCCCCGGCGTGAAGTCGCGGAACGGCGGCAGCACGTAGTCGAGCACGACCTGCTGCTCGTCCGGCGTGTCGCCCGCCCTCGAGAGCACGACCCCGACGAGCTGGTCACCGGTGCTCACCAGGAACGCGTGCTCGGCCACGGCCGGCACGTCGGACGGCAGGTCGGGGTTGAACGCGACGATGTCGGCGCGGTGCCGGTCGAGCAGGTGGCGCAGGTACGGCTCCCGCACGCCGATCGGGACGACGTCGTAGGCACGCTCGTCGTGCCGCTCACGGAGCAGGCGGGCGATCACCCAGAGGTTGATGCCGACCAGCACGACGTTCATCGCCACCATCGGCCAGACGCCGACCAGCGCGTTGTAGCCGATCAGCACCGCACAGGACACGGTGTTGAGCACGCGGAACCGCATCACGCGGGTCTGCAGCAGGGAGGTGATCAGGACGGCTGAGCCGAGCCAGCCGATGATCTCGAGCACTGGCACGGGCACACTCCACCGATCAGAGGTCCGGACGCCGTTGTGCGTCCCTCGTCGGCGATCCTACGGCCCGGCGAGCACCGTCCCGTCGATCCAGTCGATCAGCAGCTCACCGACGGTGCCGGGCTGGTAGATGTCACCGTGGTCGGCTCCGGGCACGAGCTCGACGGTCACGTCGTGCCCGGCGTCGTCCAGCAGTGCGGCGAAGTCGCTGGTGAACGCGGTCGGGACGTCGCTGTCCGACTCTCCGTGCACGAGCAGGTAGGGCACGTCCGGGCGCTCGTCCACCCACGTGAGCGGGTTCCCGGCCGCCCAGAGCTCGGCGTCCTCGTCCTGCCCGACGCCGAACAGGTTCCGCGCGAGCCCGCCCGTGCGGGTGACGTCATAGGGACCGGCCAGGCCGACGACAGCGTCCGCCGCGTGGTCCGGGTACGCGCAGTCCCGGGCCCCGGCGGGGTCGGGCTCCGGGACGAGACCGACGAGTGCGACGAGCTGGGCGCCGGCGGAGTGCCCGACGAGCACCACCGGGACGCCCGGTACCTGCGCGGCGGCGAACGCGACAGCACAGCGGACGTCGTCGACCGGCGTCGGGTAGAAGGCATCGGTGCCGGAGGTGCCGTACGTGATCGTCACGACCGCCAGGCCGTCCTCGGCGAGGGCCGCTGCCAGGGGGGCCAGGCCGCCAGGATCGGCGCTCGACCAGCCACCGCCGGGCACCAGCACCACGACGGCAGTCGGCTCGGTCCCGGTGGGCAGGTCGATCGTGGCGGACAGGCCGTCGCGGTACTCGGTGGGCCCCGCCGCCGACGAGCCGGGCGGTTCCGGCGTCGGCTCAGGGTCGGCCGGTGCGCAGCCTGCCAGGAGCACCATCACCAGGGCCAGGTAGGCGGTGCTGCGTCTCACCCGGCAAGTCTCGCACCGCGCGGTGCGGCGCGGGGATGATCGGTCCGGAGCGGTCCGGAGCAGGCCCGGTCGTCCGCAGGTGTCGGCACCGGCTGAGAGACTGCGCTGATGCCTCCCGACGCACGACCCCACGACCTGCCTGCCCGGCTGCCGTCGAGCGCAGCCCTGCGTGCCCGCGCGGAGGAGGTCCTGCGCAGGCTCGTCGGCCGCCAGGACGCCGTCCTGCGCGAGGACCAGTGGTCCGCGATCGAGGCCCTGGTCGCCGATCGGCGACGGACGCTGGTGGTGCAGCGGACCGGCTGGGGAAAGTCGGCGGTCTACTTCGTGGCGACGGCGCTGCTGCGCGAGCAGGGTTCCGGTCCGACGGTCATCGTCTCCCCGCTGCTCGCCCTGATGCGCAACCAGGTCGACGCCGCGCGTCGGGCCGGGATCGCAGCCGAGACGATCCACTCGGCGAACACCGACGAGTGGGAGCAGGTCCATGACCGGGTCGCGGCCGGGACCACCGACGTCCTGCTGGTCTCGCCGGAGCGGCTGAACAACCCCGGCTTCCGCGACGAGGTGCTTCCGCGGCTGGCACACGACGCAGGGCTGCTCGTGGTGGACGAGGCGCACTGCATCTCCGACTGGGGGCACGACTTCCGGCCGGACTACCGACGGATCCGCACCCTGCTCGCCGAGCTCCCGCCCGGGACGCCGGTGCTCGCCACGACCGCCACCGCCAACGCCCGGGTCACCGCCGACGTCGCCGAGCAGCTCGCCCACCACGGCGCCCAGGACCCGGACGCCGCCGAGGCGAGCGACGGCCTCGGGCAGGCAGCGGCTCGTGACGCCGACGCGGTCCTGGTCCTGCGCGGGTCGCTCGATCGCGAGAGCCTGCACCTGGCGGTGCGCGAGCTGCCCGACCACGCCGCCCAGCTCGCGTGGCTGACCACCAATCTGCCGGCCATCACGGGTTCTGGCATCGTGTACTGCCTGACCGTCGCGGCTGCGGAGCAGGTCGCCGCCCACCTGCGCGGCGCGGGTCTGGCGGTCCGGTCCTACACCGGCCAGACCGACCCGGCCGAGCGCCTCCTGTGCGAGCAGGACCTGCTCGACAACCGGGTCAAGGCGCTCGTCGCCACCTCCGCCCTCGGCATGGGCTTCGACAAGCCCGACCTCGGCTTCGTCGTGCACCTCGGCGCGCCCAGCTCCCCGATCGCCTACTACCAGCAGGTGGGCCGGGCCGGCCGTGCCACCGAGCGCGCCGAGGTCGTGCTGCTGCCCGGTCGCGACGACCGGGCCATCTGGGACTGGTTCGCCTCGATGGCGTTCCCGCCGGAGCAGGCGGTCCGGGCCACCCTCGCGGCCCTCGACGGCGCGCACGGACCGATGTCGACAGCAGCGCTCGAGCCGATGGTCGACCTGCGCCGCAACCGCCTCGAGCTCATGCTCAAGGTGCTCGACGTCGACGGCGCGGTGCATCGGGTGCGCGGCGGCTGGGAGTCGACCGGCCAGTCGTGGTCCTACGACGCAGAGCGTTACGCGCGGGTCGCCACGACGCGGCGCGCCGAGCAGGACGCGATGCTCGACTACGTCGCGACCCGGGGGTGCCGGATGGCCTTCCTGCGTGCCGCCCTCGACGACCCGGACCTCGATCGCGACGAGGACGGCGCGTCCGCCTGGCGATGCGGGCGGTGCGACCGGTGCGGCGGCTGGACGCAGGACGCGGCGCCGGAGGCCGCAGCGGTGGCAGCCGCCCGTGCTGCGCTGGCGGTGCCAGGGGTCGAGCTCACACCGCGGCGGCAGTGGCCGAGCGGGATGTCGGCGCTGGGGATCGAGCTGTCCGGCAGGATCGTCGCCGGCGACGGCGCCGAGGCCGGTCGTGGCGTGGCCCGCCTGGACGGTCTCGGCTGGGGCGGGGCGCTGCGCGAGATGTTCGCGGTCGGGCCGGGCGGCGGGACCGTGGACGGGCCCCTGCCGGTCGGTCTCCGGGCGGTGGTCACCGAGGTGCTCGACGCCTGGCGGGACGACCTCGACGGCGCGATCGACGGCGTCGTGGTCATCCGATCAGCGACCCGGCCGGTGCTGACCGACCACCTCGCGGCCGGCGTCGCGCGTCATCTCGGCGTCCCGCTCGTGGGGGCGGTCGTCCCGGACCCTGCGCTCCCGCCAGGTCGGCACGACGTGAACTCCGCACAACGGCTCTCCGGCGTGGTGCGACGGCTCCGCCTGGACCTGACGCCGGCTGCCGCGGCGGGCCTGGCCGGACGCTCGGTGCTGCTCGTCGACGACCGGTACGACACCGGCTGGACGATGACGGTCGCGGCGCGGCTGCTCCGGCGGGCCGGCGCGCGGGCCGTGCACCCGTGGGTGCTGGCCGTCGGCTGACGGCTGCTCTGCTCGGTCTGCGCCGCGTGGTGTGCTCATTCTGCGCTGCGTGCTGCTCAGTCTGCGACGAGGACCGTCAGCTCGACGCGGGTGCCGATCCACCGGACCGGCGGCTCGGGTGCGAGGTCCGGCTGGGCCGACACCGTGACGACCTCCCCGCGAAGGAGACCCGTGATCGTGCAGGCGGCCGGCACGTCGGGCCGGGGTGCGACGCCGCAGGAGAGCCGCACGTCCCGCACGTCGTCCGCAGCGAGGAGGTCGGCGACCCCGACCAGCGCCTGCTCGGGCTCGGCCGACGTGGTCCAGCACCGGACCGCTGTGGCACAGGGGACCTCCACGCCACCGCCCGCCAGGACGAACCGCTCGGCGAGCCGGGCGTGCGCGTCCAGCGTCGCAGCGTGCCGCGACGCGGCCAGGGCCGGGACGCCGTACACCCCGACCAGAACGAGCAGCACGGCCAGCAGCACGAGACCGCCGAGCACGCGCATCGGCCTGCGGTCCGCGGGCAGGAGCGGGTCACGGACCGACGAGGCAGTCGTCATCGACCGAACCGGGCCCGAACCGCCTCACCGTGCGCCGGCAGGTCCTCGTCGTCGGCGATGGCGACGATCCGGTCAGCCAGCGTCGCCAACGCGTCGGCGTCGTACTCGATGACCTGGACCGCCCTGAGGAAGCTGTGCACGCCCAGCCCGCTCGCGTAGTGCGCGCAGCCGCCGGTGGGCAGCACGTGGTTCGAGCCGGCCATGTAGTCGCCGAGGGACACCGGCGAGTAGGACCCGACGAAGATCGCTCCGGCGCTCGTGACCCGGTCGGCGACCGCTGCGGCGTCAGCGGTCTGCACCTCGAGGTGCTCCGCGCCGTAGGCGTTGACCACAGCAAGGCCCTGCTCGAGGTCCTCGACCAGGACGACGGCGGACTGCGGACCCGCCAGTGCTGTGGCGACCCGCTGCGAGTGCCGCGTCCCAGCCACGACGGCCGGCAGGAGGGCGTCTACCGCGTCGGCCAGCTCGACCGAGTCCGTCACCAGGACCGAGGCCGACGTCGGGCCGTGCTCGGCCTGGGAGACCAGGTCGGCGGCGACGTGACCGGCATCGGCGCCGGCATCGGCGAGGATCGCGATCTCGGTCGGACCCGCCTCGGAGTCGATGCCGACCGTCCCGAGCACGAGGCGCTTCGCTGCGGTCACGTACTGGTTCCCCGGGCCGGTCACGACGTCCACCGGCTCGCACAGGATCTCGCCGTCCTCCGGCGTCTGGCCCGCGGCGCCGTAGGCGAGCATCGCGATCGCCTGTGCACCACCTGCGGCGTAGACCTCGTCGACACCCAGCAAGGCGCACGCGGCGAGGATCGTCGGGTGCGGCAGGCCGCCGTTCTCGACGCGGGGCGGGCTGGTCACGGCGAGCGAGCGCACGCCCGCCTCCTGCGCGGGGATGACGTTCATGACCACCGATGACGGGTACACAGCCAGCCCGCCCGGCACGTACAGACCCACGCGTCCGACCGGCAGCCAGCGCTGGCGCACCTGGGCGCCAGGAGCGAGGTCGATCTTCAGGTCGTCCGGCACCTGCGCAGCGTGGACGGTGCGCACCCGGGTGATGGCCTCCTCGAGCGCAGCACGCACCCCGGGGTCGAGCGCGGACAACGCGTCGGCCAGGGCCTGGGCCGGGACGCGCAGGTGCACGGGCCGCACACCGTCGAAGCGCTCGGCGAGGTCGCGCAGCGCGGCCGCACCGCGGTCGCGGACGTCCTGCATGATCGGGGCGACCAGCTCGGCCGCACCCGCGACGTCCAGGTCGGGACGGGGCAGCACCTGGGCGAGCTGACGGGGGGTCAGGGGCCGGCCGCGGAGGTCGATGCGCGAGATCACGGACCGAAGTCTAGGTCGGCCGCCGCTGCGGCGGGCGGGGTCGGCGGGCGTTGAGACGCGAACCACTCGCAGCGCCGGGAGCCCGTGCCGGACGGTGCCCGCTGCAAGGCTGTGCCCGCTGCAAGGCTGTGCCCGCTGCCGGTCTGTGCCCGGTGCCAGACTGTGCCCATGGACCCCGACGACACACCGTCCGCTCCGATGCACGAGGGCACCGAGACGGTCGAGGTGGCCGGCAGCATGATCCGCCTCGGTCAGCTCCTCAAGCTGGCCGGGATCGCCGAGTCGGGCGGGCACGCACGCGCCCTGCTGGCCGATGGCGAGGTCCGGGTCAACGGTGAGATCGAGCAGCGCCGCGGTCGTCAGCTCTCGACCGGGGACGAGGTCGTCGTGGCCCTGCCGGGTGGCGACCACCACCTGCGCGTGAGCTGAGGTCCCGGCCGGGACCTCAGCGGGTCATGTAGTCCGAGCCGAGCACCCGGTCGACCGCGAGCCGCAGGACGACGCGCCGCGGGTCCTCCTCGAGGTGCCGGTACCGCACGGCGTACCGACGCATCGCGTCGTCGATCTCCGCCCGGTCGCGGACGACCACGATCGTGCCCTCGAAGGTCAGCCAGCGCCCGCCGTCGACCTGGCAGACCGCGGCCCGGGCCGGCTGCCCGGCCGATGCGGCGGCCTCGACGTTGCGGACCTTGGCCGACGTGCTCCGGGTGGTGATCCGCAGGACTCCCTCGTCCGGGTCCCAGGTGAAGCCGACCGGCACGACGTGCGGGGTGCCGTCGGCGCGCAGGGTCGTGAGGGTCGCCAGGTGCCGCTCGGTGACGAAGACATGCTGCTCCGGCGTCAGATGGACCACCCGGTGAGTCTAGGTTGCCCGTTCGGGCACGCCGAGCGGCGCTGCAGGCGCGGCGGCAGCTCAGGTGGCGAGGCAGCCCGGACCGAGCAGCGCCTTGAGGTCGCCGAAGAGCGCCGGGGACCGGTCGATCCGCAACCCCTCCTCGAGCCGCATGACCGTGGACCGGCCGGGCTGGGTCAGACGCAGGTGCACCTCGGTCACACCGGGATGGGTGCCGAGGATCTCGCGCAGGCGCTCGACGACGGGCGGGGTGCAGCGCGAGACCGGCAGGGTGATCGTCACCGGCTTGGTCTCGACCGACGAGACATCGGGCAGCCAGACCTCGACGGCCTGCAGCTGCATCGTCTCGTCGCGCCGCCTGACCCGGCCACGGATCGTGACGACGGCATCCTCGGCGAGCGCCGTCGAGTACGCCAGGTACGTCTCACCGAAGAACATGATCTCGACCGAGCCGTCGATGTCCTCGAGCGTCACCGCAGCCCAGGGGTTCCCGTTCTTGGACATCTTGCGCTGGAGCGACGTGATCAGTCCGCACACGGTGACCATCGAGCCGTCGGCACGCGTGTCGTCGGCCATCAACGTGGCGATCGAGCAGTCGGCCGCGGCGGCAAGCACGTGCTCGAGACCCGAGAGGGGGTGGTCCGAGACGTACAGGCCGAGCATCTCCCGCTCGAAGGCGAGCCGCTGCTTCTTGTCCCAGTCCGGGACCGCCGGCACGTCGACCGTGAAGGACAGCGCCCCGGCGTCGTCGGGCGCCCCGCCGAAGCCGGCGAAGAGGTCGAACTGCCCCTCGGCCTCCTTGCGCTTGACGCCAATGACGGCGTCGACGGCCTGCTCGTGCACCAGGAGCAGGGCCCGCCGGCTCGGTGCGAGGGAGTCGAACGCGCCGGCCTTGATCAGCGACTCGATGGTGCGCTTGTTGCAGACCACCGCCGGCACCTTGTCGAGGAAGTCGGTGAACGAGGCGAACTCACCCTTGCTCTCCCGCGCCGCCACGATCGCGTCGACGACATTGGCACCGACGTTGCGCACAGCCGTCAGGCCGAACCGGATGTCCACCCCGACGGCGGTGAAGTTGGCGGACGAGGAGTTGACGTCCGGCGGGAGCACCGTGATGCCCATGTGCCGGCACTCCCCCAGGTACAGCGCCGACTTGTCCTTGTCGTCGCGCACGCTGGTGAGCAGCGCGGCCATGTACTCGGTCGGGTAGTTGGCCTTGAGGTAGGCCGTCCAGTACGAGACGACGCCGTACGCGGCGGAGTGCGCCTTGTTGAAGGCGTAGTCCGAGAACGGCAGCAGGATGTCCCACAGCATCGTGACGGCGGCCATCGAGTAGCCGCGCTCGCGCATCCCGCCGGAGAACTTCTCGAACTGCTGGTCGAGCTCGGACTTCTTCTTCTTGCCCATCGCGCGGCGCAGGATGTCCGCCTGGCCGAGCGTGTAGCCCGCGACCTTCTGGGCGACGGCCATGACCTGCTCCTGATAGACGATCAGGCCATGGGTGGCGCCGAGGATCTCCTCGAGCGGCTCGGCGAGCTCCGGGTGGATCGGCACGACCGGCTGCATGCCGTTCTTGCGCAGCGCGTAGTTGGTGTGCGAGTTGGCACCCATCGGACCCGGCCGGTAGAGCGCGCCGACCGCTGAGATGTCTTCGAAGGTGTCGGGCCGCATGAGCCGGAGCAGGGTCCGCATCCCACCGCCGTCGAGCTGGAAGACACCGAGCGTGTCGCCCCGACCGAGAAGCTCGTACGTGGCCGGATCATCCAGCGTGAGCGACTCGACGTCGATCGGCGTCTTGCCGTTCATCGCGATGTTGGCCAGCGCGTCATCCAGGATCGTCAGGTTGCGCAGCCCGAGGAAGTCCATCTTGATCAGGCCGAGGCCTTCACAGGTCGGGTAGTCGAACTGCGTGATCATCGCGCCGTCCTGCGGGCGGCGCATGACCGGGATGATGTCGATCAGCGGCTCGCTCGACATGATCACGCCGGCCGCGTGCACGCCCCACTGGCGCTTCAGGCCCTCGATGCCCTTGGCGAGCTCGACCACGCGCTGCGCGTCGGGGTCGGTGGCATGGATCTGGCGGAACTCCTCGGCCTCGGCGTACCGCTTGTCCTCGGGGTTGAAGATCCCGGAGAGGCTGATGTCCTTGCCCATGATCGCCGGGGGCATCGCCTTGGTGAGCTTCTCCCCCATCGCGAAGGGGAAGCCGAGCAGCCGGCTCGAGTCCTTGAGCGCCTGCTTCGCCTTGATCGTGCCGTAGGTGACGATCTGGGCGACGCGGTCCTCGCCGTACTTCTCGGTCACGTACCGGATGACCTCGCCGCGGCGGCGCTCGTCGAAGTCCACGTCGAAGTCGGGCATCGAGACGCGGTCCGGGTTGAGGAAGCGCTCGAAGATCAGCCCGTGCTGCAGCGGGTCGAGGTCCGTGATCCGCATCGCGTAGGCAGCCATCGACCCGGCACCCGAGCCACGGCCGGGCCCGACCCGGATCCCGTTGTCCTTCGCCCAGTTGATGAAGTCGGCGACGACGAGGAAGTACCCCGGGAAGCCCATCTGGGTGATGACCTCGGTCTCGTAGACCGCCCGCGCCCGGACCTCGTCCGGGATGCCACCCGGGTAGCGGTAGTGCAGCCCCTTCTCGACCTCCTTGACGAACCAGGAGGTCTCCGTCTCCCCCGCCGGGCAGGGGTAGTTCGGCATGTAGTTGGCGTCCGTGGCGAACTCGACGCTGCACTGCTCGGCGACCAGCAGGGTGTTGTCGCACGCCTCGGGCAGCTCGGCCCACAGGCGGCGCATCTCCTGGGCGGACCTGACGTAGTAGCCGTCGCCGTCGAACTTGAACCGGTCCGGGTCGGACAGCGTCGAGCCCGAGTTGATGCACAGCAGCGCCTCCTGGGAGGCCGCGTCCTCGCGCGTGACGTAGTGCAGGTCGTTCGTCGCGATCAGGGGCGCGCCGATCTCCTGGGCGATGCGCAGCAGGTCCTTCTGCACCCGACGCTCGATGTCCAGGCCGTGGTCCATCAGCTCCACGTAGTAGCTGTCACGACCGAAGATGTCCTGGAAGTCGCCCGCTGCCCGCAGGGCCTGGTCGTACTGCCCGAGCCGCAGCCTGGTCTGGACCTCACCCGACGGGCAGCCGGTGGTCCCGATCAGACCCGTGCCGTAGGTGGACAGGAGCTCCCGGTCCATCCGGGGTGCCTTGCCCATCTGGCCCTCGAGCGAGGCGAGCGAACCGAGGCGGAACAGGTTGTGCATGCCCTGCGTGGTCTTCGCGAGCAGCGTGATGTGCGTGTAGGAGCCGTTCGCCGACACGTCGTCCGACTTCTGGTGCTGCTCACCCCACTTGACCCTCGTCCGGTCGTGCCGGCTCGTCCCGGGAGTCAGGTACGCCTCGAGGCCGATGATCGGCTTGATGCCGGCCGCGGTCGCCTTCGACCAGAAGTCGTACGCACCGAAGAGGTAGCCGTGGTCGGTCATGGCGATGGCCTTCTGGCCCTGCCGGTTCACCTCGACGAAGAGGTCGCCCAGCCGTGCCGCACCGTCGAGCATCGAGTACTCGGTGTGCGCGTGCAGGTGGACGAAGTCCGATCCACCCGCGTCAGCCATGACCCAGATTCTAGGTGGCCCCACCCACATCCCTGACCACCGGCGCCGGCCAGGTCAGGTCCGGCGCGGCTACGTGTAGGTGTCGCGCAGGATGGCGAGGGCCGTGGCCAGGTCCTCCGGGTACTCGCTGGTGACCTCGAGCCGGCGTCCGGTCGACGGGTGCTCGAAGGCGAGCCGCATGGCGTGCAGCCACTGCCGGGTCAGACCGAGCCGCGCCGCCAGCGCGGGGTCGGCGCCATAGGTCACGTCACCGACGCACGGGTGCCGCAGGGCCGCCATGTGCACCCGGATCTGGTGTGTCCGACCGGTCTCGAGGTGGACCTCGACCAACGAGGCCGCCGGCACCATCTCCAGGACCTCGTAGTGCGTGACCGACGGCTTGCCCGCTGCGGTGACGGCGAACTTGTAGTCCGAGCTGGGGTGCCGGCCGATCGGCGCGTCGATCGTGCCGGTGGTCGGCTCCGGGTGGCCCTGGACCACGGCGTGGTAGATCTTCTCGACCGTGCGCTGCTTGAAGGCGCGCTTGAGGGCGGAGTACGCGTGCTCGCTCTTGGCCACGACCATGAGGCCGGACGTCCCGACGTCGAGCCGGTGGACGACACCCTGGCGCTCGGCCGGCCCGGAGCTCGCCAACCGGTACCCCGCAGCAGCGAGCGCGCCGACGACCGTCGGCCCGGTCCAGCCGGGGGACGCGTGCGCCGCGACCCCGACGGGCTTGTCGACGACGAGCAGGTCGTCGTCCTCGTAGACCACGCGCATCCCGGGCACGGGCTCGGAGTTGCCGAGCACGGACGCGGCGGTCGCTGCGTCGTCGAGCGCGTCCACGTCCACCTCGAGCCACGCGCCGGCGACGAGGCGGTCGGACTTGCCGACCGGCTGCCCGTCGAGCACGACGAGACCGGCGGCGGCCAGGTCGGCGGCCCGGGTCCGCGAGACTCCGAGCAGCCGCGAGAGGCCGGCGTCGACCCGCTCTCCGGCCAGGCCGTCCGGGACCGGGAGGGACCGCAGGGAGCTCACAGCTCCTCCGCCCGCGCATCGACCGTACGTACCTCGGGGCGGGACTCCGACGGCGCGTCGGCCGTGGCTTCGGCCAGGCCGTCGGCAACGGACTCCGGCCGCTCGTCGAGCCCGGCATCCGACGGGTCGCCGGGCGCGGCATCCGACAGGTCCGCACCGGCGGGCTCGACGCCGTCCGCAGGGACCGGGACCGGCCGGCTGCCGTCGACGCCGATGCCCCGCATGCTCAGCGCGACGATGAGCAGGGCCGCCAGGACGATGGCGATGTCCGCGACGTTGCCGACGAAGATGTCGCCGTAGGCGATGAAGTCCACCACGTGGCCGCGGGCGAAGCCCGGCTCCCGCAGCAGCCGATCGACGAGGTTGCCCAGCGCGCCGCCGAGCAGCAGCCCGAGCGCGACGGTCCAGCCACGCGACCCGAGCCGCTTGGCCACCCGAAGGATCACCACCGAGACCGCCGCTGCCACGATCGTCAGGAGCCAGGTCATCCCGGTGGCGATGCTCAGTGCGGCGCCAGGGTTGTACAGCAGGCTCAGACCGAGGAGATCACCGATCAGCGGCGTCCGCTCACCCTCGACGAGGGACTGGACCGCCCAGACCTTGGTCAGCTGGTCAGCCACCAGGACCAGGACAGCCAGGGCGAGCAGGATCAGGACGAGCGGGCGACGGGTGCTGCGCACGGTTCAGCGACGCTCCTGGCGGGCCTTGCAGCTCACGCAGAGGGTCGCCCGGGGGAACGCCTGGAGGCGAGCCTTGCCGATCGGCTCGCCACAGGTCTCACAGGTGCCGAAGCCCGCTGCCCCGACGCGGCGCAGGGCGTGCACGTTCTGCTCGAGCAGATCACGCGTGTTGTTGACGAGCGTCAGCTCCTGCTCGCGCTCCAGCGCGCTCGAACCCGAGTCGGCCTGATCATCACCCGCACCGTCACCCGAGTAGCGCAGCAGGGCGGACAGCTCGGCGTCGGCCTCGGTGAGCTCGACCCGGAGTCGCGCGATGTCCAGCGCGAGCTCCTCGGCGATCGCGCGGACCTCCTTGACGGTCCACGGCTTCTCGCCCTCGCGGACGGGGAACGTACGCACGACCTTGGCCAGGTCGGGCATCTCGTGGACGGTCCCGGGGTCGATCGTCGCGCTCAGGGCGTCGTCGGCGGCCATGGTTCTCCTGTCGCAGAAGGTCACGCGAGAGTAGACCTCCCACGGGGGACACACAACGCACCACACCGGTCACCCCGGTGTGGTGCGTCGCGCAGGTGGTGCGAGGCTCGAGATCAGCCGTTGAAGCCGAGGCCCTGGTCGCCCGTGCTGCCGGGCCGCGGGGCGACCGAGCTGCCGCGCGCATCCAGGTCGCCGAGCAGGTTCTCCAGGTAGCTCTTCAGGCGGGTCCGGTAGTCCCGCTCGAAGACCCGGAGCTCGTCGATCTTGCGCTCGAGGAGGCTGCGCTCCTGCTCGAGCTGGGCGAGCGTCCGGTTCGAGGTCTCCTCGGCCTCCCGCACGATGCGCGTTGCCTGGGACTTGGCGTCCGTGATGATCCGGTCGCCCTCCTCCTGGCCCGATCGCACGTAGTCGTCGTGCAGCTTCTGGGCCAGCTGGAGCATCCCGGTGGCGGACTCCGGCTCGCTCACCCGCTGCGGTGCGGCAGCGGCCGTGACGCGCTCCTGGACAGCCGTCGGTGCCGGCGCGGCGGCGACGACCGGTGCAGGCGCGGGAGCCGGCTCGGGCTCCGCCACCGGCTCGGACTGCGTCTGCGCGAACGGCGACGCCTGGACCGGCGCCGCGTTGGCTGCACCCGAACGGCTCAGCTCGGCGATCCGGCGCTCAGCGGCGGCAAGCTTCGCCTTGAGGTCGTCGTTCTCTGCCGTGACCGCCCTGAGCGTGTTGACGATCTCGTCCAGGAAGTCGTCGACTTCGTCCTGGTCGTAGCCCTCCCGGAACTTGGTCGCCTGGAACTTCTTGTTCAGGACGTCGTCTGCGGTGAGCAGAGCCATGATGTCACCTCGGTTGATCGCGCTGGTCGGACCGGGCAGTCCGCCGACCGCCACGCCTCACGGTAGCGGACAATGCCTGCTGCGCAGGTTGGTGCGGCGCCTTTGGCACGGCGTGTCGGTCAGACGGCGCTCAGCAGCGCCATCAGGATGTAGCACGCGATCAGCACGATCATGAAGGCCAGGTCGAGCCGGAACGCGCCGATCGTCAGCGGCGGGACGAAGCGCCGGACCAGACGGAGCGGCGGGTCGGTCACGGTGTAGACGACCTCGAAGACCACGATCCACACACCGCGCGGCCGCCAGTCGCGGGCGAAGGCCTGGACCCACTCGAGGACCAGTCGCACGAACATGATCAGGACGAAGAGCCACACGACCAGGTACAGGACGTCGGCAACGGCTCCGAACATGTCAGCTCTGGTTGTAGAAGCCGGCGCGCTGCTCGCCGGCGACGACCTGCTCCTCGCTCGTGACCTCGACGTGCTCGGGCGACAGCAGGAACACCTTGCTGGTGACCCGCTCGATGGCACCGTGCAGTCCGAAGATCAGTCCGGCCGAGAAGTCGACGAGGCGCTTGGCGTCCGCGTCGGTCATCTCGGACAGGTTCATGATGACCGGCGTGCCTGACCGGAAGGCCTCGCCGATGACGCGCGCGTCGTTGTACGAGCGCGGGTGGATGGTGGTGATGCGGCGCAGCTCGGGCGCCTGGGCATGTCCCTGACCTGCGGCGACCTGCCCGCGGGAGGACGCTCGGTTGATCGGCGTCACGTCGGCCTCATACTCGTGCGGCACGGTGTACTCCTGGTCGTACTCGTCGACGTACTCGTCGCCCTCGGCCGGCCGGTCGTCCTCGGCCAGACCCAGGTACAGCATCGTCTTGCGCAGCGCTCCGGCCATCGCGGCCTCCATCCCAGAACGGTCCGTTGTGGACCGCCGCCCCAGGGCTGCGATCCGGTCGTCACTGACGCTAACCCCTCGCACCTGCGCCGCTGCGGCGACACGCCACACGCGGCGCGGCTGCTCAGGATCGCGGCAGGAGCCTGACGACACCGGCGAAGCGCCCGTGCGGCCGGCGTGAGCCGTCGACGCTCGACCCGCGGTGCGAGAACCAGCGCTCGTCGGTCAGCGTGCAGCCTCCGACGGCAACGATCTGCCCGATGCCGCAGGACATCAGCTGACGGGTCACGGCGACCGGCAGGTCGAGGGCAGGCGTGCCCCAGGACGTCGTCGAGGCGCTGCCCGGGACGGCCGCGTCGACCTCGCGCCGGAGATCGGCCGGCACCTCGTAGCACCGGCCGCACACCGCCGGCCCGACGGCCGCCCGGATGTGGCCGACCCGGGCGCCGTGGGCGACCATGACGGCCACGGCTGCCGGGACCGCACCGGCGACCACCCCACGCCGTCCGGCGTGCACGGCCGCCACCACGCCGGCGCGCTCGTCCGCCAGCAGGACCGGCACGCAGTCCGCGACCAGCACCGCGAGCGCGAGCGTGTCGAGGGTCGTGACCAGCGCGTCGGCCACGGCGACGGGCTCCTGGGACGTCGGCGGGCTGCGACACACGTGCACCTGCGCGCCATGGACCTGATGCGGATAGGCGATCGGTGCACCGACCCATGCCTCGAGCCTCGCCCGACGCGCCAGGACCCGGTGCTCGTCGTCGCCGAGGACGAGACTGAGGTTCTGTGCCGCCCCGTCGGGCTGAGCGGGATCGGGCTGAGCGGGATCGGGCGTCGCAGTCGTGAAGGCGGCACGGACGCCCTGCCCGAGATCGACCTCGAGCAGGGCGGGTGCCGCAGACGTCACTGCGGGTTCTTGAGGAAGTCGGGCAGGTCGAGATCGTCGTTGCTGCGGCGCGACGCGCGGTCCTCGAAGACCCGAGGGACCTCGACCGCGCCGGTGCCGGGCGTGTGGTCGTCCGTCAGGAACGACGGCACCGAGATCTCCTCGTGGGCCGCGCCGTCGCCGGACGGCACCGGACGCGCGGCACCGGCGTGTGCCGGGGTCGTACGCCAGCCCTCCGACCCGCTCTGCGGGGTGGGGATGCTCGGCGGCAGGTCGCTCGACGTCGGGCGCACCGGGTGCTGCTCGGCAGCGGGTGTGCGGGGGGAACCGCTGACCTGGCCGAGCGCCCTGCTGTCGCGACGGATCGTCGGGGACCCGCTGTCGAAGCCGGCCGCGATGACAGTGACGCGGACCTCGTCGCCGAGCGCGTCGTCGATGACCGCACCGAAGATGATGTTGGCCTCCGGGTGGGCCGCCTCCTGGACCAGCCGTGCTGCCTCGTTGATCTCGAAGAGGCCGAGGTCCGAGCCGCCCTGGATCGAGAGCAGGACGCCGTGCGCACCGTCGATGCTCGCCTCGAGCAGCGGCGAGGAGATCGCGAGCTCGGCAGCCTGGACGGCGCGGTCGTCGCCGCGAGCCGACCCGATGCCCATCAGGGCGCTGCCTGCGCCCTGCATGATGCTCTTGACGTCCGCGAAGTCGAGGTTGATCAGGCCGGGGGTCGTGATCAGATCGGTGATGCCCTGGACACCGGAGAGCAGCACCTGGTCGGCGGAGTGGAAGGCGTCGAGGACCGAGACCGATCGGTCCGAGATCGACAGCAGGCGGTCGTTGGGGATGACGATGAGCGTGTCGACCTCGGAGCGCAAGCCGTCGATGCCGGTCTCCGCCTGCACCGAGCGACGCCGGCCCTCGAAGGTGAACGGGCGCGTGACGACACCGATCGTCAGGGCACCGAGCCCGCGGGCGATGCGCGCGACGACAGGCGCCCCGCCGGTGCCCGTACCGCCACCCTCACCTGCGGTGACGAAGACCATGTCCGCGCCGCGCAGCACGTCCTCGATCTCCTCGGCGTGGTCCTCAGCCGCCTTCTTGCCGACCTCGGGGTCCGCACCCGCGCCCAGGCCGCGGGTGAGCTCGCGGCCGACGTCCAGCTTCACGTCCGCGTCGGACATCAGCAGCGCCTGGGCGTCGGTGTTGATCGCGATGAACTCGACACCCTTGAGGCCGACCTCGATCATCCGGTTGACGGCGTTGACGCCACCGCCGCCGATCCCGACCACCTTGATGACCGCCAGGTAGTTCTGCGGAGCTGCCACGTCGGTGCCTCTCGTCCTGCTACGGCCCCCAACCTTCACGTTCAACCGGAAGGTTAGAGTTATGTCAGATGCTGTCAGGAGCGACGCTAGGTCGCGCAACGGCAACCGGCAACGACCGAAGGCGCGTGTCGCGCGATTGCCCGGCCGACAGCGGGTGACGTCCGGCTCAGGAGCGCGTGATCGGCCACGTCGGCGCCGACACGTCGAAGACCGAGGCCGTCTGGCTGGCCGGTGCGGCGCGCAGAGTCGCCAGCACGGTGACCTTGAGGGCTGTCTGGTCCGCACTCCCCCACTCCACCGTCGCACCGTCGCGGAGACCGAAGCTGACCGTGTCCTGGCTGTCGGCGGACGCCGTCGCCACCTGGGCGGCGAGATCGTCCGGGAGCTGCTGGAGCACCGCGAGCACCGCTGTCATCGCGCGGGCGTCGGGGTCGTCGAGGGGGACCGAGATGACCGGGAGCCCGTCCGGCGGCACATCGGAGCGCCCGACCTGGATCCCCTCGACGTCGAGCAGCGCGAAGCCGCCGTCGTCCTGCGGCACGGCGGCGACCGGCTCGCGCGAGACGACCGTGACCAGCAGGCCGTGCGGCCACTCCCGGGTGACCTCGGCGGCCCGGACGCCCGGGACGTCGAGCACAGCACGCCGCAGCGCCACCGTGTCGAGACGCGGCAGGGGGGTCCCGGCGTGCGGATCGACGACCGCCGCCACCGCCGCGGCGTCGACGACCGTCCCCTGTCCTTGGATGCGGACCTGCGCCAGGTCCAGGGCGAGCACCGGCGAGACGAGCAGCAGCCAGCCGAGGAGCGCCGCGAACCCGACCGCACCGGCCGCGAGCCAGATACGCTGCCGGGTCAGGCGACGGCGCATGGCGGCACGCTCGGCGAACCTCGCGGCCGACCCGCTCGAGACCACCGGTGGGCGCACCGGCTGCCAGGCCCGTGGCCCGGTGATCAGCTCGGTCGAGGCGCTCTGGCCGGGTGCGGAGCCCTGGCCGCCGGCCACGTCCTGGCCAGGCGATGGTCGGTCGGGCGCCCGCCGTGGTGTCGGCGGACGACCAGGTGCAGCGCGGGTCGGTGCCGGCTGTGCTGGGGCCGGCTGTGCTGGGGCCGGGCGGGTGGGTGCGTGGGCGACGGTGACGGGCGCGACGCGTCGGGGGCGAGCCGGCTGCCTCATCGCGGGACCGCGCGCAGGACGATCGGAGCGAGCGCGGTCACGTCCCCGGCACCGACGGTCAGGACGAGATCACCGGGACGGGCCAGGCGGCCGACAGCCACGGCTGCCGCATGGCGGTCGGCGACGTACTGCACCTGCGCGGATCCGGTCACCCGGTCGGCGATCAGCGCACCGGTCACCGCGGGGTCCGGGTCCTCGCGGGCGCCGTAGACGCCGGTGACGACCACCACGTCGGCCAGGCCGAGCGCATCGGCGAACTCCTGCGCGAAGGTCACGGTCCGCGAGTACAGGTGCGGCTGGAACAGGACGAGCACGCGCCCGGTGCCGGCCACCTGGCGCGCGGCGCGCAGCAGGGCGGCGACCTCGGTCGGGTGGTGGGCGTAGTCGTCGACGACCCGTACCCCGCCCGCCGAACCACGCTCCTCGAAGCGCCGACCCGTGCCGTGGAACGTGCCGAGCCCCTGCGCCGCGGTGAGCTCGTCGACACCGAGCAGTCGGGCGACTACCCAGGCGGCAGCGGCGTCGAGCGCGTTGTGGGCACCGGGGACCGTCAGGTCGAGGTCCACCGGTCGCCCGCCGGGCTCCTGCACCGTCGTCGAGCCGCCGGTCACCCCGGACGAGGTGAGCCACGGCCCCACCCGGACGTCGGCGTCCGGTCCGGTGCCGTACGTCCGCACGTGGGTGCCCGCCGACCTGACCGTCGCGGCGAGGGTCGCCGCGCCAGGGTCGTCCGCGCAGGCGACGAGCCACCCGCCCGGTTCGATCCGTCCTGCGAAGGCGACGAAGGCGGCCTCGAACGCCGCCCGGCTGCCGTAGTGGTCCAGGTGGTCGGGCTCGATGTTCGTCACGACCGCGATCGAGGGCGTGTAGGCGAGGAAGGAGCCGTCCGACTCGTCGGCCTCGGCCACGAAGACGTCGCCGCGGCCGTCGTGCGCTCCACCGACCACCGCGACCGCCCCGGTCAGGACCGTGCCACCGATCGCGTAGGACGGGTCGAGCCCGGCGTGGGCCAGCGTGACCGCGATCATGGCCGACGTCGTGGTCTTCCCGTGTGCGCCGGCCACCGCGACGCTGCGGCGACCCGACATCAGCGCCGCGAGGGCCACGGACCGGTGCAGCACGGGTAGGTCGAGCTCGCGTGCGCGGGCCAGCTCAGGGTTCGTGGGCCGGATCGCGCTCGAGACCACGACCGTCCCGGCGCCCTCGACGTTCTCCGCGCTGTGCCCGACGTGCACCCGGATCCCGGCGTCGCGCAGGCCCTGCAGCGCCACGCCCTCCCGGGAGTCCGAGCCGGAGACCTGCAGGCCACGGGCCACGAGCAGGGCCGCGACGGCCGACATGCCCGCGCCGCCGATCCCGATCAGGTGCACCCGGCCGGCCTGCCTCATCCGCTCGAGCTCGCTCATGCGAGCCCCTCCACCAGGTCGGCGACCCGCGCGGCACCGTCGGTCACCCCGACGGTGCGGGCCGCGGCGCCCATCGCGGCGAGCCGGTCGGGGTCGGCGAGGAGCGGGATCACGTGGCTGCGCAGCCACTGCGGCGTCAGGTCGGCGTCGGCGACGAGCACCCCACCGCCGGCCTGCACGACGGGTCCGGCGTTGAGTCGCTGCTCGCCGTTGCCGATCGGCAGCGGGACGTAGACGGCCGGCAGCCCGAGGGCGGCCAGCTCGCTGACGATCCCCGCTCCCGATCGTGCGAGCACCAGGTCGGCGACGGCCAGGGCCTGGTGCATCTCCGCGAGGTACTCGCGCACCTGGTAGCGCAGCGCGACACCGGGTCTCGCATCGCGGGTGACGGCCGCGACCGCTGCCCGCACGGCGTCCGCCTTGCCCGCACCGGTCAGGTGCAGGATCTGGGCACCGGCGGCCAGCAGGTCCGCGGCGACGCCGGCGACGGCGGTGTTGAGGCTCAGCGCGCCGAGCGACCCGCCCGTCACCAGGACGGTCGGCAGCGTGGGATCCAGACCGAGCAGCGCGGCCGCCTCGGTCCGCGCCCGGCCGGCGTCGCGGTGCCGGGCCGCCACGAGCTCGGCGACCTGGGGACGCAGGGGCAGTCCGGTGACCTGCGCCCCGGGCAACGGCGTGCCGGGGAACGTGACCGCGACGGCCCGGGCCCAGCGCGCTCCGAGGCGGTTCGCCAGGCCCGGTCGCGCATTCTGCTCGTGGATCACCACGGGGATGCCGCGGCGCCGGGCCGCCAGGTAGGCCGGCGTCGCGACGTAGCCGCCGAAGCCGACGACGACCTGCGCGCCCGACCGGTCGATCGCCTGCCCGGCCACGCGGACGGCGGCACGCAGTCGCCCCGGCAGCCGGAACCAGTCGAGCGTCGGCCGGCGCGGCAGCGGGACCCGCGGGACAGTCACCAGCCGGTACCCGTGGGCCGGCACGAGCTCGGCCTCGAGACCCGCTGCGGTGCCCAGGACGACGACCCGGACGTCGGGCCGGCGGCGGCGCAGCTCGTCCGCCACAGCGAGCAGCGGGTTGACGTGACCGGCGGAACCCCCGCCGGCCAGCAGCACGGACTCAAGCACGGGCGCCCCGGGTCGAACGGCCGATCACCGCGAGCGAGCGCCGCACGACGCCCGGCCGGGCAGCGAGCGCCTCGGCCGCACCCGGCTCGTGCCGGGCGAACGACAGCACGACGCCGAGGGCCACCATCGTCGTGATCAGGGCCGAGCCACCGGCCGAGACCAGCGGGAGCGGGACGCCGACCACCGGGAGCAGGCCGATGACGACCGCGATGTTGATCATCGCCTGACCCAGGATCCACGCTGCGATTCCGGCGGTCACGATCTGGACGAACGGGTCGGTGTGCCGCCTGATCACCCGCGTCATCGCCACCGCGAGCACCCCGAACAAGGCGAGCACGAGCAGCGTGCCGAGCAGCCCGAGCTCCTCGCCGAGGATCGCGAAGATGAAGTCGTTGTGCGCCTCGGGCAGGTAGGACCACTTCTCCCGGCTCTCACCGAGGCCCAGGCCGGTCCAGCCGCCGGATGCCAGGCCGTACATGCCCCGGGTGGTCTGGTAGCACTCGTTGAACTTGTCGCAGTCCGGCTCGAAGAACGCCTGGATCCGTCCGACCCGGCTCTCGTTCAGCTGCGCGAGCTGCGAGACGGCGAACGCGGCAAGGACGCCGGCGACGGCGAACATGCGCAGCGGCACGCCCGCCACGAACAGGGCTCCGGCCACCAGGAGGATCAGGATGATCGCGGTCCCCAGGTCGCTGCCGAGCAGGACGAGGCCGATCGCTGCCAGCGCCACGAGAACGCCCGGCACAAGCACGTGAAGCCACCGGTGCAGCAAGGGGCGCTTGCGAGCCAGGACGGCGCCGAGCCAGACGGCCAGGGCCAGCTTGGCGAGCTCGGAAGGCTGGATGGACTGCCCGCCGACCAGGATCCAGTTCCGGTTGCCGTTCGCCTCCACGCCCAGGCCCGGGACGAAGACGAGGAGCTGGAGCACCATGGCGACGGCGAGCGCAGGCCAGGCGATCCGCTTGTACGCCGCGGGCGGCAACCGGCTCGCGACCCACGCGAAAGGCAGCCCGATGATCGCGTACCGCGCCTGGTTGAAGAAGATCGAGTAGGGCGAGGCGCCATGGGTCGCGGTCAGGGAGTCGACGCTCGAGCTCGAGAGCACCATGACCAGCCCGAGCGCGACGAGCATCGCCGATGCCCCGGCGATCAGGTAGTAGCTCGAGACCGCGCTGTTCCACTGCCCGAGGACCGCGCCACGATCCCGTGGGGCGGCCTCGATGTCATGCAGACCCGTCTGGACCGCCACCGTGCGTGCCTCAGCCGTCCGCGGCGGCCCGGTCGCCCGTGCCGAGGTCGGCGACCGCGTCGACGAAGGCCTCGCCACGGTGGGTGTAGGAGCTGAACTGGTCCATCGACGCGGACGCCGGCGCGAGCAGCACCGTGTCACCCGGGCGGGCGAGCCGACGGGCCTGGGACACGGCGCGGTTCATCACCGTCCCAGTGTCGGTCGGATCGATCGACACCACCGGGATTGACGGCGCGTGTCGGCCGAGCGCCTCACGCCACGGCGTCTGGTCCACCCCGATGAGCACCACGGCGCGCAGGCGGTCGGCCCGGGCGAGCACGAGGTCGTCGAACCGTGCGCCCTTGGCCAGGCCACCGGCGATCCACACCACGGAGCCCGCGGCGAACGCGGCGAGCGAGGCCGCCGCAGCGTGCCCGTTGGTCGCCTTGGAGTCGTCGACGTACCGCACGGCACCGACCGTCGCGACGTGCTCGATCCGGTGCGCGCCGGGCCGGTAGCTGCGCAGACCGTCCCGCACCGCCGCTTCACCCACGCCGTGCGCGCGGGCCAAGGCAGCCGCGGCCAGCGCATCGGCGACCACGTGCCCGGCCACGCGAGCATCGGGCCCGGCGAGGTGTGCGAGATCCTCGAGCGTGGCGAGCTCGGCCGCGAAGCCGGCCCGCGACGGGTCGCCCGCAGGTGCGTGGAACGCCCGGTCGACCAGGATCCCGTCGACGACCCCGAACCGGCCCGGTCCCGGCGCGCCGAGCGTGAACCCGACGGCGTGCGCGCCCTCGGCGACGTCGGCGTCGCGCACGAGGCCCTCGACCCGCTCATCGCCCACGGGGTACACGCAAGCGACCTCGACCCCCGCGAAGATCCTGGCCTTGTCCGCGACGTACGCCTCGAACGAGCCGTGCCAGTCGACGTGGTCGACGGCGATGTTCAGGACCGCCGCCGCCTGGGCCGCCATCGTGTGCGTGAAGTGCAGCTGGAAGCTCGAGAGCTCGACGGCGAGCACGTCGTTCGTCGGGTCGGTCGCCGCCTCGAGGACCGCCGCGCCCACGTTCCCCACGGCCGGCCCACGCTCACCGGCAGCCGCAAGGATCGCCGCGAGCATGCCGACGGTCGTCGTCTTGCCGTTCGTCCCGGTCAGGACGAGCCACGGTGCCGGGCCGCCGCCCGCCGACCGGTCGACCCGCAGGCGCCAGGCGAGCTCGACCTCGCTCCAGACCGGGATGCCGCGGCGGGCGGCCTCGGCCAGCACGGGGGCGGACGGCGGCCAGCCCGGGGAGGCGACCACCAGGTCGACCGCGCCGAGGTCCACCTGGGCGGCATCGGCCAGGTCGGCGTCCGGAGCCCGTGCGTCCAGGGTCACGACGGCCGACGGGCCACGGCCCTGTGCGGCGCACGCGGCCAGTGCGGCGACGACCGCCCGTCCCGTGACCGCGAGCCCCGCGACGAGCACCCGCTGCCCGCGAAGGTCGAGGTCGGCCACTACCCGGCCACCCACTCCGTGTAGAAGATGCCGACACCGCCGGCGACGAACAGGCCGGCGATGATCCAGAACCGGATGACGATCGTGACCTCGCCCCAGCCCGAGAGCTCGAAGTGGTGGTGCAGCGGGGCCATCTTGAACACCCGTCTGCCGGTCAGCTTGAAGAAGCCGATCTGGATCACGTCGGAGAGCACGACGAGCACGAACATGCCGCCGATGATCGCCGCGAGGATCTCGGTGCGGGACAGGATCGACAGGCCGGCCAGGGCGCCACCGAGGGCGAGGGCCCCGGTGTCCCCCATGAAGATCTTGGCCGGTGAGGCGTTCCACCACAGGAAGCCGAAGCACGCTCCGGTGATCGCCGCGGCGACGATCGCGAGGTCGAGCGGGTCACGCGTGTCGTAGCAGCGCGCACCCGCCGTCACGAGGTTCTGGCAGCTCTGGTTGGACTGCCAGACCCCGACCAGGACGTACGCGCCGAAGACGATCAGCGAGACGCCGGTCGCCAGGCCGTCGAGGCCGTCGGTGAGGTTGACCGCGTTCGACCAGGCAGTGATCAGGAAGTTCGCCCAGATGACGAAGAGGATGACGCCGAGCGTCGTGCCGGCCCAGGCGAGGTCGATGTTCGTGTCCCGGATGAACGAGATCCGGGTCGAGGCCGGGGTGCGGAAGTTCTGGTTCGGGAACTGCAGGGCGAGCACCGCGAAGGCCAGTCCGATCAGCCCCTGACCGACGATCTTCCATCGGGCCGACAGGCCGAGACTGCGCTGCCGCGAGATCTTGATGAAGTCGTCGAGGAACCCGACCACGCCGAGCCCGGTCATCAGGAAGATGACGAGCATCGCCGACGCGCTCGGCCGGTTGCCGGTCACCAGCCCCGCGCCGCTCCAGCCGATCAGGGTCGCGATGATGATCACGACGCCGCCCATCGTCGGCGTCCCACGCTTGGTGAAGTGCGCGGTCGGGCCGTCCTGGCGGATGAACTGGCCGTACTGCTTACGCACCAGGAAGCGGATGAACAGCGGGGTGGCGAGCAGCGCCACGAGCATCGACAGCCCGCCGGAGATCAGGACAGCCCTCATCCGGCTGTCACCTCGCTGCCGGCGAGGTCGTCGGCAAGCCCGGACAGGCCGGCCTCCGGTGCGGCCTTGACCAGGACGACGTCACCGGGCCTGAGCTCGTCGGCCAGCCACGCGGCCGCGGCCTCGACGTCCGGCAGGATCCGCGTCTCCTCACCGAAGGAGCCCTCCTGGAGGGCGCCGGTGTGGATCGCGCGGACGGTGTCCCCGACCACGACCAGACGGGCGATGTTCAGGCGGACGGCGAGGCGCCCGACGGCGTCGAACGCGGCGATCGCGTCCGGCACGGCCATCCCGCGCACGTCCATCGCACCGAGCACCGCGATGCTGCGGCGTGCACCGCTGCGTACCGCGAGGTCACGGAGCGCGATCCGCACGGTGTCGGGGCCGGCCTCGCCCGACTCGTCGATCACTGTCACGCCGTCCGCGCGCTCGGTGACCCGGGAGACCTGCGGTCCCGACGCGGAACCTGCGTCACCGTGCTCCGGGTCGATGAGCTGGTCGGCGACGGCGAGGAAGACCTCGCGGTCGTTGTACCGGTGGAAGACGCCGGCGATCTCCTGCGTGGGCTCGTGACCCTTGCCCGTGACGATCACCGTGTCCTGGTCTCCGGCGAGGCCGACGGCGAACCTGATCGCCTCGGCGCGCGAGGGGGCCTCGTGCACGTCGTGCAGGTCGGGCCGCTCGGCGCGGACACCGTCGAGGATCGCGGCACGGATCTCCTGCGGTGGCTCGGAGCGAGGGTTCTCGTCGGTGACGACCAGGACGTCGGCCAGCCGGGCCGCGATCTCGCCCATCATCGGTCGCTTGCCCCGGTCGCGGTCCCCGTCCGACCCGAACACGATCACCAGGCGCCCGGGGGTGATCGGCCGCACGGCCTCGAGCGCCAGCACCAGGGCATCCGGGGTGTGCGCGTAGTCGACCAGGCACAACGGCAGGCCACGGCCGCGTTCGACGACGCGCTCCATCCGGCCCGGGATCGCGTGCGCCGTCCCGACCGCCGTCGCGGCTGCGTCCAGCGCGATGCCGGCGCGGTATGCGAGCACGACGGCGAGCGCTGCGTTGGAGACGTTGACCAGCCCGGGCAGGGGGCTCGCCGCCGCGACCTGCTCACCGTCCGGCCCGGAGAGGGTGAACGTCGAGCCGACGCCGTCCAGCCCGATCGTCGCGTCGGAGACCCGCCAGTCGGCCGTCGCCGCGCCGACCGAGCCGTCGCGCGTGGCCACGGTGTCCACCGGGATCCTCGCCTCGGCGGCGAGCCGGACGCCCCAGGCGTCATCGACGCACACGACGCCCCGGCGGGCGCTCTCGGGCGCGAACAGCCGCGCCTTGTCGCGGAAGTAGCCCTCCATGTCGCCGTGGAAGTCCAGGTGGTCCCGCTGGAGGTTCGTGAAGCCGACCACGTCGAACTGGAGACCACCGACCCGCTCGAGCGCGAGGGCGTGCGAGGAGACCTCCATCGCGCACGCCGTCGCACCCCGCTCGTTCATCAGGGCGAACAGACCGTGCAGCACGGGGGCCTCGACGGTCGTACGCGGGCTCTCGATCGCCTCGGCGCCGATCCGCAGCTCGACGGTGCCGATCACCGAGGTCAGCCGGTGCGCGGTGCGCAGCGCCGCATCGACGAAGTAGCACGTGGTCGTCTTGCCGTTCGTGCCGGTGATCCCGACGACCGTCACCTCGCGGGCGGGATACCGGTAGAACCATGCCGAGACCTCGCCGAGCAGGGTGCGCGGGCCGGTCTCCCCGGTGACCAGCACCGGGACGTCGACGCCGCCCGACGTGATCCGCCGCAGGCCGTCGCCGTCGGTCAGCACCGCGACAGCGCCTGCGGCCAGGGCCTGCTCGACGAAGTCGGCGCCGTGGGCCCGCAGACCCGGCAGTGCGACGAAGAGGTCACCGGGCTGGACGTCGGCCGAGCCGACAGCGACACCGGTCAGCAGCACGTCGTCGGCAGAAGGACCTGCGCCACCCGGGTGGACGGTCAGGCCGAAGGTGTGTGCGAGGTCGCCGAGGTGACGGGAGGCATGATGCTGTGGGCGCATCCGGCCCTGCGGGGACGTCACGGGCTCGAATCTACCGTCAGGCCAGCACCGTGCCGCGCGCTCACTCGTAGGTCGTGGGGATCAGGTCCGGCTGGGTCCCGCTCGGCGGGATGCCCAGGTACTGCAGCGCGTACCCGGCGACCTCGCTGAACACCGGCGCCGCGACGGCACCACCGTAGATCGAGGTCTTGGGGTCGTAGAGCGTGACGTTGACGACGATGCGCGGGTCGTCGGCCGGGGCGATGCCGATGAACGAGGCGACGTTCTTGATCACGCCACCACCCTCGAACGCCTGCGAGGTACCGGTCTTGCCGGCGATCCGGTAGCCGGGCACCGCGGCGTTCCCGCCCGTCCCCTCAACGACAGCGCTCTCGAGCATCTGCACGAGCGTGTCCGCGGTCTGCTCGCTGACGACCTGCTGCGGCTCGGCGAGCTCGGTCGCGTGGAAGATGCCGTCCGGGCCGGTCACGCCGCTGACCAGGTGCGGCTGGATCCGCACGCCGCCGTTCGCGAGCGTCGCGTACACCTGGGTCGCCTGGAGGGTCGTGACACCGACGCCCTGCCCGAACAGGACGGCGTACTCGGTCCGCCCGTCCCAGTCCTCGGCGGTGTGCAGCAGGCCGGCCGACTCCCCCGGGAGGCCGACGCCGGTGGTCGTGCCGAAGCCGAACTTCGTCAGGTAGTCGTGCCGCACCTGCGTCGGCAGCTGCGAGCCGACCATGACCGTGCCGGTGTTGGACGACTCGGCCAGGATCCCGTTGAGGGTCAGCTTGAGCTCGGGGTGCTCGTGCGAGTCCTTGAACGACTGCCCGTTCGGCACCGCGAAGGTGTACGGGACCAGGTACTGGGACGTCGGCGTGGCGAGGCCCGTCTCGAGGATCGCGGCCATCGCGATCACCTTGGCGGTGGAGCCCGGCTCGTAGACCGATGCCGCTGCCCGGCTCGCGGTCGGGCTCCCGGGGTCGTTGGGGTCGACCGACCCCGAGTCGGCCAGGGCGAGGATCTCGCCCGTCCGGACGTCGATGATCTCCACGACGCCCCACTCCGCCCCGGTGGCAGCCATCTGCTCGTCGAGGGCCTGCTGCGACATGTAGTTGAGGTCGCGATCGATCGTCAGCGTGAGGTCCTGGCCCGGCACGGCCGGCACGAGGTCGTCCTCCCCGCTCGGGATGCGCTGGCCGCGGGCGCCCTGCTCGTACGTCTCGGAACCGGCCTCCCCGGCGAGCGCCTCGTCGAAGGTCTGCTCGAAGCCCGCCTGGCCGTACCCCTCGGCGCCGACGAAGCCGATGAGGTTGCCCGCCGTGCTGCCGGCCGGGTAGACCCGCTCGGTGGTGCGCTCGCCGCTGATCCCGCTGATGCCCAGGTCCATGACCTCGCGGTAGACGTCGGGCGCGACGCCCTTGGCCAGGTAGACGAACTGCCGTACGCCGAGCATCTTCGCGCCCAGCTCCGGGGCCGGGATCCCGATCAGCGGGGACAGCAGTGCCGCCGCCTCGGAGACCGAGTCGGGACCTGCCTTCCACTGCGCGACCTGCTCCTGGTTGGCCACGATGTTGTACCGCTCGACCGACGTCGCCAGGACGACGCCGTTGGTGTCGAGGATGTCGCCGCGATCGCCCGGGATCGAGATCGTGTTGAGCCGTAGGTCGAGCGCCTCGGTCGCCAGGGCCGGCCCCTCGAGGCCCTGGACCTGGATCAGCCGCCCGGAGTACACCGCGAGGAGCGCCAGCACGAACGCCAGCATGACCGCCTGGCGCCGACGCGGTACACCCGTGCGGACCGCCGAGCCGACGGTCGCGACGCTGCGTGCCGCGAGGGTGGAGGTGCGTGGTCGCCGGGCAGCGATCGTGCGGGCAGCGGTCGAGCGGGCCGCTGTCGTGCGGGCAGCTGTCGTCCGGGCAGGGTCGGCGTGGGTCCGACGCACGGCCGGGGTCCTCGACGCCACCGTCCTGGGCATCGAGATCCGGGCGCTCGGGGTCTTCGCCGCCGGCGCGTTCGGGGCCGGCGTCTTCGCGGCCGGCGTCCTCGGTGCTCGCGCCTTCGGGGCCGGGGTCTTCGGGGCCGGCGTCCTCTGGGCCGGCGTCCTCGATCCGGGGGCCGACGTGCCCGGTGTGGCCGCGCTCGCCCGACCGGTACGCCTCGGCACAGCGTCCGACCCGGCGTCCGCGCTACCTCGTGCCGGGCGCGCCGACGCCCGTCGACCGGAGCCGGGCTCAACTCCTCGTCCGCCGTCGTCCCGCCGAGCGGTCATCCCGCGGCCCCCGCCGGGACGGGGTTGCCGAGCACCGCGCCGTCCGAGAGCCGCAGGTACCCGGCGCCCGCGCTCGGCTCCATCCCGAGCGCCCGCGCCGCCGCTGCGAGCTGTGCGGGCGAGCCGGCGAGGTCGAGCTGGGCACTGATCCGCTGCTGGGACTGGGCCGACTGCGCCAGGCGGGTCTGCAGCGCGAAGCGCTCGTACTCGCCCTGCGCCATCGAGGTGTTGAGCAGGAGCGCGCCGAGCAACGACGCTGCCAGGACCGACATGCACAGCAGCACGAACGGCACCCGGGTGCGCGCGTGGGCCGGCGCCCGCACGACCTGGAGCCGCGGCCGGGCCGCCGGGGCGGGTCGGCCGACGTCCGGACGCCCGACCGCGGGTGATGTCGCCCGCGCGGCAGCCGACCGGGGCAGCCGGACGGCGGTCGACTGCGCGGCGCTCATGCGATCCGCCGGAGCGTGTGCTGGCGCAGGTGGTCCGGCGTCGGTCGCAGCCGCTGGGCGGCACGCAGCCGGACCGAGGCGGACCGGGGGTTGGCCGCGAGCTCCGCCTCGTCCGCCTGCTCAGCACCGCGGGTGAGCAGCGTCAGGAACGGCCGGTGGGTCTCCGGCTCGACCGGCAGACCGACGGGTGCGCTCGACGTCGCCCCGCGGGCCAGCGCGCGCTTGACGAGCCGGTCCTCGAGCGACTGGTACGACATGACGACGATGCGCCCGCCGACGGCAAGGGTCTCGATCGCGGCCGGCAGCGTCCGCTCGAGCACCCCGAGCTCGCCGTTGACCTCGATCCGCAGGGCCTGGAAGGTGCGCTTGGCAGGGTTGCCACCGGTCGTCCGGGCCACGGCGGGGATCGCCGCCCGGACGATCTGCACGAGCTCGCCGGTCCGGCTCAACGGTGCCGTGGCCCGTTGCGCGACGATGATCCGGGCGATCCTCGGGGCGAACCGCTCCTCGCCGAACTGGCGAAGGATGCGCACGATCTCGGCCTCGGGGTAGGTGTTCAGCACGTCGGCGGCCGTCAGGCCCTGCGAGGGGTCCATCCGCATGTCGAGCGGGGCGTCCTGGGCGTAGGAGAAGCCACGCTCCGGCTCGTCCAGCTGCAGCGAGGACACCCCGAGGTCGGCGAGGACGCCCTGCACCGGTCGGCCGACGAGCTCCTGGACCACGTCGAGGATCTCGTCGTAGACCGCATGCACCGGCGTGAACCGTGCACCGAACGGGTGCAGGCGCTCGCTCGCGAGGGCGATCGCCTCGAGGTCACGGTCCAGCCCGATGACCCGCAGGTCGTCGAAGCGGGCGAGCAGCGCCTCGGCGTGACCGCCCATCCCCAGCGTCGCATCGACGAGGACGGCTCCGGGCTCGGTGAGCGCGGGAGCGAGCAGGTCGACGCACCGCTCCAGCAGGACGGGGGTGTGCCGGCTCGCCGTCGGTCGGTCGTCGTCGTCGTCGGCCATGTCACCTCCCGACTGCTCGTCTCGGTCTGCCGCTCGTGCGGTGCTGCTGGTCGTGCTCTCTCGTGCTCTCTCGTGCTCTCGTGCTGTCCTGCGTCGTGCTGAGTTGCTGGCCGGGGGCCCTCCGCCGCCCGACCAGGTCTCCCACCGCAGCCCTCTGACGCCGGGGAAGTGCGTCAGAGCGGGCGGGGAGAGACCTCACCGTGCGGCGCGGGCCGGGCCGTGAGGCTCGGCAGCCGTGAGGTCGATCAGTCAGAACGCACCGGGAATCACCTCCTCGGCGGTATCGGCGTAGAGGCCGACCTGTTCCTCGAGGTACGTCTCCCACGACGGCGCGTCCCAGATCTCTACCCGGCTGCCGGCCCCGATCACCGCGACGTCGCGGTCGAGGCGCGCGTAGGTGCGCAGGGCGGCGGGGATGGACAGCCGGCCCTGCTTGTCGGGCACCTCGTCGTGGGCACCCGAGAGGAACACCCGCAGGTAGTCCCTCGCCTGCTTGCTGGTGACCGGGGCCTGGCGGATCTGGTCGTGCATCCGGCGGAACTCGTCGACCGGGAAGACGTACAGGCAGTGCTCCTGGCCCCGGGTCACGACGAGCCCCGATGCGAGCTGGCCGCGGAACTTCGCGGGCAGGATCAGCCGGCCCTTGTCGTCGAGGCGTGGCGTGTAGGTGCCGAGGAAGGGGTTGTACGACGGGTAGCCGGACGAGTCGTTCGCCACGTCGCCGCCTCCCCTCAGACCTGATCCGTGCTCCCGGGCGCCCACCGCTCCCCAGGTGGCCCCACATTACTCCACAATCCCCCACCGGCAAGGCCCACACACCTGCATGTCGCGGTGGGTCGATCCATCGACGCAGGTCAGGAGCGTGGATCGATGTGGAGGGAAATCGGCACCCCTGCGCCCCTGGGGCACCTCCCGGGGCACCGCTGCCGCCGCACCTCCCCGACGACTCCGCCTCAGGCGTGCTCGCCCGCCGACGGTGCAGGCACAGCCGGTGCGGCCGTGGAGCGAAGTGGAGGACGGCCACGGGAGCGACGTGCCGACCACCACGGGCGCGACGTGGCGGACAGCCCGCACGGGGTGTCCGGGGTCTGCCGGTGCGCGCCGACGCCCTCGGCGCACCCCCGGACACGCTCACCTGGGACAACGCTCCCGCACGGGCCCGCGGTCACCTACGCTCAGTCCGAGTCCGACGAAGGGGTCGACATGGTTCACGCACTACCTGCGGTCGCGGAGCTCGACGAGCTCGCCGAGACCGCCGCCCGCATCCGGGCAGCGATGGAGACAGTGATCTCGGGCCGACCGGATCTGGTGCGACTGACTGTCGCCGTGCTGCTCGCCGAGGGGCACCTCCTGCTCGAGGACGTCCCCGGGGTCGGCAAGACGACCCTCGCGAAGGCGTTGGCGCGGTCGATCGACTGCAGCGTCCGGCGGATCCAGTTCACCCCTGACCTGCTGCCGAGCGACCTGACCGGCGTGACGATCTACCGGCAGGAGCAGCACGAGTTCGAGTTCCGGCCCGGACCCGTCTTCGCCAACATCGTGATCGGCGACGAGATCAACCGGGCCTCGCCGAAGACCCAGTCGGCGCTGCTCGAGTGCATGCAGGAGGCGCAGGCGACGATCGACGGCAGCACGTATCAGCTGCCGAGACCGTTCCTCGTCGTGGCGACCCAGAACCCGATCGAGATGGAAGGCACCTACGCCCTCCCCGAGGCGCAGCGCGACCGGTTCATGGCGCGACTCAGCGTCGGCTACCCCTCACGGAGCGCCGAGGTCGAGATGCTCGAGCGGCAGGAGGTCTCCGACCCCCTCGGCCACCTGACCCCGGTGGCGACTGTCGCACGGGTCGCCCAGATGATCGACGTCGCACGGCGCCTCTACGCAGCTCCCGGCATCAAGCAGTACGTCGTGGACCTCGCCGACGCCACGCGCAACGACCCGATGCTCCGGCTCGGCGCGTCACCCCGGGCCGGCATCCAGCTGCTCCGAGCGGCCAAGGCCCTCGCCGCGATGGCCGGCCGTGACCACGTCCTGCCGGACGACATCCAGGAGCTCGCCGCACCTGTCCTGACGCACCGCCTGCTGGCGAGCACCGACGCACGGCTCTCCGGCCGCACTGTCGACGAGACCCTGGCCGCCCTGGTCGCGCGCACCCGCCTCCCGGTCTCCGGCCGCGCCGCGGCACCGGACCGGCGCGCCATCGGCTGATGAGCCCAGCCCGACACGTCCGGACGACCCAGCGCGGCACGGCGCTCGGCCTGGTCGGAGCCGCGTGCCTGCTGTCCGGCACGTTGCTCGGCGTCCGCGTGGTCGTGCAGCTCGGTGGCCTCCTGCTGCTCGCGCTGCTCGTCGGGGGTGCCTGGCTGCTGCAGGAGGCGCAGGCGCAGGAGCGCGGCGCGCTCCGGCTGATCCGCTCGGTCAACCCGCACCCGGTCGCTGTGGGCAGCCAGGCGGTCGTCCAGGTCGATCTCTCGGCCACCGGCGCCGCCCAGCGGCTCGACCGCCTGCAGATCGCCGAGCGGGCCGCGCACGAGCTCTCGGGTCCGAGCACGCTGCGCGCGCGGGTGCAGCGATCGGCAGACCGGCTCACGCTGAGGTACACCATCTCGCCCGAGCGACGCGGCCGATGGCCGATCGGCCCGCTCGAGGTGCAGCGTCGCGACCTGTTCGGCCTGGTCCAGTGGCGCGGTCCGCTCGGCGGCTCGATGCTGATCGCCGTCCGCCCGGCCGTGACGGTCCTGAGCATGTCGAACCGGGCATCCTCGACGGACGTCGACCGCGCCGCGATCGGTGCCCGCACGCCGGCCGCGGACGACTCCTCGCTGCGCGACTACCGCTCGGGCGACGACCTGCGCCGGGTCCACTGGCGCAGCAGCGCACGCCGCGGCGAGCTCATGGTGCGGCAGGACGAACGTGCCGGTCGCCGGCCCTCGAGCGTGCTGCTCGACATCCCCGGCGACGACGTGAGTGCGGAGTGGTCGATCTCGCTGGCGGCATCCATCGCGCTGGCGCTCGTCGCCTCGGGCCACCACGTCCGGATGCTCGGCGGCGACGTGCTCAACGCGAGCACCGACCACCACCGACCCGACACCGACGGCAGGGCCGTCGACGCGCTGCTCGACCATGCGGTCGACTTCAGCCTGCCGCCCAACCTCGTGACGCGCGAGGCGTGGCTGCTCGCCGCGATCGACACCCTCAGCGCCCAGGCCGGCGGGACCGAGCTGCTGTTCGCCGTCGTCGGCGACCTCGAGCCCGACCTCCTGACCGCCCTGGCCCGGGTGGGCGACGGGAGCAGCGCATGGGCCATGGTGCGCACCGGCCACGCCGGCGTCGGCGATCCGCCGAACCAGGACGAGACGCGCACCCTCGAGTCGCTGCGACGTGCCGGCTGGACGGTCTGCGCGGTCCGCCCCGGTGAGGACATCGCGGTGTGCTGGGCACGCCTGCTGGACTCCGCAGACCTGGTCGGGGTCCGGCGATGAGCGGACGCCACCCGGTCACCGGGGACGCCGTCTGGGCCGGTGCGGGCCTCGTCGCCCTCGCGACCATCACCGGCATGTGGACGATCAAGCAGCTCGTCGCGCCGGGGCCATGGGTGTGGATCGCGGGGCTGGTGGTCCTCCTGCTCGCCGGTGTCACAGCGACGCTGCGCTGGTACAGCCGGTCGGCGACGATGCCGACGGCGTGGGGTCTTGTCGCCGCCGTCGTGACCATCGCCTCGGTCTACGGCGGCCGCGGCACGACGCCGTCGATCCCGCTGCCGACCCCCGAGACGTTCGACCGACTCGTGCGACTGGCCCGCAGCGGTGTCGAGGCGATCGCCGAGGGACGGATCCTCGTCGAGCCGACGCGGGGTGTCGAGCTCCTGGTGGTCGCCGGGACGATGGCGGTGTTCCTCGTCGCGGACCTGGTCGCGCTCGGCCTCGGCCGAGGGGGCCTGAGCGGCGTCGCGCTGGCAGGGCTCTGGGTGCCGGCTGCCGTCTTCGAGCGCCGACCGATCCTCGGTGTGCTGCTGCTCGGCGGCATCAGCTACCTCCTGCTGCTCACCGTGACCCGCCAGCAGACCGGCCACGGCGCCCGGGACCTCCGCCGTGATGCCCGACCGGTCCTCACGGTTGCCGTCGCGGTCACCGTGCTGGCCGTGCTCGTCGGACCGGTCGCCGCAGCGATGCCGTTCTACGGCGCCGTGCGCCTGCCTGCGACCTGGGGACCCGGTCCGCTCGACGGTCCGCTGCGGCTGTCCACCGACCTCGACATGCGGTCGAGCCTCGAACCACGGTCGGACCGGCCCGTGCTGACGTACAACACGAGCGCGGAGAACGTCGGTCCGCTGCGGATGTACACGCTCGTCGACTTCGACGGCACGAGCTGGCTGCCGTCCGAGCCGAGCAGGGATCTCGCGCAGAACATCGGGGTGCTGTGGCCGGACGAGGGCCGGGTCGTCCCGGCCGACGCGGACGTGATCAGCGTGCGGGTCGGCGCCCTCGACCAGGACCACCTGCCGATCCCGCTCGAACCACGGCTGATCGAGATCGACGGCACGTGGCTCTACGACGCGGAGCGCGACGAGGTCGTCGCGCCGAGCACCACGACACGGGACCGGACCTACCTGCTGACCATCGCCCCGAGGGACCTCACCGCCGAGACCCTGCGCGAGGACGGGCCCGGGGACCGGTTCACCGACACCGCAGCGCAGCTGACAGTGCCCCAGACCGAGCACATGGCCGACATCCGGGCGCTCGCCGAGCAGATCACGGCCGATGCCGGGACGACCTACGACCAGGCGCTCGCCCTGCAGATGTACCTGCGCGACGCGCAGCTCTTCCGGTACGACACCGACGTCCCGCCGGCCCAGTCCGACGACGCGGTCTGGGACTTCCTGACGCAGCGCACCGGCTACTGCGTCCAGTACGCGACCGCGATGACCGTGATGGCCCGGACCCTCGGCATCCCGGCCCGGCTGGCGATCGGCTTCCTGCCCGGGCGGCTGAACACACAGGTCCGCGGGGAGTACGTGGTCTCGGGACGCCAGGCGCACGCCTGGCCCGAGCTGTACTTCGCCGACGCCGGATGGGTCAGGTTCGAACCGACCCCCGCGGTCCAGACCGGCTCACCCCCGCTGTACGCCGACCCGTTCGGCGGGCTCCCGGTGAACCAGGACGACATCCCCACCGGGAACGCTCAGCAGTCCAGCAGCCCCGGGGTGACCGGGAACGCCGGCGCCGGCGGCGGCGCGGCCGACCAGTCCCTCTGGGGCCGGTTCAGCCTCCCGGTCCTGATCACCGCGGGTGTGCTCCTCGTCGCGCTCCTGGGCCTGGGGCTGGCCCTGACCCGACGGCGCGAGCACCCGCTCGCCATCGAGAGCCGACCCGATGCCTGGTGGGCAGAGCTGCGGACCCGGCTCGCCGTCCACGGCCTGACCTGGAGCGACGCGACCACGCCGCGACAGGCAGTCCTGATCGTCCGGGAGCGGATCGGACCGGATGCGACGGCGGCGCTCGATGCCCTCGACCACCTCATGGCTGCGGTCGAGAACGAGCGGTACGAGCCGCGGCGCGGGACATGGTCCGGTGACGAGCTCGAGGCCTGGGTCGACGCCGTCGAACGGCCGTTGCGCGACGCTGCGGAGGCCGACGCGGCTGTCACCTCGGGCGAGCGGTGAACCCGTCGCGCGGCGAACTGGTCGCGCAGTGAACCCGGTCCCGCGGTGAGCCCACTGCCCTGAGGGTCAGCGACCCTGGTCGTCCCGACGACGGTCCCAGCGCTTCTCGAAGCGCGCGATGAAGCCCTCAGAGGGCGCCGCCGTGCGGCGCTTGCCGGAGCGGGGATGGACTGCACCGTCCTGGCCGACCGCACCGGACGGTCCACGACGACGCGGCGGGGAGAAGGCGAGCACGACGGAGACGAACATCGCGACGAATCCGAGCACGCCGACGACCGGCTGGCTCGTCGCAGCGCCGATGACGAGCACGGTCAGTCCAGCGAGCGCGCCGGCCCCGGTGAGCAGCCACCGCCGCACGGTCCGGTCGCCCCGACCCTGGAACGTGTTCACCAGCTTGGGGTCGTCAGACGTGAGCTGCTGCTCCATCTGCTCCAGTACGCGTTGCTCGTACTCGGACAGAGGCATCACTACCTCCGCGCTGCCAAAGGGACCGGACACGATCAGGATAGTTCCCTGCTGGCGTCCATGGTAGTTGAGGTCTGGACTGCTGGTCCGATCGGTGTACCGGGACGCACCGCCGATGCTCCGAAGCGGTGCCGAACCTCGTCCATGGCCTGCTCGACGCGACGTCTGGCCCCCGCACCGTCGTCGACGGCCTCCTCGAGGGTGAGCTGGCGCGACGCCGCCTCGCTCAGCCCTTCTGCGCGCACGCCGATCAGACGCACCGCCCGACCGCCGAGGTCCGTCGCGCCGAGCAGCTCACGCGCAGCCAGGTAGATCTCCCGGGCAGTGTCCGTCGGCACACCGAGCGTGCGCGAGCGGGTCAGCGTCTGGAAGTCGGCTGTCCGGATCTTGACGCTCACCGTGCGCGCCACGAGACCCTTGCCCCGAAGCTGGCCTCCACAGCGGTCAGCGAGGGCGAGCAGCTGCCTGCCGACCTCGGTGAGATCGGCCGTGTCGACGTCGAAGGTGGTCTCGGCTCCGATGCTCTTCTCCTGCCGCTCCGGGGTGACCGGGCGGGGATCACGACCCCACGCGAGGTCGTGCAGGTGCGCGCCGGCCACCCGGCCGACCGCCCGCTGGACCACTGCCACGTCCGCCTCCGCGAGCTGCGCCACGGTCGTCATCCCCCAGCGCGCCAGCGCCTCCCGGGTCCGCTCACCGACTCCCCACAACGAGCCGACCGGCAACGCGTGCAGGAACTCGACGGTCGCGACGCGCGGGATCAGCAACACACCGTCGGGCTTGGCGAACCCCGAGGCGAGCTTGGCGACGAACTTCGAGCCGGCGATGCCGACCGAGCAGGGCAGACCGATCTCCCGACGGACACGCTCCCGGATCAGTGCCGCGATGACGGACGGCGGGCCGAGCCGCCGTCGCGCGCCCGAGACGTCAAGGAACGCCTCGTCGATGCTGACCGGCTCGATCAGGGCCGTGACCTCACCCAGGAGAGCCATGACGGCCTGCGACGCCGCCCGGTAGGCGCCGTGGTCCGGCGGGATCACGATCGCGTGCGGGCACATCCGCTGGGCCCGGGCCATCGGCATCGCGGAGTGCACCCCGAAGGCACGCGCCTCGTAGGTCGCGGCGAGCACGACCGAGCGCGCCTGACCGCCGACGATCACCGGCCGGCCCTGCAGGTGCGGCCGTCGGGCCAGCTCGACCGAGGCGAAGAAGGCATCCATGTCGACGTGCAGGATGGAGCACCCGTCCTCGTCGGTGCCCCAGTCCCGCCGCAGCCCGGTCGGGGTGATGTTCCGGCTCACCGGAGCCGGCTCATGAGGCGCGCAGCGCCAGGACGCGCCGGCCCGGGTGCCCGGCCTCGCCGAGCCTCGCCCGGATCGCGTCCTGGAAGTCCTCGGCTGCGCTCGCCGTGCGGTCGGCCCGCTCGGGGCCGACGTCCTGCCGACCTGCCTCGACCGCTGATCGCACCGAGGCGCCGTCGGCGAAGTAGGCGGTCCACGCGGCCAGCTCGGGCGCGACGAGGGAGACCATCTCCCAGACGGTACGCGGAGCAGGGCGACGGGTCGGCCGGCCGGTCACCTGCAGCAGGGCAGCCCCCGCGCGGAGCGCCGCCAGGTGGGCGTGCACGAACCGCTCCCCCGGCGAGGACGCGAGCTGGGCCGCGACGAGCTCGGCATCACTGCGCGCGAGGAGCTCGAGCGCCGACGCCGGAACGGGCGCCGCGATCTCGTGGGCCGGTCGGAGTGCTGTCGTCCTGGTCATGGGCCACCTCCGGGACCAGTATCGAACACCTGTTCGACTGTCGTCAAGGCCGACCTGCCGTCCGGCGTCGTAGCCTGTCCCCCATGACCGGACGCCGAGGCCACCCCGCCGTGCCCGGCGGGGTCCGAGGCACCCGGAACGCCGCTCGTCTGCCGCTGCCGCAGGGCCCCGTCCGGATCGCCACCGGGACGGTCGAGATCCTCCGCGACCGGCACGAGCCCCAGTCGGTCACCGTGCTGGTCAACGGGGTGCCGAGCTCGCACCTCGACCTCGACGACCCGACCTGGCTCGAGTTCGAGTACATGCAGCAGATGGCGGTGATGATCCGGCACCTGCCGCCCGGCCCGCTCGACGCCGTCCACCTCGGCGCGGCCGCCTGCGCGTTCCCGCGGTGGCTCGAGGCCGAGCGGCCCGGCTCCCGCCAGCTCGCGGTCGACCTCGACGGCGAGCTCCTCACCCTCGTGCGCACCTGGTTCGACCTGCCGCGTTCACCGCGTCTTCGACTGCGCGCGGGCGAGGCCCGCGAGGTGCTCACTGCCCTGCCCGACGCGAGCGCCGACGTCATCGTCCGGGATGTCTTCGCTGCGGACTCGACACCCCGCCACCTGTGCACCGTGGAGTTCGTCAGCCAGGTCGCGCGGGTGCTCCGGCCCGGTGGGCTCTACCTGGCCAACTGCGCCGACCGCCCGCCGCTGAGCCGCGCTCGCGCGGAGGTCGCCACCGCACGGTCGGTGCTCGGCGACGTCGCGCTGTCGGCCGAGCCCGGCCAGCTCAAGGGGCGCCGCTACGGGAACCTGGTCCTGGCCGGCACACCCGGCGCTGCGGCCGGGGTCGACCTGGACGGCGCGAACCTCGCCAGGATGCTGCGCTCGCTCCCCGTCCCGGTGCGGCTGCTGCACGGCGCCGAGCTCGACGAGTTCGCCGGTCGCGCGCGCCCGCTGCACGACCCCAGCGCGACCCCGGAGGACTCCGACGACGAGGCCGCGCCCCCGACCGGGGACGCGGCCTCGTACCGAGGTCGGTGAACCGCTCAGAGCGGGCGCACGTTCTCGGCCTGCGGACCCTTGGGGCCCTGGGTGATCTCGAACTCGACCCGCTGGGCCTCGTCGAGCGAGCGGTAGCCCTGGGTCTCGATGGCCGAGTAGTGCACGAAGACGTCGGCGCCGCCGTCGTCCTGGGCGATGAAGCCGAAGCCCTTCTCGGCGTTGAACCACTTCACTGATCCCTGCGCCATGCTGTTCCTGTCCTTCTGTCCACCCGGGGGGACGTTGCAGACCGGGCCCTGCGCCCGGTCCCCGTGCCGCAATGGGTCACCCACGCCTGCCCAGGGCGGAACCCGGCGAACAGGTCATGGCGGGGGCGGTGTCACCACCTGCCCCGCAGCCACTCGCAAGCCTTCACTGCAACAGGGCCCGAGTCTGGCACGGGGACGACGCGTCGCGCCATAGTCAACAACTCGGTCCGCAGGCCGTCTGCAGGGCCCTGACCTGCACGTCGGCCCGATGTGGCGACGCCGCAGGACGGCACGCGTCGGCGGTCAGCCGTCCGACGCCCGGCCGTTGCGGCGGCGAGCCAGGGCGTCCCGCAGCGGTGGCACCACGACGCCGTCGGCGCGCATCGCGCGGCGGGTGCTCCGCCGGCTGACCAGGATGCCGACTACGCCCACGAGCCAGGGCACCGCCAGGACGGCGAACGCGGGCCGGAAGGCCGCCAGCGAGAGCGGTGCAGCGCCGCCGTCGACGGCGAGGTCCAGCACGACGCCCACGGCCAGGATCGAGAGCACCGCGGCACTGAACCCGCCGACGTTGACCAGTCCGGTCGCGGTACCGAGTCGCTCCGACGGGTTGAAGGTCCGGGCGAAGTCCATGCCGACGAGCCCGACGCTCCCGCCCACGCCGAGCACGACGACGAGCACCGCCAGGAGCCACAGCGGGCTGCGCCCGGTGGGCACCAGCACGGCGGCCCAGGCACCGGCGGTCGCGATCGCCGTGCCCAGCACGATCCAGGACCGGCGCAACGGATGCCGCGCCGTGAGGATCCCGATCACCGGACCGCTGACCATGGACGCCAGGACGCTGACCGACAGCAGCCCGCCGGCCTGGGCGGGAGTGAGCCCCTGCGCGACAGTCAGGAACGGGAAGCCCCAGAGCAGGGCGAAGACCGAGGCCGAGAACTGGCTCACGCTGTGGCTCCAGAAGCCCAGCCACGAGCCAGGGGTGCGCACGGCGGCACGCAACGGCGCGACCAGGCCGGCCGAGACGCCGGCGCGCTCACGCCCGGGCGGCTGGTCGCGCACACCCGTCCAGGCGAGCAGGGCGGCCAGCACCCCGACCGCGGCCAGCCCGACGAACGCGGACGTCCACCCGGCCTCGTGCAGCACCAGCACGAGCGGCACTGCCGCGGCGAGCTGGCCGATCTGACCCAGCAGGCCGGTCACCTGGGTGTAGAGCGGGATCCGGCGCAGGGGGAACCACTCGACGACCAGCCGGATCACCGAGATGAAGGTGGCCGCGTCCCCTGCACCGATCAGGACACGCGCGACGAAGGCCAGCGGGATGTCGTCGACGACGCCGAGCAGCAGCTGACCGGTCGCCATGAGCAGCGCCCCGGTCGTGATGAGCACACGGGAGCCGAACCGGTCGAGCAGCACACCCATCGGCACCTGGAGCGCCGCGTACACGGCGACCTGGACCACGACGAAGGCGGAGAGCGCGGTGGCACCGACGTCGAAACGGCTGACGGCCTCGACGCCCACGACACCGAAGGAGCTGCGGTGCAGCACAGCCACTGCGTAGGCCGCGAGAGCCGCCGCCCAGACGAGGTACGCGCGTCGGCTCGCCGCTGCGCCGACGAGCGGCGCCCGACTCACCAGCCGGCCGGAGGTGCGGTCATCCGGGACCGTCGCCACCCTGCTGCTGGGCGAGGAACCGCTCGAACTCGGCACCGAGCTCGTCGGCGGTCGGCAGGTTCCTGGTGTCGGCCAGCAGGTTCGTGCGGCCGATCGACCGCGAGAACGTGTCGTACTGCTCCTCGAGGGCCGCGACGACAGCACCGATCTCGGCCGAGCCCTCGACCTGCCGCTCGATCTCCGCAGTGGCCTGCGCGGCGGCCGGCTCGAGCGCGGCCGGGTCCAGGTCGAGACCTGTCGCACGCTGGACGTTCTCGAGCGCGACCAGGGATGCCTGCGGGTAGCTCGTCTGCGCCAGGTAGTGCGGCACGTGCACCGCGAAGCCCATCGCGTCGTGTCCCCAGTGACCGAGCCGGTACTCGAGCACGGCGCTCGCACTGGCCGGGACCTGAACGGTGCCGAACCACGAGACGTGGTCGGCGATCAGGTCGGGTCGGGTGCCGTGCGCCGTCACACCGAGCGGCCGGGTGTGCGGTGCGCCCATCGGGATGCCGTGCACGCCGACCGTCAGCGGGACGTCGAAGCGCTCGACGATCTGCCGGACGGCCGCGACGTAGAGCTCCCACTGGACGTCCGGCTCGAGCCCGTGCAGCAGCAGGAACGGCACGCCCTCCCCGTCGCGCAGGACGTCGACGGCCAGGCTCGGCTCGTCGTAGTCGCTCCACGTCGCGGCGTCGAACGTCATCGTCGGGCGACGGGAGCGGTAGTCGAGCAGCTGGTCGACGTCGAACGTGGCGAGCCGGGTCGCGTCGAAGTGCTCGGTGAGGTGGTCGGCAGCGACCTGGCCGGCAGCGCCGGCGTCGACGAATCCCCGGACCATGTGCAGCAGCATCGGGCCGCCGCCGGCAGCCGTGCGCTCGGACAGCTCCCGTGCGACGTCCTCGTCGACCGTGTAGATCTCGCTCGGGTCCCGCATGACGCCTCCGCCTCTTCCCCGCTCACCGTGCCCGGTCCTCAGTCCGCCACAACATCCGTCGTCGGCCCGGCATTCCGCGCCGGGCTCAGTGTGCGGGCAGGCGCACCACGGAGACGAAGAAGTCGTCGATCTGTCGCACCACGTCGATGAAGCGCTGGAAGTCGACCGGCTTGGTCACATACGCGTTCGCGTGCAGCGAGTAGCTGCGCAGCACGTCCTCCTCGGCCTCCGACGTCGTCAGCACGACGACCGGGATCCGGCGGAGCTCCTGGTCGGACTTCATCGCCGCCAGGACCTCACGTCCGTCCATCCTGGGCAGGTTGAGGTCGAGCAGGACCAGGTCGGGCGTCGGTACGTCGCCGTACGGACCCTCCTTGCGCAGGTACGCCATGGCCTTGACCCCGTCGCTGACGACGGCGAGGCGGTTGGCGACCTTGTTCTCCGCGAACGCCTCGCGGGTCATCAGGACGTCGCCCGGGTCGTCCTCGACGAGCAGCACATCGATCGCCTTCTGCGTCATGGTCATCTCGCTCCGTCCTGACGACCGCGCTGGGCGGGCGTCTCATCCTGGTGATCCTCGTCGCCGTCCTGGTGTTCCTCATCGCCGTCCGTGCCGGGCACCGCTGCGGGCAGGGTCCAGCGGATCGTCGTACCCACCTCGGCGGTGCCGTCGATCCAGATGTCGCCGCCGTGGTACTCGACGATCTTCTTGCACAGCGCCAGTCCGATGCCGGTGCCCTCGTAGACGTCCTTGGCGTGCAGCCGCTGGAAGATGACAAACACCCGTTCGGCGTACTGCGGGTCGATCCCGATGCCGTTGTCGTGGCAGGCGATCTCCCACTGCTGCCCCACCGGCCGGGCATCGATGCGCACCTGCGGCGGGCGGGCGGGGTCGCGGAACTTCAGGGCGTTGGCGATCAGGTTGGTCAGCAGCTGGTGGAGCAGCGGCTCCTCGCCCCGCACGTCCGGCAGGTCGACGGCCGTGATGACGGCTCCGGTCGCGTCGATCGCCTCGCGCAGGTCGTCGGTCACCCGGGCGGCGACCGCGCCGAGGTCGACGTCGGACAGCTCGCCGCCGACCCGCCCGACCCGTGAGAAGCCCAGCAGGTCGTTGATCAGACGCTGCATGCGCTTGGCGCCGTCGACCGCGAAGCCGATGTACTGGTCCGCCCGCTCGTCGAGCTGGCCCTCGTAGCGCTTGGCGAGCAGCTGCGTGAAGCTGGCGACCTTGCGCAGCGGCTCCTGCAGGTCGTGCGAGGCCACGTACGCGAACTGCTCGAGATCCCGGTTGGACCGCCGAAGGTCCTCCGTCTGCTCCTCCAGGAGTGCGTTGGCGACCTCGAGCTCGGCGCGGGCCGCTGTCGCGTCGGCGACCAGGCGGGCGAGGCGCTCGCGCATCTGCTCGACGTCGCGCGCGACGTCACCGACCTCGCCGGGACCGGCGTCGACGACCTGGTGCGCCAGGTCGCCACCGGCGACGGTGCGGGCATCGGCGGCGAGCACCGCCAAGGGGCCGGTGACCCAGCGACGCAGGAAGACCCACAGACCGGACCCGGCCGCCACGGCCGAGACCGCGAGGATGCCGAGCGCGAAGGTGAGCACCGTCACCGAACGCCGCAGGTCCTCCAGGGCGGCGTCACGACCGGCCGAGAGACCCGCGCCGTACTGCGCGAGGACGACCTGCAGCTCGTCGAACAGCGACTGACCGGCCGCGATCGTCTCCGGGGGCACCGAGCCGGCTCCCTCGGCCTCGACCAGGTCGATCACCGGCAGCGCGAACTCCGAGTACCAGCGCCGGGCCGCCTCAGCCGCCCGCGCGCGCGCCGTCAGGACGCCGTCGGACGAGCCGAACTGCTCCTCGAGCAGCGCTGTGACATCGACCCCCGCCTGCGGATCGCTCTGCCCGCCCTGCCCGCTCTGCCCGCTCTCCTCGCCCTGGGCGACCAGGTCGTCGAAGCCCTCGAGGCTCGCCGGGTCACCGGTCAGGGCGTACCCGCGCACGGCCGCCTCGGCGTCGGCGAGTGCCGCGGACGCCCGGTCCGACTCCGTGATGGCCTCGAAGTAGACCTCGACCACGACCTCCTGCCGGTCACGGACGACCGCGAGCGACCAGAGCGCCCCGCCGAGCACGACAGTCAGGGCGATGCCCGCGGCGATCAGCCCGACCCGCAGGCGACGGCGCAGCGACGTGCGCGCAGAATGGGCGGCCCGGGCGGCGGCCGTCGGGCTCACTGCATGTCCCCCGACCAGCCGAGCACCACCAGGGCTGTGTCGTCGACGAGGTTGCCGCCGTGCCGTGCGGTCACGGCGCCCAGGATCCGGTCGACGAGGTTCGGCTCGCCGTCGCCACGCGGCGAGCCGGGCGCGCCGTCGAGCTCGAGCTGATCCTCCATGACGCGCTGCAGACCCTCTTCGCCGAGCCGGGAGCTGCCGTCGTCGACAGTCGTCTCGAGCACCCCGTCGGTGACCATGATCACCCGCCAGCTGTCGCCGAGCTCGACGCGTTCGGGTTGCCAGCCGCCCAGCACCGGGATACCGAGAGCCCGGCCGCGTCGCGCGGTGGGCAGGACGACCGTCGGCCGGCCGAGCAGGAACGGGGCGGGGTGGCCGCACAGGTACAGGTCCATCGACCGGCGGTCCGGCGCGACGATGACCATCACGAGGGTCGCGAAGATCTCGGGCCGGCCTCGTTCGGCGGTCAGGATCTGCTCGACGACGTCCAGGATCCGGGCAGCCGGCAGACCGGCGAGCACCGACGTCCGCCAGGCCGTGCGCAGCGTCGCGCCCAGGGCCGCCTCGTCGGGCCCGTGACCTGCGACGTCACCGACGACCGCGGCGACCGAGCCGTCGTCGCGTTCGACGACGTCGTAGAAGTCGCCACCGAGCAGACCGTCGCGTCCGGCACGGTAGCCGACGAGGACCTCGAGCGACCCGTCACCGACGAGGGGCGTCGGCAGCAGAGCGCGCTCGAGCCGGGTGGTCTCGTAGTCCCGCACCTGGGCCCGGTACAGCTCCCGGTCCTGGGCCTCCGACCGCCGACGCTCGATCGCGTACTGCACCGACCGGACCAGCAGCTCGGCGCCGACCTCGCCCTTGACCAGGTAGTCCTGCGCACCGGCCGCGACCGCCCGCAGCCCCTGCCCGGTGTCCGCCATGCCGGTGAACACGACGACAGCGGGGCCCGGGGCGGCTCGCAGGATCCGGCCGAGCGCCGCGGTGCCGCTCGCATCGGGCAGGCCGAGGTCGAGCAGCACGCAGTCCACGTCGAGCATGCCGACCGCCTCGTCGACGGTCCGCGCCCTGCGCAGGTCGACCGGGGTGTCCGAGTCGGCGAACAGCTCGGACACCAGCAGTGCGTCACCGTCGTCGTCCTCGACCAGCAGAACGCTGATCGTGCGCGGGTTGATCTCGTGATAGGGCACTGGCCACCTTTCGCTGCACCGGGTCCGATAGTAGGGCGCGGGCCCACGGCTCGCCCGCGCATGGTCACGAGGACGGTCAGGAACGCGGATAATGGACGGTCGATCGCGCACGACGTCCGACCGAGGGGGACAAGTGGCAGGCAGACGGGCCCAGCTACGCGTCGAGCAGTCAGCGGTCGACATCCGGTACGACCGCCTGGACGTGCTCCGCGCCCAGATCGCCGCCCGGCTCGCCCGGGTTCGCAGGGTCGGCCCGTCGGGTTCCCCGCAGAACCGGTCGGAGCGGGACGCGTTCGCGACCCTGTACGAGGACCGGCTCGCCCAGCTCGACGCGGTCGAGCAGCGTCTGTGCTTCGGACGCCTCGACCTGGACGACGGGGCGACCCGCTACATCGGGCGGATCGGCCTGACCGACGCCGAGCACACCTCGCTGCTGACCGACTGGCGCGCACCGGCCGCGCAGGCCTTCTACCGCGCGACGGCAGCACAGCCCGACGGCGTCGTCCGACGTCGCCATCTGGTGACCCGCGGCCGCACCGTGACCGGGCTCGAGGACGAGGTCCTGGATCTCGCGGCCCTCGCGAAGGACGGCGAGGCCACCGCGCCCGTGCTGACCGGCCTGTCCGGTGAGGGTGCGCTGCTCGCAGCGCTCGCCGCCGGGCGGACCGGGCGGATGGGCGACATCGTCGCGACGATCCAGGCGGAGCAGGACGCGATCATCCGCGACGGTCTTGCCGGCGCACTGGTCGTGCAGGGTGGCCCCGGGACGGGCAAGACGGCTGTCGCCCTGCACCGCGCGGCCTACCTCCTGTACGCGCACCGGCGACTCCTCGAGCGGTCCGGCGTCCTGCTGCTCGGACCGAGCCACACGTTCCTGCGCTACATCGACCAGGTGCTGCCGTCGCTCGGCGAGACCGGCGTGGTCACAGCGACGATCGCCGACCTGCTGCCCGGCCTGACGGCCGAGGGCATCGAGCCCGACCACGTCGCCGAGATCAAGGGCCGACCGGCGATGGCCCAGGTCGTGGCGCGCGCGGTGCGCCAGCGGCAACGTGTCCCGGGCGCCCCGGTCGACATCCGCCTGGACGGCTACCTGGTCACGGTCCGGCCGGACGACGTCGCGGAGGCCATCGCACGCGCGCGCCGGACCGGACGCCCGCACAACCTCGCCCGGGTGGCCTTCGTCCGCGAGATGCTCGGACGGCTCGCCGCGCAGTACGTCAACCAGCTCGGCTACCCGGTTCCCCCGGAGGACCGGGCGGACGTCGTCGAGGAGCTGCGAACCACGCGCGAGGTGAAGATCGCCCTGAACCTGGCGTGGATGCCGCTGACCCCTGAACGACTCATCGGGGACCTGCTGACCAAGCCCGAACGCCTCGCAGCGGCCGCGACCGATCTCACCGCGGCGGAGCGTGGCGCGCTGCTGCGCCCCCGCGGCAGTGCGTGGACCCCGGCGGACGTACCTCTGCTCGACGAGGCCGCCGAGCTGCTCGGCGAGGACGACCAGGCCGAGCTCGCGCAGGCCGCTGAGAACGCCCGGAACCGCGCAGACGAGCTCGACTTCGCCCGCCAGGTCCTGAGCTCGGCCGGAACCGGCCGTGGGCTGGTCAGCGCCGAGCTCCTCGCCGAGCGGTTCGCCCACTCCGGGCCGCGTCTGACCACCGCCGAGCGGGCTGCGGCCGACCGTGCCTGGACGTACGCGCACATCGTCGTCGACGAGGCCCAGGAGCTCTCCCCGATGGCGTGGCGCATGCTGCTGCGACGCTGCCCGACCCGCTCGATGACGATCGTCGGTGACGTCGCGCAGACAGCTGCACCCGGCGGGGCGCGGCGCTGGGACACCATGCTGGACCCGGTGCTGCGCAGCTCGTGGCGCCTCGCCGAGCTCACCGTCAACTACCGGACGCCCGCCGAGGTCGCCCGGACGGCGCAACGGGTCGCGTCCGCGGCCGGCCTGCCGGTCAGCGACCTGACCTCGGCGCGTGAGGTCGACGGCTCGCTGCAGGTCCGGACCGTCGATCCCCACGCCGTGGTGGACCAGGTCGTCCAGGAGGTCGTCGAGGCGCTCCGCAGGCTCGGCAGGACCGGTGCCCCCGCGGACGGGGCGTCGGCCACCAGCGCGACGTACGACGTCGACGACGTGACGCACCCGGCCGAGACCGAACCCCCCGCCGAGGCCGGTCGGCTCGCGGTGATCGCCGGTGCGTCCCGCGTGGTCGAGCTCCACGCGGCCCTCACCGCCCACGGTCTGGGCGAGCACCTGCGCCCGCACGGCTCGTCGATCCTCGACGCGCGTCTCGCCGTGATGACGGCGCGGGAGAGCAAGGGACTGGAGTTCGACGCCGTCGTGCTCGTGGAGCCCGCCGAGATCGGGCTGGTGTCCGCGGGCGACCTGTACGTCGCCATGACGCGACCCACCCAGTCGCTGCGCGTCGTGACCAGCGCCCCGCTGCCGGCCGGCTTCGAGCCGGACGACGGGGACGACGACGGGTCCGGGCAGGCCTGACCGGGATTCTCGAGATCCTGACCGGGAGCTGACCGACCGCGGCGCGGCCCGGCCTCACTCCTCGCAGGCCACCTGGCCGAGCAGCGCGAGCCCCTGGAGGTCGCCCGGGCCCAGATCGGTCCTGGTCGAGGTGATCGGGTGCATGAGCTCGTCCGGGTCCGCGACGTGGTCGAGGCCCAGCACGTGCGCGAGCTCGTGCACCACGATGGCCCGCGCCTGCTGGTAGCCGTCGGCGCGCACCAGCATCGCGTTCAGGTCGGCCGTGTCCAGCGCGAGCCGGCCGGCCGCGAGCCAGGTCCCGGTCCGATCGGCACCTGGTACGGCCGCCGAACCGCCCACGCCGGCCACCGCGCCGGCGAGCTCGGGCAGCTCACCCTCGTCCGACCAGGCGATCAGGACCGGCGCCCAGCCGTCGCCGTACCGATCGGGCTGGATGATCGCGCGATCCATGGCAGGCGCCTCGTCGGTCGTCCCGGCAGCGACGATCATGATCCCGCTGGCAGCGGACACGATCGCGACGGCATCGTCGACGAGCGCCTGGCCGACGCTCGGCATCCCGTCCGGACGCACGACGTACCGGACCGGCCGGCACGGGTCGTAGCCCACCGGTGACCCGTCGTCCAGCGTGTGCAGGAAGACGTACGAACCGGTCGTGGCGGCCTCGACGACGGGCAGCAGGCGACCGTCGGACGCGTCGGGGCGCGGCACGGCGACAGCACGGCCGTCCACCTCGACGTAGGCGCGAGGATGCGCGAGGTCGGCGAGCTCCCAGCCGGTCGAGCGCAGAGCCGCACCGCCGCCGACCGCGAGCGCGACGACGACCCCGAGCCCGACGACGGCCCGCGGCACCTCGCGCCGACCCGGCGCCGTCGCCCGCGCGGCGGCGCGGTCCATCTGCCGCAGCAGCCGTCGGCTGCGTCGGTGCTCCCGCCGTGGGTGACTCACCCCTGCAGTGTGGCAGTGCTGGGGATCGTCCCGCCTGTCGGTCGCGTTTTGGCTGCAGCGCACCGGAGGGCCACCATGGGCGCGTGCTGCGAGCCCTCTTGCTGGAGAACCTTCATCCCTTGGCGACCACGATCCTCGACCGCGGTGGTATCGACGTCACCGCCCGCGCGAGCGCGCTGGACGAGGACGAGCTGATCGATGCCCTGCAGGGTGTCCACCTGCTCGGCATCAGGTCCAAGACCCACGTGAGCGACCGGGTCCTCGCCAACGCCCCGGACCTTCTCGCGATCGGCGCGTACTGCATCGGCACCAACCAGATCGACCTGCGCTCCGCAGCGACGCGTGGCATCGCAGCCTTCAACGCACCGTTCTCCAACACCCGGTCGGTGGTCGAGCTCACGCTCGCCGAGATCATCGCACTGACCCGCCGGCTGACCGAGCGCGACCGCGCGCTGCACGCCGGGACCTGGGACAAGTCGGCCGAGGGCTCGCACGAGGTGCGCGGCCGCACTCTCGGGATCGTCGGCTACGGCAACATCGGCACCCAGCTGTCGGTGCTCGCCGAGGCGCTCGGCATGTCGGTCGTCTTCTACGACTCGGCCGAGCGCCCCGCCCTGGGCAACGCCCGCCGACTGGACAGCCTCGACGAGCTGCTCGAGCTCTCCGACGTCGTGACGTTGCACGTCGACGGGCGCAGTGGGAACGCCGGCCTGTTCGGCCCGGACCAGTTCGCCCGGATGCGTCCGGGGGCCGTCTTCCTGAACCTCTCGCGCGGTTTCGTGGTCGACTACGCGGCGCTGCGCGAGCACGTCCTGTCCGGCCATGTGGGCGGCGCGGCCGTCGACGTGTTCCCGGTCGAGCCCAAGCGACGCGGCGACCCGTTCGAGTCCGACCTGCGTGGGCTGCCCAACGTGATCCTCACGCCGCACATCGGCGGCTCGACCGAGGAGGCCCAGGAGGCGATCGGGCAGTTCGTCTCGAACAAGCTGCGGGACTACCTGACCAACGGCTCGACGACCCTGAGCGTGAACCTGCCCAACCTCGCGCTCGACGCCGGGACGGGTTCGCACCGGATCGCCCACCTGCACCAGAACACCCCCGGAGTCCTGGCGGGCATCAACCACGCCCTGGCCGAGCACGGCGTGAACATCGAGGGTCAGCTGCTCGCCACCCGGGGTGAGATCGGCTACGTGGTCACCGACGCCGGCGCAGACCCCGGTCCCGAGGTCTACCGCGCGCTCGAGACCATGCCGCAGACGGTCCGCCTGCGCGTGCTGTCCTGACGGGCTGGACCGCACCTCACCACGACGCGCGGCCCGCCCCGATCGGGGCGGGCCGCGCGTCGTCGTGGTGCGGTGCGACCGGTCAGCCGGTCTTGCGCCGGAACGTCCGCTTGCTGCCGCTCTTGACCTCGGCGCCGTGGACGACACCGGTGTTCTGGCGGCCCTCCGCGGTCTTGTGAGCGGTCTCCTGCTTGCGCGTGAGCGCCTCGCGGAATCGCGCCTTGGCGTCGTCGGACGCCGCGGGTGCGTCGTGGTCCTCGTCGGCCATCGCCGTACCTCCTGGTCGTCGTGCACTGGTCGCTGCGGGCGTGCTCGCCCCGTGTCGTCGGATACCAGCCTGACGGTACGCGCTCGCCGGCGCCACCGGATTCCGACCCGCTCGAGCGCCGGCCGGCGACGCCCGGACATGAGCGGGTGAGAAGCGCCCGAGGCGGCCGGCCGGGTCGTAACCTACGGAACCGTAGGGTTAGGCTGGATCCATGACGACCGACCTCCCCAGGCCCTGGCTGAGCTCGTACTCCACCGGCGTCCCGGCGGACGTCGACGAGGTCACCGAGCCCGTCACCGCGACCCTCGCGCGGATCGCGCAGGAGTTCCCGAGCCGGATCGCGACCGACTTCATGGGCGCCGTCACGACGTACGACTCGCTCGCGCGCAGGGTCGACCGCGCCGCTGAGGCGCTGCGCGAGGTGGGGGTCCGCCGCGGCGACCGGGTGGCGCTGATCCTGCCGAACTGCGCGACCCACGTCGTGGCCTTCTACGCGATCCTGCGACTCGGCGCCGTCGTCGTCGAGCACAACCCGACGTACTCGGCGAGCGAGCTGGAGCACCAGATCGCCGACAGCGGTGCGGTGGTTGCGATCGTCTGGGAGAAGGCGACCAAGGCCGTGCTCGAGGTCCGCGAGCGGACCGAGCTGCGCACGGTCATCACTGTCAACCTCGCTGCCGACCTGCCGGGGGTCAAGCGCGCCGCGCTGTACCTGCCGGTGCCGGCCGCCCGCGCGTCCCGTGCCGCCCTGCGCTCGCGGATCCGCCGTGACTCCGGAGTGCTGCGCTGGGACCAGCTGGTCCGGTCGGCCCCGCCGCTGCCGGCCGACCACCCGCAGCCGGCGCTGGACGACATGGCCCTGCTGCAGTACACCGGCGGGACGACGGGCACACCGAAGGGCGCCGTGCTGCGTCACCGACAGGTGGCCGTCAACGCCGCCCAGGGGCAGGCCTGGACCCAGCCGACGACCGGGACCGAGACCGTCTACGCCGCTCTGCCGTTCTTCCACTCGTTCGGCCTGACCCTCTGCCTGACCTATGCGGTGCGGATCGCCGCGACCGTCGTGATCTTCCCGAAGTTCGACGTGGACTCCGTCCTTGCGGCCCAGCGTCGGCGGCCCGCGACCTTCATCCCGGGCGTCCCGCCGATGTTCGAGCGGCTCGCAGCCGCAGCGCGCAGCACGGGCGCGGACCTGACGTCGATCAAGGGCTCGATCTCCGGTGCGATGGCACTCTCGCCGGAGACGGCCGCGGCGTGGGAGGAGGTCACCGGCGGGATTCTCGTCGAGGGCTACGGGATGACCGAGACGTCCCCCGTCGCGCTCGGCAACCCGATGTCCCCGGCCCGGCGTCCCGGCATGCTCGGGCTGCCGTTCCCGTCGACCTACATGCGGGTCGTCGACCCCGACGACCCGAGCCGCGACGTCCCGCACGGCGAGCAGGGCGAGCTGCTGGTCAGCGGTCCGCAGGTCTTCGACGGGTACTGGCAACGTCCCGAGGAGACCGCGGAGGCACTGATCGAGCACGGCGGGCGGACCTGGCTCCGGACGGGTGACGTCGTCGTGGTCGAGGAGGACAACTTCGTCCGTCTGGTCGACCGGATCAAAGAGGTCATCATCACCGGTGGCTTCAACGTCTACCCGTCGCAGGTCGAGGACCACCTGCGTGGCATGCCTGGCATCGCCGACGTCGCAGTCGTCGGCATCCCCGGTGGGGACCTCGGTGAGCGCGTCGTGGCCGCGATCGTCCTCGCCGAAGGCGCCACCCGGGTCGAGCTCGCCGCGGTGCGGGCCTGGAGCGAGAACAAGCTCGCTCGCTACGCGCACCCCCGCGACCTGGTCGTCCTGACGGAGCTTCCGCGGTCCCAGATCGGCAAGGTCCTGCGCCGCGTGGTGCGGCAGCAGATCATCGATCAGCGCTGAGCTCGAACCGCCTCGTCCTGGACCGAGCCGTCCCGGACCGACTCGCGCTGGACCGACTCGCCCTGGACCGACTCGGGCTCAGACCGCTCGCCTGCGACGGACCCGTCCTCGACCGTCTCGTCCGCTGCAGCGTGGTGCTCTGCCCGCAGGGCAGTGATCGCTGCCTCGAAGTCCTCGAGGGACTCGAACGCCTGGTACACGCTCGCGAACCGTAGGTACGCGACCTCGTCGAGCTCGCGCAGCGGACCGAGGATCGACAAGCCGATCTCGTGCGCGTCGAGCTCCGCGCTGCCGGTGCTCCGCAGGGTCTCCTCGACGCGCTGTGCGAGCAGCGCCAGGTCGTCCTCGCTGACCGGGCGCCCCTGGCAGGCCTTCCGAACCCCGTTGACCACCTTCTCGCGGCTGAAGGGCTCGGTGACGCCGGACCGCTTGACGACCGAGAGGCCTGCCGTCTCGATCGTCGTGAAGCGACGGTGGCACTCGGGGCACTGCCTGCGGCGTCGGATCGACAGGCCGTCATCGGAGGTCCGGGAGTCCACGACGCGCGAGTCACCATGCCGGCAGAACGGGCAGTGCACCGAACCTCCACCTCCGCTGCGACCGACGGTCGCGGGCTGTCTGCGGTTCACCGTACGGGTGTGCTCAGACGGGTGCAAGAAACGGTCCGTGCCCGGCTGCAGCCGCGGGGGCGTCGCCGTCAGCCGACCGGGACCAGGATCTGCTGGCCCGCCTGCAGGCCGCTGTCCGCCAGGCCGTTGAGGTCGATGAGCTCGTCGACGACGTCGCGACGGTCCTGTCCGGGCCCCGCCACCGAGCCGGCCACCTCCCACAAGGTCTCCCCTGCCGCGACGGTGTGCGTCACGACCTGCAGCGCCTCGCCCGGGCCGTCAGCCATGGCGCTCTCCGCAGACAGCCCCGCCACCAGGGCGAGACCGAGGGCCAGGAGCACGACCGTGAGCCGGCCACGACGCGTGAGCCGCAGGCCGGACGCGGCCCGGCCGGAGTCGCCGACGGCGCTGGGCGACGCGGTCAGCGGACGGACCGGACGCATCGTGCGGACCTCAGCGCCGAAGCGGGGCTGGACGTCCCAGGCCATCGTGCTCATCGTCGTCTCCTCACCTCGGGCTCCTGTGCGACGGAGCCGCAGTGCTGCGGAACTGCGGAACTGCGAACCGGTCGAACACCCGTACGTCGAACGCATGTTCGTCGAACGTCTGTACGATGTCTACCACCAACGGCCGACATCTGTCGAGACACGCTCGAACAGGTGTTTGATCCGATGGATCGCGGCCCCTATGGTGGGGCACGAGGAACAGACCACCACGCACCTCTGACATCGCCTGGCGTCGGGTGCGCGGCCGGCCGCAGGAGCAGTCCGTCGAGAGCATCAGCCCGTCGAGGTTTCGAGACCAGGAGGCCGCCGTGGCAGCGAACACCAACCCACCGTCGGGATCGGACGACGGGCTGGCCACGGTCCACGCACTGCCCGACACGCCTGTCGGCGGCGACGGCCTGACAGCCCGTCAGCGGCTCGTCCTGGAGACCATCCGGGCCAGCGTCGAGCGCAGGGGCTACCCACCGAGCATGCGCGAGATCGGCGTGGCTGTCGGCCTGACCAGCCCGTCCTCGGTCAAGCACCAGCTGACCGCACTCGAGCGCAAGGGCTACCTGCGGCGGGACCCGAACCGACCCCGGGCGATCGAGGTCGTGCACCCTGACGACTCCCGACCCATCGGCCGGATGGACGTGCACGGGCGCAGCTACGGGCAGGAGCACCTCGCCGAGGGCGACTCGATCCCGACCCCGTCGTACGTCCCGGTGGTGGGCCGGATCGCCGCCGGTGGCCCGATCCTGGCCGAGCAGGTCGTCGAGGACGTCTTCCCGCTACCCCGTCAGCTCGTCGGGGACGGTGACCTCTTCCTCCTCCGGGTCGTCGGCGACTCGATGATCGAGGCTGCGATCTGCGACCACGACTGGGTCGTCGTGCGGCGCCAGCCGGTCGCGGAGAACGGCGAGATCGTCGTCGCGATGATCGACGGCGAGGCGACGGTCAAGACGCTCCGGCGCGCCGACGGACACGTCTGGCTGATGCCGCAGAACGCGGCCTACGCACCCATCCCGGGTGACGACGCCATCGTCCTGGGCCGGGTCGTCAGTGTGCTGCGGAGCCTGTGACGGCTGCGTACCACCACCGCCCGCGGTGACCCTGCGACGCCCGAGCCCGAAGCGGCGACGCTAGAGGCCGAACTGCCTGGCCACCGCACGCAGGGCGTCGGCCGACCGGTGCAGGCCGGCCAGCTCCTGGTCGGACATGCTGACCTCGAGTCGCGCTCCGACGCCGTGCCTGCCGACGATCGACGGGACCGAGAGGCACACGTCAGAGATGCCCCGGTAGCCCTCGAGCAGGGACGAGACCGGCAGGATCCGCCGTTCGTCACCGAGGATCGCCTCGATGATGCGGGACCCGGCGAGGGCGACCGCGTAGTTGGTCGCCCCCTTGCCCGCGATGATCCGGTAGGCGGACTGCACGACCTCGTCGGCGATCCGCTCACGGTCCGCCGCATCGAGGCGGCCCACCATCACGCCATCCGGTCCCGGGACGCCCGGCCAGTCCATCAGCGGCACCGAGCCGATCGCGGCCGAGCTCCAGAGCGGGATCTCGGAGTCGCCGTGCTCACCGGCGATGTAGGCGTGGATGTTCTGCACCGCGACGCCGGTGTGCTGCGCGAGCAGGTACCGCAGCCGCGAGGAGTCCAGCACCGTCCCCGAGCCGAACAGCTGGTTCGGCGGGAGCCCGGAGATCTTGAGCGCCGCGTAGGTGACGATGTCGACCGGGTTGGTGACCATGAGGTAGACCGCATCCGGGGCCACATCGACCAGACCGGGCAGGATCTTGCGCACCAGGCCGATCGTGGCCTCGGCCAGCTCGAGCCTGCTCTGGCCCGGGCGCTGCTTGGCGCCGGCCGTCACGACCACGACATCGGCCCCGGCGCAGACGGCCATGTCGTCCGATCCGACGACGTCGGCCATCGGCATGAACTGGATCCCATGGCCGATGTCGAGCGCCTCCGCCTCGACCTTGGCCTTGTCGATGTCGTAGAGCGCGACGCTGCGGGCCGCTCCTCGCATCAGGGCCGCGTAGGCGAGGGTGGCTCCGACGCTGCCCGCTCCCACGATCGCCAGCTTGGTCGTCCGCCGCCCCGCCGGGGTCGCATCGAGGCCCATGCCATCGGTCTCGCTGTTGCGCCGTCCCGAACGTGCCGCCGTGTCCACCACGTTGCCATCCCCTTCGTCCGCGCACCCGATGTAGCCAACCCTAAGCCGCGACCGGCTCGGTCGCGCTAGCGGTCCGCGGGGGCGGGATCGGCCTGGTGGGCGAGCCGCTGCAGCGCGGCGCGGGCGACCGCAGGATCGGTGGTCTGCCAGAACGGCGGCATCGTCCGGATCAGGAACGTCCCGTAGCGGGCGGTGGCCAGGCGAGGGTCGAGGACGGCGACGACGCCGCGGTCGGTGTCGGTCCGGATCAGCCGACCCGAGCCCTGGGCGAGCAGGAGGGCCGCATGCGCCGCGGAGACCGTCATGAAGCCGTTCCCGCCGCTCGCCTCGACGGCCTCGGTGCGCGCAGAGCGGACCGGGTCGTCGGGCCGCGGGAACGGGATCCGGTCGATCAGGACGAGGCGGCAGGTGGGGCCAGGGACGTCGACACCCTGCCAGAGCGACAGCGTCCCGAACAGGCAGGTCGCCTCGTCGGCGATGAACTGGCGCACCAGCGTCGGCAGCTGGTCGTCACCCTGACACAGGACGGGCACGTCCAGCCGGGTCCGCATCGCCTCCGCGGCCGCGAGCGCCGCCCGTCTCGAGGAGAACAGGCCGAGCGTCGCCCCGCCCGCCGCGGTGACGAGCTCGGCGATCTCGTCGAGCTGGGCCTCGGTCGTCGGCTCGCGCCCCGGTGCCGGGAGGTGGCGGGCGATGTAGAGGATCGCGCTGTGCGGGTAGTCGAACGGGCTGCCGACGTCGATCCCCCGCCAGGGCCGCGGCGCCGCGGGGTCCGGGTCCGCGGCTGCCCTGGCGGTGGTCGCGGGGGTGTCCGCGTCGTCGCGGCGCGCCAGCTCGGGATCGAGACCGACGGCCCGGGCCAGTGGCGTGAAGCTGCCGCCGAGGGCAAGGGTCGCCGAGGTCAGGACTGCGGTGCGGCCGGTGAACAGGTGGGTCCTGACGAGCCCCGCGACCGCGAGCGGTGCGGCGTGCAGCCTCGAGGCCCCGGACCGTCCCCAGCCCTCGTCGCCGCGCGCGCACCAGATCACGTCCCGTCCGGTCGCCGCAGCGTCGCCGGTCATCCGCTCGCCGATCTCGAACAGGATGAGGACCGCCGAGACGGCCATCTTCAGACCGCCCTCCGCGACCGGTGCGCTCTGGGTCGCCTCCGGCTTGAGCGCCGTCATCAAGCCCCGCGCGGCATCCCGCACGGCCGCCACGGCGGTCACCACGGCCGGTGGCAGGCCGCTGCGGAACCGACCCTCCGGGAGCTCTGCGAGCACCTGGCCGAGCGCCTGCGCCGCGCTGTCCAGATCGGTGGTCGGCACACCCCCGTGGCGACGGGCCAACCGTCCGGCATGCTCGACGGTCGCGACCGACAGCTCGACCGTCGCCTGCGCCGTCACACGATCGGCGAGCTCGTGGGCCTCGTCGACCACGAGCACCTCGTGCTCCGGCAGGACCCCAGGTGACCCGCTCGCCGCGATCCCGAGCATCGCATGGTTGGTCACCACGACGTCGGCCTCACGAGCACGAGCCCTGGCGTGCTCGGGGAAGCAGTCGGCCAGCACCGGGCAGCGGGGCCCGAGACACTCCATCGACCGGACCGAGACCTGCCGCCACGCACGGTCCGGCACCCCGGGCACCAGGTCGTCACGGTCGCCCGTCGTCGTCTCGGCCGCCCACTCGCGCAGCCGCAGCACCTGACGTCCGAGCGCGCCGGGACCGGACCCGTCCCCCGGACCGCCGTCGGCCGCCGACCCGTCGCCGCCCACCGCCGACGGGTGGTCGGACGCACCCGGTCCCTCACCGAGCGCCTCGAAGAGCGTGACCGGCTCGTCGGGCGGGTAGCCACCGGCGACCTTGTGCGCGCACAGGTAGTTGTGCCAGCCCTTGAGCAGGGCGATCTGCGGTGCACGCGGGAGCTGCGGCGCGACCGCGGCCGCGACGAGCGGAAGGTCGCGGGTCATGACTTGCCGCTGGAGCGCGAGGGTCGCGGTGGAGATCACGACGCGTTCGTCGGCCAGGACGGCGTGCCGCACGGCTGGGACGAGGTACGCCAGCGACTTGCCGGTACCGGTGCCGGCCTGGACGAGCAGGTGCTCGCGGGCGTCGATCGCGTCGGCGACTGCCTGTGCCATCGCGTGCTGCCCGTCACGGCGCCGACCGCCGAGCGTGGTGACGGCCCGATCGAGCAGCTCGCCGACCGTCGACGTCGGGCCCGGGACGGGCCCCGGGACTGGCGGATCGGTCGGCGGAGTCACCACGGAAGCCTAGAACGTCGCCGCGTCCTCCCGGTCAGCCGACCGATGCCGTCCTGAGCTCGGCCGCGAGGTCCGCATCCACCCGCGCGCGGAGCAGCGTGCCGTGCTCGGTGTGCTCCTCGACGTCGATCTCACCCTCGGAGTGGGTACGGCTGACGAGGTCACCCCGGTCGTACGGCACGAGGACGTCGACCGAGACACGGGGACGCGGCAGCTCGGCGGAGATCATCTCCTGCAGCTCGGCGAACCCCTCCCCGGTGTAGGCGGAGACGACGATCGAGTGCGGCTCGCGCCGACGCATCCGTGCCACCACGTCGGGATCGGCGACGTCGGCCTTGTTGAGCACGACGAGCTCGGGGATCTCGCGGGCGCCCTCGATCTCGGCGAGGACCGCGCGGACCGCCGCGACCTGCCCCTCGGGGTCGGGGTGCGAGACGTCGACGACGTGCAGCACGAGGTCGGCATCGCCGACCTCTTCGAGCGTCGACCGGAAGGCCTCGACGAGCTGGGTCGGCAGGGAGCGGACGAAGCCGACCGTGTCGGCGAGCGTGTACTGGCGACCGTCGGGTGTCCGGGCACGCCGCACCGTCGGGTCGAGCGTCGCGAACAGGGAGTTCTCGACCAGGACGCCGGCTCCGGTGAGGCGGTTGAGCAGGCTCGACTTGCCGGCGTTGGTGTAGCCGGCGATCGCGACGGACGGCACGTTGTGGCGCTTGCGCGACGACCGCTGGGTCGCCCGCGACGGCTCCATGGCCGCGATCTCCCGCTTGAGCTTGGCGACCCGGGTCCGGATCCGTCGCCGGTCCAGCTCGATCTTGGTCTCGCCGGGACCACGCGACCCGATGCCGGCACCCGCCGCGACCCGACCACCGGCCTGCCGCGACATCGACTCGCCCCAGCCACGCAGCCGCGGCAGGAGGTACACCAGCTGAGCGAGCTCGACCTGCGCCTTGCCCTCCCGCGACTTCGCGTGCTGGGCGAAGATGTCCAGGATCAACGCCGTCCGGTCGATGACCTTGACCTTGACGATGTCCTCGAGGCTGCGGCGCTGCGACGGAGCGAGGTCGGCGTCCACGATGACGGTGTCGGCCCCGGTGGCGGCGACCACCTCGGCCAGCTCGGTGGCCTTGCCCGAGCCGAGGAAGGTCGCGGGGTCCGGGGTCGACCTGCGCTGCAGGATGCCGTCGAGCACCTCCGAGCCGGCCGTCTCCGCGAGGGCCGCGAGCTCGCGCAGCGAGACCTCGGCATCGGCGACCGTGCCCGAGCTCCAGATGCCTGCGAGCACGACCTTCTCCAGCCGGAGCTGCCGGTACTCGACCTCGGTGACATCGCTGAGCTCGGTCGACAGACCGCGGACACGGCGCAGCGCCGCGCGGTCCTCGCGCTCCATCTGGTCGCCGTCCGTGTCGCTGCGGCGCGTCTCGCCGGCATCCAGGACGGTCCCGGCACGGGCCAGCACGCGGGCGACGACGGCGTCGGCAAGGTCACGGGCGTCGTGGGGCTGCGGTTCAGGCAGGGTCATCAGTACCTCTCGTCAGGTGACAAGCCTTGCACGCACGCGGTGCGCCCGCGAACGAATACCGGCGCCGGCGGGTGCCGACAGGTGCCCGACGGTGCGCGACGGTGCCGGACGGTGGCCCGACGCTCGGTACAGTGCCGACCGTGCCCAGCATGCCCCCCGGTCCTGACGCCGACAGCGCCCCGGCCGACAGCGCGCCGTCGGACGGCGACCACTACTTCTCGGCGGAGCCCGCCTCCGCCGCCGAGCGCCGCACGCTCGACGTGCACCTCGCAGGCCGCGACCTGACCGTGCAGACGGCTTCGGGCATCTTCTCCCCCGGCCGGGTCGATCTCGGCACCCAGGTGCTCCTGCGCTCGGTCCCGGCACCGCCGCCCGCGGGGAACCTGCTCGACCTCGGCTGCGGCTGGGGCCCGATCGCCGTGACCCTGGCCCTCCTGGCGCCGGGTGCGACCGTCTGGGCGGTGGACGTCAACACGCGCGCGCTCGACCTGCTCCGGCACACCATCCGGGACCTGGGGCTCGAGAACGTCGTCGCGGTCGGTCCGGACGACGTACCGGACGACGTGCTCTTCGCGGCCGTGTGGTCCAACCCGCCGATCCGGGTGGGCAAGGAGGTGCTGCACGGGATGCTCGGACGGTGGCTCCGCCGCCTCACGCCCGAGGGCCAGGCCCACCTGGTCGTCCAGCGCAACCTGGGCGCCGACTCCCTGCAGCGCTGGATCGTCACGGAGCTGGGGCTGCCGACCGAGCGGGTCGCCAGCGCCAAGGGCTTCCGCGTCCTGCGGGTCAGCCCGGCCTGAGCCCGCCGCCGCCCCGGCCACGTCCGCCGTGCCGCCGAGGTCGAGTCGGGTCGAGTCGGGTCAGCTCAGGGCATCGAGGTCGACAACCACGTCCGCGACCAGCACGGCGGGGCCGGCGAGCTCCACGTGCCCGCCGTCCAGGACACGGACGCGGACCATGCCGCCGGGGACCTGCACGGTCCAGGTGTCCGGCGCACCGGCACCTGCCCAGGTCCGCACCGCGAGCGCGGCGGCACACGCACCCGTCCCGCAGGACATGGTCTCGCCCACCCCGCGCTCGTGCACCCGCATCCGCACCTGCCCGACGACCTCGCCGTCCGGCGTCGTGGTCTCACCGAGGGGTACGACGAGCTCGACGTTGGTCCCGTGCGCAGGCGTCGGTGTCACCGTCGGCGCTCGGGTCAGGTCGACGGACGTGAGCTCGTCGACGTCGGCGAGGGCCAGCACGGTGTGCGGGTTGCCCAGGTCGACACTCAGCGCCGGCCGGGTCACCGCGAGTCCCGCGACGACGACCTCGGCGTCCATGCCTGCGACGACGGCCGCCTGGCCGCCGGGAAGGTGCCAGGGACCCATGTCGACCGCATACCAGTCGTCGGCGTCATCGGCGTCGTCCGCTGCCGGCTCGCGCCGTACCCGCCGGACCCCGGCCCGCGTGCCGAGGACCAGCTCGGCGGTGCCGTCCCACAGCCCGAGCCGCTCCGCGAAGCGCGCGACCACCCGCACGCCGTTGCCGCACATCTCCGCCACGCTGCCGTCGGCGTTGCGATAGTCCATGAACCATCGCGCGGCGGGGTCCTCGACCAGGCTGGCCGCGCCGGCAGCCAGTGCGGAGCTCGCGACCAGCCGGATCACCCCGTCACCGCCGACCCCTGCCCTGCGGTCGGTCAGTCCCCGGACAAGGTGCGGCGTCAGGTCGAGCGAGCCGTCGAGATCAGCGATGAGCACGAAGTCGTTCTGGGTGCCGTGGCCCTTGGTCACGGCGAGCGTGCGACCGCCACGGTCGGGACGCAGGTCGGCGGACGAGGTCATGACCCGAGCGTACGACGGCGCACGCCGGGATCGACGAGACGTCCGGCATCAGCCTGCGCGACGAGGTCGAGGGCCCGGTCGACCAGTTCCGGGGCGCGGGAGTCGAGCCAGTGCACCCGGGGATCCCGCCCGAACCACCCCATCTGCTTGCGGGCGAGGCGCCGCGTCCCGGCGATCACCGCGGCGCGGGCCTCGGGCTCGGTGACCTCCCCGCGAAGCAGGGCGAGCACCTGCGCGTAGCCCACCGCACGTGCCGCCGTCCGGCCCATCCGGCGCCCGGCGAGGCCGCCCACCTCGTCGACCAGGCCGCGGGCCCACATGTGTGCCACGCGGTGCTCGATCCGCTCGTCCAGCACGTCGCGTGCGCAGTCCAGACCGATCTGCACGGTGGGCCGGGCGTACACCTGCTCGGGGAGCGTCGCGGTGTACGGACGGCCGGTGATCTCGATCACCTCGAGGGCACGGACGATGCGCCGTGTGTTGGCCCGGCCGATGCGATCCGCCGCATCGGGGTCGACGGCGGCGAGCTCGTCGTGCAGCAGGCCAGGTCCGACCTCCCGTGCCCTGGCCTCGAGCCGGGCACGGACGACCGGGTCCACCGGAGCGAGCTCCATCCGGTCCAGCAGCGCGCGCACGTACAGGCCGGAACCACCGACCACGACGGGCCGCCCACCGTGGGCGGCGATCACCGCCAGGTCCGCGCGGGCCGCCCGCTGGTAGGCCGCGACCGAGGCGTCCTCGTCCACGTCGAGCACATCGAGCATGTGGTGGACGACCCCGCGGCGCTCCGCCGGCGACAGCTTGGCCGTCCCGATGTCCATCCCCCGGTACAGCTGCATCGCGTCGGCGTTGACGATCTCCCCACCGAGCCGCTCGGCGAGCGCGAGCCCCAGGTCGGACTTGCCCGTGGCCGTCGGCCCGACCAGCGCGACGACGGGCGTCGTGGTCCTGCCGGTCGCGGTCATGCCTGCTCCGGCGGCGACTCGTCCGTCAGGTCCCCGTGCCGTCCACCGGCCGGGTGGTCCCACACCACGACGGCATACGTGGCGTCGAACGGGGACGAGACGAGCCGGACATCCCCCCGGATCGCCGGACCACCAAGGGTCTGCGCGGCCGTCGCACCGATCAGCACCTGCCACGGGGCCCAGGCGCTCACGGCGAGCTCCACCGCGACGCTGCCGGGCACGGCCGCGAGGCGTTCGACGGCGTCGGGGCCGAGGTCCGCGAGGTCGGCGAGCACCCGGTCGTCGAACGGAGCGGCCCGTCCGTCCTGCGCCAACGGACCGGCCGGGCCCCGGCGGGCGCTGAGCGAACCGACCAGGAGCAGCGCGACCCGGTCCGCCCCGGCGGTGCGGTCACGACCGACGGCCCGCAGCGCGGCGGCGTCCTGCGCGGGCACGACCAGCGCGGAGACCGCCCCGGCCCAGCCCACCTCGGCGAGCAGCAGCAGGGCGACCGACGTCGCGACGTCCCGGACGACCGGCCGCGACTGCCGGTCGGGACCGGTCGACCAGCCGAGGGCGTCGTCGTCCAGCCCGGCGGCTCCGAGCGAGGCACGCACCGGGCCCTCGTGCTCGACCAGACCACGACCCGGCCGGCCGGCCGCCACCACGACGACCCGGTCCGGCCCCCCCGACACGAGATCGCCGACGGCACCGAGGGCGGCCGACCGCTCGGCGGCGAGCACCTCGGCGGCACCAGCGGCACCGGGCACCAGGAGAGCCGTCTCCGGCACGAGGGCAGCAGCGTGGAGCACGCACCGACCGTACCTGTCCGGCGGATGCCCAGGGGCCGACGCCCGCCGCGCAGGTATGGTGCAGCGATGGGGCTCTTCTCCTGGGTGCGCCGGGTTCGCGAGGCGGATGGCCCACGCACCGTCTCGGGTCCAGGTGACCGTCCGCTGCGGGGCCTGCTCGGCGGTCCGAGCCGCCAGGCCCCCGAGCAGCGCGCCGGTGCGCCGGACCCGGCGATCCCGTCCCCCCTGACGACCGAGCGCCTCCGGTCATGGTTCAGCCGGCACGGCTACAGCTACTTCGTCGACGACGACGGCGACGTCGGCGGTCTGTGGCGCGGGCGCCTGTTCCACTTCTTCCTCTTCGGCGAGCACCAGGAGATCCTCCAGGTGCGCGGCCAGTGGAATCGTGAGTTCGCGATCGAACGGCTCACCGACGTGCTCGAGATCTGCAACGAGTGGAACGCGGAGAAGATCTGGCCCAAGGCCTACGTGCGCGTGCGCGACGACGGGATGGTGCACGTGACCTGCGAGGTCGCCACCGACCTCGAGCACGGCGTGAGCGACGCCCAGCTCGGGCAGCTGCTGCAGTGCGGGCTGAGTGCCGCCAGCGTCTTCTTCGACACCCTCGACCAGCTGTACCCCGACCCGGCATCGGCCGCGCCATGAGCGGCTCCGAGGTGCCGACGCCGCTCGACAGCGGCCGCGTCGAGGCGTACCTGCGCGGGCGCGGCTATCGCGTGCAGCGGGACCCGGACGGTGACCTGACCGGCACCTGGGACGGTGACCGCTTCTGGTTCCTCCTACTCGGCGAGCAGCACGAGGTGCTTCAGGTGCGCGGACGCTGGCGCCGGACCCTGCCGCAGGACCGATGGGGCGCGGCGCTGCTGACCGTCAACGACTGGAACCGCGAGCGGCTGTGGCCCAAGGCCTACCTGCGCGCCGAGGAAGGGCAGACCGCGCTGTACGGCGAGATGTCGGTCGACCTGGAGCACGGGGTGACCGACGACCAGCTCGCCCAGCTCGTCGCGTGCGGGCTGGGGACCGGCGTCCAGCTGTTCGCGGCCCTGGGTGATCTCGTCCCGGACGAGGGCGGCAGGTCAGCGACGGGCTGAGGGCATCCCGAGGGCGATCGGGCCCGCTCCGGCGACGACGCCGTGCCCGTGGCCCTCGTCGGCCCCGTCGCGCGCTGCCCGCTGCCGAGCCGCCCACGCCTCCCCCGCGCGCGTCCTGCGCACCTCGTACCGACCACCGTTCAGCCCGGAGTCCGCGACCAGGTGATACGGCGCAGAACCGGTGACCTCGACCGTGACCAGGTCGCCGGGGCGTGGCAGGTCGTGGTGCAGCTCGGGCGCACCGCGCTCCCCGCGCAGGGCGGCCGCGTGGGCCGGCGGCGCGAGGTGGACGAGCCGGTTGTCCGCGGCACGACCGGTGAGCCGGTGCGTCGCGCCGTCCTTGCGGCCCTCGCCCTCGCCGACCAGGACCTCGACCGTCCGACCGACCTGACGGGCGTTCTCCTGCTCGGAGATCCCGTCCTGCAGCGCCGTCAGGCGCTCGTAGCGCTCCTGCACGACAGCCTTCGGGATCCCGCCGGGCAGGTCGGCAGCAGGGGTCCCGGGACGCTGCGAGTACTGGAACGTGAACGCCGAGCTGAAGCGTGCCGCCTCGACGACCCGCAGGGTCTCGGCGAAGTCCTGCTCGGTCTCACCCGGGAAGCCGACGATCACGTCCGTGGTGATCGCGGCGTCCGGGATGGCTGCGCGCACGCGGTCCAGGATCCCGAGGAACTTCGCTGCCCGGTAGGAGCGGCGCATCGCGCGCAGCACCTGGTCCGAGCCGGACTGCAGGGGCATGTGCAGCTGGGGCATCACGGTGGGGGTCTGCGCCATGGCGTCGATCACGTCGTCGGTGAAGGCCGCCGGATGAGGCGAGGTGAAGCGCACCCGCTCGAGACCGTCGATGCTGCCGACCGCGCGCAGCAGGGCGGCGAACGCGCCGCGGTCGCCGAACTCCACGCCGTAGCTGTTCACGTTCTGCCCCAGCAGCGTGACCTCGATCGCGCCCTGCGCGACGAGCGCCTCGACCTCGGCGAGGATCTCCCCCGGCCTGCGGTCCCGCTCCTTGCCGCGCAGCCGGGGCACGATGCAGAACGTGCACGTGTTGTTGCAGCCGACGCTGATCGAGACCCAGCCGGCGTAGACAGACTCCCGTCGGGTCGGCAGCGTCGACGGGAACACCTGCAGCGACTCGGCGATCTCGACCTGGGCCTCGGTGTTGTGCCGCGCCCGCTCGAGCAGCACCGGCAGGGCGTCGAGGTTGTGCGTGCCGAAGACGACGTCGACCCAGGGGGCGCGGTCGACGATGCCGGACCGGTCCTTCTGCGCGAGGCAGCCGCCGACGGCGATCTGCATGCCGGGGCGTCGTGCCTTGACCGAGGCGAGCTGACCGAGGTTGCCGTACAGGCGACTGGCCGCGTTCTCCCGCACCGCGCAGGTGTTGACCACCACGACGTCGGCCAGGTACGCCGCGGCGTCGTCCGGGGCCGCCGGGACGTACCCGGCCGCCTCGAGCATCCCCGCCATGTGCTCGGAGTCATGGACGTTCATCTGGCAGCCGAGCGTCCGCACGACGTACGTCCGGCATCCCTGGGCGACCGACGGTGCCGTCGCGCGCAGGTCCGTCGCAGCGGCCTCAGGGACGGTCGCGGGCCGATCGGCGGGCAGGGTCGCAGTCATCACCACCAGGGTACGGCGCCCCGGGGCGTCGCCGAGCAGGTCGATTCGATAGCCGCTCTTGACCCTTTGTTGCCAACTTGTGATCCGCTCGGGTGGGCAGAGGAAACATGACCCCTCTACGGTCAGCAGATGGCTCACCAGCAACCGGCGCCCACGGCCGCCCAGGATCCGACCGCCCCGGGTGAGCCGCTCGTCGTCCTGGCGAAGGTCAACAAGCACTTCGGCGCCCTGCACGTGCTCCGCGACATCGACCTGACCGTGCACCGCGGCGAGGTCGTCGTGGTGATCGGCCCGTCGGGCTCCGGCAAGTCGACCCTGTGCCGCGCGATCAACCGTCTGGAGACGATCGACTCGGGCACGATCACCGTCGACGGGCAGCCGTTGCCCGCCGAGGGCAAGGCCCTGGCCCACCTCCGCGCCGACGTCGGCATGGTCTTCCAGTCCTTCAACCTCTTCGCGCACAAGACCGTCCTGGAGAACGTGACGCTCGGGCCGATCAAGGCCAAGGGGATGAAGCGGGCCGACGCCCGGGAGGCAGCGATGACGCTGCTCGAGCGGGTCGGCGTGGCCGACCAGGCGGACAAGCTGCCGGCGCAGCTGTCGGGCGGCCAGCAGCAGCGCGTCGCGATCGCGCGGGCGCTGGCGATGAAGCCCAAGGTGATGCTCTTCGACGAGCCGACGTCGGCGCTCGACCCCGAGATGATCAACGAGGTCCTGGACGTCATGGTGGCCCTGGCGCGGGACGGCATGACCATGATCGTCGTGACCCACGAGATGGGCTTCGCGCGCAAGGCCGCGAACCGCGTCGTCTTCATGGACGGCGGCCTGATCGTCGAGGAGGCCCAGCCGGAGGTCTTCTTCACCGCCCCGCGCAGCGACCGCGCCAAGGACTTCCTGTCCAAGATCCTGACCCACTGAACGTGATCGGCCCAGCCTGACCCACTGAACGTGACCGACGCAGCCTGACCGACCCAGCCTGACGGACGGAGAGGACCGGAGAACCGACAGCGAGGACCCGTCGCCACCGAGACGGCGGGGCACGAACCGGAAGGAGACGACCATGCGTTCACGACGAGGAACGATCGCGGTACTGGCCGCGGCGACACTCACCCTGGCCGCCTGCGGCAGCGGGGACACCCCGGAGGACGAGCCGGCAGGCACGGCCGACGAGGAGATGACCGAGGAGCCGACCGGGGCGGCGGAGTTCCCCGAGGGCTCGACGATGGCCGAGCTCGCCGACGCCGGGGCGATCACCGTCGGCACCAAGTTCGACCAGCCGCTGTTCGGGCTCGTCGGGCCGGACCAGGTCCCGGTGGGCTTCGACGTCGAGATCGCCAAGCTGATCGCCGGGAAGCTCGGCATCGACGAGGACGGCATCACGTGGGTCGAGACCGTCTCGGCGAACCGCGAGGCGTTCATCGAGACCGACCAGGTTGACATCGTCGTGGCGACGTACACCATCAACGACGACCGCAAGGAGCGCATCTCGTTCGCCGGGCCGTACTACGAGGCCGGCCAGTCGATCCTGACGCTCGTCTCGAACGCGGACATCCAGGGCCCCGACGACCTCGCAGGCACGAAGGTCTGCACGGTCTCCGGGTCGACACCCGAGGCGAACCTGCTCGAGAACTTCCCCGACGCCGAGGTCGTGCCGTTCGGCACCTACTCCGAGTGCATCGAGCCGCTCAAGAACGGTCAGGTCGACGCGGTGAGCACGGACAACGTGATCCTGGCGGGCTTCGCCGCCGACGACCCGGAGCTCGAGGTGCGCGGCGAACCGTTCACCGAGGAGCCCTACGGCATCGGCCTTGCCAAGGACGACGACGAGTTCCGGATGTGGATCAACGACGCGCTCGAGGAGTTCTACGCGGACGGCAGCTGGACCGAGGCGTGGGAGGCGACGGCCGGCACCGTGCTGCCCACCCCCGAGCCGCCCGCCGTCGACAGGTACTGAGTCGGCTACCGGCCGACCGGTCGCCGACCGGGCACTGATGCCCTGATCACCCGCCCCTGCCTCGGGTGAGACCGGCGGGCGCCGGCGCCGCTGTCCTCGGACACGACGCGGGCTCCCGCCGGGCCCGAGCCTCGAACGGAGGAACCCCCGCCGTGGACGTCATCATCGACAACCTCCCGACCTACCTGTCGGGGTTCATGGTGACGCTCCAGCTGACCCTGTGGTCCGCCGCGCTGGCGCTCCTGGCCGGGCTGCTCCTGGCGGCCCTGCGGGTCTCCCCGCTGCGTCCGCTACGGGCGTTCGCGGCCACGTACGTCGAGCTCCTGCGCAACACACCGCTGACCCTTGTCTTCTTCTTCATGGTCTTCGTCGCGCCCTACTTCGGCATCCTCGCTCCGCTGGGCTTCTGGACGGCGGTCATCTGCCTCTCGGCCTACACCGCGGCATTCGTGTGCGAGGCGATCCGCTCAGGCATCAACAGCGTGGGAGTCGGCCAGGCGGAGGCGGCGCGCGCCATCGGGCTCACCTTCGGCCAGACCCTGGTCGAGGTCGTCCTGCCGCAGGCCGTCCGCAGCGTCGTCCCGCCGCTGATCAACGTCTTCATCGCCCTGACCAAGAACACGTCGGTCGCGGCCGGCTTCGGCCTGATCGCCGTCGAGCTGGTGGGCACCGGGCGTCGCCTCGGCGTCACCAACGCGGCGAGCGGCCTGTGGGTCCTGGTCGGGGTGGCGCTGTTCTACCTCGCCATCACCATCCCCGCCGGGGCTCTCGCGAGCCGCATCGAGCGGAAGGTGGCGTTCGCCCGATGAGCGCGATCCTCTACGACTCCCCCGGGCCCCGCGCGCGGCGGCGTGAGCTGATCGGCTCCGTCGTCGGCGGCGTCCTGCTGCTGGCCCTGCTCGGATCCGGCCTCTGGTTCGCGGCCGGGCGCGGAGTCCTGGACCTCGAGCGCTGGGACGTCCTGTTCGACCCGCCGAAGGGCCAGACGGCCGCAGCCGTGTGGGAGTCCATGGTCGTCCGTGGCCTGGGGGCGACGCTGCGTGCGGCTGCGGTTGCTGCGCCCGTGGCGCTCGTGCTCGGCCTGGTGCTCGCTGTGTGGCGGACCGCGCGCCACCGGTGGCAGCGGGGTCCGGCGGTCGTGGTGATCGAGCTGTTCCGCGGGCTGCCCGTGCTGCTCATGATGTTCTTCGGCCTGATCGGCTTCGGCTGGAGCGCCTTCGAGTCCGTCGTCTTCGGCCTGACGGTCTACAACATGGCGATCATCGCGGAGATCCTGCGCGCCGGGCTGGCCTCGCTGCCGAAGGGTCAGACGGAGGCGGCCTACGCCATCGGGTTGACCCGGAGCCAGACGCTGCTCACGATCCTGCTCCCGCAGGCCGTCCGCACGATGATGCCGAGCCTCATCGCACAGCTCGTGGTCCTGCTCAAGGACTCCTCGCTCGGCTTCATCGTGGGCTACGCCGAGCTGCTCCAGTCCATCAAGAACAACGGGCAGTTCTTCGGGAACCAGTACTACGTCGCCCTGTTCGTCGTGGGCGCCGGGCTCTACCTGACCGTCAACATCTCGCTGTCGTGGCTTGCCCGCTGGACCCAGCGCCGCACCATGCGGACCTCGTCGGCACCGCCGGCACCCGATGAGGTGACCCGCGCCCCGACCTTCGGTGGGCCTTCCCGTTGACCGGCGTGGGCCCGGCTGACCGGCGTGGGCCCGGCGCGCCGGCGTGGGCCCGGCCGACCGGCGTGGGCCCGGCGCAGCACAGCTGTGGCCAGTTCAGCCCGCGGTGGCCGTCGCGCGCAGCTCGCGGATCACTGTCACGACGATCTCGCCGGGGTAGGACAGGTCCTTCTCGATCTGACGCGCGATCCCCTGGGCGAGCTCGGGCATCGCGGCGTCGTCGACCAGGTCGGGCTCGACGATCACCCGCACCTCACGACCGGCCGACATCGCGACCGCGCGCCGGACGCCGTCGTGCGAGGCGACGAGCGACTCGAGGGTGTCCATCCGCTCGATGTACTGGTCGAGCTCCTCACGGCGGGCACCGGGCCGGGCTGCCGAGCACGCGTCCGCAGCCTGCACCAGGACGGCCTCGACGGACTCCATCGGCACCTCGTCGTGATGGGCCGCGATCGCGTTCACCACGACCGGCGGCTCACCGAGTCGCATCGCGAGAGCCGCGCCGACCGTCGCGTGGGTGCCGCCGAGCTCGGCGCTCAGCGCCTTGCCGATGTCGTGCAGGAAGGCGGCCCGCCGGGCGACCTCGACGTCGGCCCCGATCTCGGCTGCCATCGCGGCAGCGATCCGGGCCGACTCGACCAGATGGGCAAGGACGTTCTGGCCGTAGCTCGAGCGCAGCCGCAGGCGGCCGAGCGTCTCGATCAGCTCAGGGTGCAGCCGCGTCACACCGGCCCGCTCGGCAGCGTCGTGGCCTGCGGTGACGGCCCGCTCGTCGGCGCCGGCGAGCGCCTCGGCGTAGGCGATCTCGATCCGCTGGGGGTGGATCCGACCGTCGGCGATCAACGCCTCCATGGCGACCGCTGCGACCTCGCGGCGCTCGGCGTCGAAGCTCGAGAGCGTCACCGAGTCCGGGGTGTCATCGATGATCACGTTGACGCCGGTGAGCGCCTCGAAGGTGCGGATGTTCCGCCCTTCCTTGCCGATGATCCGGCCCTTCATCTCCTCGGCCGGCAGCGCCACCACCGTCACGACATTCTGCGCACTCGTCGGACCGGCGATGCGCTGGACAGCCGTCGCGACGACCTGCCGGGCACGCTCGTCCGCGGTGCGCCGCGCCTTGGCCTCGAGCCGACGGATGCCGGCCGCTGCGTCGTGGGCGGCGCGCTCGGTCGCCAGCCTGATCTGCTCGGCCCGCGCCTCCTCGGCGGACAGGCCGGAGACGGACTCCAGGAGCTCGCTCGCCCGTGCGGTGGCGTCACCGACTGCGGCCGCTGCCGCGGTGCGGTCCTGCTGGGCCTCCAGGCTGCGGCGATCGGCTGCTTCGTGCAGGGTCCGGACCTCGCGGCGCTCCGCGCTGATCTCCTTCTCGCGCTCGGTCAGCCGCTCCTCGCGACGCTTGGCGTCCGCGAGCATCACTTCGGCCGCCGCCTTGATCGAGCTGACGTCCTGTGCCGCCTGGGCACGGTTGGCGGACGCCTCGCGGCGCGCCAGCAGGACGAGGAGCAGAGCGACGAGGCTGGCGAGAAGGAGCAACAGGACGATGGCGAGCTGCTCCATCGCACCTCCTCCCGGGCCTGCACGGCCGGATCAGTCGTCCGTCACCGCAGGATCCCACGGCTCGCTACCCCTATCGTCCACCATTTCGCGGACCAGCCTCGACGACAGGCCCGGCGGGTACCCCTTGCGCCCGAGCATCGCGATGGCGCGCCGTGTCTGGACCCGGGGGTCGGCGTCCGGTCCGGATCGCCATCGGCGTCGCAGGAGCTCCCGGGCAGAGGCCTCCTCGGCGGCGTCGTCGACCGTCGCCAGCGCCGGTTCCGCGTCCTCGACGGAGATGCCCTTGCGGCGCAGCTCGACGGCCAGCGCGCGCCTGGCCAGGCTCCTGGACTCGCGCCGGGAGCGCACCAGCATCTCCGCATAGGCGGCGTCGTCGATCAGGCCGACCTCGGTGAAGCGGTCCAGGACCCGTCCGGCGACGGCATCCTCGACCCCGCGCCGCGCCAGGGCCTCGGCCAGCTGGTGGCGGCTGCGCGGTGCCCCGGTGAGCTGACGCAGTGCGATGGACCGTGCGAACGACTCCGGATCCGGCTCGGGATCCACCGCCGAGGCGCCCGCCTCCGGCGGCTCCTGAGCCGAGGTCCGCCGACGGCGAGAGGAGGTGGTCACGCCTGCCTCCTCTCAGCCATCGGCACGGTCAGAAGTCGACGCCCGCATCCGGTACTGCCGGGGCATCGACGCGCGCGCCCACCCCGAGCTTTTCCTTGATCTTCTTCTCGATCTCGTTGGCAAGGTCCGGGTTGTCGCGCAGGAAGGCGCGCGCGTTCTCCTTGCCCTGGCCGAGCTGGTCGCCCTCGTAGGTGAACCAGGAACCGGACTTGCGCACGAATCCCTGCTCGACGCCCATGTCGATCAGGCCGCCTTCGCGGGAGATCCCGACGCCGTAGATGATGTCGAACTCGGCCTGCTTGAACGGCGGTGCCATCTTGTTCTTGACGACCTTGACCCGGGTCCGGTTGCCGACCGCGTCGGTGCCCTCCTTGAGGGTCTCGATCCGCCGGATGTCCAGGCGCACCGATGCGTAGAACTTCAGTGCCTTGCCACCTGTCGTCGTCTCCGGCGAGCCGAAGAACACGCCGATCTTCTCGCGCAGCTGGTTGATGAAGATGGCAGTGGTGCCCGAGTTGCTGAGCGCTCCGGCGATCTTGCGCAGGGCCTGGGACATCAGCCGGGCCTGCAGGCCCACGTGGCTGTCGCCCATCTCCCCGTCGATCTCGGCCTTGGGCACGAGCGCGGCGACCGAGTCGATGACCACGATGTCGATCGCACCGGAGCGGATGAGCATGTCCATGATCTCGAGCGCCTGCTCACCGGTGTCCGGCTGGGAGACGAGCAGTGCGTCGGTGTCGACGCCGAGCTTCTTGGCGTACTCGGGATCCAGGGCGTGCTCGGCGTCGATGAACGCCGCGATCCCGCCGGCCCTCTGCGCGTTCGCCACGGCGTGCAGCGCGAGGGTCGTCTTGCCGCTCGACTCGGGGCCGTAGATCTCCACGACCCGCCCACGGGGCAGGCCACCGATCCCCAGGGCGATGTCCAGGGCGATCGAGCCCGTGGGGATGACCTCGACCGGGGCGCGCCCCTCGTCACCGAGGCGCATGATCGACCCCTTGCCGAACTGGCGGTCGATCTGTCCGAGCGCGGCCTCAAGGGCCTTGGCGCGGTCTGCGGGAGCAGCCATGTGTCACCTCGATGATCATGGGGCGGCGAGCCGCCCACCAGGAGTCAGGTCTGTTGTCGGCACCGACGGGCGGCGCCTGCGTTCTCACGTGTGTGTCGTGCTCGTGGTGACGCTACGCCCCGCCCCTGACATCCTCCGGACCGCCTGTGCGGCCTGTGGATGCGGAGTGTTCCGCAGCACCTGTTGACAGCCTACCCGAACACCTGTTCGAGAGAGCCGCAGGATGCGCCCCGACACGCCGGGGCCCGGCCCGCCGTCCGAACCGCACGGATCCCGGGGCCGGATCGACCGTCAGCGCAGCAGGAGCGTCTCGATCCGGCGGGCGGTCCAGACGGTGCCGAGCGAGCCCATCGCGGTCAGGTACGCCACGTGCACCCACATCCCGGACCCCACCTGCCCGAACATCAGGTCACGCACCATCGCGACCCCGTGGTACAGCGGCGTCGCCTGGACGACGGCCTGCAACGCCGGCGGGTAGGTGCCCAGCGGGAAGAAGGTCGCCGAGAACAGGAACATGGGCAGGATGGCGAGCTGCACGTAGTCGAAGTCCGCCCAGGTGCGCATGTACGTCGTCGTGGCCATGCCGATCGAGGCGAAGGCCCAGCCGATCAGGCTCGCCGCCGGGACGGCAAGGATCGCGGTCCACGACGTGACCGCGCCGGCGAGCGCGGCGACGACGAGGAAGGCGGCCGAGTACACCAGGCCCCGCAGCAGCGCCCAGCTGATCTCACCGACGGCGACGTCCCGTGGCCCCAGCGGCGTGGCGAGCACCGAGTCGTAGAGCTTGGCGTACTTGAGCTTGAAGAAGACGTTCGTCGTCGAGTCGAACACCGCACCGTTCATCGCGGACGCGGCAAGCAGCGCCGGGGCGACGAAGACCGCGTACCTGACCATCCGCCCGCCACCGGCATCGACGTCGCCGACCAGGGCGCCGATCCCCACGCCCATCGAGAACAGGAAGAAGACCGGCTCGAAGAAGCCCGAGACGATGATCGACCAGGTGCGCCGGAACGAGCGGTAGTTGCGCTCGACGAGCATCCGCGCCATGCCGGCCCCAGCGGGGAGCGGCAGCGCCTCGACCAGTCGGCGCACGACGGACGGCGGCCGGGGCGGGTCCGCGATCGGCGACCGAACCGGGACGACCCGGCTCTGCGGCCCGGCCACTCAGACCACCATCCGACGACGGAGCACCCGGACGGCCATCAGGTAGCCACCGACCAGCCACAGTGCGAGGTAGGCGACGTGCCCCAGCACGCCACCGACCGTCGCCGTCCCGAGGACCAGGGCGCGGCACGCATCGACCGTGTGCCACAGCGGCGTCGCCCACGCGACCGGTTGCAGCCAGCCGGGCAGCTGCTCGATCGGGAAGAACGTCCCCGAGAACAACGACATCGGCATCACGACGAAGCGGAACATGAGCACGAGGCCCTGATCGTTCGTCAGGCTCGCCGAGTACGCGTAGCAGCAGGACGCGAACGCCATCCCGCCCAGGGTCGCGACACCGACGGCGACCACGCCCCACGGCGAGCGCACGGTGCCGAACAGTGCCGCGACCGCGAAGAACACGACGGCCGCGAGCGTGACCCGGACCAGGACGTAGGCGAGGTGCCCGACCACGACGTCACGGACCTTGAGCGGCGTCGCGAGCATGCCCTGGTAGATCGGCGTCCACTTGATCGAACCGACGACCGAGAAGGTCGTCTCGCCCGCGGCGACCTGCAGGGTCGTCGCCGCGAGCACACCCGGCGCGATGAACACGACGTACGGCACCCCGCCGATGCCGCCGGCGCCGCGGTCGACCAGCAGCCCGAGGCCGAAGCCCATCCCGGCCAGGTACAGCAGCGGCGACAGGAAGCTCGTGATCGCCGTGCCGAGCCAGACCCTGCGGTACTTGATGAGCCAGTGCGCCGCGACGGCCTGCCAGCCGCCGGTGGTCCGCCCGGTGCGGGTCGGTGCCAGGACCTCGGTGTCAGCGACGGCCATCTCAGTCCACCAGCGTCCGGCCGGTCAGGTGCAGGAAGACGTCCTCGAGGGTCGAGCGGCGCACCAGGGCGGACAGCGGGTCCAGCCCGCGCCGCGCGACCTCGGACTGCGCTGCCTCGCCGTCGCGGGTGTAGAGCAGCAGGCGGTCGGGCAGGACCTCGATCCGCTCCGCCAGGCCCTCGACGTCGGCCAGGTGGTGGGCGTGGTCGTCCGCGTCGAACCGCAGCTCGAGCACCTCGCGGGTCGAGTGCTGCTCGATCAGCGACCGCGGCGAGCCCTCGGCCACGATCCGGCCGTGATCCATCACCACGAGGCGGTCGCACAGCTGCTCGGCCTCGTCCATGTAGTGGGTGGTGAGCACGAGCGTCACGCCCTCGCGCTTGAGCCGGAACAGCCGGTCCCAGAGCACGTGCCGGGCCTGCGGGTCCAGCCCCGTCGTCGGCTCGTCGAGCAGCAGGATCTTCGGGTCGTTGACCAGGGCCCGTGCGATCGTCAGGCGGCGCTTCATGCCGCCGGACAGCGGCTCGACGAGCGATCCGGACCGTTCGGTGAGCTGGGCGAACTCGAGCAGCTCGGCCGCGCGCCGGCGCACGACCGCCCGGGACAGACCGAAGTAGCGGCCGTAGACCCAGATGTTCTCCTCGACGGTGAGCTCCTCGTCGAGGGTGTCCCGCTGCGGCACGACGCCGAGCTGGGCCCGGATCTGCGGACCGGACCGCGCAGGGTCCATCCCGAGGATGCGCAGGGTGCCGGCGGTCGGCGGGGACACGGCGCCGATCATCTTCATCGTCGAGGACTTCCCGGCCCCGTTGGGTCCGAGGAACCCGAAGGCCTCCCCCGGGCGCACCTCGACGTCGATCGAGTCGACGGCGGTGAAGTCGCCGAACATCTTGACCAGGCCACGGGCCTCGATCATCGGCTTGGTCGGCACAGCAGCGGAGGGCACGGCGAGACGTTACCCCGGCGCGGGGACACAGTCACCGACACACCGCTCCACCGACGAGGATCGGCCGACCTCCTCGACGATCGGCGCACCGACGGCTCAACCTCTCGGCTCGCGGCGGGCCGGCGCCGCCCAGCGGTCGGACTGGGGCACCTGCATCGCGTCGCACAGCGCACGCCACACGGCCTTCGGGTCCTCGCCGGCAGCGAGCGCCTGGACGCACGTGCGGTCCTCCAGGGCGCCGATGACCTGGTCGGTCGCCAAGGTCCGGCCCATCTGCGGCCCGAACACGTCGGTGACCAGCTCCCAGAACTCGCTGTAGCGCACCGGCTCAGCCTGCCATGCGCGTCGCCCTCGGGCAGCCGGGGCCACGATGCGCAGCCGCGGGTCCGCCACGCCCCGCGGCCTCGCGTGTCCGATGCACCGGTCACAATGGCCCGGTGAGCAGAGCGCAGCCCGGCGCCGACCCGCTGGCGGGTTTCTCGGCGGCGACCCGCGCCTGGTTCGACGCCGCCTTCGAGCGGCCGACGGCGGCCCAGACGGGCGCGTGGGCGGCCATCGGGGCGGGCGAGCACGCCCTGGTCGTCGCACCGACCGGTTCCGGGAAGACGCTGGCGGCCTTCCTGTGGGCCCTGGACCGCCTGGCGGTCGGGCCACCGCCCCAGGACGCGGCCCACCGCTGCCGGGTGCTGTACGTCTCGCCGCTCAAGGCGCTCGCTGCGGACGTCGAGCGCAACCTGCGATCGCCGCTCGTCGGCATCCGCCAGGCCGCGACCCGCCTGGGGGTGCCGTTCCCCGAGGTGCGGGTCGGCGTGCGCACGGGTGACACGCCACCCACCGAGCGCCGCGCCTTCGCAACCCGGCCACCGGACGTGCTCATCACGACCCCGGAGTCGCTGTTCCTGATCCTGACCTCCGCCGCCCGCGCGGGTCTCGCGGGCGTCGAGACGGTGATCATCGACGAGATCCACGCCGTGGCAGGGACCAAGCGCGGTGCGCACCTCGCCCTGAGCCTCGAACGGCTCGACGCGCTGCTCGAGACCCGGCGCGAGGCGGACGGCGCCCCGGGGAACCCCGGAGGTCGCGCGATCCAGCGGATCGGGCTGTCGGCGACGGTCCGTCCGGTGGAGGCCGTCGCGCGGTTCCTCGGCGGTGTGCGCGGGCCTGACGACGGCGGCCGTTCGGTCACCGTCGTCCAGCCCCCGGCGACCAAGGAGATCGAGATCCGGGTCGTCGTCCCGGTGCCCGACCTGAGCGACCTCGGTGCCCTCAGCGGTCCGGGCCGGCAGCCGGGAGCAGCCGGCCGCCGGGCGTCGACCGAGGGCGACCTGACCGGCTCGGCCGCGGGCGGCCCGGCCCGGCGGTCGATCTGGCCGCACGTGGAGGAGCGGGTCGTCGACCTGGTCGCGGCCCACCGCTCGACGCTGGTGTTCACCAACTCCCGACGTGGCGCCGAACGCCTGACGGCGCGGATGAACGAGGTCTGGGCGGAGCGTCTCGGCGCCGACCTGCCCGACCCCGGGAGCCTGCACCCGGCGCAGGTCACCGCGCAGTCGGGCGCAGCCGTCGGCGTGCCGACCTCCGACGCGTCGACGATCCTGGCCCGCGCCCACCACGGCTCGATGAGCCGCGCCGAGCGCACCCGGACCGAGTCCGAGCTCAAGGCCGGCCGGCTGCCCGCGGTCGTCGCGACCTCGTCCCTCGAGCTGGGCATCGACATGGGGGCGGTCGACCTCGTGGTCCAGGTGGGGTCGCCACCGTCGGTCGCGTCCGGGCTGCAGCGCGTCGGCCGGGCCGGGCACCAGGTGGGTGCGGTGTCCCGCGGGGTGGTCTTCCCGACCTTCCGCGGCGAGCTCGTCCCGGCCGCCGTCGTCGCAGAACGGATGCGTGCGGGCCTCATCGAGCGACTGGATGTGCCGGCCAACCCGCTCGACGTGCTCAGCCAGCAGATCGTCGCCATGGTCGCGGTCGACGACTGGACCGTGGAGCAGCTCGCGACGCTCGTGCGCCGGTCCGCCCCGTTCGCCGAGCTCGGTGACGCGACCCTGCGCGCCGTCCTCGACATGCTTGCCGGTCGGTACCCCAGCGAGGAGTTCGCCGAGCTCCGGCCACGGATCGTGTGGGACCGGAGCACCGGTGTGCTGACCGGACGCCCCGGGTCGCTGCGGCTCGCGGTCACCAGCGGCGGCACCATTCCCGACCGTGGCCTGTACGGCGTCTTCCTGGCCACCGGGTCCGAGAGCGGCGACGTCCAGGCGGACCCTGGCATCGGCCCCGGCGGAACCCGGATCCGGGGCGGCAAGCGCGTCGGCGAGCTCGACGAGGAGATGGTCTACGAGTCCCGGGTCGGTGACACGTTCACGCTCGGCTCGAGCACCTGGCGGATCGAGGAGATCACCCCCGACCGGGTCGTCGTGAGCCCTGCACCGGGCCTGCCGGGGCGACTGCCGTTCTGGAAGGGCGACGCGCGCGGTCGTCCGGCCGAGCTGGGCCGCGCCCAGGGCCGATGGGTGCGCGAGCTCGCCGCCCTGCCGGCCGACGCCGCCCGGGCACGGGCCGCAGCGGCAGGCCTCGATCCGTGGGCGGCCGACAACCTGGTCGCGTACCTGACCGAGCAGCGCGACGCGACCGGACAGGTGCCGGACGACGCGACGATCGTCGTCGAACGCTTCCGGGACGAGATCGGCGACTGGCGCATCGTCGTCCACTCCCCCTACGGCGCGAAGGTGCACGCCCCGTGGGCGCTCGTGCTCGCCGCACGGTTGCGCGAACGCTACGGCCTCGACGCCGCTGCGCTGCACTCGGACGACGGGATCGTGCTCCGCCTGCCGGACATGGTCGCCGCCGGTGGCGGGACCTGGGACACCGCGGGCGCCCGCTGGCTCGAGCCGGACGACGGCCCGGCCATCGAGCTGGCCGACCTGCTCGTCGACCCGGACGAGGTCGAGCGGGCGGTGCGCGAAGAGCTGGGCGGCTCGACCCTGTTCGCCGCGCGGTTCCGCGAGGCTGCCGGCCGCGCGCTGCTCCTGCCCCGACGCCGTCCGGACAAGCGTCAGCCCCTGTGGCAGCAGCGGCAGCGCTCGGCGCAGCTGCTCGCCGTGGCGTCGCAGTACCCGCAGTTCCCGATCCTGCTCGAGGCCGCACGGGAGTGCCTGCAGGACGACTTCGACGTCGCGGCGCTGACGGAGCTCATGCGTGACGTGGTGGCCCGCCGGGTGCGCGTCGTCGAGGTCACGACGACGTCACCGTCCCCCTTCGCCCAGTCGCTGCTGTTCGGCTACACCGCCCAGTTCCTGTACGACGGCGATGCGCCCCTCGCGGAGCGACGGGCTGCTGCCCTGACCCTGGACCCGACGCTGCTGGCCGAGCTGCTGGGCCACGGCGGCTCGTCGCAGCTCGCCGACCTGCTCGACCCGGACGCCGTGCTGCGCACCGAGGCCGAGCTCATGGGCACGGCCCCCGAGCGGCAGGCACGGCACGCCGAGGACGTCGCGGACGTCGTACGTCGACACGGACCGCTGACCGACGCCGACGTGGCCGAGCGCACACGGCCCGATGCCCGGGCCGAGCTCACCGGATGGCTGACCGAGCTCGAACGCAGCCGACGGCTGATCTCGGTGCGGCTCGGTCCGGCCGGCGCCTGGCACTGGGCGGCCGTCGAGGACGCCGGACGCCTGCGCGACGCGTTCGGCGTCGCCCTGCCGGTCGGCGTGCCGGAGGACTTCACCGAGGTCGTGCCCGACCCGCTCGGCGACCTCGTCCGACGCCATGCACGCACGCACGGTCCGTTCACCGCGACCCAGGTGGCCGGCCGGTTCGGCATCGGGGTCGCCGTCGTGGCCGAGGTCCTGGGGCGGCTGGAGAGCGCCGGCCTGCTCGCCTGCGGCCGGCTGCGTCCGGACGTCCTGGGCGGTACCGCGGAGGACTACTGCGACACCGAGGTGCTCCGCACGCTCCGGCGGCGGTCGCTCGCTGCGCTGCGGGCCGAGGTCGAGCCGGTCCCGCAGCAGACGCTCGGTGTCTTCCTTCCGCGGTGGCAGGGCGTCGCCGAGCTCGCCGACCCCGGGTTCCTCGAGCAGGACGGCGACCCGGGCGGCACACGTCGGGAGGGCGAGCCGGCCGGCACGCGCGCCGCAGGCAGCGCCGCACGGTCACGAGGCAGCAGGCTGCGCGGCATCGACGGACTGGCTCGCGTGGTCGAACAGCTCGCGGGAGCCACCGTCCCCGCCTCGGCGCTGGAGACCCTCGTCCTGCCGGCCCGGGTGGTCGACTACGCACCGCAGATGCTCGACGAGCTGACCGCCGCCGGCGAGGTTCTCTGGGCCGGCCACGCCCCGCTCGCCTCCCGGGACGGCCTGGTGAGCCTGCACCAGGCCGCGACCGCCGACCTGACCCTGCCGGTTCCCGTCGAGCGCACGGGCACCGTCCTCGACACCCCCGCCCACGAGGCGGTGCTGGCAGCGCTCGTCGGCCACGGCGCGTTCTTCCTCGAGCCCCTGACGGCACGCGTCGCTGAGATCCTCGGTGCTGCGGGCGAACGCGACGCCGACGCCATCGGCTCGCCGCAGCCGTCGCAGAGCCAGGTCGCCGAGGTGCTCTGGGACCTGGTCTGGGCCGGGTACGTGTCCAACGACGGTCTCGCCCCGCTGCGTTCGCGGCTGGGTGCCGGGACCGGGCGGGGTGCGGGTGGGACGGCCCACCCGGCGCGACGATCGGTGCCCCGCGGGCGGTCGCTCGGCAGCCTCGCACTGCGGCCGGCGCGCATCGGCCGGGCGGGCGCGCCGGGTCGCCCGCCGCTCGCGAGCGCGCGGGCCGACGCCGTCGGGCGCTGGTCGTTGCTGCCCGACCGCGAGACCGACCCGACCGTCCGGGCACATGCGCTGGCCGCCCAGCTGCTCGACCGGCACGGGGTGCTCACCCGCGCGGTCGCTCCGGCCGAGGGCATCGGTGGGCAGTTCGGACCCGTCTACCGCGTTCTGGCAGCCCTCGAGCAGGCCGGGCAGGTCCGCCGTGGCTACTTCGTCGAGCACCTCGGCGGGTCGCAGTTCGCCATGCCCGGCGCGGTCGACGAGCTGCGCGTCGACGCCGGCGCCGTGGCCGGCCACGACGGGGTCGGCGACGACGGGGTCAGCACGTCCGGTCCGGAGACGATCCCCGGCCCGACGTTCGTGCTCGCCGCGACCGACCCGGCCAACCCGTACGGCGCGGCACTCGCCTGGCCCGACCAGGGGCCACGGCAGGCCGCGGGTGACGGTGCGGTTCCTGGTGCCGGTGCCGTTCCTGGCGACGGTGCGTCCACTGCGACCTCCGCCCCGGCCGACAGCGTCGCCGCTGCGGTGGTGGGTCCGCCGACAGCCGATGCGGCACGTCACCGACCGGGCCGGAAGGCCGGTGCGGTGGTCGTGCTGGTCGGGGGCTGCCTCGTGCTCTACGTCGAACGCGGTGGCCGGACGCTGCTCTCCTTCGATGCGCGTCCCGCGATGCTCGCGGCCGCGGCCCGCGCCCTGGCCGCGACGGCACGCACCGGGCGCCTCGGCCGGTTGACCCTGTACCGCCTGGACGGGGTGGACCTGCTCGACCGGGTGACCCTCGGCACCCCCGCGGCGAAGGCGCTCGCCGAGGCGGGCTTCGGGACCACGCCACGGGGGCTCCGCCTGCGTCCCGCGTCGGGTGAGCGCTGATGCCGGAGGGCGACATCCTCAAGCGCACGGCCAGGTCGCTCGACCGCGCCCTGACCGGCTCGGTGCTGGTCAGGGCGGAGCTCCGCTGGCCGAGCGCCGCATCGGTCGACCTGACCGGGACGACGGTCATCGGCACCGAGTCCTACGGGAAGCACGTGTTCACCCGCTTCGACGACGGGCGTTCGTTGCACACCCACCTGCGGATGGACGGTTCGTGGCAGATCGCGCGCACGGGTTCCGCGGGCTCGAGCGCGCGCGGGCCCTTCGTCCGGGCGGTGCTGGCCTCGACCGACTGGACGGCGGTCGGCGATCGACTCGGCATGCTCGACGTCGTGGCGACCCGTGACGAGCACACCCTCATCGCGCACCTCGGGCCGGACGTCCTCGGCGACGCGTTCCCGACGGCCGGGCTGCCGGTGGCCCTCGAGCGGTTCGCAGACCGAGGGTCGACACCCGTGGCCGAGGTCCTGCTGGACCAGACCGTCGTGGCAGGCCTCGGCACGATCTACATGGCGGAGTCGCTCTTCGTGCGCCGGCTGTGGCCGTGGACCGCGGGGCGGGACGTGGCAGACCCGGCGTCACTCCTGATGACCGCGCGCGTCCTGATGGAGCGCAGCGTCGTGGCCCAGCATCCGACGGCGACAGGCGACGACAGGCGGGGACTGACCACGTGGGTGCACGGAAGGCTCCGGCAGCCCTGCCGGCGCTGCGGCACCCCGGTCGCCGTCGGCCAGGCACGGGCGGCCCCGATGCAGCGGCCGGTCTTCTACTGTCCGGGCTGCCAGGGCCCGGCGAGGGTCAGCCGACGGGCGTGAGCTCGGCGCGGCGCGACCACGGGCCGTTCTGGTTCCCGCGGCCGAGGTAGGCGGCGAGGTCGGCCGGGACGGTGTCAGGGATCGTGAGGCCCTCAGCCACGGCGATCCGGTCGCTGACCTCACGCAGGATGAGCGAGAGCGGCACGGCGAGCGCGTCGCAGATCGAGCCCAGGAGCTCGGAGGAGGCTTCCTTCTGACCGCGTTCGACCTCGCTCAGGTACCCGAGCGAGACGCGCGCAGCCGACGAGACCTCGCGCAGGGTCCGGCCCTGGCGCTGGCGGGCACCACGAAGGACGTCGCCGATCTCGCGTCGCAGGACGACCATCGGACGACCTCCTTCCATCTGTGCGGATCCGGGTCGACCGACCCCGGCTCGGGCTGCTGCTGCATCTCGCGGTGAACCTGGTCCTGACAGTGTTATCGGCCGAACAACCCCGGAACGTGAACGTCCCGAAGAACTCCTACCGTACCCCGCGGGGCGGACAGCTTCATGGGCGATACGTTCGCGACCGCTTCGCGCGGTGGTCCGGTTCGTCGTCACGTCTGTGCAACGCGGCGGGCCGGGCCGGTGTTCCCGAGGTCCGGGTCGGTCGGCTCAGTGCGGCGGAGCGTGGTGGTCGGTCCCGTGGAGGTCGGTCCCGTGGAGATCGGTCCCGTGGAGATCGGTCCCGTGGTGGCCTGTCCCGTGGAGGTCGTGCGCCGCCCGGCGCAGCGCGAGCGCGAGCGCGGCATCACGTGCTGCGTCCCGCACGCCGGGACGGGAGCTCGGGGTTCCCACCTCCGGGCGGATCGAGACGACCTCGCCGCCCCACGGCCCCTCGACGGCCACGTGGTACGTCCCCGGTGGCTGACCGTCCTGGAGCGCCGGGCCGGCGACGCCCGTCGTACCGATGCCGTAGTCGGCACCCAGACGCTCGCGGACACCGGAGGCCATCGCGGCGGCGACCTGTGGGCTCACCGCGCCGTGCCGGTCGATGAGCTCCTGGGGCACGCCGAGCAGCCCTGCCTTGAGGTCCGTCGCATAGGCCACGACGCTGCCGCGCAGGCAGCGGGAGGCGCCGCTCACCGCGACGATGGCGTCCGTCACCGAACCACCGGTGAGCGACTCGGCGACGGCGACGGTGCGACCGGCGTTCGTCAGGAGGGCGACCAGCCGGCCGGCGTCGCACGGGCCGCAGGGCTCACCGTTCATGCCGCCGCCTGCCGGACGGACCAGCCACGCCTGAGGTAGTCGACCCCGGTCACGACCGTCAGGATGACCGCCACGACGATCACGACCCACGCGACGACTGTCACGACGGGGTGCAGCAGGTGCAACGGGAGCACGAACAGCCCGATGCCGAACGACTGCAGCACGGTCTTCACCTTCCCCCCGTGGGAGGCCGGGATCACCACGTACTGGAGGACGGCGAAGCGCATCACGGTGATGCCGAGCTCACGCACGAGGATGACGACCGTGACCCACCAGGGCAGGTCGCCGAGCCAGGACAGCGTCACGAGGGTTGCGCCGATCAGCAGCTTGTCGGCGATGGGGTCGACGAGCTTGCCCCAGTCGGTGACCTGGTCCAGCCGCCGCGCGAGATACCCGTCGAGCCGGTCGGTCGCCGCTGCCAGGGCGAAGATGCCGGCCGCGACCCATCGCCAGCTCCCTGAGCCGTCGTCGGTCAGCAGCGCTGCGACCACGACAGGGACCAGGAGCACCCGGGCGACGGTCACGGCGTTGGGGATGTTGAGGACCGACGTCCTTGCTTCGACCACGCCCATACCCTACGGTCCGCGACGCGGCCCGAGACCCGGGTGGCACGCCGCGGCGCCGGACGGCCCACCGGCCGGGCCCGCTGGGCGGGGTAATGTCGCGTCTCGTGACGCGCCACTCCCGGTCGGACGCACCGCGACCGGCCCTCGGCCGGGCGCTCGCGGTCGTCGTCACGCTGCTCGTGGCCGGGGCGGCAGGTGCCGCAGCGTTCGCCGGCCTGCCGCTGGCCGCCGGCCACAGCGACCAGCCCGCCGGGGAGCCACGACCGGCCGCGGCCGAGCCGACGCGCAGCCCGACGCCCACCCCGACACCGACACCCACCCGGCCGCCGGACGCCGTCTTCACCCTCGTCGCAGCCGGCGACGTCCTGCTGCACGAGCCGGTGATCGGCTCCGCCCGGACGGCGGACGGGTACGACTTCGCTCCGCTGCTCGCCCCGATCCAGCCGTGGGTCGCCGGCGCCGACCTCGCGTTGTGCCACCTCGAGGTGCCCATCGCGCCGCCGGGGACGCCGACGTCGGGCTACCCGATGTTCGGTGCGCCGGTCGAGATCACCGCGTCGCTGGCCGCCAACGGCTGGGACGGCTGCTCCACGGCGTCGAACCACAGCGTCGACCGCGGGCTGGCCGGCGTGGTCACCACCCTCGACGCCCTGGATGCCGCGGGGCTCGGTCATGTCGGCACCGCGCGCACGGCCGAGGAGGCCGCAGCCCCCGCAGGTGTATGAGCTGGTGCGACAGGAGCAGACGATCCGGGTCGCGCACATCGCCGCGACGTACGGCACGAACGGTCTGCCGGTCCCGGCGGACGCGCCGTGGTCGGTGACGCTCATCGACACGGCCGCGCTCGTCCAGCAGGCGATCGCTGCTCGCGCGGCAGGTGCCGACATCGTGGTGGCGAGCATCCACTGCTGCGTCGAGTACGTCTCCGAGGCCACCGAGGACCAGGTGCGGGTCGCTGCCGAGCTCGCCGCGTCCGGCGTCATCGATCTGGTGATCGGGCACCACGCCCACGTCCCGCAGCCGATCAGCAAGATCGCCGGCGGCCCGCGCGGCGAGGGCATGTGGGTGGCGTACGGCCTCGGGAACCTCATCTCCAACCAGGACGCCGCCTGCTGCGTCGCGCGCACCGACTCCGGACTCCTGATGACCGCAACCTTCCGCAAGCCGATCGACGGTCCGGCGACCGTCACGGGTGTCGAGTGGACGTCCGTGACCGTCGATCGACACGGCGGTCACCTCGTGCAGCCGTTGACCCCGGCCGTGGCAGCGGGGCAGGGCGCCGGGACACTGACACCCGCGGACCTGGTCGCTCGTCAGGCGCGGGTCGTCGAGGCTGTCGGCGTCGAGGCGCCTGAGCGGCTCGGCCCACCACAACCGACCGGACCGGCACCGATCGTCGTCGCCCGGCCGGCGCCGGCCGACCCGGCCGTGCCGGACGTGCCGGACGTTCCCGTCGCACCCGACGCGCCGTCGGCCCCACCCGCGGGCTGAGCACCCCGGCCCAGGTACCGGCGGCCCACGCGTCGGGACCCTGCTACAGGCTCAACCCCGCCACGGGCTCCGACTCCCCCGCACCGAACAGCCAACCCTGCCCGTAGCGCCAGCCGCACCGGCGCAGGAACTCGGCCTGCTCCGGCATCTCGATCCCCTCGGCGATCGTGATCATCTCCATCTCCCTGGCGAGCGCACCGAGGGCCCGGCTCACCCGCGCCGCCGCCGGGTCGTCGGGGATCCCCGCTGTGAAGGACATGTCGAGCTTGACCCCGTTGACCGGGAGGTCACGCAGGTACGACAGGGGCGAGACGCCCGTGCCGAAGTCGTCCAGGAGCACCGGCACACCGGCAGCGCGCAGCTCCATGAGCTCGTGCCGGATGCGGGTGCCCGACGCGACAAGACTCGCCTCCGTGAGCTCGACGACGAGTCGGCCCGGGGCGAGCCGGCAGCGCGCGACCTCCGACAGGAGGCGGGCCACGAACTCGCCGTCGCCGAGCTGGTCCGCCGAGACGTTGACCGAGACCCAGTGCCCGCTCGCCTCGTTGCGGGCCAGGTACGCGGCCGCCTGGGTCACGACGTCGGCTCCGAGCGCCACGCCGAGGCCGGTCTCCTCCGCCGTCGGCAGGAAGGAGCCCGGCAGGAGCAGGCCGCGCTCCGGGTGCTGCCACCGGACCAGTGCCTCGTGGCCCACGACGTCACCGGTGGCCAGGTCGACGATCGGCTGGTAGTGCAGCACGAGCTGGCCGGCGTCGATCGCCCTGCCGAGCTCGGCCGCCGCCCCGAGCCGCGTCGCTGCGGTCGTCGACATGGACGGCTCGTAGACCTCCGTCCGGCCACGACCCGCCGCCTTGGCCCGGTACAGGGCGGCGTCGGCGGCCGCCAGCACGCCCATCGCCCCACCGGCGAGCAGGGTGTGCTCGGCGACGGCGATGCCGATGCTCGCCCGCACCGGCAGGCGGCGCCGCTGGGTGCGTACCGGGTCGCGCAGGCCGTTGTGGATCCCCGAAGCGACCTCGAAGACGACCCGGCCGGCGTCGTTGTCCTGGACGATCACGACGAACTCGTCACCACCGAGCCGGGTTGCCAGACCGCGCCCGGCCGTGGCGGCGCGCAGCACGCCCGCGACGTGCACGAGCACCTCGTCGCCGGCGGGGTGCCCGTACCGGTCGTTGATCTGCTTGAACTCGTCGAGGTCGATCACCAGGACCGCCACCCGGCCGGCGGCGTCGGGCTGCTCGAGCGCGGCCTGCAGCGCCTCCTGCATCATCGCCCGGTTGGCCAGACCGGTCAGCGGGTCGTGCATCGCCCGGTGGGACAGCATCTCGGACTGCATGCGCGACTCGGTGATGTCGCGCACCTGGGCCACGAAGTGGTCCGGCACGCCGTCAGGCGTCCGCACGAGCACGACGTCGAGCACGGCCCACACAGCCTGCCCGTCCGCCCGGCGGTACTGCTTCTCGAGGGTGAACCGGTGGCCCTCGCCGGCCAGCAGCCGCTGGATGTGTGCCCGCTCGGCGGCGCGGTCCTGCGGGTGGGACAGGGCCGACATGTCCCGGCCGATCAGGGTGGCCGGCTCTGCGCCGAGGAGCTCGGCGAACGCCGCGTTGGCCTGCTCGATGCGCCACTGCGGGTCGGCGAGCACCATGCCGATCGGGGCGTTCTCCATCGCCGCCTGGAACTGCTTCTCCGAGCGGGCAAGGGCCGCGCGGATCTCGCGTGGCCCGGTGACGTCGGCCAACGCCGTCAGCAGCTCGTGACCGCCGTCGGCGGTCGGGACCGGGCGGGTGCTCACCTGGACCCAGCGCACCGGCGCACCGGTGGCCGGCGCTGCCCCGACCACGAACGGGACGAGCACGGGTCCGTCGACCATCCGCTCGTCGGGCACCGCGTGCCGCCGGGCGAACACGGCCGCCGACTGGACCTGCTCTCCGGCGTCGTTGACCCACCGCACCGGCAGCTCGTCGATCGCGCGGCCGACGAGGTCGTTCGGCGCGGCGTCGAGCACCCTGGCCGCGGCGTCGTTGACCGCGATGACCCGACCGGCGTTCGAGTGCAGCACGATGCCGTCGCGGCCGGCAGCCATCACCCCGGCGAGCCGCCGCGCCAGCGCGACCGACGCCCCGTGCTGCTCGGCCAGCACGCGGCTCGCGGACCGCAGCCGGAGCCCCACGACGACCAGGACCACCAGGAGGAGGACCGCCGCAGCGATGGCCAGGTTCGCGGCGCCGGTCAGTCCCCCTGTCGAGCCCATCGCTCACCGTCGGAGTCGTCGTCGTCGCCCTCTGCCTGGTCGAAGACGTCCGGCTCCGGGTCACCGCGCAGCATGGCGAGCGTCCCGGCCAGGTCGTCGGGCGCGACGAGCACGTCGCGTGCCTTCGACCCCTCGGACGGACCGACGATCTCGCGCGACTCGAGCAGGTCCATCAGCCGTCCGGCCTTGGCGAAGCCGACGCGCAGCTTGCGCTGCAGCATCGACGTCGAGCCGAACTGGGTCGTCACGACGAGCTCCGCTGCCTGCAGGAGCAGGTCGAGGTCGTCGCCGATGTCCTCGTCGACCTGCTTGCGCGTGGCGACCACGGCGACGTCGTCGCGGTAGTTCGGCTTGAGCTGCGTCTTGACGTGCGCGACGACGGCGTGGATCTCGCTCTCGGTGACCCACGCACCCTGCACGCGCATCGGCTTGGCGGCACCCATCGGCAGGAAGAGCGCGTCACCCTGACCGATCAGCTTCTCGGCACCTGGCTGGTCGAGCACGACGCGCGAGTCGGTCAGGGAGGACGTCGCGAAGGCGAGCCGGGACGGCACGTTCGCCTTGATCAGCCCGGTGACGACGTCGACGCTCGGACGCTGGGTCGCCAGCACGAGGTGGATGCCGGCGGCCCGCGCGAGCTGGGTGATCCGCTGGATCGACGCCTCGACGTCGCGGGGCGCGACCATCATCAGGTCGGCCAGCTCGTCGACGATGACCAGCAGGTACGGGTACGGCGCGATCTTGCGCTCGCTGCCGGGCAGCGGCTTGACCTTGCCGGAACGGACGCCTGCGTTGAAGTCGTCGATGTGCTTGTAGCCGAACATCGCGAGGTCGTCGTAGCGCGACTCCATCTCACGGACGACCCACTCGAGGGCCTCGGCAGCCTTCTTCGGGTTGGTGATGATCGGGGTGATCAGGTGCGGGATGCCTTCGTAGACCGTCAGCTCGACCCGCTTGGGGTCCACCAGGATCATCCGGACCTCGTCCGGCGTCGCGCGCATCAGGATCGAGGCGATCATCGAGTTCACGAAGCTCGACTTGCCCGCGCCGGTCGCACCGGCGACGAGCAGGTGCGGCATCTTGGCGAGGTTGGCCACGACGTAGCCGCCCTCGACGTCCTTGCCGACCCCGATCATCATCGGGTGCTCGCTGCGCCGGGCCGCCGACGAGCGCAGCACGTCACCGAGCGAGACCGTCTCGCGGTCCGCGTTCGGGATCTCGATCCCGATCGCCGACTTGCCCGGGATCGGCGAGAGGATCCGGACGTCGGCGCTGGCGACCGCGTAGGAGATGTTGCGGCTCAGCGCGGTGACCCGCTCGACCTTGATCCCTGGGCCGAGCTCGACCTCGTAACGGGTGACCGTCGGACCTCGGCTGAAGCCGGTGACCTGGGCGTCGACCTCGAAGCTCTCGAGCACGCTGGTCAGCGCCTCCACGACACGGTCGTTCGCGGCCGACCGCACCTTGTGAGGCATCCCCTTGGCGAGGACCTCCTCGGGCGGCAGCGTGTAGATCACCTCACCGCCGAGCATCGGCTGCTCACCCCGCGGTACGCCGGACGTGCGCGGTGCGGTGAGCTCCTTGCCGGCGGCCGGCAGGACGGTCGTGGCGACGTCGTCGGTCAGGCCGAGCGCGTCGGCCCCGTCGACGACGACGGCACCCGGGTCGTGCGCGACGGCCTCGGTCAGGGCTGCTGCCTCGAACGCCTCGTCCCCGGCGAGGGCGCCGATGGCGGGCACCGTCCCGCTGTCGGCCGCCCGCTTGCGGCCGAGGCCCAGGCGCCCGCGGCCGACGCGGTGTCCGGCCGTCTCCTGCTCCTGCGCGAGGGTCGGCCGGTCGGCGATGCTCGGCTCCTCCGGTTCGGCGTGCCGGCCGCCGGTGAGCCACAGGTACCCGGCGCGCAGTCGCTGGCCGACCATGTGCACCGGGGTCGCGGTGAGGACGAGCACGCCGAAGATGCCGAGCAGCACCAGGAGCGGGACGGCGACCCAGGCCGTGACGAGGGTCTCCAGGGGGGTGCCGATCAGGTAGCCGACCACACCGCCGGCCGCGCGGACCGGCCCGAAGCCGTCGCTCGGCGACGGGAGGTCGTCGGCGATGTGCACGAGCCCGCACACGGTGGCGACGATCGCGCTCAGGCCGATACCCATCCGCCCGTTCGCCTGGACACGGTCGGGGTGGCGCATCAGGCGGAACGCTGCGGCGAGCAGGAACAGCGGCACGGCGAGGCCGACGACGCCGAACGTCCCGGCGACGACGGCGTGGATGACCTCGCCGGCGGAGCCGGACAGCGCCCACCACTCACGTGCGGCGACCACGACCGCGAGGCCGACCAGGGTGAAGGCAAGGCCGTCCCGGCGGTGGGCAGGGTCGAGGTCACGCGCCCCGCGCCCGATCCGGCGGGCCGTCCCGCCGACCAGGTGGGCGCCGCCCATCCACGCACCACGGACCAGCCGCGCGGGCAGCGAACGGGGCGCCGGTGCCTTGCTGCTCGACGACCGGTTGCCCGGGCGCGAGGAGCCGCCGCCCCGCGGGGCCGCGGAGCGTGCGGACGCGTTGCGCCCCGTCGCGGCTGACCGGGGAGCGGACGTGCGGGTCGCCATGCTGCCAACGTACCTGTGCTCTCCGGCGTGTCCGCGCAGGCGCGACCTGCCCGTGTCGTCCGGTGCAGCCGTCGGCAGCGGTGAACCAGCCGGGCGGCCACCCGTTCCGAGCTCCACCCGGTCACCCCCCGACGAGCGGTCCGGCCCCGGTTCGCAGCGTGAACAGCGTTACAGAACACTGTCCGTAAACCTTCGTCAACCCTAGGATGATGGCGTGCCCCGCCCTCGCCTGCACGACGACGCCCTCGGCGCCCGCCTGCTCGAGATCGCCTCCCAGGTCATCTCGGTGTCCGGAGCGGCCGGGCTCACCGTGCGCGACGTCGCACACCGGGCCGGTACGTCGACCTCGGCCGTCTACGCCCTGTTCGGCAGCCGCGACGCCCTCGTCGCGGCCGTCGGCGACGAGGCGTTCCGGCGGTTCGCCGCGCACCTCGGCGCGGTGCCCCGGACCGGCGACCCACGGGCTGACCTCCTCGCCCTCGGTGCCGCGTACCGCGCGAGCGCCGTCGGCGACCCGCACCTCTACCGCGTCATGTTCGAGGTCTCAGGCACCGACGCCCGGGGGGACGACGACACCCCGGCGATCGCCCGACCGACGTTCACCGTGCTGCGTGACGCCGTGCTGCGCGTCCTGGTCGACGCAGGACTCGACCGGAGCGAGGCCGACGCCGACGCGCTCGAACAGGCGCTGGTGCTGTGGGCCCTCGTGCACGGGCTGGTCGGGCTCGAGCTCGGCGGACTGGTCCCGGGTGACGACGCAGACCGCGCGGAACGTTACGCGCGCGCCCTCGGCACGGCCGGCACGGCCTGATGGCCGCACCGTGGTCCGTGTCGGACGGCGGTGCGAGGCTCGGCACGAGGAGGTGAGGGCCGTGACCCGCAGAGGATGGCTGCTGCTCGCCGCGCTCGGCGTCATCTGGGGCATCCCGTACCTCCTGATCAAGGTCGCCGTGGCCGAGGTCTCGCCCGCGACGGTCGTCCTGGCACGCACGGCGATCGGCGCGGCCGTTCTCCTGCCGTTCGCCCTGCGCGGGGCGGGGTTCGCGGCCCTGCGCGGTCGATGGCCCGCCGTCCTGCTGTTCGCCGGGCTCGAGATCGTCGGCCCGTGGCTGCTCTTCTCCGACGCCGAGCAGACGATCGCGAGCTCCACGACCGGGTTGCTGGTCGCGACCGTACCCGTCCTCGCCGTGCTGGTGGGGCGCCTCGTCGGTGACCGGCAACCGGTCCGTGCGGTGCGCTGGGCAGGACTCCTGATCGGGCTCGGCGGTGTGGCTGTCCTCACCGGACCGGGCCTGACCGACGGCCACGCGTGGGCCGTGATCGAGGTGCTCCTCGGCGCGCTGGGCTACGCGATCGCTCCGGTCGTGGCCGAGCGCGCCCTGCAGGGAGTCCCGGCGTCCGTCCTGACGACGGCCTGCCTCGGCGTCGCGGCCCTGGTCTACGGGCCGGTCGTCGCGTTCTCCGGGCCGGCTCCGACGGTCAGCCCGGCCGCGGTCGCCGCCCTCGCCACGCTGGGCCTGGTCTGCACGGCGTTGGCCTTCGTGCTCTTCTTCCGGCTCATCTCCGAGGTCGGCGGACCCCGCTCGACCCTTGTCGCGTACCTCAACCCGGTCGTGGCGGTGACCCTGGGCGCCGCGGTGCTGCAGGAGCCGCTGGGACTGGGCGTCGCTGTCGCGACCCTGCTGATCGTCGGCGGGTCCGCCGCGGCGTCCCTGCCGACGACGCGCGTCGCGGAGCCGGCGCTCGGGGCGGGCGCTCCCGGCGGGCGGGCACCCGTGCCCGCCCGGAGCCCGACGTTCAGGCCTCGACGACGACCGGGATGATCATCGGTCGGCGCCGCAGCCGACCGGAGACCCACCGACCGACCAGGCGGCGCACGATCTGCTGCAGCTGGTAGGTGTCGACGTTCCCACCCATCGCCGCGTCCTCGAGCGCGGCGACCAGCTCGGGCTGGATCGACTCGAAGACGGCGTCGTCCTCGGCGAAACCACGCGCGTGGATCTGCGGGCCGGCGATCACCTTGCCGGTCGCCGAGTCCACCACGACGAAGATCGAGATGAACCCCTCCTCACCGAGGATGCGGCGGTCCTTGAGCTCGGCGTCGGTGATCGTCCCGACGCTGGAGCCGTCGACGTAGACGTACCCGCACGGAACGGCACCGACGACCCGCGCCACGCCGTGAGCCAGGTCGACGACGACCCCGTCCTCGGCCACGATCACGCGGTCCGCCGGGATGCCGGTCCGGACCGCGATCGCTGCGTTGGCCACCAGGTGCCGCACCTCGCCGTGCACCGGCATCACGTTGCGCGGTCGCAGGATGTTGTAGCAGTACATGAGCTCGCCCGCGCTGGCATGCCCCGAGACGTGCACGCGCGCATTGCCCTGGTGGACGACCGTCGCACCGAGGCGCATCAGACCGTTGATCACCCGGAACACCGCGTTCTCGTTGCCGGGGATCAGCGAGGAGGCGAGCACGACCGTGTCACCTCGTCCGACCCGCACCCGGTGGTCGAGGTTGGCCATCCGCGACAGGGCAGCCATCGGCTCACCCTGCGAGCCGGTGCACATCAGCACGACCTCGTGCGCCGGCAGGGCGTCGACGGCGCGGGCGTCGACCAGGACGTCGTCGGGCACCGTGAGGTAGCCGAGCTCCGCGGCGATCGTCATGTTGCGGACCATGGACCGGCCGACGAGCGCGACCCGCCGACCGTGCGCATGGGCCGCGTCGAGCACCTGTTGGACCCGGTGCACGTGCGACGCGAACGACGCGACGATCACCCGCTGCTCGGCGTTGGCGAAGATCCCGTCGAGCACCGGGCCGATCTCACGCTCGTGCGTCGTGAAGCCCGGGACCTCGGCGTTCGTCGAGTCGACCATGAACAGGTCGACGCCCGCCTCGCCGAGCCGCGCGAAGGCCCGCAGGTCGGTGACCCGGCCGTCCAGCGGGAGCTGGTCCATCTTGAAGTCGCCGGTGTGCAGCACGGTCCCGGCCGGGGTGCGGACAGCGACCGCCAGCGCGTCGGGGATCGAGTGGTTCACCGCGACGAACTCGCACTCGAACGTGCCGAACCGTTCGATCTGCCCCGCCTCGACGACGAGGCTCAGCGGGGTGATCCGGTGCTCCTTGAGCTTGGCCTCCACGAAGGCGAGCGTCAGCAGCGAACCGATCAGCGGGATGTCCGGCCGCATCCGCAGCAGGTAGGGGACCGCGCCGATGTGGTCCTCGTGACCGTGCGTCAGGATCAGGGCGTCGACGTCGTCCAGTCGGTCGGCGATGTAGTCGAAGTCCGGCAGGATCAGGTCGACGCCGGGCTGGTGGTCCTCCGGGAAGAGCACCCCGCAGTCGATGATCAGCAGCCGGCCCTCGTGCTCGAGCACTGCCATGTTGCGGCCGATCTCGCCGAGGCCGCCGAGCGCGACGATCCGCAGCGTGCCGGGGGCGAGCTCCGGCGGCAGCTCGAGATCGGGGTGCGGGTGCGACATCAGGCCTCCGTCGGCGCCAGCAGCCCGACCGCCACGAGCGCCGCGCGGACCTCGGCGACCTCGCGGTCGTCCGCGGCGGCGTGCGGCAGGCGCATCGTCGCCCCGGGGATGAGCCCGAGCAGGGCGAGCGTCAGCTTCGACCGCAGGGCGCCGTTCCCGCTGCCGCAGATCAGGTCGATCACCGGCAGCACGGACAGGAACGTCGCGCGGGCGCCCGCCGTGTCCCCCGCGTCGAACGCCCTGATCACCGCGGCGAGCTGGTTGCCGACCAGGTGCCCCGCCATGCTCACCAGACCGACGGCGCCCACCGAGAGGAACGGCAGCAGCTGCCCGTCGTCCCCCGCGTAGTAGGCGAGGCCGGTGCGCTCGATGGCACGCAGCGCGCCCTGCGCGTCACCCGTCGCGTCCTTGACCGCCACGATCCGCTGGTGGCCCGCGAGCCGCTCGAGGGTGTCCAGCGAGTACCGCACGACCGTGCGTCCGGGGACGTCGTAGAGCATCACCGGCAGCTCGGTCGCATCGGCGACGGCGACCGTGTGCTGGTAGATGCCCTCCTGCGAGGGCCGCGAGTAGTACGGCGAGACCACGAGCAGTCCCTGGGCGCCGGCCTCGGCCGCCTGCTCGGCCATCCGTACCGCGTGCAGCGTGTCGTTCGAGCCGGCACCGGCCAGCACCACCGCACGGTCGCCGACCGCCTCGACCACGGCGCGGATCACGTCGGACTTCTCCGGTGCGTGGGTGGTCGGCGCCTCCCCCGTCGTCCCGTTCAGCACGATGCCGTCGTGACCATGGTCCACCAGGTGCGTGGCGAGCCGCGCCGCGGCAGCGACATCGACCGAGCCGTCGGCGGCCATCGGCGTGACCATCGCGGTGAGCAGGGACCCGAACGGACGAGCGGACGTCGTGAGCGGCATGGCCGACAAACTACCGCTCGGCGGGGTCGTCGCGCCGACGCGTCCGACCGCCGACGCGGCCGGTCGCGGGATCGTCGACGAGGTCGCCACCGGGCTCCCTGCGAAGGCTCAGGAAGCGGTACCGCAGTCCCGTCGTCGACGTCGCCCAGCCCTCCTGCGGGTCTCGGGCCACCAGCACCCAGCCGGGATCGAGCAGCGGCGCGGGCGTGCCGGCACCGACGACGACGTCGATCTCGGTGAGCTCGAGCCGGTCGGCCGCCGGGACGAAGGCGTCGAACACCTGCGCCCCGCCGATCACCCAGGCGTCGCGGCCGGCCACCAGCGCGAGAGCCGAGGCGACGTCGGGCACGACGTCGGCACCGGCCAGGACGAGGCCGGCCCGACGGCTGAGCACGATGTTGTGCCGTCCGGGCAGCGGACGGAACCGCTCCGGCAGCGAGTCCCAGGTCGTGCGGCCCATGACCACCGGGAAGCCGTTGGTCAGCTCACGGAAGTGGGCCATGTCCTCCGGGACGTGCCAGGGCAGGGCGCCGTCGACACCGATGCACCGATCGGCCGACTGGGCGTACACCAGCGAGATGCTCATGGGTGCAGCGCTCCTCAGACGGCGATCGGCGCCTTGATGGCCGGGTGGTGCTGGTACCCGACCACCTCGAGGTCCTCATAGGTGTAGTCGAAGATCGAGGCAGCCGGGCGCAGGCGCAGCTCGGGGAACGGGTACGGCTCGCGGCTCAGCTGCTCGCGGACCTGCTCGGTGTGGTTGTCGTAGATGTGGCAGTCGCCGCCGGTCCAGATGAAGTCGCCCGCCTCGAGGCCGGTCTGCTGGGCGACCATGTGGGTGAGCAGCGCATAGGAGGCGATGTTGAACGGGACACCGAGGAACAGGTCGGCGCTGCGCTGGTACAGCTGGCAGGACAGCCGTCCGTCGGCGACGTAGAACTGGAAGAACGCGTGGCACGGAGCGAGGGCCATCGCGGGGATCTGCGCGACGTTCCAGGCCGAGACGATGTGCCGGCGCGAGTCGGGGTCCCGCGCGATGCCCTCGACGAGCTGGGCGATCTGGTCGACGTGCCCGCCGTCCGGCGTCGGCCAGGAACGCCACTGCACGCCGTAGACCGGGCCGAGCTCGCCGTCGGCGTCGGCCCACTCGTCCCAGATCGTGACGCCGTGCTCCTGCAGCCAGGCGACGTTCGACTCACCTCGGAGGAACCACAGGAGCTCGTAGGCGATCGACCTCAGGTGCACCCGCTTGGTCGTGACCAGCGGGAAGCCCGCGCTCAGGTCGAAGCGCATCTGGTGACCGAAGACGCTGCGGGTCCCCGTCCCGGTGCGATCCGCCTTGGCGACGCCCTCCTCGAGCACACGGCGCAGGAGGTCCTCGTACTGGGTGCTCACCGGTCCCGACATGGCGCCATCGTAGAGGCCAGGGCCCGGCCTGGGTTCATACTGACGCATGGCAACGACGCACCCATCGCCGGTTCCTGCGACCCTCGCCGCGCACCTGCCGACCGGCCTGCTGATCGGCGGTCACTGGCGCCGGGCGACCGGCGGCGGCACGTTCGCCGTGCACGACCCGGCCACCGGCGCAGAGCTCTTCGACGTGGCGGACGCGACGCCGGCCGACGGTCTCGCCGCCCTGGCCGCAGCGGACGAGGCCCTGCCGGCCTGGCGCGCCGTCGCACCCCGCGACCGCGCGGAGCTGCTGCGGGCGGTCTTCGAGCAGGTCGTCGCCCGGATCGACGACTTCGCGGCCCTGATCACCGCCGAGGGCGGCAAGCCGCTCGCCGAGTCACGGGCCGAGGTGACCTACGGCGCCGAGTACGTCCGGTGGTACTCCGAGCAGGCGGTCCGGATCAACGGGCTGGTCCGCACCGCGCCCGCCGGCACGAACCGGCAGCTCGTGCTGCAGCGCGGCGTCGGACCTGCGCTGCTCATCACACCGTGGAACTTCCCGCTGGCGATGGCGACCCGGAAGATCGCACCCGCGCTGGCGGCGGGCTGCACCGTCGTGGTCAAGCCGGCCGGTCTCACCCCGCTGACCACCGCACTGTTCGCCGAGGTCGTGCGCAGCGAGCTCGCCGCCCGCGGCCTGCCGGCCGGGGTCATCAACGTCGTGCCGACGTCGTCCTCCGGCGCCCTGACCGAGCCCCTGCTCGCCGACCCGAGGCTGCGCAAGCTCTCCTTCACCGGATCGACGGAGGTCGGCCGGGTGCTGCTGCGCGGTGCCGCCCAGGGCGTCCTGCGGACCTCGATGGAGCTGGGCGGCAACGCACCGTTCCTGGTGTTCGACGACGCCGACATCCCGGCCGCCGTCCAGGGCGCCGTCGCGGCCAAGATGCGCAACGCCGGACAGACCTGCGTCGCGGCGAACCGGTTCCTCGTGCACGAGTCCGTCGCCGACGAGTTCGCGCAGGGCCTCGCTGCGGCCTTCGGCGACCTGGTGGTCGGCCCGGGCTCGGCACCGGGGACGACCGTCGGGCCCCTGATCGAGTCCCGTGCCGTCGACCGGGTGGCCGAGGTCGTGGCCGAGGCGGTCGACGGCGGCGCCCGCGTGGCGATCGGCGGGGACCGGCCGGCCGGGCGCGGCTCCTTCTACAACCCGACAGTCCTGACCGGCGTCGACCCCGCGGCCCGGGCCGTCCGCGAGGAGATCTTCGGCCCGGTGGCCCCGATCGTCACGTTCGGCACCGAGGACGAGGCGCTCGACCTGGCCAACAGCACCGAGTTCGGCCTGGTCGCCTACGCCTACACCCGGGACGTCGGGCGGGTCTTCCGGGTCGCCGAGCGCATCGAGTCCGGGATGCTGGGCGTCAACCGCGGCATGATCTCGGACGCGAGCGCGCCCTTCGGCGGCGTCAAGTCGTCCGGGCTCGGCCGCGAGGGCGGGGAGGCCGGGATCGAGGAGTACCTCGAGAGCATCTACGTCGCCCTGTGACCGACCCCGACGACCGCCCGCCGGCTCCCGGCCCCGCGGAGCACGAGCCGCCAGTCGGCCGCGCCGTCGCCGTGCGGCAGGCCCTGTCGGTCTCGGCCGCGACCGGCGTGTACGGGATCTCCTTCGGTGCGCTGTCCGTCACCGCAGGACTCGACCTGTGGCAGACGATGGCGCTGAGCCTGCTGATGTTCACCGGTGGCTCGCAGTTCGCCTTCATCGGTGTGCTCGGCGCCGGCGGAGGCGCGGGGGCCGCCGTGGCGACCGCGGGGCTGCTCGGCGCCCGCAACGCCCTCTACGGCGCTGCGCTCGCCCCGCTGGTCGGTGGCCGCGGCCCACGAGGGTGGGCGGCCGCCCAGCTCACCATCGACGAGTCGATGGCCGTGGCGACCGCCCAGCCGGACCGGGCAGCGGCACAGACCGGCTTCTGGTGGACCGGGCTCGGCGTCTTCGCACTGTGGAACGTGTTCACCGTCGCCGGTGCTGTCGTGGGCGACGCTCTCGGCGACCCGACCCGCTGGGGACTGGACGCCGCGGCAGCGGCCGCGTTCCTCGGACTGCTCTGGCCCCGCCTGGCGAGCCGCACGGCCCAGCTCGTCGCGGCGGGCGCCGTCGTCGTGGCCCTGCTGCTGACGCCGGTCGCGCCGGCCGGGGTACCGGTCCTGGCAGCCGCAGCGGTCGCGGTGGCCGCGGGCTGGCGCGGACCCGGGCCCCGGCTGAGCCGCGACCCGGAACGGGTGGTCCGATGAGCGGCTACCTCGCCACCTGGGTGGCCGTCGTCGCCGCCTCCCTGCTCTGCTTCGCCATCAAGCTCGTCGGCCACCGGGTGCCGGAGCACTGGCTCGCGCAGCCCAGGGTCGCCCGCATCGCGAGCCTCGTCACGGTCGCCCTCCTCGGCGCCCTCGTCGCGGTGCAGACCTTCACCAGCGACGGCCGGGTGGTGGTCGACGCCCGGCTCGTCGCGCTGGCGTGCGCGGCCCTCGCGCTCGCCCTGCGGGCACCGTTCATCGTCGTCGTGGTGCTCGCCGCCGTGGTCGCCGCGGTGGTCCGGGCGCTGACGTGAGGCCGCTGTCGACCACCGCCTTGATAACCTGCGCCGGTGGCACTCTTCCGTGAGCAGGCAGACGTCTCGGTGCGCCCGTCGATCGCACCGGACGACGCGGCGATCGCCCGGGTGCAGCTGAGGGCGTGGCGCTCGGCCCACGCCACCCTGCTCGGGGCGGAGCTGCTCGAACACCTGGACGTGGCGGCCGTGCGGGAGCAGTGGGCGCGCGCGATCACCGCTCCGCCGTCACCGGCGCACCACGTCCTCGTCGCGTGCGACGGCGCCCGCGTCGTCGGCTTCGCCGCCGCCCTGCCGGTCGAGGACGGCGTGGAGATCGCCGCGCTCGAGGTCGACCCGGACCACCAGCGTGGCGGGCACGGCTCGCGTCTGCTGGCCGCATGCGTCGACCTGGCCCGCGAGTCCGGCGCGCGGCACGTGCAGACGTGGGTGCTCGACGGCGACGACGCCCGCGAGCAGTTCCTGGGCGGGGCCGGGCTCGGCCCCGACGGTGCCCAGCGCGAGCTCGGGGTCGGCGCGGGGCCGGACGACCGGACGCGGCCGGTCACCGAGCGGCGCTGGGTCGCCGAGATCTGACCGGCGGACCGACACCGACCCGCAGCGCAGGGCCGGCCCTCAACGCGGCTTCGGCCCTCAGCGCAGCGCCGTCCCTCAGCGCAGGTGCTGGAGGAGCTCGGCGCCCGACGTCCCGACGGTCAGGTCGGCGAGCGCCCCGTTCACCAGGGCGAGGTGCGGCGGGACGTGCCCGCAGTCGACGTCGAGCACCACCGGGACGTCCAGGTCGCCCAGGGCGCTGCGGACCGCGTCGCGCTGCGTGAACCCGCCGTCGTCCGGCGCGCGCGTCCGGCCGACGAGCACCGCCGTCGCGTGGTCGAACCAACCGGCCAGACGCAGCCGCCACAGGTCGCGGGCCACCGTCAGTGCGCCCGCCTCCGCAGCCTCCAGGTAGACGATCAGGCCCTCGGGCGCGTGCTCGCTCGCGAACGCCCCCAGGTCCCCGAAGGGTGTCCCCGCCAGCATCGACACCGTCTCGAGGCACCCACCGACAAGCCGGCCCGAGACCTGCAGGTCACCCGCTCCGGGATCGAGCGGGCACCAGCTCCCCGGGGTGTCCAGGGTGTACGCGGCGATCTCCGGATCGTCCTCCCACCGGTCGAAGCCCTGTGCCCGGTGACGCGACGACGGCCCCTGCGTGAGGCTCGAGCCGGCCGGCGCGGCTGCCACGTCGAGCCAGGACAGCTGCGGCGTCGGCACACGGTAGGGGGTGTCCATGAGGTTCTGACCGTGCAGCGTCGCCGTCCCGGTCAGCGTTGTCAGCGGCAGCAGCAGCGTCGAGATGTCCGAGTAGCCGACGAGCCACGTCGGCTTCGCAGCGCGCAACGCCGCGAGGTCGAGGTACGGCAGGACCTCGACCGCCAGCTCGCCGCCCCACGGCGGTACGACAGCGGCGATCCGCGGGTCGGTCAGCATCGCGGTCAGCTCCTCGGCGCGCTCCCGTGCCGGCGCGCTGACGACCCCGGTGCCGTCCATGCAGGTCCCGACGACCTCGTAGCCGCGGCGCCGCAGGTGCTCGAGGCAGACGTCCAGCCGCGGACGCAGATCGGCGGCGACCCCGGCCGACGGTGCGGTGACGCCGATCCGGTCGCCAGGGCGCAGCGGGGCGGGGTACCGGATCGTCATGGCGTCATCGTGGCAGGCACAGTCCTGGCGGCGCCACGGCCGACCGCGTGTCCGGCGACGGTCAGGCCGAGCGGTACAGGCGTGCCGCCGCACGCAGGGCCGCACGGGCCCGACGCCGGTCGCGAGCGGCGTCGTAGGCGAAGCCCAGCCGGAACCAGGCGGCCCAGTCCCCCGGCTCGGCATCGACGCCGGCCCGGGCGAGCGTGAAGGCGTCGTCGGCGGCGGCGCGGTCGACCCGGCCGGCCGGGGTGCGGGGCAGGTCGTCGACCGGGAGGGCGCCGTCCGCGGCGAGCCGGTCGGCCATCCGCTGCACCGTGACCGCGAGGTGCCACTCGGCGGCGATCAGCCAGAGGCCGAGGAGCGGCAGGATCAGGACGGCGGCTCCGAGGGCGACGCCGATCGGCTCGCCGGTCCGCACCAGCGCGAGACCGCGGCCGGCCACCGCCACGAGGTAGACGAGCAGCAGGCCGGTCAGGGCGAGGGCACCGAGCAGTGAGCGTCGCATCGCAGGATCCGCCCGGTCAGCCGAGGTCGAGGTAGTGCTCGAGGCCGACCGTGAGGCCCGGCCGGCGACCGACCTGCCGGACGGCGTGCAGGACCCCGGGCATGAAGGAGACCCGGTCGAAGGAGTCGGTCCGGAGGGTCAGCAGCTCACCGGCGTTGCCGAGCAGGATCTCCTCGTGCGCCACCAGGCCGCGAAGCCGCACGGCGTGCACCCGGACGCCGTCGATGTCGGCCCCCCGTGCCCCGTCGAGCTGCTGTGCGGTCGCGTCGGGCATCGGGCCGAGACCCGCCGCGCGTCGCGCGGCGGCGATCCCGGTCGCGGTGTGGCGGGCCGTCCCGCTCGGCGCGTCGACCTTGTCCGGGTGGTGCAGCTCGACGACCTCCGCCGACTCGAACCACGGGGCGGCCTTGGCCGCGAAGACCATCGCCAGGACGGCGCTGATGGCGAAGTTGGGCGCGATCAGCACGCCGACGAACGGCGCCCCGTCCAGGTGGACGCGCACCCGGCGCAGCGCGGCGTCGTCCCAGCCGGTGGTGCCGACGACGGCGTGCACACCCGCGTCGATCAGCGCGTGCACGTTCGCCTCGGTCGCGGACGGGACGGTGAAGTCGACGGCGACCGTGGCTCCCGACTCTGCGGCCAGGGCAGGGTCGTCACCGGCGTCGACCCGGGCGACGAGCTCGAGATCGGCGGCAGCCTCGACAGCGGCGCACACGGTCCTGCCCATCCGGCCCGCCGCACCGAGAACGGCGACCCGGATCGGGGCCACCGTGTGCGACGGTGCCTTCCGGTCGGCCTGCTCAGCACTCTGCTCGCTCACGGTGAACGACCCTAGCGGTTCCGGCCGGGACCGGACCTCTGGACCGGATCGGGCCGGGACCGGGGCTGTGCTCTGCGCGGGGACGAGGCGACCTAGGACGTGTCTCCCAAGTGCGGCGTGGCGTAGCTGCAAGCGGACGGCGTTCGACAACATGGATGCTGTGAGGGCGGGAGGTAGGTATGCGTGCCAGACGTCGGCAGGTCGCCGCTGCGGGCGGACTCCCGCTGATGGTTGTGGTGGCGCTCCTTGCTGGATGCGCGGCGGGGGTGCCGGCGGAGATACCGGAAGCCGGAGAGGACGACGTCTGGGTCGTCGGCATCGGCTACCCGCAGGGCGAGTGGGCCGGGTGTTTCGAGGACGACTCCGTCGCAGAGGCGTTGATGACCGCCGACATGCCCGCCTCCAGTGCGACGGCCACCTTCACACGTGGGGCGCGTGAGGAGGATGTCCGCCGGGTTTTGGGCTGCCTGGACCGGTCCCTCACAGGGGGCGCCGTCACCGTGACGACCCGGTCGGACTGATGCTGCAGACCACGGCTGCCCACCGTCAGGTGACTCTGCGTCTACGTGCGTAGCCAGGTGAGGATGGCGGCCAGGATGACGGCGCCGCGGTAGTTGATGGCGTGCTTGTCGTAGCGGGTGGCGAGCCCGCGCCACTGCTTGAGCAGGCAGAAGGCGCGTTCGACGACGTTGCGGCCCTTGTAGAGAACGGGGTCGTAGGTAACCGGTCGTCCACCGCGGCGCCCGCGGCGCTTGCGGTTGCCTTGCTGGTCGCGTGGCTCGGGGATGACCGCCACGACGCCGCGGCGGCGCAGCTCGGTGCGGATCGCCCGCGAGGAGTACGCCTTGTCGGCCAGGACCGCGTCGGGTCGGGTGCGCGGGCGACCCGGACCCGGGCGTGGGACCCGGATCGCGTTCAGCACGGGCAGGCACATCGGTGCGTCACCGCTTTGACCTGGGCCGATCAGGACCGCCAACGGCCGTCCCTTGCCGTCCACGGCGTGGTGGATCTTGGTGCTCAACCCGCCGCGGGACCGCCCGATCGCATGATCACCGGGCTCGGTCCGCAGATTCGTGTGATTCGGCAGATCCCCCTGTGAGGCGCGGCAGGGTCGTCGCGTGCTGATGGGCACGGTTGATCGTGGAGTCGATGCTGACCGCCCAGTCGATGTCCCCGGCAGCGTCGGCCTCGGCCAGCAGTGAGGTGAAGATCTTGTCCCACGTGCCGTCCGCGCTGAACCGCTTGTGGCGCTTCCAGAGCGTCTGCCACGGCCCGAACCGCTCGGGCACGTCCCGCCACGCGAGCCCGCAGCGATACCGGAACACGATGCCCTCGACCACCTGCCGGTGATCCCGAAACGGTCGAGAACGGCCCCTGACCTGCGGCATCAGCGGTGCGATCCGCTCCCACTGGGCTTCACTGAGTTCCTGCCTACGACTCACCCGACCAGCATCAACGCCCAGACCCGCTCAACTAGGGAGACACGCCCTAGCTCCTCGCGACTTCCTTGATCCCCAGGACCGTCCCCTCCGGATCGGTGACGTAGCAGACCCTGCCCTGGCCGGGGATCTCGTCGACGTCACCGGCGAGCCCGCCACCGGCGGCAACGACACGCGACCGGGCAGCATCGAGGTCGTCGACCTGGATCCAGGCGATCGCGGGCTGCGCCTGCCAGCTGCGCGACATCAGGGCGGCGTCGATGCCCTGCCCCGGGCCGGTCTTCGCGAGGTGGTAGCCGGGTGCAAACGGCGACTCGACGGTCGCCCAGCCGAAGGCGTGGGCGTAGAACCGGGCCGACGCGGCGGGGTCCTCGGCGGTGATCTCGACGTGGACGATGGTTCCCATGGGGCCTCCTTGATTCGGTCCGGCGGCGTACCGGGACGGGCCTCGACGTTCGACGGACGGCGTGGACCGTGGTCCTGCGGGGTCACCCGCCAACCCTCGATGCTTGACCTCTCGATCCTAGGAAGGGTCGCCGTGCCCAGGCGCGGACAAATCGCGCGGGTGCTGCGTCGCACCGTGGTCGCCCGAACCGGGTGCGTGCATGAGCGCGGCGATCCCGTGCTGCCGTCGGCGGAGGTCACCCGGTGCGAGGCCCGAGAACCTGCGGACCTCGCGTGCGGCGTGCGAGGCGTCGGCATACCCCTGGAGTGCCGCGAGCGTGGCCACGGTGCCGACCTGGTCCGGTGCGATGAGCTCGCCGACGAAGTGGTAGAACCGGATGATCGCCAGGAACGCCTTCGGTCCGACGCCGACATCGTGCAGGAACCAGCGACGCAGAGTGCTCGGGGCCACAGCGGCGGTCCTGGCCAGCTCGACGGCCGTGACCATCCCCCGTTCGGCGTCGGCCCGGGCGACGGCAGCGCGGACCGCGGCGGCGCGCGCCACCGGCACAGCCACGCCCGTCCGCGCTGCCTGGGCCAGGATCATCGTCGCGAGCAGTGCGAGCGGATCCTGCGCTGCTCGGAGCCGGTCCACGAGATGCAGGACACCGAGGACGTCTGAGGCCGGCGCGACCGCGTCCACGAGCGGGTCGGATCCGGTGAGCCGAACCACGGCAGTCGGCGTGAGCTGCGCACCGATGTACCACGACGGCCCCCGCTGCACGAGGACGACGGGGTCGACGGCGACACCCGAGACCAACCCGTCGTTCGGACGCCCTCGGCCCGTCCGGACGTCGATCCGGACACCCGCGCGGGCCAGCGGCACCGCGACCACAGGCCGGCCGTTCGGGATGAGGACCTCACGTCGCGGGATGTCCGACGCCGGCGCCCGGACGACCCACAGGTGCTCGATCAGGTCTTCGGACCCCGACGGGGGCGGACGTCGACGGTAGACCAGCTCCTCGTCCGTCCCCGACCCGCGGGTCCCGCCGCTCTCGGCTGCCATCCGACGATGATCTCAGCGCTCAGGCACCGAACGGACCGACCTTGACGATCGATCGCGGTCGCGCGGCGAGCTCGGCGGCCAGCTCCTGGACCTCCGCGACGGTGACCGCCCGGATGCGCTCGAGGGACTCACCCTGGGAGAGCAGCTCTCCGTGCACGAGCTCGGCCTTGCCGAGTCGGCTCATCCGTGAGCCGGTGTCCTCCAGGCCGAGCACGAGGCCACCGGACAGCTGACCGATGCTGCGCTGCAGCTCGGCAGCCGTGATCCCGTCGGAGGCCAGCCGCTCCCACTCCTGGCTCAGCAGGTCGAGCACCTCGTCGACCTTGGCCGGGGTGCAGCCCGCATAGAGGCCGAAGATCCCGGTGTCGGCGTGACCCGAGGCGAAGCAGTAGACCGAGTAGGCCAGGCCCCGCTTCTCGCGGATCTCCTGGAACAGCCGCGACGACATCCCGCCGCCCAGCACGGCGCTGAGCACCGAGAGGGTGAACCGGCGCTCGTCCGTCGCCGTGAGCCCCGTGCCGCCGATGATCACGTTGGCCTGCTCCGTGGTCCGGTGCACGATGAGCTCGGTACCGGCCGTGGGGACGCCGGCCGCTGCCGAGGCGTCGGCCACCAGGTCGCGCCGACCGCCGGGCACACCGTCGGCCGGGAGCTCCCATCCACCGGCGGCCAGGGCCTGCGAGACCTGTCCGCACAGGGCGTCGTGGTCGATCCCGCCAGCCGCCGTGACCACGAGGCTGGTGGGCCCGTAGTGCTCGCGGTAGTGCGCCCACACGGCGTCCCGTGGCACGGCCTTGATCGTGCCGGGGGTGCCCCCGATCGGCCTGCCGAGGGGGTGCGCACCGAGCACGGCCTCGGAGAACTGCTCGTGCACGACGTCCGACGGGTCGTCGTCGTTCATGGCGAGCTCTTCGAGGATCACCCCGCGCTCGATCTCGAGCTCGTCCGGGTCCAGGCGGGCCGAGGTGATCATGTCCGCGATCACGTCCATCGCCATCGGCACGTCGGCGTCGAGCACCCGCGCGTAGTAGCAGGTGTGCTCCTTGCCGGTCGCGGCATTGGCCTCACCACCGACCGCGTCGAACGCCTCGGCGATGTCCATCGCGCTGCGCCGGGACGTGCCCTTGAAGAGCAGGTGCTCGAGGAAGTGGGTCGAGCCGTGGTGGCCGTCGCGCTCGTCGCGCGAGCCGACGCCGACCCATGCCCCGACGGTGGCCGAGCGGAGGCCCGGCATCGACTCGGTCAGGACGCGAACACCGCCGGGCAGGACGGTACGGCGCACGATGGCGCCGCCGTCCTGCCCGGCGGTCACGTCACTGCCCGGTTGCCCCGGGCCGCTCAGTGGGAGGTCGAGGGGCACCTCAGGCCTGAGAGCCTTCGGTCTGCTCTGCAGCGTCGGCCTCGGCGTTCTCGTCCATCACGGCGTGCAGCGAGAGCTTGCCGCGCGGGTCGATCTCACCGATCTCGACCTGGACCTTCTGGCCGACAGCCAGCACGTCCTCGACGTTCTCCACGCGCTTGCCGCCGACGAGCTTGCGGATCTGCGAGATGTGCAGGAGGCCGTCCTTGCCGGGTGACAGCGACACGAACGCACCGAAGGTCGTCGTCTTGACCACTGTGCCGACGAAGCGCTCGCCGATCTCGGGCATGTGCGGGTTGGCGATCGCGTTGATCATCGTCCGCGCAGCCTCGGCCGACGGTCCGTCGGTCGCGCCGATGTAGACGGTCCCGTCGTCCTCGATCGAGATGTCAGCACCGGTCTGCTCCTGGATCTCCTTGATCATCTTGCCCTTCGGCCCGATGACCTCACCGATCTTGTCGACCGGAACCTGCACGCTGATCACCCGCGGCGCGTACGGCGACATCTCGTCCGGGACGTCGATCGCCTCATTCATCACGTCGAGGATGAACATCCGGGCGTCGCGCGCCTGGGTCAGCGCACCGGCCAGGACCGAGGCCGGGATGCCGTCGAGCTTCGTGTCCAGCTGGATGGCCGTGACGAACTCGCGCGTGCCGGCGACCTTGAAGTCCATGTCGCCGAAGGCGTCCTCGGCACCGAGGATGTCCGTCAGCGCTGCGTAGCGCGTCTGGCCCTCGACGGTGTCGGAGATCAGGCCCATCGCGATGCCCGCGACCGGGGCGCGCAGCGGCACGCCGGCGTTGAGCAGCGACAGCGTGGACGCGCAGACCGAGCCCATCGAGGTCGAGCCGTTCGAGCCGAGTGCCTCGGAGACCTGGCGGATCGCGTACGGGAAGTCCTCACGCGACGGCAGCACCGGCATCAGGGCCCGCTCGGCGAGCGCACCGTGGCCGATCTCGCGACGCTTGGGCGAACCGACGCGGCCGGTCTCACCGGTCGAGTAGGGCGGGAAGTTGTAGTTGTGCATGTAGCGCTTGCGCGTCTCGGGCGCGAGCGTGTCGAGCTGCTGCTCCATCCGCAGCATGTTCAGCGTCGTGACCCCGAGGATCTGGGTCTCGCCACGCTCGAACAGGGCCGAGCCGTGCACCCGCGGGAGCACCTCGACCTCGGCGGACAGGGTGCGGATGTCGGCAAGGCCACGACCGTCGATGCGCACACCGTCACGCAGCACGCGCTGGCGGATGAGCTTCTTGGTCACGGCGCGGACGGCGGCCGACAGCTCCTTCTCACGTCCGTCGAACCCGTCCTTCAGGGCAGCGATCGCGGTGGCCTTGATCTCGTCCAGGCGGGTCTCACGGGTCTGCTTGTCCGCGATGGTCAGGGCCTCGGCGAGCGGGCCGGCGACCTCGGCGTCGATCGCCGCGTAGACGTCGTCCTGGTAGTCCAGGAAGCGCGGGAAGTCCTGGGTCGGCTTGGCGGCCCTCGCGGCGAGGTCGGCCTGCGCCTCGCACAGCGCACGCAGGAACGGCTTGGCGGCCTCGAGGCCCTCGGCGACGACCTCTTCGGTCGGTGCCGCAACGCCCTCGTTCTTGATCAGGTTCCAGGAGCCGACGGTGGCCTCGGCCTCGACCATCATGATCGCGACGTCCGGCGTGCCGTCCTCCGCGGTCACGACGCGGCCGGCGACGACCATGTCGAAGACGGCGCGCTCCTTCTCGCTGAACCGCGGGAAGGCGACCCACTGGCCGTCGACGAGCGCGATGCGCACGCCGGCGATCGGCCCCGTGAACGGCAGGCCCGAGAGCTGGGTGGACAGCGACGCGGCGTTGATCGCGAGCGTGTCGTAGGCGTCGTCCGGGTGCAGCGCCATCACCGTGATGACGACCTGGACCTCGTTGCGCAGGCCCTTGGCGAAGGTCGGGCGCAGCGGGCGGTCGATCAGCCGGCAGGCCAGGATCGCCTCGGTGGACGGGCGGCCCTCGCGGCGGAAGAACGATCCGGGGATGCGCCCGGCCGCGTACATGCGCTCCTCGACGTCAACCGTCAGAGGGAAGAAGTCGAACTGCTCCTTGGGGTGCCGACCGGCCGTGGTGGCCGACAGCAGCATCGTGTCGCCGTCCAGGTACGCGACGGCGGAGCCGGCGGCCTGACGAGCGAGACGACCGGTCTCGAAACGGACGGTGCGGGTGCCGAATCGACCGTTGTCGATGATGGCTTCGGCGAACTGGATCTCGGGTCCCTCCATGGGATCCCCTCCTCATATCGAAGTGCCCGGCTTCAGGTTGCGGTCTTCGATCGAGGTCCTCGGATCACATGATCCGCGAGCCACTACCGAGGACCGGACGCCGGTTCCGGGCTGTACTGGTTTCAGTTGTGGTGCAGCATCCAGCTGTGGTCCAGCGTTCGGCTGCCGTGCGGCGGCCCATCCGGGCCTGACACCGGACCAGCCCGGACCCGTCCGGGTCCGGGCTGGTCCGGGACGATCAGCGGCGCAGACCGAGACGCTCGATCAGGCTGCGGTAGCGGTTGATGTCCACCTTCTGCAGGTAGCCCAGCAGCCGACGGCGCTGGCCGACCAGCAGGAGCAGGCCACGACGCGAGTGGTGGTCGTGCTTGTGCTCCTTGAGGTGCTCGGTCAGGTCCTTGATGCGCTGCGTCAGCATCGCGATCTGGACCTCAGGAGAACCTGTGTCGTTCGGCGTCGTTGCGTACTCGGTCATGATCTGCTGCTTGGTGGCGGCATCGAGGGGCACAGGATCTCCTTGGGAACTCGTTGCGCGGTGCTACGGGGCATGTCCACCCGGGCGCTATGTATCCGCGGCCGATCTGACGGCGCTTGCACCTTACCAGTCGATGACCTCAGTCAGCGACCGAGGGGTGCACCACGAGGGGCCCGCCGGCCAGGCGCTGCACCGTCTGAGCCACGTCCTGGTCCATCTGCGTGACGAGGGCCTCGACCGAGTCGAAGCGGACCGTCGGCCGCAGCAGGTCGACGAACTCGACGACGACCTCCTCGTCGTACAGGTCGAGGTCCGTCCGGTTCGGCACGTGCGCCTCGACCCTGCGCTGCAGACCGTCGAAGGTCGGGTTGGTCCCGACCGAGATCGCCGCCGGGAGGTACCCGTCCGGCTGGTCCGACGGATGGTCGACCCGCCGCAGCCAGCCGACGTAGACGCCGTCCGCAGGCACCATGCCCGTCAGGTCCTGGGACAGGTTCGCGGTCGGGAAGCCCAGGCCCCGGCCCCGCGCGTCCCCGTGCACGACGACGCCGCGCACGCGGTGCGGCCGGCCGAGGATCCGTGCGGCGCTGACCACGTCCCCCTCGGCGAGCAGCTCGCGCACCCAGGTCGACGACCAGCGTCGGGCACCCGGACCCGCGAGGTCGCCGTGCACGTCCTGCAGGACCTCGACCTCGAAGCCGTACCGTCGTCCGAGCGCGGTCAGCGTCGCGAGGTCGCCGGCGTTGTCCCGACCGAAGCGGACGTCGTGACCGACCACGACAGTGCTCGCGCGCAGGCCCTGGACCAGGTAGCGCCGGACGAAGTCCTCCGGCGTGGTCTGCGCGAAGTCGAGGCTGTACTCGAGCAGGAGGACGGCGTCCAGGCCCGTCTCGGCGAGGAGCTCGAGCCGGTCGGCGATCCCGGTGATCAGGTCGGGTGCGGACTCCGGCCGGTGCACCTGGGCCGGGTGGGGGTGGAAGGTCACGGCGACCGCGGCACCGCCGACCGCTCGGGCGTCGGCAACCATCCGGGTCAGCACGGTCCGGTGCCCGCGGTGCACCCCGTCGAAGTTCCCGAGCGTCACGATCGACGGCCCGAAATCGGCCGGGACCTGGCTCAGGTCGGTCCAGCGCTGCACGCGTGCTCCTGATCTGCGGCTCCTCGCCGCGTCCTGCGGGGGTACTGCTCTGTGGGGGTACTGCTCTGCGGCTGCACGGCTCTGCGGCTGCACGGCTCTGCGGCGGGCACCAGCCTGCCACCGATCACCGACCGCTCGTGGCCGGCCGCCGTCGGTGTGTCAGGCGGGCGCGAGCACGAGCACCGGCCGCGAACCCTCGCCGTCGTCCGCGAGCAGCGCGACCAGGGTGCCGTCCGGGGCGAACGCCGCCACCGGGCTGGTCGCCGTCCCGGCCGGACCGGAGGGTGCGGTCGGCAGGCGCTTGCCGTAGGACAGCGCCCGCGCCTCGGCCTCGTCGAGCTCACGGGCCGGGAAGATGGCCCGGGCAGCGTCAGCGACGGGCAGGACGGTGAAGTCCGCAGCGAGCTCGTCGAGCGTGCGTGCGACGTCGAGGCCGTAGCCACCGACGCGCGTGCGTCGCAGTGCCGTGAGGTGTCCCCCGACGCCGAGACCGGCCCCGAGGTCACGCGCGAGTGCCCGGACGTAGGTGCCGGACGAGCACACCACCGTGACGTCGACGTCGACGGCCGGTGACCCGCCACCGGGCTCGGCGGGGACCCTGCGGACATCGTGGACGTCGAAGCTGCGCACCGTGACCGGCCGCGCGGCGAGCTCGACCTGCTCGCCGGCCCGCACCCGGGCGTAGGCCCGTCGACCGTCGACCTTGATCGCGCTGACCGAGCTCGGCACCTGGTCGATCGCCCCGGTCAGCACGGCGATCCCCGCGTCGATCGCCGCCCGGTCGACACCGGACGCATCGGCGCAGGTCAGGACCTCGCCCTCGGCGTCGTCCGTGGTGGTGCTCACACCCAGGCGGATCGTGGCGCGGTACTCCTTGTCCGCGCCGACGACGAAGGTCAGCAGCCGGGTGGCCCGCTCGATGCCGAGCACCAGGACTCCGGTGGCCATCGGGTCGAGCGTCCCGGCGTGACCGACCTTGCGGGTACCGGCGAGCCGTCGCACCCGTGCCACGACGTCATGGCTGGTCAGACCGGCCGGCTTGTCGACCACGACCAGGCCGTCGGTCGCCACGTCAGTGCGCGGACGGCTCGACGGTGCCGATCGACGGCGCGAGGCCGGACCCGTCGGCGGGCTCGTCGCCCGACTCGTCCTCGCCCGACTCGTCCTCGTCCGGCGCCGGACGCCGGTACGGGTCGGACTCACCGGCGTAGGTCGCCGCGGAGGCGAGCGCAGCGACCTCGGCATCGCGCGCCGCGGCTGCCCGCAGCGCGTCCTCGAGGTGTTGAGCGGTCTCCTGGACGGCGTCGGCGATGAACTCGAGCGTCGGGGTCAGGCGGATGCCGGTCTGCTTGCCCACCTCGGAGCGGATGAGCCCCTTGGCGCTCTCGAGCGCCGCCGCACTGGCCGTCCGAGCCTCCTCGTCGCCGAGGACGGTGTAGAAGATCGACGCGTGCTGCAGGTCGCCGGTCACCCGGACGTCGGTGACGGTGACGAAGCCGAGTCGCGGGTCCTTGACCCTGGTGTCGAGCATCTGCGCGACGATCTTCTGGATCCGCTCGGCCAGCTTGCGGGCCCTGGGGTGGTCGACCATGACGTTCCTTCCTGCTGGTCCGGTACGAGCGCCAGGGGGACGACGCCACGCACATGGCGGCATCGTCCCCCTGGCCTCAGGTCAGCTGCGCGGCTTCTCGCGCAGCTCGTAGGTCTCGACCACGTCGTCGACCTGGAGGTCGTTGTACGACCCCAGCCCGATACCGCACTCGTATCCCTCGCGAACCTCTGTCGCGTCGTCCTTGAACCGCTTGAGCGACTCGATGGACAGGTTCTCCGCGACGATGTCGTTCCCGCGCCGGACGCGGGCCTTGCTGTTGCGCCGGATCGTGCCGGAGCGCACCAGCGAGCCGGCGATGTTGCCGAACTTGCTCGACCGGAAGATCTCGCGCACCTCGGCGGTACCGAGCTGCACCTCTTCGTACTCCGGCTTGAGCATGCCCTTGAGGGCCGACTCGACGTCGTCGATCGCCTGGTAGATGACCGAGTAGAACCGGACGTCGACACCCTCGCGCTCGGCGAGCTCCTCGACGCGCTCGGCGTACTTGACGTTGAAGCCGATGATGATCGCGTTGTCGACGGTCGCCAGGTTGACGTCGTTCTGCGTGATGGCACCCACCCCACGGTGGATGACGCGCAGATCGACCTCCTCGCCGACATCGATCTTGAGCAGGGCATCCTCGAGGGCCTCGACGGCACCCGAGACATCGCCCTTGAGGACGAGGTTGAGCGTCTCGACCTTGCCCAGCTGCAGAGCCTGGGTGAAGTCCTCGAGGCTGATCCGCTTGCGACGCTTGGCCAGCAGCGCAGCACGCTCGGCTGCCTCTCGCTTCTCGGCGATCTGGCGCGCGGTGCGGTCGTCCGGCGCCACCAGGAAGGTGTCACCGGCGCGGGGCACCGACGTCAGACCGAGGACCATGACCGGGCGTGCCGGGGTGGCCTCGGTGAGGGTGTTGCCGTGCTCGTCGAACATCGCACGGACCCGGCCGTAGGCCGTGCCGGCGACGATCGAGTCGCCGACGTGCAGCGTGCCGGACTGCACCAGGACGGTTGCGACAGCGCCGCGGCCCTTGTCCAGGTTGGCCTCGACCGCGACGCCACGGGCGTCCTTGTCGGCGTTGGCCCGCAGGTCGAGCGCCGCATCGGCGGTGAGCAGGACGGCCTCGATGAGCTCGTCGATACCGGTGCGCTTGAGCGCGGAGATGTCGACGAACATCGTGTCGCCGCCGTACTCCTCGGCGACCAGGTTGTACTCGGTGAGCTGCTGGCGGATCTTGGCGGGGTTGGCCCCCTCCTTGTCCACCTTGTTGACCGCGACGACGATCGGCACGCCGGCCGACTGCGCATGGTTGAGCGCCTCGATCGTCTGCGGCATCACGCCGTCGTCGGCCGCGACCACGAGGATCGCGATGTCGGTGACCTGCGCACCACGTGCACGCATGGCCGTGAAGGCCTCGTGACCCGGGGTGTCGATGAAGGTGACCGCGCGGTCGATGCCCTCGTGCTCGGTGCGGATCTGGTAGGCGCCGATGTGCTGCGTGATCCCACCGGCCTCGCCTGCGACGACGTCCGCCGAGCGGATCGCGTCGAGCAGCTTGGTCTTGCCGTGGTCGACGTGACCCATCACCGTCACGACCGGCGGACGCGCGGTCAGCTGGTCGTCGCTCTCCTCGGCGAGCTCGGCCTCGAGGTCGATGTCGAAGGACCCGAGCAGCTCGCGGTCCTCCTCCTCGGCGGAGACCATCTCGATCCGGTAGCCGAGCTCGGCTGCCAGCGTGTTGAACGTGTCCTCGTCGAGGGACTGCGTGGCGGTCGCCATCTCACCGAGGTGGAACAGCACCGTCACGAGGCTCGCGGGGTTCGCGTCGATCTTGTCGGCGAAGTCGTTGAGCGAGGACCCGAAGCGCAGCCGCACGATCGTGCTGCCGTCACCGCGGGGAACCTGCACGCCACCCAGCGAGGGGGCCTGCATCTGCTCGAACTCCTGCCGCTTCGCACGCTTCGACTTCCGTCCGCGTACGGGCCGGCCACCGGCGCGCCCGAAGGCACCCTGGGTGCTGCCGCGACCTGCGCCGCGACCGCCACCACCGGGACGACCGGCGAAGCCGCCACCACCGGCACCGCCGGGACCCCCTGGGGCGCCACCACCGGCACCGCCACCGGGACGGCCGGCGTAGCCGCCGCCACCTCCACCGGGACGACCGCCACCACCGGCGCGACCGGCGCCCGCGCCGGCACCTGCACCGGGACGGCTCACCGCACTGCGGCCCGGCATCATGCCGGGGTTCGGACGGGGACCACCGGGACCGGCAGCGGGCGGACGAGGACCGCCCGGACGCTCACCGGCTGCGGTGGTCTCACCGCGGGTGCTGCCGGGACGCGGCATGCCCTGGCTGGGCGCGAACGGGTTGTTGCCCGGACGCGGGGCACCCCCACGGCCGCCCTGACGGGGCATGCCCTGGCTGGGCGCGAACGGGTTGTTGCCCGGACGCGGTCCACCCGGACGGGGACCGGCGGCCGGAGCGGCCGGCGCTGCGGGCGCAGCAGGCGCGCTCTGCACCGGACGCGGACCCGGCGACGGGGCTGCGGGCGCTGCGGCCTCCGAGGGGGCCTCGGTGCGCGCGGCAGGAGCCTCGACGGCGGCGACCTGCGGGGCCGGTGTGCTGGGGACGCTCGGCTGGACAGCCGGAGCGGGAGCAGCCGGTTCGGCTGCGCTCGGGGCGGCGGGTGCCGCGGGCTTGCGGGCGGCCGGCGTGCGAGGCGCTGACGCCTCGGGTGCCTGGGCCTGCCCGACGGGATAGGCGTCGCGCAGCTTGCGGACGACGGGGGGTTCGATGGTCGACGAAGCCGACCGGACGAACTCTCCGAGCTCACCAAGCTTGGCCATGATGGCCTTGCTCTCGACGCCGAGCTCCTTAGCGAGCTCGTAGACGCGGACCTTTGCCACAACTCTCCTGTCTCGGTCCGCCCGGACAGGGTCGGACCGTCGTTAGTGCTGGGTACTCATCGCTGGGTACTCATCGGGTTTCCATCGGCTTCCAACCCGCTTTCCTGCTCGATGAACGACGGACGTACAGCGTGTGCTGGTCGACCTGGTCGACCGGCACCGGTCATCCTGCGACCTGCGCGGACTCGAGGAACGCCCGGACGGGTGTCACGTCCAGCGGCCCTGTGCGCAGGGCACGGGGGAACGCTCGACGCCGTTCGGCGAGCTCGAGGCACCGCAGGTCGGCGTGCAACCACGCACCCCGACCGGGTCTGGAGCGCTCCGTGTCGACGACGACCGAGGACGAACCCTGGTCACCACCGACCTGGACCACTCGCAGCAGGACGGACCGAAGGCCTCGTTCCCGGCACCCCACACACGTTCGCAGGGGACCTGCGAGCGGGGCCACAGCGAAACTCACGGCGTGGTCGGCGCCGTCTGCAGCACGTTCGGGGAGCCGGACCCGTGGCCCAGCCTCGGGCAGTCTACCGCCCCGGCTCACGAAACGTGACCCGAGGGATCCTCCGGCGTCTCAGGGCTGCCGGCCGGGTCGCCGTCCCGGCCGCCGGTGGCCCCGCCCGGTGTCCCGCCCTCGTCGGACCGGATGTCGATCCGCCAGCCGGTCAGCTTGGCGGCGAGCCGGGCGTTCTGCCCCTCCTTGCCGATGGCGAGCGACAGCTGGTAGTCGGGCACGACGACGCGGGCCGACCGCGCCTCGGCGTCCACGATGGTCACCGAGCTCACCCGGGCCGGGGACAGCGCGTTCGCCACCAGCTGGGCCGGGTCGTCGCTGTGGTCGATGATGTCGATCTTCTCGCCGTGCAGCTCGGCCATCACGGCCCGCACGCGCGCACCCATCGGACCGATGCAGGCACCCTTGGCGTTGAGTCCCGCCACCGAGGTCCGCACCGCGATCTTGGTGCGGTGCCCGGCCTCCCGGGCGATGGCCGTGATCTCCACCGAACCGTCGGCGACCTCCGGCACCTCGAGCGCGAACAGCTTCTTGACGAGCCCCGGGTGGGTGCGCGACAACGTGATCGACGGCCCCTTGGCCCCGCGCGAGACGTCGAGGACGTACGCCCGCAGGCGCTCACCGTGCACGTAGTGCTCGGTCGGCACCTGCTCGTGCGCCGGCAGCACCGCCTCCGTCCCGCGGACGGCGACGAGCACGGTGCGTGGGTCGCGGCCCTGCTGGATGACGCCGGCCAGGACCTCCCCCTCGGTCCCGCGGAAGCTCCCGAGCACCTGCTCGTCCTCGGCGTCCCGCAGTCGCTGGACGATCACCTGGCGCGCGGTCGCGGTCGCCACCCGGCCGAACCCCGCCGGGGTGTCGTCGAACTCGGGACCGAGCGTGGTCGGGGCCAGGACCGGCGCAGGTGCCGGCTCGCCCGGCACCTGCGGGACCCGCTCGGCGGCCTCGCCCTCGATCTTCTCCCGGGCCCACACGGTCACGTGCCCGGACCTGCGGTCCACCTCGACGCGGGCGTCCTCGTGCGCACCCGGGGTGCGGTGGTAGGCGGACAGCAGGGCCTGCTCGATCGCGGAGACGAGGGTGTCGATGCTGATGTCCCGCTCGTGCTCCACGAGCCGCAGAGCCGTCATGTCGATGTCCATCAGTCCAGGTCCTCCTCGTCGTGGGGCCCCTCGTCGTGCACGTGCTTGAGCTCGACCTCGACTGCGGCGCGCGCGACCTGGGCGGGGTCGACCTGCACCACGGTGCCGGGCGCCGTCTCGACGTCGTACCCGTCGGCCTCGGCCGCGACCAGCCGGCCGTGGACGGTCGAGCCGTCCCGGAGCGTCAGCTGGACCAGCCGGGTCCGGGCGCGGCGGAAGTGGCGGAGCTCGGTCAGCGGCCGGTCGGTGCCGGGGGTGGAGACCTCCAGGACGTACTGGCCGTGCACCGGGTCCGCCGCGTCGAGGGCTGCGGAGATGTCCCGTGAGGCCGCGCCGAGGGTGTCGAGGTCGAGGCTGCCGATGGCGTCGTCGCCCAGGTCGAGCACGATCCGGACCACGGACCGCCGCCCGGCCGGGCTGACGTGGACGTCCTCGAGGACCAGACCGGCTGCCTCGGCGACGGGCTGGACAACTTCACGTACGCGCTGCGCGGGGTCTGTGCTCGCGGGCGTGACCATGTTCGCCTCCCGTGGGGTCGTGGCGGGCCACCCGACGTGGAATCGACCCTCTGGACTTGTCGCGGCCCAGCCTAACGACTCGGCGCGGGTGCGGCGTGGCAGGATCGCCCGCGATGACCCTTTCACGCGCTCCCCGACCCGACCCCCGCACCGGGCGCACCACGGTGCACGGCAGCCGCCACCGTGGCCTCGTCGTGCTGCTCGCGCTCGTCGTCGCGGCCACGGCCACCGGCTGCGGGCTGCGCCTGCAGACCCCGCCACCCGCCCCGCTCGTGCCCGACGAGGTGGAGGTCGTGCGGCAGCGCGCGACGGCGGACGCTGTCGCGCTCGAGGTGCTGGCCACGTCCGCCGCAGGTCACACGACCGATGCGACGGTCGCGGCACTGCTCGGCACGGTCACCGACGTCTGCGAGCAGCACCTCGTGGCCCTCGGCGGCATCTACGAGCCGACGCCGGAGGCCACCGCCGCTACCGCACCGGCCACTGCCGCACCCGACGGCACGGTGCCCGAAGACGCACCCGACGGCACGGTGCCCGAAGACGCAGTGACGGACGACACGGTGCCCGGTGCGGCTCCCACCCCCGACCCGAGCCCGAGCCCAGCCCAGGCCGACGCCGTCGACCCCGCGGCCGTGGTGGCCCTGCTCGTCGAGACGGCAGCGAGCGCCCAGGCCGACGCCGCCGCCGTTCCCGACGGTCCGCTGGCCCGCCTGCTCGCGTCGGTCGCGACCGCCCGGATGCTCGTCGCCGACGCCCTGCGCGTCGCTGCCGGGCTACCGCTCGACGGGCTCGACCCGGCCCTCACCGCACCCTTCGAGGTCCCGGACACCGTCCCCGGCGTCCCGGCGACCGCCCTGGTGACCCTCGTGCAGTCCGAGGACGCCATCGGGATGGCGTGGGAGATCGCCGCAGCCCGGACGGCGGACGACCCCCGGGCGTACGCCGAGCAGCGCGCCGAGCAGCACCGCGAGCGGGCGCAGCACTGGGCCGAGCTGGGTGCGGTGCAGGGCACCGGCCTCGACCCACGACGCAGCAGCTACGCACTGCCGGCCGCGCTCACGGCCACGGCATCCGATCCGGCAGCCGTCACCACGGCCCTGGCCGACCTCGAGGTCCAGCTCGCGCAGAGCTACGCATCGCTCGTCGCCGCGGCGGACCCGGACGGGCGCTCGGCCCTGGTCGACGCGCTGCGCGACGCATCCCGGGCCTCGACCCGGTTGACCGGGGTGATCCCGGCCTTCCCCGGGCTGCCCGAGCACGCGGCCTGACCAGCCGCCCGCCGCCCCTGCCGGGCGCCGGGCGGCTCCGTCAGGCCTCGAGCAGCTCGGCGACGATGCCGCCGATCCGGGCGGCCGCATCGGCGACCGGCACCTGCTCGGCGGCCGGCCGCTCCCCCGCGGGCAGCCCGGCGTCCGCAGGCCGGCGCAGCCGCACCTCGACCACACCCTCGGCCAGCCCGCGCCCGACGACGACGATCACCGGGACGCCCAGCAGCTCGGCATCGGCGAACTTCACGCCGGGCGAGACCTTGAAGCGGTCGTCGTAGAGCACCTCGACGCGCTGGCCGTGCAGGTCGGCCGCGAGCTCCTCGCAGGCCGCGAAGACCGCGGCGTCCTTCCCGGTCGCCACGATGTGCACCTGGGCGGGCGCCACCCCGATCGGCCAGGCCAGCCCGGCGTCGTCGTGGTTGGTCTCCGCGAGGGCCGCGACCGCACGCGACACGCCGATGCCGTAGGAGCCCATCGTGACGGTCACGGCCTTGCCGTTCTCGTTCAGCACCTTGAGCCCGAGCGCCTCGGCGTACTTGCGGCCGAGCGCGAAGATGTGGCCGATCTCGATGCCACGGGCGAGCTCGAGCGGACCGGAGCCGTCGGGCGCCGGGTCCCCCGCCCGGACCTCGGCGGCCTCGACGGTGTCGTCCCCGACGAAGTCCCGACCGGCGACGAGGTCGAAGACGTGCCGGCCCGGGGCGTCGGCACCTGTGATCCAGCGGGTGCCGTCCACGATGCGCGGGTCGAGCAGGTACCGGACGGCGTCGGGCCGACCGGTGTTGGCCCGGCCGAGGGCACCGGGGCCGATGTACCCCTTGACGAGCTCGGGGTGCCGGGCGAAGTCGGCGTCACCGGCCGCCTCGACGGCGGCAGGGGCGAGGGCGGCCTCGAGGCGCTTGAGGTCCACCTCGCGGTCCCCCGGCAGGCCGATGGCGACCAGCTCGCGCTCACCGTCCGGGTGGTCGAGCGCGACGACGACGTTCTTGAGCGTGTCCGCGGCCGTCCACGGCCGGTCCGGACGGGCGAACTGCTCGTTGGCCCGCGCGACGAGCGTGCTGATCGTCGGGGTGTCGGGCGTGTCCTCCACGTGCGCCGCCGGGGCTTCGCCGTACGGGACCGCGGCCGGGACCTGGGTGGTGACCGCCTCGACGTTGGCGGCGTACCCGCCGGCCGACCGGACGAAGGTGTCCTCGCCGATCGGGGTCGGCATGAGGAACTCCTCGCTGCGCGAGCCGCCCATCGCCCCGGACACGGCCGAGACCACGACGAAGTCCATCCCGAGCCGGGTGAAGATCCGCTGGTAGGCCTCGCGCTGCCGCAGGTAGGCAGCCTCGAGCCCGGCGTCGTCGACGTCGAAGGAGTACGCGTCCTTCATGATGAACTCACGGCCGCGCAGGAGCCCGGCCCGCGGGCGGGCCTCGTCGCGGTACTTCGTCTGGATCTGGTACAGCGCGAGCGGCAGGTCCTTGTACGAGGAGTACAGGTCCTTGACCAGGAGGGTGAACACCTCCTCGTGGGTCGGCGCGAGCAGGTACTCCGCCTCCCGGCGATCCTTGACCCGGAACACGTTCGGCCCGTACTCGGTCCAGCGACCGGTCGCCTCATAGGGCTCACGGGGCAGCAGCGCCGGGAAGTGCACCTCCTGGGCGCCGATGGCGTCCATCTCCTCGCGGACCACGCGCTCGACCTTGGCCAGGACCCGCAGACCGAGCGGCAGCCAGGTGTAGATCCCCGGGGCGGCGCGGCGGATGTACCCCGCGCGAACCAGGAGCCGGTGGCTCGGCACCTCGGCGTCGACGGGGTCCTCGCGCAGGGTCCGCAGGAACAGGGTGGACATCCTCAGCAGCATGCGGGCCAGCCTAGTGGCGGGTGCGCACCCGGTCGGAGCACGCCCGATCTGCCGGCCGGCCTGCCGCTGCGGGCGATCGTGGGCCACCATGGATCGGTGCCCGAGCTGCCGGAGGTCGAGGCGCTCGTCCAGTTCCTGGGCGAGCGGGCGACCGGCCATGTCATCGCGCAGGTCTCGATCGGGGCGATCAGCGCCCTCAAGACCTTCTCCCCCGCCGCGTCCGACCTGGTCGGCCGGACCGTGACCGGCACGCAGCGGCACGGCAAGTGGATCGATCTCGCCACCGATCCGGGGCCGCACCTGGTGGTCCACCTCGCCCGCGCGGGCTGGCTCCGCTGGTACGAGCAGGCACCGACGACGCCCGTGCGCCCGGGCCGTTCCCCGCTCGCGCTGCGCGTCCTGCTCGACGACGGCTCGGGCTTCGACCTCACCGAGGCCGGCACCCGCAAACGGCTCGCCGTGCACGTGGTGGCCGACCCGCGGGACGTCGCGATGGTCGCGTCGCTCGGCGTCGACCCGCTCGCACCGGAGTTCACCGTCGAGCGGCTCGGTGAGCTCGCGGCAGCCCGCAACCAGCAGGTCAAGGGGCTGCTCCGCGACCAGCGGCAGATCGCGGGCATCGGCAACGCCTACTCCGACGAGATCCTGCACGCAGCCCGGATGAGCCCGTACGCGCAGACCCGGTCCCTGCTGCCCGCCGACGTCGCCCGTCTGCACGCGACGACCCGCGAGACGCTGCGCCAGGCGCTGGCCGTCTCGAGCGGACGTCCTGCCGCCGAGCTCAAGGACACGAAGCGACGCACCCTGCAGGTGCACGGGCGCGCCGGCCTGCCGTGCCCGGTGTGCTCGGACACGGTGCGCGAGGTGTCGTTCGCCGACTCGGCGCTCCAGTACTGCCCGACCTGCCAGACCGGCGGACGGATCCTGGCCGACCGCCGGACGTCCAAGTTCCTGAAGTAGCGCCCATTGTCGAACGCGTGTGCGGGAGTCGCCGTGCCCTCGGATCAGTCCTCGGAGCTCGGATGAAGATCACGGTCCTGTCCGGCGGCGTCGGCGGCGCTCGGTTCACCCGCGGGCTCCTCGCCCTGCTGGCCGAGCGCCTGCCCGACGGCGCAGGCGGCACGTCTGCCGAGGTGACGGTGGTCGCCAACACCGGCGACGACATGTGGCTGCACGGTGTGCGGGTCTGCCCGGACCTCGACACCCTGATGTACACGCTCGGCGGCGCGGTGCACGAAGGGCAGGGCTGGGGGCGGCGCGACGAGACGAGCAGGGTCAGCGCGGACCTGGCCGGCTACGGACTGGGGTGGGAGTGGTTCACGCTCGGCGATCTCGACCTCGCGACGCACCTGGCCCGCACGGAGCTGCTGCGCCGCGGGCTGCCGCTGTCGGCGGTGACGGCCCGGCTCGCGCAGCGGTGGCGTCCCGGCGTGCGGCTGCTGCCGATGTCCGACGAGGAGGTCGAGACCCACGTCGAGCTCGCCGACGGCCGGCGGGTCCACTTCGAGGAGTGGTGGGTGCGCGAGCACGCGGCCTCTCCGGCGCGGCGCTTCGTGCAGGTCGGGCTCGAGGCCGCCGAGCCCGCGCCGGGCGTGCTCGATGCGCTGCGGAACACCGACGTCGTCGTGATGCCTCCGTCCAACCCGGTCGTCTCGGTCGGCACGATCCTCGCGGTCCCCGGTGTGCGCGACGCGCTGCGGGAGACCTCGGCGCCGGTGGTCGGCGTCAGCCCGATCCTCGGCGGCGCGCCGGTGCGAGGTATGGCCGACGCCTGCCTGGCAGCGATCGGCGTCGAGACCAGCGCGGAAGCCGTGGCCAGGCACTACGGCCGGCGGGCCGACGGCGGGGTGCTCGACGCATGGCTGGTCGACACCGTCGACGCCGCCGCCGTGGCCGACCTGCGCGCCGACGGCTGGACGGCGGGGGCGGCGCCGACGCTGATGTCGGACGTGCCGACCACCGCGGCGATCGCCGCCGAGGCCCTCAGGCTCGTCGACCGGCTGCCCTGACCGGTCCGTCGCCGCCGGCGAACAGGCGATCGAGCACCCGGGCGGTGCGCGGACCCGGACGGAGCGCCCGCAGCGCGTCGAGGTCGGCGGGCACGTCGACGTCGTGACGCAGTGTCGACTCCACCGCGACGTCGAGCCGGACGTACCCGAGCGCCGCGTGTGCCGCCGCCGAGCCGGTGCCGAACCGGGAGGCGAACGGTACCCCGCCGCCGACGGTGAGCACGGTGGTGCCCGTGCCGTCGGCGTCGGCGACCATGGCCCGCGCGTGCGGCCAGGCGGCGTCCAGCGCCGCCATCAGGTCGTCGGGACGCAGGGCCGGCAGGTCGCCGAGCAGCACGCCGACGGGTGCCGCCAGGGCGCTCGAACGGGCCACCGCCACACCCGCCGCCGCTGCCGCGTCCAGCCCCGACGGCGCCCCCGCGCGCGAGGGCTCGTCGACGACCTGCACCGCCGCGACGCTCGCGGACCCCGGTGCCCGCCGCGCCACCCGCCCCGGAGTCCGGCCGATGGTGGGCGCTTGCCGTGCCACGACCTCGTCGGCCGTGACGACCACGACCTGGGCGACCACCGCGCAAGCCGTCGCCGCAGAGATCGTGTCCAGGGCCATCGCCCGCACGAGCGCCGCTCGAGCGCGCTCGTCGAGCACGCCACCCAGCCTGGTCTTGCCCACCGCGGCGTCCTTCACCGGGACGACCACCGACCACAGCCTGAGCACCCACCCACCCTACGGTCGTCTCCCGAGGGGCCGCGCAGCTCACTGCGAGATCAGGTCGACGAGGTCCTCGACCGACGCCTGCGGCGTCGCTCCGGTCAGAACAGGACGGTGGCGTACGTGCCCACCCGGCGGAAGCCGACCCGGGCGTAGGCGGCCAGTGCGCGGGTGTTGTAGCCGTTGACGTACAGCGAGACGACCGGCGCGACGGTGCCCAGGGTCAGCGCGACGACGGCAGCCATCCCCTGGACGGACAGCCCGCGACCGCGACGACCCGGCTCGACCCACACCCCCTGGACCTGCGCGACGCCGGCACCGACCGCTCCGAGCTCGGCCTTGAAGACCACCTCCGGCCCCGACGCGCCGCGGTCGATCCGGACGAAGGAGCGCCGCTCGCCGATCAGGGTCTTGACCCGCGCCTCGTAGGCGCCGGGCGCGCCCTGGAGCGGTGAGTACCCGACCTCTTCGACGAACATCTGCACGCAGGCCGGCAGGATCACGCCGAGCTCAGCCGGCTCGGCGAGCCGCACCGCAGGGTCCGGCGACACGGCAGACAGCCGGTCCGTCATGAGCGAGTGCTGGTCGGGCCGGACGTCCCGGGCCGGTCCCCAGGACGGCTCCAGCCGCTCCCACAGCCCGAGCACCTGCTCGGCACCCCCGACGATCGACGAGCAGCGGCGACCCTGGCGCAGGGCGGTCTCGGCGAAGGCGTCGAGAGCGGCGTCGTCGTCCGGGGCGCAGACCGGCACCAGGTTGGCGCCGGCCCAGCACAACGCGCCGAGCTGGCCGTCCCGCTCGTACCCCCAGATCGTCGAGCCGGCACGGACGGCACCCGAGGCGAGGCTGGACTCGATGCGCGCTGCGGCGAGCACCGAGGCCACCGGGTCGATCGCGCACAGCCGCGCGGCGTCGCGAAGATCCACGTCGGTCGTCACCGATCGCGCTGTGCCGACCTCGGCACGCCAGCGTCCCATGAGGGGATTGTGCACCATGGCGGCCCGCCGACCGGTGGAGTCAGGAGATCGAGACGACCGGCGCGCCACCCTCCACCGGGGTCATGGTCTCGGCGATCCGCAGCGCCTCGGCGATCAGGGTCTCGACGATCTCGGACTCGGGGACGGTCTTGACGATCTCGCCCTTGACGAAGATCTGGCCCTTGCCGTTCCCGGAGGCGACGCCGAGGTCGGCTTCCCGCGCCTCACCCGGACCGTTGACGACGCAGCCCATGACAGCGACCCGCAGCGGCACCTCGAGGCCCTCGAGGCCCGCGGTGACGCGCTCCGCGAGCGAGTAGACGTCGACCTGGGCGCGTCCGCACGACGGGCACGAGACGATCTCGAGCTTGCGGGGCCGCAGGTTGAGCGACTGCAGGATCTGGATGCCGACCTTGACCTCTTCGACCGGCGGGGCCGACAGGGACACCCGGATCGTGTCCCCGATGCCCCGGCTCAGCAGTGCGCCGAAGGCCGTCGCGGACTTGATGGTGCCCTGGAACGCCGGTCCGGCCTCCGTGACACCCAGGTGCAGCGGCCAGTCGCCGCGCTCGGAGAGCATCTCGTAGGCGCGCACCATGATCACCGGGTCGTTGTGCTTGACCGAGATCTTGAAGTCGTGGAAGTCGTGCTCCTCGAACAGCGAGGCCTCCCAGACGGCGGACTCGACGAGGGCCTCCGGGGTGGCCTTGCCGTACTTCTCGAGCAGCCGCCTGTCCAGGGAGCCCGCATTGACCCCGATCCGCAGCGAGACCCCGGCGTCGGCAGCCGCCTTCGCGATCGCCCCGACCTGGTCGTCGAACTTCCGGATGTTCCCGGGGTTGACGCGGACCGCAGCACAGCCCGCGTCGATCGCGGCGAAGACGTACTTCGGCTGGAAGTGGATGTCCGCGATGACCGGGATCTGGGACTTGCGCGCGATGATCGGCAGGGCGAGCGCGTCCTCCTCCGTCGGGCAGGCGACCCGCACGATGTCGCACCCCGACGCCGTCAGCTCGGCGATCTGCTGGAGCGTCCCGTTGATGTCCGTCGTCTTCGTCGTGGTCATCGACTGGACCGACACGGGGGCGTCACCGCCGACCTCGAGCGACCCGACCTTGATCTTGCGCGTCGGGCGGCGTGCGGCGAGGACCGGCGGCGGGGCCTGCGGCATGCCGAGGCTGATGGGGATGCTCACGGGCTCAGTATCCCCCAGCACGGCACACCCGCCCGCGCGCGGCTGCCCTCGGCACAGGATCACCACCGAACCTGCCCACGAGGCTCAGCCGATCGTGACCGGCCGGACGATGTCCGCGTAGATCAGCAGGATGCCCATGAACGCCAGGACGAGGAACACCCCGTAGGCCAGCGGCATCATCCGCGCGACGTCAGCCGGTGCGGGCAGGGCCAGGCCGCGCACCCGGGCGACCTGCCGCTTGGCGCCCTCCCAGAGCGCGCCGGCGACATGGCCGCCGTCCAGCGGCAGGAGCGGGATGAGGTTGAACACGAAGAGCGCGATGTTCAGCGAGGCCAGCAGGCCGAGCATGCTCACGACCCGCTCGGCCGTGCCGAACCCCGGGGCGTCGACCGAGGCGATCTCGCCGGCGAACCGACCGACACCGACCACACCGACGACCGAGGACTGGTTGCGGTCCTCGAGTCCGAGGGTGGCCTGCACGACGTCGACGAGCTGCGCAGGGAGGGTCACGACGATCTTGGCGGTCTCCCACACGCCGGAGGCCGTCGTGGTCACGACCGCCGAGAGCGGCTGCCGCTCGAGAGCCTCCGTCGGTCCGACCCCCAGGTACCGGCCGGGCTCGGTCCGCACCTGGCCGTCCGCGTCCACGACCGCCTCGCCGTCCGCGTCCACGACCGGCCGCTGCGTGACGACCGGCGTGATCGCCAGGGTCAGCTGCTCACCCGCGCGCTCGACGACGAGCGGGATGTCCGTACCGGCGGTGTCGCGGATCGCATCCTGGAAGTCCGCCCACTGCGCGATCTGCACACCGCCGTAGGACAGCAGGACGTCGCCGGGCTCGAGCCCGGCGGCCGCGGCCGGGGTCGGCGGGTCGCTCGCGGTGCACGGTGCGTCGGCCGGCGCGTCGGTCGCCGGCACGCACTCGCCGACGAAGGAGACGGTCGTCGTCGCCCCGCCGGGGATGCCGAAGCCGACCAGGACGATGCCGAGCAGGACGAACGCGATCAGCAGGTTCATCACAGGGCCACCGAGCATCACGACGACCTTCTTCGGCGTGCTCAGCCGGTAGAACGCCCGGTGCTCCTCGCCCGGCAGGATCTCCTCGGAGCTCGCGTCCCGCGCCGCCTGGACCACCTCGCCGAACCGCCCGGCCCGTGGCTCGGCGCCGACGACCTCGGCGGACGGGTACATCCCGACGAGCCGCACGTAGCCGCCCAGCGGGATCGCCTTGACGCCGTACTCCGTCTCGCCCCGGGTCCGCGACCACAGGGTGGGACCGAAGCCGACCATGTACTTGCTGACCCGGACCCCGAAGCGCTTGGCCGGCACCATGTGCCCGACCTCGTGCAGCGCGATCGACGCCAGCAGCCCGACCAGCAGCACGAGCAGTCCGACCGCGTACGCCATGAGATCTCCGTCCCGATCCGCCGTCCCCGCCGAGGCACCCGCCACCGCGCGCACCATCATGCCTCGCCCCACCATCATCCCTCGACCGCGCAACCGTCGCGCACGGCCCGGCGCACGGCCTCGCTCCGACACCCCGACCGACCGACGGTGGGGGCCGGATCCGGCCGGCGCCGGGACGTCACCGGTTCGTCGCCGGGTACTGCCTGAACAGCCCCGAGCGACGAAATACCTCGGTGCGGAACCGGACCTGCGGCTGATCTGCGCACTAGCATCACGTCATGGCACCTGGATCCGCAGACCCCAGCCCCGTGACCGCCGAGCGTGTCGAGCAGCGCAGGCGCCTCGTGACAGCCGTCCCCGGCCCGCGCTCGGTCGCCCTCGCCGAGCGCCGGCGCGCCGTCGTCGCCGCAGGCGTGGCGAGCACCCTCCCGGTCTACGTCGAGCGCGCCGGCGGCGGTGTGATCGTCGACGTGGACGGCAACTCGTTCATCGACCTGGCCGCCGGGATCGCTGTCACGTCCGTCGGGAACGCCGCACCGGCCGTCACGCGGGCAGTCGCGGCGCAGGCGGCCGACTTCACCCACACGTGCTTCATGGTCGCGCCGTACGAGGAGTACGTCGCGGTCTGCGAGGCCCTCGCGCGCCTGACCCCGGGTGACCACGACAAGCGCAGCGTCCTGGTCAACTCCGGGGCCGAGGCCGTCGAGAACGCGGTGAAGGTGGCGCGTCGGGCGACCGGCCGGGACGCCGTGGTCGTGCTCGACCACGCCTACCACGGACGGACCAACCTCACGATGGCCATGACGGCCAAGGCGATGCCGTACAAGACCGGCTTCGGCCCGTTCGCCGGCGAGGTGTACCGGGTGCCGGCGTCCTACCCGCTGCGCGAGCCGGTACCGATCACCGGCGAGCAGGCAGCCGCGCGCGCGATCGCGCTGATCGAGAAGCAGGTGGGCGCCGACCAGGTCGCGTGCCTCGTCATCGAGCCGATCCTCGGCGAGGGCGGGTTCATCGTCCCGGCGCCCGGGTTCCTGCGGGCGCTGGCTGACTGGTGCGCGAGCACCGGCGTGCTGCTCGTCGCCGACGAGATCCAGACCGGGTTCGCCCGGACCGGCTCGATGTTCGCCTGCGAGCACGACGGCGTGGTGCCCGACCTGATCGCGACGGCCAAGGGGATCGCCGGTGGGCTGCCGCTCGCCGCGGTCACCGGCCGCGCCGAGCTCATGGACGCGGTCCACCTCGGCGGCCTCGGCGGCACCTTCGGCGGCAACCCGGTGGCCTGCGCCGCCGCGCTCGCGGCGATCGACATGTACGAGCAGGACGACCTGCCGGCCGCCGCGCGGCGGATCGAGGCGCTCATGGTCCCGCGCCTGACGGCGCTCGCCGAGCGGTGCCCGCAGATCGCCGAGGTCCGCGGTCGGGGCGCGATGCTCGCGATCGAGCTCGTGCGACCCGGGACGCTCGAACCGGACGCCACCGAGGCGGCCCGGGTCGCCCGCGGGTGTGCCCAGCAGGGCGTGCTGGTCCTGACCTGCGGGACCTACGGGAACGTGCTGCGCTTCCTGCCGCCGCTGGTGATCGGCACCGAGCTGCTCGAGGACGCGCTCGACGTCCTGGCAGCGGTCATGATCGGGCCCGCGGCGTAGCCGGTGCGCTCGTCACGACGCGGCCGAGCGCTCGTCACGACGCGGCCGAGACCACCCGGTCGCGGCCACCGCTCTTCGCGCTGTACATCAGGGCGTCGACCCGCCCGAGGACGTCCGACGCGGCCTCGCCCGCGTGCAGCTCGGCCACCCCGAAGCTGGCGGTGACGCGCACGCCGACCGTCGAGGTCAGCTCGGCCGGGAGCACGGTGCGCAGCCGCTCGGCGAGCTGCACGGCCCGCTCGCGCCCGGTGCCCGGGGCGACGATGACGAACTCCTCGCCGCCGAGGCGCGCGACCAGGTCGCCCTTGCGGACCAGCCGACCGGCCAGCTCGGCGACCCGGCACAGCACCTCGTCGCCGACGCTGTGCCCGTGCTCGTCGTTGATCGCCTTGAAGCCGTCCAGGTCGAAGTACAGCACCGCCACCGGACCGTGCTCGGCCACCCGGTCGGACTGGTAGGTGAGCTCCTCGAACAGCCGCCGCCGGTTGGCGATGCCGGTCAGCGCGTCCAGGTAGGCCATGTCGCGCATCTGCAGCGCCTCGTCGTTGGCCTGCTGCGCGGCGGCGATCGCGACCGCGAGCCGGCTCTTGGCGCGGGACAGCACGTGCAGGAGCAGCGCGACGAAGCCGAGGTAGAACGTGTACCTGACCAGGTCCAGGACGTGCTCGGAGCCGCCCTCGACCCGCAGCAGCCCGAACAGACCGGCACCGAGGATGGCCGCGACCGAGCCCAACGAGTTGAGCAGCGCCAGTCGCGTGCTGCACACCAGGAAGCCGACCACGGTGAAGATGATCATGCCCATGAACGTGGTCGGGAACAGCGAGTGCCACCCGTCGTGGATGTCGTCGGCGGTCAGCAGGCGGTAGAGCATGCCGGCGACCCAGGCCACCTCGGCCACCACCACGCTCACCCGCGAGAAGTCGACCGCGCGGTCGGGACGACGCAGCAGCACCCACGCGTACACGGCCAGGAACACCAGCAGCGGCGGGAAGCCCCAGGCGACGACCGGGTCCGTCGGGCCGAGCAGGACGATCATCACGACGATCGTGGGGAAGCCGGCGGCCAGGGCGATCACCAGCACGCGGCGGAGCAGCGCGTTGAGGTTGTCCCGGTAGATCCCCTCGAGCCGCTCATGTCGTCGTCGGTCGTTCATGGTGATGCAGGCCTCTCCTCAATCGCCCAGGGCGATCCGAGGCCAACGGGCCGGTCCGCCTGCAGCAGGTCGAGGAAGGGGACTGCGTCGAAGGCCTCGGGACCGAGCACACCCGTGCCGGACCAGACCCCTCGCGCGAGCAGCTCCAGAGCGATCACGGGGTTGACGGCTGTCTGCCACACGACGCACTGCGCTCCGTACTCTGCCATGGACCACGCGTTGTCCACCACGTGGTGCAGGTAGACCTCCCGCGGCCCACCGTCGACACCCAGACCGGTCACCAGGAGGCCCGCACAGGTCGCACCCCTCATGCGCTGCCCGAGGGTGGCCGGGTCGGGCAGGCACGCCGCGACCACGTCGCGCGGGCTCACCGAGACGGCGCCGGGGTGGTCCCGGTCCGCCGAGCGCACGCCGACCGGTGCGGTGCTGTCGAGGCCGAGGGTGTGCAGGGTGCGCAGCACCCCGATGAACTCGGCACCGAGGCCGTACTTGAAGGTCACCTTCCGGGCGTCGAGGAACCGCGGCATGAGGAGGACCTCCTCGTGCTCGACGTGGACGCACTCGACCGGTCCGATGCCACCGGGGAAGTCGAAGACCTCCGGCTCGTGGAAGGGCGGCACCGTGTACCAGCCACCCTCGGGGCTGCCGGCCTCGACCGCTCGGTCCCGCTCCCAGATCACCGGCGGGTTGAGGCACTCCTCGATCGTCGTCCAGATCGAGAAGGACGGCGCGAAGATCGGCTCGCCGTCGTCCCCCAGGACCACCAGGTTGGACCCGTCACGCGTGCCCAGCTCGTCGATCGAGGAGAAGAGGTGGTCGGACGCGTACCGCGCGAAGACGTCCGAGAGGCCGGGCTCGACCCCCATCCCGACCAGGGCGAGCCGGCCGGCTGCGGCCCAGCGCTCACCTGCGGCGAACTGCTCGTCCCCGAGCTTGACCCCGGGACGGCTGTGCGGGTCGGTCGGGTGCGGCCGGGACAGCGACATCGCCATGTCGAGGTAGTCGGCACCTGCCGCGAACGCACCCTCGAAGACCGGCAGGACGAAGCGCGGGTCCACCGCGTTGAGCACGTGGGTGATCTCGTATCGGCGTGCGAGATCGGCCACCGCCCCGGCGTCGGACGCGTCCACCCGCTCGGCGACGAACCGGTCCGCTCGCGACGTCCCTGCGCGCGCACGTGCTGCGACGACCGAGCGCTCGGACCGTGCGGGATCGAAGTCCGCCATGACCAGGAGCTCGAAGAAGTCACGGTCCGCGGCGATCCGGGCGACCGCATCGCCCACCCCGCCGCTGCCGATGACGAGGATGCGCATGAGGACTCCCTTGGTGGGGCGTGCGGGGTGGGGGTGGCAGGGCGACGGCCCGGCCACGGTCACCGACGGCGGCGTCGGGCCGCGGTGAAGACCTGGACGCCGACGACCAGCAGCAGGGCGATGGCGAACATCGCCGAGCCGATCACGTTGGCCTGCGGCGGGATACCTCGGGTGGCCGAGACGTAGACGAACTTCGGGAAGGTCGTGAAGTTGCCGGAGTTGAAGTTCGTGATGATGAAGTCGTCGAAGCTCAGCGAGAAGGCGAGCAGCGCGGCGGCCAGGATCCCGGGCACCAGGAGCGGGAACGTCACCCGCCAGAAGGCCTGCCACGACGACGCGTACAGGTCGGCGGCCGCCTCCTCGAGCTTCGGGTCCAGGCCGGCGACCCGGGCCTTGACGGTGACCACGACGAAGCTGATGCAGAACATGATGTGCGCGATGACGACGGTGCCGAAGCCGGGGTTGATCCGCAGGCTCAGGAACTGCGCGAGCAGGGCAGCACCGAGGACGACCTCCGGCGTCGACATCGGCAGGAAGATCAGCAGGTTCGCCAGCGCCCGCCCGCGGAACCGGTAGCGCACGAGGGCCAGGGCGATGAGCGTGCCGAGGATCGTCGAGACCACTGTCGCGATGCTGCCGACCTTGAGCGAGTTCACCAGCGCCGCGCAGACCTGGGGTGCACCGCACGGGTCGGCCCAGTTGTCGAGGGTGAACCCGCGCCAGATCAGGTTCGTGCGACCCGCGTCGTTGAACGAGAACGCGACCGTGTACGCGATCGGGACCAGCAGGTAGAGGAAGGCCAGTGCGGCGAACACCGGGATCAACGCGTCCCCGATGCGCAGCCGACCGGTGCCGTTCACAGCAGCTCCTCGGTCCCGGAGCGTCGCACGTAGGCGGTGACGAGGGCCAGGATCGCGACCATCAGGACGACCGACAGCGCCGCGGCCGTCGGGTAGTCGCTGACCTTGAAGAAGCGCGAGTCGATGACCTGGCCGATCATCGTGGTGGTCGTGTTGCCGAGCAGCACCGAGTTGACGAAGTCGCCGGATGCCGGGATGAACGTCAGGAGCGTCCCGGAGACGACCCCGGGCATCGACAGCGGCAGGGTGACCCGCCGGAACGTCGTCGGGCCGCTCGCGTACAGGTCCTGACCGGCCTCGATCATGCGCACGTCCAGGCGTTCGAGGCTGGCGTAGATGGGCAGGGTCATGAACGGCAGGAAGTTGTACGTCAGACCGGACACGACGGCGATCGCGGTCGCGGTGAGCCGACCGTCCGGGGGCAGGAGCGCCAGGGCCCTGAGCGCGGCCACGACGAAGGACTCGTCGGCCAGGATCTGCTTCCAGGCGATGGTCCGCAGGATGAAGCTCGTGAAGAAGGGGGCGATGACCAGGACGAGGAGCATCCCCTGCAGGAACGGCTTGCCCCGGGCCCGGACGGCGATCGCGTACGCCATCGGGTAGCCGATGAGCAGGGCGGCGACGGTGGCGATCACGGCGTAGAGGAACGAGCGCATCAGCTGCGGCCAGTAGGTGGACAGCGCGTCGACGTAGTTGCCCCACTCGAAGGCCGGCTGGAACTGGCCGACCTCGCCGCCGGGCACCGGCACGTACAGGGACGTCACGAGCAGTGCCACCACCGGCACGACGAAGAACAGGCCGAGGTACGCCAGCCCGGGCGCCAGCAGCAGGTAGGCGCCGCCGCGCGCCCGGCGCAGCGGCCGCACGGCCGGACCGTTGCCCGGGCCGTGCCCGATCGCCGTGACGATGCTCATGGCTCAGACGCCCGCGTCGTCGAGGCCGACCGCGCCGGACGTCACGTCGTCGGCCCCGTCGAGGGCGAATGTGTGCTTGATCGCGCACGCCAGCCTGACCTGCTCGCCGAGCGACGTCGTCGCACCGCCGAGCAGGTTCTGGACGAAGACAGCCATCGTCCCCAGGCCCGGCACCTCGACCTGGTACTGGGTGCTCACGCCGGTGAAGGAGACGTCGGTCACCCGCCCCGGTCCGATGACGTTGGCGTCCGCCGGTGGCTCCTCGCCGTCCCGCAGGATGCGCAGCTTCTCGGAGCGGACGCCGAGCAGGACGTCGCCGCTGGTCGTCACGGCCCGCACGGTGGGCACCTGCAGGCGCTGGCCCAGGACGTCGACGCCCAGGATCGACGAGCCGTGCTCGACGACGGTGCCGCGCAGCAGGTTCGACTGACCCAGGAAGTTGGCGACGAAGGCGGTGCGGGGCAGCTCGTACAGGTCCGCCGGTGAGCCCATCTGCTCGATCCGACCGGCGTTCATCACCGCGACGGTGTCGGCCATCGTCATGGCCTCCTCCTGGTCGTGCGTGACGTGCACGAAGGTCAGCCCGACCTCGGTCTGGATCCGCTTGAGCTCGACCTGCATCTGGCGCCGCAGCTTGAGGTCGAGCGCGCCGAGCGGCTCGTCGAGCAGCAGCACGGCGGGGTTGTTGACGATCGCGCGGGCCAGCGCGACCCGCTGCTGCTGGCCGCCGGAGAGCTGGGCCGGTCGGCGCTCGGACAGGTGCCGGAGCTCGACCAGGTCGAGGGCGACCCCTGCCTTGCCGAGCGGGTCCGACGCGCGCTTGCGACGCAGGCCGAAGGCGACGTTCTCCAGGACGCTCAGGTGCGGGAACAGCGCGTAGGACTGGAAGACGGTGTTGACCGGCCGCTGGTGAGCCCTGGTCGACGTGACGTCCTGCCCGCCGATCAGGATGCGACCGCTGGTCGGCTGCTCCAGACCCGCGACCATGCGCAGGGTGGTCGTCTTGCCGCAGCCGGACGGTCCCAGCAGGGCGAAGAAGGACCCCGACGGGATGGTCAGGGTCAGGTCGTCGACCGCCGTGAACGCGCCGAACTCCTTGCTGACCCGCTCGAGGGTCAGGTCCGCACCAGAGCTCGTTGCCGCCCGCGGGCCGGACCCTGGCTCAGCGACCGCCACACCCGACGTCGGTCCCATCAGTTCCCGATCACCGCCTGGAACTCCTCGTTGTACCTGGTCTCCTCGTCCGCGGTCAGTGCGCGGAACACGTGCGCCCGGGACAGCGTCGCGTCGTCCGGGAAGATCAGCTGGTTCTCGACGAGGGACGGGTCGAACTCCGCCATGGCCTCACGGGCGCCCTCGACCGGGCAGATGTAGTTGACGTAGGCCGCGACCTCGGCGGCCACCACGGGGTCGTAGTAGTAGTTCATGAGCGCCTCGGCGTTGGCCTTGTGCGGGCTGCCGATCGGGATCATGAGGTTGTCGCTCCACAGCGTGCCGCCTGCCTCGGGCAGGGCGAACTCCCAGTTCTCGCCGTTCTCGAAGTTGAGCACAGTGATGTCACCCGACCAGCCGATGACCGCGAGCGCGTCACCCGAGACCAGGTCCTCGGCATAGGAGTTGCCCTTGACCTGACGGATCTGCCCGGAGCCGATCTGCTGGTCGAGCACCTCCAGTGCGGCGAAGAACTCGTCGTCACCCCACTCGCCTGCGACGTCGACGCCCTGGTCGAGCATGATCAGGCCGACCGTGTCGCGCATCTCGGAGAGGACCTCGATCCGCCCGGCGAGCTCGGGTGCCCACAGGTCGGAGATCGTGTGCACGCCGTTCGGCACGGCGGCCTTGCTCCAGGCGACGCCACCGAACCCCGACTGCCAGGTCAGTGAGTGCGCGCGGCCGGGATCGAAGGAGACGTCCTGCAGGCTCGCGAGCAGGTTCTTCGCGTTGGGGATCTTCGTCTTGTCCAGCTCCTGGGTGTAGCCCAGCCGGATCATCCGCCCGGCCATCCAGTCGGTCAGGGTCACGATGTCCTGGCCGATGTCCTGACCGTTGGCCAGCTGGCCCTGGATCTTGCCGAAGTAGGCGTCGTTGTCGTCGATGTCCTCGGCGTAGGTGGCCTCGATCCCGGTCTCCTCGCTGAACCGCTCGAGGGTCGGGTAGGACTCGCCGTCGTAGTCCAGGTAGAGCGTCCAGTTGGCCCAGCTGACGACCTTGTCGCTCGCCGACCGGTCCTCGGCCGGACCACCGGAGGCCGACGGCCCGCTCGTGCCACCCGTACCGCAGGCGGCGAGCAGGGCACCGGCACCCGCGAGGCCGGCGCCACCGGCGAGCACCGAGCGGCGGGAGACCGCGGCGCTCTGCGCCCGGACCAGGGCGCGGACGATCGGGTCGGTGGGAAGGGGGCGGTGCGTCACCGTTGGCTCCTGTCGTCGGGGGATCCGTGCGTCCGCGGGTCAGTGGGCAACCGTTCGCCGATCACCGGATGGTCGCAGGCGCACGCGCACTTCACAAGCGATTCCATCGTCTACGGGCACATGTGCAACGAAAATGTCACCCGACGGCAACATGAGCGACGTATCCCTCCGTCCAGCCGTCCCCGAGCTCACGCTCCGAAGGCACTCATCACGTGCTTGATCCTGGTGTAGTCCTCGAACCCGTACATGGACAGGTCCTTGCCGTAGCCCGAGTGCTTGAACCCGCCGTGCGGCATCTCGGCGACGAACGGGATGTGGGTGTTGATCCAGACGACCCCGAAGTCGAGCGACCGTGACATGCGCAGCGCCGTGCCGTGGTCCGCCGTCCACACCGAGCTCGCCAGGCCGTACCGGACCCCGTTCGCCAGCGCCAGCGCCTCGGTCTCGTCCCGGAACGTCTGCACGGTGATCACCGGACCGAAGATCTCCTGCTGGATCGCCTCGTCGTCCTGACGCAGGCCGTCGACGACCGTGGCCTGGTGGAAGTACCCGACGTCGCCCTGGCGACGACCACCGGCCACGATCGTCGCGTGGTCGGGCAGCCGGTCCAGGAAGCCCATCACCCGGTCGAGCTGGCCTGCGTTGTTCACCGGGCCGAAGGCGACGTCCTGGTCCGGCCGACCCGTCCGGGTCGAGCGGGCGTGCTGGCCCAGCGCCGCCACGAAGTCGTCGTGCACCGACTCGTGCACCAGGACCCTGGTCGCCGCGGTGCAGTCCTGGCCCGCGTTGTAGAAGCCCGCACCGGCGATGCCCTCGGCGGCCGCGTCGAGGTCCGCGTCGGCGAAGACCACGACCGGTGCCTTGCCGCCGAGCTCGAGGTGCACCCGCTTGACGTCGCGGGCGGCCGAGCCGGCGACCTCCATCCCGGCCCGGACCGAGCCGGTGATCGACACCATCGACGGGATCGGGTGCTCGACGAGCGCTCGACCGGTGTCCCGGTCGCCGCACACCACGTTCAGCACGCCGGGCGGCAGGAACTCGTTGACGACCTCCGCGAGCAGGAGCGTGCTCGCCGGGGTCGTGTCGGACGGCTTGAGCACAACCGTGTTGCCGGCGGCGAGCGCCGGTGCGATCTTCCAGACCGCCATCATCAACGGGTAGTTCCACGGTGTGACCTGCCCGATCACACCGATCGGCTCGCGCCGCACCCAGGAGGTGTGCCCCGCGAGGTACTCCCCCGCGCTGACGCCCTCGAGGATCCGCGCGGCACCGGCGAAGAAGCGGAGCTCGTCGACGCACGGCGGCACCTCGTCGGCAGCGGTGAGGGCGAGCGGCTTGCCGGTGTTGCGCGACTCGACCCGGACGAAGTCCGCAGCGCGGGCCTCGATCGCGTCCGCGATGCGCAGCAGGGCCCGCTGGCGCTCGGCCGGCGTCGTGTCGCGCCAGGTCTCGAACGCCGCTGCCGCGGTGCGCAGCGCGGCGTCGACGTCGGCTGCTCCGGAGACCGGGGCGGTGGCGTAGCGTTCGCCGGTCGTCGGGTCGATGACGTCGCTCGTGCGGCCCTCGACCGTCGGCGTCGACTCTCCGCCGACGATGTTGCGGAGCTCGACAGGACCTTCGGTGGGATCGGACACGGCAGCCTCCTGGTTGATCGGTGGCTCGGCCACCACGACGTGGACCCTGGGACGACGGTAGCGCAGCCCTGCTCGAATCGCACCGATATCCGCCGCTCAAAGGACGCCGATCGCCGGATTCGGCGCTTCCTGGGCCCCAGATCCACGGATTCGCTTGCACAGCGGGTGTCCGACGGGAGACCATCGCAGCATGGCAGCTCCCGGCAAGCCCACTCCGATGACCCTCGATGCGACGTCCAAGGCCATCATCGAGCAGCTCCAGGCCGACGGCCGGCGACCGTATGCGGCGATCGGCAAGGCCGTCGGGCTGTCCGAGGCAGCCGTTCGTCAGCGCGTCCAGCGGCTGGTCGAGTCGGGTGTCGTGCAGATCGTCGCGGTCACCGACCCGCTCCAGGTGGGCTTCACCCGGCAGGCGATGATCGGGATCAAGGCCGAAGGGGACCTGGAGAAGCTCGCCGACGCCCTGGCCGCGCTGTCCGAGGTCGACTACGTCGTGATCACCGCCGGCGCGTTCGACGTGCTGGTCGAGGTGGTGTGCGAGGACGACGAGCACCTGCTCGAGGTCCTGAACCAGCAGATCCGCACGCTCCCGGGGGTCCGGACCACCGAGACCTTCGTCTATCTCAAGCTCCGCAAGCAGCTCTACGACTGGGGAACCCGATGACCGAGGCATCTGGGCCACATGGCCCGTCCGCCGTCGTGACCACGACGACTCCCGCCGGGACCGACCGCGCGCAGGCGGCCCGCCGCCACCTGTGGGGCCACTTCACGCGGCAGTCCACCTGGGAGAACGGCCCGGTGCCGGTGATCGTGCGCGGCGAGGGACACCACGTGTGGGACGCCGACGGCCGCCGGTACATCGACGGGCTGTCCGGCCTCTTCGTGGTCCAGGTCGGCCACGGGCGCGAGGAGCTCGCCGAGGCCGCCCGCCGTCAGGCCTCCGAGCTGGCCTTCTTCCCGCTCTGGTCGTACGCGCACCCGCAGGCCATCGACCTGGCCGAGCGCCTCGCCTCCCACGCGCCCGGTGACCTCAACCGGGTCTTCTTCACCACCGGCGGCGGCGAGGCCGTCGAGACGGCCTGGAAGCTCGCCAAGCAGTACTGGAAGCTGCAGGGCAAGCCGACGAAGTACAAGGTCATCTCGCGGGCCGTCGCCTATCACGGCACGTCCCAGGGCGCCCTGTCGATCACCGGGATCCCGCCGATGAAGGCGCCGTTCGAGCCCCTGGTCCCCGGCGCTCACAAGGTGCCGAACACGAACATCTACCGTGGCCCCGAGGAGCTGCGCAACGACCCCAAGGCCTTCGGACGGTGGGCTGCGGACCGGATCGAGGAGGCCATCCTCTTCGAGGGTGCCGAGACCGTCGCCGCGGTGTTCCTCGAACCCGTGCAGAACTCCGGCGGCTGCTTCCCGCCGCCGCCCGGGTACTTCGAGCGGGTCCGGCAGATCTGCGACGAGCACGACGTCCTGCTCGTCTCCGACGAGGTGATCTGCGCCTTCGGCCGGATCGGCGACATGTTCGCGTGCAACGACTACGGGTACGTCCCCGACATGATCACCTGCGCGAAGGGGATGACCTCCGGGTACTCCCCGATCGGCGCCCTGATCGCCTCGGACCGGATCTTCGAGCCGTTCCGCCACGGCACGACGACCTTCTACCACGGCTACACGTTCGGCGGGCACCCGGTCTCGGCGGCCGTCGCGATGGCGAACCTCGACATCTTCGAGCGTGAGGGCCTCAACGCCCGGGTGCGCACGAACGCACCGGTCTTCCGGAAGACCCTCGAGAAGCTGCTCGACCTGCCGATCGTCGGCGACGTCCGGGGCGACGGCTACTTCTACGGGATCGAGCTCGTCAAGGACGCCGCCACCCGCGAGACGTTCGACGACGACGAGAGCGAGCGGCTGCTGCGCGGCTTCCTGTCCCATGCCCTGCTCGACGCGGGCCTGTACTGCCGGGCCGACGACCGGGGCGACCCGGTCATCCAGCTCGCCCCGCCGCTGACCTGCGGCCCGGCCGAGTTCGACGAGATCGAGCAGATCCTGCGCGGGGTCCTGACCGAGGCGTGGGCCCAGCTCTGAGACCCGTCCCGGCGGACCCCGACCGCGTGCCGTACCGCGACCTGTCGCTGTGGCTCGACCAGGCCGCGGGCGGCACGGACGGTCTCGGCGAGCCCGATGACCTGAGCCCGCGACCAGCGCTAGACGGGTCGACGGACGCAGACGTCGTCATCGTCGGCGGTGGCCTGACCGGGCTGTGGGCGGCCTACTACCTGACCGAGGCGGATCCGGACCTCGACGTCCTGGTCCTCGAGCAGGAGATCGCCGGCTTCGGTGCCAGCGGACGCAACGGCGGCTGGTGCTCGGCCCTGTTCCCGCTGAGCGCGGAGGCCCTGGCGCGGCGGCACAGCGCACCGGCCGCGCTGGCGATGCGGGCGGCGATGCGGGACACCGTCGTGGAGGTCGGCGGGGTCGCGGCAGCCGAGGGCATCGACTGCGGTTTCGCCTACGGCGGGACGATCGCCGTGGCCCGCACCGGCCCCCAGGTGACCAGGGCCCGGGCCGAGGCAGCGGCGTCGGGCCGCTGGGGTGACGAGGTCGAGCTCCTGGACGTCGCTGCGGCCCGGCAGCGGCTCGCCGCGACCGGGGTGCGGGGCGCGACGTTCACCGGGGACTGCGCCCGGATCCAGCCGGCGCGCCTGGTGCGAGGTCTCGCGCGGGTCGTTGCGGGCCGCGGCGTCCGGGTGGTCGAGGGCACGGCCGCGACGAGCCTCGAGCCGGGTCGGGTACGGACCCGGCGGGTCGACGACGGCCGCCCGGCGACCGTGCGCGCACGGCACGTGATCCGGGCGACGGAGGCGTGGACGGCGACGTTGCCCGGCACCGCACGCGCCGTCGCGCCGGTCTACTCCCTGATGATCGCGACCGCCCCGCTGCCGGCAGCGGTGTGGGATGCGATCGGGCTGCAGCGTGGTGAGACGTTCACCGACCACCGTCACCTGATCGTCTACGGGCAGCGGACGACCGACGACCGGTTGGCCTTCGGCGGTCGCGGCGCGCCGTACCACTGGGCCTCGACCGTCCGCCCGGAGCACGATCGCGAGCCGCGGGTCTTCGCGGCGCTCGAACGAACCCTGCACGAGCTGTTCCCGGTGCTGCGCGACGTGCCCGTGACGCACCGTTGGGGCGGACCGCTCGGCGTCGCGCGCGACTGGCACGCTGCGGTCGGGCTCGACCCCAGCACCGGGCTCGGCTGGGCCGGCGGCTACGTGGGCGACGGGGTGTCGACCACCAACCTGGCCGGTCGCACCCTCGCCGACCTCGTCACGGGTCAGGACTCGGCCCTCACCCGCCTGCCGTGGGTCGGGCACCGCTCACCGGGCTGGGAGCCGGAGCCGCTGCGGTGGCTGGGCGTCAACGCCGGGCTGCGAGCCATGTCGCTCGCGGACGTCGAGGAGTCCGTCACCGGTCGGCAGAGCGCGGTCGCGCGCCTGATGGGGCCGCTGATCGGGCACTAGCCGCCACCGGGACCCGCTCGGCTGCCGGCGACGGTCAGCGAGGTGCGAGCAGCTCGGCGGCACGCCGTCGAGCCCAGGTCTCCGCTGCGAGCACGTCCTCGAGGGTGAGATCGCGACCTGGCCGCTCCGCCGGCGTCTCCCCCAGGCGCTCGGAGCCCTCAGGGTGCTCGGAGTGCTCGGTGAGCACGCGCTCGACCGTGTCGACGATGTCGAGGAAGCCGATCCGCCCCTCGAGGAATGCCGCAACGCACACCTCGTTGGCGGCGTTGTAGACCGCCGGGTGGGTCGCCGACGCCGCGACCGCCTCCCGCGCGAGTCGCACGGCACCGAAGACCACCTCGTCGAGCGGCTCGAAGGTCCAGGCCGTCGCGGCCGTCCAGTCGCAGGGCTCAGCAACGGGGTCGAGCCGGTCCGGCCAGGACAGCCCCAGCGCGATCGGCAGGCGCATGTCCGGCGGCGAGGCCTGGGCGATCGTCGAGCCGTCGACGAACTCCACCATCGAGTGCACGACCGACTGCGGGTGCACCACGACGGTGATGTCCCGGACCGGGACGTCGAACAGCAGGTGCGCCTCGATGAGCTCGAGGCCCTTGTTCATCAGCGTCGCCGAGTTGATCGTCACGACCGGCCCCATCGACCAGGTCGGGTGCGCCAGCGCGCGCTCCGCGGAGACGTGCTCGAGGTCGTCGCGCGTGCGTCCCCGGAAGGGTCCGCCCGACGCGGTGAGGATCAGCCGGCGCACCTCGCCCCGACGTCCGCCGCGCAGGCACTGCGCGATCGCGGAGTGCTCGGAGTCCACCGGGACGATCTGGTCCGGCCGGCGCCGGGCGGCCTTGACCAGCGCGCCGCCGACGACGAGCGACTCCTTGTTCGCCAGCGCGAGGGTGCTCCCGGCCTCGAGCGCCGCGAGGGTCGGCCCGAGGCCGACCGAACCGGTGATGCCGTTGAGCACGACGTCCGCGCCGCGACCGGCAAGCGTGGCCGCGGCCCCAGGGCCGGTGAGCAGCTCGATGCCGATCGACGGGATCCCCCGTTCGGCCGTCACCCGGGTGACCTGTTCGAGCACCGCGGGCCCCGCCGCGGCGTCGGCCACCGCCACCGTCCCGACGCCGAGCAGAACCGCCTGCTCGGCGATCAGCCGCGGGTTCGCCCCGCCGGCGCTGATCCCGACGACCTCGAATCGCTCGGGGTGGCGGCGTACGACGTCGATCGCCTGGGTCCCGATGGAACCGGTCGACCCGAGCAGGGCCACGGTTCGCCGGGGGCCGCGGGAGCTCGTCGGGTCGGTCGGCCGGCTCGTCGGCGAGCTCGTTGACTGGGTCACCGGGCCATTGTCACCGACCTGGGCCCTCGTCACCGACCTGGGACCTCCCGGGTTGTGCCGACGCCGTCGCGCGGGGCGATCGAGATCGCTCGACCCGAGGTGGTGCGGATCGACCACAGGTTCCTCGGCGAGGACGGGGACAACGCACCGCGCTCGGTGGGATGATCTCGGCCATGGTCAAGGACTCGTTGCTCGCCGCTGGCGAGAAGGTCGTCTTCAGCGCCCACTCGCACTGGAAGAACCTCGTCGTTCCGGTGCTCGTCACGGCTGCCGCTGCGGCCGCCGCGACCTACGCGCTGCTCGAGCTCTTCCCGAGCGTCCAGGACGACGCCTGGCAGCGGTGGGCCGTGCTCGCCGTGGCCGCCGTGCTCGTCCTGGCCTTCGGGTTCTGGCCGTTCCTCGGCTGGCTGACCTCGACCGACGTCCTGACCACGCGGCGGCTGATCAGCCGCCGCGGCATCCTCTCCCGCGAGGGCAAGGACATCCCGATCGACCGGGTGCACTCGGTGAGCTACCGACGCTCGCTGCTCGACCGGATGCTCGGCTGCGGCACGCTCGTCGTGGAGACGGCCGGGAACGACAGCGACATCGAGCTCTACGACGTCGCCCACCTCGAGCGGCGGCTGATGCAGGTCCAGGAGATCATCCTCGACGAGCAGATCCCGGCCGAGGGATCGGACGACAGCACCGGGGTCTGAGGACCGTACCGGCCCGCCCGGCGTGCCAGACTCGCGCCATGTCACCCCGCTCCGCAGGTTCGGCGCTCGGCGCTGCGACGCGGCTGCTCGTCCTCGGTGCCGTGATGATCTTCCAGCCGGTGCACGGCTACTTCCTCCGGCGTGAGCTCACGTCCTGGCAGGTCGGCGACTGGGCCAGCATCCACCCGGGCAGCATCTACAACGCGCTGAGATCGCTCTCCGAGCGCGGTCTGCTGGAGGAGGCCGCCACCGAGGCCCGGGGGGCCCGGCCGGCCCGGACAACCTTCCGGCTCACGGATGCCGGTCAGGCGGAGTTCCTCGAGCTGCTCCGGGCAGCGCTGCGCGGGGTCGACGACCCGACCGCGTTCATGGTGGCCGTCAACTTCGGCTACGCACTGCCGCGGGCCGAGGTCCTCGACGCGGTCGGCGTCCACCTCCGCGGGCTCGAGGCGGAGATCGCCCGGACCCGGCTCACGATCGAGGAGATGCTCGCCTCGCCCGAGAAGCCTGACACCGCGACCGAGGTGATGCGCATCCTCGCGGCCCGCCTCGGTGGTGAGGCGGCCTGGGCGCGGGACTACCTGGACCGGATCCGGGGCGGCGCCTACTCGTTCGTGGGTGAGGAGCCGGACTGGTACCCGACCGAGGCGCAGATCACCGAAGCCATCGCAGCGGGCGCCCACCTCGATCCCCGGGGCACGCAGCAGCACGCCTGAGCTCCGACCGTCGGCCCACCGCTCCCATGTCCGCCGCGTTCGGCGTTCCACGTTCGCGTAATAGTCAATCTTGACGAGTAATAGTCCATCGTGAATGATGGCTCCGTGCGGACCCGCTCCGCGCTTCGAGCAACGGTGCCACCCGGCGCCGGACCACGACGAGGAGCTGCGCATGATCCACGCCCGCGGGCTGGCCCGCACCTACAGGAACCGCCGGGGGGACGTCGACGCCGTGCGCGGAGTCGACCTGGACGTCGATGCCGGCGAGATCGTCGGCTTCCTCGGCCCCAACGGCGCCGGGAAGACCACGACCCTGCGCATGCTCACGACCCTGCTCCGGCCGACCCGGGGCGAGGCCACCGTCGCGGGCGTCGACCTCCGGCGGGACCCGAGCGGCGTCCGACGCCGGATCGGCTACGTGGCACAGTCCGGATCGACCTCCGGTGCGGCCCGAGCCGGCGAGGAGGTCATCGACCACGCCCTGCTGTACGGCGTCCGGCGCGGTCCGGCCGAGGCCCGGGCCCGCGAGCTGTTCACGCAGCTCGAGCTCGACGGTCTGTGGGACCGCACGTGCTCGTCCCTCTCCGGTGGCCAGCGTCGGCGCCTCGACATCGCGCTCGGCCTGGTGCACGTCCCCGCCCTGGTCTTCCTCGACGAGCCGACGACCGGTCTCGACCCGCAGGCCCGGGCCAACCTCTGGACCCACGTGCGCGCGCTGCGTGACGACCGCGGCAGCACCGTGTTCCTGACCACCCACTACCTGGACGAGGCCGACGCACTGTGCGACCGGATCCTGGTGATCGATCACGGCTCGATCGTCGCGCAGGGTACGCCGGAGGCGCTCAAGCAGCAGGTGAGCGGTGACGCCGTCGTGCTGACGGCATCCCACCCGGGCGAGGTCGGCCGGATCGTGATCATCGCCGGCGCGCTGCCCGGTGCCACCGAGCCGGTCGTCGACCGGCTCATGGTCGAGGTGCGGGTCCCGCAGGGCAGCACCCTGCTGCCCGGCCTGCTCCGCTCCCTCGACGCCGAGGGGGTCGCCCTCGCCGGGGTCGAGCTGCGGCGGCCGACCCTCGACGACGTCTTCCTCACCCTGACCGGCCGCTCGTTGCGTGACGGCGAGAGCGGCACCGCGACGCCGGGACCCGACGGTCCCACCAGCATGGACGGAGCAGCAGCATGACCGCCATCACCAACACCGGCCTCGCGGCGGGTCGGCGCGGGACGACGCGTCCGCGCAGCACAGTCGTCCACGACACGCTCGTCGTCTTCCGCCGGGCGATGCGCATCTCGTTGCGTAACCCGGTGTGGAGCGTCATGGGCCTGCTCCAGCCGATCCTGTACCTGAGCCTGTTCGGCCCGCTGCTCGAGCCGCTGGCACCGGCGCTCGGCGCGGCGAACGCGTACCAGCTCTTCGTCCCCGGCCTGCTCGTGCAGCTCGGCATGTTCGGTGCCCTGTTCGTCGGCTTCGGCCTGATCGCCGAGTGGCGCGACGGCGTCATCGAGGCGGAGCGGGTCACGCCTGCGCCCCGCTCGGCCCTCGTCCTGGGCCGCGTGCTGCGCGATGTGCTCGTGATCGTCGTCCAGGGCATCGTGCTCGTCGCGGTGGCGTACCTGTTCGGCCTCGACGCACCGTTCGGCGGGATCGTCCTCGGGGTGGCCTCCGCGGCACTCCTGGGAGCAGCGTTCGCCTCGATCTCCTACGCCATCGCCCTGACCCTCAAGAGCGAGGACGCGCTGGCGCCCCTGCTCAACGGGATCGCCCTGCCGCTGCTGCTGCTCTCCGGGATCCTGCTGCCGATCACCGCCGCATCGGCGCCGGTCTGGCTGGACCGGGTCTCGGACGCGAACCCGATCAAGCACATCGTCAGCGGCATCCGTGCGGAGTTCGCCGGCGACGTGACGAGCGGCACAGCGGTGCTCGGCTACGTCCTGACGGTCGCGCTCCTCGGCCTCGGGCTGTGGTTCGGCACCAGCAGGTTCCGGCGCGAGGACGGCTGAGGCTCCCGGGCGTCACTCCACGCCGAGCAGCACCTCGATCGCCCGGTCGCAGAAGGCGTCGACCGGAGCCTCCCGGTAGGCCTCGTGGCCCTTCGCCCGACCGAAGGTCGCATGACGCACCTCGTCGGAGGTCAGGGTCTGGCCGTGGTCGAAGTAGTCCACGAGCCGCTGGCACAGGTCGTCGACGTCGTCCGGGTGGTAGCCGTGCTCGCCCCGGTGGGCCCGGGCGAACCGCTCGCCGTCGGGACGGGTCAGCCGGCCGTACAGCGTCCGGGCCTGGGCGGCCAGGTGCTCCATCCAGGCCTGCTGGCCACGGGTCGCGACGTAGGCCTGACGCTCGCGCAGGACGAAGGCACGCTCGAGCCGATCGAGCGCGGCGTCCACCGCGCCCGCCGCGTAGCCGCCCCGGACGAGGTCGAACGCGGCATGCCGGACGTCGCGACCGGTCAGCGGCTCGGTGCTCTGCCCCTCGTACACCCGGCGCGCCTGCGTGAAGAACTCGTCGACCTGAGCGGGGTCGTAGCCGGTTCGCAGGCGTCCGGCGCTACGGAACATTCGGGTCATGGGCCTTCCTCTGCAGCAAGCTGACCGCAGGCACCGTCGATGTCGCTGCCTCGGGTGTCGCGGACCGTCGTGGGGATCCCGTACGACCTCAGCCGGCTGACGAACTCGGCCTCGACCGATCGTTCGCTGGCCGTCCAGATCGAGCCGGGCGTCGGGTTGAGCGGGATCGGGTTGACGTGCACCCAGCCACGGCCGCGGTCGGTCAGCTTCTGACCGAGCAGGTCGGCGCGCCAGGCGTGGTCGTTCATGTCCTTGATCAGGGCGTACTCGATGCTGACCCGGCGCCCGGTGGCCTCGAAGTACCGATACGCGGCGTCGAGGGCCTCGTCGACGGTCCAGCGGGTGTTGATCGGGACGAGCTCGGTCCGCAGGGCGTCGTCCGGCGCGTGCAGCGAGAGCGCGAGCGTCACCGGGATGCCCTCGTTCGCGAGCTTGTCGATCGCCGGGACGAGGCCGACGGTCGAGACCGTCACGTTGCGGGCCGACATCCCGAAGCCCTCCGGCGCCGGTGCGATGAACCGGCGGACGGCCTCGATCACGGCGCGGTAGTTGGCCAGGGGCTCGCCCATCCCCATGAACACGAGGTTCGAGAGCCGGCCGGGGCCACCGGCGACCTCGCCGCGTGCGAGGGCCTGTGCGGCCAGGCGCACCTGCTCGAGGATCTCCGCGGTGGACATGTTGCGGGTGAGTCCGAGCTGCCCGGTCGCACAGAACGGGCAGGCCATCCCGCAGCCGACCTGGCTCGAGACGCACAGCGTCGCCCGACCCGGATAGCGCATGAGCACCGACTCGACCTTGACCCCGTCGTAGAGCCGCCACAGCGTCTTGACAGTCGTGCCCGCGTCGGCCGTCAACGTCCGCACGGGGGTGAGCAGCGGCGGGAAGAGCGCCTCGACGAGGGCCGTGCGCCCCTCCTGCGGCAGATCGGTCATCTCGGCCGGGTCGCTGGTCAGGTGCGTGAAGTAGTGCGTCGCGAGCTGCTTGCCACGGAAGGGCTTCTCGCCCAGCTCGGTCAGCGCGGCGGTTCGCTCGGCAGCGCCGAGGTCGGCGAAGTGCCGCGGCGGCTTGCCGCGTCGGGGGGCCGACATGGTCAGCGCGAGGGGCGCTCGACCTTCGGCGGCGGGGGTGACCTCAACCATGGCACCGGCAGTCTGTCACGTTCATCCCGCGGCCCCGGGCAGTGCCACGACCAGCAGGAGGTAGACCAGCGGGGCCGTCAGCAGCAGCGAGTCCAACCGGTCGAGCACACCACCGTGACCGGGCAGCAGCGTGCCCATGTCCTTGAGCGCCAGGTCCCGCTTGAGCAGGGACTCGGCAAGGTCGCCGAGCGTCGAGGTGAGGACGGACGCGACGCCCAGACCGATCCCGACGAGGGACGAGGTGCCGAACGCCCAGGACATCCCGACCGCCCCGACGGTGCCCGCCAGGGCGAGCGAGCCGACGAGGCCCTCCCACGACTTCTTCGGGCTCACCGACGGTGCGAGCGGGTGCCGCCCCGTCAGGACGCCTGCCACATAGCCGCCGGTGTCGCTCGCCACGGCGAGCAGGACGAACAGGGCCACCCGCCGATCGCCGTCCGGCGCGGCGAGCATGAGCATGACGAAGCCGGCCATGAACGGGATGTAGGCCGTGGCGAACGTCGCAGCGGCCGCGTCCCGCAGGGCGGCCGGCCCGCTGCCGTCCAGCACCCGCCAGACGACGACACCGCCGGCCGTGAGCATGAAGGCGACGAGCAGGGCCTCTGGGCCGGAGGTGTAGGAGGAGACCAGGATCCCCACGGTCCCCACCAGCAGCGGCAGCAGGGGGACCTGGATCCCGCGCCGGGTGAAGGCCTGCGCGAGCTCCCACAGGCCGGCGCCGCAGGCGAGCACCGCGAACGCGATGAAGCCCTCCTTGCGGAAGTAGAGCGAGGCGCCGACGGCCGCGAGGAGCCCCAGGCCCACACCGATCGCGATGGGCAGGTCACGGCCCGCGCGCGGGGTCGCCGACGAGCCGCGTGACGCGGTCTCCACCTCGGCCGAGTCTCCCATTCAGACCTCGAGCAGCTCGCTCTCCTTGTGGGCCAGCACCTGGTCGACCAGCTCGACGTGCCGCTTGGTCAGTGCCTCGAGCTCCTTCTCCGCCCTGGCGACCTCGTCCTCGCCGGCCTCGCCGTCCTTGGCGATCCGGTCGAGCTCGTCCTTGGCCCGGCGTCGGATGTTGCGCAGCGACACGCGCGCGTCCTCGGCCTTGTGCCGGGCGAGCCTGACGTAGTCCCGACGCCGCTCCTCGGTGAGCTGCGGCAGGACGATCCGGATGATCTTGCCGTCGTTGCTCGGGTTCACGCCGAGGTCCGAGTCGCGCAGGGCGCGCTCGATGTTGCTCAGGGAGCTTGCGTCGAACGGCGTGACGAGCAGGGTGCGCGCCTCAGGTGTCGTGAAGGACGCGAGCTGCTGCAGCGGTGTCGGCGAGCCGTAGTAGTCGACGACCACCTTCGAGAACATGGCCGCATTGGCCCGTCCGGTCCGGATCGTGGAGAAGTCCTCCTTGGCGACCTCGATCGCCTTGTCCATCTTCTCCTCGGCCCCGAGGAGGGTGTCGTCGATCACCGGTGCTCCTTCGTTCTCGTCGTGTCCCGCTGCGCGCTCGTGGGTGCGCTCGTCGTGCTCGTCGTCCGCCGGTGGGCGCTCAGCCCGCGGTGAGCAACGTCCCGATCTTCTCACCCTGCAGGGCTCGCGTGACGTTGCCCGGTTCGCCCATCCCGAAGACGCGCATCCGCACGTCGTTGTCACGGCACAGGCTCAGGGCTGTCGCGTCCATCACCTCGAGGCCGCTGACCAGGGCCTCGGTGTAGGTCAGTGCCTCGTACTTGACGGCATCGGGGCTGGTCCGCGGGTCGGCGGTGTAGACACCGTCGACGCCGTTCTTGCCCATCAGGACCTCCTGGCAGTGCGTCTCGAGAGCACGCTGCACAGAGACCGTGTCGGTGGAGAAGTAGGGCATGCCTGCGCCGGCGCCGAAGATCACCACGCGGCCCTTCTCCAGGTGTCGGATGGCGCGGAGCGGGATGTACGGCTCGGCGACCTGTCCCATCGTGATCGCGGTCTGCACGCGGGTGCTCACGCCTGCCTGCTCGAGGAAGTCCTGCAGTGCCAGGCAGTTGAGGACGGTGCCGAGCATCCCCATGTAGTCGGCCCGAGCGCGGTCGAGCCCGCTCTGGGACAGCTCGGCGCCACGGAAGAAGTTGCCGCCGCCGACGACGATCGCGACCTGGACCCCCGAGCGGACGGCCTCGGCGATCTCCACCGCCACCCGCCGGACGACGTCGGGCGCCAGGCCGATGCCACCGCCACCGAAGGTCTCGCCGGAGAGCTTGAGCAGGACACGGCGTGCCGGCTCACCGCTGCGCCGCTCGGTCTGGCGGTCGGTCTTGCGGTCGGTCCGTCCGTCGCTGTGGCAGTCGTGCCGGCCGTCGGTCCGTCCGTCGCTGTGGCAGTCGTGCCGGCCGTCGGTGTGGTCGTCGTGGTCCTTCGTTGCGGTCACGTCCTGCACCACAGCTCCTCCACCCTCGCGTCCGGGACCGGGTCCCCCTGCAGGCGCCCGGGTCAAGCCTGGCACGTGCGCGACGGCGGCCCGTCGACCGGCCTCGGGCCGGGCACTGGGCCGCCGTCGCGACGTCGGTTCGTGTGCTCAGGCTCCCACGCGGAACCGCGCGAAGCCCGTCACGGTGCCGCTGACCTCGGCGAGGACCTGGCTGACCGACTTCTTCTGGTCCTTGGCGAACGCCTGCTCGACGAGCACGGTCTCCTTGAAGAAGCCGTTGAGCCGTCCTTCGACGATCTTCGCCATCGCGGCCTCCGGCTTGCCCTCGTTGCGCGAGGTCTCCTCGGCGATCCGGCGCTCCGACTCGACCGTCTCGGCCGGGACGTCGTCGCGGGTCAGGTAGATCGGGGAGTACGCGGCCGTGTGCATCGCGATGTCCTTGGCCACCTCGGCACCCGCTGCGTCGGTCCCGATCAGCACCCCGACCTGCGGCGGCAGGTCCTTGTTGACCTTGTGCAGGTAGACGGTGACCTTCGGCGCAGTGATCCGGGCGACCCGGCGCAGGACCAGCTTCTCGCCGAGGGTCGCAGCCGTCTCGTCGATCATCTGGGCGACTGTCCGACCGTCGACCTCGGAGGCAAGGATCGCCGCGACGTCGTCGGTGCCGGCCGCGACAGCGCTGGCCAGCACCTTGTCCGCGAGCGCGATGAAGTTGGGGCTCTTGGCGACGAAGTCGGTCTCCGAGTTGAGCTCGACGAGCACACCGGTCTGGCCGGCCGCGACGTCGGCGATGTTCGCGGCGACCAGGCCGTCGGACGTCGCACGACCCTCACGCTTGCTCACGCCCTTGAGGCCCTTGACGCGGATGATCTCCAGCGCCTTCTCGGCGTCGCCGTCGGCCTCGTCGAGGGCCTTCTTGACGTCGAGCATTCCCGCGCCCGTGCGCTCACGCAGGGCCTTGATGTCAGCGGCGGTGTAGTTCGCCATCGTGTGTCCTTACGTCTGTTCCGTGGGTCGGTCGTCAGCCGGTGGCCGACGACCGACCCTTCAGGATCTGGGTCAGTTCGACGTCTCGTCGGCGGCGGGCTCGTCGGCGACGGGGGCCTCGACGACCTCAGCCACCTCGACAACAGGAGCCTCGACAACCTCAGCCACCTCGACAACAGGAGCCTCGACAACCTCAGCCACCTCGACAACAGGAGCCTCGACAACCTCAGCCACCGGTGCCTCGACGGCCACCGCGGCGGCCGGCGCTGCAGCGACCGGCTCGGCCTCTGGGACGACGACGTCGGCGACCGCGGCGTCAGCGACGGCCGGGGCCTCGGCTCCGGCGAGGAGCTCGCGCTCCCACTCGGCGAGCGGCTCGGACGCGGCGGCGTCGGTGCCCTCGGGCGCCGCCGTGCGGCCGGCGTGACGGGCGATGAGGCCCTCCGCGACGGCGTCGGCGATCACGCGCGTCAGCAGGGCGACAGCGCGGATCGCGTCGTCGTTGCCCGGGATCTGGTAGTCGACCATGTCCGGGTCGCAGTTGGTGTCGAGGATCGCGACGACCGGGATGCCCAGCTTGCGGGCCTCGTCGACGGCGAGGTGCTCCTTGTTGGTGTCGACGATCCAGACCGCGGACGGCACCTTGGCCATGTCGCGGATGCCGCCGAGGGTCTTGGCGAGCTTGTCCCGCTCGCGACGCATGATGAGCAGCTCCTTCTTCGTGAAGGCACTGCCGGCGACGTCGTCGAAGTCGATCTCCTCGAGCTCCTTGAGCCGCTGGAGACGCTTGTTGACCGTCTGGAAGTTCGTGAGCATGCCGCCGAGCCACCGCTGGTTGACGTACGGCATCCCGACCCGCACGGCCTGATCGGCGACGGGCTCCTGGGCCTGCTTCTTGGTCCCGACGAAGAGGATCGTGCCACCGTGCGCGACGGTCTCCTTGACGAACTCGTACGCGCGGTCGATGTACCCCAGCGACTGCTGAAGGTCGACGATGTAGATGCCGTTGCGCTCGGTGAAGATGAAGCGCTTCATCTTCGGGTTCCAACGGCGGGTCTGGTGCCCGAAGTGGACACCACTCTCGAGCAGCTGGCGCATGGTCACGACGGCCATGGCACGTCCTTCCGGCGCGGTCCGTGGGACCGCGCATCTGCAGGCGGGCCACGTCTGAGGTGGACCCGCTGTCCGGTTGTCGGCGTCGGTCGGGTGACCGGTCGCCCCTGGCGTCGTGCGGTGCCGACACCCGACCGTGCGAGAGGCACGGTCAGGACCGTCGTCGGCACGCGCTCCCACCCCCGGACTGCTCCGGGACCGGCGGGAAGTCGGCGCGCGATGTCACCCGGCGGACCGGGTGCACCGACGATCGTACCGGACCCGCACGCGTCGCCCGCACGGCGCGACCGTCGGTCCTCCACAGCACCCGTCGGGGGGCGTGCCATCCACCGCCCGGACGGGACCGTCGCCCGTGGCCCGCGCGGTCGGATCAGGCTCAGCTCATGTCAGCCCGCCACGCCCTGGTCGCCGCAGGCCTCGCCGCCGCCCTGTTCGCCCTGACGGCCACACCGTCGCCGACCGCTCGCCCCGACCCCACGGCGGTCGCCGCGAGAGGTCCGGCCGAACTGCCGACGACCGCGGCCGACGGGTCGTACGGCCTTCCCGTCGGCGAGGGGGTGGTCCTGAGGTTGTACGCCGCGCCGTCGACGGTGTGGGGCCGCGGTCATCGTGGCGTGGACCTGTCGGCCGGTCCGGGAGACCTGGTCCGCGCCCCTGCGGCCGGTGTGGTGGCCTTCGCCGGCACCGTCGTCGATCGCGACGTGCTGACGATCAACCACCCGGACGGACTCCGCTCGAGCCTCGAGCCGGTCGTGCCGTCGGTGGACGTCGGCCAGCCGGTCGGCGCGGGTGACACGGTCGGCAGCGTCCAGGACGTCGTCACGCACTGCCGGCCCGACGCCTGCCTGCACTGGGGAGTCCGCCGGGGCGAGGTCTACCTCGACCCGCTGGACCTGCTCGCCGGCGCCGGACCGGTCGTCCTGCTCCCCGTGTCGGCACCGTGAACGCCGGCACAGTGAACGCCGGCACCGTCACCGCCGGCACCGTGAACGCCGGCACCGTGACCTGCCGTCATACCAGGATGCGTTCCTGGGGCCTCAGCCCCGCTCACTCTCCTGGAGGCTCGCCCGCAGGCGGAGCATCGCGGCGGTGTGCATCTGCGAGATCCGGGACTCGGTGACGCCGAGCACTCGGCCGATCTCGGCAAGGGTCATGCCCTCGTAGTAGTACAGGACGAGCACGATCTTCTCGCGCTCCCCGAGACGCTCGATCGCCCGGGCCAGGAGGATCTTGGTCTCCTGGGCCTCGACGTTCCCCGCGGGGTCGACGGCGCCTGGGTCCTCGAGGGTGTCGAGCAAGGACAGCGAGTCCCCGCGCTCGGACCCTGCACCCAGCAGCTCGTCGAGCGCCGCGACGTTGACCGTCGAGAGCTGGGTGAAGACCGCGCGCAGCTCACCGACACCGATCTCGAGGCGATCGGCGACCTCGCTCTCCGATGGCGCCCTGCGCAGCTCGCCCTCGAGGTCGGCGAACGCGCGGTCGACCGCCCGGGCCTTGGTCCGCACCGAGCGCGGGATCCAGTCGATCGCCCGCAGCTCGTCGATGATCGCGCCCCGGATCCTCGAGCTCGCGTAGGTCTCGAACTTCACGGCGCGATCGGTCTCGTACTTCTCGATCGCGTCGATCAGCCCGAACATGCCGTAGGACACAAGGTCCGCCTGCTCCACGCTGCTGGGCAGCCCGGCTCCGACGCGTCCCGCGACCATCGTCACCAGGGGGGCGTAGTGCAGGATCAGCCGTTCGCGCGCGGCGCGATCCCCCGACTCCTTGAAGACGGCCCAAATGGACACGACGTCGACGGCGTCGGCCATGGCGCCTTCGCTGTACGGCCGCGGCACGACCCTGCCCGACGAGTGGGCAGGCGTCGCGACCGGGGTCTTGGCCCGGACCTGGGTTGCCATGGCTTCTCTCTCAGGCTCGGGGATGGGCTTGGAGGTACGACTGGCGGAGCCGGTCGGCACTCACGTGGGTGTATCGCTGAGTCGTCGCAAGCGTCGCATGCCCGAGGACCTCCTGAACGCTACGAAGGTCCGACCCGCCCTGAAGGAGGTGGGTCGCGGCCGTGTGACGCAGTCCGTGCGGCGCGATGTCCTCGACGCCGGCTCGGCGGGCCGCACGGTGGACGAGCGTCCTGACCTGCCGCTGGTCGATCCGCTGACCGCGGGTCCCGAGCAGGAGGGCGGGACCGGAGGTCGCCGTGGCGAGCCGTGGGCGGCCGACCTCGAGCCACCGGGTGACGGCCCTGGCAGCGGGAACCCCGAACGGGACCACCCTCTCCTTGGCCCCCTTGCCCATGACCCGCAGGAGACGTGACGCATGGTCCACGTCGCCGACATCGGCACCGACGAGCTCTCCGACTCGCACCCCGGTCGCGTACAGCAGCTCGACGGCCGCCCAGTCGCGCAGGGCAAGGGGGTCGTCGTCCGATGCCGTCTCGCGTGCGGCGTCGAGCATCGCGGCCGCCGACGGGACGCCGAGGGCAACAGGGAGCGTGGCGCCGGGCTGCGCCGTGATGAGCCGTACCGCGGGATCGGCAGCGATCGCACCCTCGCGGGCCGCCCAGGCGTAGAAGGCGCGGACAGCGGCACCACGGCGGGCGATCGTGGCACGGGCCAGTCCGCCGCTGATCATCGAGGCGAGCCAGCCGCGCAGCAGCGGGAGCTCGACCTGGTCCCAGGTCAGGCCTCGCCGTCGTGCGAAGCCGAGCACGTGCCGGACGTCGCCGCAGTAGGCGCGCACGGTATGGCTCGACATGCCCCGCTCGGCCTCCAGATGCACCTCGAACGCCGCCACGACCTCCTCATCGGTCATGGCAGCGGTAGTGCCCGGCTTCGGGTGCATGTGTCTACCGTGTCGTGCCTTTCGCGCGGTAACAAGACGGGGCGTGCAGACTTCACCCGCTCCGGGGCGGATGACTTTGTTCGGTTGCCTGAGTCATCCCGTTCTGTCCGGATTGCATACCGCCCTTGATCACCCGTCTGCTCCAACGGCCGGCCTCCTGAACGGCGAGGCCGGCGAGCTCGAGCGAGCCCAGGGCGGCGCGAACCTCCCCGATGGCGAGGCCCGCAGCGCGGGCGACGGACTCGGCTGCGGCCCCGCGGCGCAGGGGTAGGGCGTCGAGGGTTCGACGGGCCTCGGGGCCGAGATCTTCTCCGACCGCCGGTGGCGCGTCTCGTCGAGGAGCCAGGTCCGTACCGACACCGCCGACGAGGTCGAGGACCTCGGCCGTGTCGGTGACACAGACGGCCGCGCCGTCACGCAGGAGCCGGTGGCAGCCGGCGGAGGCCGCGGAGGTCACCGGACCGGGCACGGCACCGACCGGCCGGAGCAGGGCCGCCGCGTGACCCGCGGTGTTGAGTGCTCCGGACCGCCAGGCGGCCTCCACGACGACCGTCCCTCTGGCGGACGCTGCGATCAGCCGGTTGCGCTGCAGGAAGCGGGACCGGCTCGGTACACAGCCCGGCGGGACCTCGCTGACCAACGCACCCCCCGCGTCGCAGATCGCCGCGAGGAGTCGGGAGTTGCCGGCCGGGTACGGCCGGTCCACGCCGCCCGCCAGGAAGGCGACAGTCGTCCCGGTGGTCGCCAGCGCCGCCCGGTGGGCCACGGCGTCGATCCCGTAGGCGCCTCCGGAGACCACCGACCAGTCGGCCGTCGCCATCCCCGCAGCGAGCTCCGCCGCGACGTGCTCCCCGTAGGACGTGCAGGCACGCGCACCGATGATCGCGACCGAGCGGTCGAGCTGCCGGTCGAGATCGGGCACGCCGCGCACCCACAGGCACGGCGGAGCCGCGGCACCGAGGTCGTCGAGACCAGCGGGCCAGCCCGGACCCTCGGGCACGACGACGACCCCGCCGAGCCGTGCCAGGGCGTCGAGCTCGCGGCGGGGATCGAGCGTTGAGAGGCGCGGCAGCCAACGGCTCGCGGCGCTGCCGAGCCGGCGCGCCACGTCAGGGCCGAGTCCCGGGAGACCGGTCCGCGGACCAGCAGCCGGGCCCGACCCGTTCGCCTCGATGGCCGGCGCCACAGCACGCAGCCAGGCCAGCGCGTCACGGGGCCCGAGGGCCGCGACGACAGCACCTGCCACGAGGTCCCCCGGCTCTGCCAGTCGGCTCCAGGCGGCCCTGGCGAGCACGACAGCGGCGAGCTCGTCGTCGGAGATCATGAACCCACCTGACCACGGGTGCGCAGGAGCAGCGCCTGGCCGATCTCGGCCGAGCCCGGCCGGTCACGGCCGGCGAGGTCCGCGAGCGTCCAGGCGATCCGGAGCACCCGGTCGACACCGCGCAGGCTCAGGAGCCCCGTGTCGAGCGCACGCTCGAGATCCCGATCCGTCGCCGCGTCGCCGCTGTTGGCCCGCAACCAGGACCCGGGGACCTCGGCGTTCGTCACCCAGGGAGTTCCAGCCAGTCGGCGGCGTGCCACGGCGCGGGCCGCGGCGACCCGGGCGGCCACCACCGCCGAGGACTCAGGCGTCGCCGCGAGCGACCGATCCACCCGGCTGACCGGCAGCACCTCGAGCTGGACGTCGACCCGGTCCAGCAGCGGGCCCGACAGCCGGGAGAAGTACCGCCGACGCGCCATCGGGGTGCAGCTGCACTCGAGTCCCTTGCCGACCGACCGGCCGCACGGGCACGGGTTCGCCGCGAGCACGAGCTGGAACCGGGCCGGGTACCGCGCGATGCCGCCGGACCGATGGATGACGAGCTCACCGTGCTCGAGCGGCTGGCGCAGGGTCTGCAGCACCCGTGGCGAGAACTCCGGCGCCTCGTCCATGAAGAGCACCCCGCGGTGGGCACGCGACGCCGCCCCGGGCCGGGGCAGCCCCGACCCGCCACCGATCACCGCCGCGGGCGTCGCCGTGTGGTGCGGGTCCTCGAAGGGCGGCCGGCGCAGCAGACCGCCGGACGGCCGGAAGGTCCCCGCGACCGAGTGCACGGCCGTGACCTCGACCGCGGCGCGCTCGTCGAGATCGGGCAGCAGGCCGGGCAGCCGGGCGGCAAGCATCGTCTTCCCGGCGCCGGGCGGTCCGACCATGAGCAGGTGGTGGCCACCTGCCGCGGCGACCTCGAGCGCCCATCGGGCCGCGCCCTGCCCCAGCACGTCGGTGAGGTCGAGCGTCGAGGGGACGTCGCAGTGCGTCGGTCCCGGCAGCACGGGCTCGACCTCCGGCACCGGGCCGAGATCCGCGCCGTACCCTGCCGCGACCTCCGCGAGGCTGGCCGCGGCAACGACCCGGGCGCCGGGCACGAGCCTCGCCTCGGCTGCGTTGCCGACCGGGACGACCACCCGGTCGTACCCGGCGGCGACTGCCGCCGCCACAGCGGGAAGGATCCCTCGCACGGGGCGCAGCCGCCCGTCGAGCCCCAGCTCACCGAGGTGCACGGCACCGGCGACGCCGACCGGGTCGCACTCCCCCGCCCCGGCGAGCGTCGCCACCGCGATCGCCAGGTCGAAGCCCGCCCCGGCCTTGGGCAGGGACGCAGGTGACAGATTCACCGTGATCCGGCGCTGCGGCCACCGGATGCCCGAGGAGGTGACGGCAGCCCGCACGCGGTCACGTGCCTCGGCCAGGGACGCGTCCGGCAGCCCGACGAGGGTGAACCCGGGCACGGAGGCCGCGAGGTGCGACTCCACCTCGATCATGTGGCCGGTGAGCCCGACCAGCGAGACCGAGCGAGTCCGCCCGAGCCCCATCAGCAGACCCCGGCCAGGTGCTCGACCGTCGCCGCGCCGCGGCGAGAGGTCCGCACGGCGATCACGTCGATCCGCACGCTCGTGGGATGCAGGTCGTGCGCGTCGAGCCACTGACCGGTGAGCCGTCGCAGCCGCGCCATCTTCGCGGGCGTGACCGCCTCGGCCGGATGACCGAAGCCGTCCCCGCTGCGGGTCTTAACCTCGACGACCACGAGCTCGGTGCCCTGCAGCGCGACGATGTCCAGCTCACCGGCCGGCCCCCGCCAGTTGCGGTCGACCACCTGCCAGCCGCAACGGGTCAGGTACGACGCAGCGACGTTCTCCCCGTACCGCCCGACGGCGTCCTTGGCTCTCATGCGACCACCTCCGGTCACCACGGTGGCGCGTGCGCGTCCGTCGGTACCGACCGGGACTCACCGGGCTGTGGACGCACAGGTCGTCGACGGGGCCTGGGGCGGACCGGATCGACACCACACGGTCCACCGGGCCCACGGCGCAGGGCGCTGGAGGCACCGGACAGGCGGCCGGACGCACGGCCGAACCGGCCGCAGACCCGCTCAGCGGCGGAAGGTCCCGCTGTCCGGCAGGTCGAGCTCGGCCTTGGCCAGCTCCTCGACGTTGACGTCCTTGAACGTGACGACCCGGACGGACTTGACGAACCGTGCGGAACGGTAGACGTCCCAGACCCAGGCGTCGTTCAGGCTGACCTCGAAGTAGACCTCGCCGGCCGCCGAGCGCACCTGGAGGTCGACCTGGTTGGCGAGGTAGAACCGTCGCTCGGTCTCCACGACGTAGGCGAAGAGCCCCACCACGTCCCGGTACTCGCGATAGAGCGCGAGCTCCATGTCGGTCTCGTAGTTCTCAAGGTCTTCCGCGCTCACGTGTCCATCATGGACCATCGAACGACGCGGACGCGTCGGCGCGGACCGGGGCGAGGGTGCCGGTACCGCCGAGCGGTAGCCGCCACGTGCGCCGATGCAGGTCGCACGGACCCAGCAGACGCAGGGCTGCGAGGTGCTCGGGCGCGCCGTAGCCCTTGTTCTCGTGCCACCCGTACGCGGGGTGTCCCTCGGCCAGCCCGACCATCAGCGCATCCCGCTCGCACTTGGCCAGGACGCTCGCCGCAGCGACCGAGGCGCACGTCTGGTCAGCCTTCACCCGGGTGCGCACGGCCGGTTCGCGGTGGCCCGGCTGGTCGAGAGCCGACGCGGGTGCGGGCTCGTCGAACAGCCCACCCTGAGCCGGTGCGCTGAGCCAGTCGTGCGACCCGTCGAGCAGGACGAGGTCGACCGGGACGGCCAGCTGGGCAAGGGCCCGGCGTCCGGCGAGCCGCAGTGCGGCGATGATGCCCAGCTCGTCGATCTCGGCCGGGCTGGCGTGCCCGACGGCGCGCGCCGTCCCCCACCGACCCAGCGCCGGCAGCAGGCGTTCCCGGGCGGCCGCAGACAGCAGCTTCGAGTCGGCGACACCTCGCGGGCAGGTCCTGGTGAACAGATCGACGGCCACCGCACCGACGCTGACCGGCCCGGCGAGCGCGCCGCGGCCCACCTCGTCCATGCCGACGACGACCTGCGCTCCGGACCGCAGGAGCGCACGCTCGTGGCGCAGGTCCGGGCGGATCGACGGACTCACGGTGCGGCCCCGCTCGGGACCTCCGAGAACGTCGGACCGGGATTGCGCAGGACCTGCCAGCGATCGATCGGCCACACCGTCACGAAGGCGACGCCGACCACGTTCTCGAGCGGGATGCTCCCACCGCCCGGCCCGCCCTGCTTGTACCGCGAGTCCTGGGAGTTCTGCCGGTTGTCCCCCATCACCCACAGCCCACCTGCCGGCACGACCACAGAGAACTCGAGCTCGCTCGGGATCGCCCCTGGTGCGATGTAGGGCTCGTCGAGCGGCTGACCGTTGACCGTGAGCCTGCCCTGCTCGTCGCAGCACTCGACGATGTCCCCCGCCAGGCCGATGACCCGCTTGATCAGGTGCTCGCCGGAGTCCTGAGGCAGGAGACCGACGTAGGTCAGCGCAGACGTCACCGCGGCACGCCAGGCGGGCTGGGACTCCTGCGGCTCGCTCGGCAGCCAGCCGCCGGGATCCTTGAAGACGACGATGTCGCCACGGTGCACGTCGAGTGGCCCGGGAGCGAGCTTGGTCACGAGCACCCGGTCACCGACCATGAGGGTGGTCTGCATCGACGCACTGGGGATGAAGAACGCCTGCACCAGGAAGGTCTTGATCAGCAGGGAGAGCACCAGGGCGCTGGCGACGATGATCACGGTCTCTCTGACCCAGGCCGCGAACCGGCTGCGCCGGACGCGGTGCCCGGGGACCGGGACCGGCTCGCTGACCGGCTCGTCGGGTCGCACGTCATCGGTTCCGGTGGTCTGCGCGAACGACCCGGCGGCGCCGGGGCCGGACGGGGCCGACGACGCGCCGTCCTCGCCAGGCCCGACGGCTGCGGCGTCGTCGCTTCGACGAGGCGGGAGGGATTCGGTCGGGCGGGAGGTCACACCCTCCACTGTGCCATGTCCGGCGGCCGTCATCGGGTCGCGTCCGGAGCGGCACGCCCTGGGGCACCACCCGTCGGTGCGGACGACGACGGGCGGCCACCCGGAGGTGACCGCCCGTCGTGAGCTCGTGGAGCCGACGCCTACTTGTGCGACGGCGTCTCGCGCTTCTCCTTGATCTTGGCCTTCTTGCCGCGGAGCTTGCGCAGGTAGTACAGCTTCGCGCGACGCACATCACCACGGGTGATGACCTCGACGGACTCGAGCGACGGCGAGTGCACCGGGAAGGTGCGCTCGACACCGACGCCGAAGCTCACCTTGCGGATGGTGAAGGTCTCGCGGATGCCACCACCGTGACGGCTGATGACGATGCCCTGGAACGCCTGGATGCGAGAGCGGGTGCCCTCGACAACCTTGACGTTGACCTTGAGGGTGTCGCCCGGGCGGAAGTCCGGGATGTCGGACCGCAGCGATGCTGCGTCGACGGAGTCGAGAGTGTTCATCGTGGTCGCTTCCTCGTCTGCCACAGGTCAGGCGTGTCATGGCGGGCAGCCAGGCTGCCTCGTCGGATCTGGAGCGGGTGCGTCTGTCCTGCCGGGGCTGTGACCACCGACAAGGCTGTGACCGCCTCCCCTGTGGCAGAGGCGCAGCCGACGCACACCAACAGGTCAGTCTGCCACAGTCTCGCTGCCCGGCACGACTCCGGCGTCCGTGACCGACCAGCCCAGCACGGCAAGGAGGTTCCGGTCGTGCTCGTCGAGGTCACCCGGCACGAGCCGGCGCATCAGGTCGGGCCGGAGCGCGGCGGTCCGCTCGAACGCCTGGTCGCGGCGCCACCGTGCGATCCGGCCGTGGTGCCCGGAGAGCAGCACGGGCGGAACGGTGTGCTCGCGCCACTGCGGTGGTCGCGTGTAGACCGGGTACTCGAGCAGGCCGGCGGCGCCGTGCGACTCCTCGACGAGCGACTCCGGGTTCCCGACGACCCCCGGCAGGAGCCGCGCGACCGCCTCGACGACGACGAGCGCTGCGACCTCTCCCCCGTTCAGGACGTAGTCCCCGAGGGACAGCTCCGTCACGGCGACGCCCTGCGCCCGGTAGTGCTCCGCGACGCGCGCATCGATGCCCTCGTACCGGCCGCAGGCCACGACCAGGTGCGGCACGGCGGCGAGCCGCTCGGCGGTGCGCTGCGTGAACGGGCTGCCGGACGGTGTCGGGATGATCAGCTCGGTTCCCGGTGCGGTCGGGCTGCCGAGGATCGCGTCGAGGGCCTGCCCCCACACGTCGGGCCGCATGACCATGCCGGCGCCTCCGCCGAGCGGTGAGTCGTCCACCGTCCGGTGACGGTCGGTCGCCCAGTCGCGCAGGTCGTGCACCCGCAGGTCGAGCAGGCCCGTCGTGCGGGCCTTGCCGACGAGCGACAGGTCGAGCGGGCTGAAGTACTCCGGGAAGATCGTGACGACGTCGATCCGCACGTCAGGCCCCGGGATCCGACTCGTCGACATCGGCCACCGGACCGTCGGCCGCGAGCAGACCCAGCGGCCCGTCGACGACCACCCGCCCACCTGCCACGTCGACCACCGGGACGATCGCCCGGACGAACGGGATGAGCGTGCGCTCGCCGCCCGTCTCCCGGACGACGAGCGCGTCCTGGGCCGGCAGGTGCTCGAGTGCGATCACCTCGCCGACGACTGTCCCGTCCGGGCGCTCGACCCGCAGCCCGGCGAGCTCGTACGGGTACCACGCGTCCTCCTCGTCGGAGTCGCCTGCCTCGATGACGAGCTCGACGCCGCGCAGCGCCTCGGCCGCGGTGCGGTCGGTCGCCTCGGCGAAGGTCACGTACCAACGATCGGCCAGGCTGCGGACCTGGGTGACGGTCAGCGGACCGGCCGATGCCGGGACGGTCCGGAGCACCTCGCCGACGACGAACCGGTCCGCCGGAGCGTCGGTCCGCACGTCGAGGCCGACCTCACCGCGCAGGCCGTGCGCGCGGCCGACGGTGGCAACGGTCAGCTGCATGGGGCGTCCTCTCGAGACGGGCGGGAACGGGCACGGTGCGTGCCACGACGCAGCGCAGGCCCGGTCCCCAGGGTACGGGGGCCGGGCCTGCGCCGGTGGTACGTGCCGGTCAGCGGCGGTCGACGTCCACGACGTCGACCCGCACCGAGCCGTCGGTCGACAGGGCACCGACGACCGTGCGCAAGGCCCGGGCCGTACGCCCGCTGCGACCGATCACCCGACCGAGGTCCTCAGGATGGACCCTGACCTCGAGGAGCTCCCCGCGGCGCAGCGACCGGGCGCTCACCCGGACGTCGTCCGGGTGGTCGACGATCCCGCGGACGAGGTGCTCCAGTGCGTCGTCGAGCATCAGACCTGCTCCTGTGCGCCCTCGACGGTCGCCTCGTCAGCTGCGACAGCCTCGACCTCGGTGGGCTCCTCGACGGCCGGCGCTGCGGCGGCCTTCTCGGCGGCGGCCTTGGCCTCGGCGGCCTTGGCCCTGGCCTCCGAAGCCTTCGCCTTGGCCTTCTCGGCGGCGTCAGCAGCTGCGGCGACTGCCACGGCTGCCTCGGCGCGCTCGTCGAGCTTGGGAGCCTTGACGCGCAGCGTGCCCTCGGCACCCGGCAGGCCCTTGAACTTCTGCCAGTCACCGGTGACCTTGAGCAGTGCGAGGACCTGCTCGGTCGGCTGTGCGCCGACGCCGAGCCAGTACTGCGCCCGCTCCGAGATGATCTCGATGAGCGAGGGCTCCTCGGTGGGGTGGTACTTGCCGATCTCTTCGATGACGCGGCCGTCGCGCTTGGTGCGCGAGTCGGCGACGACGATGCGGTAGTACGGCGCGCGGATCTTGCCGAAGCGCTTCAGACGGATCTTGGTGGCCACTGTGGTGGTCTCTCCTGGTTCTGCTGGGATGGTCAGCGCATGCCGGCCCGTGGGGTGGGTAGCTGCGACGACCTCAAGGACGCGGTGACGTGCGGGTAGAGGGTCCGAACGCACCGGGTACAGCGGGTCATTCTGCCAGATCCGGCGGGTACCTGGTGCACCGGCCCGCCGCTCACTCCGCCAGGACCCGTCCGCGCCGCTCCGGCGGGGCCGCTGCGGCGTCGGTGGGCCGAGCCCGGAGCGGGGCCGGGGTCAGCGGCCGAGGAACCTCTCGAGGCCCGGCGGCAGCTCGAGCTGTGCCGGGTCTGGCTCCGGCTTCGCCGGGGTGCCGAGACCGAAGGCCGAGCCCGCCGGCGCCTTGGGCAGCTCACCGGCGGCTCGCTGCACCGCCTCACGTTCCTGCAGGGCCCGCTTGGCCGGGTTGCCCGACTTCGCCTTGCCGCGCGCCTGGGCCTGCGGCGCCATCCGGCCACGGGCCTTCTTGCCGCCCATGCCGGGAAGGTTGCCCATCCCGGGCATCCCCATGCCGCCACCACGCGCCATCTGCTTCATCATCTTCTGGGCGCCGGCGAACCGCTCGAGGAGCTGGTTGACGTCCGTCGTCGTCGAGCCGGAACCGCGTGCGATGCGAGCTCGGCGCGAGCCATTGATGATCTTGGGTGTGCGACGCTCGGCGGGAGTCATGGACCGGACGATCGCCTCGATCCGGTCCACCTCGCGCTCGTCGAAGTTCTCGATCGCCTCACGCATCTGCCCCATGCCCGGCAGCATGCCGAGCATCTTCTTCATCGAGCCCATCTGCTTCAGGCCCTGCATCTGCGCCAGGAAGTCCTCGAGCGTGAAGTCCTCGCCGGCGGCGAGCTTGCCGGCCATCGCCTCGGACTGCTCGACGTCGAAGGCCTTCTCGGCCTGCTCGATCAGCGACATCACGTCGCCCATGTCGAGGATGCGCGAGGCCATCCGGTCCGGGTGGAAGACCTCGAAGTCGGTGAGCTTCTCGCCGGTCGACGCGAAGATGATCGGCCGGCCGGTGACGCTCGCGACCGACAGGGCCGCGCCGCCGCGCGCGTCGCCGTCGAGCTTGGACAGCACGACGCCGGTGAACCCGACGCCCTCGGCGAAGGCCTGCGCGGTGGTCACCGCGTCCTGGCCGATCATCGCGTCGATCACGAAGAGGATCTCGTCCGGCCGCAAGGCGTCCCGGATGTCGGCTGCCTGCTGCATCATCTCGGCGTCGATGCCGAGCCGGCCGGCGGTGTCGACGATGAGCACGTCGTGCTGGCGGCCGACCGCCGTCGCGAGGCCCTGCCGTGCCACATCGACCGGGTCACCGGGTGGGACGACGGTGCCGGTACCGCCGGTGTCCTCCTGGGCGCCCGGGTGCGGCGCGAACACCGGCACCCCGGCGCGCTCGCCCACCACCTGGAGCTGGGTCACGGCGTTCGGCCGCTGCAGGTCCGCCGCGACGAGCAAGGGGGTGTGCCCGAGGCCCTTGAGGTGTACGGCGAGCTTGCCTGCGAGCGTCGTCTTGCCGGAGCCCTGCAGGCCGGCGAGCATGATCACGGTCGGCGGGTTCTTGGCGAACGTCAGCGGACGCTGCTCGCCACCGAGCACGGCGACGAGCTCGTCGTTGACGATCTTGACGACCTGCTGCGCCGGGTTGAGCGCTCCGGAGACCTCGGCCGACAGCGCGCGCTCGCGCACCTTGCCGGTGAACTCGCGGACCACCGGGACGGCCACGTCGGCGTCGAGCAGGGCGCGCCGGATCTCGCGGACGGTGGCGTCGATGTCCGCCTCGGAGAGCCGGCCCTTGCTGCGCAGGTTCTTGAACGTCGAGGTCAGGCGGTCGGACAGCGTGGCGAACACGTAAGGAACCTCACCAGGTGGCACATGTGCGGGACGGGGGTGCGGAGGTCCCAGGGTACCTGCCCGGTGCTGCGCCGCCCGGTCGGCTCGTCCGGCTCGGGGTCACGGCCCGGCGAGGTGCTCGGCCGCACGCCGGGTCAGGTCGTCCACCAGCCTGGCCCGCCACGGCGTCCACGCCGTCGGGCCGGCGGCGGACGCGTCGGCCTCGGTCAGCGCTCGGAGCACCTCCAGGAGGTCCGCCCGCTGGTCGACGGCGGCACACAGCTCCGCGACGGTCGCCGGATCGTCCGGGTCACGCGCCGTGGCGAGCGTCGCGAGGGTCAGGTGGTGTCGCACCAGAAGAGCGACGTCGTCGGACTCCGCCCGGGCGAAGCCCATCCTCGCCATGATCGTCGGGACCAGCGCGGCACCCTCGATGCTGTGGTCGGTCGCCCCGGGGCGCTTGCCGATGTCGTGCAGGAGGGCGGCGAGCAGCAGCTCGTCACCCCGCCGCACCGCATGGCGCGCGCGGCCGGCGCGGGCGACGGTCTCGACGAGGTGCCGGTCGACGGTGTGCCGGTGGATCGGCGAACGCTGCGGCCGGTTGCGCACCTGCTCCCACTCCGGGATCCAGCGCGTCACGACACCGGCGAGGTCGAGGGTCTCCCACACCGGTGTCTGCGCCGGACCGGCCGCCAGCAGGGCCAGCAGGTGCGCGCGGGCCACCGCGGGCCACGGCTCCGGGAGGGCTGGGGTGCGCGCCAGGCTGGCCACCGTCACCGGGGACAGCGGCAGCCCGGTGCGGGCCGCCGTCGCGGCCGCCCGCAGGCTCAGGATGGGATCGTCCTGCGGCTGGACGCCAGCGGCGAGGACGAGCTCGCCGTCGTGCTCCACCAGCCCGTCACCGACCGAGCGGAGCCTCGGCGCGAGCCGCTGACCCCGCACGATGACGGGCCGACGCAGGGACGGCCGGGCCAACGCCTGCCGCGCGTGCCGCACCGTGGTGTCCAGGGCATGGGAGATCGTCCGCCCGGCCTCGGCGATGCCGGCCAGCAGGTCGTCGGCGTCCCCGGCCCCGAGCAGCGCGGCGACCTCGTCCTGGTCGGCGCGCAGCAGGCGGTTCGTCGCACGACGGGTCGTCACGTGCAGCGCGTCCCGCACGTCGAGCAGATGGGCGTAGGCGTCGTCGACCGCCCCGTGCGGCCGGTCCGTCAACCAGGTCGCGGCCAACGCGAAGACGACGACCGCGTCCCGGAGCCCGCCGCGCGCCTCCTTGAGGTCCGGCTCGACGAGGTAGGCGAGCTCCCCGGCGCGCTCGGCGCGCGCCTTGGTGGTCGCGAGCAGCTCAGGCAACCTCCTGCGCGCGGCCGAGCGCCAGTCCTCGAGCAGGGCGGTCCGCGCGCGGTTGACCACCGTGCGGTCCCCGGCCACGACCCGCAGGTCGAGCAGCCCCACCGCGGCCGGCAGGTCCGCGCTGGCGACCTGACGGCACTGCGCGAGCGAGCGCACCGAGTGGTCGAGATCGAGGCCGGCATCCCAGATCGGGTACCACAGACGCTCGGCGACCGCGGCGACCTGCGCGGACGACCGGCTGCGCCCGTCGTGCACGAGCAGCAGGTCGAGGTCGCTCGACGGGCTCGCGTCACTGCGCCCGAGACTGCCCACCGCACCGAGCGCGATGCCGTCGGTCGAGGGCTGGTCGGCGACGACCTCGTCCCAGAGCTCGACCAGGCGCCCGGTGACCAGACCGGCCACCGCCGCTCGGCGCACCGATCCGTCGGCCCCCGGGCCGGTCATCCGTGCGGCGAGGTCCAGCCGGTCAGCCTTGAGGTCCCGCACCCCCGTGCGGGGGTGCGGGACCTCGGGAGAAAGGCCGCCGACCGCATCCCCCAGCGGTCGGTCGGGCATCAGCGGACCTGGGCCGTCACAGTGCGTCCACGCCGTGCTCGCCGGTGCGTACCCGGGCCACGTCGTCGACCGGCACGGTCCACACCTTGCCGTCACCGATCTTGCCGGTCTGGGCCGCGCCGACGATCACGTCGGTGACGCTCGCGGCGTCCGCGTCGTCGACGAGGACCTCGATGCGGACCTTGGGGATCAGGTCGACGGTGTACTCCGCACCGCGGTAGACCTCGGTGTGCCCGCGCTGCCGGCCGTAGCCGCTCGCCTCGCTGACCGTCATGCCGCGGACACCCGCAGCCTCGAGCGCGGACTTCACGTCGTCCAGCCGGTGCGGCTGGATCACTCCGGTGACGAGCTTCATGCCCTTACCTCCTGAGTCACACGAGCCCCACCGAGGGTCTCGTAGGCCGTCTCGCCGTGCAGTGCCAGGTCAGATCCGCTGACCTCGGCCTCCTCGGAGACCCGCAGACCCATGGTGCGCTTGATCGCGAGCGCGATGATCGCCGTCATGACCCCACTGAACACCACCGCGAAGAGTGCGGCGATCACCTGCGTGATCAGCTGGTCGACGCCGCCGCCGTAGAAGAGGCCGTTCGTGGAGCCGTCCAGGTACCAGGTGCCGTTGACGCCCTCACCGACGTTGGCGAACAGACCGATGAGGATCGTCCCGGTGAGCCCGCCGACGAGGTGGACACCGACGACGTCGAGGGAGTCGTCGTAGCCGAACTTGTACTTCAGACCGACCGCCAGCGCGCACAGCACACCCGCGACCGCACCGATCGCGAGGGCACCGAAGGTGTCCACCGCGGCCGCTGCCGGGGTGATCGCGACCAGACCCGCCACGACGCCGGAGGCGGCGCCGAGGGACGTGGCGTGCCCGTCGCGGACCTTCTCCGTCGCGAGCCAGGCGAGCATCGCGATGCAGGTCGCGACCATGGTGTTGAGCCAGGCCCGACCGGCCGTGCCGTCCGCTGCGAACTCGGAGCCGGCATTGAAGCCGAACCAGCCGAACCACAGGAGCGCGGCACCGAGCATGACGAACGGCAGGTTGTGCGGGCGCATCGGCTCCTTGCCGAAGCCTCTGCGCCTGCCGAGGACGATCGCCAGGACCAGCCCCGCGATACCGGCGTTGATGTGGACGACAGTCCCACCGGCGAAGTCGATCGGGACCGAGATCCCCGAGGTGATGCCGTCGGCGCCGAGCAGGCCGCCGCCCCAGACCATGTGGGCCATCGGGACGTAGACGAGCGTCGCCCAGATGCCGGCGAACACCATCCACGCGCTGAACTTGATCCGGTCGGCCACCGCGCCCGAGATGAGGGCGACGGTGATGATCGCGAACGTCGCCTGGAAGGCCACGGCGACGAGCGCCGGGACGCCGGCCGCCGCCATCAGGCTCTGCTCGTCGGTGATCGTGTTGACCCCGAAGAACTCGAACGGGTCCCCGACGAGTCCGCCGAGCATGTCGCTGCCGAAGGCCCCGGAGTACCCGTACAGCAGCCAGATGATGCCGACGAGGCCCATCGCCCCGAAGCTCATCATCATCATGTTGAGCACCGACTTGCCACGCACCATGCCGCCGTAGAAGAACGCCAGACCCGGCGTCATGAGCAGCACGAGCGAGGACGCGGTGAGTATCCACGCCGTGTTTCCGCTGTCCAGCGAGAATTCCATAGAGATCGCCTCTCCCCACGCCAGCCGGGTGGCTGGTCGTGACAACCTTCGGGGAGTGCTGTTTCGGTATGGCTCCTGGCCGGTTACGGCTGGGTGACAAGAAGCCGCGCCAGGTGAACGTCACGTTTCGTGAGCGCTCGGTCCTCAGCCCTGCAGGAGACCGTCGACGAAGACCTCGGGGTCGAACGGGGCCAGGTCGTCCGGCCCCTCGCCGAGCCCGACCAGCTTGACCGGGACGCCGAGCTCGCGCTGCACGGCGATGACGATGCCACCCTTGGCCGTGCCGTCCAGCTTGGTCAGCACGATGCCGGTCACCCCGGCGACCTCGGCGAAGACCCGCGCCTGGTTCATGCCGTTCTGGCCGGTCGTGGCGTCCAGGACGAGCAGCACCTCGGCGATCGGGGCCTGCCGCGACAGGATCCGGACGATCTTGCCGAGCTCGTCCATCAGCCCGGCCTTGTTCTGCAGGCGTCCGGCGGTGTCGACCAGCACCACGTCGACCTCGTCCTGGAGCCCGCGGCGCACGGTGTCGAAGGCGACGGCCGCCGGGTCGGCGCCCTCACGGTCCGAGCGGACCGTGGCCACCCCGACGCGCGAGCCCCAGGTCTGGAGCTGGTCGGCGGCCGCCGCGCGGAAGGTGTCGGCGGCACCCAGCAGGACCGATCGGTCCTCGGCGACGAGCACCCGGGCGAGCTTGCCGACCGTCGTCGTCTTGCCCGTGCCGTTGACGCCGACCACCAGCACGACGGCGGGGTGCCGGACGGCCACCTGGCCGTCGACCGGCGGGATCGTCACGGGTTCGGTGTGCAGCGCACGGTCGGCGCGCGGGTCGAGGAGCTCGAGGAGCTGTTCGCGCAGCAGCGCGCGCACCGCGACCGGCTCCCGCACGCCGAGCACCCGGACGCGCTCGCGCAGCCCGTCGACCAGCTCGCGGCTCGGCCCGGCGCCGACGTCGGCCAGCAGCAGGGTCTCCTCGATCTCGTCCCAGTCGTCCTCCGTGAGGTGGTCGCGGGACAGCACGGCGAGCAGCCGGGTGCCCAGCGGCGAGCCGGAGCGGGCCAGGCGCTCGCGCAGCCGGGTCAGACGTCCCGCGACCGGCTCGGGAACGTCGAGGACGGGGGTGGCGGGGATGGCGGGGACCTGCACCCCGACCGGCGCCGGCTCCACCAGGACATCGGCCCCGGCCGGGCTCGGAGCGGGTGCCGCCGGCGGCGTGCCCGGGATCTGCTCGCGGCGCGCGGCGCGTCGCCGCGGCACGACGACGACGCCGATGCCGATGCCGAGCACGGCAAGGACCGGCAGGGCGATGATCAGGAAGTCGCTGAGCTGGTTCACCGGAGCAGTCTCTCAGGAGCCGGGCGCGCAGGCGTCCGGGGAGGTCAGCGGCGGCCGGGCCGGGGCGCGGTCCGCAGGGCCCGGGACGTGGCGCGACCGAACGTCCCGACGAGCTCGCCCGGGCGGACGTAGTCGGTCTCCGCCGGCTCGCCGAGCGAGAAGAGCTCGTCGACGCTGCCAGTCTCCGCCTCAGCCGCTTCGACCAGGTCCTTGCGGGCATCGGCCAGGAGGCCGCCGCGGCGCCCACGGTCCCGGCGCAAGCCGCTGCGCACGTCCGTCAGGAACTCACCGGCACCACGCGAGCGACTTGCCGCAGCGCCGGCGAGGCTGGCGACGAGCATGACGAGCGCGGCGACGACGAGGGCGACAACGATCCACAGAACCACGGGTGCCATAGGGCCAGTACACCCCGGTGCACGGGACCCGTCACACCGTCCGCGGTGATCGCCCATGATCACCACACGATCTCCACACGCGTCAGGCAGGCGCGTCCTCACGCATGCGCTGACTGATCACCGTGGTCACGCCGTCACCTCGCATGGTCACGCCGTACAGGGCGTCGGCGATCTCCATGGTGCGCTTCTGGTGCGTGACCACGATGAGCTGGCTGTCCGTGCGGAGCTCGCGGAAGATCTCCAGCAGGCGGCCCAGGTTCACGTCGTCGAGCGCCGCCTCGACCTCGTCCATCACGTAGAACGGGCTCGGACGCGCCTTGAAGATCGCGACGAGCAGCGCGACGGCCGTCAGTGACCGCTCACCGCCGGACAGCAGCGAGAGCCGCTTGACCTTCTTGCCCGCCGGGCGCGCCTCGACCTCGATGCCCGTGGTGAGCATGTTCTGCGGATCGGTCAGGACGAGCTTGCCCTCGCCGCCGGGGAACAGCCGCGGGAAGACGATGTCGAACTGGGCGGCGGTGTCGTGGAACGCCTCGGTGAAGACCTGCTCGACCCGCTCGTCGATCTCCCGCACGATCTGCATGAGGTCGGCACGGGACCGCTTCAGGTCCGCGAGCTGGGTCGACAGGAAGGTGTGGCGCTCTTCGAGAGCTGCGAACTCCTCGAGCGCGAGCGGGTTGACCCGGCCGAGCAGCGACAGCGCCCGCTCGGCGGCGCGCAGCCGCTTCTCCTGCTCGGCCCGCACGTACGGCACGTCGGTGGCGGCGTCCGGGTCCGGCTCCGCACCGGGCGGGGCCGCGACGGGGACCGGTCGGTCGGGACCGAACTCGTCCAGGAGCACCTGCGGGTCGATGCCGAGGTCCTCCACCGCGCGGGTCTGCAGCTGCTCGACCCGCAGCGCCTGCTGCGCCCGTGCGACCTCGTCGCGGTGCGCCACGTCGGTCAGCTCGGCGAGCTGCCCCGCCCATCGCCCGACCTCGGCCCGCACGACGACGAGCTGGCCGTCACGCTCGGACCGGGCGGCCTCGGCTGCCTCACGTGCCTCCGTCGCCCGGCGCAACGAGTCCTCGATGGCGGACAGCGCCACGGCGGCACCCGCCCGGACGGCCTCGGCCCGGCGTGCCTGCTCGGCGCGCTGCCGGGCCCGCTCGGCTGCCCGCTCGCGGGCCTGACGCTCGGTGGCGGCAGCACGTTCGAGCGACTGCGCGCGTCCCGCCAGCGCCCGGGACCGCTCCTCGCTCGTGCGCAGGGTCAGCCGCGCCTCGGTCTCCCGGGCCCGACCCGCGGCCGCCTGGGCAGCCTGCTCGTCGCGGACCAGGCCCGCCGCCTCGATCTGCTCGTCGGACTCGGCCGGGTCGGCCTCCGCGTGCGCGAGACGCTCGGCGAGCTCGGTGAGCTCGATCTGGTCGGTCGAGAGCCGCTGGTCGGCGGCAGCGAGGGACGTCTGCGCCCGCTCGGCCTCGGCGCGCGCCGCCCGAGCCGCCGACCCGAGGTGACCGAGCTGCTCGGCGACGGCGGCCAGGGCGGCATCGGACTCGTGCAGACGCTCGAGGGTCGCCTCGTGCCGGGCGCGCGCCTCGGCCTCGACCCGCTGGGCCGCTGCGAGCTCGAAGCGCGTGCGCTCGCCGCGTGCGACGGCCTCCGCCGCCCGGGTCCGGGCGTCGTCGAGCGCGCCCTGCAGCTCGAGCGCCCCGGGAGCGCTCGCCGAACCACCTGAGGCATGGACCGCACCGAGCAGGTCGCCGGCACGGGTCACGGCGGTGAGCTCCGGCCGCGCGGCGACCAGGGCCCGCGCGCGGGCGAGGTCCTCGACGACGACGATGCCGGCCAGCAGCGCCTGCACGGCCGCGCGGACCGCCGGGGCGGCCTGGACCAGGTCCGTCGCCGGGGTCGCGCCGTCCGGCAGGTCGGCGATCCCCGCCGGTGGCCGGCCACCGGGCCCGATGAGCAGCGTGGCTCGTCCGGCGTCGTCCGAGCGCAGCCAGCGCAGGGCGTCGACGGCGACGTCGACGGACTCGACGGCCACGGCGTCCGCTGCGGCCCCGAGCGCCGCGGTGATGGCGTCCTCGTAGCCGGGCCGGACGCTCAGCAGCGCGGCGACCGACCCGAGCGTCCCGGGCAGGTCGTCCGCCGCCAGGAGGGCACCGGCTCCGTCCTTGCGGACCAGGCTCATCTCCAGCGCCTCGACGCGCGCCGTCCAGGTGGCGCGGTCGCGGTCAGCGGCCTGCTCGGCCTCGCGCAGGGCGGCCAGCGTGGCGATCGCCTGCTCGAGGGCCTCGACTGCGGCCTCGTGCTCGGCATCGAGTCCCTCCTCGCCCTCCTCGGCGCCCGCGACCTTCGACTCGAGGGCCGCGAACTCCACGGTGGCCTCGTGCCCGCGGTGCTCCGCGGCCGCGAGCGACTCACGCAGGCGGCCGATCTCCGCCTCGGTGGCCTCGAGCCGGCTACGGCGGGCCGCGACCTGCCCGGCGAGGCGCGCCAGGCCCTCCCGCCGGTCGGCGACGGCCCGCTGGAGCGTCGCGAGGTGACGCTCGGCGCCGTGCGCCTGCTCCTCGAGCTGCTGCCGGGCGACGACGGCGGCCTCGACCGCGATCCGGGCGAGGTCGACCTCGGCGCTCAGCTCGGCCTCGGCCGCGCGGGCGCGCTGTGCCTGGGCCTCGAGGTCCTCGGGATCACGGCCGGACTGCTCGGCGTCCTGATCGGCCGACCCGAGCAGCCGCAACCGCTCACCGGCGAGCGTCGCCGTCCCGCGCAACCGTTCGCGCGCGGAGGAGAGGCGGTACCAGACCTCGCTCGCCTCGGACAGCTCGGGGGCGGCCGCAGCGGCGGCCGCCTCGAGGGAGGCCAGCCGGCTGCGCGCCGCGGTCAGCGCGGCGTCGACCTCCGCGCGCCGGTCGCGCAGGGCTGTCTCGTCGGCGATCTCCTGCTCGAGGGTTGCGGTGAGCTGGGCGAGGTCGTCCGCGAGCAGGCGCGCCTTGGCATCGCGCAGGTCGGCCTGGACGGTCTGGGCCCGGCGGGCCACCTCGGCCTGCCGGCCGAGCGGCCCGAGCTGGCGGCGGATCTCGCTGGTCAGGTCGTTCAGCCTGGTCAGGTTCGCCTGCATCGAGTCGAGCTTGCGGAGTGCCTTCTCCTTGCGCTTGCGGTGCTTGAGGACGCCGGCCGCCTCCTCGATGAAGCCCCGACGCTCCTCGGGCGTGGCGCGCAGGACGGCGTCGAGCTGCCCCTGCCCGACGATGACGTGCATCTCTCGGCCGAGGCCCGAGTCCGACAAGAGGTCCTGGATGTCCAGCAGCCGGCACGGTGCGCCGTTGATGGCGTACTCCGAACCACCGCTGCGGAACAGCGTCCGGGAGATCGTGACCTCGGAGTAGTCGATCGGCAGCGCGCCGTCGACGTTGTCGATCGTCAGGCTGACCTCGGCCCGGCCCAGCGGGGGGCGGCCGGCGGTGCCGGCGAAGATGACGTCCTCCATCTTGCCGCCGCGCAGCGACTTGGCCCCCTGCTCGCCCATCACCCAGGCGAGGGCGTCGACGACGTTGGACTTGCCCGACCCGTTGGGCCCGACGACGCAGGTGACACCGGGTTCGAAGTTCAGGGTCGTCGCCGAGGCGAACGACTTGAACCCACGCAGGGTCAGCGTCTTGAGGTGCACAGCTAGGAGCCTAGGAGGTCATGCGGCGTGGGCGGTGGAGGCTGCGTCACAGGGCCGGGAACCACAGCCCGATCTCGCGCTCCGCCGAACCGGCCGCGTCCGAGCCGTGCACCAGGTTCTCGGTCACCGCACGGCCCCAGTCGCGACCGAGGTCGCCGCGGATCGTGCCGGGTGCCGCCGTGGTCGGGTCGGTGCTGCCGGCCAGGGACCGGAAGCCCTCGATGACGCGTTCGCCCTGCACGACGACGGCGAGCACCGGGCCGGAGCTCATGAACTCGACCAGCGGGCCGAAGAACGGCTTGCCCGCGTGCTCGGCGTAGTGGTCGTGCAGCAGGGCGGTGTCGGCGGTCCGCAGCTCGGCGGCGACCAAGGCGTATCCCTTGGCCTCGATCCGGCGCAGGACCTCCCCCACCAGACCGCGGCGGACGGCATCGGGCTTGACCAGGACCAGGGTGCGTTCGACGGCGGGCGCGTTCATGGCCGCCACCCTATCGGCCGTCACACGACCGTCGCGTCCGCCGGTCGCTCCCGCTCGAGCCGCTCGTTGTCGATCCGACCGCCGAGCCGCAGGGCCACCACCCACAGCACCGCGAACACCCCGCCGACGACGAGCATCAGCGGCACCACGGCCCCGGCGGCCAGGACCGGCACCTGCAGCGCCGACCCGGCGACGTAGCCGCCGGGCCCGCGCAGCATGCCGGCGACGAGCACCAGGGCGACGGCGAGCGAGCCGCCGACACCCCAGACCACCGGCGAGGGTGCAGCGCGCAGCCCGAAGGCGACGAGCGCCGCGAACAGGGCGACGAAGGCCTCCAGGACCAGGATCGTCGCCGCGAACTGGCGCTTCGTCGATCGGGGCGGCGCGGGGCTCATGCCGCCCAGGCTACCGAGGTCACTCGGCACGCCCGTCGGGCCGGGCGCTCCCCTGCGCTGCTGACGACGAGGCAGCTGCGACCAACACCTGGTCGGCAGGGTCCGGACCGTGCCCGTGCGCGGGAGCGGCGAGGGCCTCGCCGCGCGCCACCATGCCGGCCATGTCCGAGAGCTTGACCTCGCGGAGGAACAACGTCAGGACGAAGCCGACGGCGACCAGCGGGACCAGGTACCAGAACGCCGGGGCGAGGGCGTCGGCGAACGCGTCGACGACCCCGAGCCTGAGCTGGTCCGGGAGCTGCTGGACCAGTGCGGGCGTGAGCGAGGACGCGCCGTCCCCGGCCGCGGCGGCGGGCGCCCCGGCGAACAGCGGCTCGAGGCGGTCGGTCAGACGTCCGGTGAAGATCGTGGAGAAGAGCGCGACGCCGACCGCGGCACCGATCTCGCGGAAGAAGTTGTTCGCGCTCGTCGCCGTGCCGAGCTCGTGCGGGTCGACCGAGTTCTGCACCGCGAGCACGATCGTCTGCATCACGAGCCCGAGCCCGGCACCGAGCACGAAGATCATGGTGCCGAACAGGAGCATCGAGATGTCCCCGGTGAGCCGGGTCAGCCAGATCAGCCCGAGGGTCGCGAGCCCCATGCCGGCGATCGGGTAGACCCGGTAGCGACCGGTCTTGGAGATCGCGAAGCCGGACAGGATCGCGGTGAGCATGACACCGGCCATCATCGGCAGCATGAGGAAGCCGGACTCGGTGACGCCGGCTCCCGTGGCCATCTGCAGGAAGGTCGGCAGGAAGGTCAGGGCGGCGAACATGCCCATCCCGATGATCAGACCGACGGCGGTCGCGATCGCGAAGGTCGGGTTGCGGAACAGGTGCAGCGGCAGCAGCGGCTCCTCCGCCTGCCGCTCGACCAGGACGAACCCGACGGCGGCAAGGAGGGTCGCGAGCACCAGACCGGCCAGGCGCGGGTCGGACCAGTCGTAGCCGGCGTCGCCGGACACGCTCCGCCAGCTCGTGGTCAGGACGAGGCCGGAGGTCGCGATGACCATCAGGACGATGCCCATCACGTCGAGCTTGCGGCCGGAGCGATGGCTCGGCAGGCGCAGTGCGAACCACGCGACGGTGAACGCGCCGATGCCGATCGGCACGTTGATCCAGAACGCCCAGCGCCACGTGAGCTGGTCGGTGAAGAAGCCGCCCAGCAGCGGTCCGATGACCGCGGCGACGCCGAACAGGGCGCCCATCGGCCCCATGTACTTGCCGCGGTCCTTGGCCGAGACGATGTCGGCGATGATCGCCTGCGACAGGATCATCAGACCGCCGCCGCCCAGACCCTGCACGGCGCGCCAGAACACGAGGTGGCCGAAGTCCTGGGCCGTCGCGCCGCCGATCGACGCGAGGGTGAACAGCCCGATCGCGACGAGGAACGGCCAGCGGCGACCCCACAGGTCGCCGAACTTGCCGTACAGCGGCATCACGATCGCGATCGCCAGGATGTAGGCGGTCATCAGCCAGCCCTGGTGCTCGACGCCGTCGAGCTCACCGACGATCGTCGGCATCGCGGTGCCGAGGATCGACTGGTCGAGCGACGACAGGAACATGCTCGCCATGAGCGCACCGAAGATGATCCAGACCGTGCGCGGGGTGAGCACGATCAGGGGCTTGTCGATCGGCGGCGCCTCGTACGGCGCGGGGGGTGCAGAAGTCATCGGAGTCCTCTTCGGTCGGTGCGTTCGGTGGTTCGAGGCTGTCCGAGAAGGACAGCGGAGATGGTCGGGCAGCGGGTGCCGGTCAGTCGTCCCGCAGCAGCTCACGCAGCTCGCGGAGGACGACCGGGACGGCGTCGCGCACCTCGCCCTGCTGATCGCCGGCGTCCCACTGCACGTAGGACGCACGGGTCACGGACATCACGAGCAGGGTGAGCAGCTCGATCCGCGCCGCCGTGGCGTCGAGCCCGAGGCGGCGCGCGAGCAGCCCGGCGATCTCGCTGTGGTGTCGCTCGAAGGCGACGACCTGCCTGCCGAGCAGCCTCGGCTCGCGCCTGGCCAGCCCCATCGCGCAGGCGATCCGGTCCCGGCCGATACCCGGCCGGTCGACCAGTCGGGTGACCAGCACCTCGAGGTCGGCGCCGAGCCGCCCGGTGGGCCCGCCGGCGGCGAACACGCCTGCGACCTGCCCGTCGAGGACCAACGGCTCGATGCCGAGCACGGCGTCGTCCTTGGACTCGAAGTAGTTGAAGAAGGTGCGGGTCGACACACCGGCCGCACCGCAGATGCCCTCGACCGTCACGGCGTCGAGGCCGTGCTGCTCGACCAGGGCGTGCGCGGCATCGATGAGCGCCACGCGGCGAGCGCGCTTCTTGCGCTCACGCAGCCCGATCGGCTCAACCTGGTCCAAAGTTTCCTGCACGGGAGGTAACTTTACACCAGCTGTAATTATGCATCCAGTGTAATGAGGGTGAACTACGCCTCGCCGAATCCGCCGTCGACCAGCGCGACGACGGCGTCGAGCGCGGCCCGGGCCCCCGGACCGGACGCCACGACGGTCAGCGCGCGGCCCCCGACGGCACCCAGGCGCATCAGCTGCAGGACGCTCGTCCCGTCCACCCCGTCCACCCGCACCGTCGCCCCGGAGTCGGCCACCGCCCGCGCGAGCACAGCCGCCGGCCGGGCATGCAGCCCGAGCGGGTTCCGCACCACCACGACGGCTGTCAGCGCGCCGTACGGCACCGCACCCGGCCTACCGTCGGGCGCCGTTCCCGGTCCCCCGTCCGGCGCCACGTCACCCCGGGCGACGTCGGCGAACCCGGCCACGAGCGGGTGCCGGGCACCCGCGGCGACAGCGGACGCCTCGACCGCCACGAGGTCGCCGCCCTGCTGCGCCGTGACGGCGGCGGCCACCGCTCCCTCGATCAGCGGCGCGTCAGGTACCCGCACACGCGCGGCCTCCTGCGCGTCGAGAAGCTCCACGACGGCCTCCGCGGTCAGCACGGCCGAGCCGAGGTCGGTGAGCACGACCACACCGCCGCCCGGGTCGCCCGCGTCGGCCGTCACGGCCAGCGCGGTCACGATCGCTGCGCCGACCCGGTCGATGCTGGTGCCGATGCCCTCCGCCGTGCCGCCCGCGGGCAGGATCGTGACGTCGGGCGCCATCTGGCTCGCGATCTCCGCGGCCCCCTCAGCGGCCGCGGCCGAGTGCGAGACGAGCACGAGCGCCACGTGCGCCATCACACGGCCACCGCGGCGTCCGCTGCCGCTCGCAGCACGAGTGCCGACGAGGCCGCACCCGGGTCGCGATGGCCGGCGCTCCGCTCACCGAGGTAGCTCGCACGTCCCTTGGTGGCGACCATCGGGTCGGTGGCGACGGCGCCGAGCTCCGCAGCGGTGGCAGCGGCCGCGAGGACCTCCTGCGCGGTGCACCCGGCCCCGGCAGCCCGCTGTGCCGCCGTCGCGGCCGGCGTCCAGGCGTCGACCATCGTCTTCTCGCCGGGGCCGGCCTTGCCCCTCGCCACGATGCCCTCGAGGCCGGCTTCGATCATGGCGACGACGGCGGCCGGGTCGAGCGCCGGCAGGCCGGTCACCTTCGCGGCGCGCAGGTACGCCGTGCCGTACAGCGGGCCCGCCGCGCCCCCGACCGTGGACATCAGGGTCGTCGCGACGAGCCTGAGCACATCGCCGACCTGCGCGCGCGGCTCGGCGAGCTCGTCCAGCCGCGCGAGCACCGCCGTGAAGCCCCGGTCCATGTTCTCGCCGTGGTCACCGTCACCGATCTGCCGGTCCAGCTCGATCAGCTCGGCGCGGTGCTCGGTGACCACCTCGGCCGTCAGGCGCACCCAGCGCTCCGCCCATGCGACGTCGAGCGCCCCGTGACGAGCCGCGTCCCGCACCATCTCCGGGGGTCTCACCAGCGCAGCGCCGCGGTGTGCACCGGAGCGTCCCAGAGCGCCATGAGCTCGGGATCGAGGCGCAGCACCGTGATCGATGCGCCCTGCATCTCCAGCGAGGTCACGTAGCTGCCGACCAGCGAACGTGCGACCAGTGCCCCGCGGGCCTCGATCAGGTGCCGGGCCTTGCGGTAGACGATGTAGAGCTCGGCGACCGGGGTCCCACCCATCCCGTTGACGAGCAGCAGGACCTGCTCGCCACCGAGCGGACCGAGGTCGTCCAGGACCGGCGTGGTCAGCAGCTCGGTGATCTGGTCCGCCGGGGCCATCGGGATGCGACGGCGACCGGGCTCGCCGTGGATGCCGATGCCGATCTCGATCTCGTCGGCCGTCAGGTCGAAGCCCGGCACGCCCGCATGCGGGACGGTGCCGGCGGCTAGGGCGGCGCCCATCGAGCGCACGTTCGCCACGACCCGCTCGGCGATCGCCGCGACCGACGCCAGGTCGTCGCCGCGTTCGGCTGCCGCGCCGGCGATCTTCTCCACGACGAGGGTCCCGGCCACGCCCCGTCGCCCCGCGGTGAACGACGAGTCCTCGACCGCGACGTCGTCGTCGACCACGACGGTGCGCACGATCGTCCCGTCGGCCTCTGCCAGCTCGGTACCGGTCTCGAAGTTGAGCAGGTCGCCGGTGTAGTTCTTCACGATGTGCAGCACACCCGCGCCGCTGTCGACCGCCGCGGTCGCCGCGGCGATGGCGTCCGGGGTCGGCGACGTGAACACCGCTCCCGGCACCGCCGCGTCGAGCATCCCCAGCCCGACGAAGCCGGTGTGCAGCGGCTCATGACCGCTGCCACCACCGCTGACCAGGCCCACCTTGCCGGGCACCGTCCCGCCGAGCCGCAGCACATAGGCCGGGTCGGTGTGCACCACGACGAGATCGTCGTGCGCCCAGCCGAAGCCCTGCAGGGACTCCTCGACGACACGGGACGGATCGTTGATCAGCTTCTTCACGACGTGCACCCCTCGGTTCGCCACGTCCGGCATCGCCGGACGTGGCCAGCATCCGAGGGCCGCGTCACGGCCGTCAAGGGGACGGCGGCGCGTCGCGGGGCGCGGGGACGGACGACGCCCCGTTCAGGCGCGGCCGAACAGGATCCGCGCCTCGGCCGCCATCGTCACCGAGCCCGTCACCAGGACGCCGGCCCCCGTCGGTGTGCCCTCGGTGCCGCCCTCGCTGAGCTCGACCGCTCGTGCGATCGCCGCGTCCAGCCGCTCGACGACGTGCACCCGGTCCTCGCCGAAGACCTCGACGGCGATCGCTGCCAGGTCGTCGACGTCGTGCGCGCGCACCGACGTCGACCGCGTGATCACCACCTCGTCCAGGACGGGCTCGAGCACACCGAGGATCGCCTCGGCGTCCTTGTCCTGCAGGATGCCGACGACGCCCACCAGCCGGTCGAAGGTGAACGCCTCCTCGATCCCGGCGGCGAGCGCGAGCGCCCCGGCGGGGTTGTGCGCGGCATCGACCAGAACGGTCGGCGACATCCGGACCACCTCGAGCCGGCCAGGTGAGTCCATCCCGGCGAAGCCCCGCTCGACGGCATCCGCAGCGAGCGCTCCGCTGTCGCGCAGCAGCGCCTCGGTCGCCGCGAGGGCGAGCAGGGAGTTCTGCGCCTGGTGGGCCCCGAGCAGCGGGAGGAAGACCTCGGTGTACAGCCCGCCGGTCGTGCGCAGGCTGAGCAGCTGTCCGCCTACCCCGGGCTGACGCTCGACGACCTCCAGGTCGACACCCTGCCGCAGCACGCGGGCACCGTGGGTCGCGGCCGCGGTGAGCAGCACGCCGTCGACCTCCTCGCGCTGCTGGGCGATCACGACAGTCGTGCCGTCCTTGATGATCCCGGCCTTCTCCCCCGCGATGTCGACCAGCTCGTGCCCGAGCCACTTCTCGTGGTCGTGCGAGATCGGGGTGATCACCGCGACATCGGGCAGCACGACGTTGGTCGCGTCCCAGGTGCCGCCGAGCCCGACCTCCACGACGGCCACATCGACGGGAGCGTCGGCGAAGGCCGCGAACGCCATCACCGTCAGCACCTCGAAGAAGCTCAGTCGCGGCCCGCCGGCGGCCAGCGAGCGCTGGTCGACCAGGTGCACGTACGGCGCGACGTCCTGCCACAGCTCGACGAACCGCTCGGCGCTGACCGGCTCGCCGTCGATCGCGATCCGCTCGGTCACGCTGGTCAGGTGCGGACTGGTGAACCGGCCGGTGCGCAGACCGTGCTCGCGCAGCAGCCGCTCGATCATCCGGCTGGTCGACGTCTTGCCGTTCGTGCCGGTGACGTGCACGACGCGGTACGCGTGCTGCGGCTCGCCGAGCAGGTCGCACACGTCGCGCACCCGGTCGAGGGTGGGATCGAAGTCGTGCTCGGGCGCGCGGTCGAGGATGCCGGCGTAGACCTCACGCAGGGCGGCCTCAGCCTCCGTCCGACCCGGGCCGGACGCGTCAGTACCCGAACCGCTCATGACTCTGCTCCCTCGGCTGCTCCCTCGTCCGACCCCTCGTCCGGGACGGCGAGGTCGACGCGAGCGACCGCGACGACGCCGTCGGCCACCGCACCCGCCTCGACCACGACCGTGGTCGCGAGGGTCTCGCGACCGATCATCTCCTGGTGCGCCTCGACCGCGGCGACCTGCTCGACCGGCACCGTCAGCGTGAGCCGGATCCGGTCGGAGACCTGAAGACCGGCGGCCTTGCGCTCGTCCTGGACCACCCGGACGACATCCCGCGCGTAGCCCTCGGCGACCAGGGCGTCGTCGAGTCCGGTGTCCAGCAGCACGACCCCGCCGCCGGACAGGACAGCGGCCACCTGGTCCTCGCCGGCCCCCTCGGCCACCACTGTCGTCAGCTCGTACTCGGCGGGCTCGAGCGGCACCGGGCCGGCGGCGGTCTGCACCACCACGACGTCGTCCAGCCTCGTCCAGTCGCCCGCCTTCGCTGCGCGGATGACCTCCTGGACGCCTCGGCCGAGCCGCGGTCCGGCCACCCGGGCGTTGACCGCCAGGCGCGAGGTCACACCGAGCTCCGCCGGCCCGACCTCGGCGATGTCGACGAGAGTCAGGTGCTTGACGTTGAGCTCGGCCGCGATCAGCGCGCTGTACGGCTCGACGGCCGCAGGGTCGCTGAGCGCCACCCCGAGCTCACGCAGGGGCTGGCGCACGCGCAGCCCGTTGGCCTTGCGCAGCCCGAGGGCGACCGAGACGATCTCGCGGACCTCGTCGACGGCTGCGACCAGCGCGTCGTCGGCGACGAGCACCTGGCCGAGCGCGGTCGGCGCGCCCTCGGCGTCGACGAGCACCGGCCAGTCGGTCAGGTGCACGCTGCGCCCGCCGGTGAGCCCGCGCCAGACCTCCTCGGTCAGCAGCGGCGCGAGCGGCGCCATCACCCGGGTGAGCACCTCGAGCGCCGTCGCGAGGGTCGCGAACGCCGCCGGGTCCTCGTCCCAGAACCGCTGACGCGCGGTCCGCACGTACCAGTTGGTGAGCACGTCGAGGTGCACCCGCACGGTCTCGCACGCACCGGGCACGTCGTAGGCGTCGAGCTGGGCCGTCGTCGTCGTGACGAGCGCCCGGGTACGCGCCAGCAGGTACCGGTCCATGACGGGTAGGTCCGCGACCTGCTCGGCCCGCAGCGGCTCGGCGACGAGCCCGGCACCGCCGTCGGCCGCACCGGCGTAGAGCGTGAAGAAGTACCAGGTGCTCCACAGCGGGAGCAGCACCTGGCGCACCTCGCTGCGGATGCCCTCCTCCGTGACGACCAGGTTGCCGCCGCGCAGGATCGGCGAGGCCATCAGGAACCAGCGCATCGCATCCGAGCCGTCGCGGTCGAACACCTCGTTGACGTCGGGGTAGTTGCGCAGCGACTTGCTCATCTTGCGGCCGTCCGAGCCGAGCACGATGCCGTGCGAGACCGACGTCCGGAAGGCCGGCCGGTCGAACAGTGCCGTCGCGAGCACGTGCAGCGTGTAGAACCAGCCGCGGGTCTGCCCGATGTACTCGGTGATGAAGTCGCCCGGGTAGTGGTTCTCGAACCAGTCGGAGCTCTCGAACGGGTAGTGCACCTGGGCATAGGGCATCGACCCGGAGTCGAACCACACGTCGAGCACGTCCGGGATCCGCCGCATCGTCGAGCGGCCGGTCGGGTCGTCCGGGTTCGGCCTGGTCAGCTCGTCGATGAACGGCCGGTGCAGGTCGGTGACGGGCACCCCGAAGTCGGCCTCGAGGTCGGCGACCGAGCCGTACACGTCGATCCGGGGGTAGGCCGGGTCGTCGCTCTCCCAGACCGGGATGGGCGTGCCCCAGTAGCGGTTGCGGGAGATCGACCAGTCGCGGGCTCCGGCCAGCCATTTGCCGAACTGGCCGTCGCGGATGTGGTCGGGCACCCAGGTGATCTGCTCGTTGAGCTCGACCATCCGGTCGCGGAACGCGGTGACGCGGACGAACCAGCTCGAGACCGCCTTGTAGATCAACGGGTTCCGGCAGCGCCAGCAGTGCGGGTAGGAGTGGTCGTACGTCTCGTGCCGCACGACGACGGCACGCTGCGGCTGCGCCACATCGGCGAGCGGTCCGGTGCCGGCCTTGAGGTCGGCGATGATCGGAGCGTTGGCGTCGAAGACCAGCTGACCCGCGTAGTCGCGGACCTCGACGGTGAACCGGCCCTTGCTGTCGACCGGCACGACCGGGGTGATGCCCGCGGCGTCGCACACGGCCATGTCGTCCTCGCCGAAGGCCGGCGCGAGGTGCACGAGGCCGGTGCCGTCCTCGGTGCTCACGAAGTCGGCGACGAGCACCTGGTGGGCGTTGGGGTGACCCTCGAAGTAGCCGAACGGCGGGGTGTAGCGCCGACCGGCGAGCTCGGCACCGGTCACCCGGCCGACCTCGCGCGCATCCTCGCCGAGCTCGCGCGCGTAGGAGGCGAGCCGGGATGCGGCCAGCAGGACGACCTCGTCGGCGAACGCGGATCCCGGCCCCGGGACGACCGAGACGTACTCGATCTCGGGCCCGACGGCGAGCGCGAGGTTCGACGGCAGGGTCCACGGCGTCGTGGTCCACAGGAGCGCGAGCTCGCCGGTCTCCAGGCGGACGCCGACGGTCAGGGCCGGGTCCTGACGGTTGGCGTAGACGTCGTCGTCCATCCGCAGCTCGTGGTTCGACAGCGGGGTCTCGTCGCGCCAGCAGTAGGGCAGGACGCGGTAGCCCTCGTAGACCAGACCCTTGTCGTGGAGCTGCTTGAAGGCCCAGACGACCGACTCCATGTACGTCAGGTCGAGGGTCTTGTAGTCGTTGTCGAAGTCGACCCAGCGGGCCTGGCGCGTCACGTACTCCTGCCACTCGTCGGTGTAGCGCAGCACCGACGTGCGGCACACCTCGTTGAACGCGGCGATGCCCATCTCGTCGATCTGGGCCTTGTCCGTGATCCCCAGCACGCGCTCGGCCTCGAGCTCGGCCGGCAGACCGTGGGTGTCCCAGCCGAAGCGGCGCTCGACCCGGCGCCCCCGCTGGGTCTGGTACCGCCCGACGACGTCCTTGGCGTAGCCGGTCAGCAGGTGCCCGTAGTGCGGCAGGCCGTTGGCGAAGGGCGGGCCGTCGTAGAAGACGAACTCGTTGGCACCCTGCTCCCCCGCCGGACGCTGGTCGATGGACGCCTGGAAGGTCCCGTCGGCGTGCCAGTAGGACAGCACGTCCCGCTCCATCGCCGGCAGGTGGGGTGAGGCGGGGACGGCGGGGCCGTCGTCGCGCGCGGGCCGGTGCATCGGGTAGGCCATCGAGGTGCTCCTGTACGTCACGGTGCTGGCTGGTCGTCGTGCTGCCACATCGTGCGAGGACGACGGTCCGGCGTCATCGGACGCCGTGCCCACCGCGGTGCCACCTCGCTTGCCCCGACTCGTCGGCCCCGGAGACCGGGGACGACAGGGCGGGACCGCTCGTCGAGGCTGTGACGGGCCCACCCGTCCGGTTCTACTGCGGACGCCGTCCCGTGCGGGGACCGCGCCCGGTTCTTCCGGAGGCTCGCCGGTGATGGCCGGGTCGACGCCTGTGCCGCTGATGCTACCCGGCCCGCCCGGCGGCCGGCTCACCGAGGTCGGCGCCGCCACACGGCCACGCCCGCATGGCCCTGGACGACCCGGTCGCCACAGCCCTGCCATCGCGGGCGGAATCAGGGCCGAGGTGCCAGGGTGTTGCCCATGAGCACCGTTCGCGCAGCGGCCGCAGCGGCCGGCAACACTCCCGTCGTCGAGCATGGTGCGCGCCTCGGCTACGCCGCCGGCGGCCTGCTCCATCTCCTGCTGGCGTGGGTCACCGTCCAGATGGCCTGGACCTCGTACGGCGGCGAGGCGGACCAGTCCGGCGCGCTCGGCACCCTCGCGGGGAGCGCCGTCGGCTCGATCCTGCTGTGGGCGACAGCGGCCGGTTTCGCGCTGCTCGCCGTCTGGCAGGTCATCGAGGCCATCGCCCGGCGCGACCTCGGTACCTGGCTCAAGTCCGCAGGCAAGGCCGCGGTGTACGTCGCGCTCGCCTGGACGGCCGCGTCGGTCGTCCAGGGTTCGGGTGGCAGCTCGGACACGTCCGGGATGACCGCGTCGCTGATGGCCAAGCCATACGGCAGGGCTCTGCTCGCGGCTGTCGGCCTGACCGTTCTCGGGATCGCGGTCTACCACGTCGTCAAGGGGTGGCGCGCGAGCTTCCTGGCCGACCTCCGTGAGCACCCCGGGACCTGGACGGTGACTACGGGACGCATCGGCTACGTCGCCAAGGGGGTGGCGCTGGCCCTGGTCGGCGCCTTCCTCGTCGGTGCGGGGGCGACGGGCGAGTCGGAACGCGCCAAGGACCTCGACGGTGCGCTCCGGTCGGTCCTGGAGGCGCCGCTGGGCAAGGTCCTGCTGACGCTCGTCGCCATCGGCTTCGCCGCCTACGGCCTGTACTCGTTCGCGCGCGCGCGCTACGCCCGGGTCTGACCGGCGTCTCGTCGGAGGTAGCGCCAGGCCAGCCACGCGCAGACCAGACCGGTGGCCATCCCGACGAGCACGTCCGACGGGTGGTGCATGCCCCGGTAGAGCCGGGAGTACGCCACCAGGAGCGGGACCGCCAGACACGCCGCGGTGGCCGCCCAGCGCAGCACGGGATGGCTGATCCGCTGGCACAGCAGGGCCAGGGTCACGTAGAACGCCGTCGACGCCCCGACGTGGCCGCTGGGGAAGCCCGACGTCGGCGGGGAGACGTCGAGCGGCTCCACCCCCGGCCGGCCACGGCCGACGGCCGCCGCCGAGGTCACGAAGACCGCCGACTGCACCGAGATCGCGATGGCCGGGACGACCGCGAGCCACCACTGGCGCGTGCGCCACCAGACCACCGCCATCACGACGGCGCACACCGCGATGATGAGCAGCGTCCCGCCGATGGCGGACCACGCGGCGGTGAACGCGTCGAGAGCCGGTGTCCGCGAGGCGGCCAACGCCTCGTTCACCGCGACCTCGCCCGGCAACCCGTCGAGCGGTCCGACGATCAGCAACCCGATCGACACGATCGCGAGCCAGAGGCCGAGTGCGGGGATCAGGGTGCGGCGCACGAGGTCGTTCCAGGCTTGGGCGAACGTCGGCTGGGACGGGTCGAGCCCGAAGCGGTGCAGGAAGGCCATCAGTTCCCCTCAAGGTCGTGGACGGTGGTGGACGGGCGCCGGCCGACGAAACCGAGGTAGGAGGCCCCCGCCATCGCGCAGCCCAGGGCGACACCCGCAACGACGTCGGACGGGTAGTGGGCGCCGAGGTACACGCGGTCCAGTCCGGTCACGACCACCGCCGCGGCCACAGCCCCCGGGACCGCGATCCGACCGCGCGGGCCGAGCAGCGGCCAGACGAGCAGGACGAAGATGAGGCCGGCGGACGCGGTGTTGGTCGCGTGCCCGGACGGGAAGCTGTAGCCGGGGGCGTGGGCGACCGCGTCCTCGACGACCGGACGTGCCCGTCGCACGAGGAGCTTGACCAGCAGCCCGAGGTTCCACGAGACCATCAACGTGATGAACGCCCACAGGGCGCGCGAGGCCAGGCCGTGCCGGCGCCAGACCCACACGCACGCCCCCGTCACGACGAGGTTGACCCACCGCGCTTCGAACGCAGCCTGCCAGATCAGCAGCACACTGCGCAGCGCGGGGTTCGCCCGCGTGACGTCGGTGGCTGCCGCGATCGCCAGCTCGTCGACGTGGACGACGGGCGAGACCTGGGCGCGGATCAGGAAGGCCAGAGCAGCCACCGGGAGACCGAAGCCGAGTGCGAAGCCGACCGCACGTCCCATCCGGCGCCACCGCGGGACGTGGATCGGCCCGTGGTCAACCACCGGACCGCCGCAAGGGTCGGCGCGGGGCTCGCTGCCCGATCATTCGGAAAGGCTAGGACGAGGCTGGCGTCGGCGCGCGTCGGAGCGTCCCGCTCGAGCCCGTCAGTCCCCGATCCGGCTCGACGGGCAGACGGGACCATCCCGGTACTGGTTGGATACGGACATATCAGGCATCCGTCCAGCGGCAGGAGGTGACGCATGGCGGGCGACGCAGCGCGCGCCGGCACGGGTCCGGACGCTGCGGACGGGCTGTCGCGTGCGATCCTCGACCGCCGGCCCTCCGCCGCGCGAGGATCGGGCGCGACAGCCGCACCCGCTCCGGCGCCGCCGCCGGTGGACCTCGACCGGTCCATGGCGCGCGACTACGCCGACGTCGTCGCAGCGGTCCGTCTCATCTCGGGCGACCGGAGCCGGGCCGAGGAGGCCGTCCAGGACGCCCTCGTGGCCCTGGTGTCCCGGCCGCCGGCCGAGCCGCTCCGCTCCGCCAGTGCCTGGGTCACCGTCGTCGCCTCCAACGCCGCCCGGTCGCACTACCGCCGGACGGGTCTCGAGCAACGCCCGCTCGACCGGGTCGGCGGAGCCACCGGGCCGGCGTCGACCGGCACGGCATCCACCGGCACGGCATCCACCGGCACTGCGTCCACCGAGATCGAGTCCACCGGCATCGAGTCCACCGCGATCCAGGACGACGAGATCCAGGACGACGACGCGGCCGACCGACTCGCTCAGCAGGTGGCGGTGCGCGACGCGATCGGACGCCTCCCGCTCGGGCAGCGCCAGGTGTGCGTGATGCACTAGTACCGCGACGCCTCGGTCGCGGACATCGCGGCGGGCCTCGGTGTCACCGAGGCGACCGTCACGACCCAGCTCTACCGGGCACGCGTCGCGCTCGCCGTCGCCCTCGGCGCGACCGTCGAGGAGGAGCCCGGTGCCTGAGCCCGAGCGCACCTCCCTGGACGCGATCGTGCGCCGCGCGCTGCACGATGCGGCGCAGCCCGGCGACCCGACGGGGGTCGCCGAGCTGGTCCGTGCGCGCCTGGTGAACGATCCGCACCTGCCCGGTCACGGCAGTCCCGGCAGTCCCGGCAGTCCCGGCAGTCCCGGCAGTCGCAGCGGCGGCCCAGGGGCCGTCGGCACCGCACCCGGCGTCCCCACCGCCCGTCGGTCCGCTGCCGGGGCCGACCCGCCCGGCGGACGCACGGCAGGCGGGTGGGTCGCGTCGGAGCCGGTGAGCGGACGGCTCGGTGGCCCAGGCGTGCGGGTCCGGTGGATCGCCGGCGCCGCGGCGGCGATGATCGTCATCGGCGCGGGACTGGTGTTCTCCGGTGTGCTCGACCGGCCGGGCCTCGGCGTCGTCGACGGCAACAACGTGGCCGTCACGGCCGACGACGCCCCGCGCACCTCCGCCACCGCCGACGCGTGCCCCGGCGCCGATGCCTTCGGGTCGCTCGTCGCGGACTACCGGGACGACTCCGCCGGCCGGGCCCGCGACGGCTGCCGCCCGGTGGTCGCCGAGACCGGAGCGGCCGCCGGGATCACCGCCGCGCCGACCGTCGGGCCGACGGCGACGCCCCTGAGCCGGCCCCGGCACCGGCCCCGACGACCGACCCCGTACCGGACCCCAGCCCGACCACACCGGGGCCGCCGACCAACGCCGCGCCGCACCTGGTCCAGGTCGCCGCGGCCGACGCCGAGATCTGGACCTCCGACAGTGCGGGGACCTGTGGGCCGACCAGCACGCAGGTGAGCGCCGACGCCACGGACGACGCGGGGGTCGCGGGCGTCACGATGAGCTGGTCGGGCACCACCGTCCCGATGTCCTCGGTCGCCTGGACGTGGAGCGGGACCTTCGGCGGGTTCACCAATGCCGACGTGCCGACCTCGACCTACACCGACGTCGCGGTGACGGTGACCGCCGTCGATGCGGCCGGTGCGTCGGCCGCGGCGCAGGTCACGGTCCGCGTCCGGTACTGCCCGGTCTGAGCGGTCAGGCGCCCGCGCCGGGGCGGCGCGCAGATCAGTCCGGGAGCACCGTCAGGTCACTCGGCAGACCTCCGAGGGGGCCGTGCCGCAGGCACGCGACGGAACGCCGGGGCTCGAGGCCTGCGAACGCCGTCGGGCCGATGGTCGGGTGCTCGACGGTGCACACGTCGGCCACGGCGCTGCAGCGCGGCGCGAACGGGCAGCCGGGCGGCCGCGCCATCAGGTCGGGCGGCGAGCCGGGGATCCCGCCGAGCTCACGGCGCGGGCCGCGCAGCGGCGGGAAGGAGTGCAGCAGGTCGCGCGCGTAGGGGTGCCTCGGACGCCGGTAGATGTCCTGGGCGGGCGCGTCCTCGACGATCTCACCGGCGTACATGATCGCGATCCGGTCGGCGATCTCGATCAGCAGCGACACGTCGTGCGTGATGAAGATGACGGAGAACCCGAGGCGGTCGCGGAGCTCGGCGATCTGCTCGATGATCTGGCGCTGCATGACGACGTCGAGCGCGGTCGTCGGCTCGTCCATGATCAGCACCTGCGGGTCGAGGGCGAGCGCCATCGCGATCATGACCCGCTGGCGCATGCCCCCGGACAGCTGATGAGGGTACGAGCGCAGCCGGTCCGCGGAGATGCCGACCATCTCGAGCAGATCGGCCGAGCGCTCCAGCGCCTCGCGTTGCGACACACCCGGACGGTGCGCCCGGATGCCGTCGGCGATCTGGCGGCCGACCCGGAACACCGGGTTGAGGCTGTTCATCGCACCCTGGAACACGATCGCCATGTCCTGCCAGCGTGCGGCGCGCAGCGCGGCGTCGGACATCGAGAGCACGTCGGTGCTCGACCCGTCGCGGTCGTGGAAGATCACCTCGCCGCCGGTGATCAGACCGGGTGGCGGCAGCAGCCGGGTCGCTGCATAGGCCAGCGTCGACTTGCCGCACCCGGACTCCCCGGCCAGGCCGAGCAGCTCGCCACGGTGCAGGGTCAGCGAGACCTGACGCAGCACGTGCGTCGGCGTGTCGTCGTAGCCGTAGTCGACCGACAGGTTGCGGATCTCGAGCGCGGGCTGCGGGCTCGCCGCAGGCAGCGGCAACCGCTGCGACGTCAGGGCGGTCATGACCGGTCCTCCGTGGCCTCATGGACGACCGGCGTGAAGCCGATGCGCGGCCGGATGCCGCGGCGACGCAAGGCACGTGCGTGCAGCCCCGTGCTGCGCAGACGCGGGTTGACGAACTCGTCGATCCCGAAGTTGATCAGGGTCAGTCCCATCCCGAGCAGCGCGATGCACAGCCCGGCCGGCACGAACCACCACCACGCACCCCGCTGCAGGGCCAGGTTGTTCTGCGCCCAGAAGAGGATCGTGCCCCAGTTCCAGTCGCTGACCGACGTGATGCCGATGAAGGCCAGCGTGATCTGGGAGAGCACGGCGAAGTTGACCGTGCCGACGAAGCCCGCGGCGATGATCGCAGTCAGGTTCGGCAGGATCTCGGCCGTGATGATCCGCCAGGTCCGCTCGCCGTTCGCTCGGGCGGCCTCGATGAAGTCGCGTCTGCGCAGCGAGAGGGTCTGGGCGCGCAGCACCCGGGCCCCCCAGGCCCACCCGGTCGCCGCGATGACCAGCGCGACGGTCAGCCCGCCGGCCGACGGCAGCTGGCCCGCGATGATGATGATCAGCGGCAGCTGCGGGATGACGAGGAACACGTTGGACAGGGCCGAGAGCGTCTCGTCGCCGACTCCCCCGACGAACCCTGCGGTCACACCGATCAGGACGCCGACGACCGTCGCTGCGATCCCGGCGGTGAAGCCGACGATCATCACTCCCCTGGTGCCGACCAGGATCTGGGACAGGATGTCCTCGCCGAGGTGGGTCGTGCCGAACAGGTGCCGGAGGGACGGCCCCTGCAGCACGTCGGCGCTGATCATGGAGGGGTCGTAGGGCGCGAGCCACGGCCCGAGGAAGGCCAGCAACGTGAAGAACCCGAGGATCGCGATCCCGGTCAGCGCCTTGGCGTTGCGCAGGAAGAGCAGCTTCTGCGGCTTGCGCGTCCGGGCGCCGGGCCCGGGGGCGACGTCGGGCGTGCCGGACAGGATCGTGGTGTCGACGGCCATGTCTCAGCCTTCCTGACGGGTCCGCGGGTCGAGCGCGGCGTAGACGACGTCCGCGAACACGTTCGCGACGAGCACGGACAGGGTGATGACCAGGAAGCACCCCTGCATGAGCGGGTAGTCGTGCGTCGAGACAGCCTGGTAGAGCACGTAGCCGATGCCCTGGTAGGAGAAGACCATCTCCATGATCAGGGTGCCGCCGACGATGAAGCCGAGGGACAGGGCGAAGCTCGACATCTGGGGCAGGATCGCGTTCCGCGCGGCGTAGCCGAAGACCACCGAGCGCTCCGGCAGCCCCTTGGCCTGGGCGACCGTGACGTAGTCCTCCGACGAGACGGTGACCATCATGTTGCGCATGCCGAGGATCCAGCCGGAGACCGAGGACAGGACGACCGTCAGGGCCGGGAGCGCGCCGTGCTCGATCACCGAGCCGGCGAACTCCCAGCTCAGGTTCGGCACCATCGACCGGTCGTAGTTGCCGCTGCTGGGGAACCAGCCGAGCGCGACGGAGAGCAGTGCGATCGCGATCAGCCCTAGCCAGAAGTACGGCACGGCCGAGAAGAACGTCGAGACCGGCAGCAGGCCGTCGGCCCACGTGCCGCGACGCCACCCGATGAACGTGCCGATGAGCGTCCCGATGAGGAAGCTGATGACTGTCGCGATGCCGACGAGCCCGATGGTCCAGGGCAGCGACTGCTGGACGATCTCGATGACCGGCGTCGGGAAGAAGGTGAACGACACCCCGAGGTCACCGGAGAGCAGAAGCCGCCAGTAGGCCAGGTACTGGTCCCAGGTCGACTGCGTCGAGTCGACCCCGAAGAGCACCTCCAGGGCATGCCGGGCGTTCGAGTCGAGCCGGCCCTGGAAGCGGTTGAGCAGGGCCGTGACCGGGTCGCCCGGCATGAAGCGCGGGATGAAGAAGTTGAGGGTGATCGCCGCCCAGGCGGTGATCAGGTAGAAGACGGCGCGACGGACGAAGAACCTCATCGCCGGTCCTCCTTCGCAGGCTCGTGGCCGACGGCGGCCAGGACTGTCACGTCGATCGCCGGGCGGGCGCAGTAGGCATCGAGAACCGAGCCCAGGACCGGGCGGTCGAGCCGTTCGGAGTAGCCCCAGCACGCGGCCAGCCGACCAGGACCGACCTCGACCAGCGGGGGCACCTCGGCGGTGCACAGGTCCACAGCGAACGGGCACCGGGGGTTGAAGCGGCAGCCGGGCGGTGGGGTGACCAGGCTCGGCGCCTCGCCACGGGCGCCGCGGGCACGGGCGTCGAGGTCGTCGGGGTCGGGCGCCGAGCGGACCAGCAGCTGGGTGTAGGGGTGCCGGGGGTCCTGGGTCACCGACTCGCTGTCCCCGGACTCGACCACGCGCCCGGCGTACAGGACCACTGTCCGGTCCGCGAAGTACCGTGCCGAGGCGATGTCGTGGGTGATGTAGAGGATCGCGATGTGCAGGCGGTCCCGGAGGTCGCGCAGCAGGTTGAGGATGCCGAGGCGGATCGAGACGTCGAGCATCGAGATCGGCTCGTCGGCGAGCAGCACCTCGGGGTCGGCGGCAAGGGCCCTGGCGATGGCGACGCGTTGCCGCTGACCGCCGGACAGCTCGTGCGGGAACTTGTCGACGTACCGCTCGGCCGGCGTCAGCTGGACGCGCTCGAGCAGCTCGACCAGGGCGCCCTCCAGCTCGGTCCCGCGCAGCCGACCGCGATGGATCCGCAGGCTGCGGGTCAGGATGTACCGGACGGTGTGCACCGGGTTCAGCGAACCGAACGGGTCCTGGAAGATCATCTGGACCTGGTGCACGTACCGCCGGAACGCCCGCCGGTTGTGCGCCGTGGCGTCGGTGCCGTGCAGCAGGATCTGGCCGCTCGTGACGGGCATCAGCTGGGCGAGCAGCCGGGCGATGGTCGACTTCCCCGACCCGGACTCCCCGACCAGCGCGACGACCTGCCCGCGGCGCAGCTCGAGGTCGACGTCGTCGACCGCGTGCACCACGGCACGCGAGCGCAGGCCGCGCACCGGGAAGTGCTTGCGGATCGCCCGGGCGACCAGGACCGGTTGCTCGTCGGCAGCCGGCGGGGTGCGCAGGGCTGCGCCCGGCGGGATCGGTTCGTTCGGTCGGGTTCGCATGGGGCACCTCGTCGTCGGGGCGTCGGTGGCGGGCGGCCGCAGGTGCGGTCGGCGGCGGGGGGCGCCCACCGCACCTGCGGGTCATGCGCTCATCGGAGCGTCGGGCCCGCTCAGCCCGCAGACTCCAGGTGCATCAGGATCTGAGAAGCCTGCGGTCCGGTCGGCTGCGGCTGGTTGTACGGGTCCTCCTCGGAGGGCCAGCCGACGTAGCTCTGGGTGGAGTACTGCGCCGCGTACGGACGCGTCACCATCGCCAGCGCCGGGACGTCCTCGACGAAGATCCGCTGAACGGTCTCGATCGCGGCCTGCCGCTCGTCCGCATCGGTGGTCGAGGCGAACGTGGCCAGTGCCTCGGTGGCCTCGTCGTTGTTGTAGCGACCGAAGTTCCAGGTCACCGACTCGCCGAGCGGGCCGTACTTGGCGCCGTCCATGATGTCCGAGTAGATGTCCCACGGGGTGGCCCCGGTGTCGGTCCAGTGCAGCGAGGCCTGGAAGTCGCCGTTCGGGATGATCTGACCGAACCATGCGTCGACGTTCGCCGGCTGGACGTCCGCCGCCGCCCCGAGCTCGGCGGCCGCGTCGGCGACGAGCTGCAGCGATGTCAGGTAGTCGTTCCACCCGGCCGGGTTGGTCAGGGTGAACGTGACGGCCTCACCGTCGGGGTCGATCAGCGCATCGCTGCCGTCCCAGGTGTAGCCGGCGTCCTCGAGCAGCGCGCGTGCGCCGTCGACGTCGACGTCGAAGCCCTTGCCGTCGAACTCCGAGGCGAGGAACTCGGCGCCGGCCGGCTGCGGAAGGCCGGTGATGTTGTCGAGCGGCGGGAAGACGCCCGAGGTCGCGACCTCACTGATCTGCTGGCGGTCGACGACCATGTTGAGCGCCTGACGGAAGGCCTTGTTGTTGAACGGCTTGGTCTCGTTGTTGAGGAAGAGGGTGTCGATGCCCAGGCCGGCCGGTGCCCACTGGTGGAAGTTCTCGGGGTCGTTGGCGATGTAGACGTTCTCGTAGTCGGCGATGAACGTCCAGCCCCACTGCACCTCACCTGTGGACAGGGCGGTGGTGAGCGCGTTGTTGTCGTTGAAGGACGAGTAGCGCAGCTCGGCCACCTTCGGCTCGCCGCCCCAGTAGTCCGGGTTCGGCACCAGGGTGGCGGCCTGCGGGGTCCAGGTGTCCAGCACGTACGGACCGGTGCCGATCGGGTCGGCGTTGACGTCCGTCGTCGGGTCGGCGATGTCCTTCCAGATGTGCTGCGGCACGATGATCTGCTGCAGCGGCTTGAGGTAGTTCACGTACTGACCGGCCGTGAAGCCGATCGTGGCCGTGTTGCCGTCGACGCTGATGTCACCGAACGGCAGGGCGTTGTTGTTCAGCGCCGGGAAGTCCTTGAGCAGCGAGAACGTGAACGCGATGTCCTCGGCGGTGAAGGGCTCGCCGTCGGACCAGGTCACGCCTTCACGGGCGGTGAAGGTGACCTCGGTGAAGTCGTCGTTCCAGGCATAGGACTCCGCGAGCCACGGCTCGGGCTCGTCCGAGGGGCGGATGAGGTTGATCTGCACCAGGGGCTCGTACATCGCCCACGTGTAGCCCAGGGAGTTGCCGGACGAACCGGCGACGGCCGTGAACGGGGAGTGGTTCTCGGTCTGGGTGCCGTTCGGCATGCCGATGGTGAGCACGTCACCCCCGGCGTCGGGGCCCTGCTCGCCGTCGTCGGCCGAGCCGCACCCGGCGGCGAGCAGCGCCACGGCGGCGATACCCGCGGCGATCCCTGCGATCCTTGTCCTTCTCACTGTGTGCCTCCTTGCACTGATGGATGGTGATGCGGGGTCGAGCTCCGTCAGGTCAGCGGTTGACCTCCTGTTCGAGTCGCAGATCGCGGACCGAGCGGCCCACGCGCAGGCGATAGGGGCCGGCCGGGAGCGTCCAGCCGTGCGCCGCGACGTCCCAGACCTGCAGGGCACGCACCGGGACGTCGATCCGGGCGGTGGCCGGGTCGCCGGGCTCGGCGCGGGCGACGGCGAAGCCGGCGAGCCAGCGGACCGGACGCTCCGGGCCGTCCGCCGGGCCCTCGAGGTAGGCCTGGACCACCTCGTGACCCGCCCGGGGCCCGGTGTTGCGCAGCTCGACCTCGAGCCCGAGTCCGCCGTCGGCGGTGTCCCAGCAGGTCAGTGCGTCGTACTCCCACGTCGTCCAGCCCAGGCCGTGCCCGAACGGCGCAGCCGGGGTCCGGCCCAGGAGGTCCCAGGACCGGTATCCGACGTGCAGGCCCTCGTGGTAGTCGACCCGGTCGTCGATCCCCGGAACGGCGCCGGGGACCGGGACGTCGGCCTCGGTGGCCGGCAAGGTCCAGGGCAGCCGGCCGGCGGGCTCCGTGACGCCGAGCAAGACGTCGGCGAGCGCGTGCCCACCCTCCTGGCCCGGGAACCAGGTCCAGATGACGGTCCGGGCGCGCTCGAACCACGGGAGCACGAGCGGCGCCCCGGCGTTGACCACGACGACGGCGTCCGGTGCGACGTCGAGGAGCCGCTCGACGAGCTCGTCCTGCCGGCCCGGCAGTCGCAGCGAGGTCCGGTCCCAGCCCTCCGACTCGACCTCGTCGTTGGTGCCGACGACCACCACGACGGCGTCAGCGCCCACGGCGGCCGCGACGGCCTCGTCGATCTCCTGGCTGATCGACGGCCCCGGCGGCCGGTGACGCAGGGCGGCGCGGGCGAAGCTGCCGTAGCCGTCGGTGACGACGTTCTGCACCGTCGCCTCGAGCAGGACCGAGCGCGGCTCGTCGACCTCGATGAGCAGCCCGCGGTCGTCCGGGCTGTTGACGCTCGAGTCGAGGACGACCTCGGAACCGACGACGACCTCGTCGTGGGCGACCAGCCGACCGTCGACCCGCACCGTGCAGCGCCCGACGGTGCCGACGCCGACCCAGTGCGCGCCGCGCCCGGCGAGCGCCACTGTCGTGCGGATGCGGACGGCGGCGGTCAGCGGCCCCGCGTCGCGGAGCCAGCCGGACCACGGCCCGGTGTGCCGTTCGGTACGCAGCACCGCCCCGGCGGCGTCGAGCAGGTCGATCCGCAGCCCGGCCGCACCCGACACCGGGTCGACGGCGCGCGCGGTCACGTCCAGGTCGGGTGCGTGCCGTCGGGCGTCCCCACCGCGCAGGACGACGACGTCCGCATCCGGCAGGGCCGCCCGGAGCCCCTCGTGCGGGGTCACGACGTGCCACGGCCGCACGCTCGCGCTGCCGCCGCCCTGGATGAAGGCGTCGACGGCGTTCGGGCCGATCAGGGCGACCCGGGCGGTGGCGGGCAGCTCGAGCGGGAGCTGGCAACCCTCGTCCCGCAGCACGACGGTCGATCGCGCGGCGAGCTCGCGCAGCAGGGCACGGTCACCGGCGAGCGCCTCCGCGGCCGGTCCGGTCGGCAGGCCGTCCAGCGCGTCGACCCGGCCGGCGAGCCGCAGGATCCGCAGCACCTTGTCGTCGACGGTCGCCTCGCTGACCTCGCCGGCCAGGACGGCGTCGAGCAGGCCGTCGACCCACGGTCCGCCGGGCCCCGGCATCACGAGGTCGAGGCCGGCGTTCGCAGCGGCGGCTGCGGAGCGGGTCGCGAGCCAGTCGCTCATCACGACTCCGTCGAAGCCCCACTCGGACTTGAGGATCCCCCGGAGCAGGCCGTGGTGCTCGGTCGCCGTGGCGGCCTCCTGGCCGTCGTCGAGCCCGTTGTAGGCGGCCATGACGGTCCAGGCGCCGCGATCGACGAGGTGCTCGAACGGGGCGAGGTAGACCTCACGCAGGGTGCGCTCGCTCATCCTGGCGAGGTAGCTCGTCCGCGCGGTCTCGGAGTCGTTGGCCACGAAGTGCTTGACGCAGGCCGCCACGCCGCAGGCCTGCATGTGCTCGACGAGGCTGCCGGCGATCTGCGCCGTGAGCAGCGGGTCCTCGGCGAAGCACTCGAAGTGCCGACCGCCGACAGGTGTGCGCTGCAGGTTGACGACCGGCGCGAGCACGACGTCGACGCCGTGCCGACGCGCCTCGGCAGCGAACAGCCGGCCGGCCCGGGCTGCCAGGTCGACGTCCCAGGTCGCGGCGAGCGCGCTCGGGGCCGGGAACGATGCCGAGGTCTCCCCCTCGATCTCACCGGTGCCGCGGACGCCGGCCGGACCGTCCGACACGACGAGCGACCGGAGACCGATCTCCGGGAGCGGGTGCAGCCGCCACGACGTGGCACCGGTCAGCAGCCGGACCTTGGCCGGCAGGTCGAGCCGCGCGACGCGGCGGACCAGGTCGGCCTCGGTGGCACCCGTCTGGTCCGGCGGGTGGGTCCCCAGGCTGAGCGACGTCACTGTGGCTTCTCCTTGCGCTCCGGTGCGGAAGCCACCAGTGAAGCACAACGTTACTTACAGGTCAGTAAGGTCTAAGATCACAGTATGGTTACGGATGTGACGACGCACCGCGAGGGCACAGCCGACGTCCGACCGAGCCCGGAGCCGCCCACCCACCGCCGAAGCCGCAAGCCGCGCGCCGAGACCGCGGCCCGCCGCGAGGCGATCCTGCAGGCGGCGATGACCACGTTCGGGGCCAAGGGCTACTACAACGGCTCGCTCACCGAGGTCGCCGACCAGGTGGGCATCACGCACGCCGGCGTCCTGCACCACTTCGGCAGCAAGGACCAGCTGCTGCTCGAGGTCCTCGAGTACCGCGACCGCACCGACGTCGAGCACCTCGAGGGCCAGCAGGTGCCCGGCGGGCTCGGGCTCTTCGAGCACCTGGTCAAGACGGCCCGCCTCAACGCCGAGCGCCCGGGGATCGTGGCGACCTACGCCGTTCTCTCAGCCGAGGCAGTGACCGAGAACCACCCCGGCCAGGCCTGGTTCCGGATGCGGTACACCGTGCTGCGCGACCAGGTCAGGACCGCCCTGACCGAGGTGTGCGACCCCGCCGACCCGCCCAGCAGCGGCGACCTCGACGCCGCGGCCGCCTCCGTGCTCGCCGTGATGGACGGCCTTCAGGTCCAGTGGCTGCTCGACCGTGACAACGTCGACCTCGCCCGGCACACGGCCTTCGCGATCGAGGCGATCCTGGCCGCGGCCGTGAGCGGGCGTCGTCGCACACCGGTGCTGCGCTCGCCGGCCGAGGCCTGACGGACCGAGCAGCACCTGACGGAAGGAGCACCACCCGACCGGCTGGGAGGGCTTCGCCCGGGTCGGCCGTCAGCCGCGGGCCACCTGGGTGTTCGACACCTGGGCGCGTGGCCGGATGACCATCGAGTCGATGTTCACATGGTGCGGTCGGGTCAGGCACCAGACGATCGCATCGGCGACGTCCTCGGCGACCAGCGGCTCGGCGACCCCGGCATACACGGCGTCCGCCTTCGCCTGGTCGCCGTCGAACCGCCGCACCGAGAACTCCTCGGTGCGCACCATGCCGGGGGCGATCTCGATCACCCGGACCGGCTGCCCGACGAGCTCGAGCCGCAGCGTGCTCGCGATCGTCCGCTCGGCGTGCTTGGCGGCGACGTACCCGCCGCCGCCGGGATAGGTGCCGTGCGCCGCGGTCGAGGTGAGCACGACGATGTCACCTCGACCCGAGGCCGTCAGCGCCGGCAGCAGGGCCTGGGTGACGCGCAACGTGCCCAGGACGTTGACCTCGAACATGGACCGCCAGCGCGCCACGCTGCCCGAGGCGACCGGGTCGGCGCCGACGGCACCACCGGCGTTGTTGACCAGGGCGTGCACGGGACCGCCGGCCGTGACCTCGTGCGCGAGGAGGGCGACGTCGTCGCCGGACGTCACGTCCGCGACCAGCGGCACGGCGCCGGTCTCGGCCGCGAGCCGTGCCAGACGGTCGGCCCGGCGGGCGACCGCGACGACGTCCCAGCCCCGAGCGCGCAGCAGTCGCACGGTCGCCGCACCGATACCCGAGGATGCACCGGTCACGACGGCGCGCAGCGGTCCTGTCACGTCGAGATCTCCTTGTCGAGCGTCGTCAGTGCCTCGTCGTAGATGTGCAGGGCCCGCTGGACCTCGTCCTGGGTCACGACGCACGGCGGGACCACGTGGATCCGGTTGTCCGCGAGGAACGGCAGGAGGCCACGGCCGAGCAGGTCGGACTTCAGACGACCCATCACCGCCGCGGAGACCGGCTCACGGGTCGTGGCGTCGGCGACGAGCTCGAGCGCCCAGAACACGCCGAGACCACGGACCTCCCCCACGACCGGGTGCCGCTCGGCCAGCTCGGCGAGTCCGGGACCGAGCACCGTCGCACCGATCCGGGCCGCGTTCTCGACGATGCCCTCGCTGTCCATCGCGTCCAGCGTCGCGACGATCGACGCCATCGCCAACGGGTGCCCGGAGTAGGTCAGCCCGCCCGGGAACACCCGCTCGTCGAACGTCGCGGCGATCTCGTCCGAGATCAGCACGCCGCCGGTCGGCACGTAGCCCGAGTTGACCCCCTTGGCGAACGTGACCAGGTCCGGCACGACGTCGAACTGGTCGAACGCGAACCAGGAGCCCGTCCGGCCGAAGCCGGCCATCACCTCGTCCAGGATCAGCACGATCCCGTACCGGTCGGCCAGCGCCCGGACGCCGGGCAGGTAGCCGGGTGGCGGGACGAGGACGCCGCCGGTGCCGACGACCGTCTCGAGCAGGATCGCAGCGATCGACGCCGGCCCCTCCGCCTCGATCACCCGGTGCAGGTGGTAGAGCGCACGCTCGGTCTCCTGCTCGGGCGAGGTCGCCCAGAACTCGGTGCGGTACAGGTAGGGCCCGAAGAAGTGCACGTGGCCGCGGGCGAACTCGTTGGGCACCCGCCGCCAGTCCCCCGTCGCGACGATCGCCGCGCCGGTGTTGCCGTGGTACGACCGGTAGGTGGACAGGACCTTGTCCCGGCCGGTGTGCAGCCGCGCCATCCGCATCGCGTTCTCGTTGGCGTCGGCCCCGCCGTTGGTGAAGAAGACCTTGCGCATCCCGTCCGGCGCGAGCGCCGCGATCGCCCGGGCGGCCTGACCGCGGACCAGGTGGGCGTGGCCTGGCGCGACAGTCGTCATCGCCTCGGCCTGAGCGCGGATCGCCTCGACGACCCGCGGGTGCTGGTGCCCGATGTTGACGTTGACCAGCTGGCTGGAGAAGTCCAGGTACCGGCGCCCCGCGTCGTCCCACACCTCGCTGCCGAGACCGCCGGCCAGGACGAGGGGGGCGAGCGAGCCCTGCGCGGACCAGGAGTGGAAGACGTGGGCACGGTCCAGCCGGAGGGCCAGGAGATCCTGCGCGTTCGGTTCCGAGGGCATCGGGACACCCTTCTCGTCGTGCCCACGGTCGCGGTGGGCGATCCCACCACCCTAGGCCGGTGCGTGTGCGAGCATCGGCGCGACCGCCGCGGCTCATCTCCGTCGCTCGGGAGCCGATGGGCAGAGCGACGGTGCTGACGCGCCGCCGTGGGCGCACCGCGGCAGGGAGGTGGATCTGGGTGTCCGCAGTCGTCGAGCACACCCTGCCTGCCGTGAGCACCGTCGCGCCCGACTGGGATGCACTCGTCGAAGAGATGGAGTTCCTCCGGGACTCCGACGCGCGCGCGTGCGTGCGACGCTCGGTCGAGGCGATCACCCTCGCGCGCGCCCTCGCCGACGAGGACGCCGAGATGCGCCTGTCGTACTTCGCCGCCTTCGCGCACCACCTCCTCGGCGAGGACGGCCCTGCCCTCGAGGCCGCAGGCCGCACCGAGCACCTCGCCCGCGAGCGCGGAGAGCTCGTCTGGCAGTCCCGCGCGCTCGCCTGCCGCGGCCTGGTCCACCATGAGGTCGGCGACATCGAGGATGCCGTCGACCTCCTGGTTCGCGCGCTCGACCTGCGCCAGGAGGCCGGCGACGTGCTCGGCACCGCCGAGATCCTCAACAACCTGGGGACCGTCTACACCGGGATGAGGCAGTTCGCCCCGCAGGCTGCTCGGGTGCTCACCGACGCCCGTCGCCTGTGGCTTACCGCGGGCGACACCGACCATGCGTCGATCGCCCTGACCGGACTGGCGAAGGCCTACGTGGCGACGAGCGGCTACCTCGCGGAGACCAACCCCAGAGGTGCGCTGACTGCGGCACGGCACGCGCTCGGCATCGCGCAGCAAGCGGTCGAGGAGTCCGATGCCGCAGGCCTGAGCCGGACCGGGGTCGACGCCCGTCTCGCCGTCGTCGGAGCGCACCTCGTCGCCAACGACCTCGACGCCGCCGGGACGGTCCTGGAGGCCACCCGCGCGATGCTCGCGAGGTTCCCCACGGCCCGCCAGCAGCTCACACTGCACCGGGTCCGGGCGGGCTGGCTCGTGCGGACCGGCCGGCACGACGAGGCCGTGCTCGAGGTGTGCGACGGGCTCGACCTGTGCGAGGAGCTCGCCCGACCGGGCGAGCGGCTCGAGCTGCTGCGGACCCTCGTCGCGGCCCACGAGGGGTGCGGCGACCCGATCGCGGCGCTGCGCACCCTGCACGAGGTGTACGACCTGACGATCCAGCAGAGCCGGGCCGTCGCGGAACGCCGTGCGGTGCTGCTCAGCTCGCGGCTCGAGGTCGAGCGCGCCGAGCGGATCGCCGCGGCCGAACGGCGCCGCTCCCTCGCCCTCGAGCAGCACAACACCCGGCTCACGCACGAGGCGACGCACGACGCCCTGACCGGGCTGCCGAACCGCCGTGCCCTCGACACCGCCCTGGCGCAGTGGGTCGGCGATCATCCCGGACCGTTCGCCTTCGCCCTCGTCGACATCGACCACTTCAAGCACGTCAACGACCACTGGTCGCACCAGGTGGGCGATCACGTGCTGACCCGGCTGGGCTCGCTGCTGGGCGAGGCCGTGCGGTCGAGCGACCTCGCAGCGCGGTACGGCGGCGAGGAGTTCGGCCTGCTCCTCGACGCACCCGACGCGACCGTGGCGCACGACACCTGCGAGCGGATCCGCGCGGCGGTCGCTGCGCTCGACTGGGCGGACCTGATCCCCGGCTCGGGCCTGACCGTCAGCATCGGCCTGACGATGGGCGCCTCGGGCTGCTCGGTCGACGCGCTCCTCGGACGGGCGGACAGGGCGCTGTACGAGGCCAAGGCCCAGGGCCGCGACCAGGTGCGTCTGAACCTCTGACCCGGGCGTGGTCGCCCGGCGACGGGCCGTCCCGTCATCCGTGGCCGATGCGTGTGCGAGCATCAGCGCATGATCGTCGTGACCACCAATGACATTCCGGGATACCGCGTCGAAGCCATCCTCGGCGAGGTGATGGGACTGACCGTCCGCTCGGCGAACATGGGGGCGAACTTCACCGCCGGGTTCCGCGCCATGGCGGGCGGCGAGATCACCGAGTACACGCAGGTCGTCCACCAGAGCCGCCAGGAGGTCATGCACCGGATGGTGGCCGACGCCGCGGCACGGGGGGCCAACGCGATCATCGCGATGCGCTTCGACAACGGCTCGATCGGCAGCGCCTTCACCGAGGTGTGCGCGTACGGGACGGCGGCGATCGTCGAGCCGATCCCGGCGGGCGAGCCCGGCGCGACCGACCAGTCGGCGCACTTCGCCCGCGTCGGCGCAGCGGACGACACGCCCTATGCCCAGCCGGCCGGTGGTGCGACGCCGCCGCTGCCCTCCGTACCGTTGTCCCCGCCGATGCCGCCGATGCCGCCGATCACCCCGGGCATGCACCGCTGAGACGGGCCGTCCGACCGGTGGCGCGTCCCGCCACCGGGTGCACCCGGCCGACGCCGGGGCCCTGCGTCCTCGCGTAGGCTTGCGGACGGATCCTGGGCCCACGATGGCCCGGTCGACCGGCCTCGATCTGGGCCGCGATCCGTGGTCGGCAGCTGGGCCGGCCGTGCACCGCACCGCACCCCACTCGTCGCTGCCTTCCGGAGTCCCCATGTCCCAGCACCGTCAGCCCCCTCGCACCGTCCGCCGTCGACCCGTTCGGCTCGCCGTGCCGGGACTCGGTCTCGCCCTGCTGCTCAGCGGGTGCACCGCCGTGGCCGCACCGGCGCAGGACGACGCGACCGGTGCGGCGGACCAGGCGACGGCCGCGGCGGAGCCGTCACCCGAACCCGCTGCGTTCCCGCTCACCATCGACAACTGCGGCGTGCCGGTGACTGTCGACGCCGCGCCGCAGCGGGTCGTGACCATCAAGTCGAGCGCGACCGAGATGCTCCTTGCCCTCGGCGTGGGTGACCGCATCGTCGGCACCGGCTTCCCCGACGGGCCCGTGCCCGAGGAGTACGCCGACGCGGCCGCGGACCTCCCGCTGCTGTCCGACCGCGTCCCGGCCGCGGAGGTCGTTCTGCAGGCCGAGCCGGACCTGGTCTACGCCGGGTGGGAGTCGAACCTCACGGCCGAGGGCGCCGGTGACCGTGCGACCCTCGCCGGGCTCGGCGTCGCGACGTACGTCGCCCCGTCGGCCTGCAAGGACCCGGCCTACCAGCCGGACCACCTGACCTTCGACGAGGTCTTCGACGAGATCGGTGAGGTCGCAGCCCTGCTCGGCGTACCCGAGGCCGCGACGGAGCTGGTGGCCGAGCAGCAGGCCGCCCTCGACGCGCTGGCCCCGGACGACAGCGGTCGGACGGCTCTGTGGTACTCCTCCGGCACGGACGTCCCGTACGTCGGCGCCGGCATCGGGGCGCCGCAGATGATCATGTCGGCCGTCGGGCTGACCAACATCGCCGAAGGTGTCGCCGACACCTGGGCGTCCTTCAGCTGGGAGCAGGTCGCCCAGGACGACCCGGACGTGATCGTGCTCGTCGACGCCGCGTGGAACACGGCCGAGCAGAAGAAGGAGCTCCTCGCGACGAACCCGGCGACAGCGAACCTCACTGCCGTCCGCGCGGAGCGCTACCTCGTGGTGCCGTTCGCGGCGTCCGAGGCAGGCGTCCGGAACGTGCCCGCTGCGCTCGACCTCGCCGAGCAGCTCGCAGCGCTCGACGTGACCGGATGACAGGTCGCGCGTCCGAGGAGGCCGGCACCGGCCGCGCGCAGCGGCCCGTGACCACGTCGGCCGCGCTCGTCGTGGCGACCGCCGTCCTGGTCGCGTCGGTGACGTTCGCGGTCACTGTCGGTCCGGCCGGGATCGCCGCGGTGGACGTGTGGCAGTCGGTCGGCCACCACCTCGATGGGCTCCTCACGGGGCGCACCGACGCCCCGCCCCTCGGGTTGCTGCTCGACGGCATCGTGTGGGATCTCCGGCTGCCGCGCGTGCTGACCGCCGCGGCCGTCGGGGCCGGCCTGGCCGTGGCCGGCGCGGTGATGCAGAGCCTGACCCGGAACCCGTTGGCCGACCCGTACCTGCTCGGCCTGTCGTCGGGCGCATCGCTCGGCGCGGTCGCGGTCCTCGTGCTCGGTGTCACGGTCCTGCTCCCGGTCGCCGCGTTCGCCGGCGCCGTGCTGGCCCTCGCCGCGGCGCTCGGCCTCGCCGGGTCGCTCGGCACGATCACCCCCGCCCGCACCGTCCTGGCCGGCCTCGCCGTCGCCCAGCTGTGCGCCGCAGGGACGTCGTTCGTGATCTTCTGGTCGGCGACCGGCGACTCCTACCGCGAGATCCTCGCGTGGCTGATGGGCTCGCTCGCCGGTGCGGGCTGGACGGCGGTGGCGATCGCCGGCGGTGCGGTGCTCGTTCTCGGCACGCTGCTGACCATGACCGGGCGCACGCTCGACGCGTTCGCCTTCGGGGACACCGCAGCCGCGACCCTCGGCATCGACGTGCCGCGGACCCGCTGGACCCTGCTGACTGTGGTGGCCCTGCTCACCGGCGCGCTCGTCGCAGTCAGCGGGTCGATCGGGTTCGTCGGCCTGATCCTGCCGCACGCCGTCCGGCTGGTCGTCGGTGCGGCGCACCGCCGTCTGCTGCCGATCGCCGCGCTGGCCGGCGCGAGCTTCCTGGTGTGGGCGGACGCCGCGGCACGCACGCTGTTCGAGCCTCGCGAGCTGCCCGTCGGGATCGTCACGGCGTTCCTCGGCGCGCCGGTGTTCGCGCTGATCCTGTGGCGGCGGCGCAGCGCGAGCGAGGGCCTGGCATGAGCCTCCGGCTCGACCACCTGGCCTGGTCGGTCGAGGGACGCGTCATCCTCGGCGGCGTCGACTGCACCCCGCCGCGTCGCGGGCTGACCGGACTGCTCGGCCCCAACGGCGCAGGCAAGTCGACCCTGCTGCGGCTGATCGCAGGCGTCCTGCGCCCCGACGCCGGGCGCGCGCTGCTCGACGGCGACGACCTCCTCGCACTGCCGCGCCGCGAGCGCGCCCGTCGGGTCGCCCTGGTCGAGCAGGACTCCGCCTCGCAGGTGCCGCTCACCGTCCGCGACGCCGTGCTGCTCGGACGCACGCCGCACGGGTCGCGGTGGGGCGGGCTGACCGCGCACGACGAGGCAGTGGCCGACGCGGCGCTCGCCGAGGCGGGGGTCGTGGAATTCGCCGACCGACTGCTCGGGACGCTGTCCGGCGGCGAGCGGCAACGCGTCCACCTGGCCCGCGCCCTGGCACAGGACCCGGACCTGCTGCTCCTCGACGAGCCGACCAACCACCTGGACGTGCACGCCCAGCTCGACACCCTGGACGTCGTGCGCGGGCTGACCGCACGGGGCGTCACGGTGCTCGCCGCGCTGCACGACCTGAACCTCGCCGCCGCCGCCTGCGACCACCTGGTGCTGCTCGACGCCGGGCGCGTGGTGGCGACCGGCCCGGTCGCCGAGGTGCTGCGCCCGGAGGTCCTCGAACCGGTCTACCGCGTGCGCTGCCTCGTCATGACGCACCCGGAGACCGGCCGGCCCGTGCTGACCTTCGCGCCACGGGCCTGACCGTCGCGGCACGGGCCTGACCGTCGCGGCACGGGCCTGACCGGACCTCACCGCGAGGTCGTCGGACAACGCTGGCACCATGGAGCGATGACACCCGCCCTGTGGCTCACCGGGGACCCGGCGGCCGACCGGCTGCTCGAGTCGGACCCCTTCGCCCTCCTCGTCGGCATGCTCCTGGACCAGCAGGTACCCATGGAGACCGCCTTCGCCGGCCCGCGCAAGATCGCCGAACGGATGGGCGGGCTCGACCCGCGGCGCATCGCCGACGCCGACCCGCACGCCTTCGCCGCGCTGTGCGCCACGCCACCGGCCGTGCACCGGTACCCGGGATCGATGGCGGAGCGCATCCAGGCCGTCGCCCGCGCCGTCGTCCAGACGTACGGCGGTGACGCCGCCCGGCTGTGGACCGACGGCGGACCGGACGGTCCGGAGGTCCTGCGCCGGCTCGAGGCCCTGCCCGGCTTCGGGGCCCAGAAGGCCAGGATCTTCCTCGCCCTGCTCGGCAAGCAGCGCGGGGTGGCGCCGGCGGGCTGGCGCGAGGCCGCCGGTGACTACGGGGCGGACGGCGCCCGACGCTCGATCGCCGATGTCACGGACGCCGACTCCCTCGCGCAGGTCCGCGAGACCAAGAAGGCCCTCAAGGCAGCGGCGAAGGCCGGCCACTGATCGGTCCGGCGCCCCGCCCGTCGGCCAGACCGCGGGCGTAGGCCTCGGCGGTGCCCTCGGCGAACAGGTCCTCGTCGGCCGGCCGGACCACGCTGCGTGCGCCGTCGCCGTCGTCGTCGAGGGCCAGCACGTACCGACGCATCCCCCGCACGACGGCGACCGGCCGGCCCGTCATCTTGCCGGTGACCAGCTCGGTCGCCGCCGCGATCTCGTCGGCCACGGCCGTGATCGTCGAGTCCAGCCGCCGCCCGTGGCTGTCGCTGCGACCCCGCAGGTCCTCCAGCACGACGACGCCGGCAGCACCGATCGCAAGGTCGGTCAGCCCCTGCCGCCAGGCCCGACCGGCGGTGTCCGTCACCAGGACGCCGATGCGCACCCCGGACGAGGCCTGCAGACCGCGGCGGAGCCCACGGGCCGAGGAGTCAGGGTCCGCCGGGAGCAGCAGCACGGTGCCCTCCGGTGTGTTCGAGGCGTCGACGCCGGCCGCCGCCATCACCAGGCCCTGGCGGTTCTCCACGATCCGGAGCACCCCTGCCGGGTGGATACGGGTCGCCACGACCCGCACGGTCTCCTGAGTGATCGCCTGCTCGCGGTCGGCGGCGGTCAGCACGCGCCCCTCGGCCTTCGACACGACCTTGCTCGTCACGACCACGACGTCGCCGTCGGCCAGGCCACCGCTGCCGTCCGGCCAGGCCAGGCCCTGCACCGCCGCTCCCACCAGGGCGACCAGGTCGTCGCCGGGCCGGACCTCCGGCAGGCCGTCCAGACCGATGACGACCAGGGGCTCGATCGCCTCGGTCATCGGGCGGACCGGCTCATCGGTGCAGCGCAGGCAGCACGTCGCGGCCGAAGACCTCGATCCACTCGCGCTGGTTGCGCCCGACGTTGTGCAGGTAGACCCGGTCGAACCCGAGGTCGAGGTACTTCTGGATCGCCGCCCGGTGGGCGTCCGGGTCGGCGGAGACGACCATGCGGCCCGCGAAGTCCTCCGGCCGGACGAGCTTGGCCATCTGCTCGAAGTCGTAGGGCGAACGGATGTCGGCCTTGGGGAACCGCATGCCGCCGTTGGGCCACTCGGTCATCGCGTTGACCATGGCCTGCTCGTCGGTGTCGGCCCAGGACATGTGCACCTGGAGCACCTTGGGCATCGTCGACGGGTCCTTGCCCGCCTCACGAGCGCCCTCCTCGAACCTGGCGAACAGCCCGGAGATCTTCTCCAGCGGCGCCCCCACCGTGATCAGGCCGTCCGCATGCCGACCGGCGCGCTTGGCGGTGACCGGGCCGGCCGTGGCCACCAGGATCTCGGGGGCGACCGGCGGCATGGTCCACAGCCGGGTCGACTCCATCTTGTAGAAGGTGCCCGAGTGCTTGACGTCCTTGCCGGTCAGGCCGGACTGGAACAGCTTGGTGATGATGTCGATGGCCTCGAACATCCGGTTGATCCGCTCCGGGGCCTCGGGCCAGTAGCCGGCCACGACGTGCTCGTTGAGCGCCTCGCCCGAGCCGAGCCCGAGCCAGTGCCGACCGGGGTACATCGCCGCGAGGGTCGCCGAGGCCTGCGCGACCATCGCGGGGTGCCAGCGGAAGGTGGGCGCTGTGACGCCCGGCCCGATGTCGCCCGTCGTGCGCTCGCCCAGCGCCGCCAGGACGTTCCACACGAAGGCCGACTGACCCTGCTGCGGGACCCACGGCTGGAAGTGGTCGGCAGCCATCACACCGGAGAAGCCGTTGGCCTCGGCGAGCACCGAGAGCTCGATCACCTCGGTCGGGTGGAACTGCTCGAGCATCGCCGCGTACCCGATGGTCAGGCCGTCGCCCATGTGCTCCTCCGTCGTCGCGCGCCGTCACCGGGTCCGGACGTTCCCGGACCCGGTGACGACCCTACGCGGCGGACCTCACTCGTAGGAGACGGCGTCCAGCACCGGGAGCCGCGCCGCGCGGATCGCGGGCCACACGGCAGCCAGCACACCGACGACGACCGCGAGCGCGAGCATCACGCCGAGGCTGGTCCACGGGATCGCCAGGATGCTCAGCCCCTCGTCGGCGAAGACCGCAGGCATCGCCGAGGCGAGCCCGACGCCGACCGCGATCCCGAGCACCGTGCCGAAGACAGCCGTGAGCACCGACTCGATGGTCACCGTCCCGGCCAGCTGGAGCCGCCCCAGGCCGACGGCCCGCAGCAGCCCGATCTCCCGGGTCCGCTCGATCACCGACAGCGCCAGGGTGTTGACGATGCCGAGGACCGCGATGACGATCGACAGGCCGAGCAGCGCGTACAGGATCGTCAGGACCTGGTTGACCTGGTCGGCGAGCTGCGAGGCGAAGTCCGCCGCGTCGAGCACCGACAGGACGACGTAGGGCTTGACGACCTCGAGCAGGTCGGCGCGCACGACCTCGAGGTCGACGCCGTCGGCGCCGTTGATCATCACGGTGTCGATCACCCCGCCGGTCGGCGGGACGACCTGGTCGTAGACCGTCGACGGCAGGACCACGGCAGTCCCGATGGCCCTGGCGTCGATGACCGCACCGATCCGGGCAGTCACGCTCGCCCCGTCGGAGCTGACCGTGAGCTCGTCACCGACCGCCCAGTCGTTGTCCTGCGCCGCGGACTTCTGGACGGCCAGGTCACCGGCCCCCAAGGAGTCGAGGTCACCGCTCACCACGACGACGTCCATCACCCGGTCGAAGGCCACCGGGTCGACACCGACGACCGAGGTCCGCTCGGCCGCGCCGTCGCCCGTGGCGACCTGCACCTGGGCGTAGGTCAGGGCGTCCACCGTCGCGACACCGTCGACCTCCGCCATGGCGTCCACGGCCTCCCGCGGCACGTCGAAGGTGGCCGACTGGACGATCAGGTCACCGGTGAACTCGTCGGCGACGATCGAGGCCGTCGAGGCCTGGGTCGAGGCGGCGAGCACGGATGCTGCGCCGACCAGCGCCATCCCGATCATCAGGGCCCCCGCCGTGCTCGCGGTGCGCCGCGGGTTGCGCGTCACGTTGCCGCGGGCCAGGGTGCCGATCGGCTTGAGCCCCCGGACGAACGGCGCAGCCACGATCCCGAGGGTCGCCCTGGCGACGAGCGGTGAGACCGCCAGCATGCCGATGATCACGGCCGCCGCACCGACCCCGAGCAGCGTCCCACCGTTGTCCTGGGCCCAGGTGACGGTGTCCGGCGCGAGGGCGGCGAAGGCCACCGCGGCGGCGCCACCGACGAGCAGGAGCAGTCCGACGACGGCTCGGGTCCGCAGCGACTGCTCGACCTCCGGCGCGTCGTCACGCATGGCCTCGACCGGTGGGACGAGGGCTGCGCGCCGGGCGGGCATCGCGGCCGAGACCACCGAGACCACCGTGCCGATCAGGACCGAGACGACAACCGTCTGCGTCTCGAGCGGGATCGTGGACCCCAGGTCCATCCCCATCTGCTCGAAGACCACCCGGAGGATCGAGACCAGGCCGAGGCCACCGGCGACGCCGAGCAGCGAGCCGATCACCCCGACGGCGGCCGCCTGGATCATCACCGAGGCGAAGACCTGCAGCGGCGAGGCTCCGACGGCGCGCAGCAGGGCGAGCTCACGCATGCGCTGGCGGACCGACATCGCGAAGGTGTTGGCGATGATGAACCCGCCGACGAACAGCGAGATCGCCGCGAAGACCAGCAGGAAGGTGTTGATGAAGCCGAGTGCGTCCTCGATGGCGGCCTGCGACTCCTCGCGCATGACCTCGCCCTCGACGACCTCCACCTGGCCACCGTCGACGACCGGCGCGAGGTTCGCCGCCAGATGGGCGTCGGTGACGCCGTCCTGGGCGTAGACCGCGATCGTCGTGGTCCGTCCGTCGGGGGCGAAGACCGCCGTCGCCGTGTCCAGGTCGAAAAAGGTCATCGTGGCCCCGGCGAACGGCACCAGCCCGGACACGACGCCGACCACCTCGACCTGCGTGAGCTCCCCGCCCACGATGACTGTCGTGGTGTCACCGAGGGCGAGCCCGGCGGTCTCCAGGGTTCCCGCCTCGAGCGCGACCTCGCCGGGCTGCTCGGGCGCGCGGCCCGCCGAGAGGGCCATCGACGGATCGGCCGGGTCGAAGCCCATGCCGAAGCTGGGCGCCCCGGCGTTGATCACGGCCGTGCCGTCCGCGCCGACGAGGATGACCGAGCCGCTGATGTCGGGCACGACCTTGTCGACGCCGTCGACCGCCGCGATCTCGTCGGCGAGGGCCAACGGGACCCGGGCGCGGGCCCCGGCGAGGCTGAAGTCCTCGGACATCTGGTCGGCGCCGTCCGCCGTCTCGGGCAGACCGCGGACATAGGCGTCGCCGAGCATCGTGGACTCGACGATGTCGGAGAAGGTGGACGAGAGCATCGTCCGCAGCGAGAAGGTGCCGGCGACGAACGAGACCCCGAGGGCGACAGCGAGCAGGGAGAGCGCGAACCGGACCAGGTGGGCCCGGATGCCGCGCAGGGCGACGCGTCCCATCAGACCCGCACCTCGACCGTCGAGGAGGCGAACCGGCCGGCGAGGAGCGCCTCGGACCGGGCCGGGGTCAGGGTGGCCAACGCGTCGAGCACGGTGGTCGGCGTCGGGTTCTCGAGCTCCCCGACCAGACGGCCGTCGGCGAGGAAGAGCACCCGGTGCGCGTACGAGGCGGCCGTCGGGTCGTGCGTGACCATGACGACCGACTGCCCGAGCTCGTCGACCGAGCGGCGCAGGAAGCCGAGCACCTCGCCGGACGAGTGCGAGTCGAGGTTGCCGGTGGGCTCGTCGGCGAACACGACCGCCGGGCGGGAGACCAGCGCACGCGCGCAGGCGACCCGCTGCTGCTGGCCGCCGGAGAGCTCGTTCGGGCGGTGGTCGAGCCGGTCACGCAGCCCGACGGCGTCCACGACCAGGTCGAACCAGGCGCGGTCCACCGGGGTGCGCGCGATGTCGAGCGGCAGGGTGATGTTCTCCTCGGCCGTCAACGTGGGGATGAGGTTGAACGCCTGGAAGACGAAGCCGAGCCGGGTGCGGCGCAGGCGGGTCAGGCGACGCTGGTTCATCGACCCGACGTCCTCGCCGTCCACCACGACGGTGCCGGCCGTCGGTGTGTCCAGGCCCGCCATGCAGTGCATCAGGGTGGACTTGCCCGATCCGGACGGGCCCATGATCGCAGTGAGCTCGCCGCGGGCGAAGTCGACGCTCACACCGTCGAGCGCCCGGACCGACGCCTCCCCCTTGCCGTAGGTCTTGACCAGGTGCCGTGCCGAGGCGATCTGTCCGTTCGCCTCGGGGTCGGTTGCCAGTGCGCGCATGGTTCTTCCGTTCGTGTCGTCGATGAGTGATCCCCATGATCTCGGCCCACAGGTGCTCGGCGGATCGGGGAACCCCCTCAGGGTCCCCTGAGATCCGGACCGGGTCACCCTGAATGTCCCCTGAATGCCCGGCTTCGCCCGGTTCAGCTCGGCGCACCGGTCCGATCCGGCTCGGCACCGGTCCGATCCGGTTCGACACCCGTCCGATCCGGCGCATCCGCCCCGGCGTACGTGGGTCCCGGCCGGGTCTGGGAGAATCGGCGACCATGAGCGACACGCATGCCTCGGTCACTGTCTCTACGAGCACTGTCCCGGCGACGGCCTCGACCTCGTCGCGGGTACCGGACAAGGTCAGCCTGGACGGCCTCGAGGACCGCTGGGACGCCACCTGGTCCGAGGCCGGGACCTACGCGTTCGACCGGACCAGGACGCGCGACCAGGTGTACTCGATCGACACGCCGCCGCCGACGGTCTCGGGCTCGCTGCACGTCGGCCACGTCTTCAGCTACACCCACACCGACGTCGTCGCCCGGTACCAGCGGATGCGCGGGCGCGAGGTCTTCTACCCGATGGGCTGGGACGACAACGGCCTGCCGACCGAGCGCCGGGTGCAGAACTACTACGGCGTGCGCTGCGACCCCACGCTGCCGTACGAGACCGACTTCGCCGTGCCGCACGAGGGCGGCGAGGGCAAGAGCATCAAGGCCGCCGACCAGGTCCCGATCTCGCGCCGCAACTTCGTCGAGCTGTGCGAGCGGCTGACGGTCGAGGACGAGCGGCAGTTCGAGGCGCTGTGGCGGCGGCTGGGCCTGTCGGTCGACTGGCGCCACCACTACCAGACCATCGGCGTGCCGTCCCGCGTGGTCGCGCAGAAGGCGTTCCTGCGCAACCTGGCCCGCGGCGAGGCCTACCAGGCCGAGGCCCCCGGCCTGTGGGACGTGACCTTCCAGACCGCCGTCGCGCAGGCCGAGCTCGAGGCGCGCGACTACCCGGGCCACTTCCACCGGGTCGCCTTCCACGCGACCGACGGCTCCGGTCCGGTGCACATCGAGACCACCCGGCCCGAGCTGATCCCGGCCGTCGTCGCGCTCATCGCGCACCCCGACGACGTGCGGTACCAGCACCTGTTCGGCACGACCGTCCGCGCACCGCTGTTCGACATCGAGATCCCCGTGCTGGCCCACACCGGGGCCGAGATGGACAAGGGCGCCGGCATCGCGATGTGCTGCACCTTCGGCGACCTCACCGACGTGCAGTGGTGGCGCGAGCTGCAGCTGCCCACCCACTCGGTGATCAGCCGCGACGGCCGCCTGCTGCGCGAGATCCCCGACTGGATCGCCGACGACGCCGGCCGCGCGCTGTTCGGCGAGCTCGCCGGCAGGACGACGTTCTCGGCACGGGCGGCGGTGGTCGACGCCCTGCGCGCCACGGGCGACCTCGACGGTGAGCCCACGCCGACCCAGCGGATGGCGAACTTCTACGAGAAGGGCGACAAGCCGCTCGAGATCGTCACCTCCCGTCAGTGGTACATCCGCAACGGCGGCCGGGCCGACGGTGCGGGCGCGGGACTGCGCGAGGCGCTGCTCGCCCGGGGCGACGAGCTCGCCTTCCACCCGGAGTTCATGCGCGTGCGCTACGAGAACTGGGTCGGTGGCCTCAACGGCGACTGGCTGATCTCCCGCCAGCGCTTCTTCGGCGTGTCCATCCCGCTGTGGTACCCGCTCGACGCCGACGGCGAGGTCGACTACACCCGCCGCATCGTGCCGGACGAGGCGAGCCTCCCGGTCGACCCGAGCAGCGACGTCGCACCCGGCTACACGGCCGACCAGCGCGGCGTGCCCGGCGGGTTCGTCGGCGAGGCCGACGTGATGGACACCTGGGCGACGTCGTCGCTGACCCCGCAGATCGCCGGCGGCTGGGAGTCCGACCCCGACCTGTTCGCGCGGGTGTTCCCGATGGACCTGCGCCCCCAGGGGCAGGACATCATCCGCACCTGGCTGTTCTCCACGGTGGTCCGCGCGCACCTCGAGCATGGCTCGCTGCCCTGGGCGCACGCGGCGATCTCCGGCTGGATCCTCGACCCGGACCGCAAGAAGATGTCGAAGTCCAAGGGCAACGTCGTCACGCCGATGGGCCTGCTGCAGGAGCACGGCTCGGACGCCGTCCGGTACTGGGCGGCCTCGGCGCGGCTCGGCACGGACGCCGCCTTCGAGGTCGGCCAGATGAAGATCGGTCGGCGTCTGGCGATCAAGGTGCTCAACGCGAGCAAGTTCGCTCTGGGCTTCGGCGCGGCCGACGCCGGGGACCCGGATCCCGCGGCCATCACCGAGACCATCGACCGGGCGATGCTCGCCGGGCTCGCCGACGTCGTCGAGAAGGCGACGGCTGCCCTCGAGTCCTACGACCACACCCGGGCGCTGGAGGTCACCGAGACGTTCTTCTGGACGTTCTGCGACGACTACCTCGAGCTCGTCAAGGACCGCGCGTACGGCTCGGGCGACGCCGTCGCCACCCCGGCGACCGTGTCCGCGCGCACCGCCCTCGCCCTCGCGCTCGACACGCTGCTGCGGCTGCTGGCGCCGGTGCTCCCGTTCGCGACCGAGGAGGTGTGGTCGTGGTGGCGCGAGGGTTCCGTGCACCGCGCGCCCTGGCCGGACGCCGCTCCGCTGCTGACCGCGGCCGACGGCGTGGACCCCGCGCACCTGGCCGCCGCGGGTCGCGCCCTCGCCGCCCTGCGCAAGGTCAAGTCCGAGGCCAAGGTCTCGATGCGCACCGTGATCACCCGGGGCGAGCTCGTCGTGCCGAGCGCGCACCTGGCGCTGGTCACCGCAACCCTCGGCGACGTGCTGGCCGCCGGTCGCGCGGCGGACCTGACCCTGGTGGCCGACGACGGCATCGAGGGCGCCCTGGTGCGCGGCGCCGAGCTCGAGCCGCCCGTCTGAGCACGACGCGTCAGGGGACCTTGGTCTGTCGCCCGCACGAACGTGCATACCTATCGTTGCCTGCGTATATTCTTGCACTGTCCTTGTGTCGCGCCGAGAGGAAACCCCCATGTCCACCCGCGCACTGCGCCTCGCCCTCCCCCTGGCCGCCGTCGCCGCCCTTGCCCTGGCCGGCTGCAGCTCGACCGCCTCGGACGGCTCCGCCGACGGTGGCGACGTCTCCCTGATCGAGGAGGGGACCCTGACCGTCTGCACCAACCCGCCGTACGAGCCCTTCGAGTACGAGGAGGACGGCGAGATCGTCGGCCTGGACATCGCGATCGTGCAGGAGGTCGCGGACGACCTCGGCGTCGAGCTCGCAACCCTCATCACGCCGTTCGAGGGCATCCAGTCCGGTGCGGACCTCGAGTCCGGCAACTGCGACCTCGTCGCCTCGGGCATCACCATCACCGAGGACCGCGAGGCGAAGATGGACTTCTCCGACCCGTACTTCGACGCCGACCAGGGGCTGCTGGTCGCCGCCGGCTCCGGGATCGACTCGATCGAGGCGCTCGAGGGTCTCAAGGTCGGCGTGCAGGCCGCGACGACCGGCGAGACCTGGGCCACCGACAACGGTCTGACCCCGGTCCAGTTCGAGGACCTCGGCCTCCAGGTCGAGGCGCTCAAGGCCGGCCAGGTCGACGCGATCATCAACGACATCGCTGTCCTCGGCCCGTTCGTCGACGACGCCCTCGAGGTCGGCACGACCTTCCCGACCGGTGAGCAGTACGGCCTCGGCGTCAAGACCGGCAACACCGCGCTCCGTGACGCGGTCAACGCCACGCTGACCCGGATCGCCGACGACGGCACCTACGCCGACATCTACACCGAGTTCATCGGCACCGCTCCGGCCGAGGGCTGATGGTCACCGCTCCGTCCGCGACCCGGCCCGCACGCGCGGGCCGGGTCCGGATGAGCCCTCGCCGGCGGGCACTGGTCACCCGCCGGGTGCAGTACGCCGTCCTGCTGGTGCTTGCCGTCGTTCTCGTCGCCGTCACGGACTGGGCACGCATCGGGGACGTCTTCTTCAACCCCGACTCGCTGGGGCAGATCCTGCCCAAGCTGCCCCACGCGGCGTTCAACACCGTGATCTACACGCTGGCGGCCTTCAGCATCGGCCTGGCGCTCGGGCTCGTCCTGGCGCTGATGCGCCTGTCGGCGGTCAAGGTCTACCGGGTCATCGCGACCGGGTACATCGAGTTCTTCCGCGGCATCCCCGCGTTGCTGGTCGTCTTCGCGTTCGGCTATGCGCTGCCCGCGGCGTTCGAGGTGCGGTTCGACTCGGTCGTCCTGCAGATCGGTCTCGCCCTCGGCGTGGTCTCCGCGGCGTACATCGCCGAGACCCTGCGGGCCGGCATCCAGGCCGTCCCGAAGGGCCAGGTCGAGGCGGCCCGGTCCCTGGGCATGTCCTCCGGCGCGACGCTCGTGCACGTCGTCATCCCGCAGGCGTTCCGGATCGTCCTGCCGCCGCTGACCAACGAGATCGTGCTGCTGCTCAAGGACACCTCGCTGGTCTTCGGGCTCGGACTCTTCGTGACCGACTTCGAGCTGACCAAGGTGGGCCGCGCCGCCCTGAGCGAGGCCGACGGCGGGATGACCTCGCTGCTGGCCGTCGGCATCACCTACCTGCTGCTGACCATCCCGCTGAGCAGCCTGACCCGCTGGCTCGAGCGCACCACCGGCTACAAGGGGCACGTGTGAGCACCGCACCGACGGACACCACCGGCGACGTCGTCGTCGAGATCACCGGCCTGCGCAAGTCCTTCGGCGAGCGCGAGGTGCTCAAGGGCATCGACCTGACCGTCGTGCAGGGCGACGTGGTCTGCGTCATCGGACCCTCCGGCTCGGGCAAGTCCACGCTGCTGCGCTGCGTCAACCTGCTCGAGCAGCCCACCGCGGGGACCATCCGCGTCCTCGGCAACGAGGTGACCCACCGCGACGTCGACATCGACCGGGTGCGGACGCGCGTCGGGATGGTCTTCCAGCAGTTCAACCTCTTCCCGCACCGCTCGGTGCTGTCCAACTGCACGATCGCCCAGCGCAACGTGCTCGGCCGCTCGGCCGACGAGGCCCGTGCGGTGGCGATGAAGAACCTCGAGCACGTGGGCCTGGCGGACCGCGCGGACTCGATGCCGGCCCAGCTCTCCGGCGGCCAGCAGCAGCGGGTGGCCATCGCCCGTGCCCTGAGCATGGACCCCGCGCTGATGCTCTTCGACGAGCCGACGTCGGCCCTGGACCCCGAGCTCGTCGGCGACGTGCTCGCCGTCATGCGGGACCTGGCGGCCGACGGCATGACCATGCTCGTCGTCACGCACGAGATGGCCTTCGCCCGCGAGGTGGCCGACCGCGTCGTGTTCATGGATGACGGCATGCTCGTCGAGCAGGGCACCCCGGCACAGGTCATCGGCGCACCGACGCAGGAGCGCACCCAGTCCTTCCTGCGGCGCGTGCTCGACCCGACCCATCTCCAGGTGCCGGGCGCCCCCACGAGCTGAGGCCCGACCGCGACCGCCGCACCCGCGATATCGTCACAGCGCAGGCCCGGACCGGGTCGCACCCGCCTGACTGGAGTCGTCGTGCACGAGATCTCATCCCCCAGCCTGATCGCCGTCGACAGCTCGATGTCGATCCCCGGCCTGCTGGCCGCCCGTCTGGAGCGATCCCCCGACGGGACCCTGATCGAGCGCAAGACCGGCCTCGGCGGGTCCTGGACGCCGGTCAGCACCCGGAGCTTCGTCGACGAGGTCACCTCGATCGCCAAGGGTCTCGTGGCGCGCGGGATCGAGCCCGGCGACCGGATCTCGATCATGAGCCGGACCCGCTACGAGTGGACGGTGCTCGACTTCGCCGCCTGGGCGGCCGGCGCCGTCCCGGTCCCGGTCTACGAGACGTCCGCCGCCGAGCAGGTCCGCTGGATCCTGTCCGACGCCGGGGTGCGGCTGGCCCTCGTCGAGACGACGGCGCACGCCGCAGTGACCGGGTCGGTGCGGCCCGAGCTGCCCGAGCTGATCGACGTCCTGGTGATCGACGACGGCGCCCTGGAGGTCCTCGCCCACGAGGGCCGGGCCGTGCCGGACGCCGAGATCGAGCGACGCAGCGCCCTGGCCGGGATGGACGACCTCGCGACGATCATCTACACGTCCGGGACCACCGGGAACCCCAAGGGCGTCGAGCTCACCCACGGCAACTTCGTCAGCCTCACCCTCGAGGGGGTCGCCGGCCTCGCCGACGTCGTCGCCAAGCCCTACTCGCGCACCCTGCTGTTCATGCCGCTCGCGCACGTCTTCGCGCGGTACATCCAGGTGCTGTGCATCCCGTCCGGCGCCGTCCTCGGCCACACGCCGGACACCAAGAACCTGCTCGCGGACCTCGGCACCTTCAAGCCGACCTTCATCCTGTCCGTGCCGAGGGTGTTCGAGAAGGTCTACAACTCCGCCGAGCAGAAGGCCGCGGACGGCGTCAAGCTCAAGCTCTTCCGCTGGGCGGCCAAGACCTCGATCGTCTACTCACGGGCCCTGGACTCCGCCGGCGGCCCGAGCCCGGCCCTCAAGGCCCAGCACGCCCTGGCGGACCGCCTCGTGTTGCACAAGCTGCGCGCGGCCCTCGGCGGCGCCGCCGAGTACGCGGTCTCCGGCGGTGCGCCCCTCGGCGAACGGCTCGGGCACTTCTACCGCGGGCTCGGGCTCCGGGTCCTCGAGGGGTACGGACTGACCGAGACCACCGCCCCGACCGCCGTCACCATGCCGGAGAGGACCAAGATCGGGACAGTCGGCCCGCCGTTCCCCGGCGCCTCCATCCGGCTCGCAGCGGACGGCGAGATCGAGGTCAAGGGAGCACACGTCTTCCGCGGCTACCACAACAACGCCGCGGCGACGGCTGACGCCCTGCACGACGGCTGGTTCAGCACCGGTGACCTCGGCTCGCTCGACGAGGACGGGTACCTGACGATCACCGGCCGCAAGAAGGAGATCATCGTCACCGCCAGCGGCAAGAACGTCGCTCCGGCCCTCCTCGAGGACCGGCTGCGTGGCCACCCCCTGGTCAGCCAGGTCGTCGTCGTCGGCGACCAGAAGCCCTTCATCGCGGCCCTGGTGACCCTTGACGCCGAGATGCTGCCCGGATGGCTCGCGACGCACGACCTGCCGCCGATGGACGTCGCGACGGCAGCCAAGAGCCACGCGGTGCTCGCCGCGCTCGATCGCGCAGTGGTCCGGGCGAGCGCAGCGGTCTCCCGGGCGGAGTCGATCCGCAAGGTCTCGGTCCTGAGCATCGACTTCACCGAGGCGAACGGCTACCTGACGCCATCGCTCAAGGTCAAGCGGACCGACGTGCTCAAGGACTTCGCCGCCGAGATCGAGGCGATCTACGCCCCGTGACGCCCGCCCGAGCGGACCGATGGCCGGCGAGCGGCTCACGCCCGCCGGCCATCGGCCCGCTCGGAGGTCCTCAGCTGTGCCCGCGCCGCCGGTTGCTGTCAGCGGTGTAGCTCGGCGACACCTCGTGCGGGGTCGCCGCATCGGTCCAGCGCAGGACGGCACCGAGGCCGTCGACGAGCTCGACACCGCCCTCGAGCGCGAAAGTGACCCCTGCGTCCTGGGCCACCGCGGCCCGGAGCAGGGCGATGTCCGCACGGCGTTCCTGCGCCGAGGCGACGTCGACGCCCAGCGACGTCAGCTCGCTGCGCCGCACGGCGATCTCGAGCGGACCGGGGCCGACCCACAGCCGCCGCTGGTGCAGGGCGACCGGGACGCCCGCGGCGTCCTGCTCGATGATGAGCTCGGCCACCTGGCCGCGGCGCAGCACCTCGACCACGTCCCCCAACCCGGTCACGCCACCGCCACCGCGGCCCAGACCTTCGCGCAGGCGGTCCACGACCTTCTCCCGGCGCTGGGCACGGAAGTCCTCGAGGGCGGCGTGCACGTGCCCCGCGAAGACCTCCTCCTTGATCCCCTCCGCACGTGAGCCGCCCGGGACCTCGACGATGAGCTCGGCGGTGGGCCGGCTCACCTCCTCACGGATCAGGGCCACCGCGCGAAGGTCGCCGGTGATCATGACGAGCTCCGGACGGTGCTCGATGACCGCGCGGTTCAGCTCGGCCGCCACCGCCTCGGCGTTGCGCTCCCAGGAGTCCTCGACCCGGGCCTGCATCCGGCGGCTCGACCACCCGGACCACCCACCGGCGTGGGCCTTGTGCAGCACGTCGTGCCCGCCCTCGACGTGCTCGGTGCTGGTGTCGGGCACCTCGGTGCCGGACCAGCTGAGATCCGCGCCCGAGCGGTCGACCTCGACCAGCAGGTACCGCACGGCCTCGCCGGCGGCCTGGGCCGCGGGCATCAGCGCGGGCACCCCGTCGTGGAACGCCTCCTCACGTGCCGGCGCCTCGGCGAGCACCCGGTCGAAGAGGATCTGCTCGCCCGCCGCGACCACGAACCGCCCGTGCGGGCCCGGCACGTGCGTCGGACGGAGCACGGCCGCGGCCATCAGCTCGAGCGTGCTCGGCGGCGCTCCTGCCTGCTCCAAGGACCTTCGCAAGCCGTTCCAGCGGCTTCGGATCTCTCGGTCCCCGGCCTCGTCTGCACGGGTGACGTCCAAGCACACAGTGGTGAGCGGGCCGTCGTGGTCGAGGAGCGGCTTGAGCGAGTCGAGCTTCATCGAGCACCTCTCGTCGGGCGATCCGGCAGGCAGCTGTCGCCGGCTGGTCGATCCCTTCCCACCCTCCTGCACCTTGGGGCGCGGCGCCAGTCCCGGCGGCGGAATTCCCCCACAGACACCGGGCCGGTGGTGCCGGACGCGGGACGGCTGGGCCGTTCGGCCGGCGCTGGGACGGCCGGTAAGGTCTCAGGCCGGCGTCGGTCTCAGGCCGACTTCTCCCGCGGGGTGCGCTTGGCCACCGGGGTCTCGCGCGGGACGATCGTGGGGTTGACGTTCTCGAGCACGACCTCGCGCGTGATGACCACGCGGGCGACGTCGTCGCGGCTGGGGACGTCGAACATCACCTGCTGGAGGACCTCTTCGAGGATCGCGCGCAGCCCGCGGGCGCCCGTGCCGCGCAGGAGGGCCTGATCCGCGATCGCCTGGACCGCACCCGGCGTGAACTCGAGCTCGACACCGTCGATCTCGAACATCCGCTGGTACTGCTTGACCAGCGCGTTGCGGGGCTCGGTCAGGATGCGCACGAGGGCCGACTGGTCCAGCGGCGAGACGGTGGTGATCACCGGCACGCGACCGATGAACTCGGGGATCAGCCCGAACTTGAGCAGGTCCTCCGGCATGACCTCGCCGAACACATCCGTGTCGTCGGCCGAGTGCAGCGGGGCACCGAAACCGATCCCGCGCCGGCCGGCACGCGAGGTGATGATCTCGTCGAGCCCCGCGAAGGCGCCCGCGACGATGAACAGCACGTTCGTCGTGTCGATCTGGATGAACTCCTGGTGCGGGTGCTTGCGCCCGCCCTGGGGTGGGACGGACGCCGTCGTGCCTTCGAGGATCTTGAGCAGGGCCTGCTGGACACCCTCACCGGAGACGTCACGCGTGATCGACGGGTTCTCGCTCTTGCGGGCGATCTTGTCGACCTCGTCGATGTAGATGATCCCGGTCTCGGCCTTCTTGACGTCGTAGTCAGCAGCCTGGATGAGCTTGAGCAGGATGTTCTCGACGTCCTCGCCGACGTACCCGGCCTCGGTCAACGCGGTGGCGTCGGCGATCGCGAACGGCACGTTGAGCATCTTCGCCAGGGTCTGGGCCAGATACGTCTTGCCGCAGCCCGTCGGCCCGATCAGCAGGATGTTGGACTTGGCGAGCTCGACCTCGTCGCCGTCGACCCGCACGGCCTCACCGGCCTGGATCCGCTTGTAGTGGTTGTAGACCGCCACCGCGAGGGACCGCTTGGCCGGCTCCTGGCCGACGATGTACTGCTCGAGGAAGTCGAAGATCTCGCGCGGCTTGGGCAGCTCGACCATGCCGACCTCGGTCGCTTCGGCGAGCTCTTCCTCGATGATCTCGTTGCACAGGTCGATGCACTCGTCGCAGATGTAGACGCCAGGACCGGCGATCAGCTTCTTGACCTGCTTCTGGCTCTTGCCACAGAAGGAGCACTTGAGCAGGTCGGCGCCGTCCCCGATGCGTGCCACTGCGATCTCCTCCCCGGTGGACGCCCGGAGGGCGCACGTCACCATCTACGACCATTGCACACCACGCCGGGCCCCGTGTCAGCCCGGAGCCCCTGCCCGGCGTGTCCTTCACCCGAAGAGCCACCCGCCCGTGGCCCGGGCAGGCGGCCGACGACGGTCAGTGCGGGGGCGGGATCTCCGCCTTGCGGCTCGCCAGGACCTGGTCGACCAGACCGTACTCGAGCGCCTGCTGCGAGGAGAGGATCTTGTCCCGCTCGATGTCCTTGCGGACGGTCTCGACCGAACGACCGGTGTGCTTGGCGATGGTCTCCTCGAGCCACTCCCGCATCCGGATCAGCTCGTTGGCGTGGATCTCGATGTCCGACGCCTGGGCGTAGCCGCCGCCCTCCATCGAGGGCTGGTGGATCAGCACGCGGGCGTTCGGCAGCGCCAGGCGCTTGCCCGGCGTCCCGGCGGCGAGCAGCACTGCTGCGGCCGAGGCGGCCTGACCGAGGCACACGGTCTGGATCTGCGGCTTGATGTACTGCATGGTGTCGTAGATCGCCGTCATGGCCGTGAACGAGCCACCGGGCGAGTTGATGTACAGGATGATGTCGCGGTCCGGGTCCTGGCTCTCGAGCACGAGGAGCTGGGCCATGACGTCATCGGCGGAGGCGTCGTCCACCTGGACGCCGAGGAAGATGATCCGGTCCTCGAAGAGCTTGGTGTACGGGTCCTGGCGCTTGAAGCCGTAGGCCGTGCGCTCCTCGAACTGCGGCAGGACGTACCGCGACGAGGGTGCGCCGTAGGGCTGGGCGACCCCGCCGTAGCTGCCGGCCAGGACGGCCGCGCGGGACAGGTGCTGGAACTCGGTGCTCACGGGTACTCCTCGAGGTGTGGCGGACGACGGGATCGAGCTGGACAGGCGGGTCGGCTCAGGCGCCGGTCCCGCCACCCCCGCTGACCGAGTGTGCATGCGTGACCACGTGGTCGATGAAGCCGTACTCGAGCGCCTCATCCGCTGTGAACCAGCGGTCGTGGTCGGAGTCCTCGTTGATCTGCTCGGGCGTCTTGCCGGTCTGCTCGGCGACGAGCTCGGCGAGCACCTTCTTCATGTGCAGGATCAGCTCGGCATTGATCCGGACGTCGGTCGCGGTCCCACCGATGCCGCCGGACGGCTGGTGCATCAGGACGCGCGTGTGCGGGGTCGCGTACCGCTTGCCCTTGGCGCCCGAGGAGAGCAGGAACTGGCCCATCGAGGCGGCCAGACCGACCGCGACGGTGGCGACGTCGGGCTGGATGAACTGCATGGTGTCGTAGATCGCCATGCCCGCGGTGATCGAGCCGCCCGGAGAGTTGATGTAGAGGTAGATGTCCTTCTCCGGGTCCTCCGCAGCAAGGAGCATCAGCTGGCCGCAGATGGCGTTCGCGTTGTCGTCGCGGACCTCCGAGCCGAGCCAGATGATCCGCTCGCGCAGCAGCCGGTTGTAGATGTGGTCGTTGAGGCCCATGTTGGGTCCCTCGCTGCGCGCAGCGGTCGGTCCGGCCTGTACCTGGCTCATCTCGTTCACGGCTCTCCTCGTCCTGCGCGGTCCCAGGGAGCTGCCCCGGGTCCCGAATCGTGTGCAGTGACCCTAACGCGATCCCAGGCGCCGGATGCTCCCTTGCGAGCGGGTTTTCGCTGTCGGCGCACCGGTGTGTGGTCGGGATCCGCTGCGCACCGGCCCGCACGGATCGTGGTCCGGCAGGTCCGACGGGAAGGCCCCGCACCGGATCCGGTGCGGGGCCTCGATGATCCGTCTGTCGTCAGGACTTGCCGTCGGCCGGCTCGGCCTGGTCCGGCGCGTCGTCCTGCGTCTCGTCCTGCACCTCGGACGCCTCGCCGGCGGCGTCGGCGACAGCACCGGCCGCCATGGCCTCCTCGAGCGCGGCCTGGGCCGCAGCGACCGCGTCGACCTCGTCGTCGTCCGAGCCGATGTACTCGGACAGGTCGACGGCGTTGCCCGACGCGTCGACGACCTTGACCTGACGCAGCGCGACGGCGATCGCCTTCGAGCGACCGACCTCGGCGACCATGGCCGGGATCTGACCCTGCTCGTCGACGGTCTTGATGAAGGTGTTGGGGTCCATGCCGTACTGGCGGGAGGCGTTGACCAGGTAGTCGAGGAGCTCGTTCTGCGCGACCTTGACCTTGAGCTGCTCGGCCAGCGTGTCGAGCAGGATCTGGTTGGCCAGCGCCTCGCTCGCCTCGACCTGGACCTCGGCGCGGTGCTCCGCGTCCTCCAGGCGCCCCTCGGACTCCAGGTGACGGTGCACCTCAGCCTCGACGACGCCGGTCGGCACGGGGATCTCGAGACCGTCCTTGAGCCGCTCGAGCAGCAGGTCACGGGCCTGCACCGCCTGGTTCGACGCCTTGACCCGGGCGGCCTGGGCGCGCAGGTCGTCACGCAGCTCGGCGAGCGTGTCGAACTCGCTCGCCAGCTGGGCGAAGTCGTCGTCGGCGGTCGGCAGCTCGCGCACCTTGACGGTCGTCGCGGTGACTGTCACCTGGGCGGTCTCGCCCTCGTGCTCGCCGCCGGCGAGCGCCGAGGCGAAGGTCGTGGTCTCCCCGGCGGACAGGCCGGTCAGCGCCTCGTCGAGGCCCTCGAGCATGTTGCCCGAGCCGATCTGGTAGGAGATTGCGCTGACCGAGTCGACCTCCTCGTCGCCGATGCCGGCCTTGAGGTCCAGCACGACGAAGTCGCCGTCGGCCGCGGGGCGGTCGACGCCGACCAGGGTGCCGAAGCGCTCGCGCAGGGTGTCGAGGCGCTCGTCGATGTCCGCGTCGCTGACCGTGACGTCGTCGACGGTCACGGTGATCTCGGCGAGTGCCGGGACGGCGATCTCGGGACGCACCTCGACGGTGGCGGTGAAGCTCAGGCCACCGGTGGCCTCGGTCAGCGCGGCGACCTCGGTGACCTGGATGTCGGGCTGGCCGAGCGGTCGGAGGTCGGCCTCGGTGATCGCCTGACGGTAGAAGGCCGCCATGCCGTCGTTGACCGCGTGCTCGATGACGGCTGACCGGCCGACCCGCTGGTCGATGATCCGGGCGGGGACCTTGCCCTTGCGGAAGCCAGGGACGGAGACCTCGGAGCCGATGTGCTGGTACGCGTGCTCGATGCTCGGCTTCAGCTCCTCGGCCGACACCTCGACGGTCAGCTTGACCGTTGTGGCGTCCAGGGTCTCGACGGCGCTCTTCACAGCAGTGGTCTCCAACGGCTCGGATGGCTCCGGGTGGGTGACCCGGGGGCGTTCGGTGCAGGGCCGCCCGACGGCGACCCACGGATGGATCTGCGCGCGGGCATGCCTCAGCCGCACACGGCCCGACGATCCTACGGCACGAGGCGGAGCGGTGGATCCTGCTCCGGGCGGATCGTGCCCCGGCGGTTCATGCTCCAGCGGTCGGGATGGCGGGATTCGAACCCACGACCTTCCGCTCCCAAAGCGGACGCGCTACCAACCTGCGCCACATCCCGTCGGACCGGTGCGTACCCGCTGCCCGCCCGGCCACGAGCCTACTGGGGGTGCGAGGTCGCATTCGAACCGGGGGCCCACGACCGGCTACCCTGGGGCCGCCGTCCTGGCCGCCACCCGGCAGCCGGAACCGCGCGGGTGTAGCTCAATGGTAGAGCCCCAGTCTTCCAAACTGGCTACGGGAGTTCGATTCTCCTCACCCGCTCCGACGCCGGGCCAGAGCCGGTCGGCGCCGGCGGTGACCGCTAGCCTGACCGCCATGCCCGATCTCGGCCAGGGCCCTGGCTCCCCGCCCGCAGCAGCCCTCGCCGAACCCGGAACCGTCGGCGGCCCGGCAGCGCCGGCACCCGACGGTCCGGTCCTCGCAGGCACGCCGGTCGGCACGGGCATCGTGAGCGAGGGCTTCGAGGTGGTCCGCGATGCCGGGCGCCTGCTCCTGGCCCACTGGCCGCCGCTCGTCCTGCTCGCACTGATCGGGGTCGTCGTCCGCGAACCGCTGCTGGCCGCCGCGGCTGTCGCCTCGCGCACCTCGGCCGTCCTGAGCCAGCTCGTGCTCGCGCTCGCACCGTTCGCGCAGGTGCTGACGATCGTCGGCATGCTCCTGGTGCTGCGTCGGCGCGAACCGGACGGGCCCGCGGACCGGCAGCGCGCGCTCCGCTCGTTGCTGACCGGGACGGCCGCCGTCCTGGTCCCCTTCCTGGTGATCTACGAGTACTACGGGACCCTCCGCGAGGACGTCGTCGCACTCGGGATCGGGCTGGTGGAGGACCTCGACGTCTTCGGCGGTGACGACGTCACCGCACGGCTGCCCGCAGCGACGTCGGCGGCGGTCCTGGCGACCGTCGCGGTCGCGCTGCTGGCCCGCTTCGTCCTGGGCCGGCTCGTCACCCGGACCCCGGGCGAGCGGCACGCCCTGCGGTCCGCGCTGCGCCTGGCGGCCGGCTACTGCGAGGTCGTGTGGTAGAGCACGGTGTCGGTCCCGGTCGCCTCGACCACGACCCGCACGACGAGCCACGCGTCCGCGCCGTCGGTCGCCTCGAGCAGGCCGGTCTCGACCTGGTCGGTCACGACGGCGTCGAGCACCGTGACCCGGACCGGTCCCAGGTCCGCGGGGTCGCCCACCGCCACGACCGGCAGTCCGGTGTCCGGTGCGGCACGAAGCCCGCCGGTCGCGGCCGTCAGCCCCACCACGACGCAGCCGATCGCCACGACGGTCGTCCCGGCACGGCCGGCCCTCGACCCGAGCACGGCACCCAGCAGCCTGCGCCACGGGACGGCCGAACCTGAGGATCGCACCGGAGCACCCCCGTCGGCCGTGGCTCACCCGGACGCGGACAAGTACCGGGACGGAGACTAGCGTCCGGTGCCGGCGTCCGGTCGACATCGCGGACGATTGCGCACCCCCGGCCGGGCCGGTAGCGTCGCAGGCCACGAGCGGATCGACCGACGACGAAGGGACGTGAGATGGGCATCGCCTGGTTCCTGCCCATGACCGTCACCGCACCGTCGTCCGTCACCACATCCGTCACCTCGTACGCCGGCTGTCTGCCGAGCTGTCGATAGAGCGCTGGCTCTCCCGCTCCGGACCCCGGCCCCGCGTCGGCGATCCTGAGACGTCGCCCCGCGACGGCGGCCAGTGCTCCTGCCCCCGTGACCTTGCCGCCTCGCTGCCGGCACCCGGAATGCTGACGAGCCTCAACCAGTTGTCCCCACTGGACCCATGATCGAACGGCCGCTGCCGCGGCCCCCTGAGACGAGGAATCCCCATGGCCCGCATCTTCGACGACGTCACGCAGCTCGTCGGCAACACCCCACTGGTCCGCCTCAACCGGGTGACCGAGGGCGCCGGCGCGACAGTCGTCGCCAAGCTCGAGTTCTACAACCCCGCCAACTCGGTCAAGGACCGGATCGGGGTTGCCATCATCGACGCCGCCGAGGCGTCCGGCGAGCTCCCCCCCGGCGGCACTGTCGTCGAGGCGACCAGCGGCAACACCGGGATCGCACTGGCCATGGTCGGCGCGGCCCGCGGGTACACGGTCGTGCTGACGATGCCCGAGACGGCATCCAAGGAGCGGCGGGTGCTGCTGCGCGCGTTCGGTGCCGAGCTCGTCCTGACGCCGGGCAGCGAGGGCATGAAGGGCGCCGTCGCCCGCGCCGAGGTGATCGCCGCCGAGCGGCCGGGCGCCGTCCTGGCGCGTCAGTTCGCCAACGAGGCCAACCCGGCCATCCACCGCGCGACCACCGCCGAGGAGATCTGGGCCGACACCGACGGCCAGGTCGACATCGTCGTGGCCGGCATCGGGACCGGCGGCACCATCACCGGCATCGGCCAGGTGCTCAAGGCACGCAAGCCGGGCCTGCAGGTCATCGGGGTCGAGCCGGCCGAGTCGCCGATCCTGCACGGGGGCGCTCCCGGGCCGCACAAGATCCAGGGCATCGGTGCGAACTTCGTCCCGGAGATCCTCGACACGACCGTCTACGACGAGATCGTCGACGTCGACGCCGAGACGGCCGTGCGCGTCGCCCGGGACACCGCCCGGCGCGAGGGCCTGCTGGTCGGGATCTCCTCGGGCGCCGCGATCCACGCGGCCGTCCAGGTCGCCCGGCGGCCGGAGAACGCGGGCAAGCTGATCGTCGTGATCGTGCCGTCGTTCGGTGAGCGCTACCTGTCCACGATCCTCTACGCCGACCTGATGGACTGAGCGATGGACCGCATGTGGCGCTTCCTCGTCGTGCTGCGCGAGGACCTCGAGGCGGCTCGACGTCGCGACCCCGCGGCGCGCAGCCTGGTCGAGGTCGCCCTGGGCTACCCGGGGGTCCACGCGCTGTGGGCCTACCGGGTGACCCACCGGATGTGGCGGGAGCCCGGCCTGCGCCTGGCGGCGCGCCTGCTCTCGCAGGCCACCCGGGCCGCGACCGGCATCGAGATCCACCCGGGGGCTCAGATCGGGCGTCGGCTGTTCATCGACCACGGCATGGGCATCGTCATCGGCGAGACGGCAGTGGTCGGCGACGACGTCGTGCTCTTCCACGGTGCCACCCTCGGCGGCAGGTCGATGCGCCGGGGCAAGCGGCACCCGACCCTCGGTGACAACGTCGTGGTGGGTGCCGGCGCCAAGATCCTCGGCCCGGTGTGGATCGGTGACGGTGCACAGATCGGCGCGAACGCCGTGGTGGTCAAGGACGTCCCGGCGCACGCCGTGGCCGTCGGGGTGCCGGCCGTGATCCGCACGCGCTCGGTCGCCTCCCCCGCCGTCGATCTCGTCGAGGACCCCGCCATCTACATCTGAGCCACGGCGTGGTCCAGCTGAGCTACGGCCTGCGCGACAGCCGTCAGGGCTCGGGCCACCAGAGCGCGGTGCGCAGGACGACCCGGGCGTCGGTGTCGTCCGCCGTCTCGTCGTCCGTCAGGGGGCAGCCCTCGGCCCGCAGGGCGGCGACGGCGTCGGTCCGGTACCTCGCAGGGGGACGCCCCGAGGCGTTCACGACGCGCCACCACGGCACCCCGGAGCCGGCCCGGGCCATCACCTGGCCGACCTGGCGCGGGCCACCGCCGCCCGACCTGTCGCGGAGCACCTCCGCGATCGTGCCGTAGGTCATCACGCGCCCCGGCGGGATCGCGGCCACCAGGTCGAGCACCGCCTCGAGGTAGTCGTCGTCCATCGGACCCCGCTCAGTCGCGGTGGACGAGGATCAGTGCGCGGTCGTCGGCGTCGCCGGCACGCACACCGGCCACGACGGCGTCGGCACCGCCGCTGCGGGTCGCAATCACCCGTTCGGCCTCACCCATCAGCCGATCGATGCCCAGGTCGACGTCGGCGCCAGGGCTCTCCACCAGACCGTCGGTGTAGAACATCAGGGTGTCGCCGCGCTCCATCCGGCCGGCGTGCACGACGAAGGTCGGAGCGGTGACGATGCCGAGCACCGGGCCGCCGGTCGTGTCGATGATGTCGATGCGACCGGAGCCTGCGTGCAGGTGCACGGCCGGCGGGTGCCCGGCCGTCGAGACCCAGAAGAGGCCCGAGTCCAGGTCGATCGCCAGGTGGACGGCCGTGGCGAAACCCTCCGGCCAGTTCTGTTCGAGCAGGTACGTGTTGGCCGCGGGCAGGAACCCCTCCCGGGGCATCGCGCCGAGCAGGCCGCCGAACGCACCGGAGAGCAGCAACGAGCGGACGCCCGCCTCCTGCCCCTTGCCGGAGACGTCGACGAGGACGATCTCCAGCAACCGTCCGCCCTGGGTCCGGGACGCGACGACGAAGTCGCCGGAGAAAGCCTCGGCATAGGCCGAGCGCACGATGCTGTCGACCCGCCACCCCTCGGGCAGCAGCGGGATCCGGCCGTGCGCCACCAGCCGGTCCCGCAGGTCGACCAGCATCAGGTCGCTGGTCGCGCCCTGCAGCCCGAGACGGTCCCGGCTGCGGACGAACAGGACGCCGCAGACCACTCCGAGCACCTCGATGGCCAAGGTCCCAGGAGTGACGCTGGTCAGACCGGTGAGCTCGAGCGTGACCATCTGGCCCAGGACGACGACGCTCAGCGCGACCATGCCGGCCAGCCGGAGCACGAAGACACCGAGCAGGACGAGGAAGAGCATCGCCGCGGACGAGACCCACTCCGGGGACATGACCATGCCGAACCCGGCGAGCAGGGCCAGCCCCACCAGGCCCGACGTCGCCGTCACCTGGCGGGTCAGCGGGCGTCCCCGCCCACCGCGGCCCCGACGCCCCCGCGCGCCGCCGGAGCGCGGCGGACGCGCCCGTCGCGGGGCGCCGGCGCGCGCCTGCCGCGTCTGACGCGGGACGGGCGCAGTGAGGGTCACCCGTCGAGGCTAGCGAGCCGCGAGCCGCGGGGCACCCGTCCCTCGCCCGTGGGAGGCTTGGAAAAGCAGGATGCCGCCGGGCCGCCGACAGGGCACGATGATCGCCATGACCACGCTGCCGCCCGGCTACCGCACCGTCGACGTGCCCGAGGCACGTCGCCACGACCTCCTCGTCCTGGAGTCCTGGGCATTCCCCGGCACCCTGTCCGACGAGGCGGCCGACGCACTCCCCTCCCCGCTGAGCTGGGACCGCACGCGCGGCGTCGAGACGCCGGACGGCGAGCTCGTGGCGAGCCACGGCTCCTACCCGTTCGCGAGCTTCCCGGTGCCCGGCGCTCGGACCAGAGTGTCCGGCCTGACCTGGGTCGGTGTCCACCCCGGTCACCGACGTCGCGGCCTGCTGCGCTCGATGATCGAGGACCACGTCCACCGGAGCCTCACGCGTGGCGAGGCCGTCTCCGCACTGTTCGCCGCGGAGCCGGCGATCTACGGCCGGTTCGGCTACGGCCTGGCCGCACGCGACCTGCGGCTGAAGATCCCGCGCGGCGCCGCCTTGCGGGACGTGCCGGGCGCCGATGCGCTGCGGGTCCGGATCGAGCGGGTGGACGCGGAGCGGCACGGAGAGCTGATCCACCAGGTGCACAGCGCCGTGGACCGGCCCGGCTGGGCGGTGCGCGACACCCCGGAGCTGCGGGCCGCCCACCTGATCGACATCGAGGCCTTCCGGGACGGTGCCGAGTCGCTGCGCATCGCCGTGGTGGAGGACGACGGCACGCCCGTGGCCTACGCGCTGTTCCGCCGCAAGTCCGTGTGGAACGACGCCGGTCCGCGCGGCGTCGTGCGGGTCAGCGAGGCGGTCGCCCAGGATGCCCGCGCAGCACGGGCCCTGTGGGGTGTCCTGCTCGACCTGGACCTGATGGCGACCGTCGAGACCTCGTTGCTCGCGCCCGACGACCCGCTGGCGTGGCTGCTCATCGACCCACGGGCCGCCGAGACGCGACTGTCCGACAACGTCTGGGTCCGCGTGCTGGACGTGCCTGCAGCACTGGCCGCCCGGCGCTACGCGACCCAGGTCGACGTCGTGCTCGAGGTGACGGACACGATGCTGCCGGCCAACGCCGGGCGCTGGCACCTGGTGGGCGGACCCGACGCCGCCACGGTCCGGCGCACGGATGCACCGGCCGACCTGCTGCTGGACGTGCGCGACCTCGGCTCGGCCTACCTCGGTGGCGTCTCGCTCGCCGCCCTGGCGACCGCCGGCCTGGTCACCGAGCTGACCCCGGGTGCCCTGCACGGCGCGGCGGTCGCCTTCGGCTGGCCGCTCGCCCCGGTGTGCAGCTGGGTCTTCTAGCCCTGGGCCGGCCGGCAGCGCCGGATCGGTACCCGGGTCGACGTCAGCGTCGGGTTTCGTACGCGGACAGCTGGTCGATCCGGCGCTGGTGGCGCGGGTCGCCGCTGAACGGTTCGGCGAGGAACGCCTCGAGGATCTCGGTCGACTCGTCGACCGAGTGCTGGCGGGCACCGATCGCCACGACGTTGGCGTCGTTGTGCGCCCGCGCCAGGACGGCCGTCTGCATGCTCCATGCCAGCGCGGCACGGACGCCGGGGACCTTGTTGGCGGCGATCTGCTCGCCGTTGCCCGAGCCGCCGATCACCACACCGAGGCTGCCGGGGTCCGCCACGACGGCCCCGCCGGCCTCGAAGCAGAACGCCGGGTAGTCGTCCTGGGCGTCATAGGCCTCGGCGCCGTGATCGACGACGTCGTGCCCCCCGGCACGAAGATGCTCGACGAGGTGTGCCTTGAGCTCGTACCCGGCGTGGTCGGCGGCGACGTGGATGCGCATGAGGCCATCCTGCCAGTCCCGACCGGGCCCGTACCGGTGCGACCGGTTCAGACCGACTCCCGCCGGGTGATCTGCGACGGCAGGACCCGCTGCACGGGTCCGGCGTCCGGGTCGGCGATGAGCTCGAGCAGCACCTCGACCATGAGCTGACCCATCTCCTCCAGCGGCTGCCGGACGGACGTCAGCGGCGGCGTCGCGGTCGAGGCGAGGATCGAGTCGTCGTACCCCACGACCGACAGGTCCGCCGGGACCCGTCGGCCGCTCGCCGTGAGCACCTTCAGGGCCCCGGTCGCCATCAGGTCCGACGCGACGAAGACGCCGTCGAGGAGGGGTTCCGCCGCGAGCAGCCGGGCCATCGCGTTGGCTCCACCGTCCGCCGAGAAGTCCGCGTACACCGGCTGCGGGACGCGCAGGCCGTGCTCGGTCAGCACGTCGCGCCACCCGGCCAGCCGGTCGACGGCCACCCCCATGTCCGGCGGGCCGGCGATCGTGCCGACGGTCCGGCGCCCCGCCGCGACCAGCTCGGCGGTCGCGAGCCTCGCGCCGCCGTAGTTGTCGACGTCGACGTAGGAGTGCAGGTGCGCGTCCGAGTCGACGGGCCGGCCCAGGTAGACCACTGGCACGTGCGCGTTGCCGAGCGCCTTCGGCAGGTTGGTGCTGTGCGCCTCAAGGATCACCATCGCGCCGTCGACGTGCCGGCCGTCGAGGAAGCGGCGGAGCGTCGCCTCGTCGTCCTCCTGGCCGGCGAGGAGCAGGACGAGCTGGAGGGAGTGCCGCGCGACGGCGGTGGTCGCCCCGCGCAACGGCTGGGCGAAGAACGAGTTCGGCAGCTCCGCGAGATCACGCTCGGTGATCACCAGCGCGATCGAGTCGTGCCGGCCGCGGGCCAAGGAGCGCGCTGCGGGGTTGGGGCGGTAGCCGAGCTCGGCTGCGGCGGCGCGGACCGCCGCGGCGGCCGCCGCTCCGACGGTGGGGATCCCGTTGATGGCGCGGGACGCTGTGGCGCGCGAGACCCCTGCCGCCGTCGCGACATCCTCGAGGGTCACCGCGCGGCGGGCCGGCCCGGGGCGTGCGTCGCGGCTCACCCGGCCATCGTCTCAGACCGACGGCCTCGTCCGCAGCCTCCCGGGGCAGTTTCGCGAAAGCGCTCTCTCGCCGCGCGACAGCCGCGTGCGACAACGAGATGCAGGGCCTTCACCCTGGAAAACGATGGAGTGGTCCCGTATCGTCGTGCCGATACGCAGTCCGTTCCGGACGCTTCCAGAAAGCGCTCTCTCAGGCACGGCTGCACCCGAGGCAGGCCACGCGGCAGAGGTGCCGCCCGACGTTGCCCCGGTCGGATCCGTCGGCGCTGGACGCCGAACTCGGGAAAGGCTGTACCGATGGCCCTCACGACAGGTGCGACGGCCCGCATCGACGTGCTCCTGCAGCAGATGACCCTTCCCGAGAAGGTCGCACAGCTCGTCGGCGCCTGGATCGGGATCGACCCGAGCACCGGAGCGGTCGCCCCTGCGCAGAACGAGAACATGCCCGCCACCACCAGCTGGGAGGCGGTCTCGGCCGACGGCCTCGGCCACATCACACGGCTGTACGGCACCCGACCGGTCACCGCGACCGAGGGTCGCACGACCCTGCGCGAGCTGCAGGCCGACCTGCGAGCGCGCACGCGGCACGGCATCGGTGCGATCGCGCACGAGGAGTGCCTGACCGGGGTGGCCGCCTGGCAGGCCACGACGTTCCCGTCGCCGCCGGCCTACGGCTCGACCTGGGACCCCGAGCTGATCGAGCAGGTCGGTGCGGCGATCGGCGAGTCGATGCGTGCGCTCGAGGTCCACCAGGGCCTCGCGCCGCTGCTCGACGTCGTCCAGGACCCGCGATGGGGACGCGTCGAGGAGTGCTTCGGCGAGGACCCGTACCTGGTCGGGACGCTCGGCGCCGCATTCGTGCGCGGGATCGAAGGCGCCGGCATCATCGCGACCCTCAAGCACTTCGTCGGCTACCCGGCCTCCCAGGGGGGCCGCAACCTCGGTCCGGTGCACATCGGACCCCGTGAGCTCGCCGAGGTGCTGCTGTACCCGTTCGAGGTCGCGCTGCGCGAGGGCGGCGCCCGCTCGGTGATGCCGTCCTACTCCGAGATCGACCAGGTCCCCACCCATGGCGACGCCTCGCTGCTGACCGACCTGCTGCGCGACGCGTGGGGATTCTCCGGGACGGTCGTCGCCGACTACTTCGGGGTCAACTTCCTGCAGACGCTGCACGGCGTGAGCGCCTCGAAGCGCGCGTCGGCCGAACGCGCCCTGACCGCCGGGGTGGACATCGAGCTGCCGAGCGCCGACTGCTACCTCGCCCTGGCCGACGGCGAGCTGGACCCGCAGGTCGCGGCCGCCCTCGACGTCGCGCTGCGCCGCGTCCTGACCCAGAAGGCCGAGCTCGGCCTGCTCGACCCGCCGACGACCGACCCACCCGGCGCCGACGACCCGATCGACCTCAACCCGCCCGCACACGCCGCACTGGCCCGGCAGGTCGCCGAGGAGTCGGTGATCCTGCTCGCCAACACCGGCGCGCTCCCCCTGGTCACCCCGGCCACGGTTGCCGTGATCGGACCGAACGCCGACTCCGGACCGGCGCTGCTCGGCGACTACAGCTTCACCAACCACGTCGAGGTGCACCACCCCGACATCGAGCCCGGCCTGGTCATCCCGACGGTGCTCGAGGCGCTGCGGTCCGAGCTCCCGGGCAGCCGGATCGTGCACGCCACCGGGTGCGACGTCCGCGCTCCGGGCCGGGCGGGCTTCGCCGAGGCCGTCGAGGCGGCCACCGACGCCGACGTCGCCGTCATGGTGATGGGAGACCGGGCCGGGCTCTTCGGTCGCGGGACCGTGGGCGAGGGCTGCGACACCGACACGCTCGAGCTGCCGGGTGAGCAGCGCGCCCTGGTCGAGGCCGTCCTCGCGACCGGAACCCCGGTCGTGCTGGTCCTGATCACCGGGCGCCCCTACGCGCTCGACTGGGCGACCGACCGCGCCGCGGCGATCGTCCAGGCCTGGTTCCCGGGCCAGGACGGCGCATCCGCCGTCGCCGGCGTGCTCACCGGGCGGGTGAACCCGTCCGGCCGGACGTCACTGAGCTTCCCGAGGTCGGCCGGGATGCAGCCGATGACGTATCGCCACGTCAAGCTCGCCGGCAAGGTCGACGTGACGAACCTCGACCCCACCCCGGTGTTCCCGTTCGGTCACGGCGGCTCGTACACGACGTTCGAGCACACGGACCTGCGTCTGAGCAGCGACGAGATCGCCACCGACGGCACAGTGGAGGTGACGGTGCGGGTGACGAACACCGGCGACCGTGCCGGGACCGAGGTCGCCCAGCTCTACCTGCACGACGTCGTCGCCCCGGTCACCCGGCCTGCGATCGCCCTGGTGGGCTACGCCCGGGTCGACCTCGCGGCGGGTCGGTCGCGTGACGTCACCTGGCGGGTGCACGCCGATCGTCTGGCCTGGGTCGGCACCGACCACCGGTGGACCGTCGCGCCGCACGAGGGTTCGCTGTCCGTCGGGGCGAGCTCGGGCGACCTGCGCGCCACGCGCCGTCTGGCTGTGACCGGCCCGGTCCGGTCCCTCGGGCACGACCGCGTGCTGACGACGCCGGTCGAGGTGCGCTGAACCTCACCTAGCCTGGTGCCATGACGACCTCTGATACCACCAGCTCGCGCGCCGGCATCGACCGGGCGACGCTCGACCCGGCCGTCCGGCCGCAGGACGACCTCTTCCGGCACGTCAACGGACGGTGGCTCGCCGAGCACGAGATCCCGGCCGATCGCGGGTCGGACGGTGCGTTCCGCGCGCTGCACGACGAGGCCGAGGAGCAGGTCAGGGCGATCATCGAGGAGCTCGGCGCGCAGGTCGCCGCCGATCCGGCCGCCGCTCCGACCGGCACGGCCGCCCAGGTCGGCGCGCTGTACGCGAGCTTCATGGATCTCGAGGCGGTCGAACGGCTCGGAACCGGGCCGATCCGCGCGGAGCTCGACCGGATCGAGGCTGCGGCGACGCACGCCGACCTCGTCACCGCCCTCGGTCAGCTCCAGCGCACCGGCGGCGCCGGGGCCGTCCAGTTCTGGGTCGACAACGACGAGAAGGACCCCGAGCGCTACGTCCTGAACCTGACCCAGTCCGGCCTCGGGCTCCCGGACGAGGCGTACTACCGCGAGGAGCAGTACGCCGAGGTCCTGGCGCAGTACGAGCCGCACGTCGCCCGCATGCTCACCCTGGTCGGCGTCCCGCGGGACGCGGCCGGCGCCCAGGCGGCGCTCGTCGTCGAGCTCGAGACCCGGTTGGCAGCGCGGCACTGGGACGTCGTCCGCGACCGCGACGCGACCCTCACCTACAACCCGATGACGCTGGCCGAGCTCCGCGCCAGCGCGCCCGGCTTCGACTGGGACGCGTGGGCGAGCGCGCTGGCACTGCCGTCGGCGGCCCTGACCGACCTCGTGGTGCGCGAGCCGGACTTCACCGCCGGCCTTGCCGAGCTGTGGACGTCCACCCCCGTCGAGCAGTGGCAGGCGTGGCTGCGGTACCACCTGGTCAGCGCGCGTGCACCGTTCCTGGGCGACGACCTCGTGCAGGCCAACTTCGACTTCTACGGCCGCACCCTGACCGGGGCGACGCAGGTGCGTGACCGCTGGAAGCGCGGGGTGTCCCTCGTCCAGGGCGCTCTCGGCGAGGCCGTCGGGCAGGTGTACGTCGAGCGGCACTTCCCGGCCGGCCACAAGGTCCGGATGCTCGAGCTGGTCGAGAACCTCGTCGCCGCGTACCGCGAGTCCATCAGTGCACTCGAGTGGATGGGGCCCGAGACCCGCGCCAAGGCGCTGGCCAAGCTCGACGCGTTCACGCCGAAGATCGGCTACCCGGACCGCTGGAAGTCCTACGAGGGCCTCGAGATCACCGCGGACGACCTGGTGGGCAACGTCCGTCGCTCGCACGCGTACGAGCAGGATCGCGAGCTGCGCAAGATCGGCAAGCCGGTCGACCGCGACGAGTGGTTCATGACGCCGCAGACGGTCAACGCCTACTACAACCCGGGCATGAACGAGATCGTCTTCCCGGCCGCCATCCTGCGGCCGCCGTTCTTCGACCCCGACGCCGAGGACGCCGTCAACTACGGCGGCATCGGTGCGGTGATCGGTCACGAGATCGGCCACGGGTTCGACGACCAGGGCTCGAAGTACGACGGTGCCGGGCGGCTCGAGGACTGGTGGACGCCGGCGGACCGCGCGGAGTTCGAGAAGCGCACCACGGCACTGATCGACCAGTACTCGGCCTACTCCCCCGCGCAGCTCGACGGCTCGCACCACGTCAACGGGGCGCTGACCATCGGCGAGAACATCGGTGACCTCGGTGGCCTGTCGATCGCGCTCAAGGCCTACCGGATCGCGCTCGGTGTGCCGCTCGAGCAGGGTCCCGTGATCGACGAGCTGACGGCCACCCAGCGCGTCCTGCTGAGCTGGGCCCGGGTATGGCGCGAGAAGGGTCGTGACGAGACGGTCATCCGGCTCCTGGCGACGGACCCGCACTCGCCCGACGAGTTCCGGTGCAACGGCGTCCTGAGCAACGTCGAGGAGTTCTACGAGGCATACGACGTCGGGCCGGACGACGGCCTCTACCTGCCGCCCGACCAGCGGGTGTGGATCTGGTGAGCCGTCCCGACCAGCGGGTGCGGATCTGGTGAGCCGTCGGGCTGCGCAGAAGAGCTGGTAGCCGGCGCGGGCCAGCGAGAAGCCCGTCCCGCTCGGGTTGTGCCGGCAGAAGACACCGTTCGTCGAGCTCAGGCAGGTCATCTCGCCGATGGTGCTGCCGCCGCCGTAGTCCAGCACCGGGGTGCCCTCCGGCGCCCCCGCCGGCGGAGCGTCGACGCACGGGAAGGTCGGCGCCTCCCCTGCGGTCACGGTCAGCACGTTGCCCACCGCCGCCGTGCAGCCCGCCGGCAGCTCCGGGGCGGCATAGGTGAAGGACAGGATCGTGCAGGTGGCGGTGGTCTCGGTCATCGAGCAGTAGATGTTGCCGCTCGGCAGCACGAACTCGGTCAGTGACTGGGCCACTGCCGGCTCCTGCGGCGCACTGGGCTCCGGGGTCGTCTCCGGTGCGGCCTGCGCGGTGGCACCCGGGCTCGCGCCTGCGTCGCCCGCGCCGGTGCCGCCGGGGTTGTTGATCAGCTGCATCACGAGCAGGACGACGAAGGTCAGCACCAGGATCGCGTCGACGACGGCCAACGTCATCGTGCTCGGGCGCAGCGCCCAACGCCCGCCGGGGCGGCGAGGGGTTGCCGAGGGATCCACCATCTGCACTCCTCCTCCGAACGACCGCATGGCAGCATGCCACGGCCCTGCCCGCACCGCGCGGGGACCCAGCCTCACGTCACCGTCCCGGCCGCGGAACCGGACGTACCGATCACCAGCCGGTGACCTCCCGTTGACGCGCACCGCGCACGGGGCGTTGCCACGGTAGCGTGCCCGGCCGCGAGGTTCCGAGCCCGTGACCGGGGCTTGTCAGGCCGCCCTCAGGTCGCCAGCACCGCCATCGCGGCCGACCGGCCGGGGATCCCGCTGACCCCGCCGCCCCGACGGGCACCGGCGCCGCACAGCAGGACGGCCGGGTGCTCGGTCGCGACGCCCCACCGAGCGGCCGGGTGGTCGGACCCACCGCTCGGCTCCGCCCAGGGCCAGGACAGGTCGCGGTGGAAGATGTGCCCGCCGGGCAGCCCGACGTCGATCTCGAGGTCCACCGGCGTGCGCACCTCGAGGCAGGGCCGGCCGTCCGCGTCCAGGGCGAGGCAGTCCTCGATCGGTTCGGCGAGCACGCTGTCGAGCGATGCGAGGGTCGCCGCCAGGGCGTGGTCCCGGGTGGCGTCCGGGTCGGACCGGAACAGCCGGGCAGGCATGTGCAGACCGAACAGGGTCAGGGTGTGGTGCCCGCTGCGCTGCAGGTCGGCGCCGAGGATGGACGGGTCGGTCAGCGAGTGGCAGTAGATCTCCAGCGGCGGGGTCGTCGGCACCGTGCCGACCGCTGCCTGCGCGTAGGCGCGCTCGAGCTGGTCGTAGCCCTCGTTGACGTGGAACGTCCCGGCGAAGGCGTCCTGCGGCCGGACCGCCGCGTCGTGCAGGCGGGGCAGCCGGGTCAGCAGCATGTTGACCTTGAGCTGCGCACCCTCGGGACCGGGCTCGCCGGGCGTCCGACCGAGCAGCCGCTCGAGCTCGCGCGGGCTGCACCCGGCCAGCACGTGCCGCGCCCCGACGGTGCGCATCACGCCGTCGTCGTCGAACGTCACGGCCGGCGAGTCCGGGTCGATGCCGGTCACCCGCGCCGAGGTCCGGAGCTGCGCCCCGGCCGCGCGGGCGGCGTCCTCGAGCGCCGAGAGCACCGCTCCCATGCCGCCGACGGGGACGTCCCAGTCGCCCGTCCCGCCGCCGATCACGTGGTACAGGAAGCACCGGTTCTGGATCAGCGAGGGGTCGTGGGCCCGCGCGAACGTGCCGATCAGTGCATCGGTGAGCACGACACCGCGCACCAGGTCGGAGTCGAACGTCGCCTCGACGAGCTCGCCGAGCGGCGCCTGGACGAGGTCCCGCCACCAGGACGACCCCACCAGCTCGCGCACGCGGTCAGGCGTGGGCAGCGGGTCGGTCATGGTCGGGAACAGCCCCTGCGCCAGCCGCCGGGTCCTGGCACCGAACGTGCGCCAGGACGACGCATCCGATCCGGCGCCGACGCCGACGAAGGACTGCGCGGTCACCTCGTCGTCGCCCGGGTCGACGAGCAGACCACGGGTCGGATCAGCGGGTAGCGGGGTGTAGGACGCGATGCGGCGACGAACCAGCGTCAGGTCGAGACCCAGCTCGTCACGGACGGCCCTCGGCATCAGCGAGACGAGGTAGGAGTATCGCGACAGCCGCGCGTCCCGGCCGGCGAACGGGCGGACCGACTGGGTCGCGCCCCCGAGGCGGTCGGCCTGCTCGAGCAGCAGCACGGTGCGCCCGGCACGGGCCAGGTAGGCCGCCGCGGTGAGCCCGTTGTGCCCACCTCCGACCACGACGACGTCGTAGCGCGGTGCGATCGCGGTCCGGTCGACGGCAGCAGTCATCGCCTCACCGTAGGACACGCGCCATCATGGGAGACGGCTCGGACGGGCCAGGTTCCTGGCCCGTCCGAGCGGGGTCAGCTGCGCCAGGTGTCGTCGAGGGTCAGCACGCCGCTGACAGGGACCGTCACGGTCCGGTCGGAACCGGACTCCCACACGACGTTCCCTGCGGCGTCGACCTTGACGTACTTGTACGCGACAGTGCTGCCGGCGGGCAGGTTCACCGACCCGCGCCACACCGGGTAGCCCGCCGCCGAGAGCGGGACGCCCGCTGCCGGCGACCAGCTGCCCAGCGCCGCGACGCTGCCGACGACGCGCACGCTCTGGCCCCACGTCGTGCCGGCGTCGACGCCGAACGAGACGGCGGACTGCGTCGTCCCGCCACCACCGCCACCGCCCGGCCGGGCGTCGACGTGGATCGCGAGGGCGTCGTTGAAGGCAACCGTCGCCGTGAGCTGACCGGAGCTGGTGACCATGACGGTCGCGCCGGAGCAGCCGGTCGCCGTCGGTCCTCCGTTGACGACGTCGCAGTAGGTGCCTGCGGGCAACGAGGTCTGGAACGTACGGCTCAGGCTCGCCGACTCCTTGTTGATCACGACGTACCCCGCGCTGCCCCGGCCCCAGGCGATCGCGTTGTTGGCGTTGCTCCACCAGTTCGTCACCGCGGCGTCACCGACGGCGTTGTGGAAGCCGACCATGTTGGCGATCGGCCGCCACGCGTGCTGGCAGCGCCAGCCGTTCTGGTAGCAGGTCGGGTTCGCGACGGTGCCGTCCGGGTTGAGGGGGGCACCGGCGTCGCTGCTGGTGAAGGAGTACCCGGAGTGCACGCTGGGTGTGCCGTAGCTCCAGCCCAGCATGAAGACGTTCGCCAGGGTGTACGTGGCCCCGTAGGTCTGGTTCAGGGTCTGCCCGTTGCGCTCGGTGTCGTGGTTGTCGACGAAGACGTTCGCGACGTCCGACGGCAGGTGACCCCACGCCTGGCCGAAGTTCGACAGGTAGGCGAGCTTCTCGTTGAGGAAGACCCGCTTGAGGTCCCACGCGTAGCCGAACTCGTGCACGTCACCGATCGCGGTGTACTCGCTGTCCTGGACCGGCTCGCCCGGGGCACCGATCACCTCCTGGACGATGTACACGCTCGGGTCGGTCAGCCGGCTCGTGATCGCAGCGATGTCGGCGGCCGGGATGTGCTTGGCCGCGTCGATCCGCAGGCCCCGCACGCCGAGCGAGATCAGGTCGTTGAGGTAGGCGGCGATCCGGTCCCGGACGTAGGTCGTCCCGGTGGCGAGGTCGGCGAGCCCGACCAGGTTGCAGCTCTGGACCTGCCAGCGGTTGCCGTAGTCCGAGATGTCCGCGCGGCACGCGCTGAAGTCCGCGTCCGAGTAGGTGCCCGGGTAGCTGTAGAGGCTGAACGGCGAGCCGGCGAACCCGGTGCCCCCGCCGGCCTGGCCGCTCATGTGGTTGATCACGGCGTCGGCCATCACGTTGACGCCGGCGTCGCGGCAGGTGGCCACCATGCTCGCGAACTCCGCCCGGGTGCCGAGCTTGGACTCGATCCGGTAGCTGACGGGCTGGTAGGAGGTCCACCACTGGGACCCCTGGACGTGCTCCTGCGGCGGCGAGGTCTGCACCCAGCCGTAGCCGGCGGGGCCGAGCGTCGTCGTGCACTGCTCGGCGATGGCATCCCACGGCCACTGGAACATCACCGCGATGACGTCCTTGCTGCCCGAGGGTTGCGCTGCGGCGGGTGCCGCTGCACCGACGGACGTCGCCACGGCGAGCCCGACGGTGACCATGGCGCCGATCAGCACGGCCGCGACGGTGCGGTGCACCGGGCGGCGGGCGTGGCGACGTGTCCCCTGCGTGAGTTCCGACATCTGAGCCCCATCTGCGTCTGACCGGGCGACGACGGCGTCGGCCGGTGCTGGTCGGCCGCCGCGACGGTGCGACGGCCTCCGAGTGGAGCGCCTGCAACGGACTGCAAGAAGCCCGCAACTTGCCTGTAATCTTGCAGGCTAGGGGGCGGCCAGGCAGCTGCGCAAGGCCCGCGGCCCCGATGTCCCGCCGTCCCGGCCCGGACGCAGCCCGCGCACAGAGCCCGTCGCGGGCCCGTCGGGGGCCCTGCGGGCGTGGCAGGATCACAGTCACACCCACCGCTCGATCGCCCCACGAGGAGCCGCAGTGCCCGCAGAGAACCTGACCCGCGCCGAGGCCCGTGACCGTGCGGCCGTCGTCGACGTCCGGTCCTACGACGTCGCCCTGGACCTCACCACCGGCGCCCGGACGTTCGCCTCGACCACCGTGGTCCGCTTCGCGTCCAGGCCCGGTGCGAGCACCTTCGTCGACCTCATCGCACCGACCGTGCACGAGGTCGTGCTCAACGGACGATCCCTCGACGTGGCCGAGGTCGTCGCCGACTCGCGCATCACGCTGCGCGACCTCGAGGCCGACAACGAGCTCCGGGTCGTCGCGGACTGCGCGTACATGAACACCGGCGAGGGGCTGCACCGCTTCGTCGACCCGGTCGACGACGAGGTCTACCTGTACTCGCAGTTCGAGGTCGCGGACTCCCGGCGGGTGTTCGCCGTGTTCGAGCAGCCCGACCTCAAGGCCACGTTCGCCTTCGCCGTCACCGCCCCGGCGCACTGGACGGTCATCTCGAACTCACCGACACCGGAGCCGGTGCTGCTCGCCGGCGACACCGCAGCGGGCGGGCCGTCCACCGCACGCTGGTCCTTCGCGCCGACGCCGCGCCTGTCCAGCTACGTCACGGCTGTCGTAGCCGGTCCGTACCACCACGAGGACGGCGAGCTGACCAGCAGCGACGGGCGCACCGTCCCGCTCGGCGTGCTGTGCCGCGCCTCGCTCGCGCAGTACCTGGACACCGCGAACATCCTCGACATCACCCGCGCCGGCTTCGCCTTCTACGAGGACGCCTTCGGCATGGCATACCCGTTCGCCAAGTACGACCAGATCTTCGTCCCCGAGTTCAACGCCGGGGCGATGGAGAACGCGGGGGCGGTGACCTTCCTGGAGAGCTACGTCTTCCGGTCCAAGGTGCCGCAGGCGACGGTCGAGCGTCGGGCGACGACGATCCTGCACGAGCTCGCCCACATGTGGTTCGGCGACCTCGTCACCATGCGCTGGTGGGACGACCTGTGGCTCAACGAGTCGTTCGCGGAGTTCGTCTCGACCCTCGCGGCTGCCGAGGCGACGCCGTGGACCCAGGCGTGGACGACGTTCTCGTCGCTGGAGAAGTCCTGGGCGTACCGGCAGGACCAGCTGCCCTCGACCCATCCCATCGTGGCCGACATCGGGGACCTCGAGGACGTCGAGGTCAACTTCGACGGGATCACCTATGCCAAGGGTGCGTCCGTGCTCCGCCAGCTCGTGGCCTGGGTCGGGCAGGAGCAGTTCTTCGCGGGTGTCCGTTCGTACTTCGCCAAGCACGCCTGGGGCAACACCGAGCTGCGCGACCTGCTCGTCGAGCTCGAGGCGACCAGCGGTCGCGACCTCGCGCCCTGGTCGGCGCTCTGGCTCGAGAAGGCCGGCGTGACCCTCCTGCGGCCCCGGATCGAGCTCGACAGCCACGGTCTGGTGACGCACTTCTCCGTGCTCCAGGAGGTCCCGGCCGAACACCCGGTGCAGCGGCCCCACCGGCTGGCCATCGGTGGCTACGACCTGGTCACCGACGACGACGGACGCACCACCCTCGAGCGCACCGTGCGGGTCGAGCTCGACGTCGAGGGGCGCACCACCCTCGTGCCCGAGATGGTCGGCCGGCCGCGCCCCGATCTCGTCCTGGTCAACGACGACGACCTCGCCTACGCCAAGGTGCGCCTGGACGCCGAGTCGCTCGCGGTCGCCACGGCCCACCTGCACTCCTTCACCGACTCGCTGCCCCGGACGCTCGTCTGGAACGCCGCGTGGGACACGACCCGCGACGGCGAGTGGGGTGCCCGCGACTTCGTCGACCTCGTGCTGGCGAACATCACGCACGAGACCGACTCCTCGGTCGTCATGGTGCTGCTGCGTCAGCTGACGACAGCCGTCGACCTCTACGTCGCACCGGAGAACCGCGACGGGGTCGCCACCGCGACGGCGGACCGGGTGCTCGAGCTCGCCCGGCAGGCCGCCGCGGGTGGCGACGCCCAGCTCCAGCTCGTCAAGGCCTTCGCCGGCCGGGCGGCCACGCCGCACCAGCTCGACGCCGTGGCCGGGCTGCTCTCGGGCGAGGCGCCGCTCGAGGGTCTGAGCATCGACACCGACCTGCGCTGGGAGCTCCTGACCAGCCTCGTCGCCGGCGGCCGGGCCGGTGCGGCGGAGATCGCGGCCCAGCTCGCAGCGGACTCGACGGCGACCGGTGAACGCGCTGCTGCGGCAGCGCGGGCCGCCCTGCCCACCGCCGAGGCCAAGGCGGCCGCGTGGGAGGCCGTCGTGACCACCGGGGACCTGGCGAACGCGATCCAGGCCTCGACGATCGGCGGCTTCGGGCGGGTGCACGACCGCAGCCTGCTGGTGCCCTTCGTCGAGCCGTACTTCGCGGCCCTCGAGCACGTCTGGACATCACGGACGAACGAGATCGCCCAGAACATCGTCGTCGGCCTCTACCCCACGCTGCTGGCCGGGGGCGACGTCGACGTGCTCGCCACGACCGACGTCTGGCTGGACCAGCTCGGTGACCGACACCCGGCCCTGCGCCGCCTAGTGGTGGAGTCGCGCGACGGCGTGCGGCGCGCCATCGCCGCTCAGGAGCGTGACCGCACCTGAGGGACGGCACGTACGAGGGGCCCGGCACAGAGGGCGGGTCAGATCGAGCGGACCCAGCGCCGAGTGGCGCAGGGGCTGCGCAGCCGCAACCATGTGCCCGGCTCGGCCGCGGCGAAGCGCTCCTCGTAGCGGGCCCGGTACGCGGCGTCCTGCGTCCACGCCCAGACGATGATGTTGTCCGCCGGCCGGCGCTTGACGAGCGAGCCCCACCGCTCCCGGTTGCCGTTCCACAGCCGTCGCCGCAGCGCCACCCTGCCGAGCATGCGCCGGATGACCCGCGCCATCACGAGGGCCGCGGGTAGTCGAGCCACACCACGAGGTCGGCGTGGTCGAGAGCGTCCCCGACCGAGGTGTCGTAGTTGCCGTCGATCACCCAGCCGCCCGCACCCTGCGCCGCGAGGAACCGCTCGAGGCTCGCCTGGAAGTCGGCTCTCGGGGCAGGCTGCCATCCCTCGAGGTGGTAGATCCCGTCGAGCTCGAGGTGCGCGAGACCGAGCCGCCGAGCGACGGCGCTCGCCACCGTCGCCTTGCCGGCCCCGCTGTTGCCGACGACCCGGATCCGACGGGGTGCTGGGCTCGTCACCGCGGGCTGCCGGTCAACCGCGCAGTGCGGCGACCAGGGAGCGCAGGCGCGGGTTGTCGAAGAGGTCGTCGACCAGGACGAGCCGCTGCCCGGAGTCGGCCAGCGGCACCTTCCAGTTCGGGTACTCCTGATCGGTGCCGGGCTGGTTCTGGGCCCGCCGCTCACCGACGGCGTCGGCGAGCGACACCCCGAACAGCACCGCGGGCGAGGCGAGGACCAGACGGTGCAGGGCCTCGACGAGCTGTCGCTCGGACGGGTCGGCCCCGACGAGCCCCCGCTGGGCGAGCACGTCGAGCATCTGCGCACGCTCGGCCGCCGCGGCGGCCCGCACCCGTTCGACCGGCTCGGTCAGCAGGCCGAGGCGGTCGCGCAGGTCGACGTGCTCACCGGCGAGGTAGCCGGCGGTCGGTGGCAGGTCGTGGGTCGTGACGGTGGCGAGGGCGAGGTGGCGGTAGCGCTCGGGCGGGATCGGCACGTCGTTGTCCCGCTCGAACCACAGCACCGAGGTCCCGAGGATGCCGCGGTCGGTGAGGTAGTCGCGCACCCAGGGCTCGAACACGCCGAGGTCCTCGCCGATCACGACGGCACCGGCTCGCTGGGCCTCGAGGCACAGGATGCCGATCAGCGCCTCGTGGTCGTAGCGCACGTACGCACCGCCGCCCGCCCCGGAGCCCTCCGGGATCCACCAGAGCCGGAACAGGCCGATCACATGGTCGATCCGGAGCGCGCCGGCATGCCGCAGCGCCGTCCGCAGCATGTCGCGGTACGGGAGGTAGGCGGCCTTCGCCAGGGCGTCGGGACGCCACGGCGGCTGTGACCAGTCCTGGCCCTGCTGGTTGTACATGTCCGGCGGCGCGCCGACCGACACTTTCTGCGCCAGCACGTCACGCATGGCCCAGGCATCGGCCCCCTCCGGGTGCACCCCGACGGCCAGGTCGTGCATGATCCCGATCCGCATGCCGCCGTCGAGCGCGGCCCGTTGCGCGGCGGCCAGCTGCTCGTCCGCGACCCACTGCAGCCAGCAGTGGAACGTGATCCGCTCGGCGAGCTCGATGCGCACGCGCCGCACGAGCTCCGAGCCGCGGTCGTCGGCCTCGGCAGGCCACGGCCGGCCCTCGTAGTGCTCGGCGAGCGCGCACCAGGTCGCGAAGTCCTCGAGGCCCGGGCCCTGGTGGGCACGGAACGCGACGAACGCAGCCTGCCGGGCAGCGGACCGCGGCGCGGCGAACACGACCTCGAGGGCGACCCTCTTGGCCGACCAGACGGCGTCGCGGTCGATCGGTCCGGCACCCGTGCTCAGCGGGCGGGCCACCTCCGCCTGCCACTCGACGAGGGACCGCTCGGCCACCGGCAGGTACCCGGTCTCGGGGATGTCCTCGACCCGCAGGTACAGCGGGCTGACGAAGCGACGGGTGCTGGGCAGGTACGGCGACGGCGTGATCGGGACGATCGGCTCCCCGGCGTGCAGCGGGTTGATCAGCAGGAAGTCCGCACCGCAGCGACGGGCCGCCAGCCATGCGATCTCGCGCAGGTCCGCCAGGTCACCGATGCCCCACGACTGCTGAGAACGCACCGAGTAGAGCTGGGCCATGAAGCCCCAGGCCGGTCGCTGCTCCAGCCCGGCGGGCAGCTCGAGACGACCGGGGGCGACCACGACGGTGCACCGGGCGGTCGCGCCGGTGCTCTCCACGACCAGGGTGTGCCAGCCGAGGGGTACGTCGTGGGGGACCTCGACGGTGGCCCGACCGACGACGCGACCGTCGACCGTCCGGGGCGGGACGTACACGTCGACCTGCTCGAGCGGTCGTCGTCCGCCACCCGTCTCCGGGTCGAGCTCGAGCCAGGCGGCCAGCGGCTCGCCGTCGGCCAGGTGGACCGGCACCTGCGCTGACGTCCCGGCACGGGTCACCACCACCGGGGGGAGCATGCGACGCCACGGTTCGTCGTCGGCGTGCTCGAGCGCGACCTGCACCCGCTCGGGTCCCGACGCATCGACGCCGAGCGCCGCGAGAACGGCCACGACCGTCGAGGCGGGCACGTGCCGATGGCTGCCGTCGAAGTCCCAGAAGTCGGGTACGACGCCATACCTGCTCGCGAGGGCGAGCAGGGGTTCGGGAAGGACGTCGCTCTGGTCTGGCACTGACACCCTTTGATCCTGCCAGAGTGGAGCCCGCACGCACGCGTGCACGCCGTAGCCTGCGTGCATGAACCTCGGCCCCTACCCGCCGGCACGGCGCTCGGACGTCGTCGATCACCTGCCCGGGCACACGGTCGCGGACCCGTACCGGTGGCTCGAGGACGACGCGTCGGCGGAGACCCAGGCCTGGTCGGCCGCACAGGACGCGCTGCTCACGCAGTACCGGAGGGCACCGGGTCACGCGGCCACCGAGGCGCGCCTGGCCCGGCGGCTGGCAGCCCTGCTCGGTACAGGTGCGGTCGGCTCCCCGGTCTGGCGCGGTGAGCGGTGGTTCGCCGCGCGCCGGGAAGGAGCGGCCGAGCACGCCGTCGTCGACCTCGCCGAACCGCACGGCACACGCACACCCCTGCTCGACCCGATGCGCCTCGACCCCAGCGGCGCCACCACCCTCGACTCCTGGCAGCCGAGCATCGAGGGCGACCTGCTCGCCTACCAGGTCTCCGCGGGCGGTACCGAGGAGAGCGTGCTGCGGGTGCTCGACGTGGCCGACGGCGCGGTGGTCGACGGACCGATCGACCGCGCCCGGTACTCGCCCGTCGCCTGGCTCCCCGGCGGCGCGGCCTTCTACTACGTGCGGCGCCTGCACCCCGACCTCGTACCCACCGACGAGGCCCAGTACCACCGCCGGGTGTGGCTGCACCGGGTGGGCACGGACCCGGACACCGACGTCGAGGTCTTCGGCGCCGGTCTCGACGCCACGACGTACTTCGGGGTGAGCGTCTCGCGCGACGGCTGCTGGCTCATCGTCTCGGCGTCGACCGGCACGGCGCCGCGGACCGACGTCTGGATCGCGGACCTGACGGCGACCTCGCCGGAGCAGCCGCTGCTCGAACCGGTCGCCGTGGGCCTCGACGCGGAGTCCGGCGCCTGGGTGGGCCGCGACGGGCGCCTGTACCTGCTCACCGACCTCGACGCACCGCGCGGCCGCCTCGCCGTCGCGGACCCCCGACACCCCGGCCCGGAGCACTGGACCACGCTCCTGGAGCAGGATGCGGAGGCGGTGCTGTGCGCCGCCGTCCTGCTCGACGACGGGGCACCGTCAGCTCCGGAGCAGCCGGGCGGACGCGTCCAGCCGGTGCCGGCGACCGAGCTGGTCGCCCTGTGGCGTCGGCACGCGCTCAGCGAGGTCACCGTGCACGACCCGGCGACGGGGGCCCTGCTCGAGGACGAGCAGCACGGCGGCGGGCGGGTGCCGCTGCCGGGCCTCGGGACGGTCACCGGGCTCAGCCGCCGGCCGACCGGCGGCCGTGAGCTGTGGTTCGGGTGGACCGACCACACGAGCCCGACGTCGATCCGGCGCTACGACGCGCGCACCGGCTCGGTGGACGTGTGGGCCGAGCCGCCCGGTCGGCTGCCGACCCTGCCGGCGGTGCGCGCCCAGCAGGTCACCTGCACCAGCGCCGACGGCACGTCGGTGCGGATGGTCGTCCTGGCCAGGGCCGACCGGCTCGACGACGACGGGCGTCCGCTCGCGGCAGCGCCGACGATCCTCTACGGGTACGGCGGCTTCCAGATCAGCCTGGAGCCCGCCTACTCGGCGACCGCCCTCGCCTGGGTGGAGGCCGGCGGCGTCTACGTCGTGGCCAACCTCCGCGGTGGCGGCGAGGAGGGCGAGGAGTGGCACCGCGCCGGGATGCGCCAGGACAAGCAGAACGTCTTCGACGACCTGTACGCCGCGGCCGAGCGCCTCGTGGCGGACGGCTGGACGACGTCGGCCCAGCTCGCCGTGTGGGGCGGGTCGAACGGCGGGCTGCTGGTCGGGGCGGCGGTCACCCAGCGCCCGGAGCTCTTCGCGGCAGCGGTGTGCAGCGCTCCCCTGCTGGACATGGTCCGCTACCAGCAGTTCGGTCTCGGCACGACGTGGACGGAGGAGTACGGCGACACCGCCGATGCGACCGAGCTCGGCTGGCTGATCGGCTACTCCCCGTACCACCGCGCGGTCGCCGACGGCGGGACGCCGGGAGCCGGACCGGCCTACCCGGCGGTTCTGTTCACCGTCTTCGACGGGGACACCCGGGTCGACCCGCTGCACGCCCGCAAGACGGCGGCCGCGCTGCAGCACGCGACGTCGTCCGACCCGCAGGACCGACCCGTGCTGCTGCGCCGGGAGTCCGGCGTCGGGCACGGTGGCCGGGCGCTGAGCCGGACCATCGCGCTGACCGCCGAGCAGCTCGCCTTCGTCGGCCGTCAGACGGGTCTCCCGCTCGGCCACTAACCTGCCTGACATGCCGTTCGCCGCACACCCGACCCTGACCGCCGCCGCCACGGACCCGCCCTCGCCGGAGCAGTGGTTCTCCTGGCTGGTCGGTGCGCCGCTGCAGTCCCTGATCGCGATCGCGGTCGGCGTCGTCGTCCTGGCGCTGACCCGTTGGCTGGTCACCCGCACGGTGCGCTCCGTGATCCAGGGCGGCACCCACGTCCGGCGGCATGCACGGCGGCTGCTGATGAGCACCCGCGCGGGCGGCGCCGTCCCGGCCTCCGACCAGTTCGCCGTCGCGCGCCGGGTCCAGCGGGCCGAGACGATGGGCTCGGTGATGCGCTCGTCGGCCGCCCTCGTGGTGGGCATCGTCGTGCTCACGGTCGTCGCGAACATCAACGGCTGGGACCTCGGCCCGGTGCTCGCCTCCGCCGGGGTGGCGGGGGTCGCGCTGGGCTTCGGCGCGCAGACCCTCGTCAAGGACTTCATCTCGGGGATCTTCATGCTCGTCGAGGACCAGTACGGCGTCGGCGACGTCGTGGACCTCGGCTCGGCGACCGGCACCGTCGAGGCGATCGGCTTGCGGGTGACCCAGATCCGTGACCTGTCCGGCACCCTCTGGTACGTCCGCAACGGCGAGGTGGTGCGGGTCGGCAACATGACGCAGGGCTGGTCCAAGGCGCGGGTCGAGGTGCTCGTGCCGCCCGACACGGACGTCGGCCGCGCCACGGACCTGCTGCGCAGGGTCGGGCAGGAGATCGCGGCGGACGACGAGCTCGCCCCGTACCTGCTCGCCGACGCGGAGATCACCGCCTACGAGGACCTCACGGCCGAGGCGGTCAAGCTCCGCCTGATGATCAAGACGGCGCCGGCCAGGCAGTGGGAGGTGCAGCGGGTGCTGCGGGCCCGGATCAAGGACCTCTTCGAGGCCCAGGGCGTCGTCCTCGCCCTGCCGCGGCGCGAGCTGCTCGTCGAGCGTGAGACCCGGCCGGAGCCTCAGGACCAGAGCAGCATGCCCTGACCCTCGGCGACCCGGTCACCCGGCTCGAGCAGCTGGACGACCTCGGTCTCGGTGGCCCGGATGGCAACCAGCGGGCACAGGGTCGACCGGCCACCGGCGCGCACCATCGCGGGCGACCAGGCGAGCAGCGGCTGACCCTCGACGACCCACTCCCCCTCCCGCGCGGCGACGTCGAAGCCGTCGCCGTCGAGCTGGGCGGTGTCCAGGCCGAGGTGCACGAGCACCGCACGGTTGCCGTCGATCTGGATCATCAGCGCGTGCGGGTACACGCCGCGCAGCCGCCCCGCGCACGGGGCCACGACGACGACCCGCCCGGCGTCCGGACCGACCGTCTCCGGCTCGGCGGGCAGGATGGCGAGACCGCGTCCCACGACGGAGCCGGCGAAGACGGGGTCGGGGACGTCCTCGAGAGCGACGATGGTGCCGGCGAGGGGCGCGGTGACCTCGACCATGCTCCTGTGTGCCCGGGCAGTCATGACGCAACCCCCCAGACCTGTGGTCGTACCGTTGCTCGGTCCTCCCAGCCTAGTGCTGAGCCCGCGGACCCGGCCCGGCCGCTCCCCTGCGGGTGCCTTCGACCGCCCGGGTCAGCGGCCAGAGGTCGGGGTGGATCGCGTCGGCGCCGGCGGGCGCCTGCGGACCGGTCGAGACCCCGATCACGTAGCCGACACCGGCGCTGCGGGCCGACGCGATCCCGGCCGAGGTGTCCTCTGCGGCGACCAGCCCGCCCGGTGGCAGGCCGAGCAGTGCCGCACCCAGGCGGTACGGCTCGGGGTCGGGCTTGCCGTGCTGGTAGTCCTCGGCGGCGACCACCGGGACCGTGCGGCCGTCGTCGACCAGGTGCCCCATCACGGCCCGGACCCACTCGCGACGCGCGGAGGTCACCACGGCGACCGGCAGACCCGCCGCCGCGCACTCCCACAGGAGCTCGCGGGCCCCGGGAACGGCGATCGGGCGCGCCGTCGTGCGGCGCAGGACCGCGATGATCCCCTCGGTCAGGAGGTCAGGGTCCTGCCCTGCCCACGGGCCCTCGAGGGTGGCGAAGACCTCGGCGGCGCGGCGACCCGAGAACTGCTGGACGACGCTGTCCGGGACCTGCCAGCCGCGTCCGGCGAAGTACTCGGCGTAGGCCGCCCGATGGATCGGCTCGCTGTCGACGAGGGTGCCGTCGAGGTCGAGCAGCAGGCCGGCCCCCGGTCCGTCGAGCAGGCGCGCGAGGTCCTGGCCCCGTGAACCGGTCGCGGTCGTCCTCAGTCCCACTCGAGCAGGGGTGCGCCGACGTCGATCCGCGCGCCCGGGCGGACGAGACCTCGCACCGACGCGGCCACGCCCTCGAGAGCGACGACCGGGCAGACCGGCGAGCGGCCGCCCGCCTCGACCGCGTCCGGGTCCCAGCTGACCACCTGGTCACCGGCGGCGACCTCGTCACCCTCCGACACGTGCAGCGTGAAGCCGGCGCCGGCGAGCTGGACGGTGTCCAGACCCAGGTGCACGAGGACCGCGCGACCGTCGGCGACCTGCAGCACGAAGGCGTGCGGGTGCAGCTTGATGATCGTCCCGGCCGCCGGCGACACGACAGTGCTCTCGCCGGGGCGGTCCGGGTCGACCGCCAGTCCGGGACCGACGATCGCGCCGGCGAAGACCGGGTCGGCGACATCCGTCATCGCGAGCACCGTGCCGGCGACCGGCGCCAGCACGATGAGCGACGGCGGCATCAGCGAAGGTCCGCGATGTCCGATGCCAGGGTGTCGGCCTCGGGACCGACGACGACCTGGACGACCCGGCCGGAGCGGACGACGCCGAACGCGCCGACAGCCTTGAGCGCCGCCTCGTCGACGAGCGACGGGTCCTCGAGCTCGACCCGAAGCCGGGTGATGCACGGTTCGAGATCCAGGATGTTCGCGTCGCCACCGAGGGCCGCCAGGATCTGCTCAGCCTTGCTCATCTGTCCTCCTCGGGACCGGATGCGGGCAGGTCTGCCGCACATCCACAGTAGTCACATCAGCTCTTCGAGATCGCTCGCGAGCACGTCGACGGTCGGCCCGACGACGACCTGGACGACCCGGCCCGCAACCATCACCCCGTGCGCCCCGGCAGCCCGGAGCGCAGGGACGTCGACCAGGCCCGGATCCCGGACCTCGGAGCGCAGCCGGGTCGTGCAGGGTTCGATGTCGACGATGTTGGCGACGCCGCCGAGCGCGGCAAGGATCTGCGCCGCCTGCTCGCTCGGCCGGTCGCTCGGCCTGGCCTTGCGGTTGCCGGTCACGTCGCGATCACCTGCACTCCTTCGTCGTGGCGCCCGTCATGGCGCACTCCTCGTCCGTCCCGCGGCGTCACGGCGGCCCGCGGTGCGGTCAGCGGCACCCAGAGCACGTACCGGTCCGCCCGGTAGGAGGACCGGGAGTAGGCGCATGCGACATCTCCGGTGAAGGTCCGACGGGTGAGCCGGAGCACGGCGGCCCCGGGCCGCAGGCCGAGCAGAGTGGCGTCCTGGGCGTCCACCTCGGAGGCGGCGACCGTGTCCTCGCCCCAGTCCGGGGCCAGGCCGCGGCGCCGCAGCTCGCCGTAGATGCTCTCCGGCGGGCCGTCGGCGAGCAGGCCCGGCACCAGGGCGGCCGGCAGCCACGTCTGCTCGATCGCCATCGGCTCCCCGTCCGCGTGCCGGACCCTGTGCAGGTAGTGCACGCGCTCCCCGGGCACCAGGTCCAGCGCGTCAGCGACGTCGGGAGCGGCGACGACCTCCTCCGCGGCGAGCACGGTGGACGACGGCTCCATGCCGCGGCGGCGCATCTCCTCGCCGAACGAGGCGAGCCGAACCTCGAGATCGACCTTGGTCGGCGCGACGAAGGTGCCGCGGCCCTGCTCCCGGTCGAGCAGGCCCTCGACGACGAGGGCGTCGACGGCCTGCCGCACGGTCATCCTCGAGACGCCGAACCGCTCGCACAGGACGCGTTCGGAGGGGATCGCATCGCCGACCGTGAGCTCATGGGTGACCAGCGAGCGCAGGTAGTCGCGGACCCGGACGTACTTGAGCACCGAGTGACGCACCGTCGCACACCCAGCCCTTCTGCCGCCCTCGTCCCCGGCCCGTCGTCGCCCCGGGTACCCCGGGCCACGCCTGGCGCGGGTGGTGTCCTTGACACCCTATGGTCCATTCCACCATGGTGAACCTCACTGGTCCAGACATCTAGCGCAGTTCACCCCCGCGGCGACTGCGGGCCACACGGACGTGGCCCCGGGCGATGTCGGACCGGAGCGCCCCGGCGCCCGCCGGAGGTCGCACCCGCACGGTGAGGAGTGCCAACGCATGACCGCCACCACCGCCACCGAGGCCCGCGAGAAGCGGCCCTTCCCTGGCCTCGCCCAGCTGCAACGCATCGGCCGGTCGCTGATGCTCCCGATCGCCTCACTGCCCGTCGCCGCCCTGCTGCTGCGCCTCGGCCAGGACGACATGCTCGGTGTCAACGGCCTCGCCGGCTCCTGGGGAGACTGGCTGCTGCCGGTTGCCGCCGTGCTCGCCGCCGCCGGCAACGCGCTGTTCGCGAACCTGCCCATGCTCTTCGCCCTGGGTGTCGCCGTCGGCTACGCGCGCAAGTCCGACGGGTCGACGGGCCTCGCGGCCCTGATCGGCTACCTCGTCTTCAAGGGTGTCTCGGACGCGCTGTCGCCCTACGCCCTCGGCAAGGCCGCCGAGGGCGAGACGCAGGAGCTGATCAACTACGGCGTCCTCGGCGGCATCGTCATCGGCCTCGTCGCGGCACTGCTCTACCAGCGGTACTACCGGATCAAGCTGCCGCCCTACCTGGCGTTCTTCGGTGGACGACGCTTCGTGCCGATCATCACCGCCGGCATGGCCGTGCTCATCGCTGTCATCGGCGCCCTGATCTACCCGGCCTTCGACACCGGCCTGACCGCGGTCGGTGAGTGGGTCACCGGCTCGGCGATCCTCGGTGGCTTCGTGTACGGCACCGCGAACCGTCTGCTCCTGCCCTTCGGCCTGCACCACCTGCTCAACTCGCTGCCGTGGTTCCAGTTCGGCGAGTACACCGATGCCTCGGGTGAGGTCTGGCAGGGCGACATCCTGCGCTTCCTGCACGGCGACCCGACGGCCGGCGCCTACATGACCGGTTTCTTCCCGATCATGATGTTCGCCCTGCCGGCGGCTGCCCTGGCCTTCGTGCACACCGCCAGGCCGGAGAAGCGCAAGATCATGGCCGGCATCATGGGCTCCGCGGCACTGGTCTCCTTCGTCACAGGCGTGACCGAACCGCTGGAGTTCGCCTTCGTCTACGTCGCCTACCCGCTCTACGCGATCCACGCGGTTCTCACCGGAACCTCGTTGGCCCTGGTCAACGCGCTCGGCATCCGCCACGGGTTCGGCTTCAGTGCCGGGGCGATCGACTACCTGCTCAACTTCAGGATCGCCGAGAAGCCCCTGCTGCTCATCCTGATCGGCCTGGCCTACGGGGTCGTGTACTACTTCCTGTTCCGGTTCGTGATCACGAAGTGGAACCTCTGGACGCCCGGCCGCGAACCGGACGGCGTCGGCAGCGACATCACCGACGGCCTCTTCACCGACCAGCCGACGGACGCGCCGGCCGCTGCGACGGCAACGGGGGGCCCGGACGTCGCACCGGGCAGGGGCTCGGGGACGTCGCGAACGTGACCCGAGTGCCCGACCCGCGAGCCTGAACCGAAGCCGGGGCGGGGCAGGGCCAGGTCAGCCGACCTGACCGTGCTCCGCCCCGTTCCGTGCGAGCAGGTAGTCGCTCAGCGCGTCGAGGCATGCCTCAGCACCCTCACCGTCGGCGGCGAGGACGACCTCGTCGCCCGCACCCGCGCCGAGCGCCATCACGGAGAGGATGCTGGCTGCCGCCATGGGCGCCCCGCCGTCCTTGCGGATGGTCACCGCGACCGGCTGGGCGGCGGCGAGCTGGGCGAAGAGGGCCGCCGGTCGGGCGTGCAGCCCTTCGGCGATGGCGACGGTGACACGGCGTTCGGGCACGGTGGGCTCCGGGGCGTCGGGGTGTGGTCGCACGACAGCGCGGCCAACTGGTCTGGACCACTTTAGCGCCTCGGCCGGACTCCGGCGCCTCGGGCCTGGGCGACAATGAGCCGGTGAGCCCCGCCGAGCACCCCGACTCCTTCTACGCCGCCGTCGGCGGTGCACCGACCTTCAGCCGGCTGGTCGAGGTCTTCTACGCGGGCGTCGCCACCGACGAGCTGCTGCGGCCGATGTACCCCGAGCAGGACCTCGGCCCGGCCGCCGAACGGCTGCGGACCTTCCTCGAGCAGTACTGGGGCGGCCCGACGACCTACAGCGACGCCCGCGGCCACCCGCGGCTGCGGATGCGGCACGCGCCGTACAAGGTCAGCCCTGCCGCGCGCGACCGGTGGCTCACGCACATGCGCGCGGCCGTCGACGCCCTCGAGCTGCCGCCGCTGCAGCATGCGACCCTGTGGGACTACCTCGAGCGCGCGGCCCACGCGATGCTCAACACCGTCGACGACTGACGACGACCGAGTGGTCCGCGGACCGACCACGCCGGGACCACCCGAACCCCCGCCGCTACGACGCTCGAGGAGCCCGATGACCACGCCGGACCCGGACCCGCTGCGCACGGTCCTGGAGGTGCTCACCCTGGACCGCATCGACGCGGACACCTTCACCGGCACGAGCCTGCCCAAGCCCGGTGGCCGGGTCTTCGGCGGCCAGGTCCTGGCGCAGTCCATGCTCGCGGCCGGGGCGACCGTCGGGCACGACCGCCTGCCGCACTCGGTGCACGGCTACTTCCTGCGCGCCGGCGACGTCGCGCTTCCCATCACGTTCGCGGTGGAGCGGCTGCGTGACGGCCGCTCCTTCAGTGCCCGACGTACCCACGCGCTGCAGGCCGGTGTGCCGATCCTGGCGATGACGACGTCCTTCCAGGTCGAGCAGGCGGGCGTCGAGCATGCCGACACCCCGCCGTCGTCCGTGCCGCCGCCCGAGGACATCCGCAGCGCGCTGGACGTGCTGGCCCCGGTCGACCACCCGATCGCGGCGTTCTGGACCCAGGCGAGCGCCTTCGACCTGAGGCACGTCGAGGAGTCGATCTACCTGGCCCCGGCGCAGGTCCGCACCGATCGCCAGATGGTCTGGATGAGGGCCCGCGGACCGCTCCCGGACGACCAGGTGCTGCACCGCGCCCTGCTGGCCTACGCGTGCGACCAGGTGATGCTCGAGCCGATCCTGCGGCGGCACGGCAGGAGCTGGGCGAGCCCCGGTTTGTCCATCGCGAGCCTCGACCACGCGATGTGGTGGCACCAGGACATTCACGTGGACCAGTGGCTGCTCTACGTGCAGTCGGCGCCCTCGGCGCACGGCGGTCGCGGGCTCGGCGCGGCCCGCGTCTACACGCGCGACGGTGCGCTCGTGGCGACCATCGCCCAGGAGGGGATGATCCGTCTGCCGGCGGAGGACTGAGCAGTTCGGGGCCGTGATCTGCCCTCCGAGGACTCACCGGGTGCGCGAGAATCGACGTCATGACGGCCGCACCGGGCGTCCTCATGACGCCCCAGGGCGTCCGGATCTCGGACCGCCGGTGGGCGGCGGTCGGCGATCGGCGGTCGGCGGTCGGCGATCAGTGGGCGCCGGTCGGTGCCGGAACGGAGAGCACGCTCATGGACACCTGGGACCGGATCGTCTCCCTCCGGACCGAGCTCGCCGCCCAGGCCGAGGCGTTCACGCCCGCTCAGTGGGACACGCAGAGCCTGTGCACGGGGTGGCGGGTCCGTGACGTGGTCGCCCACATGACCATGCCGGAGCGGTTCTCCCTCGTCGGCGGGCTCCCCGACATGATCCGTTCAGGGTTCCGCCTGAGCAAGGTCCTGCACCAGGACGCGGTCCGCCGCGGATCCGCCCCGGTGGCCGACGTCCTGGACGGCTACCGGGCCGCCATCTCCCATCGGACGCTGCCGCCGGGCCGATCCGTGGCGAACGTCCTGGCGGAGGTCGTCGCGCACACGCAGGACATCCGTCGCGCTCTCGGGCTGCCGTGGTCGTTCGACCCCGAGGTGCTGCGCGCCGTGGCCGACACGCTGCACGCCGACGCCGCGCTCAAGGTGCCCGGCCGGGTGGCGGGGCTGCGCCTGGCGGCCACCGACACGGGCTGGGCGGCGGGCGAGGGGGTCGAGGTCTCCGGTCCGCTCGAGGCCCTCGTCCTGGCGATGGTGGGCCGGTGTGTCGTGCTCCCGGAGCTCTCCGGCCCCGGGGTCGCCACCCTCGCCGCCCGCACCAACGGATGACGCGGCGCGGCGCGGTCAGTCGTCCTGTGCGGCCGGTCGCCGGCGTCGCAGCACGACCGGCGGCTCGACGTACGGCTGCCAGACAGCTCGCTCCTGCGGACTGATCCGCCGCGGCTGCGCCGTCGCCGCGTCGATCAGGACGAGGGTCGTGGTCGCCTGGATGAAGACCACCCGCCCCCCCGCGTCCTGACCGGTCACCTGGTAGCACACGTCGATGCTCGCGCCGCCGAGGTGGCCGAGCCACATCTCGACGGTGACCGGGTCGCGCCGGTAGCCGATCGGCAGCAGGTACTCGATCTCCGTCCGCGCGACGAGCGTGTGGGTCGCGGCCCCGGGGCCCGCGTCCAGCACCGCCGTCGGCCAGGTGCCCGGATCGGGCGCCTCGGGGTGCCGCCAGAAGGCGGCGATCCGCGCCTCCTCGAGCAGCCGCAGGACGGCGACGTTGTTGACGTGCCCGTAGGCATCCATGTCTGCCCAGCGCAGCGGGACGGGTACCAGCAGGCGGGTCATGGTCGGTCCTTGTCTCGGTGCCGACGCCCGGTGGCGCGGCGGGATCGATTGCTCGGTGCTCCGGCACGGTCCGCCGAGGTACGGCAGGCACGCAGCCGCGCGAGCACCTCGTCGACCGGCTCGACCACGAGCTGGTCGGCGACCTGTGCCACCGCGGCACGCAGCCCGTTGCCGGCCCGCCGTGCCCTGGCACGCGCCCCGGTGGCGGCGGCCAGCCGGGCCAGCCCGGCCACCAGCGGGCCGAGCAGCACACCGACCACGACCGCGGCAGTCGGCAGGGAGACCTCACCCCAGGCCGGTGGGTCGGGCACGGGTATCCGCAGCACGCCGAGCCCGGCCAGGACGCCGAGCCAACCCAGCCCGGCCACCAGGAACGCGAGCAGCAACCACTGGAGGCCGCCGACCACGGACCACCACAGGGGTCGCCGCTCACCGGCCACCGGTGTGCCGCTGACCGCGCGGTCCAGCGCATCCGGGAGGTCGTGCGCCTGGGCGATGCCGTCGGTGCGGGCCCGGGCGGCGAGCACCCAGAGGTCCGGTGACCCGGTCGTCGCGGAGTCGGTGAAGGCGCGGACGGCGGCGCGCGCGCGGGCGAGCTCGGCCTGGCCGGGTGGTGGCACGGATGTGCGGATCACCTCGTCCAGGGTCCCGCGGCGGCCCCGTGCCGTCGCGGTCGGCCCCGGCCCGCGGCGTCCCGAGCCCCTGGGCGCCGAACCGTCGACGCCCGATCCGCCCGAGCCCGGGCCGAGGTGCAGCCGGCGCAGGGGGTCCACCCTGAACCTGGCGACCCACCGGGTCAGCGGCCAGCCGGTCGCCGCGCGCGCGTGCAGCAGGTGGGCCCGACGCACCGCCTCGACGACGACCGGCACCCCGGCCGCCTGGGCGAGCGCGTCGACCAGCTCGGTCCGCGACGCGTGCGGCGCACCGTCGGTCCCACCGCACAGCTCCCGGATCCGGCCGGCCACGGCGATCACGTCGGCCTCGAGCCGCGCCTGCGCGGCGACCCGTCGGTGCGCCGCCTCGTCGAGCGCCGCCCGGAGGGCCGCGACGCCCTCACCGGTGCGCGCCGAGACCTCGAGCACCCGGACGCCCGGCAGACCGTCGTCGGCGAGCAGTCGTTCGAGGTCGCGACGGCAGGCGGCCCGCTCGGCCACGGTCAGCCTGTCCACCTGGTTCAGGACGACGAACACGACCTCGGCGTGCGCACCGAGGGTCCGCAGGTATCGCTCGTGCACTGCCGCGTCGGCGTACTTCTGCGGGTCGACGACCCAGACCATGAGGTCGACGAGGGCGACGAGTCGCTCGGCCTCGAGGCGGTGCTCGGTACGTACGGAGTCATGATCGGGCAGGTCGATCAGGACGAGACCCTCGTCGTCGCCGGTGGCTGGCGCCGCGCCGGCCGGTGGCTCGACGGGCGGGAGCTGATGGCGGCGGCGCACCCCCAGCCAGTCGAGCAGCGGGGCCGAACCGGCCTCGCCGCGGACCACGGCGAACGCCTCGGAGGTCGTCGGGCGGAGCACGTCCACCTCGGCGAGCGGTAGGCCGATGACCGCGTTGAGCAGCGAGGACTTGCCCGAACCGGTCGACCCGGCGAAGGCGACGACGGTGTGCTCGGCGGACAGCCGCAGCCGGTGCCCCGCCCGCTCCCCGACCTCGCGTGCCCGGACGACGAGATCGTCCGGCAGGACGCCTCGGCCCGCTCGGATCGCCTGAGCGAGGTTGTCGAGCCGCACGGTGACCGTCATGGCCGCCACATCCGCCGCCACCAGCCGCGCAGACCGCCGTCGTCGTGCTCCGGCTCGCCGAGCAGACCCTCGCCGACCCCGCCACGGCCGGCGCCGTCACCCGTGCCGGCCCGCCGCCCAGCGACGGGACCGCGCTCGCCGTCCTCCGGCCCGTCCGGTCCCGGCGCTGCCGCTGCGACCGCCCTGGCCGCTGCGCGGATCCGGTCCCCGGTGCTCGGCGACAGGTCGAGGGCGTCCAGCACCGTGGTGAACCGACCGGCCTCGATCTCCAGCAGCCTCGCCAACCGCGCCGCGAGGTCGTGCTGCGCAGTGCGCGTCAACCGCCGCACGGCGTCGTCGCCGAACACCGCCTCGAGCAGCCGCTGGGCCAGCACAGCCGTCCCGCCGGCGACACCGACCTCCGCCGTGGTGAGCCCACCGGTGGAGGCGAAGATCGCGACCATCAGGGCGGCACCGAGCCCGTTGACCCCGAAGGACAGCACCCGGGCGGTGGTGCGTCGCTCGGCGCCCTCGGTCGAGACCAGGTCGAGCACACCGGACTGCCAGTCGCGCATCTCGCCGGCGATCCGCTCACGCAGATCCGTCGAGGACCGGGAGAGCCGCAGCCCGTCGACCAGCCGGATGCCGGCCGGATCGGCGTGCCAGGTCGCGAACGTGTGGTCGGCGGCGCGGTCGGCAGCATCCTGCACCAGGTCGACCAGACCGTGCCCGATGGCCGCAGTGATCGGCTCGGGGGCCGGCCGACCGCGCAGCGCGGCCGTCGCGCGGTCCCGCCACGTGCTGACCTTCGCCTCGATGGCCCGGAGCAGCTCCCCGGTCCCGACGTACTCCTGCCACCGGGCGAGGACCTCCCCGCGCAGCATCGTGCCGTCCGAGGTGGCCGTCTCGAGCGAGCGCTGCGCGTCGCGGTAGGCAGCGGTGGCCACACCGCGCAGGCGCTCGGCGTGGGCGACCTGGGCGTCGGCGCCGGCCGCAAGGCCGGGCGATCGGGCCACCACGTCGTCGACCGCCCCCCGGACGGTGCGCCGGACCAGCCCGTCGCGGGCCGCCGCGTCGCCCGCGACCGAGCGCAGCCAGGTGGTGACGGCAGCGACAGCACTGCTCGGGAGCAGACCGTCGTCCAGGCGCGACTCCGCGACGGTGAAGAGCCTCGAGTCCGCGAGTCCGTGCTCGCTGAGCATCGCCCCGAGGTGAGCGGTGACGGCGTCCCGGGCGGCCGGCTCGACCCGGTTGAGGACCATCACGACCACGGCCCGTCGTCGGGCGGCCGCAGCCAGCAGGTCCCAGGGCACGGCGTCGGCATACCGCGCCGCCGTCGTCACGAAGACCCACACGTCCGCGGCCCCGAGCAGCTCCTCGCCCATCTCCCGGTTGGCCACGACGACGGAGTCGATGTCCGGGGCGTCCAGGAGCGCGAGGCCGCGCGGTACGGCCGGGTGCGGCACGAGGCGCAGTGCCCGGCCCTCCGCGTCCCCGCCGGTGACCCGTGGCAGCCGCGGCAGGATGCGCTCCGAGGCGAACCAGGCGCCGTCGTCCGGGTGGTGCACGAGGACCGGTGAGCGCGTGGTCGGACGCAGCACACCGGCGGCCGTCACCGACGTGCCGACCACGCTGTTGACCAGGGTCGACTTGCCGGCCCCGGTCGATCCGCCGACGACGGCGAGCAGCGGCGCGCCGATCTGACGGACCCGCGGGATCAGGTAGTCGTCGAGATGGTCGACGAGGCCGGCAGCACGAGCGCGCTCCGCATCGACCCCGGGCAGCTCGAGCGGGAAGCGCAGGTCCGCCACCGCGGCACGCAGGGCGGTCAGGGTGACGAGCAGCTCGCCGGCTGCCAGGTCCGTCCCGCTCACCCGTTGGTCTCCCGTCAGTCGCTCGCTCCCGGCCAGTGTGGCGCAGTCGCGCCGCTCATGTCGGATCGACGAGCCCGGACCTCAGCCGCGGGTCAGCTTGCGGTAGGTGACACGGTGCGGCCGGGCCGCCTCGAGACCGAGCCGCTCGACCTTGTTCGCCTCGTAGGAGTCGAAGTTGCCCTCGAACCAGTACCAGGCCGACGGGTCCTCGTCGGTGCCCTCGTAGGCCAGGATGTGCGTCGCGACGCGGTCGAGGAACCACCTGTCGTGCGAGACCACCACGGCGCAGCCCGGGAACTCGAGCAGGGCGTTCTCGAGCGAGCCGAGGGTCTCCACGTCCAGGTCGTTCGTCGGCTCGTCGAGCAGCAGCAGGTTGCCACCCTGCTTGAGCGTCAGCGCGAGGTTGAGCCTGTTGCGCTCACCGCCGGAGAGCACACCGGCCGGCTTCTGCTGGTCCGGGCCCTTGAAGCCGAACGCGGCGACGTACGCCCGCGACGGCATCTCGACGTTGCCCACCTTGATGAAGTCGAGCCCGTCCGAGACGACCTCCCAGAGGGTCTTCTTCGGGTCGATCCCACCACGGGACTGGTCGACGTAGGACAGCTTGACCGTCTCGCCGATCTTGAGCTCGCCGTCGTCGAGCGGCTCGAGGCCGACGATCGTCTTGAACAGGGTCGTCTTGCCGACGCCGTTCGGGCCGATGACGCCGACGATGCCGTTGCGCGGCAGCGTGAAGCTCAGGTTGTCGATCAGGACCCGGTCGTCGAAGCCCTTCCTGATGTCCCTCGCCTCGAGCACGAGCCCACCGAGGCGCGGACCCATCGGGATCTGGATCTCCTCGAAGTCGAGCTTGCGGGTGCGGTCCGCCTCCGAGGCCATCTCCTCGTACCGGGCAAGACGCGCCCTGGACTTCGTCTGACGGCCCTTCGCGGAGGACCGGACCCACTCGAGCTCGTCCTTGAGCCGCCTGGACAGCTTGGCGTCCTTCTTGCCCTGGACCTCGAGCCGCGCCTGCTTCTTCTCGAGGTACGTCGAGTAGTTGCCCTCGTACGGGTAGAGCCGACCGCGGTCGACCTCGGCGATCCACTGGGCCACGTGGTCGAGGAAGTACCTGTCGTGGGTCACGGCGAGGACGGCGCCGGCGTACCCGGACAGGTGCTGCTCGAGCCACAGCACGCTCTCGGCGTCGAGGTGGTTGGTCGGCTCGTCGAGCAGCAGCAGGTCGGGCTTCTCGAGCAGCAGCTTGCACAGGGCGACGCGGCGCCGCTCGCCACCGGACAGGATCGAGACGTCCGCGTCCGGCGGCGGGCAGCGCAGCGCGTCCATCGCCTGCTCGAGCTGGGCGTCGAGGTCCCAGGCGCCCGCGTGGTCGAGGGCCTCCTGGAGCTCGCCCATCTCGGCCAGCAACGTGTCGAAGTCCGCATCGGGCTCGGCCATGAGCTGGGAGATCTCGTTGAACCGGTCGAGCTTGGCCTTGATCGGGGCGACGCCCTCCTCGACGTTGCCCAGGACGGTCTTGGACTCGTTGAGCGGCGGCTCCTGGAGCAGGATCCCGACCGTGTACCCGGGCGAGAGCCTCGCCTCGCCGTTGGACGGCTCGTCGAGGCCGGCCATGATCTTCAGGATGGTCGACTTCCCGGCACCGTTCGGGCCGACCACGCCGATCTTGGCACCGGGGAAGAAGCTCATGGTGACGTCGTCGAGGATCACCTTGTCGCCGTGCGCCTTGCGCGCCTTGTACATGGTGTAGATGAACTCAGCCACGTGGGTATGTGCTCCTGGTGTCGATCGGGGACGGCGCGCTGCGGTGCGCCGGGGCACCGGCCAGCCTACGGCGTCGCGAGCAGGACCTCCTTGTCGAGCGCTGCGACCTCGTCACCGACGACCCCGCCCGCCGGCGTCGCCCACGGGTCGGTCAGGTCGAGTCCTGTGCCCTGCGCGTCACCGTCCGGCTGCGCCGCACCGGACTCCTCGGCCGGACCGGGACCCACCTCGGCATCCCGCGGACCGGTCGTGTAGACGGTCCTGGCGAACTTCGCACTGCCGCGCGTCAGGTCGTGGCCGATGGCAGTGGCCTCCAGCACGAGCCCGGTGCGCGGGCCGTTCTCACCCACCCAGTCCTCGGTGCGCAACCGGCCGTACGCCAGCACCGGCTCGCCCTTGTGGATCGAGGACGCGACGTTGAACGCCACGTCCCGGAACGCCTTGACAGTGATCCACTCGGTTCGGCCGTCGGTCCATGCGCCCTGCCGGTTGTCGAAGTACCGGGGGGTGGTCGCCACGCGGAAGCTCGTGAACGGTACGCCGTCGCCGACCACCTCACGGGGCGTCGACGCCGCCCACCCGACCACCGTGACCATCAGTCCGTTGGAGCTCATCGTTCCTCCTGCACCGTGGGCCGGCCGATCCGGCCCTGGAGCGAGAGTCCCGGCTGCGCGCCGGTGGTGCGGCGAGGGTCACCTCACGCTGGGGATGAGCCCGACGTGTCGGGGCCTGTGGATGTCACGTGCTGCGGATGTCCCGTGCCGTGGATGTCGGCGCCTGTCGATGCGTCAGCACCGACGGCGACCCGCCCCGCTGCTGCCGTCCGGACGGCGCGATGGTCGGCGAGCACCTGCGCCGTCGGCCGCGCGAGCGACACCTCGACCACCTGGCCGAGGACCTCCCGGGCAGCGGCACCGAGCTGTGCCGCGCGCCGCCGGGCGGTCCACCGGCGCAGCACCGCCCCCAGCGCCCACAGGCCGAGCCCCACGACGGCTGCGACGGCTGTCGCGAGCAGGGTCCCGCGGTCGTCCCACGCCCCGCCGGCGATGGCCGTCCCGCCGGTCACCCCGAGCCCCAGCAGGGCGAGCAGACCGCACCCCGCGGCCAGCACGCGCACCAGGACGGCGACAGCCGCGCCCCGGACGCTGACCGGAACCGAGCCGATCCTGTCGTCCGCGGCCCGGACCAGCTCGTCCGTGCCGGCGACCGATCCGGCCAGGGACTCCTGCCACGGCACGGGCAGCCCGTGACCCACCTGGTCGAGCCAGGCGCTCCGGACGAGTCCCACCCGGTCGGCCTGGAGCGGCCCCAGCCGACCGGCCATGGCCCGCCCCGCGCGCACAGCGGCCTCGACCGCGGCGACGATCCCGGCGAGCCCGGCGGCCTCGGCCAGGCCGTCGACCGCGTCGGCGACCGGGAGACGCGCCTCGGCGAGCTCACCCTCGCCCACGGCGGTGCCGAGGACGCGCGCGGCGTCGTCGAGCTCCACGGCCGAGCGGAGCTCGGCGACACCGCGACCCGCGACCGCGCGAGCCAGGACCCCGCGCACGACCGGGATCCCGTCCCCGCTGCGGGCCGAGACGCTGTGCACGCCGACGTCGAGGAGACCGTCCTCGCGCAGCAGCCGGGACACGTCACGCAGCAGGCCGGCCTGGGCGTCGATCGGGACGGTGTCGATCTGGTTGAGGACGACGAGCATCGCGCCCTCGTGGCCGACCAGATGCCGCAGGTAGCCGGTGTGCAGCGCGTCGTCCGCGTACTTCTGCGGGTCGACGACCCACACGAGCAGGTCCACGAGCGGCAGCAGCCGGTCGACGACCGCACGGTGCTCCGGCTCGACCGAGTCGTGGTCGGGCAGGTCGAGCAGCACGAGACCGCGCAGGTCGGCCTGCGACTCACCGTCGAGCGCGCTCTCCCGTTCGATCCGACGGTCCCGGGCGACCTCGAGCCAGTCGAGCAACGCGCTCGCGTCGTGGGCCCAGACGCATGCGGTGACCTGGGACGTGGTGGGTCGCCGGACGCCGACGTCGGCGAACTCCAGCCCGGTCAGCGCGTTGAAGACGGTGGACTTTCCGGACCCGGTCCCGCCGACCAGCGCGACGATCGTGTGGTCGACGCCGAGGGCGAGGCGTTCGCGCACCCCGTCGAGGGTGGTCTGCACCCTGGCGACCGTCGCCTCGCCGACGCACGGCGCGCCGCGCGCGATCGCCCGCTCGAGCTCCTCGACGCGCTGCAGCAGAGCGGCTGTGCGCGGACCGCTGGTCGGTGCCGCGGTGCCGTGCGTCGGTGCCCGGGTGTCGCTCATATGAGTCCCTTGAGGACTGCCAGGCGGAGGCGCAGCAGCGAGGCGGCGTCGTCGGCGAGGTCGTCGGAGGCGAGCTCCGCGACGGCCGGCGCCACGCCCGACCTGGCCTGCTGACCAGCACGCTCGGCCAGGTCCTCGGTGAGATGCCCGACGGCGTCGTCGGCGGCACCGGGACCGAGCATCGCGGCCAGGACCGCTGACGCCGGCTCGAGTCCTGCCGCCGCCGCAGCGAGCAGGGTCGCCACACCGTCGTCGCCCACGGCCCGGGTCAGCCGGGCGATGCGGCGCCGACGACGGCGGTCCGAGGTCGTCTGCAGCTGACCGGCCTGCTGCCCCGCGGCGAGCAGCCAGTCCCCTGCCGACTCCGCCGGCTCGGCGATCCGCCGGTAGGACGCGGCCCGGTCATCGGCCGTCCCGGTCGGACCGCCGACGGCAGCGACCGGCTCCGGTCCGGTGGTCACCGGCTCGGCGAGCCCGGCCAGGACGCCGCTCGCCCCGACCGCGTCGGTCGCGGCGAGCGCACCGACCACCGCCCGCTGACCAGCGGAACGGGCCGAGGCGAAGGCGACGGTCGTCGCGGACCGCAGCTCGTCGGCCAGCGCCGCGAGACCGGCGACGCGCTCCGGTCGACGTCGTCGGGAGGTCCACCGTCCGGCGAGCGGTCCCCTGCCCTCGGACAGGCGGGCCCAGCTCCCGCGCACGGGGCCGTCGGCGACAGCACCACCGCGAGCCGCCTCGGCCGAGCGCCGGGCCGGCGCCTCGACCACACCGTCGATCACGGTCAGCAGGCCGGCTCGAGCATCGACCTGCGCCTGCACGGCCTCGGCAAGGTCGTCGACCCACGGGCGGAGCGCGGCGAGCGAGCCACGCTGCGTCCTGGCGATCACCGATCGGGCCCGGTCCGGTCCGGCGATCATGGCGAGCCACCGCAGGATGGGTGCGACGGCCCGTGCGTCGAGCAGCCCCTCGTGCGGTCCGACGTCGGGCACCAGGAACAAGGGCACCGCGACCATCCCCCGCGCACGCAGCCGGGCCATGAGGTCGCCGCGCACCGTGACCAGCGCCGCATCCGGGACCCGGTTGAGCACCATCGCCATCGACGTCCCGCGCTCGGTCGCGCGGTCGAGCACCTCCCACGGCAGCGCGTCGCCGTAGCGCGCAGCAGTGGTGACGAAGATCCACAGGTCAGCGGCCTCCAGCAGCCGGTGGGCTGTGCTGCGGTTGGTCGCGAGCAGCGAGTCGAGGTCAGGAGCGTCCACCAGCGCGATGCCGCGCGGCACACCCTGGTGGGCCACGACGTCGACGATCGCGAGCAGCGGGTGGTCGGCGAGGAGCTCGCTGTCGTCCGGGTTGTGGACGAGCACCGGGCGCCGGGTCGTCGGCCGCAGCACGCCTGCCTTGCTGACCTCCGTGCCGAGCAGGGAGTTGACCAGCGTGGACTTGCCGGCCCCGGTCGATCCGGCCACGACCACGACCGCCGGGGCGGACAGCTCGCGCAGCCGCGGCAGCAGGTGGTCGTCGAGCTGGTCGAGGAGCTGGCGTCGCCGGGCCTCTGCGACGTCGACGTCATCGAGCGGAAGGGGGAAGCGCGTCCGGTCGACGTCCCGACGCAGATCGCTGACCGCGTCGAGCAGCGATGCGCTCGCCGTCGGACGCGCGACGTCCCGGCGGCTCGGACCGGCGGAGCCGACAGGACCACCTCGTGCGGTGGTCGGCGGCTGCGGTGTCACAGCACGATCCTCCCGTGCCGGTGTGCCCAGGCCAAACACGCGCGCCGGTGCAGGGCCGAGCAGACGCGGGCCGGACCGGACGGGTCGGGCCGGTGGAGCGCTGCGGGGACGACTACGCTGGTTCGGCCAAGCCCCCGTAGCTCAACGGATAGAGCAACGGCCTTCTAATCCGTAGGTTGCAGGTTCGAGTCCTGCCGGGGGCGCCCCTCGAGCCCCGCCGCGCGCGCCGCACCGGCCGCCCGGCGCCGGTCGATCACGACGACCCCACCGAGGACGGCCGTTGCGAGCATCACCGACGCGACCACGTCGGTGACGAAGTGGTAGCCGAGGTACAGGCGGCTCAGCGCCACGACAAGCGTCCCGGTCCCGGCTGCCACGAGCCAGATCACGAGGGAGCGCACGGTCGGTGCCCGCACCCACAGCAGGTACCCGACGACCAGCAGCAGCGTCGCGGTGCCGATCGTGTGCCCGGACGGGAACGAGTAGGTGCTCTCCGAGCCGGCGACATCCATCGTGCCCAGGGGCGGGCGGGGCCGCGCGATGACGGCCTTGAGGGTGAGGGAGACCAGGGCCGCAGCGGCCATCGCGGACATCAGGAGCACCGGCTGCCACCAGCTCCGTCCGAGGTACCCCCAGGTGAGGCAGCCGACCAGGACGAGCACCGGAAGCACCTGCGGGCCGGTGGCCGTGGAGATGGCAGCCATGACCGCGGTCAGGCCCGGGCCGCGTCCTGCGACGAGCGCATCCAGGACCGGCTGGTCGAGCGTCGCGAGGTCGTCGTTCTCCCGGACCGCGTCGAACACCCCGAGGAAGCCCGCGGTACCGAGGACCACGAGCGCGAGCCCGGCACCGACGGCGATCTCGGAGCCCCGGGCGCGGGCCCACCAGGCCCATCGACGGCGCAGCCTACGCACCCGGTCTGCACCGTCATGTCCGAAATTCACGTGCGCTCCCTGTCGGTCACCTGGGACTCTCGTCCTACCGCGGTGAAGAACCTGGCCAGTCCTCCCGGTCCATCCACTCACACCTTCTGGAGCACCGCCATGCATCCCCTGACCGTCTACGAGATAGCAGTCCGCGAGCACGACGACGTGATCGCACAGCGCACCCGCGAGCAGACGCTCGCGCGTCGCACCGCCGGCCGCCGGGACACCCGTCCCGCGAACCGGTCCTTCGACCGGTCCGCGCGACCGGCCGTGAGCACGAGCTCGAGCACGTCGACGTCGGACGGCCGCCCCGCGGTCGCCTGACACCGACGTCCGACACACCGACGTCCGACGACACGGGGCGGGCCGCACCTGCGGCCCGCCTTCGCCGTGTCTGCCACCATGTGCTCATGGTCCCGCTGAACCCCGTGTGGCCGGCCACCGTCCGGCACAGCTGATGGGCCGCCACTCCGCACCCGAGCCGACTCCTCGGCCGGTCTCCGAGCAGGTCCCCGGCGACGCGCGCGACCACCCTGCGACGCCCGCAGACCACCGGTCGGCCATAGACCACCGGTCGGTCACCGCCCCGACGCCCGTGCACCTCGACCCGCCGGCGGCCGCACCGGCACCTGCAGCGGCTGCCGGGCCGACTGGCGGACCGCCCGCCGCACCGACGCCGCCGTCGGGCTGGCGCGAGCGCGCGGTGCTCGCCGGCGCGGCGACGATCACGACCGGGGCGGTGATGGCCTGGGCGGGCGCGCAGCTGTGGGCCACCGGGGCGGGCGCCCTGGGCGCCGGGGCCGTCGTCCTGATCGCCTCGTGGGTCGCCGCGACGGTCCCCGGTCTGCACCACCCCGCGGGGCCGGCCGGTGCCGAAGGGTCTGCTGCCGGGCGGTCCGACGGGCATCGTCCAGGCTGACGGGCCGACCGGGAGCCAAGAGCGGACCCCGTACAGTGAGCGCGTGAGCACCGCCCCCGCCGCCAACGACCGGATCGTCTGGATCGACTGCGAGATGACCGGTCTCGACCTGACCCGTGACGCCCTGATCGAGGTCGCAGCCGTGGTCACCGACTCCGAGCTGCACGTGCTCGGCGACGGCGTCGACGTGGTCATCACCCCGCCGGTCGAGGCGCTCGAGCAGATGGACCCGTTCGTCCGGAACATGCACACGACGTCGGACCTGCTCACCGAGCTGCCCGGTGGCCTCACGCTCGACGAGGCGCAGGAGCAGGTCCTGGCGTACCTGCGCGAGTGGGTGCCCGGGGTCGGCAAGGCACCGCTGGCCGGCAACTCGGTCGGCACCGACAAGGCGTTCCTCGAGCGCGACATGCCCGAGCTCGTCGGCCACCTGCACTACCGCGTCATCGACGTCTCCTCGATCAAGGAGCTCGCCCGGCGCTGGTACCCGAGGATCTACTTCGCCTCGCCGGAGAAGAACGGTGGGCACCGGGCCCTGGCCGACATCCTCGAGAGCATCGACGAGCTGCGGTACTACCGCGCCGCGATGCTCGTCGCCCAGCCGGGACCCGACTCGACCACTGCCAAGCGGATCGCCGCGGAGGTCAGCGCGAGCTCTGTCCGGCAGGGACGCAACGCGCCCTGAGACAGCCGCGCTTCGCGCGTCCTGCGGTGGGGTGGCTAACGGGACTTGAACCCGCGACCCCCTGGACCACAACCAGGTGCTCTACCAACTGAGCTATAGCCACCACGATCCATCGGCTGGTCAGCCATGAACCGACGAGGAGTCTACCGGGTCGGAGCGGGTGCTCCGATCACCGGCCCCGTTCGCCGGTCCGGCGCTCTCAGGACGCCCTGGTCGCGATCGCGTCAGCGAACCGGTCGAGGGCACCGTCACCGAGCGCGGTGAACAGCGAGGGCTCGACCATCTCCAGCTCCATCAGCACCGGGGCGCCGTCGTCGCTGCTGACCAGGTCGACGCGCGCGTACAGGAACGGCTTGGGGACGTCCTCGACACCGTCGGCCGACTCGGTCAGCAGCCGGCGTGCGGTCCGGATCACGTGCCGCGACGCCTCGATCTCGTCGTCCGACGCGACGATCCGGCTCATCCGCTCCTCCTTGTAGACGCCGTCGACGCCGACGTCGGGGCCGTCGAGCATGGCGCCCTTCAGGACGCTGTGCGAGTACTCGCCGGACAGGAAGATGTGCGCGCGCTCGCCGACGGTGTCGACGCTGTTGAGGTAGCGCTGGACCATGACCGTCCGGTCGGCGCCGAGCAGGCGGCGGGCGTGCTGGATCGCAAGACCGCGCGAACCGGCGTCGATCGCCGTGTAGCGCCCGGTGTCCACCGACCCGGCCGAGACCGCCGGCTTGATGACGAAGTCACCGTTCGCCGGGAAACGGGTGTGCAGCGCGCGCGAGGACAGGTGCCGCTCGGGCTCGAGCCACATCGTCGGCACGATCGGCACCCCGGCCTCCTCGAGCTCGTGCAGGTAGTGCTTGTCGGAGTTCCACCGCACCACCGCGTAGGGGTTGGCCAGTGCCGAGACCTCCTCGACCCGGGCGGCCCAGGTCAGGAACTCCGTCCGCCGCTGGGCGTAGTCCCAGGTCGAGCGGATGACGACGAGGTCGAAGGCCGACCAGTCGACAGTCGGGTCGTCCCAGACGACGGCGTCGACCGCGTGACCACGCGAGGTGAGCGCGCCGAGCAGCGGGGCGTCGTCGGGGTGGAGGTCCGGCAGGGCGGAGCAGGTGGCCAAGGCGATTCGTGTCACGCAGACACGATAGACGCGCACGAGCACCCCCGCCGCGCGAGGCCGCCGACCGGGACAACCGGGCCGGCCGACGGGACGCGCGCCGTCCCACGGGGCCGACGGCGTTCACCCGTACGCGCCGGTGGGAGCGGTTCCGCAGTGCCGAGCGGCCGGGAGTGCGGTTGGATCCGAGGGGAGCCTTGACGTCCAGCGCAGGGAAGGGAAGGGCATGATCGAGGCACACGGTCGCGAGCATGACGGTCAGACCTCCGGGATGGCGTTGCAGGACGAGCCGGGGCGCACAGTCGTCCGGGTGTGGGGTGAGATCGACCTCGAGGTGCGACGGGACTCCGCCGACCTGTGTCAGGCGGTCGCCGACCGTGGCCTTCCGGTCGTCATCGACGCGCGCGGGGTGACCTTCATCGACTCCACCGGGATGTCGATCCTGGTGCGCCTTGCGCGCGACGGTGAGGCCGGTGGGTACCCGGTCACGCTGCACAACGCGCCGTGGATGCTGCGCGAGCTGCTGAGCATCACCGGCGTCGACCGGCTGCTCCCGCTCACCGACGACGAGGACGTCACGCCGGGTGAGGGCAGCGGGCCGTCGGTCTGACGAGCCTCACCCGTCGGCGGCGTCGTCGACCGGCTCCGGCGCGGTCGTCGTCATCCGACGCAGCGCCCCGAGCAGGCCGTCCGGCGTCAGCACACCGACGACGGAGCCGGAGCCGGCGGGCCCGGTGACGGGCACCGGCCGGCCCCCGGACGCAGCGAGCGCGGCGAAGGCGTCGTCGAGCCGGCTGCCCAGGCGCAGACCCTCGGCCGGGCCGAGCTGCGGGGCCCCCGGTCCGTCGACCGGTCCTGGAGCCCCGGTGCCCAGCGCGGGCCGCGGCTCGACATCCTCCGGTGTGATCTCCCCGATGGCGAGGAGCCGGACCGCGCGGCCGCTCCCGACGAGGTCGGCGACCATGGCGCTGGCCGGACGAGCCAGGAGGTCCACCGCGTCGGAGAGCTGCTCGAGGTGACCGCCGCGGGCGAACACCGCGATCCGGTCGCCGAGGCGCACGGCCTCGTCGATGTCGTGCGTGACGAACATGACTGTCGTGCCGAGCTCCCGCTGGATCCGCCAGAACTCCTGCTGAAGACGGCGCCGCCCGGACGGGTCGACGGCGCCGAACGGCTCGTCCATCAGCAGGACGGGCGGGTCGGCGGCCAGCGCGCGTGCCACGCCGACGCGCTGCCGCTCGCCGCCGGAGAGCTGGTGCGGATAGCGCCGGCTGTACGTCGCCGGCGGCAGGCCGACCAGCTCGAGCAGCTCGGCCGTCCGGTCGCGGATCCGGCGCGCGCCCCAGCCGAGCAGCGCCGGCACCGTCCCCACGTTCTGCCCCACCGTCCGGTGCGGGAAGAGGCCGACGTTCTGGATGACGTACCCGATGTGCCGGCGCAGCGCGACGGGATCGGTCCGGGCGACGTCCTGCCCCTGGAGCAGGACCCGCCCGCCGGTCGGCTCGACGAGGCGGTTGACCATCCGCAGCGTGGTCGACTTGCCGCAGCCGGACGGGCCGACCAGGACGAGCAGCTCGCGCTCGTGGACCTCGAGGTCGAGGCCCTCGACGGCCACCGTGCCGCCCGGGTACTCCTTGCGCACCTGCTCGAAACGGATCACCGGCTCCGTCGGGCCGAGCGGGGCGGGGCGCTGCGTGCTCATGCGCAGGGACGCTACCCGGCCGCGGGCATCGCGTCCGCCGGAGCGCACCGGTAGCGTCGTCACGGTGACGACCGAGCCCGCCAACCCCTGGCTCTCGTGGTCCTACGTGCAGGACAACTGGGCGGACATCTCCGAGGCCCTCGGCCAGCACATCACCCTGACCGTGCAGGCCGTGCTGATCGCCCTGTGCCTCGCCCTGCCGCTGGCCGTCCTGGCCCACGGCCGACCCCGGGTCGCCGGCACCGTCCTGGGGATCGCCGGGATCCTGTACACGATCCCGTCCCTCGCCCTGTTCGCCGTGCTCGCGCCGTTCACCGGCATCGGGCGGACGACGGTGCTGATCGGACTCGTCGCGTACGCGCTGCTGGTGCTGGTGCGCAACATCCTGGTCGGTCTCGAGGGTGTGGACCCCGAGGTCCGCGACGCAGCGCGTGGCCTCGGCTACGGCCGGGCCCGGATGCTGCTGCGCGTCGAGCTGCCCAACGCCCTGCCCTCGGTGATCGTCGGCATCCGGCTCGCGACTGTCACGACCGTCGCCCTGGTGACGATCGGCGTCGTCGTCGGCTACGGGGGCCTCGGCCAGCTGATGTACCGAGGGTTCAACAGCAGCTACCGCGCCGAGATCGTGACCGCCACCCTGCTGACGCTGGCGATCGCGCTCGCCGCGGACCTGCTCGTGATGCTCCTCGGCCGGCTCGCGACGCCGTGGGCCAGGACGGGTCGTGCGGCATGAGCGAGGGCAACATCCTCGAGCAGGCCTTCCGGTGGCTCAACGACCCCCTGAACTGGCAGGGACCGGACGGCATCGTGGCACTGACCGGTGAGCACCTGGGCATGTCGGCCGTCGCCGTCCTGATCGCGGCCGTGATCGCACTCCCGCTCGGGGTCTGGCTCGGCCACCGACGCCGGGGCGGCACCCTGACCGTGGTGGCGGCGAACACCTCCCGGGCGCTGCCGACGTTCGCCCTGCTGCTCATCTTCGCCTCGACGTCGATCGGCTTCGGGAACCGGCCGACGGTCCTGGCGGCGGCCGTCTTCGCGATCCCGCCGATCCTGACGAACGCCTGGACCGGGATGCTCGAGGTCGACGCGGACACCCGGGACGCAGCACGCGGCATGGGCATGTCCGCCGCCCGCTCGGTCGCGCTCGTCGAGCTGCCGCTGGCCCTGCCGCTGATCGCGGCGGGCCTGCGCACGGCGACCGTGCAGGTCATCGCGACCGTGCCGCTGGCGGGTCTGGTCGGCGGCGGCGGCCTCGGGCCGATCATCATCACCGGCCTCGCGACGCGGCGCTTCGGCGAGGTGGTCGCCGGTGGCGTGCTCGTCGCTCTGCTGTGCGTCCTGGCCGAGACGGTGCTCTCGATCGGGCAGCGTCTGCTCACCCCGGGACCCGTGCGGGCGCTCGCCAAGGCGTGAAGACCTTGCCGATGTCAGACATCCGGGGTCGAATGGTCACCGCACCGCTGCCGACAGCCGAACCCTGGGGAGCTCCTGATGCGCGTACGACGTTCGATCCTGGCCATGACCGCCGCAGGTGTCCTCCTGCTGGTCTCGGCGTGCGGTGAAGCAGGCTCCTCCGACGGCGACGCCCAGCCCGCCGCGACGCAGGACGCCACCGAGGAGCCGATGGCGACCGCGAGCGCCCTCGCGGCCTGCGAACCCGTCGCCGGCGACGCGCTGGTCGTCCTCGACGACGACCAGGGCCTGCAGACCGTCGACAACATCGTCCCGGCCGTCAACGCGGCAGCGATCGCCGACGACGCCGCGCTGCTGCCGCTGCTCGACGAGCTGTCGGCCACGCTCGACACGGCGACCTTGATCAGCCTGAACAAGGCCGTCGACGTCGACCGCCAGACGTCGAGCCAGGTCGCCGCCGCGTACCTCGAGTCCAGCGGGCTCGGCGTGCAGGACCAGGTCGGCAACGGCACCCGCGTCGTGGTCGGCGCGGGCAACTTCTCCGAGAGCGCGACGCTCGCCGAGCTGTACGCGGGCGTGCTGCGGGCGGCCGGCTACGACGCGACGACCCAGACCATCGGCAACCGGGAGACCTACCTCCCGGCACTGGAGTCCGGTGACCTCACCGTCGTCCCGGAGTACGTGGGCACCCTGACCGAGTTCCTCAACAAGACCGCCAACGGGGCCGACGCCGCCACGGTGGCCAGCTCGGACCTCGTCGCCACGACCACCGCGCTGACCGGTCTCGGCGAGGCCGCCGGGCTCGTCTTCGGGACTCCCGCCGCCGCCCAGGACCAGAACGCCTTCGCCGTGACGCAGGCCTTCGCCGACGAGCACGACGTGAGCACGCTGACCGAGCTGGCCGAGACGTGCGGTGGCATCGTCCTGGGCGGGCCGCCCGAGTGCCCCGAGCGTCCGTTCTGCCAGCCCGGGCTCGAAGAGGTCTACGGCCTGGACGTCGCCGACTTCACGTCGCTCGACGCCGGTGGCCCGCTGACCAAGGCCGCCCTCCAGCAGGGTCAGATCGCCGTCGGCCTGGTCTTCTCCTCCGACGCGGCGCTCGCCGGCTGACCAGCGGGCACCCGCACCGGACGCAGGTGCCCGTCAGAGACGACGCAGCTGCCCGTCAGAGGCCGTAGGCCTCCATCAGGCGCAGCCAGACCTCGCTGACTGTCGGATAGGCCGGCACCGCATGCCACAGCCGGTGCATCGGCACCTCCGCGACGACGGCGATCGTCGCGGCGTGCAGCATCTCGGCGACGTCCGGCCCGACGAACGTGGCGCCGAGCAGGACGTCGCGCTCGGTGTCGACGACGAAGGACGCCGTGCCCTCGTACCCGGGGCGGCCGTCGTCGCCGTCGGCCGCCACGGTGGCCCCGGCCGCGGAGCTCAGCGGGACCTCGACGCTGCGCACCGGGTGGCCGGCGGCCCGGGCGGCGGCCTCGGTGAGACCGACCGAGGCGACCTCCGGCCGGGAGAACACGACCTGCGGCACGGCGCCGTGGTCGGCCGTGGCCCGGAACCGGCTCCAGGCCGGTGCGTCCCGGACCACCGCAGGATCGCCGCGCGGCCCGAACCGGGCGGCGATGACATCGCCCGCGATCCGGGCGTCGTACTTGCCCTGGTGCGTCGTGGCGACCCGGCCCGTCACGTCGCCGGTGGCGTAGAGCCAGCCGTCGGCGACCTGCACGACCTGCTGGAAGTCGTCGACCACCAGGGGCGCACCCGGCTCGAGCCCGATCGTCTCGAGCCCCAGGTCGGCCGACCGCGGCCGCCGCCCGGTCGCGACCAGGACCTGCTCGGCCATGACCGTCCCGCCGTCGCCGAGCGTCAGCCGCACGCCGTGGTCGTCCCGCACGACGCGGGTGACCCCGGTGCTCAGGCGCAGGTCCACGCCTCGGGCTGCCAGCGCCGCTGCGACGGCCCGCCCGGCGAACGGCTCCGTCCCGCCCAGCAGCCGGTCGCCACGCACGAGCACTGTCACCTGGGTGCCCAGGTCTGCGAAGGCCGTCGCCATCTCGACCGCGACGACCCCGCCGCCGATGATGGCCAGCGACGCCGGCACGTCCTGGACCGAGGTCGCCTCACGGCTCGTCCACGGCTCGGACTCGGCGAGCCCGGGGATCTCGGGGACCACCGCGTCGCTGCCCGTCGCGACGACGACGACATGCCGGGCCACGAGGACCCGCGCCGGTCCGTCATCGCCGGCGACCTCGACGGTTCGCGGTGCCGTGAACCTGGCCCGGCCCCGGATCAGGTCGATCCCTGCGCCGTCGAGCCACGCGACCTGGGACCCGTCGTCCCAGTCGCTCGCGATCCGGTCCCTTCGCCGGAGCACGGCGGCCTGGTCGAGCGAGCCCGTCACGGCCTGCCGCGCACCGTCGACGGCGCGAGCCGCGGCCAGCACCGCACCGGGGCGCAGCAGCGCCTTGGACGGCATGCAGGCCCAGTACGAGCACTCTCCCCCGACCAGCTCGGACTCGATGATGGCGACCCGCAGTCCCGTCCGTCCTGCGCGATCGGCGACGTTCTCCCCGACGGCCCCCGCGCCGATGATCAGGACGTCGTAGCTGCTGTTCCCGGGCTCGGTTGCGGACATCGACTCTCCAGGTGTCGGCCGTCGCCCCGGCGGGCGATAGGCACGGTGGTCAGGCGGGTGAGCCACCCGCGCCGTCCCATGGTCGCCCGCCGCCCGGGCCGACGCACGCCCAGCACACCCCGGCGCCGACCACCCGGCATGACGAAGGCCCCTGACCAGCATGGTTGCCGGTCAAGGGCCCTCTTCTGTGCGCCATCAGGGACTCGAACCCCGAACCCCGCAGCGCGCCCTCCTCGAACCTGACGACATCGCTGAGGCGGTAGCGCACTCGGTCGCCGATCTTGACGTAGGGAACCGCTGAGCGGCCCAGGGCTCGGTCGTTCGCGAGGGAGCCCGTCGAGACGGCCCATCGGGTCGCCAGCTCCTTGGTCGTGAGCATCCTCTCGGCCGCAGGTGGGGCTGAAGTCTCGAGTGAGTTCACCAGTGCCTCCGGAGTTCGCCACCGACGGGCGTGGACGCGCCCAGCGTCGCCGTCCGAAAGCCGCTGCCGAGCCGACGGTGCTCAGCGATCGCCGCGCGCGTGGGCCGCTGAGCCTGAGGACCGGTGGAATCCAATGCCGAACATGACCGACTCCGTGGGGACGAGGTGCACCGGCGCAGCCGCCACACCTCGGGCGAACGACGGTTGCCCAGAGGGCCTCGCGGGTGCTCGCTCATGCCGATGAGCGTGTGCGGCCGATCGGCGGGCACAACAGGCCACTCCGCGATCAGTGACGTGGCACGTCGATCTGATCAACGACTGCCGGAGGTGCATGCTTACTCCGTGATCGACGACCATGCGAAGGCGTACCTCCACGACGACCTGCGTTGGGTGCGCCGTTCGATCCTCAGCAAGGTCGAGGGTCTCTCCGAGTACGACGCTCGGCGTCCGCTCACAAGGACGGGGACCAATGTGCTCGGTCTGGTCAAGCATTTGACCCTGTCGGAGGCGCGGTACCTCGGTGACATCTTCGGCCGGCCGTATCCCGAGCAGATTCCCAACTTCGACGATCCCGACTACGCGAACCGCGACAGCCTGTGGGTCACCGAGCGGGAGTCGCGCGGCGACATCCTCGACGGGTACCGCCGGGCGTGTGCTCACGCCGACGCCACGATCGAGGCCCTGCCGATCGACGCCCCCGGTGTCGTCCCCTGGTGGCCGCAGCCTGAGGTGAAGCTGTTCAACGTGATGGTGCACGTCCTCACCGAGACCAACCGGCATGCCGGTCATGCCGACATCCTGCGTGAACAGCTGGACGACGCGGTCGCCGCGCACCCGGCGACGTCCTCCGACGAGGACTGGGCGGCACACCGGTCGCAGATCGACGCTGCAGCGCGGGCGGCCGCCCGCCTGGTCTGACGCGGTCAACAGCCTGACCGGCCGCCTAGAGATGTCAGAGGTCGCTGTGCAGGAGGACCCGGCAGCGGCATCGACCACCACGCCGGCTCGGTGGTGGGACGGCCTCGTCGATTGCCCTCAGGACCAAGAACGTCCGGCTGGGAGACCCGCCGCTGCAGTGCTGTAACGGTGGCTCGGTCATCGCCTCGTCATGAACGAGGACGCGGTCACCGTGGCGCCCGCTCTCCGTTCGCCTACTGACGAGACCGTCCTCATCGACGGCGATCCGCGTGTTCCCGCACACGGGTTCGTCGGAGGTGCCGAGGCGCTCTCAGTTCCTGTCGCGATCGCAACAGTCGTGGGGCTACTGGTGGTCGCGTTCATTCTGCACAAGCGGCGGAGCAGGTAAGCCCCGCCCACCGACGCGGCGGCCGCGCGGTCATGCCGCAGATGGCAGGTGCTGGTGCCGCTGAGCGCGAGCTCGGGTCACGGGGAGAAGCCGAACCAGCTCGCCGCGTCGAGAGCGTCGATGGAGAGCGGTTCAGAACGCCCGTCGCATGGGTCCAGGTACAACCAGGCGCACTCCGGGCACCTCAGAAGCACGCCCTTGTCCTCGTTGGACGCGACCTGTTCGACGTGGCCGAAGTGCATGTTGTGGTCGTCGCGACAGAAGTCGCAACCTCGGTCGTCCATGCTCACGAAGGTAGCCGCGCGTGCACCCGCTCATAGCCGCAGCGTGCGCGAGAGAACGGGTGGGGGCCCGAATCGCGGCCGCAGCGCGAGGACCCCGTCACGGACCCGGCCCGGCTTGAACGGGCTGCCACCCTCGCCAGCTGCGGCCGGACGCTTCGGGCCGACCTGCGACAGCAGCGCTATGTCGGCACGTAGTGGCCCCACACCCCATTTGAGAACTCGCCGGCGGCGAACTCCACCAGGCCGCTCGGCCCCGGGACTCTCCACCTGTAAATGGTGTGGCGCTGCGCCGGGTAAGACGGGTGTGCGACGGTGATGCGTCCGATCGACGGCCCCCAGTCGCTGGCCGTCCAGGGGTTCAGCCCGTCGATGTCGACTGCGTCGCCTTCAAAGCCAATGTGCACGAGCCGCCACCCGGGCGTGATTCCGTCCTGTCGCGTTGACACAAGGTCGAGCATGCCAGCCCACAACTCCCAGAGCGCCCGCTCGTGCCGCCGTCCGCGCCTCTGCCGATGTGGAGCTCACCCAGGGAACGTTCAGCACGTGATCCAGGTCGCGCAGCCGGCCAGCTCAAGTGTCGGCTGCAGTGGGATGGCCGAGATGGGGCCCTGTTCCGTCACGACGTCCCAGGTTTCGATCGACGTCCCATCGCTGAGGTAGTGGGTCGCGATCACGAGTCCTGTTCCTGGGTCGCGGTAGATCTCGATGTCAGGGCCGTCTCCGGGCTGGTATGTGAAGTGCACGATCTCGGCCGCCCGGCCGTCCGGGTCGGTGCCGACCCACGACTCGGCACCCGGCACCGCGACCGCTACCTGCCAAAGCGCGTCGCGGAGATCCTGGGGCAGCGTGCCGCTGTTCCACATCAGCAGTTCGGTCACGCGCTGGAACGCGCGCTGGTCCGTTGGACCCCGGCCCGCGCCGTTGCGCTGGTCGAGGGCAATGCTCGCGCGGACCACCTGGTCGAGCGCGGTGGGGTCGGTCGGGAGGTAGGCGGGCTCGGCGAGCAGGTCGAGCTCGACCCCAGCGACCACGAATGTGCCGAGGATCGCCGCTGGGCCCTTGCTCCAGGCGCCTGCGGTGTCGGCGTCGGACATGCCGAGGCCCGGACGCTCGCGGCTCTGCCAGTCCTCGTGGCTCTCGAGCACGTTCCCGGACGTGTCACGGAGCTCGTCGGCGGTGTACCAGTAGAGCCCGTCGCCTTCCCAGGGGTCACCGGATACTCCGGTGACCGTCCCGTCGGCCGACACGGCGAAGTCTGCTGCGCCGTACGGCGCGACCGGTGGGGGTAGCGGAGCCTCGACGGTCGACCCAGGCGTGGGCGTGCTGGCTATGGAGGGTTCCCCTGAACCGTCCACGGCTGGCGCCACGTCCCCGGCCCAACCCGGGATCCCGAACACCGCCACGCCCGTTCCGGCGGCAGCGACGACGCCAACCGCCGCGGTGAGCCCGAGGGCGCGGCGGGCGGTGCGGCGCCGCCGGCCGCGGGCCAAGACGTTCGAGTGGTCGACCTCGATCGTCGGTGTCAGCGGGTCGACGCGGGTGCGCAACCGCTCGGCGAACTGCTCGTCCTCGGTCATCTCAGTGTCCTTTCCGACCGGCGGGCTGTGTCTCTCCGCTTGCCTGGTCTGCGAGCTCGGTGCGTAGCCGGGCCAGCGCCCGCGACGCGGTGGACTTCACGGTGCCCACACCGATCCCGAGGTCGTCGGCGACCTGGCGTTCGCTCAGGTCCATCAGGTGCCGGAGCACGACGACCCGACGCTGGCGAGGCGTCAGGAGGGCGAGTGCACGTATCAGCCGGTCGCGGTCCTCGGGGTTTCCGGCTGGTTGCCCGCGGTCAGGCACTGTCGACGGGTCGACCAGGACCTCGCGCCGGCGTTGGCGCCAGGTGTCGATCCGCTGGTTGGCCAGCACCCGCCTCGCGTAGGCGTACGGGTCGCGCTCTCGGGCTCTCGGCCAGGCGACGTAGGTTCGGACCAGGGCGTGCTGGACCAGTTCCTCGGCCTGGTGAACGTCCCCGCAGAGCAGCCAAGCGACCCGGCCCAGCCCTGGCGAGGCCGACCGCATGAACGCGGTGAACTCCTCGTCGCGCGTCCCGGCGCCCAGCACCACCGGGATGTCGGCCTCTTCCCAGCCCGAGCTGGAGCCCGGGCGCCCGTCGGAGGTGGGGTTGCAGCCGGTCTCGTCGAATGTGCCTCGGCTGACGGGGATTGAGCTCACCACCTCTACACGTTCGTTCGACCCAGAAGGTTGCCTCTCGGGCGCGGGCGGGTCCACCGCCGATGCGTCCTCGAGGGCGCCGGCTCAGCGGTCATGGATGAACCACGCCAGTCACGTCTCCCATGCTCGCCGACCCAAGGCCAGGAGACCTGGGACGCGGGAGGCGAGAACGACGAGGGCACATCCGGTCATGGCCGCGCCCCGGCCGGCTACGCTCGCCCGCATCTGCCGCGCACCGCGGGTTTGCCGTGGGGCGGGTGTCCCGGTGTTGTGGGCCTGCTCGGCGGGCCAGCGACCTCGTCGGCTACCGGGCGTACCTCACCCAGTGCGGGATGACGCCGACGTGGTGCCCGTCGGTCACGCGTCGGCCAGCCGTCGGGCTACGCAGGCGAAGTGCAGCGTCGCGCCGAGCAGATCGGGCAGTTCGCACGTCTTTCGGAGCATCGCGAAGAACGCCTCGTCGTCGTGGGCCTCGAGGGTGTCGAGATCCAGGAGCGAAGCAAGGCCCTCCAGATTGCGCGTGCGCAGGACCTCAAAACCGGCCTCGGCGAGCTCCTCAGTGGCTAGCCGGGGCCACGTGCGGTACTGCTGCATGCCCAGGTGGGTCGTGGGGCCGCCAGCCCGCAGGCGCTCGACCTCGTCCCCGTCGCCATCAGCGACCGCCTCGACCATGTTCTTGTACGCGGAGATGTACGCGGTGACCACGACACCATCGGGGCGCAGCACTCGCCAGGCTTCCCGTAGCGCAGCATGACGCTCCACGCGGCTGACAAGGTGGTAGAGGGGTCCCATCAGCAGCACCACATCAAACGACTCCGAGGCAAGCCATCCCAGGTCCGTGGCCGAGCCCTGCCGACAAAAGAGCACCCCGTCGGCAAGGTCCGGCTCGATCCGCTCCTCGAACAGCCGCAGCGAGTTCGCCGACAAGTCGGTCAGGCCCACCCGGCATCCCCTGCCCAGCAGATGCTCCGCATAACGGCCAGGGCCGGCGCCCACGTCGAGAACCTCAGCACCCGGCGCCACATACTCATCGAGCAGTTCGGCACTGAGCACGAACTCCGCTCGATGGCGCAGGGAACGATCGAGCCGCTCGTACTCGACGGCAGCGTGCCGGTCATACACGCGAGCGATGGCGGCCTGATCCGTACCGTCCCTGGGGTCGCCGACGACATCGTGAGGATCGGTCGCAACCATGCACGAGAGCGTGTCGGCTCAGACCCGAGAGCGCAAGGACAATGCCGCACGTCCGCATCTGCCGCTGATGTGGCGAAGCAGCATCGCCCTGAGCCCAGGGCAGTAGGTTCAGCGCGTGGCGTGGGTCTGCGAAGTGTGCGGCGGCAGCAGCCTGCTCTACTGCGACGCTCACGACAGCGAACTCTCCCCTTCGTGTGATCGCTGGTTGAGCACCGTCCGCGTAGGGAGACCCGGAGTGCCCATACTGCCCGGGCCGTCCCCAGCGCCCCCAGCGAGTGCCGCCACCCTGACCCGTACGCCCCCGGCCGGGGCGGGGCGCCCATCGTGACGCAGCGGCCCACCGCACGCGGCCCTAGTAGGTCATGTCCATGACGTGTCGGACGTCGTCGAGGGTGTCGTTGGCGATCTCGTTGGCGCGGGCGTTGCCGCGAGCCAGCACGGCACGCAGGTGCTCGGGGTCACCCGCCAGGTCGATGCGGCGACGTCGCAGCGGACGGAAGTACTCGTTCACGGCCTCGGTCACTAGCGCCTTGAGGGCGCCGGCGCCGCGGCTGCCGATGGAGTCGGCGAAGTCGACGGGATCGGCGTCGGTACACATGGCCGCGGTCAGCAACAGGCTCGCGACCTCCGGCCGGTCGACCGGGTCGTAGGTGATCGTCCGGTGGGCATCGGTCTTGGCCCGCCGGATCAGCGCGGCGGTCTCGTCTTCGGTGCTGCGTAGCTCGATGGCGTTGCCGCGCGACTTGCTCATCTTGGTGCCGTCGGTTCCGAGAAGGACCGGGGCGTCGGTGAGCAGGGCGTCGGGTTCGCCGAACACGACGGCACCACCCGCGTAGCGCTCGTTGAAGCGGCGGGCGATCAGCCGGGTGGTCTCCACATGCGGCAGCTGGTCGCGGCCGACCGGAACGAGGTTGCCGTGGCAGAACAAGATGTCGGCGGCCTGATGGACCGGGTAAGTCAGGAGCAAACCGCTCATGGAGCGTTCCCCGGTGGCTTCGGACTCGGCCTTCACCGTCGGGTTGCGCCGCAACTCCGCCGCAGTGACCAGGCTCAGGAACGGCAACATCAACTGGTTCAAGGCAGGGATCGCGCTGTGCGCGAACACGGTCGCCGTGTCCGGGTCGATCCCGGCGGCGAGGTAGTCCAGCAGCAGCTCGCCAAGGTTGCGCGACAGGTGCCCGACGCTGTCGCGGTCGGTGATCACCTGGTAGTCGGCAATCACGACGAACACCTCGACGCCGGCGCGCTGCAGTCGCACCCTGTTGGCCAGAGTGCCGAAGTAGTGCCCCAGGTGCAGGGCCCCGGTGGGTCGGTCCCCGGTCAAGACCCGGAAGTCGCCCGGGTGCTCAGCGATCTGTGCCTCGAGGTCTGCGCTGCGCGCGGCGGACACGGCAAAGGATGCGTCGGTAGTGGTCACGGTGGTGCTCACAGTTCTCCCAGGCATTCAGGGGAGCTGCCCTCGCCATCGCATCGTCGGGCGTGGCGCACGCCGTCGAGCCACCCGAAGGCAGCCCGAGACAGATTCAGGTCACGGCCGCCACAAGGACGGCCACCACCCGGTGCGCGATAGACGAGACACAATCCGAAGCTTAGCCTCGATCTTTCGCGGTGCGGCTGAGGTCGGTGGGGCGGCCGTCGGTGGCGTCGCTGGGGTCTGATTGTTGCGGTTGGGTGTGACAGGTTCCCGGGTCTCGCCTCGGGTGGGCGCCGGTTCCATGGCCGGGGGTCGGGCGGGGTCGTGGGGACGAGTTCGCGGGGTTCAGCCCGGGGCGAGTTCGGCCAGGCGGCTCAGGCCGGTCAGGGTCGGGTGGGCCCAGGGGGATCGGGCCGACAGGTGCAGCCGGACGCGTCGTCCGGTGCGGGCCAGTGTCGCGGGGATGGTGAAGATCCGGTAGCGCAGCTTCTTGGGTTCCCAGCGGCGGGCCGCGGTGTCGGCGAACGCGAGCATCTGCATCCAGGCGGTGATGTCGGCGGCCAACGCGACGACGGCGCACCAGATCCGGTTGGCGGCGAAGGAGGCCAGGGGCAGGTTGGCCAGGCCGGTGTCCTTGGCGATGCGGATCCGGTCTTCGCAGCGGGCCCGGCGCCGGTGGCGCAGCTCCAGGTCGGGCAGCTGGCCGCGGACGGTGTTGGTCGCGAACGCGGTGATCCGCATCCCCTCAACGTCGTCGAACCGCAGCTGGGCTCCGGGGTGGGGCCGTTCCTTGCGGGCGATCACGCGCATCCCGGGCGGCCAGCCGGTCAGGTCCAGCAGGTGCGTAAGCTCGGCGACCCATGCCCCGTCCCGGACGGCGTCGTGGGCGTCACACGCCTCGGTCCACACGTGCTCGGGGATGAGTCGTAGCAGGTCAGGGGTGTTCTCGGGCAGGGTGAACCCGACCGAGTAGGACAACCGGCGACCGGTGAGCCAGTCGATGACCTTGTGGGTGGACCCCGCCCCGTCGATGCGCACCAGCACCGACTTCCCGCGCCGGGCTCCGGGCAGTTGACGCAACGCGGCGCTGATCACGGTGATGTGGTCGGCGGCGGTGTTCGACCCGGCGTTCCCGGGCCGCAGCATGATGGCCAACGGTTCACCGGTCCCGGCGGGCCCGTGGTCGACGAACGCGCACAACGGGTGGAACCCGAAGCCCTTCTTGAACGTCGGGCGGGCGTTCTCCTTCTCCGAGTGCGCGATCACCAGGGTCGCGTCGACATCCACGACCAGCGGGGCGTCGGCGCTGACGTCATGGTCCGGGGCGCCGGCCCCGGCCCGCTCCCAGACCCGCGCTCGGGCCGTGGCCCTGGCCCGGTCGATCGCGGCCAGCGCCCGGTCGGCGTCGCCGGCAAGGGTCGCGATCGTGCGCGAGAGCGTCGGGTCGGAGGCCACCGCCCCGAAGACCGCCGGCTCGGCGCGGACCACCGCCAGGTCTGAGCAGGTGTCCCCACCCAGGGCCAAGGTGATCGCCAGGTCCAGCAGGACCTTGGCCGGGTCATGCCTGGCCGTCGGCCGCCGCCACCTGGCCAGCTCGCCCGACAGGGCCACGTCCAGACCCGCAGCCCGGACCGTGGAGCACAACAGCACCCCACCGGCCTGGCCCACCGCTGTCCGCCCGCTCGTGTCGACCGTCAGCCGCGGATAGAACCCGGTAGTCTGCTTCACCTGAAAGGTGCTCCTCGAACTGGACTGACACGGCCCTCGACAAGCCACATCATCCCAGGTCAGGAGCACTTTTCACGTCACGCCACGACCCCAACGCCCCCTGCCATGAAAGCGCGAGGCTAGCCCGCGAGCTCCTCTCCCACGGCTACCTGGAGCGGCTACCGTGAGAGCTTCGCTCGCTACGGACACAAGATCGCGCGCGCGATCGTCAAGTAGCGCGGCGCGAGCGCCCGCTCATAGCCGCTGTCCGGCATGGCGGCATGCCGTTGCACGGGCATGCCGCTGTACCGCGCCCCTGCGGGTGATGGCCGCTCGTACGATCGCCCTGTGACTGAGTCGACGTTTGCGTTCGGCGTGCTGCTTCGGCTCACGAAGACGGAGCAAGGTGGGCGGCGGACGCCGCTGCTGGGCGGGGCCAGGCGCGACGCGAAGGTCCAGTACAGGCCGAACTGGGGTCTGCCGCAGATGGCGGCCCCAGATCAAACTGGTGCGCCCGTCCTGGCCTTCTCGAAGGAGGACATTCACCCGGGCGACGAGGTGCGCGTCGTGATCGTGCCGCCGCTCCCCCAGACGGTGTCCGAGTGGAGCCACGTCGCGATCGGTGACGTGCTCCCGATGTACGAGGGTCCACGCGTCTGCGGTCACGGCCGCGTTCTCTTGCGCCGCGACACCTACCTGCCGGTGCCCGACCAGGACGACGAACGGTTCCGCGCCTGGGTGCTCGATCCCACCACTCCAGTCGAGCCGGACTGACATGGACGTCAGGCGCACTTGCGCGCGGTGATGCCGTGAGCTTCGTGCTCAGCGGTACTCGGCGACGACCTCGATACGGCCGACGATGTGTCGGTTGAAGTCAGGCAAGTTCTCCGCCGGAATCCAGTACTCCAAGATCGTCTGCCCGCCTACCTGGTGAACCTTGTAGCGGTCGAGGAACTCCTCCTCGATCTCGAACCTGGTCACGTACCCGACGCCGCTCGCCTTGACGTTCCAGTCCCTGGCGATCCTGGTCGCATAGTCCTCATTCAGCACGGGGTAGAAGACCGGCTGGCCCGGCAACCTCGGCGGCCATTCGCGCCAACCGGACGCCTCGACCAGGGCCAACTCCTGCGGCCCGGTAGGTCGCCAGAGCGTCACAGTCGCCATGGTCACCATGGTCACCATCGTGCCAGTGAGCAGGTCCGACCCATCCGCAAATGCCGCTTCCGGGGCGCTCGTGCCAGGAAGCGGGCTCCTCACCCGCCAGCTCGCTGGCGCGCCAACTCGTTGACGAGCTCGGCCGGCCAGGTCGCGATGAACGGCTGCATCTCGGGCTCCCACCAACCGGTGTCCTCAACGAAGGAGACCGCAATGGCGCCGCGCACGTGGTCGTCGCCCTGACGCAGCCCCGTGGCCACGACGTCCAGGAGTCGGAGAAGCGGCTCGTCCTGCGCGGCATTGAACCAGGCGATGGCTAGTTGTAGTTCCCCGTGAGGTTGTGAACGCGGTCTGAGGGGACGGCGCCGCCGATGCCGGTGTGGGGTCGGTGGTGGTTGTAGTGGTGCAGCCAGGCATCGTAGGTCGCGGCGCGGGCCGCCTCGGAGGTGTAGGTGGCGGCGTAGGCCCACTCGGTGGCCAGGGTGCGGTTGAACCTCTCGACCTTGCCGTTGGTCTGGGGCCGGTAGGGGCGGGTGCGCCGGTGCTTGACACCCTCGCCGAGGGCCGCGGCGAACGCTCGAGACCGGTAGCAGGAGCCGTTGTCGGTCATCACCGCGGTCACCGTGACCCCGATCCCGGCGAAGAACGCGTTGGCCCTGCTCCAGAACCCCGCCGCGGTCTCCTTGCGTTCGTCGGCCAGGATCTCGGAATAGGCCAGACGGGAGTGATCGTCGACGGCGTGGTGCAGAAACGCATAGCCCGGACCGCGGCCGTGGCCCGGGCTGTTCTTCTTGCCGGCCAGGCGGCCCAGCACGCGGTGTCCGCCGCCGTCGGGGATCCGGCCGAGCTTCTTGATGTCCACGTGCACCAGATCCCCGGGCGCGCTGGCCTCGTAGCGGACCGCGGCGGCCTTGCGCACCGGGAGCCCGGTGGCCTGGTCCAGGTGGGCCAGCAAGGGCATCTGGTAGCGGGCCAGGACCCTGCCGACCGTCGAGCGCGGGACGTGCAGGTGGTAGGCGATGCGGTGCGGGCCCCACCGGCGGGTGAACCGCAACGCCACGATCCGCCGTTCCGTGCGGCGCGGGCACCGGCTCGGGGACCGGCGCGGCCGGCAGGACCGGTCCGTCAGCGGCTGCCCAGCTCGATACCGCCTGGCCCACTTGCTCGCTGTTGCCGGGGAGCACTGGAACCGTTCGGCTGCGCGGCGCACCGCCCACCCGTCCTCGACGATCACCTTGGCCAACCGCAACCTGCCGGTCGGGGTCAACGGGGCGTTAGCGTGAGTCACGAGGACCTCCGGGTGTTCGAAGACGGTCTGGTAACCCCTTCGATACCGGAGGTCCTCGCCTCCCCGCTCACGCCACGCTGATCACAACGTCCCGAGGAACTACAACTAGGGCGTGTCTCCCATATGCGCGTCCAGGTGAGGCAGGCGGCCAGGATGATGGCGGCGCGGTAGGTGATGGCGAGCTTGTCGTAGCGGGTGGCCAGGCCGCGCCATTGCTTGGTCAGGGCGAAGTGGCGTTCGACGACGTTGCGGCCGCGGTAGGCGGCGGTATCCAGCCCGGGTGGTCGCCCGCCGCGCGACCCCCGGCGTTTGCGGGCGGCGATCTGGTCGGACTTCTCGAGGATCACGACCGTGATCCCTCGGGCGTGCAGGGCGTGGCGGTAGACCCCGGCGGAGTAGGCCTTGTCGGCGATCACCGCCTCGGGCCGGGTGCGTGGACGCCCAGGGCCCAGGCGTGGGACGCGGATGTCGGCCAGGACTGCTTCGAGCAGGGCGCCGTCGTTGCGGTGCCCACCGGTGACCACGGCGGCGAGCGGGCGTCCGTTCCCGTCGACGGCGGCGTGGATCTTGGTGGTCAGCCCACCGCGTGAGCGTCCGATGCCGTGACCTGCAGGTTCACACTCTCTGATCGGCAGATTCCTGTGATTCGACCCTGCCCCCCGTGTCCTGGTCCGGGCGGGACGTGTTCGTGCCGTGCTGGTGCGCGCGAGCGATCGTGGCGTCCACCGAGACCTTCCAGTCCAGCTTCCCGGCCGCGTCGGCCTCGGCCAGCAACCGCGCCAGCACCCGGTCCCACGTTCCGTCCGCGGCATACCGGCGGTGGCGCTTCCACGCCGTCTGCCACGGCCCGAACGCCTCGCGCGGCAGGTCGCGCCACGGGATCCCGGTCCGGTACCGGTAGGCGATCGCCTCGACCACCCGCCGATTGTCTGCGAAGGGATGACCCCGCCGGCCCGCGTTGGACGGCAACAACGGCTCCACCCGAGCCCACTGCGCGTCAGAGAACACCTGATACCGAGAAGACGACGTCACCGGCACAGACTGCCGCAAGCCTCACCCCAGATATGGGAGACACGCTCTAGTCGTCTGAGGTCTGCAGTGAGCAGGTCCAGCAACAACTCCTCATCGTTGTCGCCGAGGTGCTCACGCACAGTCGACTCGGCTTCCGGCACGAGCGCTCTCAGCCGTTCAAGGAACTCGGCCGCGGCAAGACTCATGACGCCAGTCTGCCCGGCGCAGCACCCGCTCACGCCGCCTGCCGCGGACCGGGTGCTGTGGAACATCTGGGCCTGGCGGGTGGATGCTCGGTCATGACACCCACACCGGAGTCCCTACCCATCCTCACGATCGACGAGCGGTGGCGGGCCGATCCGCTGCGGCTGGCGGTCGCGGGGTACCTCGCTCGGTACCGGGGCGAGACGCGCCGCCATGCCGAGTCGGACCTGCGCGCCTTCCTGACCTGGTGCCAGGAGCGCGGACTTGACCCGCTGGCTGCCCGGCTGCCTCCCATCGAGCTGTACGTCCGCTGGATGCAGGAGACTCGCCGCTACGCGGCGTCGACGGTCTCGCGGCGGATGCCCATCGTGGGGGGCTTCTATCGCACCTGCGCAATTGACGAGATCCTCGAGCACTCACCGGCCGAGTACGTGCGCCGCCCCAACGTGCCACCCGAGTCACCCACCCTCGGGCTGAGCCACCTCCAGCTCGAAGCCCGGCTGACCGCTTCACGCATTTCGGACAACAGGTGCGACTTCGCCTTGGTGTGTCTGCTCGGGCTCCTTGGGCTGCGGATCTTCGAAGCCTGCGCGGCGGACATCACGGACCTCGGCGAGGAGCACGGTCACCGCGTGCTGCGAGTTGTCGGCAAGGGCCACAAGGTCGTCCTGGTCCCGCTGCCGCCAGCCGTCGCCCGCTCTGTGGACCGCGCCGTCGCCAACCGCGTTGACGGACCACTGCTCCTGAACACCCTGGGCCGCCGCATGGACCGCCACGCCGCCAGCACCACCCTCGACCGACACCCGAACTACATCCTCGCCGCCTACATGGCCTCCGGGACCTGAACACAACGCCGCTCGTGCCGATGAGCGGACGGTCCAGCCCTCTGTCGAAGCCGCTGGCTGCTCGACGGCTTCGCCGGCCGTAGGTGCCTCCGTGCGACGATGGCGGCGTGGATGGCGTGCCTGTCTTGGTGCTGGTCGGACCGGCTGCGGTCGGTAAGTCGACTCTGGGGGCGCTGGTCGCCGATCGCCTGGGGGTTCCTTTCGTCGACGTCGACGAGTTGGGTGACCAGTACTACGTCGAGGTCGGATGGAGCATCGACCGGCTCGTGGAGCGGGCCACGGCTGTAGGTCGCGCCGCCGCGGAGCGAGAGTGGGAGCCCGCGCGAGCCCATGCGGTGTGTCGTGTGCTCGACGACCACCCGGGCGCAGTGGTCGCGCTCGGCGCTGGGCATACGAGCTTCACCGATCCCCGCATGGCGGGCAAGGTCAGCCGTGCGCTCTCAGCGGTGCCGCACGTCGCGCTCATCTTGCCGTCGCTGGATCGCGACGACGCACTCGTCGAGCTGCGCAGGCGATCGCTCGCGACGAAAGGTACCGATTGGGTCGCCTCTGGACATGACTTTCTTGCCGAGTGGCTCGACGACAAGGCCAGCCGACGGGTGGCAACACTCGTCGTGATCACTGACGGGGAGGCTCATGGCGCGACGGCTGGGCGACTTCTCGATCATGTACGCAAGGAGATCCCGCCAGACCAACGCGTCGCACCACAGTCATAGCCGGCGCTCATCCGGCCGTCACCGCCCGCGCAGGCCCTGGGAGCCCGCATCTGCCGCTGGCCGTTCACCGACCGGCCCCTTCCTACGAGCGCCACGCGGGCGAGCGCAGCGATACTGGGGTCATGATCGAGCACGTCTGGTCGAACGACCCGCTGCCCGAGGATCTGGGCGTCGTCGTCCTCGGACCGGTCCTCCTCGGCCGGGCGAATGGAGTTGCGGTGGGCCTGCGCTGCGTCTTCGCGCACCCGACCGGCCTTCACCTTCTGTTGGTTCTCCTCGCCAACGGCCATGGCGCCGACCTCGCGAACCGTGCTTCCTTCCCCGGCCCTGACAGCGCGCCGACGTTCCGGCTGCTCGCTGAGGCAAACGGCAAGCGTGGCCCAGTCGACCACTGGCGGCAGGGGGCCGAAGGTGGGGACGGCCAATTCGTGATGCGAGCCGACTACTGGGTCAACGAACTGCCTCACGATCGAACGCTCGCACTCACCGTCGCATGGCCGGAGATCGGACTCCCACAGACCAGCACGACGCTCCTGCTGGGCAACATGACAGATCTGGACCGCCGGGTCGTGTCTCTGCGCTAGTTCGCCGAGCGCACGCTCATGCCGCGGGCCGGTCGCTCTCTTAGTCCGGCTCGACGTAGGCCACGCCGCCCGTCAGAACGAGTGACGGGTCCACTCCGTCGACGGTGATGCTCAGCCAGTTCTCTCGACCCGCGCCCCAGCGTGGGAAGACGAACGCGAGGCACTCGGTACGCGCCGAACCGGCGTGGGTAGGAACGACGACGGTGTCTCCGCCATGGAAGTTGAGCCCTCGGTCGAGCACGGGTCCCGCGAGCACCACCCCGTCGAATCCCTCGATGGACGCTTCACATGCCTCGATGCGGAACGAGAACCGATCCATGGCAGAGATCGTGCCCTACTGTCCGCGCATGCGGCACTCCGCGCGGGCGCGGCGGCCCACCCCGCGTTGCGGGTGTCAAGGCCGGCGACTCCATCGGCTACGCCGCCCCTGCAGCTTGAGCGGACTCCACTGAGCGCTGCCTACCGGAGTCCGGCAGCGGCTCGGGCTGGACCGGTGACGCAGGCTGCGAGGAAGGGATCGACAGCAACACGGAAGGCGCCTGGCTGCTCGACCCACGGGTAGTGGCCGCAGCGCTCGAGAACAACGATCTGGCCCGCCGGGAAGAGCCTCGCCAGCGCCCTGACCGGCGCCACACCAGTCATGCAGTCTTGGGCTCCGGCCACGACGAGCACCGGCGCGCTGACGGCCCGAACACGCGCCGGGAGGTCGTGCGGGGGGTCGACGGTGAAGAACGCGCGCGCCGCGTCGAGGTACCACTGCCCGATACCCGCATGCTCCTGTTCCACCGGTCCCCAGGCCGCGTAGCTTGCCGGAGCCGACATCTGTTGCCAGGCGTTGAAGGCGTCGTCGCCACCCGCCAGGTCCGGGGCTCCCTCCAGGGCTGCGACGGCGGCGTCAAAGGCCGGCTCACCGCGGCGCGCGTCGATGAGCGCACCGGCGTCGGACGCCTCGTCAACAAGGTACCCGGCGGGTGGTGTGATCAGTACCAGCCCGGTGAGCCCGCGCGGGTACTGGGTCGCGTAGGCGATCGCGAGCCTCGTGCCGGCGGAGTGGCCGATGACCACGACGCGTTCGGCGCCCAGGTGCACGCGCAGAGCCTCGACGTCGTCGGCCTGGCGCCAGTAGGAACCATCCTCGACTCGGCTGGGCGCCGCAGAGCGCCCCACTCCCCGCAGGTGCGGTACCACCAGGGGGTAGGAGCTGGCGAGTCCGGCCAGGTCTCCGAGATACCCAGGATCGCGAGCCGCGCCACCCGCCAACACGATGACAACGCACTCGCCAAGGCCTTGGTCGCCAAGCACGTCGTAGTGGAGCGAGGCTCCGTCAGGGGCGAGGAAGGTCGGCACGGCCCGACCGTAGCCGCACCCGCGGCCGGACGGCGCCACCTTTTCCTCCAGTGGCTCGGCGTGAGGATGTGTGAGCGGCTCCCACTTCCACCGTGGTATCGCGACTGGCTGCACGGTCATGGCTCCCTTCTGTTGTGGCTGGTTGTCAAGGGGCCGCGATGAGGGCCTGTCGGACCGGGACGGGTCGGGCTAGCGTGGTGGTCGCGGGTCCGGGAAGTGGCTGATCCGAAGTGCCGGTGTGCGGGGGCAGGCCGGCCGCGCTGGATTGAAGAGTCGCCCCGCTGTGCCCTCCCGGACCCGCCTCGATCTTGGTCATCTGGACGCCCACGGCGTCGGTGACGAGCTGGCGGTAGACGACGTCGGACAGCCGCCGCTTGAGGCACCGCATCGCTTCCAGCGGCCGTTTGCCGGCGGCCCGCTTGCGGTCGTAGTAGACCCGTCCGGCGGTGTCGTGGTGGCGCATCTGGACTGTCGCGGCGATGTGTAGGACGTGGTTCAGGCGCCGGTTGCCGGCCCGGGACAGGCGGTGGCGTTGGTGGGCGCCGGATGAGGCGTCGATCGGTGCGGTCCCGGTCCAGGACGCGAAGTGATGCCGGGACGGGAACCGGGCGACGTTGCCGACGTCGGCCAGGATCCGGCCCGCACCGGCGGGTCCGATGCCGGGCAGGTCCATCAGGTGCGAGCCCCGGGCCAGGACGGCGGCCTTGATCTCGACGGTGATCTCCTTGACCCGCACCTCCAGGCGGCGTGCCTCGGTCAGTTCCTCCGCGAGCATGCGTCGGCGCACCCGCCCGGCGCCGTCGCGGGGACGGAGCCCGGCCAGCAGCCCCTGGTACTGGATGACCGACTTCTTGGTCGGCGCCCCACCGGGCACCAGCTCGGCGAAGAGCCTGTGTGCGCGGTTGAGCGCCTGGGTGCGGGCTGCGGCGAGCTCGTCGCGGCGGTCGACGAGCAGCCGCAGGACCTCCAGGTCCTCATCGATCACGACCTCGCGCAGCCGGTGATCGCGCAGGGCGACCATCACGATGGCGTGCGCGTCGTGGGCGTCGGTCTTGCGGCCCTGACCGGTGTCGAACACCCGCGACCGGGCCGACAGCTTCGCCGGGACGTCCACCACCTGCTCCCCGCCCGCGAGGAGTCGGGCGACCAGGGCGCGGCCCACACCCCGGGCGCCCTCGACCGCCCAGATCCGCCGCGGCCACTGCCGGGCGACGCCGATCATCGCCCGGTACCCGGCTGTCGTGGTCGGGAACGTGCCGCTGGCCCGCAGGATCTCTCGGGTGTCGCGGGCCTCGAGCGTGACCGACGCCTTGTGCGGATCGACGCCGATGACCACCCCGTCACCGCCACCGACCTCGGGTTGTGTCTCGTGCATGACGTGCTCCCTCCTCCCTGGACAGCACCGGCCAGGGCCGGCCGGCGCGAGCGAGGACGGGCAACGCTGTTTCGAGCAGAGCAGACCCTTCGTGAGCCACGTCCCCACTGCGGTGCCCGGGACGGACGCACTCCATGAAAGAGCCACACCGAACCACCGGTGGGCAGCCGCGATCAGAGCGACCCGCCCCGGGCACCTACCCGAGACTGACCGGCCAGCCCGTCCCAGGCAACAAACAGCCGCTGTCCGCGCTCGTGCCGCTGTCCGCGCTCGTCGCGGATGGGAGGGTGATCCTGGTGAAGGCCGTCGCGGGCTACTCGACCGACGTGGTCCATCTCTGGAACCGTCTTCTTTTTCGTTATACGATACGCGGGTGGTGAGCGAGGAGCAGATCCAGCGGTGGGCCGACGAGGCCGAAGCGGGGTACGACGTCGATGTGCTGAAGCGTCGGGGCCGTGGGCGTCCTGGTCGCGGGGCTGAACCGATGCAGGTCGTGGCGGTCCGGCTGACCGCCGAGGAGCTCGACGCTCTCGACGCGGCGGCAGCCAAGAACGACATGAGCAGGTCCGAGGCGATCCGGGCCGCGCTGGCCCACTTCGCTGCGTGAAGGTCCACCGGAGCGCGCTCAAGCACGGCGTCTCGCCGGAGGACGCGATCCAGGCGGCAGAGTGGTCGCTGTGGATCGAGCCCCTCGACGAGGACGGCGCTCCCCGCCGAGAACTGCGCCTGGGCTTCGACACCGGAGCCCGCCTGCTGGAGACGGTGGTACTCGTCCTCGAGAGCGGCGACGAGATGGTCATCCACGCGATGCCGGCTCGCAAGAAGTACCTCGACCTCCTGCCGTAATGACCGAGATCGGCACCCGGGCCGCCCGTCTGGCTCCGACGAACCATTCCGCTGGGTTTCCGCTGGGTTGACCCCGCCTCAGCCCCAACACGAAGGGCCCCTCGCCGGCGTTTCCGCTGGTCAGGGGCCCTTCCACTGTGCGCCATCAGGGACTCGAACCCCGAACCCGCTGATTAAGAGTCAGCTGCTCTGCCAATTGAGCTAATGGCGCGCGGTGCACGAGGCTACCACCGCTCACGGGGTGCAGCGAAAACGGGCTCGAACGCCCCACCGCGGCGACCCGCCGGGCGGCCGCGCCCCGCACCTGCTACGTCGCGACGCTGTCCTGCTCGCTCGCCTCGCCGTGCTCGTCCGGCACCCACCACTCGACCTCCGGCAGGCCCTCGTCCTCGAGGATCGCCGGCGACGGCGGGCCGTCCGGGCTCGCCAGGTCCGCCAGCAGAGCCAGCGGGACGCCCTCGGTGAGCAGGCTCATGACCTCGACGGACGCCTCCGTCTCGGCGTCCTCCACGGCCTCCAGCGCGGGCTTCTCCGGCACGAGAGACATCGTGGCCTCGCCGTCCTCACGCGGTCCGGTCTCCACGTCCACCTCTCGCACCTCTTTGCCCAGCGACGGACCCGTGGCATGCGCCACGTGTCGGGTCCCACTGCACCACCTCTGACCCGGCCGCGCAACGGGAGGCCCACCCGCCGCACACGCGGCCCGACCGCCGGTGCCGCGGGCAGCGCCGGACGGACCGGGACGGCCCGCTCACAGGTACAGGCCGGTGCCTTCGCCCGAGCCGGCCGGCTCGCCGACGCCGTGGATGTCGCGCTCCCGGAGCAGCAGGTACTCGACGCCCTGGAGCTCGACCTCCGCACGGTCCTCCGGGTCGAAGAGCACCCGGTCCCCGAGGGCCACCTGACGGACGTGCTCACCGGTGGCGACCACCACGCCCCACGCCAACCGTCGGCCGACGCTGGCCGTCGCGGGGATGACGATCCCCGAGGACGAGAGCCGCTCGGCGGACTCGGGGTCGACGTGGACGAGCACACGATCGTGCAGCATGCGGATGGGTGGGCGCTCCGGGTGCGCGACGGCGCGAGCGGCATCGGACGGGGTCACTCTCCGACGGTACCGGGGTGCCGGCAGCCACGGACGGGCGCGAGCGGCGCGGCAGGTCGGCGGCCGTCGGCTGGGTAGGCTGAAGGACCCCGTCCCAAGGAGAACGATGACCCGCCTCACCGTCGGCGACCTGGCCCCCGACTTCACGCTGCCGACCGACGACGGCTCGCCGCTGACCCTGTCCGCGCTGCGTGGTGAGCACGTCGTGATCTTCTTCTTCCCGGCGGCGATGACCCCGGGCTGCACCACGCAGGCGTGCGACTTCCGCGACTCCCTGGGGACGCTCGAGGCCGCGGGCTACCGCGTCCTGGGCATCTCCCCCGACCCGGTGGCCCGGCTCGCCGAGTTCAGGACGTTGGCCGGCCTGACCTACCCGCTGGCCTCCGACGAGGACCGCGCCGTGCTCACCGAGTACGGCGCCTACGGCGAGAAGATGCTCTACGGCAAGACGGTCACCGGTGTGATCCGGTCGACCGTCGTCGTCGCACCCGACGGGACCGTAGAGCTCGCCCAGTACAACGTCAAGGCGACCGGTCACGTCGCCAAGCTGCGTCGCGACCTCGGCCTGGAGTGAAGCCCTAGGCTCAGCCGTGAGCGCGAGTGGCGAAATCAGGCAGACGCGCCAGGTTTAGGTCCTGGTGCCTTCGGGCGTGCGGGTTCGATTCCCGCCTCGCGCACCCAGACCTGGCAGACGTCCCGGTCGTGGCCCCTGTCGATGCCTCGGCGTCGCGTCGGTTGTCGTACCTCGGAGGGCGAGTGCATGTCATCGGTGGAGCTATCCGCAGGTCGTTCACGACGCCGTGCATCGCAGTCTGACGGCCGCACGCCGTCGCGGGAGGACTGCGTGATCCGTGCGTAGCATCCTCCGGATCCTCGGCACGGCCCGGGAGCTGTGGCCGTACTACGCGGCCATCGTCGCGATCTCGCTCGCCCTGGCCGCGACCGGGCTCCTGACCCCGTTCATCATCAAGTCGGCGACCGACTACGTGGTCGCGGCGAACCAGGGTCAGACGATCGGCCTCTCGAGGGTGGTCTGGCTCGCGGCCGCCCTGCTCGCCGCGGAGCTCGCGAACACCCTGCTGAGCAACGTCGGCGGGTACCTGGGCGACACGATGGCCGCGAAGCTGCGCGCGACCCTCTCGGGCAAGTACTTCGCCAAGCTCCTGGCGCTCCCCCAGCGGTACTTCGACGACGAGCTGACCGGAACCGTGATCAACCGGCTCTCACGGTCCATCACCGAGACCACGAGCTTCCTGAACATGTTCGCGAACTCGTTCTTCCAGATGGTGCTGACCGTGGCCGCCGTCCTGGCGATCACGGCGTTCTACTCCTGGCCGATGGCCGTGCTGCTGGCCGTGATCTACCCGATCTTCCTGTGGCTCACAACGATCACCAGCTCGAAGTGGCAGGTGCTCGAGGCGGAGAAGAACCGCGAGTTCGACATCGCCGGCGGGCGGTTCGCCGAGGTCGTCGGTCAGATCCGCGTGGTCAAGAGCTTCGTCCAGGAACGTCGCGAGCTGGCGACCTTCGCCGGCCGCTACGATCGGACGGTCCGGACCACCCAGGAGCAGTCGCGCTACTGGCACCGGATGGATGCCTCCCGCCGGGCCGCGCTGAACGTCATCTTCTTCGCGATCTTCGCGATCCTGTTCGTCCAGACCGCCCGCGGAGTCTTCACGATCGGCGTCATGGTCCTGCTCATCCAGCTGGTGACGATGGCGCGCCAACCGGTGTTCTCGATGAGCTTCCTGGTCGACTCCTCCCAGCGCGCCATCGCCGGGAGCCGCGACTACTTCACTGTCATGGACGAGCCGGTCGAGGTCGACGCGCTGGCCGCGGTGACGGTCAGGACGTCCGACGACGGTCGGGTGCCCGCCGGGATCGACTTCGAGTCGGTCTCGTTCGGCTACCCGGGCGGGCAGGACGTCCTGAGCGAGGTCACCTTCTCGATCCGCGCGGGTGAGCACGTCGCGGTCGTCGGCGAGAGCGGCGGCGGCAAGTCGACCCTGATCAGCCTGCTCCTTCGGCTGTACACGCCCTCGTCCGGCGTGATCCGGATCGCCAGCACCGATGCCGCGGACCTGGCCCTGGCCGAGCTGCGGGCCGACATCGGGGTCGTCTTCCAGGACCCGGCCCTGTTCTCCGGGACCATCAAGGAGAACATCGCCTACGCCACCCCGGACGCCGGCCCGGACGAGATCGTCGCCGCGGCACGGTCCGCGAACGCCCACGAGTTCATCGAGCGGTTCGCCGACGGCTACGACGCCCAGATCGGCGAACGGGGCATCAAGCTCTCCGGCGGGCAGAAGCAGCGCATCGCCGTCGCCCGGGCGATCCTCAAGGACGCGCCGATCCTGATCCTCGACGAGGCGACCAGCTCCCTGGACTCCAAGTCCGAACGACTCGTCCACGAGGGCCTCGAGCACCTGATGGCCGACCGGACCACCTTGATCATCGCTCACCGGCTGTCGACGATCTCGTCCGTCGACCGGATCATCACCCTCAAGGACGGCCGCGTCGACGAGATCGGCACCCCCGAGCACCTCGCCACGACCGGCGGCATCTACGCCGAGCTGCTGGCTCTGCAGGCGTCAGCGACCAAGCGGGACCGCAGACGCCTCCAGGAGTTCGACATCCGCCCGTAGCCGCGCGCTGCCAGGGCGGCTCGAGACCTGCCGCGACGAGGTCACGGGGTCGTCAGCCCCGGGCGGTCGACGCACTCGCGTTGACCTCGTACGACGTGTTCGTCGCCTCGAAGAAGTTGACCAGCTGCAGGGTGTCGTTGGCCGCAGCCATCCACTTGGCCGGGTTCGGCACGTTGTAGTGCGGCTCGAAGCCGAGCTCCTCCAGGCGCCGGTCGGCGAGGTACTTGACGTACTGGTTGACGTAGTCGGCGTTGAGCCCGAGGATCCCGTGCGGCAGCAGGTCGTGGTTGTACTGCTCCTCCAGCGCGACGGCGTCGAGCACCATCTGCCGGATCTCGTCGGCGAACTCCGGGGTCTGCAGGTCCTCGTTCTCCTCCAGCACCGTGAGGATGAGGTTGATCCCGAACTTCAGGTGCAGCGACTCGTCGCGGACCACCCAGTCGATCAACGAGCCGAAGTTCCGCAGCAGGTTCCGCTGCCGGAAGCTCAGGGCGACCATGAACCCGCTGTAGAACCAGATCCCCTCGAGCACGACGTTGTAGGCGACGAGGTTGCGCACGAAGTCCCGCTTGCCCTCGGTCGTCGTGATGTCCAGGGTCTGCTCGGTCATCCGGGTGATGTAGTGCACGCCGAACGCCTCCTTCGCCGCCATCGACGGCACCGTGACATGCGACTCGTAGGCCTGGACGCGGTCGATCGGGAAGGTCTCCAGGACGTACTCGAACGACATGCAGTGGTTGGCCTCCTCCCACATCTGCTTGGCCAGGTACAGGTGCGCCTCGGGCGCGTTGAGGTACGGGTACACGCCGAAGGCCAGGGCCTTGTTGACCAGCAGCTCGTTGGGGTTGAAGTAGGACATGAGGAACGTCACGGCGTGCTTCTCCTCCTCGGTCATCCGGGCGAAGTCGCTCAGGTCCTCACCGAGCTGGATCTCGTTGGGGAACCAGGTGTTGGCGACGGCCTGGTCGTACAGGTCCATCGCCCACGGGTAGCGGACCGGCTTGAGCAGCAGGCCCTCCGAGATCCCGGTGCCGAGGATGCGGTGTGCGGTCATGGTCGTGCTCCTTGTCGTGAGTGCGGTGCTCAGGGCGGGATTGGCGGCGGGTCGAGACGGGGCTACTGGCAGGAGTCGCACTGCAGGCGCTCCATCGGGTCCACCGGGCAGGTCACGCCGTCGACGGCGTCCGTCGCGTCCGCGAGCGCCGGAGCCGCCGTCGCCGCCGCGATCGCGTCCAGCACGACGTCGGGCGCGGGCGCCACCGTCGCCCGACGGCCGAAGCCGAACCCCGCCTGCGGCGGTCGCGTCGTCCCTGGCGCGCCGGTCGGCGCGGCGGACCCTGCGAGCGCGCCGTTGCCTGCGGCCGTGCGGGCGTGGGCCTTGTTGACCCGGACCGTCGACTGCTCGGCCGTGTGCCGCGGCTTGACGTGCAGGTAGTACGTCGTCTTGACCCCCCGCTCCCAGGCCGCCTGGTACAGCGCGGCCATCTCCCCGACGTCCCGCGACGCGAGGTAGATGTTGCGGCTGATCGCCTGGTCGACCCACTTCTGGGCCCGGGCCGCGACCTCGACGAAGGCGTACGGGGAGAGCTGGAAGGACGTGCGGTAGACCGCGAGCAGGCGCGCGGGGATGCCGGGGATCGCCGAGAGGTCGCCCTGTGCGGCGAGCAGGTCGTCGCGAACCCGCTCCCACATGCCCAGGGCCTGCAGGTCCCGGACCAGGTTGCGGTTGATCTCGAGGAACTTCCCGGAGCTGGTGGTCCGGGCGAAGATCTGGGAGAACTGCGGGTCCAGGCCCGGTGTGGTGCCGGCGACCAGGCCGATGGTCGCCGTCGGCGCGACGGCCATCAGGGTCGAGTTGCGCATCCCACCGGCGACCTTGGCCCGCAGGGTGTCCCAGTCGAGCCGGGTGGTGCGGTCGACCTGCACGGGCACCCCGCGGTCGGCCTCGAGCCGGGCGATCGTGTCGTACGGGACCAGGCCCTGTGACCAGCCCGACCCGGCGAACGTCTCGTAGGGGCCCCGCTCGCGGGCCAGATCAGCGCTGGCGTCGATCGCGTGGTAGCTGATGAACTCCAGCAGCTGGTCGACCAGCTCGTAGGCCTCGGTGGACTCGTAGGCGTACCCGAGGCGCTCGGTGAGGTCGGTGAAGCCCATGACGCCCAGCCCGACGGCGCGGTTGGTGCGGTTGGCTCGCTCGGCCTCCGGGACCGACGAGAGCGTGATGTCCACGAGGTTGTCGAGCTGGCGCACGGCCAGACGTGTCGTGGCCCGCAGCCGGTCCCAGTCGATCTCGCCGCCGGCCAGGTGCGCGGCGAGGTTGACCGACGCCAGGTTGCACACGGCGATGGTGTCGCGGTCCTGCGGCAGGCAGATCTCGGTGCACAGGTTGGACAGGTGGATGGTCCCGGTGTTGGTGTTCAGCGCCCGCGAGTTGATGGTGTCCTTCCAGGTCAGCCACGGGTGCGAGGTGGTCTGCAGGGAGATGAGGATCGCGGTGTACTGCTCGCGGGCCCTCATCCGGCGGAAGCGGCGGATCCGGCCGGCCTGGGCGTCGGCGACGTAGGCCTCGTAGCGCCGGGAGAACGCGTCGCCGGTCAGCTCGACCAGGTCGGGGGTCTCCGCCGGGTCGAAGAGGTACCAGTCCGCGTCCGCGGCCACGCGCTTCATGAACTCGTCGGAGATCCACACGGCGGTGTTCGCGGTGCGGGCACGCCGGTAGGGGTCGCCGGAGCTCTGCCGCAGGTCCAGGTACTGGGCGAAGTCCAGGTGCCAGTTCTCCAGGTAGAAGCACAGCGCGCCGAACTTCTTGCCGCCTCGCGAGATCGCCCGCAGCGTCGAGTCGATGGTGTGCATGAAGGGGATCGGGCCCGTCGATGTCGTGTTGTTCGAGCGGATCGGCGACCCCTCCGAGCGCAGCTTGGACATCGACAGACCGATCCCACCGGTCCCCTTCGTCAGCCACATGACATTGCGGACCGAGCCGGCGATGTGCTCGATGTCGTCGTCGACCTGCACGACGAAGCAGTTGGACAGCTGCGGCGTGGGCGTCCCGGCGTTCACCAGGGTGGAGCCCGCCGGGAGGTAGTCCAGGGCCGCGATCGCCCGGTAGAGGTCCGTCGCCGTCCGGGTGGGGCTCGGCTCGTTGAGCGACAGGCCCATGGCCACCCGCATCCAGAAGTACTGCGGCACCTCCAGGGGCACGCCGTCCCGGCCGGTGAGCATGTAGCGGTTGCGCATCGTGACCGTGCCGATGTACCGGAGCGCCTCGTCGTGGCGGTGGTCGATCACGGCCGCGAGGGCGTCGAGGTCGAAGGTCGTGGCCAGGCGCTGGTCGAGCAGCCCCTGTTCGACGGCGTCGCGGATGTAGCCCGGGAACCGCGCCTGGTGCAGCAACGCCAGCTCGACGTCGGTGTCGAAGTCCCCCAGGACGCGCTTGTGGACCACCTTGAGCAGGAGGCGCACAGCGATGGTGTCGAAGTCGGGGTCGTCCTTGATGTTCTGCACGGCGACGGCGACCGCAGCCTCGTCAAGCTGCTCGGTGGTGATCCCGTCGAACAGGGTGATCGCGAGCTCACTGGCGACCTGGGTGACCTTGGCGATCCGGTCCGGCAGGCCGACGGCGGCGCGCTCGATCGCCCGGTTGATGCGGTCGGCGTCGTACGGCTCGCGACTCCCGTCCCGCTTGGTGACGTGGACGCCGGCGGGCGTCGGCGGGGCCGCGGTGCTCGGGGCCGTTGCGCTGGGGACGGCGGTGCTCGGGGTGGCGGTGCGGGGGTCGGCGAGGGTCAACGTGGTCTCCCGGAGGTACCGGCGGTGGTGCCGGAGCCCAGGGGAACGACGACGCGACGCACGAGGCGCACGTCCGACGAGCCCGCCCGAGAGGCGCCGGAACCGACGCACGCCGGCGGCGCGCGTACCGACGGCAGGTCTTCGGACTCGTGGGCGTCCTGCTCGCTCCTACCGGCCGTCGCTTCCCGGGCTCACACCCAGTGCTTCATTGACGGCTGTCGTTCCCACTCACCGCTGCGGGGCAGTCCCGGACTCGCACCGGGTTCCCTGTTGCCTCACCCGACCCGGAGGGCGGATGAACCGTTGGCGTCATCAGACTACCCCCATGCACCCCATCGGACACAAGATGTAGTAGCCCGGCGCGCCTTGTCCTACCAGATGTGACCCGCCCGCACGGTACGACGGCTCAGCCCGGTACGTCAGTGCTGATGACCCTCGTGCCCGTGGTCGTGACCCTCGTGCCCGTGGTCGTGGCCGGCGTGCGCGTTGCCGTCGGCCCCGGAGGACGCCGCGGCGCGCTGCGCCTCGAGCTGGGTGCGGATGTCGTCCATGTCGAGCGCCTTGACCGCCGTGATGACCTGCTCGAGCGCGGCCTGGGGCAGCGCGCCGGGCTGGCTGAAGACCAGGATGCCCTCGCGGAACGCCATCAGGGTCGGGATCGAGGTGATGTTCGCCGCTGCGGCGAGGCCCTGCTCCGCCTCCGTGTCGACCTTCCCGTGCACCACGTCGGGGTGGATCTCGGACGACGCCTCGAAGACCGGACCGAACTGGCGGCACGGACCGCACCACGCGGCCCAGAAGTCCACGAGCACGATGTCGTTGCTCGTCACGGTCTCCTCGAAGGCCGCCTCGGTGAGCGCGACGGTGGGCATGGCAACATCCTCTCGACGATCCAGGCTGGTTCTCCGTCGTCAACGCCACGAGCCCGGAGGTATTCCCCCCATGTCGCCGACCGTAGGCTCGCCTTCATGACCGAGACCGCTGACTACCCGACCCCCGACGGCTGGCTGACCGACGCCCAGCTCCGCGTGGCTCGGTCCCACCTCCCGCTGCTCTACGTCGACGCCGTGCCGGTACGGGTCGACGAGAGCGGCGACGTCGTGGCCGTCGGTCTGCTGCTCCGGGTCAACGGGGCCGGGATCATGACGCGTGCCCTGATCTCCGGTCGCGTGATGTACCACGAGCGCGTCCGCGACGCCCTGCTGCGCCACATCGAGAAGGACCTCGGGCCGGTGGCGCTGCCGCAGATCCCCACGTCGCCCCAGCCGTTCACGGTCGCCGAGTACTTCCCCACCCCGGGCATCACGCCCTACCACGACCCTCGTCAGCACGCCGTGTCGCTCGCCTTCGTGGTCCCGGTGGCCGGCGACTGCGAGCCGCAGCAGGATGCCCTCGACCTGGCGTGGCTGACGCCGGAGGAGGTCTGCGGCGAGCGCGTGCAGACGGAGATGACCGGTGGCCACGGCTACCTGCTGCGGCAGGCGATGGCACACGTCGGCCGGATGGCCTGACCGGCACGGCGTCGCGAACCCCGTGGTGCTCCCCGAGCACCCGGGCCCGTCCGTCAGCCGAGCGCGAGCTCGGGCCAGTGCGCCAGGTCGCGGCGCAGCGCCCGATCGTGCGTCGCGACCACGACGGCGGCGCTCGTGGCCACCAGGGCGGTCGTGAGCTCGTCGACCAGGGCGACCGACAGGTGGTTCGTCGGCTCGTCCAGGAGCAGCACGTGCGGGGCCGCGAGCAGCGCGCACGCCAGCTCGAACCGTCGGCGCTGCCCGGCCGAGAGCTCGCCTAGCGGCCGCTCGAGGTCCTCCTCGGTGAGGAGGCCCAGCGCCGCGACCGGGACCAGCCGATCCGGGTCCAGCCGACCGGCGGCGAGCAGGTCGAGGGCGTGCGTCGCGTAGGCCTCGAAGCCTGAGATGTCCCGGCGCTCGCGCGGTGCGCGCTGCGCGGCGTCCGGTACGCCGTCGTCCTGGGCGACGAGACCGAACCGGACCCCGTCGGCCACCGTCCGCACGCCCCGGGCCGGCACCAGCAGACCCGCGAGCACCGCGAGCAGGGTCGACTTGCCCGATCCGTTCGGCCCGGTGACCAGCAGCCGGCCGCAGGCCGGCAGGTCGATCCGCACACCCGGCAGGTCGAGCCGGCCAGGGACCTGGACGCCACGCACCTCGAGCAGCGGGTGCGCCGGATCTGCGGTGGGCGGCAGTGCGGGCAGGTCGGGGAAGGCGAGCTCGAGCGGCGGGACGGGGATCTCGACGGCCTGCGCCTCGAGCCGCTCGATCAGCCGGTCGGCCGCCTTGACGTGGACCCGGGCGTGGGTGGCCCGGCGGTGCGGGCGGCTGCCCCTGGGTGGGCGCCACTCGTCGGACAGGCCCTCGTACGCGTCGTCGAGCCGCTCGGCAAGGGCTGCGGCGCGCTTGCGCTCGGCTGCGTACCGGGCCCGCCACCGGCGCAGCGCCGCGGTGCGCTGGAAGCGGTAGGCCGCGTAGCTGGACTCCCCGTAGAGGGTCGGCCGACCGTCGACCGACGGGTCCAGGTCGAGGATGGCCGTCATCACGTCGTCGAGCAGCCGACGGTCGTGCGTGACGATCACCACGACACCGCGCCACGCCCGCAGCTGGTCGGTGAGGAAGTCGATGCCGGCGACGTCCAGGTGGTTGGTCGGCTCGTCGAGCAGCAGGACGTCGCACCGCTGGGCGATCCGGCAGGCCAGCCGGACGCGGTAGCGCTCGCCGACCGACAGGGACGCGAGCTCGCGCCCCAGGTCCCTCGGCGCACCGAACCGGGTGAGCGCCTCGTCGGCCCGCCGGTCGGCGTCCCAGAGGGCCAGCCGCTCGGCCCGGGCCAGCGCTCTCACGAGCCGGTCCTGCGCTGCGTCGAGTTCACCACCGACGTGCGCGTCGTGCGCGGCGCCGAGCCGGTCCACCGCAGCCGTCGCGCGCTCGAGCTCCGCGGCCGCCGCGTGCGAGTCGCGCAGCGCCTGCGCGACCATGTCACCGACGGTCACTCCCGGGGCGACCGGCAGCTCCTGGGCGACTGTCGCCACGGACCCGGCGACCCGCACCTCGCCCGACGTCGGGACGAGCTCACCGGCCAGGACCCGCAACAACGTCGTCTTGCCCGTGCCGTTCTCGCCGACGAGGCCCACGCGTGAGCCGGCGGCCGCGGTGAAGGTCACCCCGGACAGCACCGGCCGCCCCGGGTAGCCGACGGCGAGGTCCCGGACCACCAGGTGCACCGACGGCGGGCCGACCGGGCCCTGGCCGTGCGGCCCGCCGTCGACGGGCACGCCGGTCAGGTCAGCCTCGCGACGATCACCGGGGCGAGCGCGCGGAATGCCCGGCCCCGGTGCGAGATCGCGTTCTTCTCGTCCGGGGTCAGCTCCGCGCAGGTCAGCACCTGACCGGCGGCACGGGCCGGCTGGAGGTCGGGCACCAGCACCGGGTCGTAGCCGAAGCCGGCGGCCCCGCGCGGAGCGGTCGCCAGGATGCCGCGCAGGACGCCGGTCTCGACGTGCTCGAAGCCGTCCGGCGTGACCAGCGCCGCGGCGCAGGTGAACTGCGCCCCACGGTGGGCCGGCTGCACGTCGGCGAGCTGGGCCAGGAGCAGGGCGAGGTTGGCGTCGTCGTCGCCGTGCCGGCCGGACCACCGGGCCGAGAAGATCCCCGGCGCCCCACCGAGCACGTCGACGCACAGCCCGGAGTCGTCGGCGACCGCCGGCAGCCCCGTGAACGCCGCGAGCGCACGCGCCTTGATCAGGGCGTTCTCGGCGAAGGTCACCCCGTCCTCGTGCGGCTCCGGGGCACCGACGTCCGCGGCGCCCACGATCGCGTCCGGGTCGAGCCCCGGGGTCGTCGGGGCGAGGATGGCGCGCAGCTCGGCGACCTTGTGCCGGTTGTGCGTCGCCAGCACCAGGCGCGGCCGTGCCGTGCTCACGAGCCCTCGGCCAGCGCCTGCACCTGGAGCCGGGTCAGCTCGGCTGTGCCGCCGACGGCCAGGTCGAGCAGCACGTCGAGCTCACGCCGGTCGAACGGCGCCTTCTCGGCGGTGCCCTGGACCTCGACGAACAGGCCGTTGCCGGTCACCACGACGTTCATGTCGGTCTCGGCCCGGACATCCTCGACATACGGCAGGTCGAGCATCGGGATGCCGTCGATGATCCCGACGCTCACCGCAGCGACCGAGTCGGTCAGCACCGGCCGGGTACCGCCGATCTTGCCGTGGCGCCGGCCCCACGCGACCGCGTCGGCGAGCGCGACATAGGCGCCGGTGATCGCTGCCGTGCGGGTCCCGCCATCGGCCTGCAGGACGTCGCAGTCCAGCACGATCGTGTTCTCACCCAGGGCCTTGACGTCGATCACCGCGCGCAGCGAGCGACCGATCAGACGCGAGATCTCGTGCGTGCGGCCACCGATGCGGCCCTTGACGGACTCCCGGTCGCTGCGGGTGCTGGTCGAGCGCGGCAGCATCGCGTACTCGGCGGTGACCCACCCGGCGCCCGAACCCTTCTTCCAGCGCGGGACGCTGTCGGTGAACGAGGCTGCGCACAGCACCCGGGTACGGCCGAACTCGATCAGCACGCTGCCCTCGGCGGCGTCGAGCCAGTTGCGCGTGATGGTGACGGGCCGCAGCTCGTCGGGGCGGCGGCCGTCGGCGCGCAGCACGGTGGGGGGGATCGCAGAGGTCATGCCCACGACCCTAGGCGACGTCAGAGCACCACGACGAGACCGGGCCGCGCGCTGTCGATCGGGCCGGAGTAGACCTCGCGCGCCTCGGCCCGCGCCACGTCGCGCTCGTTCCAGGCGGGGATGTGCGTGAGCACGAGCCGCCGGGCACCACCGGTCGCTGCCGCCTGCCCGGCGCGACGTCCGGTCAGGTGGATGCCGCGCACCGCGTCGTCCCGACCCTCGACGAAGGCCGCCTCGGCGACCAGCAGGTCCGCGCCGGTCGCGAGCTCGTCGAGCCCGACGCAGGCGTCGGTGTCCCCGCTGTAGGCGATGGTGACCGTCCGTGCCGGATCGTCGTGCGACGGGCCGTGCACGCGCACGCCGTACGCCGGGACAGGGTGCTCGACGGCGACCGGGACGAGGGTCATCGGACCGACCCGCACCGGGCGACCCGGCTGCCACGGGTGCACCGCGAGGTGCTCGGTCAGCGACTCACCCGGCTCGAGGCCGTACATGTCGCCGAGCCTCGAGGCCGTCCCGAACGGTCCGTGCACCGGCATCGGGGTGCGGCGCGCGGGTCGGCACGGGTCGCTCGGCCGGTACTTGAGGTAGACGTACAGGCCGCACACGTCGGCGACGTGGTCAGGGTGCAGGTGGGTCAGGCCGATCGCGTCGATGTCGCTCGGGTCGCACAGCCGCTGGAGCGGGCCGAACGCACCACTGCCGAGGTCCAGCACCACGTTCCAGGTGCGTCCGGCGGCGTCGTCGGCCTGCACGAGGTAGCAGGACGCGGCGGAGTCCGGCCCCGGGAACGACCCGGCGCAGCCCACGACTGTCAGCTTCATCGGTCGCTCACCGCAGGCTCGCGGCAGCCTCGACCGAGAGCACCTCGGGACCCAGGAACCGGCGGGCGAGGGTCGCGAACGACGTCGCGTCACCGGTGGCGACGAAGCGGTGCACCGGCGGCCCGGCGAGCGGGTCGCGTTCCAGATCGTGCGCCACGAGCGTGCGGAAGACGTCCTTGGCGGTCTCCTCGGCGCTCGAGACGAGCGTGACGTCCTCGCCCATCACGTAGGAGATGACGCCGGTGAGCAACGGGTAGTGGGTGCAGCCCAGGACCAGGGTGTCGACGCGGGCCGCGCGGATCGGCGCGAGGGACGTGCGGGCGATCTCGAGCACCTCGGGACCGGACGTCCGCCCCGCCTCGACCAGCTCGACGAACTGCGGGCAGGCATGGGAGGTGATCGTCAGACCCGCCGCGACCGCGAACGCGTCGTCGTAGGCCCTGGACTCGATCGTGGCCTTGGTCCCGATCACGCCGACCCGCCCCGTCCGGGTCGCCGCTGCGGCGCGCCGCGCAGCCGGCAGGATGACCTCGACCACCGGCAGGCCGCGACGTTGGGTGTACCGCTCCCGCGCGTCGCGGAGCACGGCGGCGGAGGCCGTGTTGCAGGCGATCACGAGCATCTTGACCCCGGCGTCGACGAGGTCGTCCATGACCTCGAGGGCGTGGGCGCGGACGGCGGCGAGGGGTTTGGGCCCGTAGGGGCCGTTGGCCGTGTCACCGATGTACAGGACGGACTCGTTCGGGAGCTGGTCGAGGACGGCCCGGGCAACCGTCAGACCACCCACACCGGAGTCGAAGATGCCGATCGGTGCGTCGTTCACGGCCCTGAGCCTAACGGCGCGCAGACCGTGCGCAGACCCTCACACGTCCGGCGGTGCGTCCGGCGGTGCGTCCGGCGGCGCGTCCGGCGGCGCGTCCGACCGCGCGTCCGACCGCGCGTCCGACCGCGCGTCCGGCGGCACGTCCGGCAAGGCTTCGAGCATCAGTTCGACGAGCGACTCCTGGAGGATGCTCAGGACCACGTAGACGGTGGCGAGGAACCGCCGGGCGTCGAGGTCGCTGACCACGCCCGAGCGGTCCTGGGCACGTGCCGAGGCACCCTGCTGGTCCTCGTCCAGGACCTCGACGGTCTCCGGCCGCTCCAGGGTGGCGAGCCGGTAGAGCGCGTCCGAGTCGACGTCGCTGCGGACCCCGAGACGCTCGGAGAGCACCAGCCGGAGGTCGTTCAGTGCCGCAGCGACCTGGGCACCCTCGCTCGCCACGACCAGCAGGTCGGGCTGCGCCGCGTCGACGGCCGCCCGAAGGCGCAGCAGGTTGCCCACCTTGGTCGTGCGCAGGTCGGCCTCGGTGAGCCGGCGGAACTCGGCAGCGACCTCCGGGTCCTCCCGCGACGCGTCCGGCAGGAGTCGGCGCACAGCCGGGTCCTGCGGCGGCGTGCGGAGCGGTGCCCCGAGCCGGACGACGTCGAGCGGGTTGCGCTCACCGGCCGGGTCGGCGTCGACGACCGCGCTGCCGCCGAGGAGCACGACGACGTCGTCGACCAGGTCGAGCAGCACGGCCCGCTCGGCGGCGTCCAGCCGCGTGACGTACCCGGCGCCGGACCCGGCCGGCTCGAAGGTCCCGTTCACCGGCTCACCGGCCCGACGCGTGCACGGTGGCCCACAGGCCGAAGCCGTGCATGGCCTGCACGTCGGTCTCCATCCGCTCGCGGGACCCGTGCGAGACGGTCGCCCGTCCCTCGTTGTGCACCTGGAGCATCAGCCGCTCGGCACGATCCTGCGGATAGCCGAAGTAGCTCCGGAAGACGTACGTCACGTAGCTCATCAGGTTCACCGGATCGTTCCAGACGATCGTGACCCAGGTGTCGGCCGTGCCGAGATGCTCCAGCGTCCCGACATCCTCCAGCGGAACGGTCGAGACGACGACCGGACCCACCATCGTTCGCACCCCACCACTGTAGGCAGGACCGGGCGCGCGGCGGTCCAGCCACCGGTGCGCGCACGCGCGCAGTCACCCGACACCCCTACCGTGTCCCCATGAGCGCAGAGCTGCCCTCGACCTCGACCGCCCTGATGACCGACCGCTACGAGCTGACCATGCTCGAGACGGCCCTGGCCGACGGGACCGCGAACCGGCACTGCCTGTTCGAGGTCTTCACCCGCCGGCTGCCGCCCGGCCGCCGCTACGGGGTGCTGGCCGGGACGGGGCGCGTGCTCGAGGCCCTGGCCGAGTTCCGCTTCGGTGACGACGAGCTGGCCTTCCTGTCCCGCAACGGCGTCGTGGACCGGGCGACGATCGACCACCTCGCGGCGTTCCGGTTCACCGGGTCCATCACGGGCTACGCCGAGGGTGAGACCTTCTTCCCGCACTCCCCCGTGATGGTCGTCGAGGGCACGTTCGCCGAAGCCGTGATCCTGGAGACGGTGATCCTGTCCATCCTCAACTACGACTCGGCCGTCGCCTCGGCGGCCTCCCGGATGACCGGTGCGGCCGTCGGGCGCCCGTGCCTGGAGATGGGCAGCCGGCGCGCGCACGAGCAGGCCGCCGTCGCAGCGGCCCGCGCCGCGGTCGTCGCAGGGTTCGCCGGGACGTCCAACCTCGAGGCCGGACGCCGATACGGGCTGGCGACGATCGGCACCGCCGCGCACTCCTACATCCTGCTGCACGACGACGAGGCGACCGCCTTCGCGGCCCAGGTCGCGACCCAGGGTGTCGGCACGACGCTGCTGGTCGACACGTACGACGTCCCGCAGGGAGTCATCAACGCCGTGGCGGCGGCCGGGACCGGGCTCGGCGCGGTCCGGATCGACTCGGGCGACCTGACCTCGCTCGCGATCGAGGTCCGCGCCCAGCTCGACGAGCTCGGCGCGACCGGGACCCAGATCGTCGTCAGCTCGGACCTCGACGAGTACTCGATCGCCGCGCTGGCCGTCGCGCCCGTCGACTCCTACGGCGTCGGCACGTCGGTCGTGACCGGCTCCGGTGCACCGACCTGCGGGATGGTCTACAAGCTCGTCGCCCGCGAAGGGCGCGACGGCGTACTCGCGCCGGTGGCCAAGGCCTCGACCCGGAAGACGAGCACGGGTGGCCGCAAGAACGCCGGACGGCGGGTGGATCAGGCCGGCCGCGCCCTGGAGGAGGTCCTCGTCACCGGACCGGACCAGGCCGTGGCGACCTGGGCGCCGGAGCACACCGAGCTGCGGCCGCTGCATGTCCCGCTCGTGGCGGGCGGCGCGATCGACACCCGGTGGACCGGGACCAGCGGTGTCCAGCTCGCCGTCGAGCGGCATCGCGCCTCACGGGGCGAGCTGCCCCGTGGCGCCCGTCGGCTGTCCGCCGGCGACCCCGCGCTGCCGACTGTCACGCTCCGGCTCGAGCGCTGACGTCGGGACCACCGGGGTCCGGACGGACGGACGTCCGGGTACCGAGGGTCTCCCCTGGGCGCCCGGACGTCCGTGGCGTGCTGTGGGCGGCGTGCGGTGTGCGTGTGCTTGGTGTCGCTAGACGCGCGCCCGACCGCGCCCGACGAGGCCGAGGATGAGGCTCAGCACCAAGACGGCGATTCCGATGTAGACCAGGGTCTGTCCAACACCACCAAAGCCGACGATGATCAGGACAACTCCGACGAGCAGGATGATCAGCCAGGTAGGCATGCTCGGTCACCTTTCGGTCGGCCGTCGAGGGGGTCAGGACGGCATCTCTTGGGATCGACCGTTGCAGAAGTTGTTCAGTCCCGCATCCCGAGAGGGCTCCGGTGGCGGACCTCGCAGAACCCTGGTATCAGACCCCACGCACGTTCGCTGACCTGCGGTGCTGCGAGGCGGCCGAGCGGAGAACGCGTCAGCGCCGGGAGACGAACCAGTCCCGGACGAGCGCCATCCTGGCCTCGATCTGCTCGGCACTCGCGAGTGCGACCTCCGGGCCGCCGCGCTGTCGGCGCAGCTCGGTGTGCACCGAGCCGTGCGGCTGACCGCTGCGCCGCGCCCAGGCTCCGACCAGGGTGTTGAGCTCCTTGCGCAGCTCGGTCAGGCGGCGGTGGTCGACCACCGACGCGGCGGCCTGCCCGCCCCGGGCCCGGCGTCCGGTGACCTGGTCGGCCTGGCGTTGCCGCAGCAGCGTGGTGACCTGATCGGCGTCGAGGAGCCCGGGCAGCCCGAGGAAGTCGAGCTCCTCCTGGGAGCCGACGTCGGCCCCGGTGCCGAACTCGCCGCCGTCGAAGAGCACCCGGTCGAAGGTCGCCTGGGCGTCGAGCGCCTTGAACGAGCCGGCGATGCCGTCGGCCCCCACGGCATCCGGTCCGTCGGCGTTCAGGTTCGCCTGGGCGAGCAGGCCGTCCTCGAGGTTCAGCTCACCCTCGTCCTGGATCGGACGGTCCAGGGCGTGGTCGCGCTCGAGCTCGAGGGTTGCGGCGAGCGCGAGGAGCTGCGGGACGCTCGGCAGGAAGACCGAGGCCGTCTCCCCTCGCCGCCGGACCCGGACGAAGCGACCGACTGCCTGGGCGAAGAAGAGCGGCGTGGCCGTGGACGTGGCGTAGACGCCGACGGCCAGCCGGGGCACGTCGACCCCCTCGGAGACCATCCGCACGGCGACCATCCACCGCGTCGTGCTGGTGGCGTAGGCCTCGATCCGCTCGGACGCGCCGTCGTCGTCCGAGAGCACGACGGTCGCCGGTTCCCCGGTGATCCGGCGCAGGTGCGAGGCGTAGGCGCGGGCATCGGCCTGATCGGTCGCGATCACCAGTCCCCCGGCGTCCGGCACGGCCCGGCGGACCTCGGAGAGCCGCTTGTCCGCCGCTGCCAGCACGGCGGGGATCCACTGCCCGTCGGGGGCCAGCGCGGTCCGCCAGGCCTGTGCGGTCATGTCCTTGGTCATGTCCTCGCCGAGGCGGGCACTGACCTCGTCCCCGGTGCGGGTCCGCCAGCGCATCTGCCCGCTGTACGACAGGAAGATCACCGGCCGCACCACGCCGTCGCGCAGGCCGTCGCCGTAGCCGTAGATGTAGTCGGCGACCGACCGTCGGATGCCGTCGGCGTCAGGCGCGTAGGTCACGAACGGGATGGCAGCCGTGTCCGAGCGGAACGGCGTACCGGTCAGGGCCAGCCGCCGGGTCGCTCCCTCGAAGGCCTCGCGGACCGCATCGCCCCAGGACAACGCGTCCCCGCCGTGGTGCACCTCGTCGAGGATGACCAGGGTCGGTGCCGCGGCGGTACGCGCGGCGTGCAGCGCGGGCTTGCTCGCGACCTGCGCATAGGTGACCGCGACACCGTCGTACTCGGCACCGTGCCGCCCCTGGCTGTTCCGGAAGGTCGGGTCGAGGCGCACGCCGACGCGCGCCGCCGCGTCGGCCCACTGCCGCTTGAGGTGCTCGGTCGGGGCGACCACGGTGACCCGGCGGACCACGCCGCGCGCGAGCAGGTCCGTGGCCACCCGCAGCGCGAACGTCGTCTTGCCGGCGCCGGGCGTCGCGACGGCGAGGAAGTCACGCGGGTCCCGGGCCTCGTACGCCGCCAGCGCAGCGGTCTGCCACGCGCGAAGCTTGTCGGCGGTGCCCCAGGGCGCGCGGGCCGGGAAGGCCGGCGACAGGTGCGAGGCCGCCACGGCCGACGGAGCCGAGACGGCCCCGTGCTGCCCTGCGGGCGGCGTCGTGTCCGAGGTCGGGCCCCGCCGTGCGGCGCTGTGCTGCGGGCTCACCGTCCGCCGGAGGATCCGTCGGAACCGCCGCCGGGCTTGTCGCCGTCCTGCGGGGAGCGCAGGCCGTCGTAGATCTCCTTGCAGATCGGGCAGACCGGGAACTTGTTGGGGTCGCGGCCCGGCACCCAGACCTTGCCGCACAGCGCGATCACGGGGCTGCCGGACAGTGCCGAGGAGAGGATCTTCTCCTTGCGCACGTAGTGGGCGAACCGTTCGTGGTCTCCCGGCTCGACCTCCTCACGGGTCTCCGAGCGCTCCAGCACGCTCGTGGAGGTGCCCGAGCCGCCGCCGGGTTCGCCGTGCGGGTCGTCCGGTCCGGTGGCGGGAGGAGTCGGCTGGCTCATGGAGATGAATCTTACGGCGAGGTGCCGACAGCCCCGGCACCCGACCGCGATCCGGCCCACCGGACCGCAGGGCTCACAGGGCTCACGGGGCTCACAGGGCTCACGCGAGTCGGGCCAGGATGCGCGAGGCCCGCGCGTCGTAGACCCGTCCACCGAGCACGATGCCGGTCACCAGGACTCCCACGCCGCCCACGACACCGACCAGGAAGGTCGGCAGCGTCGCCGCGGGACCCCACCACATCGAGGCCGCGTACAGGCCCAGCACCGGCAGGCAGAGCACGATCGTCGCCGCGGAGGTGACCACCTGGGCGAGCAGACTGGCCCCCACCGCGCCCATCTGCGCGGCGTACGGGTTCGCTCCCGGTTCCGGCACCGGGTAGGGCAGCAGCGTGCTGAACACCGCGGAGACCGCCAGGCCCGCGCACAGGACGCCGAGGGACGCACCGAGGGCGGCCAGGGCCAGGTCGCGTCGATCGGCCACGGCGACCCCGACCAGGCCGACGGCCACGGTCACCGGGGCCGCCCAGACGAGTGTGGCCGCCGCGCGGCCCAGGCGGTCCGCCCAGCCCGGGACCCGTGCCGAGACGTGCATCCAGAACGCCGAGCCGTCGAAGGCGACGTCGTTGTGCCGGCCCCAGCCGATCGTGCCCGCCATCAGCGGCCCCATGCTCAGCGCGACGGCCGCGGGGGCGTCGACGACGGTGGCGACGAGCAGCACGATGACGACCGGGGCCACGACGGCCCCGAGCAGCGCGCTGGAGTAGCGCGGGTCGGCGGACCAGTAGCGCAGGCTCCGGCGGGTCACCGCGGCCGCCGCACCGACACCCGGTCGGCGGCGGATCGCGCCGATCGGACCACCGGCCGCGGCGCCACCCCGCCGTCGGGCCGGGAGCATGCCGTCCCGACGCCTGCGCACCTGGCCACCGCGCGACGGCGGGCGGACGAGCGCCGCACGCAGCAGCGCGGACCAGCCGACGATGCCGACCGCAACCCATGCCGCCGCCAGCGCCACCCGGGTCAGCGCGCCGGCGACGTCACCGGCGGCCATCGCGGCCGGCGCTGCCCAGACCAGGCCGAGCGGCGTCCAGCCGAGCACCTGCGCGACGGCGGGGACCCGTTCGAGCGCGCCCTCGACCCCCACCGCACCGATCGCGACGACACCCGGGACGGCCAACCCGACGACGAGCAGCCCCAGCAGCGCGCCGACCTCCTTCGACCGGCGGGTGCCGAGCAGCCGGGCCGCCAGACCAGTGCTCAGCCGGGCGGCGAGCACGCAGGTCGCCAGCGCGAGCGGGGCTGCGGCGACAGCGACGGCCAGCGCCGCGCCGCCCTCCCACGGGCCGGCTCCCGACCGTCCCCACGCGATCGCCGGTGCGAGGCAGACCACTGCCGCGAAGACCGTCGGGACGCCCAGCAGGGACGCGAGCAGGAGACCGGGGACCAGCCGACGGACCGGCACGCCGAAGGTGGCGAAGCGGGTGATCTCGAGCGAGTCGTCCATGCCGGGTATGAGCACCGGGACGACGGCCCAACCGATGACCAGGACGGTCCCGGCGACCACGAGGACGTCGTGGCTCACCTCGACCGACTGCCCCGAGAGCCAGACCATGCCGCCGATGACGGAGGGCAGTGCGCTCAGCGCCCAGAGCCCGCCGAGGATCATGACCACCACGCGCCAGCCCTCGCTGCGCAGCGTGTGGCCGAGGATCCGCAGCTTCAGGCGGAGGACGGTCGCAGCCACGTCAGCTCCGGCTCTGCCGGTCCCCCGCCCAGCAGCCCGACGAACCTCTCCTCGAGGCTCTGGCCTGCACGCACCGCCTCGAGCGACCCGGCGGCGAGGACCCGACCGGCTGCCACGACGGCGACGTGGTCGCAGACCCGCTCGACGAGCGCCATGACGTGGCTCGAGAGCACGACCGTCCCGCCGGCCGCGACGAACTGGTGCAGGATCGCCCGGATCGCGCCGGCCGAGACGGGGTCGACGGCCTCGAACGGCTCGTCGAGCACGAGCAGGCGGGGTGCGTGGACGAGGGCGCAGGCGAGGGCGATCTTCTTGGTCATCCCTGCGGAGTAGTCGGCGACCAGCGTCCTGCCGGCGACGTTCAGGTCCAGCGCGACGAGCAGGTCGTCGCGCCGGGCTGCGATGACGTCGCGGTCGAGGCCGCGCAGCAGTCCGGCATAGCTGATCAGCTCCGCACCGGTGAGACGGTCGAACAGCCGCATGCCGTCGGGCAGCACCCCGAGCAGCGGCGCCGCGGCGGCCGGACGGGCCCAGAGGTCCACCCCGTGCACGTGGACGCTGCCGTGGTCGGGCAGGAGCAGCCCGGTGGCCATCGAGAGCGTCGTCGTCTTGCCCGCGCCGTTGGGTCCGACGACGCCGTAGAAGGAGCCCGCCGGGATCTCGAGGTCGAGCCCCGCGACGGCAAGCGTCGTGCCGAACCGCTTGACCAGCCCGCGCAGGGCAAGGGCCGGCGGCTGCACGTCGTCGGGCGCCGGTCGGCTCACCGGCCCACCCTACGGTGCGGGGTCGGGACCCCCGCCCGGCGGCCGGGTGAATCCAGGAGCACCGCGACGGGTGCGCACTCGCCACACCGCGGCGCCTGCGGCGAGCACGACGAGCAGGCCACCGAGGACCGCGACGCGGGCGCCGGCCGTCCCGGTGGCGGTCTGGGCGAGCACGCTCCCGGCCGGCGCCGCCTCGGCGGTGTCGCGCTCCGACGCCCGGGCGGTCGGCGCAGGCGTCCGGCTGGGGGGCGCTGTCGTCCCTGCGACCGGCGTCGTCCCGGGCACCGGCTCAGCGGCCGCGACCGGCGCCGGGCTCACCGCAGGCTCGACCGGTGGTGCCGGCTCCGGGTCAGGAGCAGGCGCGGGCGCTGGTGCTGGTGCTGGTGCTGGTGCGGGTGCTGGAGCGGGTGCCGGTGCCGGTGCGGGCTCAGCGGGTGCGGGCATCGGCGCGGACCCGTACGCGCCGAACACCTCCGTGCCCCAGGCCTTCCCGTCCTGGATCACGACGGCGATGCCGACATCCGTGTACGCGCCGCCGAGGATGTTCTCGCGGTGGCCCTGCGACTCCATCCATGACCTGTGCAGGCCGGCCACGTCGGCCGGTGAGTTCCAGGCGACGTTCTCCGCCGCAGCGGACCACCCGCCGGGGATCTGGGTCGCGTAGTCGGGGTTGTGGCTCAGCTGCCCGGCGTCGGCCATGCGCTGGCTCCAGGCAGCCGCGACACCCGACATCGAGCTGTTCAGCCGGAGCGGGCCGACCCCGGCGGCGGCACGCTCGGCGTTGATCATCACCAGGAGGTCCTCGCCGGCGTCGGCGTGCGCCGGGGTGGCGAGCCCGCCGACGAGCCCGACGACGCCGCCGACGCCGACGAGCAGGGTCGTGGCGGCTGCCGCGAGCCGAGAGCGCAGGCGACGGGACCGCGACGGCACGACCCGGGCGTCTGCTCGGCCGTCGTGTCCATCGGGTCGTGTCCGCACGCTGCTCCTCGGATGGGTGGGTGACGTGCCACGGTACGACGCCGGACACAGGAGCGTGTCGAATCGATCACGATACGGTCGAAGCGTCCACGCGCCAGGGTGCAGACACCTAGCCTGAGGCGCATGCGCAGCCTCCCGAGGTCGATCGCCGTCGTCGCCGTCCTGCTCCTTGCCGGGTGCTCGGCCGGCGGGGACGCGAGCACCTCGGAGCCCGCCTCGGACGTCGGAGGTGTCGAGAGCCAGGAGTCCGCCGCAGACGAGGCGGCGGCCCCGGCCGAGGACCGCGGCGTCGACGCCGGGACCGGCACCGACGTGAACCTGTCGAACCAGGAGTTCGTGGTCTCCGGCTCGCTGTCGATGACCGTCGAGGACCCGCACGCCGTCGCCGAGCAGGCAGCCCTGCTGGTCGAGCGCGTGGGCGGCAAGGTCCAGGAGCGCAACGAGCAGGTCTCCGCCGAGGCCGAGGCGACCAGCGTCTACCTCGTCGTGCGGATCCCGTCCGACCAGGTCACCGTCACGCTGGCCGACCTCGAGGAGCTCGGCACCGTGCAGGACCTGTCGCTGGTCACCACCGAGGTCACGGCCCAGGCGCGGGACCTCGACGCCCGCATCCGGGCACTGGAGATCTCGATCGCCCGCCTCGAGGACCTGCTCGGGCGCGCCGGGTCGATCACCGAGATCGTCAACGCCGAACAGGTCCTGACGGACCGCCAGGTCGAGCTCGAGTCCGTCCAGGCGCAGAAGACGGCCCTGGCCGAACAGATCGCGATGTCCACCATCCGGCTCGAGCTGTGGACCGAGGCGACGGCACCCGAGCCGGAGCCGGAACCCGGGTTCTGGGGCGGCCTCGTCAGCGGCTGGAACGCCCTGGTCGGCACCACGCGCGACGTGCTGCACGTCGTCGGCGTCCTGCTCCCGTGGCTCGCCGCCGGGGCGCTCCTGACGGCCGTGATCATCTACGTCGGCCGGTGGCTCGGACGGCGGCAGGCGGCAAAGGCGCCGTCTGCCGCGCCTTCCGGCCCGACGACGTCCCTCCCGTGGGACGCGCGTCGGGGGGCGGCCCGACCGGCCTACCCGAGCGGCTACGCGGGCCAGGGGCCGATGGACGCCCGGCCGGTACCCCAGCCGCCGGCCGCACCCGCAGCGCCGGAGCCCGCCCCGGCTCCGCCGGCCCCGACCGAACCGGCACCGACCGAACCGGCGCCCACCGCGCCGGGCGCCGTCGCGAGACGCACCAAGAGATCACCGACGCCTCCCGGGTGAGCCCGCCGCCGACGCCGCGACGGCCCGGGGCGGACCGACCTCGCCGAGCGGAGCTTCGGGTCGGCGCCCACCGACCGATCCTGTTGTCCACAACGGGCGGTTTGGACTGTTCTGCTCCCCTATGCTCGTCCCGTGCGGACCCGACCGCACGGGGGCGCAGGGGGTCTCGTGGACGGTGTCGCACTGCTCGAGCACGAGGTGCGCGAGCTCATCCGACGGCGCGGGGTCGACCCGCTGCGTGACCGCGAGTCACTTGCGGACCTGGTGCGCGACGTCGTCGCCGACTACGACGAACGCTCCCTGCGCGGTCACCTGCCACCCCTGGTCGATGCCGGGGCGGCGACCAAGGCCGTCGTCGACGCCGTCGCCGGCCTCGGCCCGCTCCAGCAGTACATGGACGACGACGAGGTCGAGGAGATCTGGATCAACTCGCCCGCCGAGGTCTTCGTCGCCCGGCGCGGTGAGCCCGAGCTGACGACGACGATCCTGACCGAGGTCCAGGTGCGTGAGCTCGTCGAGCAGATGCTCCGCGTCTCCGGTCGTCGCCTCGACCTGTCCAGCCCGTTCGTCGACGCGGCGCTGCCCGGCGGGGAACGGCTGCACGTGGTGATCCCCGACGTCACCCGCACGGCGTGGGCGATCAACATCCGCAAGTACCTCGTGCGGGCCACGCACCTCGACGACCTGGTCGCGCTCGGCTCGCTGACCCCGGCCGCTGCGCGGTTCCTTGCCGCGTCCGTGGCGGCCGGCCTCAACATCCTGGTGTCCGGCCCGACCCAGGCGGGCAAGACGACGATGCTGAACGCTCTCGGCGGGTCCATCCCACCGCGCGAGCGGATCATCACCGCCGAGGAGGTCTTCGAGCTGCGGATCCCGCACCGCGACGTGGTGGCGATGCAGTGCCGTCAGCCCAGCCTCGAGGGGACCGGGGCGATCACGCTGCGGCGCCTGGTCAAGGAGGCGCTGCGGATGCGGCCGAGCCGGATCGTGATCGGCGAGGTCCGGGAGGCGGAGAGCCTCGACATGCTCATCGCCCTCAACGCCGGCGTGCCCGGCATGTGCACCGTTCACGCGAACAGCGCGCGCGAGGCCCTGACCAAGATCTGCACGCTGCCGCTGCTCGCCGGCGAGAACGTCTCCGCGGCGTTCGTCGTACCGACGGTGGCCTCCGCGATCGACCTCGTCGTGCACCTCGACATCGACGCGCGCGGTCGGCGGCGCACCGCGGAGATCGTCGCCGTGCCGGGACGCGTCGAGAACGGAGTCGTCGAGACGGCAGACGTCTTCCACCAGCGCGACGACGTCCTGGTGCGCGCGGACGGCTTCCCGCCACACCCCGAGCGCTACTCCCGCATCGGTGTGGACGTCGCCGCTCTGCTGCGTCCACGCACGTCGGAGGTGGGCTGAGCCGTGGGCGTCGTGAGCGGACTGCTCCTCGGCGCCGGGCTGTGCCTCCTCCTGTGGTCGGTGACCTCGCCGGTCCCGCACCGACGGGAGCGTGGCCGGTGGTCGGAGTCGATCACCGACCTCCTGGTCCAGGCCGGGGCGCCGGGCGTCTCGCCGGCGGCGCTGATCGGCACCTGCGCGGTCACCGGCATGATGACCTGGGTCGTCGCGGTCGGTCTGACCCGGTCCCCGGCGATCGCGACCTGCTTCGCCCTGATGGCCGCGTACGCACCGGTGGGGCTGGTCCGCACCCGCGCCCGCAGTCGCCGCGCCGCGCTGCGCGGGGTGTGGCCCGAGGTCGTCGACCACCTCGCATCGGGCATCCGCGCGGGCCTGTCGTTGCCGGAGGCCCTCGGTCAGCTGGGTGATCGCGGGCCGGTCGAGCTCCGCCCTGCCTTCCGTGCCTTCGCCGAGGACCACCGCGCCAGTGGTCGCTTCGGTGACTGCCTCGACGCCCTCAAGGCCCGGCTCGCGGACCCGGTGGCGGACCGGATCGTCGAGGTGCTCCGGCTGACCCGCGACGTCGGCGGCACCGACCTCGGTCGGCTGCTCCGGACCCTCTCGGCGTTCCTGCGCGAGGACGCCCGGACCCGCGGCGAGCTCGAGGCCCGTCAGAGCTGGACGGTCAACGGCGCACGGCTCGCGGTGGCGGCGCCCTGGCTGGTGCTCGCGATGCTCTCCTCGCGGCCCGAGGCCGCCGCCGCCTACAACACCTCCGCGGGCGTCGCCGTCCTGGCTGCCGGGGCCGGGAGCTCGTTGGTCGCCTACCACCTCATGGCGCGCATCGGGCGACTGCCCGAGGACGTCCGGGTGCTGCGGTGATCGCCGGGTTGTCGCCCGCCGGCGTCGGCGCCGCTGTCGGCGCCGTCGGCGGGATCGGGCTGTGGATCGTCATCCTGCGGCTCAACGCCCGGCGGCCCCGCCTGGATGCGCGCCTGGCGCCGTACCTCCGCCTGCCCGGCGGCGCCTCGGCCCTGCTGCGGGTACCTGCGGTGCACTCACCGTTCCCGACGGTCGAGCGTCTGGTCGCACCGGTCATGCACGACGCGGTCCGCCTGGTCGAGCGGCTCGGCTCCCCCACCGTGGATCTCCAGCGTCGGCTCGACCGCGCCGGGCGACCCCAGACCGTCGAGGACTTCCGTGCCGAGCAGGTCGTCGCGGCAGCGCTCGGCACCGCAGCGGGCCTGGTCGTGGCCCTGGCGCTGGTCGCCGGTCGCGGCACCCACCCGGTGGCCGCCGCGGTGGTCGTGGCTGCCTGCGCCCTGACCGGGCTCGTCAGCCGCGACCAGCTGCTCAGCCGGCAGGTCAGGCAGCGGGAGGAACGCATGCTGGCCGAGCTGCCCACGGTCGCCGAGCTGCTGGCGCTCGCGGTCGGAGCGGGCGAGGGGGCGCACGGCGCCCTCGAACGCGTCGGACGGTCGACGCGCGGCGAGCTCTCGACGGAGGTACGGCGCGTCGTGGCGGACTGCCGTGCCGGCACACCGCTGACCGTTGCCCTGGAGCGACTGGCCGACCGGACCGGCCTGGTTGCTCTGAGCCGGTTCGCGGAGGCCATCGCTGTCGCGGTCGACCGTGGCACGCCGCTGGCCGACGTGCTGCGCGCCCAGGCGGAGGACGTCCGGGAGGCCAGCCGCCGCGGCCTGATGGAGACCGGCGGCCGCAAGGAGGTCGTGATGATGGTCCCGGTGGTCTTCCTGATCCTGCCGGTGACCGTCGTGTTCGCCGTCTTCCCCGGGCTGGCCACGCTGCGGCTCGACCTGTGACGGGCTCGACGTGCGACCGGCTCGGCCTGCCGCCGCCAGGCCGGCCTCCGGGCCACGACCGCGACCCGGACCGAACGAGGCCGACCCACCAGGGCCGTCCGACCGAGACACCTGGAGGACCCGTGGCACGTCCGACCGAGCCCGAGCTGCGTACCGCACCCGCCGACGACCCGGAGCGCGGCGACGTCCCCGGGTGGGTGCTCGTCACCCTCATGACCGCGGGGCTGGTGCTGGCACTGTGGGCCGTCGCCGGCCCGGCGCTCGCCGGGGTCTTCGAGTCCGCGATCGCGCGTGTCACCTCCTTCGGCGGCTGAGCGGGACCGCGGCTCCGCGGTCGTCGACTTCGTGCTCATCGGTGCGCTGACGACAGTCCTGTTCGCCGGTGTCCTGCAGCTCACCCTCACGCTGCACGTCAGGTCGACCCTGATCGACTGCGCGGCCGAGGGGGCGCGGTACGGCGCGCTCGCCGACCGCACCGTCGAGCAGGGCGCGCAGCGGACCCGGGACCTGATCGCGATGACGCTCGCGCCACGCTTCGCCCAGCAGGTCACCGCCGAGTCGACGGTCGTGGACGGCCTGGACGTCGTGCGCGTCGAGGTCACGGCTCCGCTGCCGGTCGTCGGCCTGCTCGGCCCGGCTGGAACCCTGGCCGTCGACGGCCACGCCCTCGCGGAGGAGCCATGAGCCGCATCCGGTCGGTGACCCTGCGGGTCGCTCGCACGGTCAGGGCACGGGCCCACGCCGCCCTGCACGACGCACCGGACCGCGGCAGCGCGATCGTCGAGTTCCTCGGTGTCGCGCTGGTGCTCCTCGTGCCCGTCGTCTACCTCGTCCTGGTGCTCGCCCGGATGCAGTCCGCGGCGTTCGCCGTCGACGGCGCGGCCCGGGAGGCAGCACGCGCCTTCGTCACTGCACAGGAGCCGTCGGCAGCGGCCGGCCGGGCCGTGACCGCCGCCGCCATCGCCTTCGACGACCAGGGGCTCGACCCCGCGGCCGCGGCCGGCGCGGTGGTCGTCGCCTGCTCGGCCGACCCGTGCCTGACGCCCGGGACTGCTGTGACGGCCACGATCGCGCTCGACGTGCCACTGCCGGGCGTCCCCGGCTGGCTCCAGGGTGTCGTCCCGCTCGCGGTCCCGGTCAGCGCCACGGCGACGGCCACCGTCGACACCTTCGCCGGAGCAGGCTGATGGCCTCGCGCCTGCGGCCGCGGGGAGACGACGGCCAGGTGATGCTGCTGTCCATCGCCTACGGGGTCCTCGCCCTGCTGCTCGTCACCGCTGTGGTCTCCGCCACCGGGATCCACCTCGAACGCAAGCGCCTGCTCGCCCTCGCCGACCTCTCGGCACTCGCGGCGGCCGACGCGATGGACGACCCGTCGTACTACTCACCGACAGCCCGCGACGCGGGTGCGGGGCTGGTGCGGCTGACGCCGTCGTCGGTGCGCGCCGCCGTGGACGACCACCTGGCCACCGCACCGTCGAGCACGCGCCTGACGGATGTCACAGTGATCGAGGCCACCACGACCGACGGCCGGACCGCCCGCGTCACGTTGCGCGCCATGGCCCACCCCGCCCTGCTGAGCTGGGCGACGGCGCCATGGTCGGACGGCATCGTGCTCCAGGTGACGGCCAGCGCCCGAGCCGGCTGAGCCCGCATCAACCCGAGCCGGCTGACGCGGCACCCACCCGACCTGCTCACGCAGTGACGGCCGGCCCCCGAGGGAACCGGCCGTCACCATGCACGTCAGCCTTGCCAGGCCGGGCGGCTCACGCCTTGACCGCACCCTCCATGATCCCGCGGACGATCTGCTTGCCGGCGACGGCCAGCAGCAGGATCAACGGGATGGTGGCCAGGAACGAACCGGCCAGGACGATGCGGTACTTGACGTAGTTGCCGGACGCCAGGTCGCTCAACGCGACACCGATCGTCTTGTGCTCGCCACCGCCCAGGGCGATCAGGGCCCACTGGAACTCGTTCCAGGTGCCGACCGCCGTGAGCAGGCCGAGCACGCCGAGTGCCGGCCGGATGATCGGGATGACGATGTTCCAGTACACGCGGAACGTCGAGGCACCGTCGACCCGGGCGGACTCCACGAGCTCGTCCGGGACCGAGTCCTGGATGAACTGGCGCATGTAGAACACACCGAACGCCGAGACGAGTCCCGGCACGATCACCGCGATGAGCTGCTGGTTCCAGCCGAACTTCGAGATGATGATGTACAGCGCGACGATGCCGAGCTGGTTCGGGATGGTCAACGTCAGGATCACGATGACCATCAGCTTGTCGCGACCCTTGAACCGCAGCTTGGCGAAGGCGAACCCGGCCAGCGAGCAGAAGAAGAGCAGCGACGCGGTGACGATCGTCGTGACGATGATGCTGTTCACGAACGAGTCGGCGAACCGCGCGTTGTCGTAGGACCGGCCCTGCTCGGTGATGTTGCCGAGCACGATGCCGACGTTGTGCATGAAGTTGCCGCCGGGCGTGACCTGGGGCGGCAGCTGCGCGAGCGTGGCGTCCGTGCCGGTCGCCACGACGAACATCCAGTAGATCGGGAACGCGCCGGCGATGATCGCGACCACCAGCAGCAGGTAGTTCCAGCCGCTGGCGGCGGTGTCCTGAGGGGAGCGGCCGAGGAGGGCCGCCTTGCGCCGGGTGACCGGTTCGGCGACCGGTGTCACCGTGCGTGCGTGGGACGGGCTGGTGCTCATCGCTTGCCACCTCCCAGGCGGTTGGTGATGAAGGCGTTGAAGGCCGCGATGACCACGATGATGAGGAACAGTCCCCAGGACATCGCTGCGGCGTAGCCGAGGTTGAGGTCCTTCCAGCCGATCTTGTAGATCAGCTGCGCAACGGTCTGCCACTGACCACGGGTACCACCCGTGGCCGCCTGGGCGTTCTGCTCGAAGAGCATCGGCTCGGCGAACAGCTGCAGGCCGCCGATGGTCGACAGGACCACCGTGAACAGGACCATGGGCCGGATCATCGGGACGGTGATCTTCCACAGCTGCTTCCACGCGTTGGCGCCGTCCAGGGCCGCGGCCTCGTAGACGTCCTTCGGGATGGACTGCATGGCGGACAGGTAGAGGAGCGCGTTGTAGCCGATCCACTTCCAGTTGACCATGAACGCGATGGCGGCCCACGACGTCGCCTTGGAGCCGCGCCAGTCGAAGCCGTCGATGATCTGACCCTGTCCCAGCTCGCTGTGCACCCCGAGCATGCCCAGCAGCCAGTTGGCCAGGCCGTAGTCACGGGCGAAGACGGAGGAGAACACGAGGGTCGAGGCGACGATCGGTGTGACGTACGGCAGCAGGATCCCGACCCGGAAGAAGTTCTGGGCCCGCAGCCGGCGGTTGAGCAGCGCGGCGACCACGAGGGCGAGGAAGAGCTGCGGGATCGTCGAGAGAAGGAAGATGCCGAACGTGTTGCCCAGCGCGTTCCAGAACCTCTCGTCCTCCAGCAGCCTGGAGAAGTTGGCGAACCCGGCCCAACCGTCCTTGTCCGGCTGGAGGATGCTCCAGTTCCGGAAGGCCACCACACCGTTGTAGATCAACGGGAACAGGCCGAAGACGGCGAACAGGATGAAGAAGGGCGAGATCAGCAGGTACGGCACGACCTTGTGGTCGAACCTGCCGAGCCGGGACTGCCACGCGCTGGGCGGTGCCTTCGGGCTCGGACTGCTGGTGCTCTCGCCCCTGGAGCGTGGTGCGACAGTCGTCGCTCCTGCGCCACTGGCGGCGGACATGGGACCTCCTGGGGTGACCGGGCAAGGCGGGTGGCCGGCACTGCGGACAAGAACGTAGCGAACCGCATCGGGTCCGCGCGCCGTTGGGCGGGGGTGAGCACTCGGCTCACCCCCGCCCAGCGGGCTATCGCGTCATCGACGCGGTGTGGCGATCAGCCTGCAGCGGCCGTCTCGGCCTCGGAGACTGCGCGGTCCCACGCCTCGGCACCCGTGGCGATGTTGCCCGCCTGGATGTCGTTGAGCACGTTCTCCACTGCCACGCGCACCGGGCCGTTCTTGAAGCCCAGGTACTGCGGGGTCAGACCCTCGGCCGTGGCCGAGAAGATCTGGCCGGTCGGAGCGTTGTTGAAGAACTCGTCGGTCTTCTCCTGGATGGCCGGGTCCTCGTACAGGGCCGGCTGCGACGGCAGGTTGCCGACGGTGTTGAAGATGGCGATCTGCTGATCCGGCTGGATGAGCCACTCGAGCAGGGCGTACGCCTCTTCGATGTGGGCACCCTGGGCCGGGATCGTCAGGAACGAGCCACCCCAGTTGCCGCCGCCGCCGGGGATCCCGGCGATGTCCCACAGACCCGTGGTGTCGGGCGCGGTGTTGCGGATGTGACCGGTCATCCACGCCGGGCAGGCGAGGGCGGCGAAGTCACCGTTCTGGAAACCGGCGTTCCACTCGTCCGACCAGGCGGCGATGTTGGCCGACAGGCCGGCGTCGATGATGGCCTCGGTGGTCTCGAAGGCGACCTTCGGGCCACCGTCCATGGCGAGCTCCTCGTCAGAGGTGAAGAAGCCCACCTCCTGCTGGCCGAGGATCGGGTTGAAGACGTTGGTCGCGTTGTCGATGAACTTCTTGCCACCCGCGTTGGCGACGTAGGTCTTGCCGGCCTCGATGAAGCCGTCCCAGCCCTCGGTGTCCCACAGGGCCGAGACCTCGGCGCGGTCGGACGGGAGGCCGGCTGCGGCGAAGAGGTCGTGGCGGTAGCACATGGCCAGACCGCCGACGTCGGTGCCGAGACCGATCTGGACAGCGCCGTCGTCCGCGAGGGTCGACTGCCACTTCCAGGGGAGGTAGGCCTCCTCGTAGTCACCCGCGCCGAAGTCCAGCAGGTTGGTGAACTTGTCGGCCTGCGAGCGGAACTGGACGACGAAGCCCTCGTCGATGGCCGCGATGTCCGGGGCGCCGGAGCCCGCGATGAGCTGCTGCTGCAGCGCCTCGTGCTGGGCGTTGTACTCACCCTCGTTGAGGGTGATGGTGATGCCCGGGTTCTCCGCCTCGTACTGGTCGACGAGCGGGCCGAGACCGAAGTCGCCCCAGAAGGCGATGGAGAGGTTGACGTCCTCAGCAGGAGCCTCGTCCGTCGCGGCGGACTCCTCGGTGCCGGGATCGGTCGTGTCGTCAGGAGTGCTGCTGCACGCAGTCAGCAGGAGGGCAGATGCTGCGCCGACCGCGAGCAGTGTCGCGGGACGGGATCGAGACCACTTCATGCCATATCCCCTTTGGTGTGGCTGTGGGTGCGCTCCCACGTTGGAGCGTTCCCACAATGTAGTCCGCGCCACGATCAGTCCAACAGCGCTGGCGGTCACGAGTTGATTACGATTCGGCTGGCGAACAAAGTCTCAGCACGCGATTCGTGGTCACGTTTCCACCGGCGGTGCGCGAGGGCTCTCCCACAGGGCTCCCACAGGCTCCCGGCCGTCCGTCCGTGGTCGCGTGACCGCTGATCAGGCTCCGTCGTGACCGCCGATCGGGTTCCGTCGTGACCGCTGATCGGGTTCCGTCGTGACCGCTGATCGGGTTCCGTCGTGACCGCTGATCGGGCTCCGTCGTGACCGCTGATCGGGCTCCGCCCGGGCGCCCGTCAGCCGGCCACGACGAGCGCGTTCGCGCTGCGCAGGACCCTCGGCGACGTCAGGGCGGCCGGATCCACCTGCGCCGCGGTCCGGACGGTGAACGAGACCGACTGGCCCGCCAGGAGGGTGACGAGCTGGTCGTCCACCTCGGCGTCCGGCGCGACCTTGTCCGCCAGCAGGGCCAGGTCACGGACCAGCGACCGGGCGCTCACGTCGACCCGGTAGCCACCGGCGACCTGCACGACCTCCGTCGTGAAGGGATCCGCCTCGTAGGCGACGTCCTTGTCCGGCGCGAAGAGGTGGATGCCGCGGACCACGCCGTCGCCCACGCTCGCCGTGACCACCAGGAGCTCGCGCGTGGCGTCGTCGGGCGTGACGAGGTCGACCGGCAGCGGGACCGTCGCCGTGCCGCGCGCGGGCACCTGGACGATCGTCTCGACGGTGGCCAGCACGACGCCGTCCAGGCCCGTCCGCTGGGCGACCACCACGGAGCGGCCGGCGACGTCGGTGTCGTTGACGAAGACCGCGACGAGCTCGTCGCCCCGCGGCTGGACCGTGACCAGCCGGTTCGCGCTCGCGGCCCGGAGGGCGTACCACAGCGGCTTCTTGCGCTCGTCGCTGTCGATCGCGGCCCAGGACGTGACCGGCCAGCAGTCGTTGAGCTGCCACACGATGCTGCCGGCGGTGCGCGGCCACCACGACCGGTAGTGCTCGATCGCGAACGCGACGGCGCGTGCCTGGTTGAGCGACGTGGCCCAGTGCCAGTCCTCGAAGTCCGCCGGCACGGGAAGGTGCGGAGCGAGGCCGCGGTCGAGCTTGCCGTTGCCGTCCTCCGCCTTCTGGTGCAGCAGGAAGGACTCCGACTCCTTGTCCAGCGCCGCCACCGGGACCGCTCGGGTCAGGGTCGCCCAGGTCGCCGGGGCCTGCCAGCCGAACTCGGAGCAGAACCGGGGGATGTCGTCGCGGTAGTGCGCGTAGTCGCGGGTGTTCCAGCACTGCCACTCGTGGTGGGTGCCGTGGTCGGGGTCGTTCGGGTGCTTCTCCCCGGCGGTGAACCCGTGCGAGTACGGGCTGTTGTCCGAGTACGGGCGCGTCGGGTCCAGCTCGGCGACGATGTCCGGGAGCACCTCGGTGTAGTACCTCAGACCCCAGGCGCGGCCCTGGAGATGCTCGGACCAGCCCCAGTCGGCGGCACCCCAGAGGGTCTCGTTGCCGCCGTTCCACAGCACCAGCGAGGCGTGCGGCGTCAGCCTGGCGACGTTCTCCCGCGCCTCCGCCTCGATCTCGGCCGCGATCGGGTCGACCTCCGGGTAGGCGGCGCAGGCGAACAGGAAGTCCTGCCAGACCAGCAGGCCGTGCTCGTCGGCCAGGTCGTAGAAGTCCTCGGTCTCGTAGCTCCCGCCGCCCCAGACCCGCAGCAGGTTGAGGTTCGCCCCGAGCGCCTGACGCATGCGCCGGTCCAGCCGGGCGCGGTCGATCCGCGTGAGCAGGTGGTCGTCCGGGATCCAGTTGGCGCCCTTGACGAAGACCGGGACGTCGTTGATCACGAACGTGAAGGCCGTCCCGTACTGGTCGACGCCGCGGTCCAGGACGACGGAGCGGAACCCGATGCGGCGCCGCCAGGTTCCCAGGCCGGCGTCGGGGTCGGACGCGCCGTCGGCGTCGGCGAGCCGGACCGTCAGGTCGTGCAGCGTGGCCCGGCCGTAGCCCACCGGCCACCAGCGCTCGACGTCGGGCACCACGACGGTCACGACGGCGGTCGTGGCGCCGGCAGGCACCGTGACCTGGGCAGTGACCTCCGACGTGACCTCCGCCTGCCGGCCGGCGACCGATGCGGTGACGATCAGCGGGACGTCGGCGCCGAGGCCGGAGCGCTCGATCTCGACGTGCACCTCGGCGCGCCCGGCGCCGTCGGCATCGACAGTCACGAGCGGGCGCACCTGTGCGAGGCGTGCGGTGCGCCAGCGCTCGAGCCGCACCGGCTTGCCGATGCCGGCGGTCTGGAGGTCCGGCCCCCAGTCCCAGCCGAAGCTGCAGGCCATCTTGCGCACGTAGGCGAACGGGTGCGGGTACGGCCGCGGCAGGTGACCCTGCTCGGCCTCGAGCGCCTCGGCGTGCTCGAGGGCCGGGGCGAAGGTCACTGCCAGGTCGTTGTGGCCCGCGACCAGGTCGCGCACGTCGACCCGGTAGGAACGGTGCTGGTTGGCCGTCCGCGCGACGACGTCCCCGTTGAGCTCGACCGTCGCGACGGTGTCGAGCCCCTCGAACACCAGGTCGACCCGCTCGTCCGGCGCGGCCGGCCGCGCAGCGAACGACGTGTGGTAGCGCCAGTGCGTCCGGTGCATCCACACCAGGGTCTTCTCGTTCAGGTCGAGGTACGGATCGGGGATCAGACCGGCGTCGAGCAGGTCCGTGTGCGTGCTGCCCGGGACGGTCGCGGGGACGGTCCGGCCGGCGATCTCGGCGGGGACGGGTCCGGCGACGGCGCGCAGCGACCACCCGTCGTGCAGGTGCTCGGTGGCGGGGACCGCCGGCCCGGCCGGGGACGGGGCGGCGGCGAGGACGTGCGTGGTGGCGGACATCGGGCTCATCTTCGGCTCAGGGGCTGGACGGGTCGGTGTCGGCCCGGCAAGGGATCCTACGGCTCCGGCGCGGATCGCCCCGCAGAACAACAGGTAGCCTGGACGGTCGTGGCAGCCACCGACTTCGCGAACGAGATCAGCGCCCTCCGGACGACCCTGGGCACGATCCGGGCGGTCAGCGACCCCGATGCCCTGCGGGCCCAGATCGCCGAGCTCTCGGACAAGGCGTCGGCCCCGGACCTGTGGGACGACACGGACGCCGCCCAGAAGGTCACCTCGGCGCTGTCCCACGCCCAGTCCGAGCTCGAGCGCCTCGACGGGTTCACCCAGCGCATCGACGACCTCGAGACGCTGGTCCAGATGGCTGTCGAGGAGGACGACGAGGACACCCTCGCCGACGCGGAGGCCGAGCTGGTCACACTCCGCAAGGACCTCGGCCTCCTCGAGGTCCGGACCCTGCTCGCCGGCGAGTACGACCAGCGCGAGGCCGTCGTGACGATCCGCGCCGGCGCCGGCGGGGTCGACGCTGCCGACTTCGCCGAGATGCTGCTGCGGATGTACCTGCGCTGGGCCGAGCGGCACGGCTTCCCCACCCAGGTCCTGGACACCTCGTACGCCGAGGAGGCGGGCCTGAAGTCCGCGACGTTCGAGGTCAAGGTGCCCTACGCCTTCGGGAACCTGTCCGTCGAGGCCGGCACGCACCGCCTCGTGCGGATCTCGCCGTTCGACAACCAGGGCCGTCGCCAGACGTCGTTCGCGGCCGTCGAGGTCATCCCGCTCATCGAGCAGACCGATCACGTCGACATCCCCGACAACGAGATCAAGGTCGACGTCTTCCGCTCGTCGGGCCCGGGCGGGCAGTCCGTCAACACGACCGACTCCGCGGTGCGGCTGACCCACATCCCGACCGGGATCGTCGTCTCGATGCAGAACGAGAAGAGCCAGATCCAGAACCGGGCAGCGGCCCTGCGGGTGCTCCAGTCGCGGCTGCTCCTGCAGCGCCAGGCCGAGGAGAGCGCCGCGAAGAAGGCGATGGCCGGCGACGTCAAGGCGAGCTGGGGCGACCAGATGCGCTCCTACGTGCTTCAGCCGTACCAGATGGTCAAGGACCTGCGCACCGAGCACGAGGTCGGCAACCCCCAGGCCGTGTTCGACGGCGACATCGACGACTTCATCGAGGCCGGCATCCGCTGGCGCCGTTCGCTCGACCGCGCCTGACGGACGCCCGCACCCCCCTGGGCGCCGAACCGCGTCGCACCGGGCGCCATGGCACCGGTGACCCGGGATCGACCGGTTTGACCGGATCACGCCGGTCGGGGTCGACGGCGGCACACACCCACAGCCGCCCGTGCGGCGTGTCCGGTCCGGCTCCGCCGTCGGGCCTGCATACCCTCGAAACGGCGTGAGCGCCGTGGATGTGTTCGTCCATGCCTCAAGCCCGCCCGCTGCCCCCGACGACTGGCTCCGAACCTGTGATCCGACTCGAGAACGTCACCAAGGTCTACGCCCGCGGCGCCCGTCCGGCGCTCGACGCCGTCGACCTCGAGATCGAGCGCGGCGAGTTCGTCTTCCTCGTCGGCGCGTCGGGCTCGGGCAAGTCGACCTTCCTGCGGCTCGTGCTCCGGGAGGAGCGCCCGTCGGCGGGCCGGATCTTCGTCGCGGGCCGGGACCTGTCGACCCTCTCGACCTGGCGGGTGCCGCACCTGCGCCGCCAGATGGGCGCCGTCTTCCAGGACTTCCGGCTGCTGCCCAACAAGACGGTCTTCGAGAACGTCGCCTTCGCGCTGCAGGTCATCGGCAAGCCGCGGCACCACATCATGACGACGGTGCCCGACACCCTCGAGCTCGTCGGCCTCGGCGGCAAGGAGAAGCGCCGCCCGCACGAGCTGTCCGGTGGCGAGCAGCAGCGCGTGGCCATCGCCCGCGCGTTCGTCAACCGGCCGTCGATCCTGCTCGCGGACGAGCCGACCGGGAACCTCGACCCCACGACCTCGGTCGGGATCATGCGCCTGCTCGACCGGATCAACCGCACCGGCACGACGGTCGTCATGGCGACGCACGACGACGAGATCGTCGACCAGATGCGCAAGCGCGTCATCGAGCTCGACTCCGGCCAGATGGTGCGCGACCAGTCGCGCGGCGTCTACGGATCGACGCGCTGAGGGGATGACCAGATGAGACTCCAGTTCATCCTCTCCGAGATCGGCCTCGGCCTGCGCCGCAACCTGTCGATGACGATCTCGGTCATCCTGGTGACCTTCGTGTCCCTGACGTTCGTCGGCGCAGCCGGCCTGCTCCAGCTGCAGATCGACCAGATGAAGGACGACTGGTACGACCGCGTCGAGGTGTCCATCTACCTGTGCCCGCAGGACTCGGACGCCCCGACCTGCGCCGGCGGTGAGGCGACCCAGGAGCAGATGGACGCCCTGCGCGCCCAGCTCGAGTCCGAGACCCTCGCGCCCTACGTCGAGCAGGTCTACTTCGAGAGCAAGGACGACGCCTTCGTCGCGTTCCAGAAGCTCTACCCCGACGAGTGGTGGGCGCAGGGCATCACCGCCGAGCAGCTGCAGGCCTCGTTCCGGGTGGCCCTGATCGACCCGCAGGACTACCAGGTCGTCTCGGACGTGTTCACCGGCCAGCAGGGCGTCGAGGAGGTGCGCGACCAGAGCGAGGTCATCGAACCGCTGATCCTCGTGCTCAACCGGACGAGCCTCGTCGCGGCCGGTCTCGCCGCCGTCATGCTGCTGGCCGCCGTCCTGCTGATCACCACGACGATCCGGCTGTCGGCGATGAGCCGACGCCGTGAGACGGGCATCATGCGCCTGGTCGGCGCCTCGAACCTGTTCATCCAGCTCCCGTTCATGCTCGAGGGCGCGATCGCCGCGACGATCGGGGCGGCGATGTCCGTCGCCGGCCTGTGGTTCGGCGTGCGCTACCTCATCGAGGACTGGCTCGCCCAGTCCGTCCGGTTCATCCCGTACATCGACGCGAGCGCCGTCTGGACGGTCGCGCCCGTGCTGATGGCTGTCGCGATCGTGCTCGCGGCGATCTCCTCCGTCGTGACCTTGAGCCGCTACACGAAGGTGTGAGGACCATGTCGCAACGATCGAGCCGCCTCCGCGCCGCACTGGCGACCCTCCTCGCGGTCGCCGTCCTGGTCGTCGGGCTGCCGGCCTCGGCCGACGAGTACGACGACCAGCGGGCCCAGGCCGAGGCACGGCAGAACGCCGTCGACCAGGCCATCACCGACCTCCAGTCCGAGCTCGAGGACACCGACGCGGCACTGGTCGCGGCCTACGCCGAGCTCCAGGGCATCGAGGCGCAGATCGTGGTGGCCCAGGAGCAGCTCACCGCCGCCGAGGCGCTGCTCGCCCAGCTGCAGCGCGAGGCCGCGATCATCGCCGAGCGCCTCGAGGTGGCCAAGGCCGAGGAGGCCTCGATCACCGCGCAGATCACTGCCGACACCGAGCGTGCCGACCAGATCCGGATCGCCATCGGGCAGATGGCGCGGGACGCCTACAAGGGCGACATGGCGGCATCGTCGTTGTCCGCCGTGCTCGACGCGGACAGCACCGACGAGTTCGTCCAGCAGTCGGCGCTCGCCGAGACCGCGCTGCGCACCCAGACCCAGGCGCTGCGGGACGTCGACCAGATCAACGGCGTCAACCGCAACCGTGAGGCTCGGCTGGCTGCTGTGCGTGAGCAGATCACCGGACTCAAGGCCGAGGCCGACGCCAAGGTCGTCGAGGCCGACGCCGCCCGCGCCGCTGCCGAGGCCCGCACCGTCGAGCTGGACGGGCTGCAGGCCGAGGCCCAGGCCAAGACGGCCCTGATCGAGCGGCAGAAGGCCGACCAGCTGGCGAAGCAGCAGGAGCTCGAGGCGCAGCAGGCAGCGCTCACCGCCGAGCTGAACGAGATCATCCGGCTGCAGGAGGAGCGTCGACGGCAGGAGGCCGAAGCCGCCAAGGCAGGGCAGGGTGCGGGTCCGACGACCGGCTCGACAGCCGACCGCCCCTTCATCAACCCGACCTCGGTCAACCCGATGGTCGTCACCTCCAGCTACGGCATGCGGCTCCACCCGATCCTGGGATACGTCCGGCTGCACGCGGGGACAGACCTGCGGACGTACTGCGGCACCCCGATCTACGCCGCCGCGAGCGGCACCGTCGAGTGGGCGACGGCCCGCGCCGGCTTCGGGAACCAGGTGCTGATCAACCACGGCTACTGGAAGGGCTCGGCGCTGATGTCGAGCTACAACCACCTGAGCAGCTTCGCGACGCGCGGCGGCGCGTCGGTCTCGCAGGGTGAGCTCATCGGGTACTCGGGCAACACCGGCACCTCCGCCGCGTGCCACCTGCACTTCGAGGTCTACGTCAACGGCTCGACGGTCGACCCGCGACCGATGATCAACGCCTAGCGCCAGGAGTATCCCGGCGACCGTCCGACGGGCGACCCCGTAACCTTGGACCATGGCCAAGGAGAGTGGGCGGAAGCTCGTCGCGAGCAACAAGAAGGCGCGGCACGACTTCCACATCGACGACACCTTCGAGGCCGGCCTCGTCCTGACCGGCACCGAGGTCAAGGCGCTGCGCGCCGGCCGGGCCTCGCTCGTCGACGGCTACGCGGTCGTCGACCGGGGCGAGGCATGGCTCGAGGGCGTCCACATCCCCGAGTACACCGAGGGCACCTGGACCAACCACGCACCGCGCCGCAAGCGCAAGCTGCTGCTGCACCGCCGTGAGATCGAGGAGCTCCAGCACGAGACCCAGGCCAAGGGATGCACGATCGTCCCGCTGGCCCTGTACTTCGTCGACGGTCGCGCCAAGGTCGAGATCGCTCTCGCGCGTGGCAAGAAGGAGTACGACAAGCGCAACACCCTGCGCGAGAAGCAGGAGAACCGCGAAGCCCAGGCGGCGATGAGCCTGCGAAGGCAGCACGGAGCACCCTAGGCTTCAGGCATGCCCTTGCCTGTGAAGCCCGTGCCGCGCCGTGCCCGCGACCTCCTCGGACGTGCGCTCGGCCTGGCAGGCATCACGCTCCTGATGGCGGTCCTCCCGTCGGCCACCGCGTCGGCCACCACGTCGGCCACGGACGGCGAGGACACGGTCCTGCTCTACGACATGACCGTCGACCTCGACTCCGACGGTGGCGCCCACGTCACGCTCGACCTGGACGTCGACTTCGGCACCGAGCCCAACCACGGTCCGTTCCTGACCTACATCGTCAAGCAGCGCTTCGACGAGGCCCAGGACCGCGTCTACCGGATCACCGACGTGCGCGCCGAGAGTCAGACCGCTGCCGCCGAGGTCGCTGTCGAGGAGGACAGCGGCTGGCTCGAGATCCGGATCGGCGACGAGAACCGCGAGGACGTCGTCGGCGTCCACTCGTACCACGTCACCTACCAGGTCGAGGGCTGGGTCAACTCCGCCGAGGCCTTCGGCGAGGAGCACGACGAGCTGTACCTCAACGTCATCGGCGACCGGTGGGAGATCCCGATCAGCGAGGCTCGCGTGACGGTCAACGGACCCGAGCAGGTCAGCGACGCGCTGTGCCTGACCGGCCAGGCCAGCCGGACGCCGTGCACCAGCTCGTCGCACGACGGGCTGACGGCATCGTTCACGCAGGAGGCCCTCGAGCCCGGGCAGGAGCTCACCGTGGCCGTCGGCTTCCCCGCCGGCACCTTCCGCGGCGTCGAGCCCGTCCTGCAGGAGCGGTGGGCCGTGGACCGTGCGTTCGAGGTGACACCGGTGACCGGCGCGCTCGCGGCGCTCGGCCTGATCGGCGGGGTCGGCGCTGTCACGGTGACAGCCCGCCGGCGCGGCCGCGACGAGCAGTACCTCGGGCTCACGCCCGGCCTCACGCCGGCCGACGGCCAGGTGGCGACCGTCGGCGGTCGGCGCCGGGGCCCCGTGACCGTCCAGTTCACCCCGCCGGAGGGCTTCCGGGCCGGACAGCTCGGGACCCTGGTCGACGAGGTCGCCGACCCGCACGACGTGACGGCGACGATCATCGATCTCGCGGTGCGCGGCTACCTGGTGATCGAGCAGACCGAGAGCCCCGACGAGCGCGGCAGCGGTGGCGCCTGGCGACTCGCGCGCGTCCCGGCGATGCAGGACCGGTACCTGCTGCCCTTCGAGCGGCTCCTCATGCAGGAGATCTTCGCCGGGCGCGACGCCGTCAACCTGACCGACCTCCGCACGACGTTCGCGGTGTCGATGTCGAAGGTCCAGGACGCCCTGTACGAGGACGTGACGACGCGCGGCTGGTTCCGAGGCAACCCGAAGCAGGTGCGCACGGCCTGGCTGGGTGCCGGCCTGGCGCTGGCCGTTCTCGGCGTCGTCGTGACGGCCGGCCTGGCCGTCTGGACGTCCCTCGCACTCCTCGGCGTCCCGTTGGCGGTCGCGGGCATCCTGCTGGCCGCGGTCTCCAAGGCGGCACCTGCGCGCACCGCGGACGGCACGGCGGTGCTCGCCCAGGCGCTCGGCTTCCAGCACTACCTGGCGACGGCGGAGGCCAACCAGCTGCGGTTCGAGGAGGACGAGGACCTGTTCAGCCGGTATCTGCCGTTCGCGGTGGCCTTCGGGCTGACCGAACGGTGGGCGAAGCTCTTCGCGGAGCTTGCCGCCCAGGGCCGCGTGCTCCCCGAGCCCACCTGGTACGTGGGGTCGACCTACGGCCAGATGGCGTTCTGGGCCGGTGCCGGGACGCTCGCCCACGACCTGACGAGCTTCACGCACATCGCCGAGGCGACGATCTCGGCCCCGACGCCCGGCTCCTCGGGTGCCTCCGGGTTCAGTGGCGGGTTCTCCGGCGGGGGCGTCAGCGGGGGCGGCGGCGGCAGCTGGTAGGTGGGGGGCCTCGACGTCCGCCTACCAGGTCGAAGGGCGTGGTGTCGCGGGGCGCTGCCGGGCAGGTGTCCCGGGCACCGCCGGGGCCGCCAGGCGGAATACCGGCAGGGCTGCGGCCGTTGTCGACTACGATTGACCTGCACGGCCGGTTCGGGGTCCGCCCCGCTCGGTCGGGTGCTTGACAACTGCACAGGGGGTGATCGGTTTCGACGATGGTTGTCGATCCAGGAGAAGCGGGCCGAGGATGCAGGGTTATCTCGTCAACGCTCCCTGCAAACTAATAGGTGCCGATTCCAAGCGCACCGACTTCGCACTCGCCGCCTGAGCGAGTCCTGAAGTCCGTCAGCCCGGGGATGCTCTCGCTCCGGTTCCTGGCGTCATCTAGAGAGCCACTGCTCGTAGCCCACGTTCACCGGGGCAACGGGAACACTTAGGTGACTGAGCCCGTCAGCGACTTGCCTGTGAGATTGCTGGGGCCGAGAAACTCGTAGCAGGCTGCGCCCGGAGAAGTCCTGGTTCACTGCCGTCGGACGCGGGTTCGATTCCCGCCACCTCCACCCCTCTGACCTGCGGAAACGCAAGTCATGTTGACAGGAAGGTAGTCATCCGTTGACACGGAGGGCTACCTTCTTGTGTTGTGGCGAGCATCCGGGAGCGTCGGCGGGCCGATGGGACGCGCTCGTTCGCAGTCTTGTGGCGCGACCCGGACACCGGGCGGCAGACGTCGCTGACGTACGACGACGAGCGGGATGCTCGCGTGGCGCGCGAGCTGATCGAGGCGGCCGGCGGGCGGGCAGACGAGGCCGCGCGGATCGCCGAGGCGGTGCGGAAGCCGGGGCCGACTGTTGAGGCGGCGATCACGGAGCACATCGACCTGCTCACCGGTGTTGGGGCGGATACGAGGTCGCACTACCGCGGGCAGCTGAGGGCGCACATCGCTCCGCTCCTTGGTGCGCTGCCCGTGTCGGCGGTGACCTACCGGCACGTGGCCGGGTGGGTGCGCACGATGACGGAGAAGGGCCTGTCCCCCAAGACGATCGCCAACGTGCACGGGCTTCTGTCCGCGGCGATGACGACTGCGGTTCGGCTCGGGTACCGGGCCGACAACCCCTGCGTGGGTGTTGAGCTGCCGAAGTCGGTCGCGACGCGCGACGAGATGACGGTGCTGACGCGCGACGAGTTCGGGCTGCTGCTGTCGAAGGTGTCGGCGCACTACCAGCCGCTGGTGCTGACGTTGGTGGCGACCGGGCTGAGGTGGGGCGAGGCGACGGCGCTGACCGCCGGGGACGTGGACCTCTCTGCGCAGCCCGCGACGGTGCGGGTGACGAAGGCGTGGAAGCGCGACGCGGACCGGCACTGGTACGTCGGTCCGCCCAAGACGAAGCGCGCGCGGCGGACGGTGTCGCTGCCCGACGACCTGGTCGACGTGCTGCTACCGCTCGTGGCCGGCAAGGCGCCCGACGAACTGCTGTTCACGAACACCGTCGGCTCGCAGCTCTCGTCGTCGCGCTTCTGGACGACGACGTGGACGCCGGCGCTCGACGCCGCGTGCAACCCACGCCGGGCCGACGGCTCCCGCGATCCCGACGCGCCGCGGCTGACCCAGCGCCCACGCGTGCACGACCTCCGCCACACGCACGCGTCCTGGATGATCGCCGCCGGGACGGACCTGTTCGTCCTCCAGCGCCGGCTCGGCCACGAGTCGATCACCACCACGACGGAGACGTACGCCCACCTGCTCCCCGACCAGCAGCGCGCCGCGGCCGACGCGGCGGGCCGGGCGCTCGCCGGCGTTCTGGGATCGCCGTCGGCCGCCCCACGAGCAACCTGACCGACGCCGCCCGCTGCTGAAGGAGAAGAACCGTGAGGCCGACGATGGACGAGATCGTCAACGACACGCTCTCGCTCTATGAGGACCCTGCGAAGGTGAGGCACCGCGAGGACCTCGGCGGCGCCGCATTCATCGCCCACGGTTGGTACTCGGCAACCCGCGATTGGGCTCGCGGCGCCCTCCTGATGGAGAAAGCCGGTTTGGCCCGCAGTGCCGCTCCCTTGCGCCGGAGCATGATCGAGCATGCCCTCGCCCTGGCGTGGCTCGCGGACGCCCACGAGGACGTCCTCGCTTCCCTCCGCATGGCAGAGCAGGAGCACCTGAAGAAGCTCGACGAGGCCATGGAAGGCGGCGGTTGGTCGGTTCCACCTGGGCTGATCGACGACCTCCTCGACCCCCCAGCTACAGGCTCGCCGGAGAACACGAATCTCCACATCAAGCACCTCACCCAACGGCTCGGGCAACCAAACGTGCTGGTCGCCTGGCTCCACGAGACGGCGACGTGCCACGCCACCCTGAGCAGCGCCAGCCGGTACGTCTCGACCTGGCCTGGTGAGGAGGCGAAGGGCTTGGCCATGGGTGAGGCGGCCGAGTCGGGCAGTGACCAGATCACATTGCTCCTGCTACTCGCTTCCGACGGCTTCAACAACTTCCTCGTCGGGGCTCCGTGGACCGACGAGCTCGCTGGCCTTGAGCGCCTGTTTGCGGAGGCAGTGAGGTCTGGGAAGCGATAGGCGGTGGACACATTAGGTCGCATAGGCGACTATATGTGGATGACGCAGATGACGACGGCCGTTGCGGCTGAGCGGCTAGGTGTCTCCCAGCGCCAGGTGCAGCGCCTCATTGACGCCCGCGAGCTACCCGCGACGCGCACAGCGGGCGATGCGTGGGTCGTCGACGCCCTCGCCGTCAACGCCATGGCCCGCACGCGCCCCGCACGGGGCCGGCCCTGGTCCCCCCCTACTGCGTGGGCGGCGCTGTGGCGCGCCTCCGGGCTCGAGGTCGACTGGCTCGACCGGCGCACGACCAGGCGCCTAGACGACCGGCTTGCGTCCATCGACGCCGAGGAGCTCGTGCACGCGACGCGACGCCGCGCCGTCATCCGTCGCTATCGAGCGAGCGAGTCGTTCCTCGCTGACCTCGACGGGCTCGTCATCCGCACCGGCGCACGTGCGATGGAGCCGTCGCGGTTCGGCATGGAACGGGACCTCGGGCGCGTCGACGGCTACTGCACGAGCGAGGTAGCGACCCGGCTGGCGCGCGACTTCCACCTCGCTGAAGACCCGCGAGGGAATGCCACCCTGCGGGTAGCCGCCGCACCGAGCGCGATCCTTGAGGGCCGCGACGTGATGCCCGTCGCCGTCATCGCGGCCGACCTCGCCGAGTCGCTCGAAGTCCGAGAGCGGTCGGCCGGTCTGCGCGTCCTCGGGGACTTGCTGCGATGACGACACTGCGCGTCACCGCACCGCCTGGCGGATGGGCACCACCGTGGCCCGTCGTCATCGAGATCGCCTCCGTGCTGCCACCAAAGTCGTGGGTGCTCGTCGGCGGGCTCATGGTGCAGTTGCACGCACGAGCAGCCGGCGTCGAAGAGGTCCGCCCGACACATGACGTCGACGCACTCGTCGACGTTATGGCCGTTGGCGTCAGCATGGCCAGGATCACCGCAGCGCTCACCGCCATCGGCTTCGCCGTCGTCGAGCCCGGCTGGCCAGAGTCTCCGGCGCACCGCCTGCGGCGCGATGACGACGTCATCGACGTCCTCGTCGCGGACCACCTGCCGAGGCACGCCCAGCCCCGCCTGCGCCGCCATCCCGTCATGGCGGTCGACGGCGGCGCCCAGGCGCTCGCCCGCACTCAGCAGGCCGTCATTGAGCACGACGGTGGCACCGTCGAGCTGACCGTGCCGGACCTACTCGGTGCTCTCGTGCTCAAGGCAGCCGCGCACATGACGGACCGGCGCGACCGAGAGCGGCACCTCAGGGACGCCGCGCTCCTCGCATCCCTGATCATTGATCACCGAAGCGAGCTCGGACGCCTACGGGGCTCGGATCGCAAGCGCCTACGTCATCTCACCGACGCCCTGGGCGACCCGCTCAATGACGCGTGGCTCCTGCTGCCCGATGACGCGCGCCGGCGCGGCCAGGACACGCTGCGCATCCTCTCCACATAGTCCCCCCGGGCGTTACGATTCGCGTTACATAGCCTGCCGCGCGAGTCGAAGGATGCGCCGATGGACGACGCGACCGCTGGGGACCTGCGTAGTCACTACGACGGCGCAGACACGTCCGCGGAGCTCGAGCGCGCCGAGCTCGACACCACGGCCGTCGCCGAACCGATGGCCGGGATCACAATTCGCCTCTCGGCCGCGACCCTCGACGCCGCACGCGTGCTCGCGAGCGAGAGGGGCCTGAGAGTCACGGCGCTCCTGCGCGAATGGATCGAGGAGCGCGTCGCCGAGCAGGCCGACGACACCCGCGTCGTACCCGTCGCCGCTCTCAAGCGCCTGATCGCCAAGAGCCGGTTCCCAGCGACCTTCGGGCCTGAGGTCGAGGTCGAGGAGGTGGACCTCGACACGACCACCGTCACGGTTCGAGGCGAGCGCTTGACCGAGGAACGGGCGGAGGCCATAGCCCGGGACGTCCTGGCTCGCAGCGAAGACTCCTGAACTGACCCGGACGCGGGCCTGCGCTACGCGAGCGGGAAGGCTATCGCCAAGGCGCGGTGCACACGCTCCGTCATCGCGTCATCGAGCGCTCCTGGCGTCGCCAGCTGCTCCGCGAGCTTCTTCGGCCAGAGGACTCCGACGCCGTCGATGACGAACGACCCGCCGAACAGCGGCCAGTCGGCCTCGACGAAGCAGAGCACCCCACGCACAGGCACGTCCGCCAGCCCGGCTGCTTCCAGCGCGCCGTGCACGAGGTCAACCTGCTTGTGCACGCCTTGGACGAGCTTGGTCTGATCCCTCGTCCCGACCACGAGCATCTCGACGCGGGGACGGAACAGCCCGCCCACCACGCGAAGGTGCGGCCGGCCCTTGTAGCGCTTGGCGTCGATGACGAAGACACCCGCGGCGGACACGGCGATGTGGTCGATGTTGGCCTTGGTTCGCGGGATGCGCCGGTCGTGCAGAACGCGCACCCCCCGTCCGGCCAGGCCGTCGAGACCCTTGCCGAGCAATGCCTCGCCACGAGCGCCCGTTGCCCACGAGTTGGTGCTCTGTGGCTCGTCGGAGATCGCGAGGAGGAACCCGCCGATTCTCGGGTGCGCTGTCCGGACGCGGTCCTCCCGCTTGGCCCTGCGGCGCTCGTACTCGCGCTGCGCGGATGCACCGGCGGAGCCAGCAACGACGCGCTCCAGCTCGGTCGGGCCGATCCCCTGGGCCCCTGTCCCGGCCTGCCCCGCACCCTGCTCAGCCGCAGCCGTCGCTCCTTGTGGAGCAGGCGCGGGCGCGTCCCCGCAGGCGAGGCAGACGACGGTCTTCGATTCGCGCTCGTACACCGCCGTCTCGCCGGCAGGCAAGGCGGCGCCGCACTCGCGGCAGGTTCCGGCGTACCGCAGCCGCATGCGCTTCACGGCGGCGGACGGCGCCTCTCCGGTCTCGCTCACCAACGCACCCGCTACTCGGTCGGTGCGATGACGCCGACCTCTTCCGCCGCCGTCGGCGCGTCACCACCGCCGTCGGGCGTCGGATCGTCCTGTGACGACAGGGCGGTCGAGACGAGCGCCGGCGCGACCTGCGCTTCCTCCGTCGCCAGGGCGTCGGCCTCGGACCGAAGCCGCGGAGGCGCGGCCGCCCATGCCTTCAGCTGCTGGACCACCTCCGCGTAGAAGGTGTCGATCGCGGACAGGACGGAGTCGATGAACGAGCCACGGCCGCGGCCCCGCTTCGTGCCCATCGGCACGGTCATCGCAACGCGGAACGAACGGATCTCCTTGGCCGGGTCGGCGATCAGCAGCGCCGGGTTCTCCCGCACCTTCTTGAGCAGCTCGGCCGCACCAGCACCGCGCTCGTGGGCCGCGTGCGCTTCGATCCGGACGCCGTCGGGCGCGGTCTTGAGCTGGCGGAGCAACCAGTTGACGCGGGTCGTCGGACGGCCTTCGCGGGGCGCGTCGACGTCGATGTGGCACGTCACAGTCCCGGCCCGCAGGTCCGCCGTCACGACGACGTCGCTGACGGTGGCCGGGATCCGAATGGAGCCGCACAGCACGGCATCACGCGCGAGCTCGGTCACCAGCGCCTGCGTCCGGCTCGCCGGGTCCGCCAGCTCCTTGCGGCTGAGCACCGGCGTGACCTCGGTGCCCAGCTTCCGGCCGAGGCTGAGACAGGAGAAGCGGAGGAGCGCGTCGAAACGCGCTGCGACCTCCTTGATGCCCTTGTCGGACGCGCGCAGAGTGCCGGCGCGGACGGCCTCGCGGGTGGTGACCCAGCTCTCACCCATGTCGCTGAACTCCATGGCGCCCGAGCGCGGGTGCTCGAGGTAGCGGATCAGCTCACCGAGGATCCACGCCTGGTCGGGGTCCGCGACGCCGCGGAACTCCTTCTGCATGACCGCTTCGGACAGGATCTTGGTCCACGAGAGATGGTGCAGGGCTACCTTGCGCAGCTTGCGCTTGTCGACCGCCGTCGGGTGCTGGCCGGCGACCGGCGGAATCTCGTTCGAGATCGTCAGCACCGCGTCGTAACCCTCGTCCCGGGCGATGTCCAGGTAGTTCTCAAGCTGCTCGGCCATCAGGACGTTCTCGCCGGTCTTGACCTCCACCAGCGCCGTCCACGACTTCTGCCCGCGAGCCACCCGGATCAGCCCATCCGGGAACAACTTCTTCTCCCCGACGATGAACGGCACCTCGACAAAGGTCTGCAGGTTCCCCGCCGGAGCGCCGAACGGCTTGACGAGCACTCGGCCGAACTCGTGGACAGCCGACATCACGGCCAGCAGCGCCGAGGTCGCCCGCCGCTCCTGCTCATCAGCGCCGTTGATCCCCGACGTCGGGATCAGTCGAGCCTCGTGCCAGGATTCCTCAGCCATCTCAGCCCCTTCGATGAGTACTGCCCGAGGGGGTATCGACCTGCCGTGGCGATTCCATGAGCGACATCACCGTGGACGATCGCGTCATCTCGACCTTCCACTGCTGCCGAGCACGCGCAGTCACTATGCACTTCCTAGTCACGGAGACTAACCTCTGCATGGTGAGTGAGGAACGCGAAGCCCTGCGCCTCATCGCTCGTGCGCCGATGCGGACAGTTCGCGCCCCTGATCTCGCAGGTGTCTACGCGTTCCCCGCCTCCGCTCTCGGCGCCCTCGCCCGCCGCGGCGTCGTGCATCGCCTTGCCCACGGCATCTACTGCGCGGTTCCACCCGAGCACATCGGCGGCACCTGGCGTCCGTCGCTCGAGGCCGCCACCGCCGCCATCGCCACCGCCCTGTACGGCGACCGCATCCCCGTCCTGACCGGCCTCACCGCCGCACGCCTACATCAAGCACTCCCCCGCGCCCTCGGCGTCGGCCACGTCGCCGTGCCCACCCAGCGGAGGCCGATGCGCCTCGCAGACCGCGACGGCGAGATCCGCTTCGTCATGCGCACGGTCGCGAACCTTGACGCGGTCGCAGTGACGACCGAGCTCGGCCAAGCGCTCGTGACCACGCCCGAGCAGACCCTGCTCGACCTCGCACGCGCCGACCCGCGGGCGGAGGACCTCGACACCCAGGAGGCGATCGACGCGTTGCGGCGTCAGTGCGATCCCGCGGTCCTCGAGGACTTGGCCACCCGCCAACGCATGCGCGCTACCCACACCCGCCTCACCGCCGGGCGGTGAGCGACGCCTGGCGGCATCGGGCTCAGAACAGCTGCCCATCACCCTGCACGTGCGGCCGACGCCGATGGGCACGCGCCGACTTCGCCGTCGGGGCGAGCGCCGTCAGGTCCGATGACGCTGCGGCCGGTGGAGCGTCATCGGTGGCGCCGCCCTCGACGGTGTACAGGGCGACGAGGGCGTCGACGTGCTCGGGTAGCAGCCGGATCCTTCCCTTGGCGAGGCGCAGGTGCGGGATCCGCCCGCGGCGCGCCTGCTCGCGCACCCACCACGTCGACATCCCGAGGGTCTTCGCGACCTCCTCGGGGGTCAGAGTCACGTACTCGGTCATCTCCGCACCGCCCTTCTGTTTGCTCCTACCTACAGGTATGCGGAATGGGGGTAGAAGATGTGCGTCATCGGCCGAACATCTGTGGATCACGGGGGTCCTGACGGATCCCGTGGGCATCGCTCGCATCGCCGAAGCGCTGGCGAGCACCCTGCCGGCTGATCCCCAACGCCCGCCCGACCTGCACCCAGCTGGCCCCGTCGACCCGCAGGTGCGCAACCGCGACCTCGACCTCGTCCTCGAGCCCGTCGACCACGCGCCGGGCCTCCGTGCGCGCCGCGGCGAGCTCCTCCAGGCGCGCAAGTGCGTCCGTCACCCGTGCCGCAGCCCGCCAGACGACGTCCTGGTCACGCACGCGGTCGACGACGCCTTCGCTCCTCACCCGAGGCGCCTCCGGTCCCGTGGGGGCACGCGGCCCGACGCCGACCCCGAACGCCGCGCCCGCCGACGGCGCGGGCCTCCCCCGCCGGTCCACCTGCCGACCCGCCCGAACCCGACTCCCCTTGCCCATGACGCCTCCCGATGCGCGCTCCTACCTACCGGTGTGCGGAACGGAGGGAGAAGATGTGGCCTGCCGCGGCAAGAGCCCTTGTCGCGGCAGGGTCGGAGGCTTGCGACTCCTCTTACATCTCGATGCGATCCCGGCGCCAGAAGCGCCACGGATCGTCTCGTACCCCGATACGGTGCGGACCATGAGCCCGCCGACGCCGCCGGACTGGTACCCCGACCCTCAGAACGCATCCTTCGTTCGTTGGTGGGACGGACAGCGTTGGACCGAGCACGTTCAGCAGGCGAGGCCTCACGCGGCTCCGCCGCCGAGCCTGCCGGCGCAGCCGTCATCACCTACGCCCCAGTCGGTCTCACCCGCTCCACCGTCCGTGCCCGTGACTGCCGACACGTCCGAGCCTGCCCGCCGCAAGGTAGGTCTCTTCGGCGCTCGCGCTGCCGCCCGCGACCTGGCGGAGGAGAACGAGCAGCTTCGCGCGACGCTTGCGGAGACCGGCGCCCTTGAGCTCGTCGAGATCCAGCTCAAGACGTCCGATGCGCGCGACGAGCTCGCGCGCCTCAGCGCCGACGTGGTGGCCGCCCAACGCGAACTCGAGGGTCTGCGTCGACAAGCCCTCGACGTCCGCAACGCCATCGACGTCCAGGAGTTCGGTCTCTACGACTTCGAGCATCCCGCGGAGGCCTCAGCGCGGCTCGGCGCAGATCTCTCGGCGGTGCGCGTCGAGATCCGCAACTGCGTCACCGGCAAGCGGGCGACCAGTGCGGTCTCGAACTTCACGTTCAACAACTCGGCGGCCAAGGGTCGACAGTTCATCAGCGAGATGTCGAAGATGATGCTCGCCGCCTACAACGCCGAGGCGGAGAACGCCATCAAGACCGTCAAGGCGGGCGGCCTGAGCACCGCAAAGGCGCGGCTGGAGAAAGCCGCCGAACGCGTCTCGAAGAACGGCCAGATGATCTCGCTGAGCATCACCGGCGAGTATCACCGGCTGCGGATACAGGAGCTTGAGCTCGCCGCGCGACACCTGGCGGCGCTCCAGGCCGAGAAGGAGGTTGAGCGAGCACACCGCGAGGAGCTTCGCGAGGCCAAGCGCGCCGAGGAGGAGCTGCGTCGGGAGCGCGAGAAGTTGGACAAGGAGCGTGAGCACTACGCCAACGCTCTGGCTGCCCTGGAGGCTCGAGGCGACGACACCGGCGCCGCCGAGCTGCGCGCCAAGCTCGAAGAGATCGACAAGTCGATCGCCGACGTTGACTACCGGGCGGCGAACGTCCGCGCCGGCTACGTCTACGTGATCTCCAACCTCGGTTCCATGGGTGAGCGTGTCGTCAAGATCGGCATGACCCGCCGACTGGATCCGATGGACCGCATCCGCGAACTGTCCGACGCATCGGTTCCGTTCAACTTCGACGTGCACGCGCTCTTCTTCTCCGAGGACGCCTATGGGATCGAGGCGATGCTCCACCGCAGCTTCGCCAACCAGCGGGTCAACCGGATCAACCTTCGCCGCGAGTTCTTCTACGCCACACCAGCCGAGGTGCTCGACGCCCTGCGCGAGCACAACGTCGCCGTCGTCGAGTACCGGACGGAGGCGGCGGCCGACGAGTTCCGAGCCTCACGAGAACTATCAGCGGCCCAGACTCCTACCGTGTGAGGTGCCGTCCGGGCCCGGCACACACCCGTCGACTCCCTCGGCGCGCCAGCGGAAACTCCCGTTGTCCAAGCAGAGGCGAAGGGCCCGTGACACTTCTGGCACTCGCGGCAACCGCACTTGCCACCTCTCCCGAGGCCTCTGAAAATGACGTCGGTCTCGCACTCGCCCGGCACGCAGCCGTGACGCGCGACGGTACCTGCTCCGCATCCGGTGGATGTGACGTTGCGGGCCAGCGCACCGACCATCCCCTCGATCACGTCGGTCGCCACCAGATACCCTGGAACCGGGAAGGGACCCCCAAGACCGCTGGCGTCCACAAACCCGTTGCCCGCAGTCTGGCTGACAACGCTGAGCAGCGAAGACGCCTGCCGTTCCGAACTAGCCACACGACGGAAGGGTCCGAATGAACCGGACGGCACTGCTCAACGCTTTCCTGCCGGCGACCGAAATCGACGAGCCTGCACGGTTCTCAGGACGTCGGGCCGAGGTCCAGGAACTGGCAGACACCCTTCGCGTGGACGGATCTGTTCCTCTGATCTATGGACATAGGGGGCTCGGGAAGTCGAGCCTCGCGCGCCAGATGATCCGAATCGCTCAGGGCGATACGGAACTCCTGGATCATCTTGCACTATCCAAGCTCGCTTTTGCAGATGACGAGCGTTGGATCGTCTTCCTTGTGAGGTGCACAAGTACGACAGCCTCGCTAAGCGACCTTCTACAACTAATCATAAATGCCGTCGAAGGCGCAGGAGATGTAGAAGACGCGACCAGGGCGACGGAGTCTGTGCACGGCGAGCGCACAACGCGATTCAAAGCATCGATTAAGCTATTCGAGTTCGAGAATAGCCAAGACTACCGAACGGTAGTGACACGCGAGAGCTACGAAGACCTGAATCTCGAAGAGAAGCTCGTACGCCTGGCCGACCTCGTGTCAACCACATATCAGCACCCTGTACTACTTGTCATCGACGAAGTCGATAGGATTGCGAATACAACGGGCCTAGCGAGCTTCCTGAAGGCGAGTTCATCGCCAACTCTCAAGTTCATGTTGGTGGGCATCGCCGGGAGCCACTCGGAACTCCTCGCCGACCACGAGTCACTCAGTCGGCAACTCGCTCCCGTCGCAGTGCAACAGATGTCCCCGGTGGAACTCGTGACAATCATCGACCAGGCTCAAACGTTCCTACGGCACACCGACATTGCCGTGACGTTTAGCCCAAGGTCCCGCACGCGCCTCGCAAGACTCTCGGCAGGCTTCCCTTGGTTCATCCACGTGCTCGGTCAATCGGCATTGGTTAGCGTAGTCGACGAAGGCCGCGACGAGGTCCTTAGCGCGGACATCTCTGGGGCCCTACAGTCGCTAATAGAAACGAAGTTCGCACAGAAATACGCCGATCAGTACCAGTCCGCCGTCCGTGACTCTCCGCAGCGCGAGATGACCCTCCGCATAATGGCACTATGGGATGCCACAGACATCCCCACCGCAGTAATCTACCCCATGGCGCGGCGTCAAGGCGTTGGGAATCCCTCGATGCACAAGGGGCAACTGTGTAGTCTCATCTACGGTGCCCCGCTATACCAGCCCGTCTTCCAGTCTCGCGGTATGGTTCGCTTCCGAGACGAGATGTTTAAGGTGTACGTGCGTCTCCGGCCTTCGAACTATCTCGATGTCGACCTCCACGCCCAGGAAGAGTACGAGGCTCTGCTGAAGTCGACATGAAGGGCGGCTGCCACTCACCAGGAGCAAACAGGGCGACGCGATAGATCGTCAACGGGCCGATCCGGGCCGCATTCCAGAGGAACGCGACCCGGATCGACGTTGCGGCACGATCCCAATCAGTCGGGCAAGTCGATTGCAGCGGCGTCCGCAAGCGCCTGGAGATACGGCATAGGCAGCCCGGCATCCCTCCAGCAGCTCAACAGCCGACGAGGATGACTAGAGAGTCGCTCGAGCAGCAGGACGCTCTCAGCCTGGCCGAAGAGCAGAAACTGCGGCAGGTAAGCGAGGGCACCGTGCGGGCCATACTCAGCGAAGAGGATCCTGAGGGTCTCGCGCTCGCTCAGCACGAACGCGTCCATGAGGTCGCCATACTGCGACAACTCTTCGTCCGTAAATGCTGGCAGAAGCGGTTCGACAAACCATCTTGAGACGCTGCGATCAGAGGGCGAATGCGCCACCGTAAGGTAGGCCGACTCCGCAATCGCAATCAGTTGCTGTACAGGATCCGCGCGTGCCTCACGTTCGCGGTCGGCCAGCCGCTGGACCTCCTCATCAAATATCTCCACTAGGGCGCCGAGACGGTAAGCCGCGTGCTGCATCTCATCAGGAAGCTCGACCACTGGCTTGTACAACCATCTGTGCGACATGACTGACCACAGGTCCTGGGATGCTGTCCTCATTTGAATCTCGCACTCGCGCACTGCTCCATCGAGAACGAGCGAGACCTGAAGGTGAACCCCGCTGTATCCAAGCCGGTCCGGCGATCCGATGTGCCGTTTGTCCTCACAACGAATTACTCGTTCTCCCAATCCGGAAGCGATTATTCGACAGGCGTCGTCCACGTCCCGCGGCGCCTCGACAATCACTCGCACACCCGCCTTGTCGGTTATCTGCTCCCATGGGTCGCTATAGGCCTTGTCGACGATCTTCTTGTGGAACGAGCGAACATCCTTGGCGCGATGGTCAATCCTGCACTTCATGGCGCCCGCGTCAAGTAGACCCTGCACTTCGGAACCGACCAGCTGTGCGATCTTCTCGTATGTCGCGTGCTCAGACACATACCGGGCCACGACGGCCTCGATGTCGCCTGGCCTAGGCTCACTCATCGGCCGCCCCATTCTCGCCCCTGCTTGAGGCGCGCGGCCGACGTCCTCTCCCTGTCACCTGGCGAATTCTGTCGCGCACCACAATCGTCGCACCGTCGTCGATGGAGTCTCCAAGCACGAGCCGACCGTCCTCGTATGCTTCAGTCGGTGCAGAGACAATTATCCCAGAGTCCGTGTCGATCCGAACCTGGCTAAGTCGATTCTCCACCAAGGTTGTGTCTTTTGTGAACGGCTGAGGCGAGACGCCCTGGCTCTCTAGTGACAGCACAAAGTCGTCTTGCTCATCCGGTGCAATGTACCGCTGGGCAAAGTCACTTGATGACAGGACCCGGTGGGGGCTCTGCATTTCAGCAATGAGCGCAATCGCGTACCTCCCTCGCTTCTGAGGATCGGCCTGCTGGTTCAACCACGACTCAGCTGCTGTATGGAACTTCTCGGTCAGGCGATCGGCCCTCTCGGCGAGCGTGCACCCGAGGAAGTCAAAGAGGAAGTACTGAGCAACGCCAAATCCAGCGGCCTGATTGTCAACGATGAAACCACTCATCGGGGCGTCCGTCGGGCCGTCCAGAAGAAGTGCCACCTTGAAGACGCGCGAACCCTCCGTGAAGAGGAGGTCATGAAGGAGCTGTACATCAAAGGTACGGCTCCCGTCGGCCAGCACCGTCTGCTGCGCGCGTACCCCCAGTTCGTGCTCCAGCTTCGCGATGATCACCGCATGTTGGGCGCCAAAGGTCGAGGCTGCCACAACGATGATCCCGCCGGGACTGATACCCGGCTGTACTTGCTGGAGGTGTTCGGCGATCCGTTGCGACGCCGGGACGAGGCTGCCGGGCGCGGCCAGAATCGCCTGAGCTGCCGCCGGCACTGGTTGAGGAGGGCCTTCCTCGAGAATCGGGCGAGCGTACTGGGCAAGCGCGCGCCGGATCCTGCTCTGGATGTACTCCCTCTGGCCATCGCGGAGCTCCGATGCCACATCGCTCAGGACAAGACCCGCCCCCGGTGAGTTTCTGCCCGAAACCTGGTGGAGGACAACCTGTCCAAGCTGAACCGTTGCGAACCGCATCTGGCCTCCCCGGAGCGCGTACAGCGGAACCCCCATCGACCAAGTCGGATCCTGAATTCTGTCCGCCAAGGAACGAGGCAAGACTCCCACTTCGGGGACCTCGATGGTTGGACGTTGACGGCTCAGTCCATACCGCACCGGGTGGAGTACAGCAGCGGCGCCAGCACACGACCACTCCAAGATCACCTCGACAGGTTGACGCCGTCAACACACCCGCCCAATCCGGGCCGCCATGAGCCAGCGCTTCCGAGGCGTTCCCGCACGTCAGCACCGTGCACCTCCCGGTCCCAACAGCTCCCGAAAGGTTCGATTCCCGCCACCTCCACTGTCCTGTGCTCGCGTTCGCGCGGGTCAGGCGACATCAAGGCCGCCACACCGCTCACCACGGGTCGCGGCCTTCGTGTGTCCGGCTGTTCCCTCGATTCGCACGTGAGCGCCCATGCCCTGGCACGCTCTCTGCGGCAGGCCGCACCATGGCTGGGCTGGGACTTCAGCCCAAGGCAATCGACCTCGATGCTTGACGAACCGCTCGGCGCGCCGCACGGCCCGGGAATCGCACCTGGCCCCGGTGGAGCAGGATGGGTCGATGAGGATCCAGCTCCTGTACTTCGACGAGTGCCCCAGCTGGCAGGTGGCCGACGCGCGGCTGCGCGAGGCTCTTGCCGCCGTGGGCAACACCACGGACGTGGAGCGAGTCCTGGTTACCACCGCCGAGGCGGCCGAGTCGTGGGGCTTCCACGGCTCGCCGTCGGTCCTGGTGGACGGGGAAGACCCGTTCGCCGAGCCTGGCGCGCCGGTGGGCTTGTCGTGCCGGCTGTATCGCACCCCTGCCGGGGTCAGCGGCTCCCCGACAGTCGGGCAGCTGGTCGAGGTGCTCGCCCGCGGCTGATCCGCACCACGTCGACCGCTCGGAGCGAGACGGCATGCTCAATGACGACGAACCGCGAACGGGTTCTGAGCGTCCTTTCGCAAGCAACACGAGCCCTCGACGATGGCGAGCTCGCTCGACGGGCCGCCGTCAGTCCGAGGCAGACGGTGAACCAGGTCTGCAGGCGGCTCGTCGACGGAGGCCTTGTAGCCAGGACCGTCGGGCCCGGCGGCAAGGTCGTCAATGGACTCCGCGTCCGGCCCGCTGCGAGCACGATCGACGACGCCCTGTCCGCCATGCCGCCGGGCCGTTCTACCGAGCAACGAGTCGCCGAACGGCACAGGGCCTCCGAAGCGACCGGTCTGCATCTCTGGGCGGTTCTGCGAGGAGTCCTAGAAGGGGGATGTGACCGAGACGCCGTTGGACTGGGCGGCCTCGGCGAGTCGGTCGTCGTAGGTGACGATCCCTTCGAGGTCGTCACCGAGGCTCAGGGCCGCCGCAAGGTGGACGGCGTCGAGGCTACGCAGGAGCGTCGGATCGAGACGGCCCGCCTCCTCAAAGGTCGCGGTCGTGACCGTCATGAGCGTGATCGAGTCGAGTACCGCCCGTGCCTGCACGACGCGGTCGGGGGCGGCGCGACGCACGGCGCGCAACAACTCGGTCCTCGCGAGATCGCAGGACACCGGCTCACGTTCGGCCGCGGCCAGCCACGCGCGCAGGGCCGCCGTCTCTGCCTCGGAGACGACGAGCTTCACCAGCGCCGAGGTGTCGAGGTAGTGGGCCACGGCTAGTACCTCTCGGCATCTCTCATCGCAGCGAGCTCGTGGGACAGGTTCGGCCCCGCCTCGGGGGCGGGAAGTTCCCCGATGGTGTGACGCGCGGCGCGGGCGCCCCCCGCGTTCAGCAGCTGCTGGAGGCGCGACGACGGGATCGCCGTCAGCTGAGCCACCGGGCGTCCCCTATCGGTGATCGTGACAGTCTCCCCGGCGACGGCGTGGGCGACGACGGCCGAGGCGTTCTGCTTCAGCGCACGAATCCCTACCTGTGTCATGTGCTTCACTGTAGTACATCAGGGCTGAAGGTGGCATCGTCGTGCAACAAGGTCCAGGCCGACCGAGGGCTCATGCGACCGGGCCACTGTTGACGCCGTCAACAGATCCCGCCTCGAGCACCACCCAGAACCTTCCACGTTCCGACGTCACCGCAGGTCACCGGCTCGACCCAACACGTCCACACGCCACCAGACAGGTTCGATTCCCGCCACCTCCACCCGTTGGATCCCGTCGGATGCCGTTGCGTCCGACGGGATCTGTTCGTTGACGGCCTCAGACCCGTTGCGACCCGAGGGCGAGCCGAGTACCCAGGACGCGCGCCGCACCCTCCCTGGAACAGTGACAGAGCCGGTACGACACATGACCGCCTGGGGGCGTGGTCGCGCTGACCGCCGCCCGTCTGGACGCCGTTGCGCACGCCTGGGCGGTCAGTCGACCACCGCCCAGAACCCGTTCTCCCCCCCAGCTTGCTTCGACGCGTGACCCTTCCTCCAGTTGCAGCACGCTGCAGCCCGCAACTCCGTGCGGCCCGACGTCGTCGGGCTTCGGCAAGTAGCAGGCCGCCCACTCACCGGGAGCAACGGGCAGGTCGAACCGCCCGCCGGGCGCCGAGCGGTTGCCACGCACCTCCGGACCCGAGGACGTCGGCCTCTTGGATCGTTGCGGTCGGCTCTGTGGCCACCCTCCGGGTACGCACCGAGGAGGTCCCAGGTCGCGTCGGAGGCCGGCAGCGCGACCATCCAGCCCTCCTCGATCGCGTCCGGTGGAAAGCCGGTGTCGTCGAAGGCCCGCATCCGGCCCCCGGCCTCGTCGTTCGCGCAGGCACCCAGCGCGCCCACGCACGCCACGAGCACGACGACGAGCGCGCAGACCCTCACTCGACTGGTCACTCGCATGCGCCCCCGTTAAGCCGGAACCACGTCGGAACAGCAGCCGCCTCGCCGAACGGTTTGGCGCCGGCGAACCCGATGGTGATCTCCTGACCCGCCAGGATACCGGCGTTCCAGGACAGGTTCGTGGCCGTGACCGTCGCGCCCTCCGTGGTCATGGTGGAGCTCCAGTGGTGTGCCACGGATTGCCCGGCCGGCATCTCCCACTCAAGGTCCCACCCGTCGATGGGGTCGGTGCCGATGTTCCGGATCCAGATCTGGGAGGTGAAGCCGGTCGGCCAGTCCCCGTGCACGGTGTAGCGCACGGCGCAGGTCGGCGACTCCTCCACCGGCGGCTCGGCGACCCGCCGGACCGTCAGGATGACGTCGCCGACGCCGCCTGGCTTGCGCTGTCACCCACGGTGGCGGTGATGTGGTGGGTGCCCTCTCCCCGTCCGTGCGTAGCCGAGGCGCACGTAGAGCTGTTCGCCGTCGCCGTTGGTGTCACCGACCGCGACGACGACCTGGTTGCGCCCACGTCCGACGACGCGAGCCTCTGCGGCCTGCATCAGCAGGGTCCCGACTCCTTGCCCAAGAGACTCGGCACGCACCTGCAGGTGGTTGATCTCGACGGCGCCGGGGAACGCCGCCCGAGCGGACCGGCCTACGCAGCCGCCCCACTGGACCATGCAGGAGCCCAACGGCTCCCCGCCCTGCTACGCCACCAGGTAGGTGGCCCGGCCTTCGCGGTGCTGGGCGTAGTGCGCCTCGTGGACCTCCCCCGTCGTCGGCCAGCGAGATCTGAGCGCGTCGAGGTCCTCGTCCGTGCAGGGTCGGATCTCCACCCGCTCATCCAACATGACGGGGACCACGGGCCAGTCCGGCTGCCATAGTGGCGCCGTGAGTCTCGAGCTGCGTGCCCTGCGCGCCGACGACGCAGGCGGCGCCAGGGCGGCTCACGCCGAACTCGCGGCCGAGGACTTCGCGTTCCTCCCCTTCTTCGACGCCGAAGAGGCGTGGGACGCATACCTCGCCCGGATCACACGCCTGAGCCGCGGCGAGGACCTCCCACCGGGAATCGTGCCGTGGACCGACCTGTACGGCGTCGTCGACGGCGTGGTCGTGGGACGCGTGTCGGTGCGTCACCGGTTGACCGAGTCGCTCGAGCGCGTCGGCGGGCACATCGGCTACGGAGTGCGCCCCGCGTACCGCAGGCGCGGATACGCCACGGCCCTCCTTGGCGCCGGGCCCGCCGTGGCTCGCGAACACGGGATCGACCCGGCGCTGGTGATGTGCGACGACAACAACACCGGCTCAGCAACGGTCATCGAGCGCTGCGGCGGAATGCTGGAGAACGTGGCGGACGTCGCCGACGGCAGACCCAAGCGGCGCTACTGGGTGCCCACGCGATGACCCGCGGCGGGTCGATCCGACCGCGGTCCGGTGCGTCGGCCGCGTCAGGCGGCACGATGGGTTCATGGACGGCTTGACCCGGCTCACCGACGGCGTCGTCGTGCTCCGGCCCCTGGACCTCGGGGACATCGCCGAGCACCTCGCCGGCGAGGACGAGGAACTCGTTCGCTGGCTCAACGGCGGACCCGGCACCCACGAGACGGTCGAGGCGCATGTCCGGGCTTGCATGGCCGCGTGGCAGGCAGGCGGGCCGACGATCACGTTCGGCATCTGCGCCGGGGTCCCCGAGCGCCTCGTGGGGACGGTGGACGCGCACCTCGAGCTCGCTGGGCTGGAGCCCGGTCAAGCGAACATCGCCTACGGGCTCTATCCCGAGGCCAGAGGCCGTGGCCTGGCATCCCGCGCGGTTGCGCTGATGTGCACCTTCTTGGCCACCCGGCACGGTGTTCGCGAGGCGATCATCCGCACCGAGCCAGCCAATGCGGCGTCCGTCGCGGTCGCTCTCAGGACTGGCTTCCGTTTGGCTCGACGCGGCGGCGAGGGCGAGCTCAACTGGTACGTCCGCGACCTCGCAGGGGCGTCGGCTCCGATTGCCCCGTACAGCGCCGGGAATGGTGACTAGAATTCGGGTCATGACGACCACTACGTCGCTGGCCAACGTCAAGGCCCACCTGTCCGCGATCGTCGGATCCGTGCACGACACCCACGAGCGGGTTGTCATCACGCGCAACGGTGAGCCGGCCGCAGTCCTGGTCTCCCCCGACGACCTCGCCTCGTTGGAGGAGACCCTGGACATCCTGTCCGACAAGGCGCTGATGGCACAGGTCGCACGGGCCAGGGCTGAGATCGACGCCGGCGAGACCGTCGAGCTGCCTGCGCTGCATCGCGCGTGACCTACCGCATCCGCTGGGCGTCACCGGCGCGGCGCGCGATCGAGAACACCCTGCCGGAGTCCGTCGCCACAGCCGTCTGGGAGCTCGCCAACGGAGCACTCTCCGAGAACCCGCAACGGGTCGGCAAGCGCCTGGCGCGAGAGCTTGCCGGGTACTGGTCAGCTCGCCGCGGCCAGTACAGAGTCATCTACGCCATCGACGACGAGACAACCACCGTCACCATCATGACCGTCGACCACCGCCGCGACGTCTACCACTGACAACGCCGGAGAACGCACCGTTGACGGCGTCAACGAGCCCAGCCAACCAGACCCGCCAGAACCCGAGCCGTCCCGGCATCACCGCAGGTCACCGCCGTGACCTGTGACGTCACGACCCCCTCCGGCAGGTTCGACTCCCGTCACCTCCACCGTCCTGTGCCTGCGTTCGCGCGGGTCAGGTGACATCAAGGCCGTCGTCCACTCGCCATGGACGGCGGCCTTCGTGTCTCTGCACCACCGGCCCAGGAGACGTTGTCTGGTCTTCGGGCGCGCCACACACCCACGCATGATCGCGAAGTGAAGGTGAGCATGGTGAATCCGAGCTGGTGGTCGGTCCGGTCTGCTGGTGGAGCGGGTGCGCGGCGTAGTCGGCCAGACCAATCACCGCTGCACGGGCGGCCCCGGAGCGTCCCGCACAGCGCGACCGGCGCGTCAGAACAGACCTGCCTGGATGGCATACGAGGCGGCACCGGTGCGTGAGGTCTGGCCGAGCTTGGTGAGGATGTTGGCGACGTGACGGTGCACCGTGTGCTCGCTGAGGACGAGCGACGCCGCGATCTCGTGGTTGCTCATCCCCTGCGACACCAGCCGCAGCACCTCGCGCTCCCGGGCCGAGAGCGGACCACCCGCCGGCATGCCGGCGGCATCAGCTAGCCGACGGGCACGCGCCAGGTCGTCGCCGGCGGACAGCTCGTCCAGGACCTCCGTCGCGAGCGCGAGATGACGCCGGGCCGCGGACCGATCGCCCGTCGCGAGAAGCGCCTCCGCGAGAGCGAGCCGGGTGTGGGCCTCGTCGAAGCGCAGGTCCGCGGCGCTGAACCTCCGCACCGCCTCGGTCAGCAGGGAAACAGCGGCATCCGGTGGTGCCACGGCGGCATCAGCCGCCGAGGCGGTGGCCATCAGCGAGGGGGTGCCGGTCAGCTCCGCCGTCTGGCGCAACTCGGCCGCGAGGAGCCGCGCGGCATCTTCGTGGCCGGCGGCCTGCGCGACGAGAACGGCGGGCAGGAGCACGTCTGCGCGGGCCAGGCGACTGTCCTTCGGCAGCCACTCCAGGAGGCCCCGGATCGTCGTCCAGGCGGCCGCCGGGTCGCCGCCGGACATCTGCATCCGCGCGCGCCCCGCGATCGCGGCCGGGTGGAACTCGGCCTGCGCGAAGAGGGCCTCTGCCTCGTCGAGCCGACCCTGGCGGCGCCGCAGCTCGCCCAGTTGCACCACCGCTTCGAGCCGGGAAGCGCGGCGCGACGCCGAGAGCCGGTCGAGAACCCCGGTCAGCTCCTGTTCGGCCTCACGCCACGACCCTCGCGCCACCTGTACCGACGCATACTGGATGCGGCACACGTTGAAGAGGGGTGCGAGGTCACGTTCGGTGCAGATGGCCTCCACCCGGCGGCACCAGTCCGCCGCTCGCGTCACGTCCTTGTTCTGGTTGCAGGCCACGATGAGCCAGCAGCAGACCTTCCCCATCCACATCGGGTCCGGCACGTCACCCGACGTCGCCGCGGCCACCGAGGCATCCAGGCGCGCCATGCCCCCCTGGATGTCTCCGGCGCACGTCATGGCAAGACCCTGCAGGGCCAGACCGACGACCTCGAGGTCTCCCAGGCCGAGCCGTCTCGCGACGGCCGACGCTCGCTCTCCGGCCAGCAACGCGCGGACGGGGTCGTGGCCGACCTCTATGGCGAGCTCGGCCTCCCGGACTGCGTGCCAGCCGTGCTCGGCCGACTCGTCGAGCTCCTCGAGGAGCGCCCCCGCCCGCCCCCACCAGCCGAGGGCAACGGACTCACCGTGACCGAAGAGCAGGGAGTCCCACGCGAGGGCGGTGGCGGCCCGCGCCGCACCGAGCGAGTCGCCGAGCTCCCGATGACGTCGGTACGCCGTCTCGCGTGCTCCCACGCACGCGTCACCGTCGTCGAGCCACCAGGCGACCTGGGCCAACCCCTCGTAGGCGAGAGGATCCTCGGTCTCCTCGGCGACAGCCCGGAACGCGGTCCGGGCGAGGTGCCACGAACCCGCGTCGAGTGCTGACTGCGCCGACACCATGGAAGTCATTCCTCAGTATGGTCGTCCCCACACCAGGCGGGCGGGCGCCCGAGGCGCCCGCCCGATCCGGCACGGCGAGGGGTGGACGGGTCAAACGCCCACGCCCGCCGCCAGGGCCTTGACGTCCGCGGTGGTGAGTGGGTTGCCGGCGATCCCCCAGCTGCCGCTCCGGACCTCCTCGACCACGCACCACGTGACCGGACGCATGTTCTCGCCTTCGATGCCCACCATGGCGTCGGTGAGGCTCCGGACGATCTGCTGCTTCTGGTCGTCGGTGAAGACGTTCTCGATGACCTTGACCTGGATGAACGGCATGTCGATCTCCTTCTGTCCTGGGCTCCGCCGCTTGCGGAGCTCCTGGAGCAACTCTCGGTTCCAGGGGCAGGTCCCCGCGTCGGCAGAACCGGCCATCTCTGCCCGACGGGTCACTGGCCCGAACGGGCCAGCGCTGACCCGCGGCAGCGCAGGGTTCACCCACGTGCTCAGCACTGACCGGTCGCGCGACTCGAGGTCCTCGTCGGCGCATGCCCGCGTGAGGCCCTGCGAGAATTTCGGCGCCGGCCTGTGACGGGGTCCTGCAGGACTACTCGAATAGATCGCTGACCAGCACCTTGACGACTCCGGGGAAGACCCCACGTTGTGATCGGCCGCAAGGCTGGTCACTCCCGCTCGACGATGACCAACTCGCTCGACGGGCGGGCACAACGGCCCGGTATGCCGGGAACCTGCGGTCCTGCGCCGGGCAGGCACATCTCGACCGCCTCGCATCACCCACGACCCCTGCCGCTTCAGCGCGCTGTTGACCGCGTCGATGCTGCAACGACCGGACCGACTAGAACGGCCGAGTCGGGACGGAGTCCCGACTCCGAGGTCGCCCACGCCCGTTGACGCGTTCAACGCCGAAGCCACTCCAGCCCCCTTTCCCCGTCACCCCGCCCTCGCAGTGGAGTCCGCCAGAGTGGTGTACCGGTAGCTCGGTGAGGGTCAAGTCCTGGGGAGTGGTGTAGCGGTGCGGTGTGAGGCTGTGAGCCGCCGCGACGTCTACCACTGACAGCGCCGGAGAGCCCACCGTTGACGGCGTCAACAACATGCCAACGGAGCGCGGGGCGGAGCGGGCGGGACCGTCCAGCATGCCAAGGACGAAGACCACGCGTTGCCGCGAACCGGGTTCAGTCGGCACGCACTGCCCACACCGCCGAGGTGCGTTCGGTGTTCGGGGCTTCCCGAACACCGAACACTTCTCGTATGCTTGACCCGTGGACAGCCGAGCAGACGAGGCGATCTCGCTCCTGGAGGAGGCCCTCGAGGCGGCAGGGGCGCTGACCGCGCGCCCCGAGCCGGGTGACCGTTCGGCTGATCTGGTCCTTGTCCTGGGGACGACCCGCGTCGCGGTGCAGGTCAAGCGCTGGGCGGTGTTCCCCGAGCACGCGGTCCGGGCCAACCCGGCGTTCCGTCAGCAAGAGGACCCGTCCGTGGTGCGCGTTGTCGTCGCGGACAGGATCGGCAAGGAGGCACGCCAAGCTCTCCAGGAAGCGGGTTGGGGCTGGCTGGACCTTCGAGGGACCCTGCACGTCCAGGGTCCCGGGATCCTGGTGCATGCGCAGGTGCCGTCCGCGTGGGAGCGTCCGGGCCCCCGCGATCCGCTCGCAGCGCCCGCCGGCCTCGCGGTGGCGTGCGCCATGCTGTCCAGCCCCACCGACGAGCACACCGTCCGTGGCCTGGCTCGTCGACTTGGCCGCTCGCCGAGCACCGTGTCGGAGGTTCTCAAGGCGCTCAAGGACGACTCCCTCGTCGAGGGAGCGACCAACCGGCCGACGTCGGAACTGTTCTGGAGCGTTGCGGACGTGTGGCCCGGCAAGCGCGTGAGCCTGGCCGGCGCACCCGAGCCGGGAGGGGGCCTGTCAACGAGGCGCTCCAGCTGGGCTTCGACGACGTCGAGGGCACTGTCGGCTGGGCGCTGACGGACACGCTGGCGGCGGCGGTGTATGGCGCGCCCGTCGCCGCCCGCGCCGACCAGCCCGCCGACTACTTCGTCCCCACGGACGCGATCCTCAGGCGCGCCCGCACGCTCCTGGGCATCGCCTCAACCCCGGGTGAGGCCCGTGCCACCGTGCGAGTGGCGCCGGTTCCCGAGGTCTGCGAGCGCCGAGTCGACGCCGCGAGACGGTCCCTTGAGGAACGACCGCTCGCCGCGCCGCTGTTCGTCGCACTCGACCTCGCTCAGGACGTCGGCCGCGGTCGAGAGATCCTCAACACCTGGGATCCGCCGGAAGGGTGGGCTCGTGTCTGGTAGCGCCGAGACGCCGCATGTCCTGCTGGTCGGCGACGAGACGCGTCGCCTCGTCGAGGCCATCAGCGTTGTGGCCGACATCTCCGGGGAGACACCAACCGTCGTGGCGGCATCGCCGTCCTGTGCCGGGTGCACAGGGCCTATCGCGCGACGTCGGACCTGGACACGCTCAGTTACCGGGACCATCGATCAACGGGCGACCTCGACACCCTGGACCGTCCGCGGCACGCACACCGTCCCTCCTGGAGCTGCTCCGCGCCTCACCCGGCGCGGAGGCGGTCGAGCCCGCCGCAGCGAATGTGATCACGCCGAGCGGCCCGGTGCGGGTGGACGTCATCGACGTGATCGACGCGCCGGACTCCCCCGACATCGAGGACCCGACCGACCGCCTGTACGAGATGGCTCACGCCTGGGCGTTCCGGACTGCGACCGAGCTGCGCATCGACGTCCTCGGCTCCGATCGGCAGTCGACCGTCAGCGCCGTAGCGCGCGTCGCCGAGCCGGGACCCCTCGTGGCGATGAAGCCTCCAGGCGGTATTGCTGCGGTCGACGGCGAAGGAAGGCACCGACCTGCTGGAACATCGTCCACGATCCTGCTCGACCCGGTGGCAAGGGATGTCGCCCTGGCGCAGCTGGCGGGGTGCGATCCAGTGATCGCCGCGGACGCCGCGCTCCACGCACATCGATGGTTCGTCGAGCAGGTCGGCCGGACTCTCAGACTGATCCGCGCTGCGGGTGGCCTCGAGATCGGACGCGACGAGGATCGCTCTCGTGGCCGACCTCCTCGAGGCCGCGACCCGTCGATAGCCGGCCCGCGCGTTGATGCGTCGGTACGTCCGGCCAATCTGAGCCGACGGGACGGCGACGTCCTCCAGCGTTCCCGCAGGTCAGCCGCACGAGGCTAGACGTCCCGGCGCCTCACGACAGGTTCGATTCCCGCCACCTCCACCGTCCTGCCCCGCGTTCGCGCGGGTCAGGTGACATCAAGGCCGCCACACCGCTCACCACGGGTCGCGGCCTTCGTGTGTCCGGCTGTTCCCTCGATTCGCACGTGAGCGCCCATGCCCTGGCACGCTCTCTGCGGCAGGCCGCGCATGGCTGGGCTGGGACTTCAGCCCAAGGCAATCGACCTCGATGCTTGACGAACCGCTCGGCGCGCCGCACGGCCCGGAATCGCACCTGGCCCCGGTGGAACAGGATGGGTCGATGAGGATCCAGCTCCTGTACTTCGACGAGTGCCCCAGCTGGCAGGTGGCCGACGCGCGGCTGCGCGAGGCTCTTGCCGCCGTGGGCAACACCACGGACGTGGAGCGAGTCCTGGTTACCACCGCCGACGCGGCCGAGTCGTGGGGCTTCCACGGCTCGCCGTCGGTCCTGGTGGACGGGGAAGACCCGTTCGCCGAGCCTGGCGCGCCGGTGGGCTGTCGTGCCGGCTGTATCGCACCCCTGCCGGGGTCAGCGGCTCCCCGACAGTCGGGCAGCTGGTCGAGGTGCTCGCCCCGCGGCTGATCCGCACCACGTCGACCGCTCGGAGCGAGACGGAATGCTCAATGACGACGAACCGCGAACGGGTTCTGAGCGCCCTTTCGCAAGCAACACGAGCCCTCGACGATGGCGAGCTCGCTCGACGGGCCGCCGTCAGTCCGAGGCAGACGGTGAACCAGGTCTGCAGGCGGCTCGTCGACGGAGGCCTTGTAGCCAGGGACCGTCGGGCCCGGCGGCAAGGTCGTCAATGGACTCCGCGTCCGGCCGCTGCGAGCACGATCGACGACGCCCTGTCCGCCATGCCGCGGGGCCGTTCTACCGAGCAACGAGGTCCGCCGAAACGGCACAGGCCTCCGAAGCGACCGGTCTGCATCTCTGGGCGGTTTCTGGCGAGGAGTCCTAGAAGGGGGATGTGACCGAGACGCCGTTGACTGGGCGGCCTCGGCGAGTCGGTCGTCGTAGGTGACGATCCCTTCGAGGTCGTCACCGAGGCTCAGGGCAGCCGCAAGGTGGACGGCGTCGAGGGCTACGCAGGAGCGTCGGATCGAGACGAGCCGCCTCCTCAAAGGTCGCGGTCGTGACCGTCATGAGCGTGATCGAGTCGAGTACCGCCCGTGCCTGCACGACGCGGTCGGGGGCGGCGCGACGCACGGCGCGCAACAACTCGGTCCTCGCGAGATCGCAGGACACCGGCTCACGTTCGGCCGCGGCCAGCCACGCGCCGCAGGGCCGCCGTCTCTGCCTCGGAGACGACGAGCTTCACCAGCGCCGAGGTGTCGAGGTAGTGGGCCACGGCTAGTACCTCTCGGCATCTCTCATCGCAGCGAGCTCGTCGGGACAGGTTCGGCCCGCCTCGGGGCGGAAGCTTCCCCGATGGTGTGACGCGCGGGGCGCGGGCGCCCCCGGCGTTCAGCAGCTGCTGGAGGCGCGACGACGGGATCGCCGTCAGCTGAGCCACCGGGCGTCCCCTATCGGTGATCGTGACAGTCTCCCCGGCGGACGGCGTGGGCGACGACGGCCGAGGCGTTCTGCTTCAGCGCACGAATCCCTACCTGTGTCATGTGCTTCACTGTAGTACATCAGGGCTGAAGGTGGCATCGTCGTGCAACAAGGTCCAGGCCGACCGAGGGCTCATGCGACCGGGCCACTGTTGACGCCGTCAACAGATCCCGCCTCGAGCACCACCCAGAACCTTCCACGTTCCGACGTCACCGCAGGTCACCGGCTCGACCCAACACGTCCACACGCCACCAGACAGGTTCGATTCCCGCCACCTCCACCCGTTGGATCCCGTCGGATGCCGTTGCGTCCGACGGGATCTGTTCGTTGACGGCCTCAGACCCGTTGCGACCGAGGGGGCGAGCCGAGTACCCAGGACGCGCGCCGCACCCTCCCTGGAACAGTGACAGAGCCGGTACGACACATGACCGCCTGGGGGCGTGGTCGCGCTGACCGCCGCCCGTCTGGACGCCGTTGCGCACGCCTGGGCGGTCAGTCGACCACCGCCCAGAACCCGTTCCTCCCCCCAGCTTGCTTCGACGCGTGACCCTTCCTCCAGTTGCAGCACGCTGCAGCCCGCAACTCCGTGCGGCCCGACGTCGTCGGGCTTCGGCAAGTAGCAGGCCGCCCACTCACCGGGAGCAACGGGCAGGTCGAACCGCCCGCCGGGCGCCGAGCGGTTGCCACGCACCTCCGGACCCGAGGACGTCGGCCTCTTGGATCGTTGCGGTCGGCTCTGTGGCCACCCTCCGGGTACGCACCGAGGAGGTCCCCAGGTCCGCGTCGGAGGCCGGCAGCGCGACCATCCAGCCCTCCTCGATCGCGTCCGGTGGAAAGCCGGTGTCGTCGAAGGCCCGCATCCGCCCCCCGGCCTCGTCGTTCGCGCAGGCACCCAGCGCGCCCACGCACGCCACGAGCACGACGACGAGCGCGCAGACCCTCACTCGACTGGTCACTCGCATGCGCCCCCGTTAAGCCGGAACCACGTCGGAACAGCAGCCGCCTCGCCGAACGGTTTGGCGCCGGCGAACCCGATGGTGATCTCCTGACCCGCCAGGATACCGGCGTTCCAGGACAGGTTCGTGGCCGTGACCGTCGCGCCCTCCGTGGTCATGGTGGAGCTCCAGTGGTGTGCCACGGATTGCCCGGCCGGCATCTCCCACTCAAGGTCCCACCCGTCGATGGGGTCGGTGCCGATGTTCCGGATCCAGATCTGGGAGGTGAAGCCGGTCGGCCAGTCCCCGTGCACGGTGTAGCGCACGGCGCAGGTCGGCGACTCCTCCACCGGCGGCTCGGCGACCCCCGGACCGTCAGGATGACGTCGCCGACGCCGCCCTGGCTTGCGCTGTCACCCACGGTGGCGGTGATGTGGTGGGTGCCCCCTCTCCCCGTCCGTGCGTAGCCGAGGCGCACGTAGAGCTGTTCGCCGTCGCCGTTGGTGTCACCGACCGCGACGACGACCTGGTTGCGCCCACGTCCGACGACGCGAGCCTCTGCGGCCTGCATCAGCAGGGTCCCCGACTCCTTGCCCAAGAGACTCGGCACGCACCTGCAGGTGGTTGATCTCGACGGCGCCGGGGAACGCCGCCCGAGCGGACCGGCCTACGCAGCCCCCCCACTGGACCATGCAGGAGCCCAACGGCTCCCCGCCCTGCTACGCCACCAGGTAGGTGGCCCGGCCTTCGCGGTGCTGGGCGTAGTGCGCCTCGTGGACCTCCCCGTCGTCGGCCAGCGAGATCTGAGCGCGTCGAGGTCCTCGTCCGTGCAGGGTCGGATCTCCACCCGCTCATCCAACATGACGGGGACCACGGGCCAGTCCGGCTGCCATAGTGGCGCCGTGAGTCTCGAGCTGCGTGCCCTGCGCGCCGACGACGCAGGCGGCGCCAGGGCGGCTCACGCCGAACTCGCGGCCGAGGACTTCGCGTTCCTCCCCTTCTTCGACGCCGAAGAGGCGTGGGACGCATACCTCGCCCGGATCACACGCCTGAGCCGCGGCGAGGACCTCCCACCGGGAATCGTGCCGTGGACCGACCTGTACGGCGTCGTCGACGGCGTGGTCGTGGGACGCGTGTCGGTGCGTCACCGGTTGACCGAGTCGCTCGAGCGCGTCGGCGGGCACATCGGCTACGGAGTGCGCCCCGCGTACCGCAGGCGCGGATACGCCACGGCCCTCCTTGGCGCCGGGCCCGCCGTGGCTCGCGAACACGGGATCGACCCGGCGCTGGTGATGTGCGACGACAACAACAACCCGGCTCAGCAACGGTCATCGAGCGCTGCGGCGGAATGCTGGAGAACGTGGCGGACGTCGCCGACGGCAGACCCAAGCGGCGCTACTGGGTGCCCCACGCGATGACCCGCGGCGGGTCGATCCGACCGCGGTCCGTGTCCGTCGGCCGCGTCAGGCGGCACGATGGGTTCATGGACGGCTTGACCCGGCTCACCGACGGCGTCGTCGTGCTCCGGCCCCTGGACCTCGGGGACATCGCCGAGCACCTCGCCGGCGAGGACGAGGAACTCGTTCGCTGGCTCAACGGCGGACCCGGCACCCACGAGACGGTCGAGGCGCATGTCCGGGCTTGCATGGCCGCGTGGCAGGCAGGCGGGCCGACGATCACGTTCGGCATCTGCGCCGGGGTCCCCGAGCGCCTCGTGGGGACGGTGGACGCGCACCTCGAGCTCGCTGGGCTGGAGCCCGGTCAAGCGAACATCGCCTACGGGCTTCTATCCCGAGGCCAGAGGCCGTGGCCTGGCATCCCCGCGGGTTGCGCTGATGTGCACCTTCTTGGCCACCCGGCACGGTGTTCGCGAGGCGATCATCCGCACCGAGCCAGCCAATGCGGCGTCCGTCGCGGTCGCTCTCAGGACTGGCTTCCGTTTGGCTCGACGCGGCGGCGAGGGGCGAGCTCAACTGGTACGTCCGCGACCTCGCAGGGGCGTCGGCTCCGATTGCCCCGTACAGCGCCGGGAATGGTGACTAGAATTCGGGTCATGACGACCACTACGTCGCTGGCCAACGTCAAGGCCCACCTGTCCGCGATCGTCGGATCCGTGCACGACACCCACGAGCGGGTTTGTCATCACGCGCAACGGTGAGCCGGCCCGCAGTCCTGGTCTCCCCCGACGACCTCGCCTCGTTGGAGGA